>NZ_BAFT02000065.1 GCF_000308475.2 Nocardia brasiliensis NBRC 14402 | reverse complement strand
GCGGCGGCTGCTGCGCCGGGTACTGCCGCTGACCGGGATGCGGTGCGGGTGCGGGCCGCTGGGGCGGACCCGGCGGACGTTGCGCGGGTCCGGGTGGCACGCGCTGCCCCGGCGGTATCCGCTGCGGCGGCGCCGACGGACGACTGACCTGCGGCACTCGCGGCGGCGGGGCATCGTAGGGGCCGGGGTTCATATCCGGCTCCTCCGCCTCCGCCTGGGGCGGGAGCCGTTCCCACGGCGCAACCGGCGCCCGACGGGCCGGTGGCCCGTCGCGCCGATCGGATCGAGGCCGATGCGCCGATGGATCATCGTCGCTCATCATGCCTCCTGTTTTCCGCGGGGCAGCCGCACCCGGTCGGCGCCGACGAGCAGTGCTGCGGGATCGTTACGCGCCGCATCCGTGCCCCGGCGGGACTGCTCGGGCCGATCCGGTCGGTGAGCGGCGGGAATACTGACTCGCTCACCGTTCCTCCTGGTACCGCCCATCGCTCGCACCACCCCTGCGCTGCTGCGAGCCTGCAGCGATTGTCCTCCACTCTGCCACTGTGGTTTGCCGGACGTCCAAATCCGGTAGCGGGGGCTGGTGCCGGCGCACAGCATGCGATGGGCGGATCGGGCGACAGCGGAGGACGCTAGATGACCGTCCTTCACTGTGCCTCCTGATGCTCCTGCTGTTGTATGGCCCGCTGCTTGGCGCGTCCGTAGCGGATGACCCGCCGGCGCAGCGGCGGATCGAGCCCCTCGTCGGCGACGTCGGGCTGACCGCGGAACCGCCGCCACAAGCGGCGCACGATCAGCAGGAATAGCAGCAGGGCGGCGCATGCCGTAATTATTGCCAGGGCCTGACCATAGGCGTTCGAACGCACCGAGACCTGTGTGGCATCGCCCAGCGGGATGCCGTCGGGTGTGGTAAGGGAGATCGGAATCACCAGGTTACGGCTGTCGCTCACCTCGGTCGGGATTTGGAACGAGCGTGTCCCGCGCGGGGGCAGCTGTTGCTCGCCGAGGTCGGTGATCTTCGTCTCGCGGGGCGCCTCGATGCGGAACTTGATCCGGATCGAGACCGGTAGGTCGTTGCGCGCGACCAGCAGCAACGGGCTCTGCTCGGACGCGAGCGTGTACACCCCGCCCGGCGGGAGCACGGTCACCGAGCGATAGAGCTTGTCCATCGTCCGGGTGGTCTGGTCGATGCGGCGCTGGGCGAAGGTGTCCGCCTGGGTGGCGTCGCCGGTGCGCCGGTCCGAGGAGCTCAGCACCCGGATCAGATCGTCGCGCAGCGGTGTGAGGAACTCCGCCGGGCTCGGCTTGATCTCCGGGACGTCGACGATCGCCCGCATCAGTTCGCTGATCCGCTTGCCCTGATCGCGCACCGGATCGCTGAACCGGCCGGGTACCGCGTCCTGCGCCGCCTGGGCGAGGTAGTCCAGCTCATAGGGTTTCGGGTCGGTCGGCTGCGCGACGAGTTCCTGGAACGGCCGCGGGGTCGCCAGGTTCGCCCGCAACAGCAGCTCGAGCTGGCGCAGCAGCGCCTTGCCCTCCTCACGGTTCGCGCCCCACTGCTGGGGCGGGACGAGCAGCATCGAACGCGGTTGGTCCGGTTGCGGATTCAGCGCCGACCAGGAGATCGCGCCGAGCGCGTCCTGCAGCCGGGCGGCGCGCGAATCGTTGCTGACCTCGTAGCGCACCGAGGCGGGCGTGAACGACGGGGTCGGCGGGTTGGCCGAGCCGACCGCGGCCAGCGCCGTCGCGGACCAGATATCGAAGGTCGCGGCGTGTAGCGCGGCATCGCCCGCGGGCAGGGTGGGTTGCGCGCCGTTCGGGGCGGCGCCGCTGTTCGGCGCCGAGGTGCCGCTCGGCGTGGCCGCGGTACTGGACGCCCCTGCGCTGCTCGGCGACTGACCGTGCGACGTGGCCGAGGCGGTGGGTTCGGGTGCGGCGGGCGCGGGCGGCACCGGCGCGGTGATCGCGGGCAGGCGCACCACTTCCGGGGCGCCGGTGTCGGGCACCTGGGTCGTCGTGGTCTGCGTCTTGGTGTCGCCGCGCGTCGCCGTCTGCTGCGAAACCTCGGAGGTGCCCGCGGTGCCCTCCGGTGCGACGGCGGTGTCGGCGAGCACCGCCGTGCCGAAACCGTGGCTGCGCAGCAGCGTTCCCGCGTTCGCGTCGATGCTGCCCGAATCCGGCAGGCTCACCCCGCGCACCGATTTGACGCCGAGGATCGAATCGACGAGCTCGGCGGGAGCGTTCATCGCCCGCGCCGAGAGGTCCGGGTCGTTCACCGCGGCCAGCGCGGACAGGTCGACCTGCGCGAACGGCAACGCCACCGTGCACATCGAGCCGGCGAGCGCGCGCAACCGGTCCAGCCATGTCTGTGCCTGCGCGGCGCCCGCGCCCGCCCGGGTCGCACCGTCGGGATCGGACGGGCTGGCCAGCACCCGATAGCCCTTGGTCATCGCGTCCACGGTGAGCAGCAGATCGGGATCGACCGCGAGGCACACCGAGGACAGCAATGTGCGATCGCGGCCCGGCGTCAGGTCGAACACGCTCTCCAGCGCGCCGAGCAGCTGATCGAGCCGGCCGTCCTTGCCGAGCGAGGCGGCCAGTTCGTCGTCGGTGAGCTCGACCTTCCCGTCCACCGAGCCGGCGAGGCCCGCGACCATCCGCGGCCGGTCGGCCAGCGGCCACAGCAGCGTCGTCGCCACCGGCGCGTCGGTCGGCGCGGACACCGCCTCCGCCGCGTCGGCGCTTTTCGACCCGGGCGGCAAGCCGAGCACCGGCAGCAGGAAGCGGGCGTCGTCGAGGCGGGCGGGTTTGCCGAAGGCCGGTTCGCCGTTGACGTTCAACAGCAACGGATACACGCCGGGCTTGCTGATATCGAGCGAGCTGCTCGTGCCGCTACCCGGCCGCAGCGCGATGCTCACCGAGAACTGCTTGTATTGGCCGGGCGCGAGCTGCGGGGCGACGTCCTCGAACGGGCCGTTCACCTCGTAGTTGACCTGATCGAGGCGCAGCGCGGCGCGCAGGTTGCCCGGCTCGGTGATCGCGGCCGCCCGTTGGATACGGACGCTGATGTCCTTGACCGCGCGATCACCGATGTTGGTGACCCGGCCCGACACCGTCACCACCGGGTCGCTCGTCGTGGTCACCGCGGTGGGGCTCACCGAATCCACGGACAGTTTCAGGAATTTCGGTCCGGACACCGTTCCGGAACCGGTGGGCTGGGCCTGCGCCGCGGGCGGCGCCAGCAGCGGCAGCGTCGTCCCCGACCCGAGGATGGTCAGGAGCGCGACGAAGATCCCCAACGGAATCGCTGCGCGACGCCGAAAAGTCTGGGTCATCGCTTGCCGGTCTCCATCCGGTCGATCAGCTTGTTCGCCACCTCGGCCAGACGTCTTTCGTCTGCGTAGGCCAGTCGAGAATTCAACTCGCTCAACGGGACCCACGCCACCTGAGTGACCTCCACGTCGGCGTCGGACAGTTCGCCGCCGGTGGAACGCAAGAGATAATGATGCACCGTCTTGTGTACCCGGCGGCCCTCGGTGACGAACCAGTAATCGATGCTGCCGAGTTCGGCCACCACCACACCGTTGATCCCGGTCTCCTCGGCCACCTCACGGATCGCGGTTTGCTCGGAGGTCTCCCCCTCCTCGATGTGCCCCTTCGGCAGCGACCACAGCAACCGCCCGCGCCGGTCCGTACGGCCGATCAGCGCCGCGCTGCGTTGTTCGCGCGGGCCGTCCAAACCGTCGACGACCAGCCCGCCCGCGGAGGTTTCCCGCACCGTGCGCATGCGCGGTTTCGCCGCATTGGCGGCCGAACCGCGGCGCCGAGGCTGGCGGCGTCGACTGTTCGCGCGATCGGCCGGAGACACCAAGCAATCCTACTGTGTTGGGTTTGCGGTGTTGACGGCCGCAGCGCCGCGAGCGAGGTTCACCCGAGATCGCGAGCACTGGGGCGAGGTCAGCACAGTAAGCTGCCGATTCGTGGTTTCGCCCAAGTCCGAGGACGCAGAGCTGGATAGACGTACCCGATTGCTGGCTGCCGCGGCGGTGACGCTGGGCAGGCTGTCCGATGTGCTGACGCCGCTCGGCGAGATGTTCGCGGCACGCGGGTACGAGCTGTATCTGGTGGGCGGCAGCGTGCGCGACGCGGTGCTCGGCCGGCTGGGCACCGACCTGGATTTCACCACCGACGCGCGCCCCGAACAGGTGCAGGAGCTGCTGCGCGGCTGGGCCGATCACCTGTGGGATACCGGGGGTCTGGCGTTCGGGACGGTGAGCGGGTCGAAATCCGGCCAGCAGCTGGAGATCACGACGTTCCGCTCCGACAACTACGACCGGGTGTCCCGCAATCCCGAAGTGACCTTCGGCGATTCGCTCGAAGACGACCTGGTGCGCCGGGATTTCACGGTGAACGCGATGGCGGTGCGCATCGGCGCGGACGGCACGCTCGACTTCGTCGACCCGCTGAACGGGATGGACGCGCTGCTCGCGGGCCTACTGGATACCCCTGCCGCACCGCAGGATTCGTTCAACGACGATCCGCTGCGGATGCTGCGGGCGGCGCGGTTCGTCGCGCAGCTCGGTTTCGAACTGCATCCGCGGGTGCGGGCGGCGATCACCGAGATGGCCGAGCAGATCGATCGGATCACCGCCGAGCGGGTCCGGGTCGAGCTGGACAAGCTGATCGGCGGCGCGCATCCGATCGACGGCATCAACATCATGTGCGAGACCGGCCTGGCGCAGCGGGTGCTGCCCGAGGTGCCCGCGATGAAGCTGGAGATCGACGAGCATCACCAGCACAAGGACGTCTACTGGCATTCGCTGACCGTCCTGCAGCAGGCGATCGACCTCGAGGAGGGCGATCCGGATCTGGTGCTGCGCTGGGCCGCGCTGCTGCACGACATCGGCAAGCCGGACACCAAACGCAACGAGCCGGGCGGCGGCGTCAGCTTCCACCATCACGAGGTGGTCGGCGCGAAGATGGTGCGCAAACGGATGCGGGCACTGAAGTATCCGAAGCAGTTCACCGAGGACGTGGCCCGGCTCGTGTTCCTGCACTTGCGGTTTCACGGGTACGGCAAGGGGCAGTGGACCGATTCGGCGGTGCGCCGCTACGTCACCGACGCCGACGAGCTGCTGCCTCGCCTGCACAAACTGGTCCGGGCCGACTGCACGACGCGCAACAAGCGCCGGGCCGCGGCGCTGCGCGCCACCTACGACGAGCTGGAGGCGCGGATCGCGCGGCTGCAGGAGCAGGAGGACCTGGCCAAGGTCCGGCCCGACCTGGACGGCAACGCGATCATGGAGCTGCTCGGCCTGCCGCCGGGACCCGAGGTGGGTAAGGCGTGGCGGTTCCTCAAGGAGCTGCGGCTCGATCGCGGGCCGATGACCAGGGACGAGGCCGAGGCCGCGCTGCAGAAGTGGTGGCAGGCGCAGGGCTGATCAGAACACGATCAGCGTGGTCCCGGCGACGATCGCGGACCGCATCTGCGCCAGGTCGAACGAGCCGGTGATCTCGGGCAGTTCCACCCGGAACCGGACGAGGTCGCCCTCCCTGGTGGCGTGCGCGATGCGGGCCTGATTCGGCAGCTGTTCGAGCAGCAGCGCGGGGGTGCCGATGATCCGGCGCGGCATCCGCAGGCCGAACCAGCTGACCCGGCGCAGGTCGATCGTCACCCGGTTGTCCAGCACCGCGGCATCGACCACGGCAGTCAGTTTGCGGGTGCGGTGCTTCGCGCGGACCAGCCCGTTGTCCTCGATGTCCAGCACCCAGTCCAGCGGCTGGGTGTTCAGCCAGCCGACCAGTGCCGCGGTGGTGACGGTGCCCTCGAGGTCCATCCGCCCGGCGCGGACCTTCGTCGGCACGCCGGGGATCAGCCGCACCTCGTGCGCGATCACGGTCACCGCCTCGATCGGGTGGTCGTCCCAGCGCAGCCGGGACAGCGCCGTCTTGGTCTGGAAGTGCGCGCCGCGCCGGCGGACCTTCAGCACCTGGAGCGTGGCGTGCAGGTCGTGCCCGAGCAGGGTGGCGTTCACCTCCTGCCCGCCGAACCGGCTGAGGATGCCCTCGCTGAGCATCGTCATCAGGACATCGGGCAGCAACGCCGTGACGGTGCCCGCACCGAGGTCGACGACCGGATCCACCCAGGCGGTGGTGACCGAGACCCACTGCTCCAGCCAGGATTGATCGAACAGGCGCTTGCCGAGATCGACGGCTCGCAACGGCGACCAGGACTTCGGATCGAAATACGTGGCCATGATTGCTCCGAGCGTACTTGCCCGCACCGGGCCCGACCATCGCGCTGTGACCCAGCTCGCCCCGCTCGACGCCGCCTATGCACCCCGTACCGCCGCGCCGACCTGCGGCTTTCCGAGGGCCCGGACCGCCGATCCCGGGGCGGCACGCGGACGAGGACAATAGGCGTGAGGCAATGGAAGCAGTAAAGAAAGGCAGGCCCGAAGGTGCCGCTGGATCTGAACAGTGACCTCGGCGAGGGTTTCGGCCCGTGGCCGATGGGTGACGACGCGGCGATGCTCGACATCGTCACCAGCGCCAACATCGCCTGCGGCTTTCACGCGGGCGACCCCTCGATCATGCGCCGGACTTGCGAGCTGGCCGTCGCGAAGGGGGTCCGGATCGGCGCCCACGTCGGCTACCGCGACCTGGCGGGTTTCGGCCGCCGGGAGATCACGATGAACCCGGCCGAGCTGCGCGACGAGGTGCTGTATCAGATCGGCAGTCTGGATGCCTTCGCCAAGGCCGCCGGTGATCGGGTGCGCTACGTGAAACCGCATGGCGCGCTCTATCATTCGGCCGGGCGCGACCAGTCGCTGGCCGAGGCGGTGCTGGCCGCGCTCGCCGAATACGACGGCGAGCTGGCCTTGCTCGGCCCGGCGGGCTCCCAGCTGGAGCAGGCCGCGGTCGCGGCCGAGGTGCGTTTCGTCGGTGAGGGTTTCGCCGACCGCGCCTACACGCCCGCGGGCACGCTGGCGTCCCGCGGTCTGCCCGGTGCGGTGCTCGACGCGGATGCGGCTGTCGCCCAGGCGATGTCGATCGCGGTCTCGGGTGCGGCGAATATCGTCGACGGCTCCGGCACGGTACCGGTGCAGGCGACCAGCCTCTGTGTGCACGGCGATACCCCGGCGGCGGTGGAGATGGCCCGGCGTATCCGGACCGCCTTCGACGAGGCCGGCGTGCCGGTCGCGCCGTTCGGCTGAGCGGATGAATCACACGTCGGCAACCGGCCCGGTGGCTGCGGAGCCGCGGATCCGCGCGGCGGGTGATCGAGCCCTGCTGGTGCTGCTGTCGCACCGCACCGAGGTGGTCGAACTCGTCGAGGCACTGCGCCGTAACCCGCTCGCGGGCGTCGAGGACGTGCTGCCCGCTGCGGAAACCGTACTGGTGACGCTGCTTTCACCGGCGCATGCCGCCACCGTGCGGCATGCGCTCGACTCGCTGCTGTCCGCGCTGCAACAACCTGGGCCGGGCCAGGATTCGGGTGATGTTTCCCGTGGAACACTGGCGCACAACGATTCTCCCGACGAACCGCTCGTCGTTCCGGTGCGCTACGACGGCGCCGATCTCGCCGAGGTCGCGCGGTTGCTGCGGTTGACCGAGGCGGAGGTCGTCGCCGCGCACACCGGCGCGATCTGGCAGTGCGCGTTCATCGGATTCGCCCCGGGCTTCGGCTATTTGGCAGCCGACGATGCGCGACTGCACGTGCCCCGACGGGCGCGGGCCCGTACCGCCATCCCCGCGGGCGCGGTCGCGCTGGCCGGCGGCTACTCGGCGGTGTATCCGCGCAGCACACCCGGCGGCTGGCAGCTGATCGGCACGACGGAGCTGCGGATGTGGGATCTGGACCGTGAGCCGCCCGCGTTGATCCGGGTGGGCGATCGCGTCCGATTCGTCGACGTCGACGGCTGAGCGCGCGGTCAGCGTGGCGAATCCAGTTGCGCGTGCATCAGATACACGTTGTAGCTCTGCCAGGCCGAAATGGTGAAGTACAGGTCCCGGCCGGTGGACCACGGATGCAGGAAGCCGCCGTAGGCCGTCGGGTAGTCGGCGGTGGACAGCAGCGACACCGCCTCGGTCCACTGTCCTTGCGGCTGTGCGGCATTGCGCAGCACGATCGCCCCGCGGGCGAGGTCGAGGTACACCATCTGCCACTGCTCGGTGTCCGGGTCGTACCGGACGGACACCTCGCCGGCCAGCCCGGCGACCAGCGGAGTGGCCTGGTGCTCGGCCGCCGATTCCCAGCTGCCGTGCACCCAGTACTGATAGGCGGAGGTGTTGAGCACGTCCTGTTTCGGCACCCGGGCCAAGCCGATCACGCCGAGCCGCCCGTTGGGCGTGCCGAACATGTAGACGTGGTCGCCGTGCGGCACCATCGCCGCGACCTGAAAGCGGCCGCCGCCGAAGACGTTGTCCCACTTCGCGTGCGGATCCTTGGTCCAGGTGCGGCCGTGGTCGTCGGAGTAGGCCAGCCCGCCGTAATTGTTGCGCCACAGGCCGGGGATCCGGCTCCATCGATTCACCGACATGTAGCTGAGATACTGCCGCTCGCCCAGCGCGAAGCCGGAGGTCGGGATGGTCGTGGTCTCCCAGTTCTTGATCTTGCGGCTGCTCAGGATCTCGGCGGCGTGACACCTGCTGTCCTGCACCATGCGGTCCAGCGAGAGCCCGTCGGACAGGTCGCGATCGGTGCTGTAGGCGAGCACGTTGCTGCGCCAGTCCTGATCCACGCGGCCCGCGCCGCCGGTCACCCAGCCCTTGCCGAAGGTGTCGCCGAAGGCCACGGCGACCTCGCCGGGCGCGGTCTCCCACAGCACGCCGAGGTCGGTGCCGTCCACCTGCCAGCGCACGTCGGTGCGATTCGGCGAGCCGTGCCCGGTGACCTGGCCGGCCAGGTCCACCGTGATCACCCGGGGCTCGGCCACCGGGGGCGCGAGCGGGCCCGGTTCCGCCGGATACGTCACCGGTGGCGGCGGCGCGGGTATCGGTTCCGGCGCCGGGCCCTCGGGTACCGGGACCGGAATCGGCTCGATCTCCGGCCTGATCACGATGCGCGGCAACGTGATCGGCGCACCCGGTCCCGGTTGCTCCGGTGGTGCGACGGGCTCAGGTTCTGCAGCGATGTCACGGACGTCCGGGCAGGGCGTGTGGCACGGGTCCGGCGCGAGCGGCGGCGGATCGATCCGCACGTCGCGTTGCGGTGGACCGGGTACCGGCACCGGCACGAACTGCGGCACCGGGATCGGGATATCGATCTGCTCAGGCAGCGTGACGGGCGGTGGCGGAGGTAATGCGGGATCGGGGTCGCGCAGGCGCGGATCGAATCCCACTTCGCCGCAACTGTTCACCGGCGACGGCGCCCACGGCAGCGGCCCCGCCTGCGCGGGCACGGTCAGCACGCCACTGAGCAGCACACCGAACAGTGCCGGTACACAAGGGGTTTTGCGGCCGAGCCGGCGCATCGCGTCGGGTGCGAGCTAGTCGGAGATCTCGGTGAGCGGGTACAACATGGTGCCCCACCCGCCGAATAGTAGGTGCTGCACCGCAGCGAAGATCATCGCCGGAAAAGCCATGTCGCGTTGACTCCCTCTCGAACTCGTTGACCCACTGCCGAATCGGGGCGAAGCGAAATCAACGTACCGGACTGGCGCGCCGTAATGCCGGACCTAGCGATCGAAATTATTTGTGGCGAAATAGCGGAACCGATTGCCGGTGCGGTGCGTCCAACCAAATATGGACGAGATCGAGTACGTCTTCGGTACCGGCGTCGGCCCGCCGCACGTCTGGACCAGCGCGGCGGATCTGTCACTGGCGAGTCCCGGTGACGCCCTACGGCTCGACTTCGACGGCGACGGCCTGATCGACGATGCCATGTGGGACAGCGCCGGTCTCGGTATCGCCGATGTGGCGGCCCTGGATCTGGACGACGACGGCGTGCTCGACCACTTCTATACCGACCCCACCGGTCTGGGCACCTGGAACCACCATGTCACCGGCACCACGGCCGACGCGGTCGACGAGCCGCTCAACTGGATCCACCGCGCCGACGGGTTGGGGAGCGAGGGGCCGCAGGCACCGGACTCGGATGTCGCCCAGCAGGATTCGGCCGTCGTCCCCTGTGCCGTGGAGCCGCCCTTCGAGACCATGCGCCCGGCCACCTTCCATCCGCCCGCCATCCACACCGAGGTGAAACCGCCCGGTACCGCCGCGGACAACCTGCCGCACAACGATCACACGGACCTGCCCGACTATCTGACCCAGTGGACGAATCGCGCCGGAGGTGATCCCGGCCGAGCACCCACCATTGCCTGAAGCGTCATGAATTCCGCGGTCTTTCGGTAATTCCCGCGTAACGGGGTCAGCCGCGGACGGGCTCGGTCCGTCGCCGGGTATTCACCAAGATCGCGACAATACCCGCGCAATAGATTCCGGCGCCGGCCACAATCACCGGTAGCGAGCGTCCGTCATCCGGAATAACCGCGGCCGCAGCGGCGATCGCGACGATGAACGCGATATTGAATACGGTGTCCTGCAACGCGAACACCTGACCGCGCCGCGCATCATCGATGTCTATCTGCATCGTCGCGTCGCCGGCCAGCTTGATCGTCTGCCCGGCCAGGCCGAACAGGAACGCACCGACCAGCAGCAGCCGATGCGCATGCTGGGCCGCCGTTCCGGCCTCGGCGATGGCGATCGGTGTGACCAGCGTCAGCTGCACTACGGTCGCGGAGATCAGCCCCAGCACGACCGTGCGCGGCCGGCCGAGTCGTGGAATCAGCAGCGGCGCGACCACCGCGGCGGCCAGCATGCCCGCCGCCGTCGCGGCGATGGCCACGCCGAAGCCGAGCAGTCCGTTGCTCAGACCCGACCCCGCGGCGGGCGTCTGCCGCAGCACCAGCACCATGATCAAGGTGTTGGTGCCGAACACGATCCGATGCGTGCCGATGCCCAGCATCGCCGTGGTGACCTGCTTCGACTCCCACACCGCCGAAGCGCCCGTGCGTAAACCGGTGAGGATGGCGTGCACGGCACTGTCGTGCTTCGCCGCGACGCTGGGTTCCGGCCCGAGCACCCGCGGCGCGAACCCGGCCGCCAGCAGCGCGCTGAGCACCGATCCGATCCCGCTGATCGCCACCGCAACCGCCGACCCGAAATCGCCCGCCCCGATCAGTCCGATCACCGCGACCGAGGCGGCCGCGCCGAGCGCCGCGCACCCCGACGCCACCGTGGCGAGCACCGAATTCATCGGCACCAGCCATTCCTGCGCGAGCACCCGCGGCAACGCCGCCGACACGCCCGACTGCACGAACCGGCTGATGCCCACCACGGCCAAGGCCAGCAACAGCAGCGGCGTCTCGCCGATGCCGGCGAGCAGGCCCGCGCACACCACCGCGATCAACACCGCTCGCAGCACGTTCGCGACCAGCAGCACCGCCCGCCGATCCCAGCGATCCAGCAGCGCGCCGGCGTACGGTCCGATCAGTGAATAAGGCAGCAGCAGTACCGTGAAACCGGCCGCGATGGCCAACGGGTCGGTCTGGCGTTCGGGATTGAACAGGATCGCACCGGACAGCGCCGCCTGGAACATGCCCTCGCCGAACTGCCCGGCGAAGCGCACCACCGCGAGCCGCAGCACGCCCGGACTCTCGCGCAGTGCGACCCGCAGCGGGAGCGGCCGCTCGGCCGCGGGTGTGGAGCTCTCGGAGCGACCAGTGGGCACGCCGCGAGGTTAGTTGGTCGGGCCCTGCCGCGCCGAATCAGCGCGAATTGCCTGGTCGGCGCGAGCCTGGTCGCTGACCAGAGCGCTCACCGCGGCCCGCATATCGGGCGCCATCGGCAGTTGCGCGAGCACCTCGGCGTCGATCCAGGCGAACGCGTCGTGTTCGCCGGGGGCCAGCGCCACCTCTCCCGGCTCGGCCGTGACCACGAAGCTGTACTTGCGCACCTTGGACTTCGTTCTGGTCGCGTAGTCGAATCCGCCGAGGAAGTCGGTGATCACCCGGGCCCGCAGCCCGGTCTCCTCGAACAGTTCCCGGTGCACGCACTCGGCGAAGGTCTCGCCGGATTCCACACCGCCGCCGGGCAGTTCGTACATGCCGCCGTGGTAGTCGTCGGGCACCCGGCGCACCACCAGGAGTTTGCCGTCGCGGAACACCGCGACCCCGACGACGAAATGTACGATGCCGTCGCGATGGGCCTGCTCGCGGAGCCGGCGCTCGAGGTTCGCGAGCGTCTCGGGTCGCATCTCGCCGTCACCTCCGGTTTCGTTGCGGCACATCATGTTACGAATCCGGCCCGGAAACGGCGGGCCGCGGTGGGCGCGCCGGGCACCGCTCGCGCGGACCGGTCGGTTCTGCTCGCCTGGCGTTCACCCGCTGGTCGCTCGCGTAAAATGCCGAGTGCAGGACAATTTACTAGGAATGTGGAGTACCGCCACGGAAGTGCTCCTACCCTGAAAGGTGATCGGTGCACGGGCCCGAGAGGAGGACCATGATGTCCACACTCACGACACCACACATCGACGTCCATCGAGCAGGCGACCGCATGAAGACGCGGGTTTCCTGGTTGGATTCGAAGCACTCCTTCTCGTTCGGGGAGCACTACGATCCCGACAACACCCATCACGGCCTGCTGCTCGTCAACAACGAAGACGTGGTCTCGCCCGGTCAGGGCTTCGACACCCACCCGCATCGGGACATGGAGATCGTCACGTGGGTGCTCGGCGGCAGTCTGGTGCACCAGGATTCGCTCGGGCACAGCGGTGTCATCTACCCCGGTCTCGCGCAACGGATGAGCGCCGGAACCGGCATCCTGCACTCGGAGAAGAACGACTCGTGGCGGCTCGACGGCGCCGAACACGACGAGCCGGTGCATTTCGTCCAGATGTGGGTCGTGCCGGACGAACCCGGCCTGACCCCGGGGTATCAGCAGCTCGAGATCGATGACGCGCTGGCCGGCGGGGGTCTGGTGACGGTGGCGGCGGGCCTGCCGCGCTATCGGGACCGCACTGCGATCGCCATCAACAGCAGTCATGCGGCGCTGCACGTGGCGCGGCTGTCCGGCGACGCCGAACAGCCGATCGATCTGCCCGACGCGCCGTATCTGCACGTGTTCGTCGCACGCGGCGAAGTGGACATGGAGGGTGTCGGCACCCTGGACGAGGGCGACGCGGTCCGGCTGACCCGCACCGGTGGTCAGCGCGTGCGCGCCCGGCGACCCTCGGAAATTCTGGTGTGGGAGATGCACGCCCGGTTGGGGGCGCAGTAGCCGCGGTGCCCCGGGCGTGCGCGGTGCGCGGGTCGACATCTGTCCGGCTGTGGTCGATATGCCCGACTTTATTAACATCCGCCCGTAGCGTGGGCGATCAGTAGGCGATCCCTGCGCACCCCGGAGAGGAAATCCATGTCGCAATACCCGCCTCCAGGCCAATATCCCCCACCTCCCGGATACCCGCCGCCGGGGCAGCAACCCGGGCAGTACTGGCAGGAATCGCCGAAGGGCAAGGGCCTCGCGATCACCGCGCTGGTCCTCGGCATCCTCGCGCTGCTCACCTGCTGGACCGTGATCGGCGGCTTCCTGTTCGGCGTCTTCGCGCTCATCTTCGGCATCATCGCGGCGGTCAAGGCCCGGTCGGGTCGCGCGGGCGGTACGGGCATGGCCATCAGCGGCCTGGTGCTCGGCATCTTCGGCATGATCATCGCGGGCGTGCTCGCCGTCGTCGGCTACAGCTTCTTCGTCGACTCCGGCGGCAAGGACTTCATCGACTGCGTCAGCAAGGCGGGCAACGACCAGGCCAAGCTCGACCAGTGTGAGCGGGACTGGAACCAGAATCTCGAGGACCGGTTCAGCATCACGCTGACCCCGCCGCCTGCGCCGACACCGCGCTAGGCACCGCTCGCGCACGCCCGGGTAGCGGCCAGCACCTCGCCCATCTCGCGGCGAAAGTCGTGCTCGGGCGGCGCGATCCAGTTGCGGTAGCCGGTGTGTTCGTCGGTGGGCGAGGGCAGTACGACGTGGCTGCCCGGCAGCGCGACGGACGCGCAGACCCGGAACAGGTCGGCGAACAACGTGGTGTCGAGGTAGGAGTTGTCGGTCGGGCCGGTCAGGAAGGTCCAGCGCGACGAGCGCGGATGCGCGATGATCGGCCCCGGCCGCGACTCGGCCGACGTTTCGGTGAGTCGTGTCCGTACCCGCTGACCGAGCGTGGCGGGCATGACCACCGCGCCGACCGCGCCGACTTCGAGCATGATGCGGCCCAGCGCCGGGTCGACGATGCCGTAGAGGCCGTGGTTCTTGCGGTAGCTGCGGCAGCGGGCGAGCGCATCCTGAATCGCGGTGTAGTCCGGGACGCCCGGATGACCGTCGGATTCGGTGCGGGACAAACTCATGACGAACCTGCCTCGATGCGGGTGGATCGTGTGAAGTGGGAGTGAATCGACCGCTGAGACCCGACCATAGTGCGGTGCGTCACTATTGACAATAGTCACACGCCGGTGCCGCGTCCGCGCGTACGATCGCCTGTCATGGCACCCGTCTCGCCTACCGTTGCCCGCTGGGAACTGGTGTTGCGACTGCGGGAGCTGCGCGAACTACGCGGGTTCGACTCGGCGGGTTTCGCCAAACGGGTCGGCTTCACCCCGGCCAATTGGTCGCATGTGGAAAAGGGCAGACGGGTACTGACCACCAACACCATCGGTCCGGTGCTCGAGCTGCTCGAGGTCGAGGCCGAGGAGCGGGCCGAGCTGCTCGCCCTGCTCGACGCGAGCAAGCAGCGCGGGTGGTGGGCCAGGTCGTCCGCGCTGATCGGCCCCGAACTACAGCGGTTGTACGGCATGGAATTCGGCGCGCAGAGCATCCGCAGCTACGACAGCCTAGTGGTGCCTGGCCTGCTGCAGACCGAGGACTACGCGCGCGCCCTGATCAGCGCCGACGTGATGATCCGCCCGGTCCAGGTGGAGCAGCTGGTCTCGATCCGGATGCGCCGACAGGAACGACTGCGCGGCGTCGAACCGGTGGAACTCACCGCCGTGATCGGCGAGGGCACCCTGTTGCAGCAGACCGGCGGGCCCGAGGTGTTGCGCGGACAGCTGACCCATCTGGCCGAGCTGATCGATGAGCTCGACACGGTCGAGGTGCGGGTGATCCCGTTCGCCGCCACCGCGGGCGCGGTGCTCGGCGGGTCCAGTTTCCATCTGGTCGACTTCGCGGGCGAGCAGTTGCCGACCTTCGGCTGGGCCGAGAGCGCGGTGTTCGGCGGGGCGGTCGACGACCCGGATCTGGTGCGCGATCTCAGCTTCGCTTACGTTCGCGCACAAGAACAATCGCTGGCCCGTGACGAGTCATCGACCCTGATCAGAGCCTATGCCGGAGTGTAAAATCCAGCCCATGGCCACCACCCCTACCCACCGGTCAGTTTCCACCGGCTGGTTCACTTCGACCCGGTCCAACAACGGCAACCAGTGTGTCGAGGTCCGTTTCGATGGTGCTGCGGTGCTCGTCCGGGACAGCAAATACCGTCGCGATCCGGCCAACCACCCCGCCGACGAGCCCGTCATCACCGTCACCGCACCCGAATGGACCGCATTCCTCGACAGCCTGCGGGCCCACCGGCGAACCGACGGCACCCTGATCGCCGCCACCACCGCCGAGGGACACACCACGTTGCGCCACGGCGACACCGTCCTGCGCTACACCCCCGCCGAGTGGGAGGCCTTCCTGCTCGGGGCGCACGACGGCGAGTTCGATCGCGTCGCGCAGACCGTCTGACCGCAGCCATCCCGCACCCCCGGCCCGCCGCGGCCGGGGGCCCGACTCCCACCTGCGCACCGCCCGTCCGTGGGCATACTGGATAGCGTGACTTCCGAGCTGACCAGTCCTTCCGGTATTGATCTGTCCTATCTCGACCAGGGCGTACGGGTGCAGGACGACCTGTTCGCGCATGTCAACGGCAAATGGCTGGACGACTACGAGATCCCCGCCGACCGCGCGGTGGACGGTGCCTTCCGCACCCTGTACGACCAGGCCGAGCGCGACGTGCAGGCGATCATCGAGCGGGCTTCCGCCGAGGCCGCCGCGCCGGGCACCGACGCACGCAAGATCGGTGATCTGTTCACCAGTTTCATGGACACCGAGACGGTCGCCGCCGCAGGGCTCGCCCCGATCTCCGCCGAACTCGCCGCCATTCACGAGGTCGCCGACCGTAGCGCGTTCGCGGCCCTGCTCGGCCGGTTGCAGCGCACCGGTGTCGGCGGCGCGCTCGGGTTCTACGTGGACACCGACGACAAGAACTCCACTCGCTACCTGGTGCAGCTCACCCAGTCCGGCCTCGGTCTGCCCGACGAGTCGTACTACCGCCAGGACGAACATGCCGAGATCCGCACGGCTTACATCGCGCACATCGGCCGCATGTTCGCCATCGCCGCGGCCGATCCCCGGATCGCCGAACTGCTGCCGCAGGATCTGGACACCGTCGGGCAGCGGGTGTTCGAACTGGAACGCAAGCTCGCCGCCGGGCACTGGGACGTGGTGCGCCGCCGCGACGCCGAGCGCAGCTACAACTTGACCACCTTCGCCGCGCTGGTCGCCGATCACCCCGAGTTCGATTGGGCGGCATGGACTTCCGCGCTGGCGGAGCACGTTGCCGCGTCGGGCCCGGAGGTGTTCGCCGAAGTCGTTGTCCGGCAACCGGATTACCTGGATACCTTCGCGCAGGTGTGGGCGGCGGAGTCGCTCGCCGATTGGCAGGCCTGGGCGACGTGGCGGTTGCTGCGTTCGCGCGCACCGTATCTCACCGACGACCTGGTCGCGGAGAACTTCGCGTTCTACGGGCGCACGCTCACCGGCGCCGAGGAGATCCGCGAGCGGTGGAAGCGCGGCGTCTCGCTGGTGCAGGATCTGCTCGGCGAGGCCGTCGGCAAACTGTATGTGGCCGAGCACTTTCCGCCCGAGGCCAAGGCCAGGATGGTGGAATTGGTCGCCAACCTACAGGAGGCCTACCGGCGCAACATCGCCCAGCTGGACTGGATGGGCGCCGACACCAGGGCGGCCGCGCTGGCCAAACTGGAGAAGTTCACCCCGAAGATCGGCTACCCGGACAAGTGGCGGGACTACTCCGATGTGCGGATCGATCCGGCCGACCTGGTGGGCAACTACCGCAGCGGCTACGCCGCCGACCACGACCGCGACCTGAACAAGCTCGGCGGCCCGGTGGATCGCGACGAATGGTTCATGACGCCGCAGACCGTGAACGCCTACTACAACCCGGGCATGAACGAGATCGTCTTCCCCGCCGCGATCCTGCAGCCGCCGTTCTTCGACATGAACGCCGACGACGCCGCCAACTACGGCGGTATCGGCGCGGTGATCGGCCACGAGATCGGGCACGGTTTCGACGATCAGGGCGCCAAGTACGACGGCGACGGCAACATGGTCGACTGGTGGACCGATGACGACCGTGCCGAATTCGGTAAGCGGACAAAGGCTTTGATCGATCAGTACAGCGTGCTCTCGCCCAAGGCCCTGTCCGACGAGCACACCGTGAACGGCGAATTCACCATCGGCGAGAACATCGGCGATCTCGGCGGCCTGTCCATCGCTCTGCAGGCCTACAAGATCTCCCTCGACGGCGCCGAGGCTCCGGTGCTCGACGGACTCACCGGCCTGCAGCGCGTCTTCTACGGGTGGGCCCAGGTGTGGCGCACCAAGGCCCGCACCGAGGAAGCCATCCGCCGGCTCACCATCGATCCGCACTCCCCGCCCGAATTCCGCTGCAACGCCGTGGTCCGCAACATCGACAGCTTCCACGAAGCCTTCGACGTAACCCCCGAGGACGCCCTCTATCTCGCCCCCGAGGACCGCGTCCGCATCTGGTAGCGCGCGGCACCGCCGCGGGTCCCGGCGACCCGCGGCGCGGTCAGCGCAGGCGGTCTTCGGTGTCGGCGTCGAAGAAGAAGACGTCGTCCAGTTTGGGGCGGAGGCGGAGTTGGTCGCCGAGTGCTACCTGGAAACGGCGGTCCACTCGGGCGACCACCTTGCCGGAGCGGCTGTTCCAGTCCTCGGCCACGCCGTGGCTGTAGACGAAGGATTCGGCGCCGAGTTCCTCGAGTAGTTCGGCGGCCACGGTGAGGCCGTCGGCGTCGGTGCTGACCTCCCACGACTCCGGGCGGATGCCGACGATCACCCGATCGCCGGTTTTCGCGGTGCGCGGCAACGGGATACGCAGGTCGTCGAGCACCGCCGCCCCGTCCCGGACCGGCGCCTCCAGCAGGTTCATCCCCGGCGAGCCGATGAAGCCCGCGACGAAGGTGTTCACCGGGTTGTCGTACAGCTCGCGGGGCGCGGCGATCTGCTGCAGCTTGCCGTCGAGCAGCACGGCGACCCGGTCGCCCATGGTCATCGCCTCCACCTGATCGTGGGTGACGTAGACGGTGGTGGTGCCGAGCCGCTTCTGCAACGCGGCGATCTGGGACCGGGTGCTCACGCGCAGCTTCGCGTCCAGGTTGGACAGCGGCTCGTCCATGCAGAACACCTGCGGCCTGCGCACGATGGCCCGGCCCATCGCGACCCGTTGCCGTTGTCCGCCGGACAGTTTCGCGGGCTTGCGGTCCAGCAGGTGTTCCAGCTCCAGCATCTTGGCCGCCTCCTGCACCCGGACCAGGGTGTCGGCCTTGTTCATGCCGGCGTTGCGCAACGCGAAGCCCATGTTCTGCGCGACCGTCATGTTCGGGTACAGCGCGTAGCTCTGGAACACCATGGCGACGTCGCGGGCGCGCGGCGGCAGCCCCGTGACGTCCTTGCCGCCGATCAGGATGCGCCCGTCCTCGACCGACTCCAGGCCGGCCAGCATGCGCAGGCTGGTCGACTTCCCGCAGCCCGAAGGGCCGACGAGGACAATGAATTCGCCGTCGGCGATGTCGATGTCCAGGCTGTCGACAGCGGGCGTCGGCGCACCGGGATACAGGTGCGTGACGCTCTCGAACTGCACGGTTGCCATCGTTGTCGGCCTTTCCTCGGATGAATCGAATTGCGCCCCCGGGTCAGTGCGGCGGGCCGCCGGGTGCCCGCCGCCACGACGGACCAGGGGTACTACTTGGGCAGCTTCGGCGTGATCTGCCGGTCGATGATGGCCTGCAGCTGGCTGGTGACATTGCCGAAAACCGTTGCCGGGTCGGCGTTCTGCAGACCGATCTGTTCCAGGCCGGTGCCGATGATCTGGTCGCCGCCGGGCACGAACACCCGCGCGTAGTCCTGCGACTTGGTCAGCGGCAGCTGGTCGATGGCGACCTTCGCGTTCGGGTTCTTCGCCAGGAAGTCCTGTTCGGTCGGGTCGGTGACGGCCGACTTGCGCACCGGCATGTACCCGGTCTGCTGCGAGAAGTACGCGGTGTTCGTCGGGTTGGTGATGAACTCGATGAACTTGAGCGCGTTGATCTTGCGCTGGTCCGAGATCCGCGCCGGAATCGCCAGGCCGGCGCCGCCGGTGGTGACGCCGGGCCCGTTCGGGTGCGGCAGGAAGGCGGTGCCGAACTGCAGTTTGCCTTCGGCGTTCTGCTTGATGCCCTTGAGGTCACCGGTGGACGCGATGGTGGAGGCGATCACGCCGGTGCCGAAATCGACGGCGATCTGCGGTTTGATGCCCGCGTACTTCTTGGTGTGGATCATGTCGCGGAAGAATTGGCCCGCCGCGATGGTGCCGGGGTCGGTGAACTTCAGCGTCCACTGATCGGAGTACGCGCCGCCGAAGGTCCAGTTCGGACCCTGGAAGGTCCAGGCCAGGTAGTTCTTCGCATCGCCCCAGCCGTGCGCGAGCTTGCCGTCGCCGACCACCGACTGGATCTTGGGGCCCCACTCGTCGAATTCCTGCCAGCTGTTCGGACCACGGTCGGGCAGACCGGCTTTCGCCCACACGTCCTTGTTGTAGTAGAACAGCGGCGTCGAGCGCGAGTACGGCAGCGCGTAGTGCTTGCCGTTGAACAGATAGTCCGAGGCCAGCGAGTCGACGTAGTCGTCGAGCTGCACGCCCGCGGGGCCGAAGTGCGCGTCCAGCGGTTCGATGGAGCCGTTGAGCGCGTAGTTGAACCACCAGACATCGGAGAGCACCACGACATCGGGCAGCTCACCGCCGGACAGCGCCGCGTTGAACTTCTGCGACACCTCCTCGTAGTTCTTGCCCGCGTCGATCAGGTTCACCTTCAGGTCCGGGAACTTCTCGGTGAACCGCTTGATCAGCTCGGTTTCCTGGTCTTTCGAGCTGCCCGGGTGGTTGGACCAGAAGTTGATCGTGTTGGAGTCGCCGGACTGCTTGGACCCACCGCCGGTGCCGGCGCACGCGGTGAGCACAGCACCCGCGGCGGCCGTGCCGGCCAGCCCGAGGAATCCGCGCCGGGACAGCGCGGGGAACTGAGAAGTGGACACGTGGTTTCTCCTGTTTCTAACCCTTGACCGCACCCGAGGTGAGGCCTTTGATCATGTGACGTTGCAGCGCCAGGAACACCAGCAGGATGGGCAGCATCGTGAGCAGCGTGCCCGCCATCACCGGCCCCCAGTTGGTGACGCTCGGGTTCTCGGTGTTCTGCAGCAGCGTGAGGCCCACCGGCAACGTCGCGACCTCGGGCCCGTCCGCCATCAGGAACGGCCAGAGGTACTCGTTCCACTCGTTGACGAGGGTGACCACCGCGAACGCGACCATGGTCGGCCCGGACATCGGCAGCACCACCCGGGTGAGCAGCCGCCACCAGTTGGCGCCGTCCATCCGGGCCGCCTCGATCACCTCCGAGGGCAGCGACAGGAAGTGGTTGCGCATCAGGAAGGTGCCGAAGGCGACGCCGCAGAGCGGAACGATGATGCCCACCAGCGTGTTTCGCCAGCCGAGCTGGGAAACCAGGGCGTAGTTGGAGATCACGGTGATCTGGTTCGGCACCATCAGCGCCGCGATGATCACCAGGAACACCACGTTCTTGCCCGGATAGCGCAGGAACACCAGTCCGTACGCGCTGAACACGCCGAGCACGAACTTCACCGCGGAGACGACGCCGGTGACGATCAGCGAGTTGCGCAGGAAGGTCCAGAACGGCAGCGTCGTCGTGGCATCGGAATAGTTCTCCGGCCGCCAGCTGTGCGGCCAGTACACCGCGGGCTGCACGTAGATGTCGGGGCGTTCCTTGAACGAGGTGATGAAGATCCAGAACAGCGGCACCCCGACGATGATCAGCACGCACACCATGGCCGCGTAGCCGAGCACCATGACACCGCGCTGCCGCCTGCGATACGAACGGGTCTCTACCCCTGCGGTTTTCACTGTTCGTTCCGATCCATGACGCGAACCTGGATCAGCGTGACGATCAGCAGCACCAGGAACATGATGGTGGCGACGGTCGCGCCGTAGCCCGCCCGGAAGTTGCGGAAGGACTCCTCATAGACCTGGAAGACCATGGTCGTCGTTCCCGTGCCGAGCGGTCCGCCGCGGGTCATCACGTTGATGATGTCGAAGACCTGCAACGAATTCAGCAGCACGGTGATCGACAGGAAGAAGGTGGTCGGGCGCAGCTGCGGCAGCAACACTTTGGTGAAGGTGGTCCAGCGGCTCGCGCCGTCCATCTCGGCGGCCTCCATCAGCTCGGCCGAACCCCTTGCAGCGCGGCCAGATAGATGACGAAGCTGTAGCCGAGGTTCTTCCAGATGTAGGTCACGGTGATCATGAACATCGCCCAGTGCGGGTTCTGGTAGAAGTCCGGCACCTGGTCGACGCCGATCCGGTGCAGCACGTCCTGCACCAGGCCGAAGCTCGGATCGAAGATGAACTGGAAGGCCACGCCGATGGCGGCGCCGGAGATCACGAACGGCGCGAAGATCGCCGAGCGGACCACGTTGCGCCCGAACAGCTTCCGGTCCAGCAGCAGGGCCAGCGCCAGGCCCAGCACCATGCTGCCGACCACCGCGGCCAGGGTGAATACCACGGTGTTGGTGACGATGTCCCAGGAGTCGGTGCGGCCCCACCACTCGCGGTAGTTCGCCACCCCGATGAACGTGGCCACCGGATCGGAGATGTTCCAGTCGTAGAACGAGAGCCGGATGTTGTCGATCAACGGCCGATAGACGAACAGCGTCAGCAACGCCAGATTCGGGACGACGAGCACGAGGAACAGCGCGTAGTCCTGCCAGGGTCGGCCGCGCCAGCCACGTCCACGCGGTTGGGGTAGAACTCGCTCCGGCCGCATTCGCACGTCGCGCACTCTACGGAAAGGAGCAAACAGTCGGTTAACGCTGCCCTCCGACCTGTTGAACATCTCGAGCGCTCCCCCGCCTCTCCGCGACTTCTGCCGGTCGTCGGGGGCGGCGATCGAATCGCGCCGGGCAGGCGGTTCAGCGGATGGTTCAGTTTTGGGCGTACCCGCCGAGTTACCCATGTTCTCCCGAAATCAGTTGTCGCGTCTAGCTGACGGGAGCGTAAACGCGAAACTGGTCCGTCGTCCGGGAAACCGACGGACCAGTTCAGGCAGAACCGGGCTAGCTCAGTTCCAGTCGCCCAGGCCGTCGCTGGAGCTCAGCACCCCGCCCTGGGTGTTCTCCACGACCACCGGGTCGCCGCGCCGCGAGTTCTCCATGAACCACTTGGCGTTCTCGGTGCTCACGTTGAGGCAGCCGTGGCTGGTGTTGGACTTGCCCTGCTGGCCGACCGACCACGGGGCCGCGTGCACGAAGATGCCGCTGTTGGAGATGCGGGTCGCGTATTCGACCTCGAGCTTGTATCCCTCGGGGTCGGTGGTCGGCACCCCGTAGGTGGACGAATCCATGATCATCTTGGGCAGCTGCTCGCCGACGATGTAGATGCCGTTCGGGGTCTCGTGCTTGGGCTTGCCCATCGAGGTCGGCATCGTCTTCACCACCTCACCGTTGCGGGTGATGGTGATGGTGTGGGTGTTGTCGTCGGCCGTGCTGACGAACGCGTCGCCGATCTTGAAGGCGCTGCGCGTGCCGCCCGCCTCCACCTGCACGTCGATGTTGTCCGGCCAGTAGTCGTTCGGCCGCCAGCGCACCTGCTTGTCGCCGCGCCAGTAGAAGTGGCCCGGCGCCGGCTTCGACGAGGTGATCTTGATGAACTTCTCGGCGAGCGCGTGGTCGGGCACCGGCTCCTTGAAGTTGATGATGATCGGCTGCGCCACCCCGACGACCTCGCCGTCGGCGATGTTGATCGACGGCGGCGCGAAGTTCGGCTGCTGCGGCGCCGGCTCGTTCGCCGACCCGGCGGACCCGGAACCGAACCCGGGGAAGGGCTCGGCGCTCGCGGGGGCGACCAGGAGGACACCGGCCGCCGCGATCGTCGCGGACAGCAGAGCGCCCGCGCGCAACCGGCGGGACAGCTGAGCTCCCCGGCGGTGCGCGACTGGCGACCCGGTGTGCGAAGCGACATGCATAGGTTTCTCGTCCATTCCATCTCTCGCGCGCACGTATAGACGCGCGCGTGAACAAAGATCTCATTCGCCCGGGAGCCGGCAGAGCACTCCACGGGTATTGACGGCCCGACCCTGCCGTCCTTCCTACCGTCCCGGGGTGACCTGAAGCCAGTTGTCTTTCATAATGATTCGAGCAGACCGGCTGGTGTGGTAGCCGTCACATAGCCGGTCCGCCTTCACGTGGTTCAGTGAAAGTTACCGGTCACGTCGGCGAGTCCGCCGCGTCGCGGACCGCCGCTGGTAGGCCGCCGCACCGACACGGTCAAACATCTTCGTGACGTAAATCACTCACGATGTCGAACCGAATCGGTCGATGCGGACCGGTTGCTATGTTGTGCGGCACCGAAATTGGCGTGCGTCCGTTCGCATACCGTTGCGGCAGGTGCAACCGCACGTCGCCGATAATGGTGGCCAACGCAATTCGCAGTTCATAGTCCGCCAGCGCCGCGCCGACGCACCGCCGATGCCCGCCGCCGAACGGCGCGAATTCGTAGGGCCGATATCGGCGTTCGAGAAACCGCTCCGGGCGAAACAGTTCGGGTGCGGACCACACCGCCGGATCCGAATGCAGCAACGGCACCGCGACCCCCATCGTGTCCCCTGCCGCCAGGGCGATTCCGCACAGCGTGCCCGGCGCGGTCAGCCTGCGCACCACGATCGGCACCGCGGGGTGCAGCCGCAGCGTCTCCTGACACACCGCGTCCAGATAGGGCAGCCGCGCCAGCTCCGCCGGATCGGCCTCCCGTCCGGTGGTCCGCAGTTCCGCGCGTAGTCGTTCCAGCATCGGCGGCGCGCGGTGCAGGTGATACAGCGCCCAGACGAGAGTCGTCGCGGTGGTCTCGTGCCCGGCGACGAGCAGCGTGCGCAGCTCGTCACACAGCTCCGTGTCGGAAATCGCGGTGCCGTCGTCGTACCGGGTGCTCAGCAGCAGGCCGAGCAGGTCGGTCGTGCGGCGGTGCGGATCGGCTCGCCGGCGGGCGATGTCGGCGCGGATCAACCGGTCCAGCCGGGCCCGCGCCCGGACGAACCGATCCCACGGCCCGCGTCCGAAAGCCTTGCGCCGCAACACCGGCAGCAGCATCAGCGGCCCGGAGAACGCGTCCAGGAACGCGCCGATCGCACCGACGTATTCGGCTCGGTGCCGTGGGCTGTGCACGCCGAACACGGCCGTGAGGATCACCTGCAACGTGATCGAACGCGCTGCCGCCCGCGCATCGATGCGCACCCCGGGAACCCACGCCGGGCCGGTCTCCCCTGCCAGTTCCGCGCGGGTGACGTCTCTGATGAGTGCACCGTATTCGCGGATCCGCGTGCTGTGGAACGCGGGCGTGAGCAGGGCCCGATCGCGACGATGCCGCGCACCCGCGGCCAAGATCAGCGACGCCGAGCCGACCAGCGGCTCGATCGGATTGGGCCGCGGCGGTTCGACGGATTCGACGGGTGCCCGGAACAATTCGCGCGCCCCCGCGGCGGTACCCGTGAACAACGCCGACCCCATACCGGGAAACTCACAGTAGATGGGGTCGCCGTCGCGCGCCCGCCGCCAGCGGAAATACCGCTCGAAATCCAGTCCCGCCCGCAGTGCGTGCCACAGCAACGGCCGCGGTCGCGGTAGCTGCGCGACCGGTATCGGCGGCGCGTGCGGGCCGGTATCGGCGGCGTCCTCTTCCATACTCATAGCAACGAGCCGGCCGCGGCTGAGGTTCGACCCGGCCATGCGGTCGCCGCGGCGTGGCTCAGTCGCTCTCGTCGACCGTGACCGCGGGCTTGGCCTTGCGCACCGTGGCTCGCGCCGTCGCCGCCAACCGGGCCAGCCTGGCATCACCGAGCGCCGTCACCGCGTTGCCGAGCCGGTTGGTGACGAACGCGATGGACATGCCCAGCTCCGGATCGGCGTAGGCGCCGGACCCGCCGACACCGTAGTGGCCGAACGCTTTTCGCGGTTGCTGCTTGGACATCAGCACCGGCCGGTGATAGCCGAGGGTGAAGCGCAGCGGCAGGCCGAGCACATAGTCCCGGCTCTCCGCGGGCTGCACCTGGTTGATCGTCTCGATCGTCTCCGGTCGCAGGAAACGCACCGTCCGGCGGCCACCACCGGGCTGCGGGAGTTCCACCGTGCCGCGGTTGGCGAGCGCGCCGTACATCCTGGCCAGTGCGCGCGCCGAGAAGACGCCGTTCCAGCCGGGCATCACCGCGTCGTGCACCCGCGGGTCGCGGACCAGTTCGTCGAAGCTCTCCGGCATGCCCGCCTCGGCGAGCCCGCGGATCGGCCGCACCCAGGACAGCACCGATGACGCGGTGTTCCAGCGGATCCCGGGCGGGCTCAGGTGCGGGAAGATCTTGGCGATCCGGTATCGCTCGGATTCCGGTACCCGGAACCAGAACTCGTCGAGGTCGAGCGGTTCGGCGATCTCGCGGCGCACCACCTCGGTGAACGGATCACCGGTGACTCGCTGCACGATCTCGGCGACCAGCCAGCCGAAGGTGATCGCGTGATAGCCGGAGGTGCGGATGCGGCGCGGGTCGGCCGGGCTCTCGGCCAGCGCGGTGACCACGGCCGCGTAGTCGAGAATGCCCTCCCGGCCGGGTACCAGGCCGCGCACCCGATGCAGCCCGGCCCGGTGCGACAGCACATCGCGCACCGTGATGTCGGCCTTGCCGTGCGCGCCGAACTCGGGCCAGTAGGTGGCCACGGGCGCGTCGTAATCGATCAGGCCGCGCTCGGCGAGCCGGTGCACGACGGTGGAGGCGACGCCCTTGCCGGTGGAGAAGGTCAGCGCGACGGTCTCGCCGTTCCAGCGCCGGTCCTTGGCGGCCCAGCCGCCCCAGATGTCGACCACCGGCCTGCCGTCGAGGTAGACGGCCAGCGCGCCGCCGCCGCGGCTGGGTTGCTCGAACATGCCGAAGAATTGGTCCGCGAGCCGGATGAAGCGCGGGTCGACCAGCATCTCCCGGGGCGGGAGGAGTTCGCCGCGCTCGGCGCGACCGTCGAAGCCGCCTGCCGCCGTTGCCGAAACCATGAGGTCACCTCCTGACCACCGATCGTCGGACCGTCCCTCAGGGTAACCGCTCGTCGCCGGTCTGCCAGCGGCCCAGCGGGGTGCTGAGGCAGGTGTCGCCGGTGCTCGAATTCCAGGCGAAGGCCCCGCCGCCCAGGCAGACCACGTCGGCCTCGGCGGTCCGCGCGCTCGCGCGCGACCCTTCGAAGGCGACCGAGACCGCGAGCACCGGCGGCCAGGCGGACGAAACATCGTCGCGATCAATGGAACTGAGCGCGATGGCGTCCTGTCCGACGCCGATCGCCAGCGGTATGCCGCCCGAACCCTCGCCCGCGCCGACCCCGCCCGCGATGCCGATGCCGAGCGCGCGGGCGCCTGCCGTGGCATTCGCGTAACCGATACCGTCGATACCGAGCGATTTGGCCTCACCCAGCAGGTCGGTGGCTGCCCGGCAGGCGGTCCTGCCGTCGATTACGGTGATGTCGGTCCCATGCGCCGAAGTGCATTGCACGTCGGTAGCTGAGGCGGTGCCGGAAAAGGTCAGCGAGACCCCCGCCGCGGCAGTCGCGCATACGATCGCGCTGATCAGCTTCACGGACAAACTCCTCTCGCACCGAAAACACCACTGTACTCAGATCGGTTGCTAGCAGCCTGATTCCGCAGTCGGGTCGACGTGTGCGCGGTCCATGGTGTATGCATGGCGTGTATTTCAAGCACTGCTTTGCGCACTTCGAATTCTTTCCAGGGGGTCCGAGTTCGAAGCACTACAGCTCGGGAGGACTGTACGTGTCTGGTCAACTGACCTGGGGTCGTGTCGCGTTTGCGACGTTGGTCGGTGTTGCCGCCCTCGCGCTGGTGGGCTGTAGCTCCACCATCAGCGGTCACGCGCAGCCCGCGGTGAACAACGGCACCATCGATGCCGTCTCGGTCACGCCCAAGCCTTCGTCCGGCAAGCCGGCGCCCACCAGCACGAACAAAGGTGGCAACACCGACTTCGAGGCGAACATCGGCGACTGCGTCACGCTCGGCGGCACGACCAGCAACGCCACCATCGCGAAGGCCTCGTGCGGCAGCCGGGCAGCCAACTACAAGGTGATCGGCAAGGCGCCCAAGAGCACGGCCTGCGTCGGCGACGCCGACAACTACTACGCCGAAACCCTCAACGGCATCGAACAGGGCGCGTACTGCCTGGATATCGACTGGGTGGTCGGCGGCTGCATGGATGTCGGCGGCGACGATCCCAAGCGGATCGACTGCACCGGCGCGACGCCGCAGAAGGGCGTCAAGGTGGTCAACCGGGTCGAGGGCGCGAGCGATGTCAGCGCCTGCGACAGCGGTTCCGGCTATGTCTACGAGGAACGGCGTTTCGTGGTCTGCGTCCAGGAACTCTGACACCACCGGAATACCGCCGCTGTTCGATCCTGCGCACTATGTTGGGTCGGTGAGCACGACTGATCTCCCGCGGCTGAAATCGTCCACCGGGCGCTGGATTCTGCTCGGCACGATCCTCGGTTCGTCGGTGGCTTCGCTGGACGCCACCGTCGTGAACATCGCGCTGCCCCGGATCGGCGAATCGCTCGACACCGACGTCGCGGGCCTGCAATGGACACTGAACGGTTACACGCTGACCTTGGCGTCGTTCATCCTGCTCGGCGGCTCGCTGGGCGACCGGCTCGGCCGGCGCAAGGTATTCGTCTGGGGCACCATCGCGTTCGCGCTCGCCTCGGTGCTGTGCGGCGCCGCGATGAACATCGAGATGCTGGTGTTCGCCCGGATTCTGCAGGGTGTGGCCGGTGCGATGCTGACCCCGGGCAGCCTCGCCCTGATCTCCTCGTCGATCGATCGGCGTGATCAGGGCGCGGCGATCGGTTTGTGGTCGGGGTTCGCCGGCGTCTCCGGCGCGCTCGGCCCGTTCCTCGGCGGTTGGCTGATCGAGGTGGCGGGCTGGCGCTCCATCTTCTTCATCAATGTGCCGCTCGCGGTGGTGGTCGTGCTGGTCGCGTTGAAACATGTGCCGGAGAGCCGTGATCCGAACGCCGGCACCCGATTGGACGTGCCGGGCGCGTTCGTGGTCGCGCTCGCCCTCGGCGCGCTGACCTTCGGCCTGATCGACACCATGCCGCTGCTCGTGGTCGGCGGGCTGCTGCTGCTCGCCGCGTTCGTGGCGATCGAATTGCGCAGCGACCATCCGCTGGTGCCGCCGGCGTTGTTCGCCTCGCGGGTCTTCACCGCGGCCAACCTGGTCACGCTCGCGGTGTACGCCGCGCTCGGCGGCGTGTTCTTCCTGCTGGTGCTGGAACTGCAACTGGTGGCGGGGTATTCACCACTTATGTCGGGTGTCGCGACCGTGCCCGTCACGCTGGTCATGTTGCTGCTGTCCGCGCGGGCGGGCCGGTGGGCGCAGGTGCACGGCCCGCGCCTGCCGATGACGGTCGGTCCGTTGCTCGCCGCGGGTGGGCTGGTGCTGCTGCTCCGGATCGGCCCGGACACCACGTATGTCACCGATGTGCTGCCCGGCGTGCTCGTCTTCGGGCTCGGGCTCACCGCGCTGGTCGCCCCGCTGACCGGGGCAGTGCTCGGCGCGGTGCCGTCGAGCGAGGCGGGCATCGCCTCCGGGGTGAACAATGCGGTCGCGCGCACCGCGCAACTGCTCGCCGTCGCCGCGCTGCCCGGCCTGGCCGGAATCTCCGGTGCGCTGGGCGATTCCGTCGCGTTCGACCGCGGCTTCGCCAAGGCCATGTGGATCTGCGTCGGGCTGCTGATCGCGGGCGCGGTGCTCGCCGGTGTGCTGCTGCGTTCGCCGCGGCGCCCGCCGGCCCTGGACAACGTGGACTGCCTGCCGCAGTGTGCCGCGGCCACCGGACCCGCCCTCGCGCCGAGCGAGCGAGCGCCGCAGTCGGACGAGCGAGCGGCGCAGTGAGGGTGTGCACAAAAAGGCGGCGCACCACTGTCGCAGTGGTGCGCCGCCGTGCTGTTTCGGGGAACGTCAGATCGGGCGGAATCCCGCTCCGATGCCGCCGCGGGCGTTGACGTCGTCGGTGATCGTGGACATGTTGGTGCCCACCTCGGGGCCGAAGCACGCGACGGCGAGGTAGGCGTTGACCATGCCGACCAGCGTGGAGCCGACGACGACCGGTGCGCCGGAATCGCCTTCCACGACGCACATCTGACTCCAGGTCTCGGTGTTCGACCCGAACACGTCGCCCCAGCTGATGCCGCAGGTATTGCCGGTGGTCCGGCCTTCCTTGCAGACGATCGTCGGGAACTGGGCCGGTCCGCCGAGCCCGGTGATGGTGACGTTGCCGATCCGGTTCACCGGGATCATCTTGTTCTCGTTGAATTCCAGGACGGCGTAGTCCAGGTCGTGGTTGGAGTAGACGAACCGGCCGATCACGCCGGCGCCGCGGTCGGCCTCGGCGTACACCTCGTAGCCGGGTTCGCCGCAGTGCCCGGCGGTGAAGCCGACGAGGCGCCCCGCGCCGTCGCGGCCGACCGTGGTGACCGTGCACTCGAACAACTGGTCGCTGAGGGCTCCCGGCGTGTCGGAGATGATGATGCCGGAGCCGCCGCCCACGACCGGTGGGCCGGGATCGGCCTGCGCGGCCCCCGCGCCCGTCCCCAGCAGCGCCGCACCCAGGGCTACGGCGAAGGCGGCGTTGGCCACCTTGGCGAGTTTGCTGAACATGTCCCTCCAGACGTCGGAAGCCCGCACGATATCAATCTGTCGCACCCATCGTGTCAGTAATTCTGTCCGGGCGCGTCATCTACAGCAGGGTGTCCACGACGGCCCGAGATCAACCCTATTGTCCATAGCGAAAAGCTATGGAAAATCCTTTTGTTCGGTTCCTGTTTGTACTTCGGTAGTAGTGCGGTCCGTTTCGTACGGTTCCGGAATCGAAAGTGATTTTGCCTGAATATTGTCCGAACAAATTGCCCGGATGGTCCGTTCCGAGCCGTCGTTTCCCTGCTTGACCTGTCACTTGTGCCAACGTTGCGGCCCACCTGTTTGGGCTATGCCCCAATGTCGATGTCCCACGTCATAGCGTTACGTGCGCTGTGGCGGAGGTCTATGACTGCAATCACAAGAGGGTGGTGTGTTCTGGCTTACTACGTAGTAAGGTGCGTCAAGCAAACAAGTCGTCGGGGCAGCCAACCGGCGTCGAGAGGGGTTAGCCAGTGCAGTCGACCGAGAGTCCACCAACAGGGTCACGGATGAGTGATGCGGTCGATTGGACCAAGGGTTACTGGGCAGACCATCCGAAGGCTTCGCTGGAAACCTTCGGTCGCCAGATCACCATGGGGATCGCGGCGGTTGCCGAACTTTTCGTCTCGATCTTCCGTCGCCGCTTCCCTTTTCGTGAGTTCATCCGCCAGTGCGCGTTCATGTCGAGCGTCTCGGCGGCGCCCACGCTGCTCGTCGCCATTCCGATCGGTGTCATCGTATCGATCCAGGTCGGCTCGATCGCCGGGCAGGTCGGTGCGACCTCCTTCATCGGCGCGGCCAACGGCCTCGGCATCATCCAGCAGGGCGCTCCCCTCGTCACCTCGCTGATGATCGCCGGCGCGGTCGGCTCCGCGGTCTGCGCCGACCTCGGCTCGCGCACCATCCGCGAAGAGATCGACGCGATGAAGGTGATGGGCGTCGACCCGATGCGCCGGCTGGTTGCTCCGCGCCTCGGCGCGGCCATGCTGGTCAGTGTGCTGCTGTGCGGCTTCGTCGTCTTCGTCGGTTTCTTGACCGGTTACATCTTCAATATTTTCGCGCAGAACGGAACGCCCGGTTCATATATCGGTACGTTCTCCTCGTTCGCCGTCACGCGTGATCTTCTTGTCGCACTGGTGAAATCGCTGATATTCGGTTTGCTCGCGGCGATCATCGCGTGCGACAACGGACTGAATGCCCGCGGCGGCCCGGGCGGCGTGGCCAACGCGGTCAATTCGGCGGTGGTGAGTTCGGCGATCATGTTGTTCGGCGTGAACCTGATAATCACTCAGGTGTACAACGCACTGTTCCCGTCCCAGGTGGTCTGAGTGTCGTCGACATATGTTCCCCCGCTGCTGCGGCCGTTCCAACAGCTCCGCAAGGGCGCGTCGGCGCCGGCGAACCTGCTCGCCAAACTGGGCCACCAGGTGTTCTTCCTGTTGCGCTCGATCGGCTCGATTCCGTTGGCGCTCAAGCACTACCCGAAGGAAGTGTGGCGGCTGCTCTCGGATGTCACCTGGGGCAACGGGAACCTGGTCGTCGGTGGCGGCACCATCGGCGTCGTGGTCATCCTCAGCGCCTTCGGCGGGATGACCGTCGGCATCCAGGGCTACAACTCGCTGAACCTGCTCGGCCTGAGCCCGATCACCGGCGCGATCTCCGCGTTCGCCACCACCCGGGAGATCGGCCCGCTGCTCGCCACGATCGCGTTCGCCGCGCAGGCGGGCTGCCGGTTCACCGCGCAGCTGGGCGCCATGCGGATCTCCGAGGAGATCGACGCGCTGGAGTCCATCGCGATCCGGCCGCTGCCCTACCTGATCAGCACCCGGATGTTCGCCGCGATGATCGCCATCATCCCGCTGTACTGCCTGGGCCTGGCGATGGCCTACATCTCCTGCTCGCTGACCGTGCAACTGATCGGCGGCACCGCCAGCGGCACCTACCAGCACTACTTCTACCAATTCCTGGTACCGACCGACGTGGTCTATTCGCTGGTGAAGGCGATCCTGTTCGTCGCGGTCACCACGTTCATCCAGTGCTACTACGGTTTCTTCGCCTCCGGTGGACCGGAGGGTGTCGGTGTCGCGGCCGGCCGGGCGATCAAGGTGTGCATCATCGCGGTCGTCTTCGCGAATCTGTTCATGACATTGGCGATCTGGGGCGTCACCGCCGGAATCCGGATCTCAGGGTAGGACGAGATGATCATTGATCCGAGTGGGCGTGGTCCCACCATGCGCCAGCTGCTCCTCGCGGGTGTCGGCGGGCTGGTCGTCTTCGCGATCGTGCTGGCGTTCTTGATGGGCCGATACACCGGTTACTTCGTCGACAAGGTCAACGTCGTCGCGAACCTGACCACCACGGGTGACGGGCTGCCGGAGAAGGCGGACGTCAAGTTCCGCGGCGTGCTCGTCGGCGAGGTCGCCGACGTCGAGGTCGCGGCCAAGGGCGAGCTGCAGAAGGTGCAGATCGAGATGAAGCCCGAGTTCGCGAAGGGCGTGCCGTCGAACGTCACCGCGCGGGTGGTGCCGAGCAACCTGTTCGCGGTCACCTCGGTCGAGCTGGTCTTCAATGGCCCGGCCGATCAGTATCTGCGCGAGGGTTCGGTCATCGAGGAGGACCGCAGCGCGGGCACGCTCGCGCTGCAGGACACCCTGACCACGGTGCGCAACATCCTGGACCGGATCGATCCGATGCAGTTCGGGCGCGTGCTCGGCACGCTCTCGCAGGCGCTCGACGGCAGCGGCCGGATGCCCGGCTCCACCGTCGAACGGTTCGATCGCTGGTTGCAGTCGGTGGACGACTCCATCCCGAACCTCGGCGTGATGCTCGGTGACCTGTCCGCGTCGATGCACGCGCTGAACCAGTCCGCGCCCGAATTGCTCGATGTGCTCGGCACTTCCGTCGATACCGCGCGCACCATCGCCGACCGGCGCACCGATCTCGTCGCGTTGATCACCGGCACCGGCAGCACGGTCGACACCGTGAACGATCTGTTCGCGCGCAATGGTGACGTGGGCAAGCAGGTCACCGTGGGCATGAGCGATATGTTCGGCGCGGTGGCCGCGGATCCGTCCGCGATCACCAACACGATCCTGAATCTCAGTGAGATGGTGCGCCGGATGGACACCACCTTCACCTGGGGTCCGCAACAGCAGCAGCGCTGGAACGCGGGTATCACGCTCACGCCGTACAAGCCGTACACCGTGGCCGACTGCCCGCGCTACGGCGAGCTGGCCGGACCGAGCTGTGCCACCGCGCCCGCAGTGAACGAACTGCCGCCGCTGCCGGACAAGCTGAAGCCGCGCGCGCTGGAATCGGCCGCCGGGCTGCCGCCGGTAGTGCCGATGCCGGGCCTGCCGTTGATCCCGGGCGTCACCATGCCCAACCCGGCGGCTGCTGCGGGCCCGGTGGCCGGCGAGCCGCGCCCGTTCGCGGGCACGCCGCTGGAGGGCCTGTTCCCGATGTTGCCCGGTCTGTTCGGACAGCAGCCCGCCCCCGCTCCGGCGCCCGCGCCGGGCCCGGTGGCGCCGGCCGCCGCACCGGCGGGCACACCGAAGGTCGGGGAGATCTCCTACCAGGGCGACGCCGCGATCACCCAGCTGCTCGGGCGGCAGCCGACCACCGCCGAATACCTGCTGTTGAGCTCGATCTTGAAGGGCGGGACCATGCACGTGGCCCAGAGCGAGGCGAGCCGATGAGTATAAAAAAGCCGCTGATCGGGTTCGGCATCTTCGCGCTCGTCTCCATCCTGGTGACGGTCGTCGTCTGGAATACCCTGGCGCGCATCGTCCAGGGCGACACCAACACCTACTCCGCGACGTTCTCCGATGTGCTCGGCTTGCATACCGGTGACGACGTCCGGATGGCCGGCGTGCGGGTCGGCAAGGTCGAGAAGATCGAGCTGAACCGCGATCCGAAGTCCAAGAAGCAGGTGGCGAAGGTGACCTTCGTCGTGCAGCGGGATCAAACCCTGTTCGACGACACCAAAGCCCTGGTGCGTTACCAGAACCTGATCGGGCAGCGCTACGTCGCGCTGGCGCCGGGCAAGGCGCCGAGCCCGGCGCAGCTGAAGAACAACGGATCGATTCCGCTGGAGCGCACCGAGCCGTCGTTCGACGTCTCGGGCCTGCTCAACGGTTTTCAACCGCTGTTCCAGGCGCTGCAGCCCGAGCAGGTGAACCGGCTGTCCGAGACCTTCATCCAGGCCCTGCAGGGCGACGGAGTCTCGTTGAGCGCGTTCATCGTGCAGGCCGCGCAGCTGGCCACCGATTTCCAGCGGCGGGACGCGATCCTGTCCGATGTGATCGTCAACCTGTCCGGCGTGATGTCGGGGTTGGCCAAACGAGGTGATGAATTGGAGACCTTGGTGACCCAGACCCGGGCCTTGATCGGCGGGTTGTACGAGCAGGGTCAGTCGTTGCAGTCCTCGACCGTGCAGATCGCGAACGCCACCAGCTCGCTGGTGGACATGGTCGGCAACATCCAGCCGAAGCTGCAGACCGCGCAGAACTCCACCAGCGCGGCCCTCACGCTGCTGCTGAACAACGGCGCCAAGCTCGACCAGATGGCGATCGACCTGCCGAACATCGTCTCGATCGGTGGCAAGCACACCTCCGAGGGCGGCTACGCCAACGCCTACCTGTGCGGCTTGGACGTCTCGCTGTACGGCGTGCTGTTCCCGCGCGGTCTGTTCTCGCAGATCGGCGGCACTTCGCACTCGGCGGTGTGCCGCCCATGATGACCAAGCTCAAGACCAAGTTCGACAACAACCGCTACTTCTGGCTGGGCATCATCGGCGGCGCGCTCATCGTCGCGCTGCTGCTCGCCTCCAGCGCGATCAAGCTGCTCGGCGTCGGTGAGCAGTCGATCAAGGCCGAGTTCGTGCAGGCCGCGGGCATCAAGGTCGGCGACCGGGTGGCCATCGCGGGCGTGACGAGCGGCCGGGTGGACGGCGCGAAACTCGAGGGCGACCACGTGCTGCTGACGCTGAGCGTCGACAACGGGGTGAAGCTCGGGCCGGACGCGCGCGCGTCGATCAAGATGGCGACGCTGCTCGGTGCCCGGTATGTGGATCTGGAGCCCGGTGACGGCACCGGCCTGAAGGGCGGCCGAATCCCGGTGTCCAACACCGCCGTTCCGTACAACCTCGCCGATGTGGTGCAGGTCGGCACGCCGAAGTTCGAGGCGCTCGACACCAAGAAGCTGTCCGAGTCGCTGAACCTGATCAATCAGCAGATGGGCGATTCGCCGCAGCTGATGGCGCAGGCGCTCGACAGCGTCGGCGCGCTGGCCAAGGTGATGGACACCCGCCGCGACGAGGTGGACAGCCTGCTCAAGGACCTGAACCGGGTCACCCAGATCCTGGGCGACAACCGCAACAGCGTGCTGCTGGTGATCACCCAGGGCGAGGCCATCGCGAACCGGGTGATGGAGCGGCAGGGGCTGCTGCGTCAGCTGCTCGACAACGTCGCCCAGCTCACCAAGCAGCTGCAGGCGATCGGCGCGGAGAACGACAACCAGCTCGGCCCGACCATCCAGCAGCTCAACACCATGGCCGAGGGCCTGCAGAAGAACAAGGACAATCTGGACCGGTTGCTTTCGCTGATGCCGCCGACGGTGCGCTACCTGGCGAACTCCTGGGGCGGCAGCGGACCGTACGGCGACGTCGGTCTTCCGTGGCTGTTCCCGGACAACTGGTTGTGCTTCGCCAATGCGATCGAGGGGTGCCAGGGATGAGCTTCGCCAAGACCGTCAAACTCCGTTCCCTCGCCAAGCTGGTGCTGGCCAGCGCGGCCGCACTGACCGTCGGAAGCTGCTCGCTGGTGCCGTCCTCGGTGAACAACGCACTGGGCCAGACGATTCGGATCACCGCGGACTTCGAGAACATCGCGGGCATCTACGAGGGCAACCCGATCACCGTGCTCGGGCTCGATGTCGGCAAGGTCGAGAAGATCGTGCCGAAGGGCACCCTCGTCGAGGTGCACATGTCGATCAACAACGACGTGAAGATTCCGAAAGACGCGATGGCTGCGATCATTTCGCCGTCCATCGTGACCGACCGGCACGTCGAGCTCACCCCGGTCTACACCAAGGGCGACACGCTGGCCGACGGTGCGCACCTGCCGCTGGCCAAGACCAAGACGCCGGTCGAGCTGGACACGATGATCAAGACCATCGATCAGTTCGCCGCCGCGCTCAAGCCGGAACCGGGCAGCGAAGGCATCGGCCCGCTCTCGGGCCGGGTGCTGTACCCGATGGTGAACGGCAACGGCGAGAAGATGCGTGACACGCTCAACGCCCTGTCCGGCGCGCTGAAGATCGGTGTCGACAACAAGGACGCGGTGTCCAACATCATCGTGAAGCTGAACGAGCTGACCACGATGCTGGCCGACAACGACCAGTCGGTGCGCGATTTCAGCAACCGGATGACCCAGCTCACCGGGCTGCTCGCGGAGCAGTCCCCCGGTTTGCAGGCGACGTTGAACCAGATCAACGACTTCCTCGCCAACACCAGCACGACCCTGGTGCAGTACCAGGACCAGCTGGCGGGTTCGATGGCCGGACTCACCAATGTCACCCAGCAGTTGCGCGACAACGCCTACGGCATCACCGAGGTCGTCGACGTGGCGCCGCTGGCCTTCCAGAACGTCGACAAGATCATGAACCGCGAGCACGGCTACGTGCGCCTGCACGCGGTCATCGGCACGGCCCTCACCGGCGACATCCTGAGCCTGTTCTGCGAACGCATCCAGATGAAGGCGGAGGGCTGCCGTACCGGATACGGCCAGGACTTCGGGCCGGATTACGGCCTCACGGCAGCGCTGCTCGGACTGACGAAATGACGTATCGAATGACGATCAAGGCACGACGGGCGCTGATGGCGGTGGCGGCGGTGGCGGCCGTGTCGGTCACCTCCGGGTGCGGTCTCACGGTGGAGAAGCTGCCGCTGCCCAAACCGGGTGTCGGCGGCGAAACCTACACGGTTCACGCGGTTTTCGAGAACGCACTGAACCTGCCCGATCAGGCGAAGGTGAAGATCGGCGGCTCGGATGTCGGCGTGGTCTCCAAGATCACGACCAAGAACTTCCAGGCGGTCGTCGACCTGCAGATCAGCAAGGACATCGAGTTGCCCGAGGGCAGCACGGCCGAGCTGCGCCAGGCCACCCCGCTCGGTGACGTGTTCATCGCGGTGTCCAAGCCGAAGACCGAGTCGGGCGCGACCATGCTGCGCGACGGCGCCACCCTGGGGCTGGACAAGACCTCTGCGGGCGCGACCGTCGAGCAGCTGCTGATCTCGATCTCCATGCTGTTCAACGGTGGTGGCGTCGCCAGCCTCAGCAAGCTGACCTCGGAGCTGGACTCCATCGTCGGCGGGCGCGGCGGCCAGCTTTCCCACCTGATCACCGAAATGACCGGGGTGATCGGCAGTTTGAACGACAACAGCGCGAAGGTGGACGGGGTGCTGACCGAGTTCAGCGCACTGGCCAACACCATCGAGACCCGGCGCAACGAACTCGGCCAGGTGGCCGACACCCTGCCGCAGATGATCGGCGCGATCGCCGAGAACAACCGCGCCATCGGTGATCTGCTCACCAAGGTGTCGACCACCAGCGCCGCGCTCGGCGACTACGCCAACACCTCCGGCGAGCAGCTCGGCAGTCTGCTGGACAACACCCGGCAGCTGATGGACGCGCTCTCGGCCACCGGCGACAACCTCGAGATCCTGCTCGATCGGGCACATGTGTTGCGGCCCAAGCTCGACGCGACCTTCAAGGGCAAGAGCTTCGCGGTCTACGCCACCGCGACCAACCTCGACCTCAGCGCGCTGACCGACCCGGAGCACGGCAGGCTGCAGAACGTGCAGGATCTGCAGGACTTCGCGGGCAGCCTGATCCAGGTGCTGCAGATCGTGCAGTCCCGAGTGCAGGGGGGTCACCGGTGATCGCGAAGCTGAAGGAGCACAAGCTGATCCTGTCGACCATCGGCCTGGTGCTGGTGTTCGTCATCGGCGCCGCCTATCTGATGGTGAGCGTTATGCGGGTCAACCCGTTGCGGTCCAACTACACCGTCACGGTGAACCTGGACCGTTCCGGCGGGCTGCAGCCGGGCAACGACGTGACGTTGCGCGGCTATCGCATCGGCAAGGTGACCTCGATCGAACTCACCGATCGCGGCCAGGCCATCGCGGCGTCGGCCCAGATCGAGAGCAAGTTCAAGATCCCGGTCGACACCGACATCTCGGTGCAGGCGCTCTCCGGTGCGGGCGAGCAGTACATCGACTTCCGCCCCGGCACCGAGCAGGGCCCTTACCTCGGGGACGGCGCGGTGATCAAGTTCGATGCCGCCAAGATCAAGACCCCGACCCCGATCTGGTCCGTGCTGGACAATTCCAGCGCCCTCATCGCGCAGGTCGACCCGGACAAGTTCGGCGTGATCCTCAGCGAGCTCGACACCGCGCTCAGCGGTGGCCCGGATCAGTTGCGCGGCATGGTCAACGGCATCAGCCTGGCCATGGCCGGCTTCGACAGCCTGCTGCCGCAGACCACCAACCTGATCAGCAACCTGCGCACCATCGCCGAGACCACCTCCAACGCTCAGCCCGACCTCGCCACGCTGACCCGCAACTCCGGCACGCTGTTCGAGCAGTTCAACAACGCGAACGCCGAACTGCAGGGCGTGCTGGAGCGGGCGCCGGGGCAGCTGGCCGGGCTCGGCGCGGTGCTCGACAAGACCAGCGACCCGATCACCAGCCTGGCCGCCAACTTCTCGGCGATGACCAAGGCCGCGCAGCTGCGGTTGCCCGCGCTGCGCGCGCTGTTCCCCTCGCTCGCGGCCGGTGCCGAGGCGCTGGGTGTGCCGGCGCACGACGGCGAGTTCCACGCGATCCTCGATCTGTGGCCGCGCCCGTTCTGCACCTACAACACCCCGCAGATCCGTAACGAAACCGTGCAGGACGGCTCGATTCCGAAGTGGAACTACTGCGAGAATCCGCCTCCTGGCATGTACATTCGCGGCGCCGCGAACGCGCCGCGGCCAGATGTGCCGAACAACGGCGCGCACATGCCGCCGGGTGTCGATCCGAACGAACGGACCATGCCCCCGGTGCGGTGAGTAGCCCCCGGCCCCGCGTCGACCGCGCGGGTCCGGGCATACTCGCCGGTAGAACGCGTACGGTTCGCCCGAGATGCGGGCCCGTCAGTCGATCGGTGCGCCCGCGCGCCGGGAAAGTGCAGGTTTGTATCGATGTCCACCGACGACGCCGACACCAACAAGGACGCCGAGACCGTGGCGGATGCCACGAAGGATGCGGGCGAGCAGTCCGAGACCGCGGCAGCCACGCCCGAGCTGTCCAAGACCGAGGCGGCGCCGGCCGACGAGGCCGACAAGTCGGACCGGGTCAGCACGCCCACGACCGATCTCGGTAAGGGCGCGGGCAAAGCGGCCGTGTCGGGCCGGTCCGGCTCGATGCCGCTGATCGCGGCCTTCGTGGCGGGCGTGCTCGCGGTCGCGGCGATCACCGCGGTGGTGGTGTTCTTCCTGCAGGGCAAGGATCGCGGCGACAAGCTCGACGCGATCCGGGACGCGACCAACGCCGCGTGCTCGTTCGGCAAGGACGTCTCGATCTACGACTACTCGAAGGACCTCGACGGCTACTTCACCAAGGTGAAGGCCGGCGCGAGCGGCGAATTCCTGAAGGAGTTCGACGACGCGACCAAGGCGCTCAAGGACGCCATGGTCCAGGCCAAGGTGAAGTCCTGGGTGGACGACGTGCAGTGCGGTTACCAGTCCGGCGACAAGACCTCGGCGAACGTGCTCGTCACGCTGACGCAGTACCGGACCAACTTCACCCAGTCGAACCCGGAGCGGCAGTTCGTCGTGGTGATCGCGCAGCTCACCAAGTCCGGCGACAAGTGGCTGGTCGAGAAGCTCGATTCGCCGATGCTGAAGGGGGCGGGCACCGGCCTGCCCGGTGCGCCCGCTCCGGCGCCGAATGCGCCCGCCGGACCGGAGGGTCAGCCCGCTCCGACCGAGCAGCCAACCCCGCCCCGGGCAACTGATCCCGCGACGGTAAGGCACCGAGCGCCTCCGGCGGTGGGCCGAGCCACCACCGCCGGAGGTCATTCGGGCGGCCATTCCTCGAAATCAGAACAGCGTCAATGCCTGTGGCGCCGACGGCGCGGCCGCCTTCCCCGCGGCCTGTCCCGAGACGGCAGCCGGTGTGCGCGACCGTTCGGGCTTCTGCTGCAACACGTCCGGCACCGCCGGCGCTTCTTCCACAGTCACCGCGGGGATTTCCGCGGTGTTCGCCTCGGCGACGGCTGCCGAGGCGGCCGCCTTCCGAGCCGCTTCTCCGGCAAGCGCGTCGGCCTGCTCGTTGAAGTAGTTGCCGACATGGCCACGGACCCAACGGAATCGGACCGGGCCGGGCCTGCTGGCGATTGCTTTGTCGATCTGGCGGATGAGTTCGACGTTCTTCACGGCGCCGCCGGTCGAGGTGCGCCAGCCGTTGAGCCGCCAGCTGGAGATCCACTCCGACGCGCACTTGATCGCGTAGAGCGAATCGCTTTCGATCAGCAGGGGTTCCGAATCGGGATGGGCGAGAATCGCTTCCAGTACCGCGCGCAATTCCGCGACCTGGTTCGTGCCGGACGCGCCGCCGCCGCTGGCCGAGGAGCCCTGATGATTGACCCACGCCCAGCCGATGGCGCCGCCGGGGTTGCGCAGGCAGGATCCGTCGGTGCTCACGATGATCATGGCTGGCACCCTACGCAATCCGACCGACAAGATCGGTACCGTGGAATTCTTCTATCTCCCTTCGCAATTGGGACTCGGTGCGGCGGAGCGCCGATTTCACGGCGGAGTCCACCAAACCGACGCAGAGGCGCCCCGCGAAGCCGCGCGGTGGACTGTACTCCGCCTCCGACGTCAGCACCGACCTCCCGTAACCGAGTGGGTCGAAGCGCAGCGTCAGGGTCCCGGATAAACGCCCACGCAGCGTATACCCGATCACGACGTTGCGGCGATATTCGGTGACCTCGCATGTCATGGCCGGCCGCCAGAACATCAGCAGCCGGGTGGCGGCGGTGAACGTGGCGCCGAGGCCGTGGTCGAGCTCTCCGTCGGGTTCGAAGCCGGCGACGCCGAACATCCAATCCGGGACGAACAGGTGGTTGTCCGTATAGGTGAAGGCGACCTCGACAGGCGCTCCGACGTCACTCGCGTACTTGATATGGCCCATGGGCCCTCCCATTTCCACGACTGGCGTTAAAAGTACTACAGCTCTCCTCTTTATTGGAGGGGTTGCGCGGGATTTGGCACGAGCCTTTTTCGCATTGCGACCGGGCGGTTGCTTGGTTGCTCACAGCCGGTCAACCGGCTTATAAAACCTTCCGGTTTGTTCTTTGTGTCAGAGCTGAGCGACGATGTGCTCGGCGATCGGCATCGCCGAGGTGGCGGCGGGCGACGGCGCGTTGAGCACGTGCACCGAGCGCGGCGTGCGCTCGATCATGAAGTCGTGCACCAGGGTGCCGTCCCGCAGCACCGCCTGCGCGCGGATGCCCGCCTCGCGCGGTCGCAGATCCGCCGCCGTCAACTCGGGGCAGTATTTGCGGCACTCGGCCAGATAGCCCCGTTTGAACACCGAGTTGCGCAATTCGCGCAGCCCGGTCCGGATATTGGCCCTGGCCACCCGGTGTACTCCGGGAAAGCTGAGCACCGCGCCGGCGTCCCTGGCGTCGAAACTGCCCTTGCGATAACCCTCCCTGGCCAGCCCGAGCACCGCGTTCGGGCCGACGGTCAGGGTGCCGTCGATGGTCGGGCTGAGGTGGACGCCGAGGAACGGCAGCTCCGGATCGGGGATCGGATAGATGAGCGTGCGCACCAATCCGGCCCGCTCCGGCGGCAGCTGGTAGTACTCGCCGCGGAACGGCACGATCCGAAAGTCGTTGCGCAGCCCGGCCATCCGGGCCAGCCGATCGGCCTGCAGGCCTGCGCACACCACCAGGGTCCGCGCCGACCACGACCCCGCCGGTCCGGCCGCGGTGACCGCGCTGTCGGTCTCGGTGAGCGCGGTGACCTCGGCGCCGAACACCAGTTCTCCGCCCGCCGCCGCGACCTCGGCGGCCAGCGCGGCGGTGATCCGGGTGTAGTCGACGATGCCGGTGTCCGGCACGAACAACGCGCCGATCCCGCGCACCTTCGGTTCCCGCCTGCGGAGTTCGGCGGCATCGATCAGCTCGACCGCCACCCCGTTGGTCACCGAGCGCTCGTGCAGCGCCAGCATCCGCTGCTGCTCGGCCGCGTCCGTGGCGACCAGCAGCTTGCCGCAGACCTCGAACGGAATCCCTTGGGCCGCCGCGAATTCCTTGGTCCAGCGCGCGCCCTGGCGGCACAGCCGCGCCTTCAGGCTGTCCGGCGGATAGTAGATGCCCGAGTGGATGACCCCGCTGTTGTGCCCGGTCTGGTGGGTGGCCAGGGCGCCGGCCTTCTCTAGCAGCACCAGGGTCGCGCCGGGGTGCCTGCGCAGGATGCGGTGCGCGGTCGCCACCCCGACGATGCCACCGCCGATCACGCAGAAGTCGTACATGCTGTGCGGCATACGAGCACCCTAGGCCGACGGGCTACACCGTGACGCTGGGTTGCCCGCCGTGCGGGGCGCCCCCGCCCGGTGCGGCGGCGGGGTCCGGGGCACCGGATCCGGCCGGCCCGGCCGTCACACCGGTGCCTGCCTTCGGAGCGCGATCGATCCGCAGATCGTGCTCGCCGAGCTCCGGATCGGTCAGCAGTAGCACCACCGCGCCACTGCGCGTGTCGAATTCGGTGCGCAGCCGGGTGACCGCTGAGGTGTCCCGCCGCGGGTCGGCGGGCAGTAAGCCGGCGAGCACGGTGACCGCGTTGGTATCGACGGTCAGCGAGATCGTCTCGTCGGGCACCGCGGCGAGTTGCGCGCCGACGTAGGTGTCGCCGAGCCGCAGCCGGCCGCCGACACCGGCGTCATGCGTGGTGAACGTCGAATGCAGCTGCGGGTCAGCCACTTTCGGAGCCGTAGCGGCGACCTCGCGCGGCCGCACGAGCACGGGCAGTTCGTGACTGCCCGCGGTGAGCACCGTCTCGGCGGATACGGGCTCCCCGTCGAATTCCTCGGCGGGCAACGCCGGTGGCGCGGCCGCCGGGCCCGCAGGCCGCTCGGTTTCGGCGATCTGGTGCACGATGTAGGCGCCCGCGACCACGGTGAGACTGAGGCTCGCGGCACCGGCGAGCACGACCGCGGCATGCCGCGCGATATGGGCAGGCTTATGTGTTCTCACGATGCGTTCCTTCCGTCCGCTCAGTTCCCTGGCAGCGGCCCGCATCGTTGAAAGCCGTACAGTTGTCCAGGTTACGGCGCGGGCGCGGAGCGTGCCGGGTCCGGGAGAGCAGGATCACATCGCGGCCCGGACCGGTCGCCGGGCGTCGAGTCCGAATCGCCGGAGTCGTTTATGTTTCCAGCAGGTCGAGCGCGGGTAACCAAGAATTCAGCTGGCGAGCGTCATTCTCGACTGCCACATCGAGACACCCGGCCAATGGCGTCCGGCCGATACGAACGGCGCACCCAAGTGTGGCGCTCGCCGGCTCCCGAATCCTCGGAACTGGTCGGGTGCCGACGACGGCCGGATGCACGCATCCGGCCGTCGTTGTCGTCGGTGGCAGGTCAGGCGAACTGTCCGGCGGTCCGGCCCGCGCCCGTCGGCCCGGCGAAAGCCTGTGCGAGGGTGAGCCATTCGGCAGCGTCGGGACCCGTGGCGACGATCGCGAGATCGTCCGGGTGGCGGCGCTGGGTCACCAGCAGGCAGAAGTCGAGCGCCGGCCCGCTCACCCGCTGTGCGGCGTCCGCAGGACCCCAGGACCAAGTCGTGCCGTCGGGCGCGGTCAGTTCCACCCGGAATTCCGCTGCGGGCGTGGTCTTTCCGTGCACGGTGTAGGCGAAGTTCCTGGTGCGGACGCCGATATGGGCGACCGTGCGCAGCCGGGCGGTCGGCTCCCGGGTGACGCCCAGGGTGTCGGCCACGTCCTGGCCGTGCGCCCAGGTCTCCATGATGCGGGCGGTGATCATCGAGGCCGCGCTCATCGGCGGGCCGAACCAGGGCAGTTTGGTACCCGCGGGCACCGCGCGCAATGCGTCGGTGAGTGTTTTGCGGCCCCGGTGCCACCGGTCCAGCAGCTCCGCGGCGGGTGCGGCCGCGGCCTCCTCGGCCGCGTCGTCGACGAAGGTCAGCACCTTCGGTCCGGCCTCGGTCACCAACCGCTGGAATTCCACGGCATCGGTGGCGGCGACCGTGGCGATCTCGTCGGTCCAGGCCAGATGGCCGATCTGATGGGCGATGGTCCAGCCGGGCGCCGGGGTGGCGCGGGTCCACTCGGTGGCCGCCAGCGGGGCGACGATTCGTTCCAGATCGGCGCATTCCGCGGCGAACTCGCCGAGCAGCGCTTCGAGGTCAGCCATCTGTTCCCCAGCTCCTTACCCGCCGGGCACACCGCCTCGGGTGCCCGCGCCGGTTCAGCATCGCAGCGGCCTCAGAAAAATGCAAGCACGCGTGCTTGTATTTTGTGCCGCGGCTTCACCAGCCGAAGACGATCAGGTGCGAGGCGCCGACCGCCAGTCCGAGCACCGCGCCGTGCAGGTAGAGCAGCCAGGCGTCCTGCTCGACCGAGGCATAGAACATCTCCATGAACTCCCCCGGCGTCAGCTGCCGCAGCTTGCGGGCCGCGAACACGTCGATGGTCTTCGCCTGCTCGAGCGTGAACTCCTCGTCCTCGACCAGCGTCGGCGCCAAGCCGACCGCCGCGCCCGCCGCGCCGGCCTTGAGATTGTCGAACTGGCGTCGCCCGAGCGCCGCGCGGACGAACGAGGTGGTCGGGCCGAGCTGTCGGTGGATCTCGTCGGACACGAGCCGTTCCAGCAGCTGACGGGTCTTGTCACCGTTGGGGCCGTCCAGCAGTTCCTTGGACAGGTTCGGCAGGGTGAGCACCTGGTAGGCCAGAATGTGCGCGAGATCGGTGGCCGCCTGCGGCTGCCGCTTGGCCAGCAGGGCCTGCTGCCAGAGGTACTTGTACCAGGGTTGCGGATCGCCGGGCTCGAACACCATCTTCACCGCGATGACGTTCACGATCACCCCGATCGCCGCCGACGCGAGCAGCACGATCACCCACCCCGGCACCCAGCCCAGCACCGGAATCCGGTGGTGCACATGCATGTACAGCGCCAGTGCGAGCCCGAACGGCGCGCCCAGCAGGCCGATCCGGACCATGAACCGCAGCTCGGGCGCCGCGATCGTGGTGGTCAGATCCTTGAGGATGCCCGGGTTGTCCTGCAGGTACCGGATGACGAAGCTCTTGATATCGATCAGCTGATCGACGTTGTCGCCGAGCGATTCGAACGCGCGCCGGGACAGTGCGGGCAGCTCGCGGTCCACCCGCTGGTAGATGATCTGCTTGGCGGCGCGCGGAACCGTGCGCCACAGGTCCGGGTTCTCCCGGTACATCAGTTCGTCGACCAGCGGTTGCACCTGTTTACGCGCCAGCACCGCGACGTAGTCCGCGATGCCGTCCAGGTCCAGTTCGTGGATGAAATCGCGTGGGCTGCCGATCCGCATCAGCGCCTTGTCCACGCAGATGCTGGCCATCTTCTCGGCCCGCGCCGGAATGAAGCCCTGGAAACCCAACTGCCGCCCGTCCCCGGAGAACGTCGGCAGTACCTGCACCCGGCGCGGGAAATACGGGTACAGCACGTGCAGTCCCGGGATCCGGAAACCGCGAAACCGCACCGGCCAGAACAACATCAGCACGCCGGTCCAGTTGGTGAGCCAGCCCGCCAGCGCGCTGAAGATCGGGAACGTGATCAGGTCGACCACGAACTTGGACTGGCCGGTCAGCTCCTCCCAATCGATGAACACGCCAGCGGCGAGCGAACTCATCGATGGATCTCCCTAGGCCGAACCGGCGGAACCGCCGGTATGAGGTATCAAGGCCCCAACATTGTCATTGCGCCGAAGCGAGTGTCAACGCGGCCCGGGGTTATCGGCAGGGCGGGGTCACGGCACGCGGATACCGGAACCCGCACCGGCTTCCTGCACCCACTCCAGCAGCACGCGTTGCCGCCGCAGCTGTAGCCGGCGGCTGTGCTGACCACTCATCCGTTCCGCCGTGCGGGCCTTTCGCCTGCTGCGCCGGGTGACCAGCGTGCTCAGCTCGCCCGCCGGCGCGATGGCGCGGGTCACCGCCCAGTCCACCACCGCGCGGAACCAGGTCCGCTCGGTGTGCACCACCCAGGCGTAGACCGCGGCGAAGATCAGCACGTACAGCACCGTGCGCAGCAGGATCGAGCCGACCGGGACGTGTGCGGGACTCGGTGCGTCCCAGCCGAAGTGCAGTGCGGCGCCGAGTAGATAGAACAGCAGGAAGACCTGGGCGCGCCGCAGGGGCGGCCAGTCCGTGCGCGCCACCGCCAGCACGATGCCGATCCCCGCCAGCGCGGTGAGCAACCAGTGCGAGGTGACCCCGGTGAGCAACCGCACGATGCCGACCAGCACCGCGTAACCCGGATCATGCTGTGCGGACAGCAATCCGGCGTTGGCCTCGTAGGTGAGGTTCTCGACCACCTGAAAGCCGAGGCCGGTGCAGCCGCCGAGCAGCAGCCCGTGCATCGGCCGGTACAGCAGCGGCCGGGCCAGGCAGGCGACGGCGAAAACGCCGACGCCCTTCACCGCCTCCTCCACGATCGCCGCGGAGATCGGGGCCTGCCAGTCGATGGCGAACGCGTCGCCCGCCAGGTTCTGGATCACCCGCATGTTGTGGTCGTTGGCGAACATCGCGATGCCGGGACCGGCCAGCGCGCCCCACAGGAAGCCGAGCAGCAGCGGTGCCCGGATCCGCCGCCGAGCCCGGAGCCGATCCAAATGCAGTACCAGCCAACCGAATACGGCCAGGGTGGCCAGCGTGAACGGCAGTCCGACCAGGACGTCACGCCAGTTCAGCGCCACCACCGGCGCGAGCTGCACGATCAGCCCGGCCAGGCCGAGCACCGCGATCAGCCAATACGACCAGAACAGCGCCGACCTCGGCCGCCACCACCGCAGCGGCGTGCCCGGCGCCGCGGCCGCCGTGCTCATCGCCGCACCCGCAGGGTCTCGACCACCGGTGTCAGCTCGGCCAGGGTGGCGTCCGCGCCGATCAGCACCAGCGTGACGGCCAGGTTGTCGTTGCCGAGGACGGCGCAGACCCCGGCGCGGTCCGTGCCGCGACAGGTCGGCCCGCCGAAACCGTTCGGCGTCTGTATTTCTCCGCCGTCGAAGGAGCCGTCGAAGCCTTGCAGGCCGAGCACCCGTAACCGCCACTCGGCCGCCGCCGGGAAGTCCGTGACGCCGTCCACCACGCTCACCGCCAGGCGCGCACCGCTCGGCGCCACCAGCACCGCGGTGGTCTGGTCGCCGGTCGGCCGGCGCTGCCAGCCGCCGACGCCGCCGAATTCGATCGTGTCCGGGGCCTCTCCCGGTGCGGTGAGCGTGATCTCGGCGTCGGTGGGCAACGTCGTCTCCCGCACCGGCACGACCGCGGCGAGCACAGCGGGAACCACGATCAGCGCGGCCACCACCGCGAGCAGTACCGCGGCCGGTCCGCCGTCGCGGCTCGATCCCGTCATACCGTGCTCCCCTCGGCGCAGGCTTACCGAGAAACCGCGTCCGACCTGCGGCGCAGCCGGACCAACGATAGAACAGGACGGACCGGTTCGGTGGGACGCGAGCCGCGTATCGCGTGCGGACCGTGCAGATCGGAAACAACCGTAAACAATCCGTAAGCCGCCTCCGGCACTGTGAACGCACACCAGAACAGCGGGCCCGCACCGGGCCCGGCCTCGAAAGGAAACCCGATGCGCAAGCTCAAGCTCCAGGTTCAGACCACCGTCGACGGCTACATGGCGGGCCCGAACGGCGAGATGGACTGGATGACGTTCCCCTGGACCAACGATGTCGGCGCTTACATCACCAAGATCATGGAGCCGGTCGACACCATCGTGCTGGGCCGCAACCTGGCCGAGGGTTTCATCCCTACCTGGGCTTCCCGGACCCCGGAGGACGGCGAAGACCAGGAAACCATCGACTGGATGAACAACACCCCCAAGGTCGTCATCTCCAACTCGCTCGCCGAATCCCCCTGGGAGAACGCCACGGTCGCGGGCGGTGACCTGACCAAGATCATCACCGAACTGAAGTCCCAGCCCGGCGGCGACCTGATCGTCTACGGCGGCGGCACCCTGGTCTCGGCCCTACTCGCGGCGGAACTCATCGACGAAATCCACCTCTTCGTCAACGCCACCGCCATCGGCACCGGCATGCCGGTCTTCGCCCCCGGTGCCTACCAGCGCCTGCGCGCGGTCGGCGCCACCCCCTTCGACTGCGGCATCATCGCCCTGCACTTCGAGCCGCAGCGTTCGTGACCCCCACGCCCCTCGGACCCGGGTGAGACCCGCACCCGGTCCGGGACGTCACTCCCCCGTCGTCTTCGCCGTCAGCGAACAGGGGGATCGGGCGGAACAAAGGGGGTGGGGGCGGGGTTGAGTTGGTATCGCTCAACTTTTGGAAGGGTCGAAGACGTGACTACACCTCAGAACTTGCCGGTGCTGTTCCTGACCGATCCGATCGTGCTGCCGGGCATGGTCGTGCCCATCGAACTGGACGAATCGGCGCAGGCCGCGATCGATGCCGCGCGGGCCGCCAAGACGGACGCCGTGCTGCTCGCGCCGCGCCTGACCGAGGGCTACGCCTCCTACGGCGTGGTCGCCACCATCGAACAGGTCGGCCGGATGCGCGGTGGCGCGCCCGCGGCCGTGTTGAAGGCCGAACGGCGCGCGAAGATCGGGCACGGGGTCACCGGGCCGGGCGCCGCGCTGTGGGTCGAGGCCGAACCGGTCGAGACGCCGGCCGCGGACGGCCGGACCAAAGAGCTGGCCGCCGAATACAAGAAGCTCGTGGTCTCGGTGCTGCAGCGCCGCGAGGCCTGGCAGATCATCGACGCGGTCAACCAGCTGACCGACCCGTCCGCGATCGCCGACACCGCGGGCTACGCGCCGTACCTGACCAACGATCAGAAGCGCGAACTGCTCGAAACCCCCGACGTCACCCAGCGGTTGCACACGCTGATCGAGTGGACCAAGGACCACATCGCCGAGGCCGAGGTCACCGAGAAGATCAGTGACGACGTCCGCGAGGGCCTGGAGAAGAGCCAGCGCGAATTCCTGCTGCGTCAGCAGCTCAACGCGATCCGCAAGGAACTCGGCGAGGACGAACCCGACGGCGCCGACGACTACCGCACCCGGATCGAGCAGGCCGACCTGCCCGCCAACGTGCGGGAAGAGGCCCTGCGCGAGGTCGGCAGGCTGGAGCGGGCCAGTGATCAGAGCCCGGAATCCGGCTGGATCCGGACCTGGCTGGACACCGTGCTCGAACTGCCGTGGACGGTGAAAACCACCGACAACACCGACGTCTCGGCCGCCCGTGCGGTGCTGGACGCCGATCACCACGGCCTGGACGAGGTGAAGGACCGGATGGTCGAGTACTTGGCCGTGCGTTCGCGGCGGGCCGCTCGCGGTCTGGAGGTCGTCGGCGGGCGTGGCTCCGGTGCGGTGCTCGCGCTGGTCGGTCCGCCCGGTGTCGGCAAGACTTCGCTCGGTGAATCCGTGGCGCGGGCCATGGGCCGCGAGTTCGTGCGGGTCGCCCTCGGCGGGGTGCGCGACGAGGCCGAGGTCCGCGGGCACCGGCGTACCTACGTCGGCGCGTTGCCCGGCCGGATCGTGCGCGCCATCAAGGAGGCGGGATCGATGAATCCCGTTGTCCTGCTGGACGAGATCGACAAGGTCGGCTCGGACTTCCGGGGCGACCCGGCGGCCGCGCTGCTCGAGGTGCTGGATCCGGCGCAGAACCACACGTTCCGCGACCACTACCTGGACCTGGATCTCGACCTGTCCGACGTGCTGTTCATCGCCACCGCCAATGTGATGGAGACCATCCCCGGCCCGCTGCTGGACCGGATGGAACTGATCACCGTCGACGGCTACACCGAGGACGACAAGGTCGCCATCGCGCGCGACTTCCTGGTGCCCCGGCAGCTGGAACGCAACGCGCTGACCGCCGACGAGGTGCTCGTGACCGACGCGGCGCTGCGCGAGATCGCGGCGAACTACACTCGGGAAGCCGGCGTGCGGCAGCTGGAGCGGCTCATCGCGAAGGCGTTGCGTAAGGCCGCGACTCGGCTGTCCGAGGGCGGAACCGGCACGGCGACAGCCGAATCCGTGGTCGTCGAACTCGGCTACGGCGCGGACCTCGGCTACGACGCGCTGGTGCAGTCCGATAGGTCGCTGACGATCGACCTCGACAATCTGAAGGACTACCTGGGCCGTCCCCGGTTCACCCCGGACTCGGTGGAACGTACCGCGGTCCCGGGTGTGGCCACCGGACTCGCGGTCACCGGGCTCGGCGGCGACGTCCTCTACATCGAGGCCAACGCCGCGGAGGGTGAGCGGTCGCTGACCCTGACCGGGCAGCTGGGTGACGTGATGAAGGAGTCCGCGCAGATCGCGCTGACCTACGTCCGCTCGCACCTGGAGGAGATCGGCATCGAGCCGTCGGTGCTGGATCGCAATATCCACGTGCACTTCCCGGCGGGCGCGGTGCCCAAGGACGGTCCGTCCGCGGGCGTCACCATGGTCACCGCCCTGGTGTCGCTGGCACTGGACCGGCAGGTGCGCGCCGACGTCGGCATGACCGGTGAGGTCACGCTGAACGGACGGGTGCTGCCGATCGGCGGGGTCAAGCAGAAGCTGCTCGCCGCGCAGCGAGCCGGCCTGAAGACGGTGTTCATCCCGGCCCGCAACGAGCCGGACCTGGACGACGTCCCGGCCGAAGTGCTTGCCGCACTGGACGTCCGCCCCGTCGGTGACGTGGCCGAGATCCTGGCCTACGCCATCGAGCCGGTCGCCGAACCGGCACTGGACGGACCGGCCTTCGCGGCCAGCGCCTGATCCGGACCCGAAGGGCCGGGCACACACCGTGTCCGGCCCTTCGCCGTGTCATGGGGCCCGGCCACCCCTCGCCGGCCCGGCCGGGCTACGCGTCGTGTGTCGCGAGCACGCGGTCGACCGCCCGCGTCGTGCCCTGCGCCACCGCGCACAACACCTTTGTGCCGTCGGCACTCTCGGCGTAGATCTCGCAGCGGACCACCGCTTGGCGGCGGGTCGCGTCGGTGACCGTCGCCTCGGCGCGCAGTCGCACGCCAGCGGCCGGTCGCAGATATGTGATGGTGAATCCACCGGTGAGCACGTTGGCGCCGAGCGCGGTACCCGCCGCGAAGGTGAGCGCGTTGTCGGCCGCGTAGGACAGCACGCCGCCGTGCACGAAGCCGAACTGCTGGCCGAGTTCGGGCCGGATCGGGATGGTGAGCGTCACGGTGCCGGGACCGAAACCGGTGATCTCGGTGCCGACCAATTCGGCGAAAGGCTGTGCGGCAAGGACCTTTTTGGCGAGGTCCAGGTCGATGGGCGCGGTCATGAGCTGCCTTTCGTGCGCGCGCCGGAGTTCGGCCGCGCGGAATCGGAGGGTGTCGCGGCCAGGCTCAGCCAGGCGGCGTCGGCGAGTTCACCGGCGACGTCGAGGGGGCTGGCCGGTATGGCGCCGCTGAGCCACTGCCGCGAATACTCTTGCGTCGCACCGAGCCACAGCGCGTAGACCAGATCCAACGGCAGGTCGCGGACCGCGCCGTAGCCTGCGTGCGTGCGCCACCAGCGCGCGACATTGCGGAGGAACTCGCGATTGCTCTCGCTCTCGCGCACACCCGGCGGCCGGGCGGACATGAGAACCTGTGCCCGGTACTGGTTTTCGGCCACCCAGCGCAGGTGCTCGCGGACGCCGGCCGTGACGCCCCCGTGCGCGTCGGCGCTCTCGCCCACCACCGCCCAGAAATGCCGCTGGTAGTCCTCCAGCGCGTGCGCCCACACCTGCCGATAGAGGTCGGCCTTGTCCGGGAAATGGTGATAGAGCGCGCCGACGCTCGCGCCCGCGGCCTCGCGGATCTGCGCCAGCGTCGCCTCCAGCGCGCCCCGTTCCGCGAACTGCCGCTCGGCCGCCAGCAGCAACCGATCTCGAATCTTCACAACCAGAATTTAGTTCTGTTTTCGCGGCACGGCAATGGTGCGTGCCGGGATCGAGGAAACCTCAGGCGATAGGCCGCGGACGGCCGCGTAGCCAGTCCGCGAAGGAGCGCCGCGGACGGCGCGGATACTTCGCGAGCAAGGTGCCCGAACGGACCTGCCCGTCGACCCGCAGCAGCGGCGCACCCGGCCGCACCGGCTCGATCGCCTTGTTCCGTACGCTGCCGCTCTTGCTCTGCACCCGATCGAGGTCGACCCACCAGCCGCGCGGCACCAGCAGCGTGATCTTGCCGGACCCGACCACCGCGTGCACCGTGACCTCGCGATGCGGGCAGATCGCCTGCGTGAAGTCGATGACGATACTGCCGGAAGAACATTCGGCGGTGATCTCGGCCGGGACGATCCACTGCCCCGCCTTCTTGCGGGTGCCGCTGCCCGTGCGCAATTCGATCGGCGCACCGGCGACCGCGGCGCTCGGCAGATCCGAGGTCACGGCCGCCAGATCGGTACTGGTCTGCGCGGAGTAGACCAGGACCAGCCTGCGGTCCAGTTCGGGCAGGTCCAGCCGGCCCTCCTCGACCGCGAGGTGCAGCAACCGCGCGGCGGTCTCCCGGTCGGCGTCGCCCACGCGGATCGCGGGCAGTCGAGCGGCCTGGGTTGCGGGCACATCGGGTGCCCGGCCGGCCGTCGGATCGCCGCCGCGCCGCTTCGTCATCGCTGCCCCCTTGCTCCGGATCAGGAAAATGGTACGTCCGGGGACCGCTCGCGGCCGCCGTCAGCGGGCGATCGTGCGGAAATCCGCTGGATGTCAGCCCTGTGCGGTAAGACGGAACTATGGCCAGATGGCTGTTGCACGTCGATCTCGATCAGTTCCAGGCGGCGGTGGAGTTCCGCCGCCATCCGGAACTGCGTGGCCTGCCGGTCATCGTCGGGGGCAACGGCGATCCGACCGAGCCGCGCAAGGTGGTCACCTGTGCGTCCTATCCGGCGCGCGCGTTCGGCGTCCGGGCGGGCATGGCGTTGCGCAGCGCGCAGCGCAAATGCCCGGAGGGCGTGTTCCTGCCGTTGGACATGGCCACCTACGAGGAGGCCTCGGACGAGGTCATGTCGCTGCTGCGCACCTTTCCCGGCCGGGTCGAGGTGTGGGGCTGGGACGAGGCCTTCCTCGCCGCCGACCTCGACGACCCGGAGGTGCTGGCCGCCGAGATCCGCGGCGCCATCGCGGAATTGGAGCTGACCTGCGCGGTCGGCATCGGTGACAACAAACTCACCGCCAAGCTCGCCACCGGTTTCGCCAAGTCCACCGGCAAGACCGCCGCCGCGCCGGAGGCAAGCGCGGGCGCGGCCGCGGGGGTCTTCCGGCTCACCGCCGCGAACTGGACCGAGGTGATGGCGCACCGTCCCACCAACGCGCTGTGGGGCATCGGCGCGCGGATCGCCACCCGCCTCGCCGATCTCGGCATCGAAACCGTCGCCGACCTCATGGCCGCCGACCGGCAGCGCCTGGCCGCCGAGTTCGGCCCCACCACCGGCCCGTACCTGTGGGTGCTGGGGCACGGCAAGGGCGACACCGACGTCACCACCGAACCGCGAGTTCCGTTGGGCCGCAGCAAATCCGAGACGTTCCCACGTGACCTCACCGACCCGGGCGAGATCCGCGCCCAGGTCGCCCGGCTGGCCACCGAGGTCGCCGAGGAGATGGCCGAGGCGGGGCGGATCGGCACCCGGGTCTCGGTCACCGTCCGGACCAACACCTTCTACACCCGCAGCAAACAGGAAAAGCTGCCGGTGCCCACCATCGACCCCGCCGAGATCAGCGAGACCGCGCTGCGCATCATCGATCGCTTCGACCTCACCCGCCCGGTGCGGTTGCTCGGGGTGCGGCTGGAACTCGTCCCGGAGTAGGCGTGCAGACCGTTTCACCGGTTGAGATCGGCGCGGTCCGAAGCCGGGCTCCGGACGTGCTGTCCCACTAAGCTCGTCCGCATGGAGTTCTGGGCGATGGTGGCGCATGAATCGGATAGCGGGATCGTTCTCACCAAGCAGGAGGTGGGGGAGGATTTCCTCGGGCCTGGCGATGTGACGATCAAGGTGCACTACTCCAGTGCGAACTTCAAGGACGGGCTGGCCATCACGCCCGGTGGCGGGGTGGTCCGCAAGTACCCGATCATTCCGGGCATCGATCTCACCGGTGAGGTGGTCTCCTCCGCAGACGACGCCTTCACCCCCGGCGACCTCGTGGTGGCGCACGGCTACGAGATCGGCGTCTCGCAGCACGGCGGGTTCGCCGAATACGCGCGGGTCCCCGCCGAATGGGTGGTGAAGCTCGACGGCCTGAGCCCGCGCGACGCGGCCGCGCTCGGCACCGCCGGTTTCACCGCGGCGCTCAGCGTGCAGGCGCTGCTCGACCGCGGGCTCACCGTCGAGGACGGCCCGGTGCTGGTCACCGGCGCGACCGGCGGTGTCGGCAGCGTCGCCATCGATATCCTGTCCGGCCTCGGCTACGAGATCGTCGCGTCCACCGGCAAGACCGATGCCGGTGATCTGCTCAGCGAACTCGGCGCCAACGAGGTGATCGGCAGGCTGCCCGAGGATCCCGACGCCAAGCCGCGTCCGCTGGGCAAGGCGCGCTGGGCCGCGGCAGTGGACAGCGTCGGCGGTAAGTCGCTCGCACACGTCTTGAGCACCGTCAGCTACGGCGGCGCCGTCGCGGCCAGCGGTTTGACCGGGGGCGCCGAACTGCCGACCACGGTGCTGCCGTTCATCCTGCGCGGTGTCGCCCTGCTCGGCATCGACTCGGTCAACCTGCCGATCGAGAAGCGCCGTGCCCTGTGGACCCGGCTCGGCAACGAGTTCCGCCCGCAACACCTTTCGGCCCTCACCCAGGTCGCCCCGATCACCGAGGCCGCCAAGGTCTTGCACAGCATCCAAAGCGGATCGCACACGGGCCGCACGGTATTCGGAGTACTCGGCGAATTCTGATCCCGCCTCCTTCCGTTGTGGACTATGTGCGCAATGATGCATAGTGTTCGCAGCTGCGAACGTTGTGCGCCACGCTTGTTCGTGACGGAAGGAGACGGATGTCCGCCGAGAAGCATCAGGTCGGCTCGGTGTGGACGCGGCCGCGCAAAGGCCGCGAGCAACCCGCGCTGACCAGGGAGCACATCGTGACCGCGGCGGTCGCGCTGCTCGATGCCGAGGGCATGGAGGCGCTCACCATGCGCCAGCTCGGCGCGCGTCTGAACGCCGGCGCGACCTCCCTTTATCGGCATGTCGCGAATCGGGACGAGCTGATCGAGCTGGTGGTCGACGAGGTCTACGGCGAGATCCGGCTGCCCACCGCCGGCGATCCCGCGGCCTGGCGCGCGGCGGCGGCCCAGTGCGCCGACGAATTACGCGCGATGATCCTGCGGCATCCGTGGATCGCCTCGACCCTGGGGCAGGTTGGTCTGTACTACTTGGGCCCGAACGTGATGCGGATGAACGCGCGGATGGCCGAGGTGTTCGCCGCGGGCGGCTTCGCGACCGAGGAGGTCTCCGACGCGATCGGCACCCTGCTCGGCTACATCATCGGCGTCGGCATCACCGAGGCCGCGTGGATCTCGCTGCTGGCCCGCAGCGGCCAGAGCGAGCCGGAACTGCTCGCGAGCCTGCGACCCGCCGCCGAACAAGCGGCGGAGGAGTTCCCGCAGTTGCGGGCGACGACCCCCGACGCGGAGTGGAACACCGATCCCGCCCGAATTCGGGACAAGCGCTTCGCCTACGGGCTCGACCGGGTGCTCGACGGGCTGGACGCCCGGCGCACCCGCTAGCAGGGTTCAGTGCCAGGTGTGATCGGTGATCGGGGTGCGCGGCCCGAACTTGGGCCGGTGCGCCTGACCGCTGATCTCCAGCAGCCGGACCGCCCGATAGCGGTGCGGCCGTAGCGGTTCCAGGTATTCGACCATGGTGTCGTCGTCGATCGGATGGCCGAGCAGCGTCCAGCCCACCACGGCGGCGAGGTGGAAGTCGCCGACCGAGAGCGCGTCCGCGTCGCCGAACGCCCGCTGGGCGATCTCGGCGGCGGTCCACACCCCGATACCGGTGATGGTCCGCACCCGGCGCGCCGCCTCGACCGGGTCGACGTCGGCCGCGCGCTCCAGCGAACTCGCCACGCGGGCGGCGCGCACGATGGTCTGCGCGCGCTGCGGGCCGACGTTGGCCCGGTGAAACGCCCAGGACGGCACGCGCCGCCAGGTCTGTGCGTCCGGCGCCACCCGCATACCCTCCGGTGCCGGCCCCGGTGCGGGATCGCCGAACTGCCGCACCAGCTTTCGCCACGAGGCACGCGCCGCGACGGTGTGCACCTTCTGCTCCAGCACCGCCGGTACCAGTGCCTCGAACACCAACCCGGTGCGCAGCATGCGCAAGCCGGGGAATCGGCGATGGGCCTCGACCAGCTTGGGATGATCCGGCGCGAAGCCGTCCAGGTCCTCGTCCAGGCAGAGCATGTGTGCGAGCCCGTCCAGGAATTCTTCGGCGCCGGGGCCCCAGGCCTGCGCCCGCACCGCGCACGGACCCGACTGGGTCAGCCGGTAGGTCACCGGTCCCGAGGCCATGCGGGAGGCGTGCCAGTGCGCGCCGTCCGGGGTCGTGCGATGGCACGGGTCCCCGGCGCCGCGGCGTAGCGGGGCGATGGTGCTGGCCAGGTCGATCGGACGGTCGGAGGTGACGGTCCTGGCCCGGCCGGTGGGACCGGTTCCCGGCTCGGCCGTCGCGCTGTGCATCGGACCATTCTGCCCGACCGTCCTATCCGGTCGTACTCAGCTCCACCCAGCTCGGCACATCGGGCACGCACAACACTATTCGGCACTTCGGCTATGCCAAGCATCACCGCAGCGCGCCGGAATTCTGTAACGCGAGGAACAGGGGTGGCGATATTCGAGCGGTCGGCAAACACCTGGCAGAGTTGTCTGCTCTGGCCGGTTCGCGCCGAGTATCGTTCCCGGTCGCTGTATGGAGGTATCGCATGATCACCAACCTGCTCAACTGGTTGCTCAACGCCTGGGGTGGCGTTTCCGCGGGCAGCTCGGGCTACCAGATCCCGCCGGGCACCCTGCCTTTCGGCAGCTGATCGGGGCCGTGCCCGCGTCGTGTTTGCACCCGATGCGGGCTGGAAAACCTCACTCCTGCACCAGGAACTGCGACAGATGGCGGGCGGGGCGCCCGGCCAGTTGGGCCGCCTGGGTACGGCAGGAGAAGCCGTCGGCGAGGAACACCGTCTCCGCCGCCGCGGTCCGCAGGGCGGGCAGCAGGCCGTTCTCGGCCACTGCGACCGAAATGTCGTAATGGCCGCGTTGCATTCCGAAGTTTCCGGCCAGACCGCAACAGCCGGTGATTTCGGTCACGGCAATTCCCATTCTGGTTAACAGTCGGCGATCGGCATCGAAGCCGAGCACCGCGTGCTGGTGACAATGCGGCTGCACCACCACCGAATGGTCCGGTCGGTACGGTGGGCGCCAGTCCGGTTGTTCGGTCAGGAATTCGGCGAGTGTGCGCACCGCCCGTGCCGTCGGCGCGGCGCGCGGATCGTCCGGCAGCAGTTCGGGCAGGTCGGACCGTAAGACGGCAGTGCACGAGGGTTCCAGGCCGAGCACGATGCCGCCGCCGCGGACGTGCTCGTCCAGCGCGTCCAGCGTGGCACGCAACCGCGCCCGCGCACCGTCCAGTTGCCCGGTGCTGATCCAGGTGAGCCCGCAGCACACCCGCCGGGCGGGAACACGCGCCCGATATCCGAGCGACTGCACCAATTGCGCTGCGGCCATGGCTATCTCGGGGTCGAACGCGTCGGTGAAGGTATCCACCCAGAGCATCACCTCGGGCCGTTGCGCCGCCGCGTCGGCAGTATCGGGATGTGCTTTTCCGGCCGTGGGGAGCATGCCGCCGAGGTCGCGCCACCGCCGCCGGAAGCTGCGGTCCGCCAGCCGGGGCACCGGCCTGCGCGGATCGATCCCGGCCGCGCGCAACCCGATTCGCCGCAGTGGACCGATCTCGGCTAGCGCGTTGGCGGCCCGCGGCACCTTCGTCGCCAGGGACAGCCACCGCGGCAACCACCCGAGCGAGTAGTGGTCGATCGGCCGCGGCCTGCGCCGGTAGCGGCGATGCAGCGCCTCGGATTTGTAGGTGGCGACGTCGACCCCGGCCGGGCAGTCCGAGGCGCAGGCCTTGCAGGACAGGCACAGATCCAGGGACTCGGCCACCGCGTCGGACGACCACGTCAGCGTGCCACGGGCCACCTCCTGCAGCACCCGCGACCGGCCGCGGGTGCTGTCCTTCTCGTCCCTGGTGGCCAGATAGGACGGGCACATGAAGCCGCCGCTCGCGCGGGTGTCCGCGCGACACTTCCCGACGCCGACGCAGCGGTGCACCGCGGTACTCAGATCGCCGTTGTCGTGCGGGAACGCGAACCCGCCCGCGGCGGGCAGCAGCGGCAGCCCGGCCACCCGCAGATCGGCGTCGAGCGGTCGCGGCGCCACCAGCACACCGGGGTTGAATACGTTGCCCGGATCGAAAAGTGCCTTGTACCCAGCGAATACGTCGAGCACCGGCCGGGAGTACATGAGCGCGAGCAACTCCGAGCGCGCGCGGCCGTCGCCGTGCTCACCGGACAGCGAGCCGCCGTGGCGCACCACCAATTCGGCGGCGTCGAAGAGGAACCGCCGGAAACGTTGCGGGGCCTCGGCGATCGGAAGGTCGAGCCGCACGTGAATGCATCCGTCGCCGATGTGGCCGTACAGCAACCCGTCCACCCCGTGCGCCCGCGTCAACTCGGCGAAATCCCGCAGGTAGGCGCCGAGCCGTTCCGGCGGCACCGCCGCGTCCTCCCAGCCGGGCCAGGCCGGATGCCCGTCCGGTGTGCGACCGGCCAGCCCCGCCCCGTCCGCGCGGATGTGCCAAAGCGACGCCGCCACAACCGGATCCGTGACGATGCGCGCGTCCACCGCCGCGACCGAGCGGCGGAGTCGGTCGGCCGCGGCCATGGCCTCGTCCCGGCTCTCGCCCGCGGTCTCGACGAACAGCCACCCGCCGCCGTGCGGTAGTTCGGGCACGGTGCCGCGGTGGGCGCGGACCACGTCGACCAGCCGGGCATCGATGCCCTCGACCGCAGTCGGTTTGCAGGCCATCACCGCGGCGACATCGTCTGCGGCAGTGGCGATATCGGGATAGCCGAGCACCGTGAGCACGGTCGCCCGCGGCAACGCGACCAGCTCGACGGTCGCGTCGAGCAACAGACCGCAGGTGCCCTCCGACCCGACGAACGCCTTCGCGACCGACGAACCCCGCTCGGGCAGAAGATGTTCGAGTCCGTACCCCGACGCCTGCCGATCGAAGCGGCCCAGGTCGGTGCGCAGCACCGCGAGGTTCGCCGCGGTGAATTCGGTCAGCCCCGGCAGTACGGACAGCTCGTGCGCGAGCCGCCGCTCCGCACCGGTGCCGTCGAGAATTCGCAGTTCGCGCACCGTATCCGAGGTGCGTCCCCAGGCCACCGCGCGCGGGCCGCAGGCGTTGTTGCCGATCATCCCGCCGAGGGTGCACCGGTTCTGCGTGGACGGGTCGGGTCCGAACCGCAGCCCGTATTGCTTTGCCGCACCCTGCAATTGCGCCAGCACCACGCCGGGCTGCACCCGGGCGGTGCGGGTCTGCGGATCGATTTCGACGATCTGGTGCATATGCCTGCTGAAATCCAGCACCAATCCGGGGCCGATCGCATTGCCCGCCACCGAGGTGCCGCCGCCCCGCGCGGTCACCGGCAGGCCTGCGTCGCGGGCGAACTCCAGCGTGGTCCGCACGTCCTCGTCGTCGCGCGGAAAGATCACGGCCCGCGGCGGCACCCGATAGTTCGACGCGTCCGACGAATACTCCGCCCGTCGCCGCTCGGACGCGTCGACCTCACCCGTGAGTCGCCCCCGCAACGCCGCCAGCACCCGGTCCTCGGTCACCACGCCAGCCTAGGCGCGGCCCGGTGACCCGCGCTCGCCGCGCGGCCGACCGCGGCGGTTTCGCTGTGCGCAGAAGAAATGCCCGCGGGATGGGCTTGTGCTCAACCTTTGTTGAGGTCTTAGTGTCGGTGCCGAGGGCTTGAATGGGTGGGGAGTGAAAGGACTCAAAAGGTGAGTATCGAATCGGTGGCGTGGAGCCAGATGTACCGGCGGGCGAACGCGCCGGCAGAGCAGCGGCCGTTCCGCCTGGCCACCGCGCGCCGCATTCTCCGGTTCGCCGCTCCGCATCGGCGGCGGATCGGGGCGTTCCTGCTGTTCAGCGTGCTCGCCGCGCTGCTCGGCGTGGCGACGCCGGTGCTGGCCGGGCGGGTGGTCAACGACATCGTCAACGGGGCCGCGCCGCGCGTCGTGATCACCCTGGCCGTCGTGATCGGACTGATCGCCGTGGTCGATGCCGTGCTCGGCGTGCTGATCCGATGGTTGTCCTCACGCATCGGCGAGGGCCTGATCCTGGACCTGCGGACCGCGGTGTTCGATCACGTGCAGCGGATGCCGGTCGCGTTCTTCACCCGGACCAGGACCGGCGCGCTGGTCAGCCGGTTGAACAACGACGTCATCGGCGCGCAGCGCGCGTTCAGCGACACGCTGTCCGGGGTCATCACGAACCTGGTGACCTTGGCGCTCACGCTCGCGGTGATGGTGCGGATCTCGTGGCAGATCACCCTGCTGGCCCTGGTCCTGCTGCCGGTCTTCGTGGTGCCCGCACGCCGGATGGGCAATCGGCTGGCCGGCCTGCAACGGGAGGCGGCGGGTCTCAACGCGGCCATGAGCACCCAGATGACCGAGCGGTTCTCCGCGCCGGGCGCGACGCTGGTGAAACTGTTCGGCAGGCCGCGGCAGGAGTCCGACGAGTTCGAGCTGCGTGCCCGCCGGGTCCGCGATATCGGCATCCGGACCGCGATGTTGCAGACGGTGTTCGTCACCTCGCTGACCTTGGTATCGGCGCTCGCGCTCGCGCTGGTCTACGGCCTCGGCGGGTGGTACGCGCTGCGCGGCCAGCTCGACGCGGGTGCGGTCGTCTCGCTGTCGCTGCTGCTCACCCGGCTCTACACCCCGCTGACCGCGCTGGCCAGCGCCCGGATGGAGATCATGGCCGCGCTGGTGAGCTTCGAGCGGGTGTTCGAGGTGCTGGATCTGAAACCGCTCATCGAGGACGCGCCCGATGCGGTCGCGGTGCCAGCGGGACCGGTCGCGGTGGAGCTGGACGATGTCACCTTCGCCTACCCCGCCGCCGACAAGGTCTCGCTCGCGTCGCTGGAAGACGTGGCGACCTTGGACACCCGCGGCGGGGTCGACGTGCTGCACAACGTCTCGCTGCGCGCCGAACCCGGCCAGCTCGTCGCGCTGGTCGGCTCGTCGGGCGCGGGCAAATCCACGGTCGCGCAGCTGGTTTCGCGACTGTACGACGTGGACAGCGGCGCGGTGCGGCTGAACGGCACCGATGTCCGGGACCTGAGCACCACCTCCCTGCGTGACACCGTGGGCCTGGTGACCCAGGACGGGCATCTGTTCCACACCACGATCCGCGCGAATCTGGCACTGGCGCGCCCCGAGGCGACCACGGACGAACTCTGGGATGCCCTGCAGCGCGCCCGGTTACGCGACCTGGTCGAATCGCTACCCGACGGACTCGACACCGTGGTCGGCGAGCGGGGTTACCGCCTCTCCGGCGGCGAACGGCAACGCCTGACCATCGCCCGCCTGCTGTTGAAGCAGCCGCGCGTCGTCATCCTGGACGAGGCGACCGCCTCGCTCGACTCCACCTCCGAAGCCGCGGTGCAGGAGGCGCTGTCGGAGGCATTGGCGGGCCGGACCGCGCTGGTCATCGCGCACCGGTTGTCCACCATCCGCGCCGCCGATCAGATCCTGGTGCTGGAGGACGGCCGAATCATCGAGCGCGGCAACCACTCCGAGTTGCTGGCCGCCGAGGGGCGCTACGCCGAGCTGTACCGGACCCAGTTCGCCGACGAACCGGCGACGGTCGCGGCCTGACGGGGTTCGGCCCCGATGCCTGAGGGGTCATCGGGGCCGGATGCCGTCGGTGCTATTTCGCCGCCGCGCCGTCGGCGGAGCAGTCCACGTCGGTGTCGGGCAGTACGCCTTCGGCGAAGTAGGTGTTGATCGCCTCGTTCACGCAACTGCTCAGATCCGGCCGAAAAGCCAGGTGGATACGCACATCTCGCAGCGTGACCAACGTCGACGCGCTCAACTGCTGGTGCAGCCGCAGCGCGTGCTGGTACGGCGTGCGCGGGTCGCCGGTCGACTGCACGATCAGCGCGGGCACCGCATTACGCACCACCGTCGGCGCCTCCACCGGTCCCGGCCAGAACGCGCACGGTTGGATATTGCCCGCCATCGCCCCGAAAACCGGCTGAGTGGTGCGGGTTTCTTCGATCGTGCGCCAGTACCAGCCCGGATCCCGCGGCACCCCGGCGTCCCCGCAGGCGATCTGGGCCAGCGTGGAATTCTCACCGTCGCGCAGCGCGGTCAGGATCGCGGCGAGCCGGGGCGTGCGGGCCTCGGCCGGTGGGCCGCCCGCCGCGTCGGCGATCTCCCGGATGGTCTGGGCCAGTGCGTCGTTCAACCGGAAGTTCATCAGCATCCCGTGCAGCACGAACGGCAGCCAGTGGTCATCGATGGCGAAATCATCGATGACGATCGGCTGCCGCGCGGCCGTGCGGATCAGCTGCTCGACCGTGGCACGTACCTGCTCAGGCGTACCGCCGAACCGGTATATCTCGTCTTTCGTCGCAGCCCAGGCGGCCCAGTCGTCCAGCGCGATCTCGTCCGCCGGTCCCCAATCCTGGACCAGCCCCGCCCAGTACCGGTCCGGGTCGATGGCGCTGTCCAGCACGATCCGCCCGCTGCGGTCCGGGAACAGTTGTGTGAACACCGCGCCGAGGTAGGTGCCGTAGGACGTGCCGTAGTAGTCGAGCGTCGGCTCGCCGAGGACGCCGCGCACGACGTCCATGTCCCGGGCGGTGTTGCGGGTGGTGAACTGCCGCATCATCTCCGGGTCGTGCACCAGGCAGCCGGCGGCCATGCCCGCCGACTGCACCGTGTCGTGCACGAAGCCGGACAGATCCAGGCCCGCCGACCGGACCATCTCGCCGACCGGCCACCCGCAGCGCTTGCTGCGCCCCGATTCGCCGACGCCGCGCGGATCCATCCCGATCAGATCGTGCGTGGCCAGCACCGCCGGGGACAGGACGTCGCCGAGCAGATCGATACTGTCCAGCCCTTCGGCGCCGGGCCCGCCCGGGTTCGCCAGCAGAATCCCCTGCCGCCGGGCGGGTTCGGCCGCCTTGACCCGCGATATCGCCACTGTCATGGTGCGGCCGTCGAGCTTGCCGTAGTCCAGCGGCACCAGCACGTCCGCGCACTCGCCGCCTGCTTTGTCCAGATTGTCGATGCCGCAAGGTTTCCAGGCGAGCTGCTGACGATAGAACCGCTCCATGCCGCCGGGCGCCGGGTCCGCGCCGGGCGCGGCGCTGCCGTATCCGGCTACCGGCACCGCGGCCAGTAGCGACACCGTCAAGACCGCCAGCGAACGCCGGAACAGTCGCACCACCACCAGAGTTCGCCTCTCCCGCACACACCTCATCGCGCAGGCAACGGTAACGGATCGGCGCGAGTTCGGCTCAGATCGCGCGGGCGCGCAGCGGGCTCAGCAGGGCAGTGCGCGTTCGTCCAGCACGCAGCGACCCTCCTCGACCAGCGTGGTCCGGGCGCGCCGCCGCACGCGGCAGCGGTCCACGGTGCAGTCGAGATGCAATTGCATTGCCGCGTGGGCTTGTTCGACGGTCATGATGCCGGGGTCGGCGCCGCAGGCCAGCATCGCCGCCACATGCATGTTCAGGTTGGTGAGCTGCATCAGGCGACTCCCGCCGGCTGGGCGGTGGCTCGCCACCGATGTCGCGACGGAACCGGATGCTCGGTTTCCCAGGATGATTGCCGCACCGCCATCCCGACCGCCTCCAGCGCGGTGAGCCCGACCTCGTCGGCGAGGTCGCCGACCACGTCCAGCAGCGCCGGCACCACTTCGGCAACCCGCAGCGCGGCCACGGCCTGCGCACACGTCAGCGTGCGGCCGGGCAGGTAGGACACCACCCAGCTGCCGTCTCCGACGCTGCGTGCTCGGTGCGTAGTGAGATCGCTGGTCATCAAGGACGACGCAATGACATGTACAGCCATGACTCCTCGTTCCTGCGGGCGACTCCTGGTGAGTGCTCGGACAACGCCGGGCATACTTCCAGCACACCATTGCCGGGGAGGTGAAACAACGCCCGCGATGGATATCCAAAAATTTCGCGCGAATTCCCAGCACGAAAACCAGCCGGGAGGGCAGGATTCTCCATAGTGGACGAAAGAGCCCGCTGCCCAAGCGAAGTGACGGGGAACCGAGCTTGCTGGTTGCCCCCGCCTGCCCGCGGGTGAGCAGCCGAACACAGAACGGAGCGTGCTGTGTCAGCGAGTTCGGCAAGAGCGTCAACGAGTTCGGAGCGAGTGTCCGGAAATCACGACAGACCGTCCGGTACCGAGAGCGCTTCCTCTACCCTACCGCGCCGGCAGCTGGGCCGGTACCTGCGCGATTGGCGCACCCAGGCGGGTCTCACCATCGCCGAGGCCTCGCGGCTGATGGAGTGGGGCGCAAGCACTTTGCAGCGGTTGGAGAAGGGACAGGCCGACCGCATCCGCACCATCGATATCCAAGAGCTGTGCCGCATCTATGGTATTCCGGACGAGCTGGCCGACGGTCTCAAGGGCTTGGCCCAGCAGGCCGCGGTCAAGAGCTGGTGGCACGCCTACGGCGACCTGATACCCGAAAACTTCGATGTCTACGTGGGTTTGGAGGCATCGGCCCAGCAACTCAGTTCCTATCAGTCTGAACTGGTGCTGGGTTTGCTGCAAACCGCGGATTACGCAAAGGCGCTGCATCGCCTCGGCTACCCGGGTGATTCCGAGGCGGAACTGGAACGCCGGGTGCAATTGCGGTTACAGCGCCAGGCCCTGATCTCACGGCGGGCCTCCCCCGCGACCGTTGCCGTGGTGTTGCACGAGTCGGTTTTGCGCCGCGTGGTCGGTGGCGCCAAAGTGATGGCGGCGCAGCTACGACATCTTGCGGATTTGAGTACCAACGACAATGTTGCTGTGCGTATCCTGCCGTTCGCGGCCGGCATTCCGCTCGGAGATTCCACGGGGCCTTTCACCGTGCTCGAGTTCGGCACAGATAGCAAGGGACATCCGGTAGAGCCCCCAGTTGTGTATGTAGAAGGCTTCACCGGGGATCTCTACCTCGAAAGACCGGTCGACGTGCAGCGGTACCATCGGGCACACGCGTGCCTCCAGCGCGCCGCGCTGGATATTCAAACCAGTAGACATCTGCTCCGGCAGGTAGCGAAGGAGTTTGCGGCATGAGTATCGATCTGGCTGGGGCGCAGTGGTTTACGAGCACCCGCAGTGGTAGCAAGGATTGTGTCGAGGTGGCCTTCCTCGACGGCGGACAGGTCGGCGTGCGCGACAGCAAGAATCCCGGCGGCCCGGCCCTGGTTTTCACCCCCGCGGAATGGGACATATTCACCTCCGGTGTGGCCGGCGGCGAATTCACCCGCGCCTGAGCGCGTGGCGCTGAGCAAGGAGTTCGACTCGTGAGTGTCAACAGTGGTGCGAATGTCGACCTGTCCGGCGCGACCTGGCGCACGGCGGGCGCAACGGCGGGTAACGACAGCGTCGAGGTGGCGCTGCTGGCCGAGGGGCACGTCGCCCTGCGTGACGGCAAGAATCCGGACGGCCCCGTGCTGGTCTTCACACCCGCCGAGTGGGCGGCGTTCACCGCGGGCGTCCAAGACGGCGAGTTCGACCGGCCCCAATAGCCACGCCAGGGCAGCCCGGCCGCGGCGGATGCGGGCCGGGCTCGTCGGCGCGCCGTAGTAGCGCGTTTCGCTTGGATAACATTTGGGTAGCCCATGCTTTATGGACCGTGGGTTGAAGAACTCCCACTCCCCGTACAAGAAATTGCGTCCGGGCGATTGGGTGGAATGGCTGATCGTCACGTTGTTGTTCGCGGTGACATCGATCGGCGTCTTCCTCCTCACCGGTTCACTGGTACAGGCGTTACTGGTCGGGGCGCTGGTGTGGGTGGTGGCCCTCGGCGTGGTCGCGATCTTGTAATAGGCGGCCCGGAAATAGCACTGCGCACCGGCCGAGAATGTCTCGGCCGGTGCGCATTCGGGTATTTCAGCGGCGGAACAGCTTGTTGCCCAACCACACCAGCGGATCGTATTTCCGGTCGGCCACGCGCTCTTTCATCGGGATCAACGCGTTGTCGGTGATCTTGATATGTTCCGGGCAGACCTCGGTACAGCATTTGGTGATATTGCAGAGGCCGAGGCCCTGCTCGTCCTGCGCCAGGTTGCGCCGGTCGCCGACGTCGAGCGGATGCATCTCCAGCTCGGCGATCCGCATCAGGAACCGCGGCCCGGCGAACGACTTCTTGTTCTCCTCGTGGTCACGCACCACGTGGCAGGTGTTCTGGCACAGGAAGCATTCGATGCACTTGCGGAACTCCTGCGAGCGCTCGACGTCCACCTGCTTCATCCGGTAGTCGCCCGGCTTCAGATCCGCGGGTGGGGTGAACGACGGAATCTCGCGCGCCTTCTGGTAATTGAAGGAGACGTCGGTGACCAGATCCTTGATCACCGGGAAGGTGCGCATCGGGGTCACCGTGATGACCTCGGCCTCGGTGAAGGTGGACATCCGGGTCATGCACAGCAGTCGCGGCCGCCCGTTCACCTCGGCCGAGCACGATCCGCACTTGCCCGCCTTGCAGTTCCAGCGCACGGCCAGATCGGGGGCCTGCGTCGCCTGCAGCCGGTGGATGATGTCGAGCACCACCTCGCCCTCGTTCACCGCCACGGTGAAGTCGTGCAGTTCGCCGCCCTCGAGATCGCCGCGCCATACGCGGAATTTGGCGTCGTAACCCATCGCTACGCCTCTCGCTCTGTCGAATTCCCGGCTGTCGCCGGGTGCCCGGCGAGTTCGGCCGGGGTGTAGTACTTTTCGAGCTCGCCGAGATCGAAAAGGGCGAGCAGCTCCGGCCGCATCGGAACCTGGTCCTTCGGCGTCACTGTGACGTCGGGGATGGCCTGGTCCGCCGTGCTCTGATCCACCGCGCAGACCAGCAGCTTGTTCCGCCAGTCGGCATCCATCGAGGGATGATCGTCGCGGGTGTGCCCGCCGCGGCTCTCGGTGCGCAGCAGCGCCGCCTTCGCCACGCACTCGCTGACCAGCAGCATGTTCTCCAGGTCGAGGGCGAGGTGCCAGCCCGGGTTGAACTGGCGGTGCCCCTCCACGGTGACCTGCTTGAACCGGGCACGCAGTTCGTCGAGCTTGGTGAGCGCCTCGCGCACCTCGTGCTCCTTGCGGATGATGCCGACCAGGTCGTTCATCGTCTGCTGCAGATCGGTGTGCAGGGTGTACGGGTTCTCGCCCGCGCCCTCGGCCGGCGGATCGAACGGTGCCAGAGCGACTTTCGCCGCCGCGCTGATATCGGCATCCGAGACCGCGGGACGTTCGGTGAGCCGCTCGACGTACGCGGCCGCGCCCAGGCCGGCCCGGCGGCCGAACACCAGCAGATCCGACAGCGAGTTGCCGCCCAGCCGGTTGGAGCCGTGCATGCCGCCGGAACACTCACCGGCCGCGAACAACCCGGGCACCGTTGCCGCGCCGGTATCGGGATCGACCTCGACGCCGCCCATCACGTAGTGACAGGTCGGGCCGACCTCCATCGGCTCCTTCGTGATGTCCACGTCGGCGAGCTCTTTGAACTGGTGGTGCATGGAGGGCAGTCGTCGCACGATCTCCTCGGCGGGCATCCGCGAGGCGATATCGAGGAACACGCCGCCGTGCGGGGTACCGCGTCCGGCCTTGACCTCCTCGTTGATCGCCCGCGCGACCTCGTCGCGGGGCAGCAGGTCGGGCGTGCGGCGCGCGGAATCGTTGTCGCGCAACCACTGATCGGCTTCTTCCTCGGTCTCGGCGTACTGCCCCTTGAAGACCGGCGGGATGTAGTCGAACATGAACCGCTTGCCTTCGGTGTTCTTGAGCACCCCGCCGTCACCGCGCACACCCTCGGTGACCAGGATGCCCTTGACGCTCGGCGGCCAGACCATGCCGGTCGGGTGGAACTGCAGGAACTCCATGTTGATCAGCGTCGCCCCGGCGCGCAGCGCGAGCGCGTGACCGTCACCGGTGTACTCCCACGAATTCGAGGTCACCTTGTACGACTTGCCGATGCCGCCGGTGGCCAAAACCACTGCGGGCGTTTCGAACAGGATGAAACGGCCGGATTCGCGCCAGTAGCCGAACGCGCCGGAGATGCGGTCGCCGTCCTTGAGGAGCTCGGTGATCGTGCACTCGGAGAAGACCTTGATCCGCGCCTCGTAGTCGCCGGTCGCCGCGAAGTCCTCCTGCTGCAGCGAGACGATCTTCTGCTGCATGGTGCGGATGATCTCCAGGCCGGTCCGGTCGCCCACGTGCGCGAGCCGCGGGTAGGTGTGACCACCGAAGTTGCGCTGGCTGATCCGGCCGTCGGCGGTCCGATCGAACAGCGCCCCATAGGTTTCCAGCTCCCACACCCGGTCGGGCGCCTCCTGGGCATGCAGTTCGGCCATGCGCCAGTTGTTCAGGAACTTGCCGCCGCGCATCGTGTCCTTGAAATGGGTCTGCCAGTTGTCCTTCTCGTTGGCATTACCCATCGACGCGGCGCAGCCGCCTTCGGCCATCACGGTGTGCGCCTTGCCGAACAAGGATTTGCACACCACCGCGACGGAATGGCCGTGTTCTCTGGCCTCGATCACCGCGCGCAATCCGGCGCCACCGGCTCCGATCACGACGACGTCGTACTTGTGCCGTTCCACTTCTGGCATGGCCGCGAATACTCCTGGGGTTGAGGCGGATCAGTTGATGAACCGCAAGTCCGAAATCGTCTTGCTGGCCACCAACATGACGTAGAAGTCGGTCAGCACGAGGGTGCCGAGCGTGGTCCAGGCCAGCGCCATGTGCCGGGTGTTCAATTTGGAGACCTGGGTCCAGAACCAATAGCGCACCGGATGCGCGGAGAAGTTCTTGAGCCGACCGCCCGCGATATGCCGGCAGGAATGGCAGGACAGGGTGTAGGCCCACAGCAGGATCACGTTGACCCACAGCACGATATTGCCGAGGCCGAAACCGAAACCGCCGTCCTTGCCGTGGAACGCGACCGCCGCGTCGTAGGTGTTGATCACCGAAACGAGCAGCGCCACATAGAAGAAGTAGCGGTGCGCGTTCTGGATGATCAGCGGCAACCGGGTCTCGCCGGTGTACTTGGCGTGCGGCTCGGCGACCGCGCAGGCGGGCGGGGAGAACCACACGGCCCGGTAATAGGCCTTGCGGTAGTAGTAGCAGGTCAAACGGAAGCCGAGCAGGAACGGCAGCACGACGAAGCCGAGCGGCAGGATCGCGGGCAGGTCGCCGAACGGCGTGCCGAAGTGACTGGACCCCTCGACGCACGAGGTGCTCAGGCACGGCGAATAGAACGGCGTCAGGTAGTGGTAGTCCGGTACCCAATATGCCGTTCGCACATAGGATCTGATCGTCGCGTAGATGACGAACGCGCCGAGCCCGAGCACCGTGATCAACGGCGGTACCCACCATCGATCGGTACGCAGCGTGCGCTCGGAGATTCGGGCCCTGGTCTTGCTGAAGACGCCGGTCCCCGTCTCCGGGGTGGCGGTCGGTGCGGCACTCACAGGTGGATGCCTCGCTCTGCTGTGCGGGGGGATCGATTCCCTCTGCAATCGAATGTGATGCCCAGCACCATACGACACCCCTGCTATCGCTCGAGCGGGGTCCCGGCATTCCGGACCCGCCGGGATGCCCGTGATTTGCGCCACATTCGATGTCGCTTCAACAGACAGCGCAGAGCGGTGAACGGACCGCAAACACTTCGAACTCGACTAAAACGGAACAGGATTCGAGCAAGCTCGCCCGGAACAAAACCGCGGGTTGAAATCATGACGCGCCGATCGTCACACGGCGGCAACAAATCTGTGGTCACCTTTCCCCGAGATGTACCCGCTGACGTGCACCGATGTGTACGGCAGCGGCCGCGTCGAGCACGACCGGCAGTGCCGGTGGGTGCGGACGCGGCCGGGGGAAGGAGAGTCAGGTGAGAAGAGCCGCGATCGTCGCGCCGGTCCGCACGCCGAGCGGGATCGAAGGAGGCGCGCTGGCCGGGATGCCGCCGGAATGGCTGGCCTCGACCGTGCTCGCCGCGGTGGTCGAACGTTCCGGCATCGACCCGGCCCGGGTCGAAGATGTCGCGCTCGCCTGCGTCGACGGCGGGCTGTCCGCCGGACCCGAACTGAGTAGAACGGCCGCGCGGGGTGCGGGTCTACCGCTGGCCGTGCCCGGCTTTCTCACCGATCGGCGCTGCGGCAGCGGCCTGCAAGCGGTGCTCACGGCGGCGATGATGGTGCAGACCGGGGCCGCCGACGTGGTGGTGGCGGGCGGTGTGGAATGCGCCCCGGCGCTCGACGCTCGTCCCGGCGGGCCGGTCGACGCCGCTGTTCTGGCGAATGCCGAGGACCTGGCACGCTACTACGGCATCGGCCGGGCCGACGCCGACGAGTTCGCGGTGGCCAGTCACCGCAAGGCGGCGCGCGCCTGGCGGCAGGGAAAGTTCGCCGCCGAGGTGATCCCGGTCGGGGTGATCGACGCGCCGGGCCGCGGTCTGCGCGGGCCCGATCGAGGCGGCGAAGACACTGGGGGACACCGGATCCTGCGCGATGAGGGGGTCGACGACGAGGTCTCCACCTACACCTTGGCGGCGCTGCGCCCGTTGCGCTCGGACGGTGTGGTGACCACGGGCAACATGAGCGCACACCGGCGCGGCGCGGCCGCCTGCCTGGTGGTGGCCGAGGATCGGCTCGCGGATCTCGGCTTGACGCCGATGGCGTATCTGGTCGGCTGGGCCGCGGCCGGAAGTGATTCGGGCCCAGCGACTCTCGGCGCCGCACCGGCCGTGGCCAAGCTGCTCGGGCGGACCGGGCTGCGGCTCGACGACCTCGATCTGGTCGAGGTGGACGAGGGGTTCGCGGTGCAGGTGCTGGCGTTGACGCGGGCCTGGGATTTCGATCCGCGGGAACGGCTCAACGTGAACGGTTCGACCATCGCGCTCGGGCATCCGGTCGGCGCGACCGGCCTGCGCATCATGACCACGATGCTGCACGAACTCGCCCGGGCCAACGGCAGCTACGGGCTGGAGGCCATCGCGCTCGGCCATGACCACGGCATCGCGGCGCTGTTCGAATCGGCCGGGTCTACCCCGGTGCCGGACGTCCCCCGTGGTGCCCGGTTCCACGGGGCGCGGCCGAATCGTCGCTTCGGTCGGCACCGGGCCTGAGCACACAGCACATCGCGGGCCCACCGGCACGGAACGGGCCCGCGAAGTATCTGCCGGGATCTACTTTGTGCGCGGCCGGGAGTGGAAGCCCAGGCCCTCGTCCTGTGCGCCCATCCAGGCTGCCTCGTCGGATTTGCTGTCCGGGACGTAGATGGTGTCCTGCGGACGGCGCTTCACCTCCGGCGGCGGAGCCTGCTCGATCTCGTCGGCGTCGATGACGAGCCGTTCGAGGTCGTTCTCCAACCGGCGCACCATGTTCGCGTCGCCATAGTGCGTCCGCAGTACGCCGATGGATTGCCGGAGCTGGCCGACCGCATAGCGGAGTTCCGCGATTTCGCTGCGTGTCATCGATACCTCCTGTGTTCCTGGCGGCACATGCGAACTCGGTGGGTAGCGGTTCGTTCCATGGTCTGCCAGGAAACGCGCGTCACCAAGTCGTGTGACTCACCACACAACGTGATCTCTAACACAGTACAGAAGGAATCGATTTCTGGCTCGTCGAGCAGTGATCTTCGGTAGTTCGCCCAAAAGTTGCCCGTGACCGGCCGTCGGCGCTGGTGCGAAACGCCGACGGCCGGTGCGTCAGCCGGCGACCGCGTACTCCGGACCCTGCCCGCGCAGGGTGCCGACGACCTGGTCGACCAGTCCGGCCAGCGACAGCGCCACCTCCTCGGCGCGTTCGAAGATCACGCTGTGTCCCGCGCCCTCCAGCGGCACCAGCTGCGATCCCGCCAGCTGTGACGCGAGCACCACCGAGTGCGCGAACGGCACCACGATGTCTGCGGTGCCCGCGAGCACCAGTGCGGGGATGCTGCCGAGCCGGTGCAGGGTCGCCGTTTCGTCGAAGGTCATCAGCGAGGCGAGGAAGCTCGACATGGTCAGCAGCGGGGTCTCGTTCAGCATGGCGGTCGCGACCGCGACCATGCGCGGATTGACCCGCCTGGTACCGGAATTCGCCGCGCGCATGATCGGCTCGCAGATCCGGCGCGACATCCGCTTGGAGCCCTGCATCACGCGGGGCGCGCGCACCACCGCCACCTGCAGCGAGCGCACCGCGCGTCGCTTCAGGAAGCGGCCGAGGCCGACCTCGGTGAGGCCGTTGGCGGCGCCGGCGATCAAGCCGACGCCGACGATGCGGGTGCCGATCGTCTCCGGGAAGAGCCGGGCATAGGCCAGCACCACCATCGCGCCCATCGAATGACCGACCAGCACGACCGGCCCGGTCGGTGCGACGGTGCGCAGCACGGTGTCGAGGTCGTGCCCGAGTTGGTCGATGGTGTAGGTCGAGGGGTGCGCCTCGCCGGATTCGCCGTGCCCGCGATGGTCGTAGAACACCATCCTGGTGTCGGCGTCCGTCCAGCGGCGCAACAGGTGATCGCGCAGGAAGGACCACGATTCGGTACGTAAGCAGTGCCCGTGCGCGAACACGACGGTCACCGTCGCGGTATCGCCGCCGAACACGCGGACCGACAGCGGGACGCCGTCCGTAGCCGTCACCGTGACACGGTGACCGTCGTAGTCGGCAGCGCAGCGCGAAATAGTCATGGACATGACGACCTCCTGTGGAGGGTGCATCCAAGCGGATCGTTCTTGCCCGGTTGTCGATAGATATTTCCGCCCCGTTACCCCCACATACCAGGCGTTACGCACAAGTTGTCCAACTGAAGCCGACACGTACCCCCACCCCCGAACCCCCCACAATCTACAAATCTGTAGCCCCAGAACTAGATTGAGATAGAGAGTCATGTGGACGCCGCTCGGTGCATCTCGGTGCATCGAGGGGATTTTCTAGAGAGCCCTAGATTTCGCAATCGAGCGTCGGCCGACCCGGTTAGGAGAATCTATCGCTATCTAGTGTTTGGCTGATAGTCGCGAATATTTGCCGGTTCGGGCATGGCGGGGTCGCGCTCCGGGGTGGGAGCGCGACGGGGGCCGGGTGGGTCAGGGGGTGAGTTTGCGGGTGGAGGGGAGGAAGGGGCGGAGGAGGTTTGGTTCGGTGGAGGGGCCTACCTGCCATTCGGCGATCCAGGGGCCGGTGCCTTCGCTGGGGTCGAAAACGCCTGCTTCGAGCCAGGTATAGCGGCCGTCGAGGACGCCGCGGGTGAGGGTGCGGTCTTCGGCGTCGGTGTTGTCCCAGAGCGCGTCGAACAGTTCGCGCACGCGGACGCGGGACTGTTTGGCGAAGATGTCGGCGAGTTCTTCGGCGGCCGCGGCCTCGGGGGCGTTCGCGGTGCGCAGCGCGTGTGCGCGCACGCAGGCCGCGGAGATGGCGAACAGTTCGGCCGCGATATCGACGATGCGGCCGAGGAAGTTCTGCTTGTACTCCAGACCCGCCTGCCAGCGGCCCATGGCGTACATCAGCGACCGCGCCTGCTTGCGCGAGCTGCGCTCGACGAACCGCAAATGCTTTGCCAGCACCCCGAATTCGGAGAACGTGGCCGGTGTGGTGCCCGCGCCGACGGCCAACTGGGGGAACCACTTCGCATAGAAGCCCGCCGCGCCCACGGCCGCTTTCGCTTTGTCCTTGAACTCGGCCTTGCGGTCGACCAGCGCGCCGGCCGCGGTCATGTGCGCGTCGGCCATTTCCCGGGCGATCAGCAGCCGCATGATCTCGCTGGAACCTTCGAAGATGCGGTTGATGCGCAGATCCCGGACGAGCTGTTCGGCGCCGACCGCGCGTTCGCCGCGGGCCGCGAGCGAGGCGGCGGTCTCGTAGCCGCGGCCACCGCGGATCTGTACCAGCTCGTCGGCGATGGTGCAGCTCATCTCGCTGGCCCACAGTTTGGCCAGGGCGGCCTCGATCCGGATGTCGTTGCGCGCCTCGTCGCACATGGCGGCGGAGAGGTCCAGGGCCGCTTCCAGCGCGTAAGTCGTTGCGGCGATGAAGGATATCTTCTGCCCGACCGCCTCGTGCTCGCCGACCGGGCGCCCCCACTGCACTCGGGCGGCGCTCCATTCCCTGGCGATCTTCAGCGACCATTTGGCGGACGCGGTGCACAGCGCGGGGATGGCGAGCCGCCCCGCGTTGAGGGTGGTGAGCGCGATCTTCAGGCCGTCGCCCTCGCGCCCGATCAGGTTGGCCTTGGGCACCCGCACGTCGTGCATCCGGGTGACGCCGTTCTCGATGCCGCGCAGACCCATGAACGCGTTGCGCCGCTCGACCGTGATGCCCGGCGAGTCGGCTTCGACGACGAACGCGGAGATGCCGCCGCGGTGCCCTTCGCTCTTGGGCACCCGCGCCATCACCACGAGCAGTTCGGCGACAACGCCATTGGTGGTCCACAGCTTGACCCCGTTGAGCAGGTACGCCTCGCCGTCGTCGGTCGGGACGGCCGAACTCGCCATCCGGGCCGGGTCGGAGCCGACGTCGGGCTCGGTGAGCAGGAACGCGCTCACCGCGCCCGCGGCGCAGCGGGGCAGGAACTCGGCTTTTTGCTCCGCGGTGCCCGCGAGCTTGAGCGGTTCGGGCACGCCGATCGACTGGTGCGCCGAGAGCAGCACGCCGAGGCTGGGATGCGCGGAGCCGACGAGCATCAACGCGCGGTTGTAGCCGAATTGGGAAAGTCCTTGACCACCATGGGATTCCGGGATCTTGAGCCCGAAGCAGCCGAGTTCGGCCAGACCTTTGACGTATTCGTCCGGGATCCGGCCCTCGGTTTCGATCACCCGCCCGTCGATGGATTCGCAGAACGGCCGCAGCCGGGCCAGGTAGGCCTCGGTGCGCGCGGCGTCCTCCGCGCTGGGCCGTGGGTAGGGGTGGATCAGATCCAGCCGGAACCGTCCGAGAAACATCTCCTTGGCGAACGATGGTTTGGCCCAGGTGGTTTCGCGGGATTCCTCGACCAGTGCGCGGGCCTGTTCTTCGGTGGCGTCGACTTTCGCGGCAGTCGCCATGATGTCCTCCTCGGACGTGATCAGGATCACATCCGAGTGTAAGAACTTTAGTTACCGGCCGGTAGGGCTTCGGGTCGATTGGTTTCTACGGATCTCTAATGATCTTGATAGACAGCCTGATTCGACGCTTGCGCCGATCTCAGACGCTGCGGAGGTAGCGGCCGAAGTGCGGGACCGTGAAGCCGATGGTGCCGCGCTCGGCCGAATAGATCAGCCCCTTCTTGATCAGCCCGTCCCGGGCGGGGGAGAGCGAGGCCGGTTTGCGGCCGAGTTCGCTGGCCACCGCCGCGGTGGCGACCGGGCCGTCGTCGCCGGCCAGATCGGCCATGGCGCGCATGTACTCTCGCTCGGCGGGCGTTGCCCGTTCGTAGCGGGAACCGAAGAAGCCGACCGCTAATTCCTCTTCCGCGCTCGGCGCGGCCACGTCCACGTCCTCGGCCGTGATCGGGCTCTCCGGCGCCTGGTCCCACGCCGCCTTGCCGTAGGCCTGCACGAAGTACGGGTATCCGTCGGCCCGCTGGTACAGCGCGTCCAAGGCGTCGTCGGTGAACTTCACCTCCTCACGCTGTGCGGGCGCGATCAACGCCAGATCGGCGGCCGCGCGGTCGAGCCGGTCGATGCGGTGATAGCTGAACAGGCGCTCGGAGTAGCTCTTCGAGGCGGACAGCACCGCGGGCAGGTGCGGCAGTCCGGCGCCGACCACGATGAGCGGCGCCGCGTCCTGGCTCAATTCGTGGCAGGCACCGCAGATCGCGGAGATGTCGGCCGGGCCGAGATCCTGCATCTCATCGATGAAAATCGCGATGCCGACACCCATTTCGCCGGCCAGGGCCGCGGCCTCGACCAGCAGCTCGACCAGGTCGATCTCGATATCACCGGAATCGGCGCGGCCGGTGACCGCGGGCACGTCGATACCGGGCTGCCACCGTTCCCGCATGCCCTTGTCCGCGGTGGCGCGCAGCGCGAACGCCTTGAGGATGCCGAGGAAGTCGTCGACCCGTTCCGGATTGCGATGCGCCATCGCGATCGCGCGTACCGCCATGTGCAGCGCGGAGGACAGCGGGCGGCGCAGTTCCTGGTCCGGGCGGGCCTCGATCTTGCCGGTGCCCCAGCCGCGGGAGATGGCGGCGGAGCGAAGTTGGTTGAGCAGCACCGTCTTTCCGACACCGCGCAGCCCGGTGAGCATCACGCTGCGTTCCGGGCGGCCCCGCGCGACACGCTCCAGCACGATGTCGAAAGCGGTGAGTTGCTTGTCGCGCCCGGCCAATTCGGGTGGGCGCTGTCCGGCTCCGGGAGCATACGGATTCCGCACGGGGTCCATACCCGCACACCGTAGCTCGTCCGGTCCGGGAAATCTGCCGATATCTACGGCGTGTCCTAGATACGACTAGCGGTGGGTATTGCACGATTGCTCTTGTACTGCGGAAGTCACTACGCTGAGGGCGATTCCAGCGAGTATCGGAGGGGCATGTCCGACGAACCCACCCCGACCACCGCCGAGGTGGTCGAGTCCTGGAACGTACCGGCCGGCGCCACCGTGGCGCGGCGCATCCGGTCCAACATCCTGGTCGCGATAGAACGCGGCTATGACGATCCGCAGCTGGTGGCCGATCTCGCGGTGGGACCGCTGGTGATGGCGCTCGGCCAGCTCGAGGTCGGCCTGGCCGACGCGCAGCGCCGGATCGTCGAGCTGGAACAGGCGCTCGGCGGCGACGGCAGGCGTCCCGCCGGTCGCGAATTCTGAGGCCTCCCTGTCCGATTCGTCCCGTCGCGCGCCGTTTCGTGACACCCGCGCGCGGCGCGATATCGTGTCGTGACCCGCTGGGCGTGTCGTGATTTCGGGCGATCGTCCAGGCACTTTCAGTTCGGCTTAAAACATGCTGGTCTGTGCGCTGGACAACACCGCGTCGGCATCGTAATCTCTTCGTGACTTAGTGGAGTCCTGTCGTTTCGAAAGAGAAGCGGCGCCACGGAGTTACCGCCTTATCGGCTGTCGGGGCCATCTACCCGGCTGTCGTGCCGGGATCACCCGAGTGTGTTGGTGACGGTGATACTTTGCGGCCATTTTCTGGTCAGCTGCCCGGTCGGCGGGAGAGCACGAAGATCGGAGACGTAGCTCGGTGGGTAAACACAGCTTGCAGCGGGATTCTCGCTTGCCGAATTCCGTCAAGGGTGCCGTCGTGATGGGCGCGCTGGCCGCAACGACCGGGGCCATGCCCGCGATCCCGGCGATGGCCGCGACCATCAACATTCCCGGTGTCGGCAACTTCGATGTTCCTGTCCCGCAGGAATACGAGGCACCGGTCCAGCAGCTCAATCAGCAGATCCAGCAGGCTGTCTCGGCGATGCCGAACGCGCAGGCCCCCGGCGCCCAGCAGCAGGTCGCGCCCGGCGTGCCGAACTTCGCGCCGAACATGCCCGGGATGTTCAATCCCGCGCCCAGCGCCAGCGATATCGCCCTCGACGCCGCCAAGACCAAGGTCGGCGCGATGTACTCCTGGGGTGCCGCGGGCCCGTCGAACTTCGACTGCTCGGGTCTGGTCCAGTGGGCCTACCGGCAGGCCGGCGTCGAACTCCCCCGCACCAGCTTCGAGCAGTCGCACGTCGGCGCTCCGGTGGCCTTCCACAACCTGCAGCCCGGCGACATCGTCGTGACCAACGGCGGTGCCCACGTCGGCATCTACGCGGGTGACGGCAAGCTGCTGAACGCGGTGCAGTCCGGTGAGCCGGTCACCTACACCTCGCTGCGCGCCGACCAAGTGGTCACCGCGCGCCGTATCGTGTAAGCGTGCCCCGCGCCGATAACGGCATCCGTACCCACGGAACTATGAATACCGCGACGCAGGCCCGAGTCGATTCCTGGACTTGGGCCGTGCGCCTGTTCAAGACGAGATCCGCCGCCGCCGAAGCGTGCCGCGGCGGACACGTTCGCGTCAACGGCACCGCGGCCAAGCCCGCCCAGCCGGTCAAACCCGGCGACGAGGTGCGCATCCGCAGCGGCGGCATCGAACGCATCGTGATCGTCGAGCGCATCGTCACCAAACGGGTCGGCGCTCCGATCGCCGCGCAATGCCTGATCGACCGCTCCCCGCCGCCGCCCTCCCGCGAACTCCTCGCCGCCATGCCGCGCCGCGATCGCGGCTCCGGCCGCCCCACCAAACGCGAACGCCGCGAGACCGATCGACTACTCGGCCGCACCGAAGACCTCGGCCCGCTCGACGACTTCGGTCGCGTCGGCGACTGAGCCCGCCGCCGGATGCGCCGAGATCTCAGCGCTCCTGTGTGCCGTCCGCCTGCGCCGCCCGGGCCGCGAGCCGGCTCGCCGCGACCGCGGCGGCGGCGATCGTGCAGAGCGCGCCGAGCATCAGCGCCGCGGCCTCCCCGGCCACCAGCACGTGCAACTCGGTGCCGACGGTGACGGCGGCGACCGGCACGCCGATCTGCGCGGCCGCGAGCGCGCCGTAGCCGACCGGTTGCCCGGCCAGGCGCGGGACCAGGTGGACCAGCAGCGCGCCGGCGCCGAGCGCCAGACCCAGGGCGATCAGTCGTGGATGTTCGCCGAAGTCCCGCAGATTGAGCCGGGCGCCGAGCCAGACGAAGAACAGCGGCGCGAGGAAGCCGTCGCTGATGGCGAAGAGCTGGCGCGCCACCCGCCGCGGTTCGCCGACCGCGGCCACGGCCAGTCCGGCGGCGAAACCCGCCAGCATGATCGAGACGCGGGTCTGCGTGGCGACCGCGCACAGCGCGAACAGCACCGCCAGGCTGACGCGCAGCTCCAGAGCGAGACCGCGGTCCTCGGAGATCCGGTGCACCCGCCGCCGCGCACCCGACTGCTCCACCCAGCGCAGGAGTGCGAAAAGCACGACGGCACAGGCGGATACCGCGAGCGCGCCGAGCGCGGCCCGCCCCGCATGCCCGGGATCGATCGCCAACGGCAGCGCGACCACGCAGACGGTGTCCGCGATCGCGACCTGTGCGGTCAACGCGAGCACCGGTTTACCGCGCAGCCCGAGCGAATCGATGATCGGCAGCACCAGCGCCGCCGAAGACGACGCGAGCAGCACGGCGTACATCGCGCCGTGCCCGGTGCCGAACCACTGGGCGATACCGAAACCCACTGGTACTGCGAGCAATCCGACGAGCACCGCCCGCAGTGCGCCCACGCCGAGCGCGGCGCGCACCGTCGGATCGCGCACCGGCACGTGCGTGCCCGCGACGAACATGACCACGGCGAAACCCATGTCCGCCAGGAACGTGAAGATCGGATCCGCGCTGTGCAGCACGCCGAAGCCGGTGGCGCCGAAGATGATTCCCGCCACCACCTCGCCGAGCACCACCGGCAGGTGCCAGGCACTGCGCAGCGCGAGCAGCGGGCCGCACAGGCCGAGCGCGAGCACCAGCGCGAGGGTGGAGAAGGTCACGGCAGGGCGGCGATCTTCGCCGGTATGGCGATGTTCTCGTCGGCCCAGTGGATGGCGCACACCCGGTGGTAGCCGTCCGCGATCACCAACGGGGTGCCGGTGCGAAAGTCGCCCCGCACCAACAGGATCGGTGACAGCGACTTGCCGTTGTTGATCTTGATCAGATCCCGCCGCACGTGCGCATTCTCCGGCGGGAGCAGCTCCAACCGGGCGGCCCGCAGAATATCCTTGGCCTTCTTGTACGACAGGGGTGCGGCCCGCAGGTCGTCCACCACGGCGCGCACGATCTTCGGGCCGGCCAGCAACTCCAGGTAGTCGGCCGCGGCCGGATAGTCGTGCTCCTCGGGCTCGGCTTTCCACTGCACGGAAATCGTCTCGGTCGCCATGCCCTCATCTTGGCGGCCGGCGCCCCTGATCAGCGGGACCTCGGCGGTGTTTCGGCGCAGGTCAGATCATCGCGACGGGGTCGAGACGCCCGGCGAGGTAGCGCGCCCGGCACTCGCCGCGCCGCAGCTTGCCGCTGGTGGTCTTCGGTATGCGGCCCGGTTCGACCAGCAGCACCGCGCCCGGCAGCACCTCGTGCGCGGCCGCGACCGCCGCGCGGATCCGGCGGGCGAGCACCGAGAACTCGGTGGGTTCGACGGCTTCGACGGTGCTCAGCTCCGCGACCACCACGAGGTCCTCCCGGCGTCCGTCGTCGTGCCCGAACACCGTGACGTGTCCCGGCCTGACCTCCGGCGCGCACGCCTCCACCGTCGCCTCGATATCGGGCGGATAGTGATTGCGGCCGTCGACCACCACGACGTCCTTGCGGCGACCCGCGATATAGAGCTGGTCGTCGAACCAGAAACCCAGGTCGCCGGTGCGCAACCAGTGCACGTCGCTGCCGGCCAGGGCGGCGTGGAAGGTCTCGGCGGTGGCGTCGGGCCTGCCGAAGTAGCCGTCGCAGACGTTGGCGCCCGCCACCCAGATCTCCCCGACCCGGCCGGTCGGCAGCTCGACCTGGGTGAGCGGGTGCACGATCCGCACGTCCTGTCCTGCGGGCACACCGCAGCCGACCAGCGCCGCGCCGCCGAACGGTTCGTCCCCGGGCACCAGCGCGACCACCCGGCCCTCGGCCAGCGCGGCACGGTCGAAGCGCTGCGCCACCGGCTCTTCGTCCCGGGCGCAGACGGTGACCGTCAATGTGGCTTCGGCCAGCCCGAAGCCTGGCGTGTGCGCTTGCTGCCGAAAGCCGTAATCGAGGAAGGCCGTACTGAATTCGTCGAGCGCCTCGGCGCGCACCGGCTCGGAGCCGTTCAGCAGCAGATCGAGCCCGGACAGGTCCAAGCCCGCCCGCTCCTGCGGTGTCGTCGCCGAAACCGTCAGGGAAAGGCCGAAGTTCGGCCCGCCGGTGATGCCGACCCGATAATCGCTGACGGCGCGTAGCCAACGGATCGGGCGCTTCACGAATTCGGCGGGCGCCATCGTATAGCCGGGCACCCCGCAGTAGAGCGGTAGCGACAGCCCGAGGATCAGACCCATGTCGTGGAAGAACGGCAACCAGGTCAGGATGGGCTTGTCCGGTGTGGGAGCCAGCGCGTGGCACAGCTGCTCCAGGGCCGTGGCCATGTTGGCATGGGTGACCTGGACGCCGGTCGGCGCCTGCGTCGATCCGGAGGTGTACTGCAGATAGGCCAGCGTGCCGCGGACCGGGTCGATCACCGGCTCCGCCGAATTGCCCGGCGGCCCGGCGGGTGGCACGGACACGTCGGGTGGCAGCCGCACCACCTGGCCGAGCCCGGGTCCGAGCACCGCCGGACTGGTCACGTCGCTGTGCGAGAGCAGGGCGGCGGTGGGCCGTGCGTCGGCGAGGACGGCGTGCAATCGTTCCCGGTTCCGCGTGCCCGCGGCCGGAAACAGCGGTACCGCAATGCGATTGCTGTACAGGCAGGCGAGAAACGCGACGGCGTAGTCGAGTCCGTGCGCACAGAGGATGGCAACCCGATCCCCCGGCGCGCTCGCGCCGCGTAGTCGTGCGGCGAGTTCGCCTGCCGCGGTGTGCAAACGGGCGTAGGTGATCGAGTGCGGCAGGCGCTCGTGCATCCGGTACCGCAGTTCGGTGTACGCGATGACGTCCGGGTGCGACGCGGCCTGTTCGGCGACTCGCACGGCGAGACTGTTGCGCATCGGGTCGGTCGTCACGGGACCTCGCACGCCGGTACGGGAGCGACCTCGTCGGTCGTCAAAAGATAGGTGTCGCTGTAGCGCAGCACCTGGGTGAGCAGCCCCGCGCCGCGCCGGGCGGCACCGGTGCGGGGCAGCGCGGTGCCGCCCGGGTCCGCGATCGACCGGTCCCAGCCGATGCTGAGCACCCGGCGGCCGACGTGCACCGAGGCCAGCGCGTCCATCGCGGCGTTGGCCGCGGCGTCCGCCGCTCTGCCCGGCGCGCCGAGCGCACCGGTGGTGGTCGAGCACAGCAGGACGAAGTCGGTCGGGTCGGCGGCGGTCAGCTCGATCAGGTTGCGGGCCGCGTGCAGTTTGGGCGCGAACATCGTGGTCAGCTGGGCGGGGGTGACGGCCTCGAACGCCGCGTCGGTACCGTCGGCGGCCGCGTGCACGACGCCGCGGATGGTGGAACCGCACTCCCGGATGTCGTTGAGCGCGTTGGCGAGATCCGCACGGTCGGCGGCGTCGCAGCGCACGACCACGATCCGGTCCTCCCATCCGTCGAGCAGTGCGGGAATCGGGCGTGGCGCCCGGGTGAGCACCACGACATCGCGAGCACCGGAATCGAGCAGCCAGCGCACCGCGATCGAACCGAGTGTGCCCAAACCGCCGGTGACCACGTAGGTTCCGCCGATATCCACGGTGGCGGGCAGTGCGCGGCGGCGCGCGTGCGCGAACCGGCGCACGGCGAAAGTATCCGTGGACAACCGCAATTCGACCGGTACGCCCGGGGCATCGGTGACGAGCAGACGGCACAGCGCCGGCACGTCCGCGGTGTCGGTGTCGGCCCATACCAGCCGCACCGTCCGGTCGGACTCCCGTTGCAGCGACCGCACCAGCCCGGCGATCCCGAACGAGGTCGCGAGTTCGCCGAAACGCGGCCTTCCCGCGGCCGGGTCCCGCGGTGCCGGTAGCACGATCGTCACGATGCGCGGCTGCGGCGCCGCGAGTACCTGCTGGAGCAGCACCAGTACGTGGCCGACGGACGCTGCGCTGTCCGCCGCGCCGGTGTCGTCGAATTCCGCAGCGGCCGAATCGGTTTCGGGCCAGACCAGGACCAGTGCGGCCGGTCCGTGCGCGAGCGCCGCCGCGACCGGCGGCCGCGCCGCCTCGGGTCCGTGCGGCACTCGATCGGTGGGCACCACCGCGGCGAGTGCGGTGCTCAGCCGGTCGGCCAGAGCCGAGTCGCCGATGATCAAGGCGCGTTCGACGAGTGGGTCCTGGTCCAGGTCCGGGAGCTCCCCCGGCTGCCACGTCTCCTGCCGGAACGAGAACGGGCGCTCGACGGGCCGTGGTGCGTCGACGGCCGGGGTGTCCGGCGCCGCGAACCGGATCCGTACGCCGGAGAGGACCAGACACGGAACACCGTGCTGGTCGGTGCCGATCACGTCGCCGAGCAGGCCGGTCGTGCTCCGCGTGCGCAGGAACGCGTGCGCCTCCAGCACGGTCCGGCGGGGTTCGGCGGACAGCCAGGCCGATTCGATGCCGACCGGCAGCGGGATCGCGTCGGCCGGTGCGTCCTCGTACCCGGTCGCCGCGAGCAGTTGCAGACAGCCCTCGACCGTTGCGGTGCTGTGCAATTCGGCGGCGTCGAACAGGCCCACGGCCTGCTCCGAGCCGAGCGCGATGCCGCGCAGTACGCGCAGGCGCGGACCGTAAGCCAAACGCCGGCACTGCAACTCGTCGTAGAACGCCGCGGGCGCGACGACTCGCATCCGGTGCCGCCCGGCCCGGTTGGTATCGACCACCCGCATCCATGCGACGATATCCGCGGGTGTGGGGTCGCCGCCCGGCCGGGCCGAAGCCAGCGCTCCGCCGTCGGTGACCTCCGCCCGCAGACTTCCCTCGCTGTCGAGGACGCGGTAGCGGACCCGGGCCAGCATCGCGAACTCGGCCTGCTCGTGCACCACGAAATCGCTCAGCACGGTCGCCTCGGCGCCCGCGTGCCGGAGCAGGATCCGCAGCCAGAAGGACGCGGGCACGGTGGGCGTGCCGCACACCAGGTGATCGACGAGATCGTCCGCGGGCAGGGTCGGTTCGGCCGTCTGCGGGTCCGGCAGCGTGCGCGGCCTGCGCCAGATCCGGCGCGGCGCCGCGGCGAACGGACCCTGCGCGGACCACTCGATCGGCCGCCCGCCGAGGTGCAGCCGCGCCAGACAGGCGAGAAAATCACCGGCCTCGTCGGCGCGGGTCGCCACCGGGTACACCGCGTCGCGGAAATCGGGGTAGGCCCGGACCGCCGGGCTCAGCACGGGCTGCGGCGCGATCTCCACCACCGTGGTCACACCGTCCACCGCGGCGTGCGCCAGCGCGGCGGCGAGTTGTACGGTGCCCGAGGCGTTCTCGGCCCAATACCGGCCGTCCGCCGCCGGGCCGGTGAGCGCCGCGCCGTGCCGGACCGTCGAATACATGGGTGTATGCGGTGCGGCCGGACGCAGATCCGCGAGCGCGTCGAGAAAACCCGAGGGCACCGCACCGGTCCGGCCGTGCGGGTCGGCGTCGTCGGTGAGGCGCCGGGCGAACATGTTGCGGCGCTTGGCTCGTCGGATAACGGTCTCGATATAGCGGGCACTGCCCGTGACAAGCACCGCCCGCGGGCCGTTCACCGCCGCGAGGTGGACCTGTCCACGCAGCGGCTCGATCAACGTGGCCGCATCTTCCGGGGTGGCGGTCAGCAGGGCCGCCGCGGTACTACCCGGCGCGGGCAATCTGCTGTGCTGCACCACGACCCGCGCGGCGTCGGCGAGCGGCAGCGCACCACTGACCGCGGCCGCGGCCAGCTCACCGAGCCCGTGCCCGGCCACGGCATCGGGCCGAATCCCCCACGCCGACAGCAGTTCCGTCACCGCCACCTGGAAGGTGAACAGCGCGGGGACGACGAGCGCGCTCGGGTGCGCGCCGCTCGCGGCACTGCCGCCCGGCGCGGCGAGCGCGAAGCCGTGCTTCGGTGTCCAGCTGCGGGGGCCACCCGCCGCGACGATCGTCTCGGCGGTCTCGGCCAGCGCGGCGGCGAAGACACGGTGCCGGGCGGCGAGCGCGCGGCCCATCGCGACGTGGAGTGCGCTCTGCCCGGAGAACAAGAACAGCAGACGCCCCGGCCGTCGTGCCGAGGAGGGACCGAGTACCGCGGTGCTCGCCTCGCCGTGCGCCAGCGCGTGCAACTGCGTCATCGCGTCGTCCCGGTCCTGGGCCAGGACTACCGCACGCGTGCGCTCCGGTATCAATCGTGCTGTGGCCGCGGCGAACTCGCGCACCGTAGCGGCCGCGACGGCACCGGCGGCGCGCTCGAGGCGCATCGCGTAACGCTGCGCCTGCGCGCGGAGCTCGGCGTTGTCCCGGCCGGTCACCGGGATCAGCACCGGCGGCTCATAGCCGCGATCGGCACCGGTGGCCGGGCTGCGGTGCAACACCACCTCGGCGTAGGTGCTGCCGCCCGCGCGGACGCGCACCCGGACGAGTGCTGCGGCGGCCGTGGGTGTTTCGGCCGCATCGGGCTCTAGCGGGCGATCGCCGTGATAGACCCGGAGTGCGGCCTCGACCAGCTCGCCGACGGTCGCTGCCGCCGCGCTGCTCGCTCGCTCCGGCGCGGCTCCGACTCGGCCGTTCGAACCGAAGGCCACCTCGGTGATCTGCGCGTACTGCCGATTGCCGTCCCGGGCCGCGTCCGCGGTGCGTTGCAGGATCACCACCGCGCAGTGCTCGGGCTCGCTGCCGCTGGTTCGAACCTCGGTCGCCGACAAGGGATTCGGCGGCGACGCGATGACATCGCCGACGATGGCGAACGGTACCGCCGCGTCGTCGAGCAGCCGTACCGCCATGCCGAGGGCGGTCAGGAACGAGGCCTGCGCGCTGTCCAGCGTGAGGCTCGGCCCGCGCAGATCCAGCGCCGTGGACAACAGGTCGGCCGTGCCCGCGCCCGCTCCGAAGAGCACGGCGGCGCTGGAACCCGGTGCCCGGTAACCGATTCCGGCATCATCGAGCGCCTCGACCGCGACCGTCATGGCCAGCCGCTGCGCTGCGGCCATGGCCGCGTGCTCGCGCGCGGACAGGCCGAACCAGTCGTGGTCGAACGGCTCGATGCCCGCGACGGCGCCCGGTGGCCGGGCGTGCAGCATTCGCCAGTATTCGTCGGCGCTCGCGGCCCCGGAAATCCGGCAGCCGATGCCGACGATCGATACTCCCGCTGCCGTCATCGCATCGCGAGATACTCGACCAGTCGATCGATATCGGGGTGGTCGTAGATCGTCGCGAGCGAGACCTCGACCCCCATGGCGTCCTCTAATAGCGCCGTGAGCCGGGCCAGCTGGGTGGAGTTCAGACCGAGGTCGGCGAAGGGTGCGTCGGTGGCGACGGTGGTCGCGTCCACGCCGAGCAGTTCGGCCACCGCCGTGACCGCCGCGGTGGTGAGCGTCACACGCCGACTGTGCACCATTGAGCTCCGATCCATCCCAACACGCTCGACCCCCCGTTACGACGACTTCATGCCGGTCGCCCGGGCACCCCCAGCGATTATGCCGAGATATCGGACGGTGGAGAAGAGTCTTTTGCTCGACCTTCGCTCCGGACCCACGCATCGTCCGCACGACCCCGGCCGAGCGTGCGGTGCTCAGCCGGCGCGCAGTTCGATCCGCAGGCCGTCCTTGGTGCAGGCCGAGGGCGTGCGGGGGTCGGGTTGGGCGCGGCACTGCCAACCCTGGACGGTTTGCGCGTCGGTGTTGCTGACGGTCTGCGCGTATTCGGTTGCCACATTGATGGCTTCGGTGCAGCCGACCCGGCCGGCCGGCGTGCCCGGGGCGATGACGGTCCGGGTGCCGCCGCCGGCGTCGGTGACCGGGCCGCAGTTCACGTCCTCGACGATGGTGCCCGGGTCCGGGGTCACACTGGGATCGGCGGCATCCTTCGTCGTGGCCGCCGGTGTCGCGTGGGTGGCGGTGCGAGCCGGCGCGGCGGCAGCGGAGGTGGTGGCATGGGCGGAGTGGTCGGTGTCGTTCGTACCGCAGCCGGTCGCCGCGCCGACGACCGCGAACGCGGTGGCGGCGCAGGCCGCGAGGTGGGTGAGTTGCACAGTGCTGGCTCCTGATCTCGAGGCGACTACCGAGTTCCGTAGCCGTGGTGTTGCCGAGCCGGGCCAACGGTAAACCTGATGGTGCGGAGCCGCACAGGCCTCAGCGGCGCGCGAGCAACTCCAGCGCCCGCGCGGCGGTGAGCGAGCCCGCCGTGGTGAGTTCGAGGGCGGCCAGCGACGACTCGTGTGCCGCCGGGTCGGCCGCGGCCACACAGTCGACCACGGGATGCACGGTGAAGCCCAGATCGGTGCCGTGCCGTGCGGTTTGCTCCACGGTCAGGTTGGTCGCGACCCCGGTGAGGAACAACGTGTCGATGCCGCGATCGGCGCACCAGGCGGGCAGCTCGCTGCCGGCCAGTCCGGACAGCTTCTGATTGTCGAACACCGCGGACGGCTGCCCGGCCATTTCCGGGATGATCTGGCTACCAGGCGAATCCGGCCGGAATTCGGTCTGCGCCGCACCGACCGAACGCATGAAACCGGTGTTGCGCACCAGTTGACCCTCGCCCACCGGGACGGTGAAGCGGGTGAACAGCACCGGAACATCTTGGGCCGCAACCGCTTCGTGGAAGCGCACCGCCCGATCGAGGACGCCGGAGGCGGCCACCGGCGCGGCGAGCATCGGCCCGAAGAAGCCTTCGGGCTTGATCACGTTCACCTGCCAGTGCAGCGCGAGGACGGCCGCGCGGATACGAGGAATCGCCATCCGACCGACCGTACCTCAGCGCGGCGTGGTCAGGATGAATAATCCTTGCGCAGTTGTACTTTCACGACCTTGCCGCTGGCGTTGCGGGGCAGCTCCTGGACGACCACCAGATCCTTGGGGTGCTTGTACCGCGCGAGATTCTCGTTGAGGAAGCTCGTCAGTTCGTCGAGGGTGAGTTCGTCGTCGGGGCGGTGCAGCGCGACGACCGCGACCGGGACCTCGCCCCACTTCTCGTGCGTCCGGCCGATCACCGCGGCCTCGCGAATCTTGGGGTGGCCGAAGAGCACGTTCTCCACCTCGGCGCAGTAGATGTTCTCGCCGCCGGAGATGATCATGTCCTTCTTGCGGTCGACCACCCAGATGAAGCCCTCCTCGTCCTGGCGCACCAGGTCACCGGAGTGGAACCAGCCGCCCGCGAACGCCTCCGCCGTGGCTTCGGGCTTGTTCCAGTAGCCCTGCATGAGTGTCGGTCCGCGATAGACGATTTCGCCGATCTCGCCGGGGGCGACGTCGTTCATCTCGTCGTCGACGATGCGGGCCTGGATGGTCGGGATCGGCTTGCCCACCGAGCCGAGTTTGCGCAGCGCGTCCTTGCCCTCGAGCACGCAGGTGATCGGCGACATCTCGGTCTGCCCGAACACCGCGACGTTGAACGCGTTCGGAAAGCAGTCCGCCATCGCCCGCAGGACCGAGTCGGAGGCCGGAGCGGCGCCCCAGCTGAGCGATTCGAGCGCCAATTTTCGTTCGCGCACTGTCGGTTCGGCGCAGATCGCCTGCCACTGCGCGGGCACGCAGAACGCGCCGGTGGCCTGTTCGCGTTCCACGGCATCGAGGAATTCGGTGGCGTCGAAGGCGCCGAGCGGATGCAGCACGGTTTTCGCGCCGAGCACGAAATTGGCCGCGAGACTGCCGAGTCCGGCGATGTGGAACAGCGGCGAGGTGCAGAAGGCGATCGACTCGGAGGTGGCCGCCAGCGCCCGGATCACGGTGAACGCCTGCGCGTTCATGTTCGCGTAGGACAGGATCGCGCCCTTCGGGCTGCCGGTGGTGCCCGAGGTGTACATGATCAGCGCCGGAGTGTCCTCCGGGATGTCGAGCGGCTGGTGCGGCGCGCCGTCCTCGGCGAGCACGTCCTCGAAGCCCAGGACGCCGTCCGCGCTGGCGCCGCCGATCACGAAACATGTTTCCAGCGTGTCCGATTGGGCGAGCACCGCGCTGGCGAGCGGTTGCAGCAGGGTATCGGTGACGATCGCCTTCGCGCCGCTGTCGCTCACGATGTAGGCGACCTCGGGCGGGGTGAGCCGGAAATTGACCGGGACGGCGATCGCGCCGAGCGCGTTGATGCCGAACACGGTCTCGATGTACTCGGGGTAGTTCAACGCGAGGATCAGCACCCGGTCGCCGAAGCCGATGCCGCGGCGGGCCAGCGCGTCGGCGAATTTCGACGAGCGTTCGTGCAGCTGCCGCCAGGTGGTGTCGGCGCCGCGGAATCGCAGCGCGACCGCGTCGGGCCGCATCTGCGCGTGCCCGGCGATCTGGTTGTTCCAGTGATTGCGCCGCGACCGGAGGGGCTCGTCGAGCGCGGTGCTCACCCGCCCCGACTGCGATCCACCCTGCGCACCGATGGTCATGCCACGAACTCCTCTCGGACCGCCGGCCGCGTCCGCCACGATGGCCGACCGCGCCGACGGCTGAACGACCGCAGAATAGCAAGTAACTTATCGCACAGACAAGGCTTGCGGAGCGGAACCGCCGTTAATCCGGCAAAAGTGGTGCCGTATCGCAGAAAGTGCAACTGAGCTGGATATTTCCTGCTTAGCGGCTTGCTACGCGCCGCGCACGAGGGTTGCCGGAGATGGTGAGCAATGCGAATGACGGCTCACTTAGGAGTTGAATACGAGTGGATTCTCGTGTCACGATCGTCGCGTACGGGCGAACCGGACCGCCCGCGCGAGCAGAGGAGAGCGCAATGCTGCGGACCAGGTTCACCGAGACCTTCGGCGTGGAACACCCGATCGTGCAGGGCGGCATGATGTGGGTCGGCCGGGCCGAACTCGTCGCGGCCGTCGCGAACGCGGGCGGGCTCGGGTTCATCACCGCACTCACCCAGCCCACCCCCGAGGACCTGCGCCGCGAGATCGCGCGCACCCGGGAGCTGACCGATAAGCCGTTCGGCGTGAACGTCACGATTCTGCCCTCGATCAACCCGCCGCCGTACGCGGAATACGTGCAGGCGATCGTGGAAAGCGGCGTCAAGATCGTCGAGACGGCGGGCAGCAATCCCGAGCCGTTCCTGCCCTACTACAAGGACGCGGGCATCAAGGTGCTGCACAAGTGCACCAGCGTGCGGCATGCGCTCAAGGCGCAGCGGATCGGCGTGGACGGCGTCAGCATCGACGGGTTCGAATGCGCGGGTCACCCCGGCGAGGACGACGTCCCCGGCCTGATCCTGATCCCGGCCGCGGCCCGGGTGCTGGACATCCCGATGATCGCCTCGGGTGGTTTCGCCGATGCCAGCGGCCTGGTCGCGGCGCTGGCGCTCGGTGCGGACGGCATCAACATGGGCACCCGCTTCCTGTGCACCCAGGAGTCCGCCGTGCACCAGAAGGTGAAGGACCAGATCGTCGCGCACACCGAGCGGGACACCCAGCTGATCTTCCGCACCATGCACAACACCGCCCGCGTCGCGGACAACGAGATCAGCCGCAAGGTGGTCGAGATCGAAAAGGCGGGCGGCACTTTCGACGATGTTCGTGATCTCGTCGCGGGCGCCCGGGGCCGTCGCGTCTTCGAAGAGGGCGATCTGGACGCGGGCATCTGGAGCGCGGGACAGGTGCAGGGCCTGATCCACGACATCCCCACCTGCGCCGAGCTGATCACCCGGATCGTCGCCGAGGCCGAAGGGCTCATCACCGCCCGGCTCGCCGAAACCGTCGTGCGCGCTTGAGGTTTCGCCGTCAGGGCGTCAGAGCATGTCCTTCGCGGTCATCCAGCGCATGGTGAACCAGCCGCACAGCACCGGCAGCCAGCAGGTCAGCACGCGGTAGAGCAGCACCGAGGGCACCGCGACTTCCAGTGGCACGTCGAAGGTGCCGAGGCCGCCGATCAGCGCGGCCTCGACCGCGCCGACCCCGCCCGGGGTCGGCGCGGCGGAGGCCAGGGTGCCGCCGATCATCGTGACGATGGTGACGGTGACGAAGGTGGTGCCGCCGCCGAAGGCCTCCACGCTGGCCCACAGCGCGCCCGCCATGCCGAGGGTGATCGCGGCGCAGCCCAGGATGATCACCGAGAAACGTTTGGGATCGCGCGCCAGCTCGCCGAGTTCGCCGAGCACCTCCTGCAGCTGCGGGCGCACCGAATTGTTCAGCCAGCGGCGCAATTGCGGCACGAACATGAACGTGCCGATGATGCCGACGCCGACCCCGGCGATGAGGTACAGCACCGTGGCGTCCGGCACGAAGTGGGACAGGTCCGCCGAGGTGCCGGCCGCGATACTGAACACCACCAGCAAGCTGACATGCGTGATGACCTGCACCGCCTGCTGCAGCGCCACCGCCGCGGTGGCGCGCACCGCGCCGACCCCGCCCTTCGTCAGGAAGCGCACGCTGAGTGCGAGCCCGCCGACCCGGGCCGGGGTGGTGGTCGCCGCGAAGGTGTTCGCGATCTGCATGATCACCAGGTTCCGGAAACTCACCGCACCCGACGCGCAGGCCCACAGTGCCGCCGCCGCACCGATATACGTCAGGCACGAGACAGCGAGCCCGAGCAGCGCCCACCACCAGTTCGCGGTCTTCAACTGGGTGAAGAAGGTCGGCACCGCGCTGATGAACGGGTAGGCGACGTAGACGAGCCCGATCAGCAGCACCAGCTGGATGATCTGGTTGCGGGTGAACCGGGTGATCTGCTCGGCTTCGATCCGGTCCTGCCCGGTCTGCTTGCGCACCTCCTCGCGCGCCGCGGACAGCGCGCTCTTCCAGTCGGGCACCGACTTTCGCAGCCCGGCGGGCATGGCGGACTTGGTGAGCCGGCTCGCCGCCGCGAGCACCGACTGCCTGCCCAGCGAGTCCAGCGCCGTGCGTACCGCCGGTTCCTTGCCGAAGAGCGCGGTGGTCGAGACCAGCAGCTGCGCGATATCGGACTGCTGCTGTTTGGCCGAGGCGCCGAATTCGGAACTGGAGAAACCGCCGAACAGCGTGGTGCCGTCCTGGATCCGGATCTCGGTCGGGCGCAGGTCGCCGTGCGCGATCTGGCCGCCGTGCAGCGCGTCCAGCCCCTGCCACACGCTCGGTAACTGCTCGGCGGGCAGCTCGGTGATCGGCGCGCCCTTGGGCATAGTGTGCGCGTGCAGCATCCAGCCGCGATCGAGGGCCGCGACCGCGACCGGTGTGCTGCTGGCCAAGCCGAGTTCGTCGACCGCGATCGCCATCAGCGCCCGATGCTCGACGGCGCGATGCATCGAGCCGTGCATCGCCGCGGTTTCGCTGGCCCGGAAGGTGAGCCAGCGCCAGAGTTGGCGCAGCGCACCGAAACTGCGCTGATTCTTGCCGTACATCTCGACGACGAGTTCGCGTTCGGGCCCGTCGATCGCGGCGGCCAGCACCAGCGGGCCCCGCCCGGCCGGATGGACCACGGTGAATCCGGTGACCGTGTGCCCGCGTTTGGCCAGCACCCGCACCGCGGCGTCGAGGGGCACCTCGAGCGCGGGCGTGCCGACCACGAGCACGATGATCGCGCCGACCAGCCAGCCGACCGCGAGCCCGAACATCGCGCGGGCCGGCACGACGGTACTGACGACCAGGTGGATCGGCGCGAACGCGAGCAGCAGGAACCACAGGTAGCGGCGCGGCCGGGTGGGCAACCACGGACTCGACACCGTCAGCACGGCCGCGAGCATGGCGATCCAGCGCGGGTCGTCCAGGAACTGGGAGAGGAAGGTGTCGAGGCGGTCGGGTACCTGCAGATGCCATTTCGGCGCCGAGAGGCCGGTGCCGGTGATCGAGAGCAGCAGCCCGGCGGTCAGCCCCGCTGCCGCGTAGCCGGCCAGCAGCTTCCACTGCCTGCCGATGATCAGCTCGATCAGGATCGCGAACGGCAGCGCCAGAATGGCCATGCCGTAGACGAGGTACACCAGGTTGGACTGGTCGGGATTGAGGAAGCCGACGATATTGGAGACCGAGCGTTCCAGGGCGAGCCATTCCGGGCGGGTGATCACCGAGGCCGCGATCACGACCGCCACCCACAGCGCCGCGAGCACGACGCGGATGATGTCGCTGGTGCGCCGGATCATCGGCTGTAGCAGGTTGCCGGTGACCGGGATTTCCCGCCCGTCCACTCGCATGTGCTGGTCCGCCTCTCCGCGGCTCGTCCGCCTCTCCGTGCCTCAACGTACCGTCGCGGGCCTGCGGAGCACGGCATCGCCGAGTTCTGTGCGTCCCCGGCGAGTTACCGGGCCGCCCGCGACATCGGCTGTCGTGTCCGCCGGGCAAATGTACACACCGGGGCACGGTCGTCCGGGTAGGCAAAACCGTTCTGGGGCAGCGTAGGGCCCGGATTGTGCCCGATGTCACCCTTGTCGGAGTTGAAGCTGACATTGATGTCAGGTCCGACAATCGACGGCATGGACAACGACCTCTACGACTACAGCCCGATCGTCGACCGTGCCCCGATCCACTGGCCCGGCGGCGCGCGCGTCGCGTTCTACGTCGGCCTCAATATCGAGCACTACCAGGTGGATCGACCCTCGACGAGCATCTTTCCCGGCACCGCGAACCTGACGCCCGATCCGCTGAACTACGGCTGGCGCGACTACGGGCCCCGCGTGGGCTTCTGGCGGGTTGCCGCCGCGCTCGACCGGCACGGCGTCCGCGCCAGCGTGCTGCTGAATTCGGATGTGGTCGAACACAATCCGCAGCTCATCCGGGCGGGCGTGGACCGGGACTGGGTGTGGCTGGCACACGGGAAGAACAATTCGATCTTCCAGGCGGACATGACCGTCGACGAGGAGCGCGCCTATCTGACCGAGGTGGTCGAGACCATCGAACGCGGCACCGGTCGCAGGCCGCGCGGCTGGATGGGGCCCGCCCTCACCGAAACCTTCCATACCCCGGCACTATTGGCCGAACTCGGCCTGAACTATGTGCTGGACTGGACCAACGACGATCAGCCCTACCGGCTGAACGTCCCCGGGATGCTCAGCGTCCCTTATACGGTCGAGCTGAACGACAACTCGTTGTTCCTCGCCAAGGGCACCACCGGTCCCGACTTCGTGCGGATCGTCACCGATCAGCTCGACCAGCTCTACGCCGAATCCGCCGAGAGCGGCCGGGTGCTGGCGCTGGCGCTGCATCCCTTCGTGATCGGCCAGGCGTTCCGGGCCAAGTATCTGGACCAGGCGCTGGAGTACGTGGTGAACCATCCCGGCGTGTGGACGACCACCAGTGACGAGATCGCCGCGCACTATTCGAGCGCGTCGGCCCTTGCCGAATCCACCTAGGCCGAAGACGATCAGGTCGGACAACCGATGCCCAGGAGGCGGCTATGGCTGAAGCAGACCAGGATCTGACCGGCAAGACGGTGGTACTGACCGGCGCGAGTTCCGGCATCGGCGCCGTGGCGGCCGCGCGGCTGGCCGCCCGCGGCGCCACCGTCGCGGTGGTGGGCCGTTCCCCGGAACGGACGGCCGAGGTGGCGGCCGCGGCGGGCGCCGACCATTTCCTCGCCGATTTCGCCCGCTTCGACGAGGTGCGCAAACTCGCCGACCAACTGCTCGACCGATACCCGCGGATCGACGTGCTGGCCAACAACGCGGGCGGTTCATGGCCGAAGCGGACCGCTACCGCCGACGGCAACGAACTCACCTTCCAGGTCAATCATCTCTCGCCGTTCCTGTTGACCAGCCTGCTGCTCGACCGGCTGGTGCAGTCGTCGGCCAGGGTGATCAACACCTCCAGCGTGACCTACCGGATGGCCCGGCTGGATCTGGACAAGGTCAACGCCACCTCGGGCTCGTTCAACCAGATGGGCGCCTACGCCGCGTCCAAACTGGCGAATCTGCTGTTCACCCGGGAATTGGCGCGGCGCACCGAGGGCACCGGATTGCGTACCGCCGCTTTCCATCCCGGCGCGGTCGCCACCCATGTGTACGACAACGCCCCGCTCGGCCTCGGCGCGCTCATCCGCTCGCCGCTGTCGCGGCCGTTCTTCATCCGCCCGGAGCAGGGGGCGGAACCGTTGGAGCACTTGGCCACCACCGCCGAGTTCGGCAGCGGCGACTACTTCCACCGCTTCAAGCCGGAGCGGCCGAGCAACAAGCAGGCGGTGGATGCCGTACTCGCCCAGCAACTCTGGGAGCTGTCCGAGCGGGTCACCGGGACCGCCAAGGCCTAGGCTCCGTCACGGCAGGAGCTAGGCGTCGGCGAGCTCGGTGTTGATCCCGACCCCGAACACCCCGCCGGTGAGCGTGCTGCTTTGATCGAGTTCGATGATCGCCCGCGCCACCTGCTCGGTCGGTACCAGCGCCGGAAAGGTCGTGGGCGCAATGGCATTCGCGCGCACGCCGAATTCGGCGAACTCGGCCGCGATGTTGCGGGTGAGCTGGTTCAACGCTGCCTTCGACGCGGAATACAGCGTCTGCCCGGGATACACCTCCGAGCCGGAGATGCTGGAGACGTTGACGATATTGCGGTTGCGTGCGCGGTTCTCGGGCCCGGCGTGCATCCAGGCCCGCTGTCCGAGCCGGGCGCACAATCGAAGCGGCACCGCGACATTCAAGGTGAAGTGCGGCTCGAACTGTTCCAGCGCCGCCTCGCCGTCGACGATGCCGCGCGGCTGCAACTGCACGTGGGCGGCGTTGTTGACCAGCAGGTCGACCCCGTCGTACCGCGCCAGCGCGAGGTCGACCACCCGCTCCACCTCACCGGGCTGGGTGAGGTCGGCGCGGATCACGAACAGGCGCGAATCATTCTCCGGCACCGGCCTTTCCGGCTCCAGCGGATCGACGAACCACTCCAGCTGGGACGGGGCGGCCGGGGTGCGGGTGTGGCAGACCGCGACGATGTCGTAGTCGGTGTAGTAGGAGCGGCAGAACAGATCACCCAGGGTGCCGCTGGCCCCGGTGAGCAAGCAGACCCGGCGGTCACCAGTAGACAATGTTGTCTCCTCCCCAGCGCTGTATCGCGTCCTCCTTGGTGCGGTGCACCCACATGACCACGCTGCTGCGGTCGCGCCGGTTGTTGCCCGCGAAGGTGTGCCAGGTCCGCGGCGTGACCTCGAACAGGATCAGCGAATTGTCCAGCGGCGGAACCAGCGTCAGGTTCGGCATGGTCTCGCCCTCGGCGAGGTTGTCGTACAGCGCGGTCTCGCCGCCGTCGCCGGGCTGCCAGTCCGGGTTGCCGAAATAGAACAGCACGGCCACCGCCCGCACGTTCGCGCGCGCGGTCACGCCCGGCGGGTGTTCGCCGGTCTTGGTGTCCACCCCGTCGCCCGGCAGCCGCACCTCGTCCGGGCCGGGCGGATCGCCCGGGAACCAGGCGGGATTGAGGTCGTTGTGCGGCCAGCCGTACGGCGCGCCCGGGGCGTGGTGATGCACCGACCCCTCGACGTCGCCCGTCGCGGTGACGCCCGCGACCCCGGCGACCAGGTCGTGCCATTCCCGCGAGGTGAACACCCCGAACGGGCCGTCCCGCAGTTCGGCGAGCCCGAGCCCGTCCGCACTGTAGTTCGCGGCGACCTTGCCGAACCGGTCCACTTCCTCGCGCCGGACCCGGCTGAACTCCTCGGTGAGCCGCTGATAGAACTCCGGCACGAACACGTCCCGGGCGTACACGTGCGGAAACGGCTGGGTGCGGCGGATCCAGCGCCGATGGGCGAACAGGTCGGCGAACCACTGCGGCACCGCGGGCGCCGCCGCCGAGATCGACTCCGTTGTCACAGCACTCCCTCCCGAACGAACCTCTGGCGATCATATGCCCGGTTCCGGGCGGTGGTGCCGGGTGTTCGTTTTGTGCGGAGGGCCGAGACCGGTGCCTGCCGATACGGTTTCGGTTCCGGGAAACCCCTCGTGTTCCGGACGCCGCGACCGGGCGACTACGCGCTCGCGGCGACGGGCGTCCTGGTCTCCACCTGCGGGATGACCGCCGGCTGTCCCGTGGGACGCGCGCCCGCGAGCCGGGACGCGAGGAAGGCGAGATAGGCGATGAAGCCGACCGAGCCGATCGGCCTGCTCCGCCGGAAGGTGATCGCGAGACCGAGCGCCAACTCGGTGAACCCGTTGCGATATGTCCAGCGCCGGGTCGCGCGCGGGAACGCCCGCGCGGTCAGCGGGTCGAAGGCGCGCGGCGCAGTGAAGTGGGCCGCGCCCGTGCCGGCGAGACCGAGCCCGAAGGCGCGCGCCCGGACGCTGTCCGGTGGTCGCTGGATCCGTACCACCGGACGCGGTGCCGCTGTGCTCGCCGCGATCGCTGTGCGCCGTGTGCGACGGCCGAAGATTTTGCGGCGCATGTTTTCTCCTCTGGGTGCGAGCGCTGAGCCTGCGGGGTCTCTGTCGGTGTGCCGAGTACCGACCCTAACACTGTCCCAGACAGATTGACCAGGGCCTGCGCACGCCGAAAGGCCCGCCCCGAACCGGTGCGGGGCGTCCGAACGGAGAGTCAGCCGACCGACATCTGCCGGCCTGCCGCCTCGGCCCGGCGTGTACGGACGGCGGCCAGATCCACCGGCCGGTTCGGGTCGGGCGTCTCCATCGTCTCCAGCGCTTCGGCGAGCATCGGCAACCAGCGCAAGATCTCGTCGCGGAACGGTCCCTCGGTCTCCAGCTGACTCAGCACGCCGACGAGGGTGAGCATCGAGCGGGCGAACGGGGTGAAGTAGGCAGGCATCGTCATCTCGCGCACGACGTTCGTCAGCCGCGGATTCGTGGTGCGCAGCACCTGCTTGCGCAGCCACGGGGTGGTCATCCGGTAGGTCGAATGCTTGAGCGGTTCGCTGCACGGCGAGACCGCTTTGAACAGCGCCTCGCTGTCGAAGTTGCGTCCGGCGGCCACAAAGCCGTGGCGGCGGGTCGCGGCTTCCAGTTCCATCGGGCCACCATTGGCGAAGGCCTTGAAGTAGTCGATCGTGAGTTCCTCGAAACCCTCCGGTGGCCAGGCGCAGCAGGCGCCGAAATCGACCACGCCGAGTCTGCCGTCCGGCAGCACGCGGAAATTGCCGGGGTGCGGGTCGGCGTAGAGCAGCCCGTGCCGGCCCCAGCCGGAGGTGACGAAGCGCAGCATCAGCATGCCGACCCGGTCGCGCTCGGCCTGCGCGCCGGTGGCCACGATCCTGGTCACCGGGGTGCCCTCGACCCATTCGGTGATCAGCACGTCGCCGCGCTGGGCGACCACCTGCGGCACGTAGAAATCCGGATCGTCGGCGTAGGCGGCGGCGAAGGCGCGCTGGTATTCGGCCTCCGCCGCGTAGTCGAGTTCCTCGCGCACGCAATCGCAGATCGCCTCGGTGACCGCCTTGACGTCGGCGCCGGGCAGGAAGACGGTGGCCAGCAGCGAGATCCGCCGCAACTGTTCGAGGTCGCCCTCCACGGCCTGCCTGCCGCCGGGGTACATCACCTTGACCGCGACCGGTCTGCCGTCGTGCCAGACCGCCCGGTGCACCTGGCCGAGCGAGGCGGCCGCGGCCCGGCGATCGTCGAATTCCTGGAAATGCCACCGCCAGTTCTCGCCCATGCTCGCCGCGATGGCCGCGTGCACGGTCTTCGGGAGCATCGCGGGGGCCGAATCCTGCAGTTGGCTCAACGCGATCCGATACGGCTCGGCGATCTCCGGCGGCAGCGCCAGCTCGTAAATGGCAAGCAGCTGGCCGAGTTTCGCGGCACAGCCTTTCAGCTCCCCGAGCACCTCGAACATGTGTTGCGCGGTGCGCAATTGAATGTCTCGATTGACTTCTTCGGCCGATCTGCCGAGGGCGCGTTTGCCGACGCCGGCGGCCTGCCGCCCGGCGAAGGCCACCGGCAATGCGGCGAGCTTGGCATTGCGAACAGCGGCGCGAACTGGCGGTTTGCCATCGGACCTTGCTGTGAACAGGCGTGTACGCCGTTCCGTGGAACTCATGTCAGAACTGTCGCCGCTGCGCCGGATTGCCATGACTCACCTCACACTGTGCGCGGACCAGTGTCGCATACGTGCAGTCTGGCAGAGTAGGCCTTAGACTGTCTGGGACGTATTCGAACGTAGTCGAAAGGTGACTTCGATGGGAGCCCAGACGGTAGTCGCGGACGTTGCCGATGAGTTGGCACGCCGGGTTGCCGCGGGGGAGTATCAGCCGGGGGACCTGATGCCGTCGGTGCGGCAGGTGGCCGAGGAATTCGACATGAACCGGGCCACCGCGCAACTGACGCTGGGGCGGCTGGAGTCGAACGGCTTCGTCGAGGCGCGCCGTGGCAAGGGTTTCACCATCCGGGACGTCCGCGAGGCGGGCGGGGTGGATGTGTACCGGCAGCTGTTCCGTTTTTCCGTAGCCACGCCCGAGGTCGCGAGCGAGATGTTCCGCGACATCGTCGAGGTCGAGCGCGGCATCGTGATGGAGACGTTGCTGGCCTACACCGGCAGCGCTCAGGAGATCGATCCGGCACTGCTGAAGGCCGAGATCGACAAGCTCGAAACATTGGCCCGCCAGGACGTGCCGGACCTGCGCGAGATCCTCGCGATCGAGGTCGCCCTGGTGCGCAGGCTGCTCACCGCGCTCGGGCTGTCCATGCAGCGCGCGATCCTGAACTCGATCGGCGAGATGGTGCTCGAGGTGCCCGAAGCGGTCGAGGCGTTCTTCGCCGGCGCGCCGGACCTGCACGTGCTGGTCTGGCGGGCGCTCGCGGCGGTGTGGGATTCCGGGTCCGGACCGTCCGACGCGCAGGTCGCGTTGTTCGAGGACTTGTTCGGGATGTACCACGAGCGGGTGGTGCTGCGTTTCGACGAACTCGTCGGCGTGACCGACGGGCATTCCGGCGCGGACCACGCGGCCACCGCCTGAACAAACCTCGTTTCCGTGTGATTGACCCTCTGTCTCAGACAGAATAGGGTGAAGATCACGCAGCGAAGCGAGGTAACCATGGCAGGCAGCAGGCGTACGGGGTTGGCACGGTCGGCGAAACTGGCCAAGCTGCCCATGAGCATCATGGCCCGCCGGGTCACCGCGACCGGTCGCGCGATGATGACCGGCGCATCCCGTGGCGAACTCGACGACGAACTCATCGACAAAGCCGCCGATCAGGTGTTCGCTGTGCTCGGTGAACTCAAGGGCGGCGCGATGAAACTCGGTCAGGCGCTGAGCGTGGCCGAGGCCAGCATTCCGCCCCGGTTCGCCGATCGCTATCGCGAGGCGCTCACCCGGCTGCAATCACAAGCCCCGCCGATGCCGACGGCCGCGGTACACCGCATGCTCGCCGAGCAGCTCGGCACCCGTTGGCGGGAGCGATTCACCAGCTTCGACGACCAGCCGGTCGCGGCCGCCAGCATCGGGCAGGTGCACCGCGCGGTCTGGCGGGACGGACGCGACGTCGCGGTCAAGGTCCAGTACCCCGGCGCCGACACCGCCCTGCTGTCGGACCTCAAGATGCTCCAGATGTTCTCCGGCGCTTTCGGTCTCATGATGCCGGGTGCGGACACCAAAGCGCTGATCGCCGAGTTCATCGACCGCACGGCCGACGAACTCGACTACCGGATCGAGGCGGATCATCAGCGCCGCTTCGCCAAGGAGTTCGCCGACGACCCGCACTTCCGGGTGCCGCGGGTGATCGCGAGCGCGCCGAAAGTGCTCGTCTCGGAATGGCTGCAGGCCACCCCGCTGTCCGCGATCATCGCGAACGGCAGCAAGGCACAGCGTGATCGCGCGGGCGCACTGCTGGTGGAGTTCTCCCTCTCCGCGCCGGTGCGGGTCGGCTATCTGCACTGCGATCCCCATCCCGGCAACTTCCAGCTGCTCGACGACGGCCGCTTGGGCGTCATCGACTTCGGCGCGTCCATCGCGTTGCCCGCGGGCATCCCCGCGGTGATCGGCGAGCTGGGCCGCTGTGCCGTGCAGCAGGACTACGACCAGCTCGTACTGGTGATGCGGGACAACGGTTTCGTGCGTCCCGGGCACGAGCTCGAGCTCGGCCCGATCGAACGGCTGGTCGCGCCGATCGTCGCGCAGATCAACGGCGACAGCGTGCACATCAGCCGGGAGCTGTTGCAGGGGCACACCGCCCGCGCCCTCGACATGAAGAATGTGTCGCTGGTCAACACCCGGGCGGTGAAGGCGCCCACCGAGATTCCCGAACTGGCCATGCTGGGCCGGGTGTTCGCCGGGGTGGTAGGGGTCTGCGCGCAACTCGATGCCGAAGGGCCGTTCCTCGAGTCGGTCGCGCGCTGGTTGCCCGGTTTCGCGGCGGACGGTGCGGCGGCCTGACTGGTTCGGACGTGGTGGGGTACCCAGTTTTCCGGCGTGCGCCGGTGTTCCTCAGAGGTTCCGCGTGGAATTGTCTGGGACAATCAGTGCTAATTGGTCGATGTGATTCGGAGCCAGGTGAGTGTTCGCGCATTTCTGCGCGGACGTTGCGCTGGGCTGGTGGCAGTATTCTCCGTTGACTGCACGGTGTTTCGGTTGGTTGAAGTTGTGCGCGATCGAGGCGCGTTGCTCGAATAGTTGGTATCGAACATCTTTCGCGCGGCCGACCGCCACTGCCTGTGGATCGCGGTGGTGCAGCTCGGGACATCCATGACCGTCGGGTGCGTGGCCGACGGGCGGGAGATGTTGGCACTGAGCAAATCCGATGCTGTCGCGATGTCATCGAGTGCGATGGCACCGGCAGTCGTCGGTCGCGTTCGCGCGGACGAGATAGCGATCACCGAGAGCGAAACCGCGAGAAACTTCCAACCCAGACAGCATGCCGAGCCGGGCCCGCGGACCGCCGCAACCGACGCGCGGGCGGTCGGCGCAACGCTCAGCGATTGCCGACGGTGACCGCGGCGAGCACCAGCGCCGCCACGATCAAGACCGCGAGTACCGCCAGGATCAACAGGTTTCGGCCGGAGGGCGTGTCCGTGCGGACCAGGTTCGGGCATTCGATCGAGGGGTGTGCCGCATCGGCACAGCGACGATTGGCGCACGGGTACATGCCGAACCTCCGGAAGAAATCAGATCCGAGTGCTTAACCCACGCAGGCTCCAGCGCGCCACCGGACGGGCCAGTGGTACGAAGAGTTGCAGCGGCAACAGCGCGCCGAAGCGCGGCTGCACCGCGAGCGTCCACGTGAGAGTCGTGTCACCGGAACCGTTTCCGTGAAGCTCGTATTCCTCGGTGATCGACTTCATGACAAACGGTACCGAGGACTTCGTCGCGGTCAACGCGAGCCTATGGCCTTCCTCCCTGGCGATCACCTGCTCCTCCCCCGCGACCAGCAGCCCGTCGAACACGCGCGTGGTGCCGACGCCCCGGTTGTCGTCGCGATAGCGCATGCCGTTGACCAGCGGCAACCAGGAGAACAAGCCGTTGGTGTCCAGGGCCGCCCACACCCGGTCGCGCGGTGCGTCGAAGGTGTGCTCGGCGGTAACGACGAAAGCGGCTTTGTCATCGACGAAGCCGCGCAACGCCTTTGCGGACACCGGCTTGATCGGGTTGCCGCCGCCGGCGAGCAGCGCTTTGGTCCATCGGCGGGACACGATGAGCGCCACCAGCCCGGCGAGCGCGCCGACGACGAGCACGATGGCGACGATGGTGAAAAGCTTTGTCATCCGGACACTCCCAGTACTGTGCTGGCGAATACGGCGGACCGCCAGGCGCAAATCCCCTGCGCGCTTCGGCAGCGAGCGCGTGGCCCAGAGTATATACTGTCTCAGACAGTAGTGTGGCCGCAGCGTGAGCTGTCTGCTCCCATGTTGTGGCAACAGGCCCGGCGCGGTACTCGTACAGGCGTACCGTTTTTCTCATGACCGTCGCATTCGAGCCGCTGCCCGCGATCCCGCTGGAATCCTGGCGGCCGACCAAAGAGACCCTGCACCGGTTCGCCCAGGTCGTCGGCAAGGTGGCGCTGGCCGCGGGCATTCGGCGCAACCACTGGTGGCATATGACCTATCGGCTCACCGCGCGCGGCTGGACCACGGTGCCGCTGGGCTCCGCGCGCTCCGGGCCGGTGTTCACCTGCGCGTTCGACTTCTTCGATCACGTGCTGCGGATCGCGACCGATCAGGGCGCCGAAGCCGAGATCGACCTGGTCGACCAGTCCGTCGCCACCTTCTACGGCGCGGTGCGCCACGGCCTGCGCGACCTCGACGTGAACGTCGAACTGGCGCACCCCTACCCGTTCGACCTGCCGGACGCACGACGGCCGTTCGAGGACGACGACGAGCACCGCCACTACGACCCGGACAAGGTGCGGCACGCGTTCCGCGTGCAGAGTCAGGTGGGCCGGGTGCTGGAGGAGTTCAGCGCCACCTATTCGGGCAAGATCAGCCCGGTCCAGCTGTTCTGGCACACCTTCGACATCGCCGTGCAGCGGTTCTCGCCACGCCATGTCGAGCTGCCCGACTCGGTGGATTCGGTGACCCGCGAGGCGTATTCGCGCGAGGTGATCAGCTCCGGGTTCTGGTTCGGCGACGACAAGGTGCCCGAGCCGACCTTCTACAGCTACACCGCGCCCGAACCCGCCGGGCTGGCCGAGCGCTCGTTGACCCCGAACGGCGCCCGCTGGGTCGCCTCCGGTGCCGGGCACTCGGCCTACTACGCCTACGACGAAGCGCGCGCGGCCGCCGATCCGGTCGGCGCCGCGCTCGAGTTCTTCCAATCTGTCTACGCGAACGGGGCGGAGCTGGCCGGGTGGGACACCGACCAGCTCACCTGCTGGGGCGGCATCACCGACCCGGTGCTGCGCGAAAAGGGCTGGCCGGAATGGCCGGAATGATCAGCCGTTGAGTTTGCTGAGGCGATCGCACGCCTCGACGTACTCTTCGATCAGCCGGCCGACCACGTCGGCGGAGCGTTCGACCCGCTGCATCATGCCGACCACCTGGCCGACCGGATTGAAGTTCACGTCCTTGGCCGCCTCCGGGTAGCGGTGCCCGCGCTTGACGCCGTCCAGCGCCACCATCATCTGCAACGGCATGGGCAGCGGGTCGGGGGTGTCGGCCTGCTCCCAGGCGTCGGTCCAGTCGTTGCGCAGCATGCGGCACGGCTTGCCGGTCCACGACCGGGAACGCACGGTGTCGTGGCTGGTGGCGTCGATGTAGGTCTGCATCTGCGCGGGCGGCACATTGGCCTCCTCGACGGTGAGCCAGAGCGATCCGGTCCACGCGCCTTGCGCGCCCATCGCCAGCGCCGCCGCGACCTGGCGGCCGTTGCCGATGCCGCCCGCGGCCAGCACCGGCAGATCGCCGACGGCGTCGATCACCTGCGGCCACAACACCAGTGACGAGATCTCGCCGCAGTGCCCGCCGCCCTCGGTGCCCTGGCAGACCACGAAGTCCAGGCCCGCGTTCTTGTGGTTGAGCGCGTGCTTCACCGAGCCGCAGAGCGCCCCGATCAGCCTGCCCGAATCCTGCACCTGCTTGATCACGTCGTCCGGCGGTGTGCCGAGGGCGTTGGCGACCAGCTTGGCCTTCGGATGCCGCAGGATCACCTCCACCTGCGGGGCGGCGGTGGTCGCGGTCCAGCCGAGCAACTGGTTGTGCCGCTCGCCGTCGGGCAACTGCGGGACGCCGTGATCGGCGAGGATCTTCTCGGCGAAATCGCGATGACCGTGCGGCACCAACTCCGCGAGCTTGGCCTCGAGTTCCTCGGGGGTGAGGCCGTCGATGCCCTTGCCCTCGTATTTGCTCGGGATGACCAGGTCGACGCCGTACACGCCGTGCACGTGCTCGTCGAGCCAGGCCAGCTCGACCTCGAGTTCCTCGGCGGTGAAGCCGACCGCACCGAGCACGCCGAGCCCGCCGGCATTGCTGACCGCGGCCGCCACGTCGCGGCAGTGGGTGAACGCGAAGATCGGGAATTCGATCCCGAGCCGCTCGCAGATTTCGGTACGCATGGCGTGCTGGTCTCCCTCGCCGCGGCGTCGCGACGAACGACGCGCAGCTGTCCTAGAACGAGTTACATGATTGTCCGCAGTGGGTGCCGGTCCGTCGCCGGACTCCGACTCGCCGATTCGGCCGCGAGCCGCAGATATCGCCATGACGCGGCAGCGGCTTCCTCGACGGGTCGGTGCACCATCACTCGACAGTAACACGTTCTAGTTTTGCTCGGAATGGGTCTTTCAGACGGCGGCTTCCTCCAACTCGGTCAGCGCGTGCTCCAGGTGGTCGAGCAGGCGCGGGAGTTCCGGCACGGTGCGGCGGCAGCCCACCACGCCGAAGTCGAGGTGATCCGCGGTGGTGGTCAGGGTGAGGTTCACGGCCTGGCCGTCGAACGGGATCGACATCGGATAGGTCGCGTCCAGGCGCGCACCGTTCCAGTACATCGGTTCCCGCTGGCCGGGCACATTCGAGATCACGATGTTGAAGGCAGGCGTGGTCAGCGGAATGAGCCCGGGCAGCAGGCTGAGCGCGAGCGGGCTGAGCATCAGCGCGGACAGCGCCATGGTCTGCGTGCTGGACAGCGAACTGTAGACGTCCTTGCTTTTGCGCATGGATTCGCTCACCACGCGCAGTCGCTCCAGCGGGTCGGGGATATCGGTGGCGAGGTTGCACAGCACCGCGCCGACCTTCACGCCATTGGTCTCGGTGTCGTCGGCCGAGCGCAGCGACATCGGCACCATCGCGATCAACGGCTTGTCCGGCAACGCATCCCGCTCGGCGAGATAGGACCGCAGCGCGCCGGACGACATGGTCAGCACCACGTCGTTGACGGTCGACCCGGTCGCCTTCTTCACCTGTTTGATCCGTTCCAACGGCACCGACCGGACCGCGGTGCGGCGGGCGCCGCCGATCGGCACGTTGAACATCGTGCGGGGCGCCTCGAACGGCAACGTCAGCTGCTGCTGCACCAGGGCCTGCCGCGCCACCCGCACCATGGCGGCACCGGATCCCGCGGCGGACAACAGGTTTCGGGCCGCGCCGCGCAGTCCGCCGGCTGCACCGGTGCTCTCCCGCCGCGGACGCTGCGGCAGATTCCACGGCACCCGCGGCTGCGCGTCGGCCGGGTCGCTGGTCAGCGTGCGCTGCAGGACGCGCTGCGCGGAGACGCCATCGATCAAGGCGTGGTGCATCTTCGAGTACACCGCGAACCGGCCGTCCGCGAGACCCTCGATCAGATAGATCTCCCACAGCGGGCGATGCCGGTCGAGCAGCGTGCTGTGCAGCCCGGAGGCGAGTTCGACCAGTTGGTCGATCCGGCCCGGGCTCGGTAGCGCGAGCCTGCGCAGGTGGTATCCCAGTTCCACGTCCTCGGCCCGGCTCCAGGCCATTTGTGGCGCGCCGAACAGGGTGGCGGGGTGTTTGCGGAAGGTCGAGTCGATCTCCTTGGCCGCCAGCAACTTTTCGTGGGTGAGCCGGGCGAAATCGGGTCCGGCGTCCTCGGGCGCTTCGAAGAGCTGAAGCGAGCCGACGTGCATCGGGTGTTCCCGCGATTCGGCGAGCAAGAAGACGGCATCGACCGGTGCGATGAGTTCCATGGTTGGGTCGCCCCCTGACGACAGTGGTGTGGGTTGCAATCGAATCGACCACATTGTCGGGTGGGCCACGCGCAGCCATGAATCCTGCGCGACATCACCAAAATACCTGGTCCGGCTGATGCCTGCGCGGCTATTGGCGAAGCTTCACCGCCAGCAGGCAACCCTCCGGAAAGCGTTCGTCCGGATCCGGCTGCCGGATCAGCCGGGCGCGGACCTCGAACCCGGCATCGCGCAGCAACTCGGCCATCCGCTCGGGCGACCAGCGGTAGGCGCGAGCCACTTTGTGGTCGAACGCTGTTACGGCATCGGTTCCGTCGAACGCCTGGAAAGCCAACAGCGCGTGTCCTTCTGGTTCGAGTACCCGATAGAACTCGTTCAACACTCCCGGCACGCGTTCGGGTGGCACGTGGATGAGCGAATACCAGGCGAGGATGCCGCCGAGGGAGTCGTCGGCGAGCGCCAACCGCTCCATCGAGCCCACCTCGAAGGACAGCTGCGGGTATTGCCGCCGGGCGATGCGGATCATCTCCGGCGACAGATCGATGCCGCGGACGTCGACGCCGAGACCGGCCAGGTGCGTCGTCAATCGCCCTGGCCCGCAACCGATATCGGCGACGGGGCCGCGCACGAGTTCGGCGAAGACGCCCAGTATCGCGCGATCGAATGGTTTGCCCGCGAGATGGTTCCTGGCGAATTCGGTGTAGAGCTCGGCCATCTCGTCATAGGACGCGCGGGTGACGGCTACATCGGGTGCGTTCGGATGATCAACCACCGCCTCATCATTCACCCGCGCACCGACAGATCCGGCTGCTGATCCGGCGGGCGCTCCGGCAATTGCGCGGCGGCTTCGGGGGCGGCGGGCGAGCAGGTCAGCGCGTCCTCGTGGACTTCCCGGCTGCGCGCGGTACCGAGGATGGAGCCCAAGATCACCAGCGGGAAGCCGATCGCCATGCCCGCGGTCAGCGGTTCGCCGAGCGCGCTCACGCCGAGCACGATGGCCACCGCGGGGTTGATGTAGGTGATCACGGTCGCGCGGGCCGGGCCGACCTCCGAGATCAGCGCGAAGAACAGCAGGAACGCCGCGGCGGTGCACACCAGCGCGAGGCCGAGCACCGAGAGCGTGGCATCGGCGGGATAGCTTGCCGGCCTGCGCAATACCGCGAACGGCGCGTACACCACGGCGGCGATCAGCAGCGAGGCGGTCACCACGCCGAGCGGGGGCAGATCGGCCAGCGAGCGGTTGATCACGATCGGGCCGAGCGCATAACCGACGGTGGTCAGCGCGATCGCGCCGATGGCGGCCGGGTTGGACAGATCGATGTCGAGACCGACCAGCGCGGCCACGCCCGCGAATCCGACCATCAGCCCGGTGAGCCGGCGCCGGTCGAACCGGTCGTGGCCGAGCTTGGTCACGATCACCACCGCGATCAGCGGGACCGCGGCGATCAACAGGCCGACGGTCGAACTGTTCAGCGTGGTCTCGGCGAAGCCGATGAACAGCCACGGTCCGACGATCTCCACCACGGTGTACAGCAGCAGCGGGCGCCACCGCTTGAACACCGGGCCGAGGGCCTTGGTGTACCACGCGATCGGCAACAGGACCAGCGCGCCGATCAGGGTGCGGCCGAACGCCACCACCACCGGATCGAAATCGTCCACCGCGATCCGGATCATCGCGTACGGCACGCCCCAGATCACGCCCATCGCGAGGAACAGTGCCCACCCGCGCTGCGTCATCGCCCGGCCCCCGGTCGACACGGCACGTTCCGGCAGGTTCGAATTACTGGCATGCGGCACTCGCTTTCGATCGAACGCGAGCTTATACAGGAGATCGGATCATCCGACAGATCCACTTCGCGATGCGCAGACCAGGCCACTTGCCCCGAAATATCGGGGCATCGGCGTCTTTCGGCCACCCGTGTGCGGTGGTCCATGCCCGGTCGGCGCAGGCGGGGTCATAGTGGATTCCATTGCAGCACAGCGGTACCGGCTAAGGCGAACGGCGCCACCGGTGCTCCGGTGACGCCGTTCGCCTGGTGCGAGCCGAACTCAGTTGGCCGGTGCCACGGTGCTCGTGGTGGCCGGAGCCACGGTGCTCGTGGCGGTGGGCGCGGCGGATTCCGTGGTGCTGGTCGCCGACGGGGCCGACTTGGTGGTGTCGATCGGCGCGGCGATCTCGGACGGGGCCGAGGTGGTCGTCGTGACCGGCGGGGTCGTGGCCGGTGCCGGCGTGGTGGTCGGCGCCGTGGTGGACGGCGTCGTGCTGACCGTGGGCGCGGCGCTGGTACCGGTCGGCGCCGCGGTCGTGCTGGTCGGGGCGGCCTTGCTGGTGCTGGTGGCCGCGGCCGCCTTGTACACCGCTTCCACGTCCGCCTGTTCCGGCTTGGCGTTCTTGTCGATCTTCTTGCCCTCCTGCGCCTGTTTGGCCAGGTGGGTGATCCACGCCGCCGCGTATTCGGCGGAGGTCAGCGGCTTGCCGTTGGCGGGATCGGCGTCCTTCCAGTAGTCGAAGTGGTGGCCGGTGTGGTTCGGCCCGAGGGTGAGCTTGTACGGATCGCTCATCACCACCGGAATGGTGTTCTGGTTCGTCACGATGAGACCGATGATCTCGTTCAGGATCTTCTGCGGCAGGTACGCCAGCGGCGACATGTCGTCGGCCGCGATCGCATCGGCTTTCACCGGGGTCGTGGCCGGCGGCTGACCCGGCTTGTAGGCGGGATCGGACACCTTCAACAGCACCTGGAGGAAGGTCTCGTCGCTCTTCATCCAGTTCGGGTTGGCGGCGATATCGGCGAACGCGGTCATCGCGATCCGGCCGAGCACGACGGCGACATCCTGGCCGGTGGCCGGGGTCAGCCCGTCTCGTTCGAGCGCGTCGACATTGATCTGCCTGCCCACGTTGACCACCAGTTGCAACAGCGAAATGTTCTCCGGCGCAGAGCAAGTCAGGTCGCCGTCGGAGCAGAACGAGGCGATCTTGCCGTTCAATTTGCCGAAATCACCGCTGGTGCCGGGCAACGCGCCTTGGCCCGGTACGGGATTCTTGCCGTTCTGATACTTCTGGTCGAAGCCGTCGGGGTTGCCGAACGGATCCTTCGAGCCAGGGAAAGGTCCGTCGCCCGCGCTGCGTCCCGCGTCGGCGAGGATCACGACGCCGAGGACATCGTCGGGATCGACGATCCCGTACGCGCCGTCCTGGCCCGCCTCCTGATGGCCGATCTTCTGGGCGACGCGGCGCACGACATCGGCGCCCTCGCTGTAGCCCACGATCGAGAACTTGGTGTCCGGGCAGGCCTTCGAGATCTCGCGCATCACCTGTTCGGTGTTCGCGGCGCCGGCGTTGACCGCGTCCTCGTAGGTGGCCATGTTCGCCGGATAGGCGATGTAGACCGCGGCGTACGAGCCGGGCTCCACCTGTCCGTTCGGCGCGTTGACCACCGGATCGACCCACTCGCTGTTGTGGTCACCGGCCATCGCGGCGGGCAGTTCCTTGCCGTCCGCGCCGAGGAGCAGCTTCGTGGTTCCCGCCACCGGGGTGTCGTTGCGTCCGGCCACCGAGACCGTCACCATGTCATGACACTCGGTCACCGACGTCGTGAGCTGCGTATCCCTGGTCTGTGGTGACGACGTCAATGCGAACGTGGCGGCCACCGCCGCCGCCACGCCCAGCACCGCCGGCGCCGCGACCGCCGAGGCGATCCGATGTCGCGCGAAGAACTCGCGAAAAGCCATGTCCTTATCCCCAATCCATTACCGGCAAGGTGACGGACAAGGCCCCCCCGAGGGCCATGCGTCACCGAGGACGTCGTGGCCGGGGTGCCGAGTGTTACTGGGTGGAATGGTTGCGGGCAGTGTGGAATCGGACACGTCGGGCGCTATTCCCCTTGACAACCAATCTTGTTCGCTGGGGTCTAGCTGGCCTTATAGCCAATGGGCATGTCTGGTGGCCTGGTTCGTGATCTATCAATGCCCCTATAAATGAGGTATCCCCGGGTCGGTGCGGAATCATTTCTCGAAATGCGGCAGTAGTTCAGGTGTGGCTTCACTCGGTGCACCCGGAATTCGGCAGGCCGGATTTCGCGGACCGCATCAACTCTGCGCGCAGGTAATCGCGGTCAGTACCTCGCGGAGAGCCGATTCCGCGTCCGGCCGGGCCGCCCACCGGGCGCCGATATGCCCGTCGGGCCGGACGAGCAGCGCGCCGTCGGTTCCCAGCCCCCAGTGGTCGGCATGCGCCCCGGCAAGGGTCTCGATGCGCAGCGGCCATGGCAGCGCTGATTGCTTCCACTCGTCCGGCGCAGGCGTGAGCAGCGTGAACCAGGCGCCGAGCAGGTCCAGCGTGGACCGGCCGTTCGCGAGCCACAGATGCGGCATGCGATGGCCCGGCAGTGCGGTGGGCACGTACTCCGTGCCCATATCAGTGGATTCCGCCACGCTGTCGGTGGTGTGCACGGCGGCCGAGCGATAGCTGACGCCGAGTACCAGCCCCATCTGTGCGAAATACTGTTCGGACCAAGGCAGTTCGATCTTCGCCGGGGAGCTGTCGGGCCGCGGATCGGGGCGGCCGTGCTGCACCTGGAGCATGAGCCGGGTGTTCTCGACGGCCTGCCGCAGGGTCCGATGGGCCACCGGCAGGCGCTCGATCTCGTAGGTGTCCAACAGCTTCGGGCCCGCCCATCCGCGCAGTATCCCCGCCAGCTTCCAGCAGAGGTTGTGCACGTCGGCGACGCCGGTGTTCATGCCGAGGCCGCCGACGATCGGCAGTGCGTGCGCGGCGTCCCCGGCGAGCAGTATGCGCCCGGCCCGGAAGCGTTCGGCCACATGGGCGTTCATCTCCCAGTGCTGTACCCGAAGCACCTGGGCCGATACCTGCGGGCCGAGCGCGTGCGCGAGCAGGGCGGACCAGTCGGCGTCGGCCACGTCGTCGGGTGTCGGCACGAACCACAGCCAACCGCCCTCGGGGTAGAGCGGAGCGAACGATCCCTGCATGGTGAAGTAGACGCCCGCGGGCTGTTCGGCCCGCCAGCTCGGCAGGTCCGCGTCGAAGACCACCGAGGTGGCACGGCTCAGTACCCCGGGACCCGTGACGCCGATGGCAAGGCTTTGCCGGACACCGGAATTCGCGCCGTCGGCAGCGATCGCATAGCGGGCGCGGACCTCGGTCGTGGTCCCGTTGCTCCGATCGATCAGCGTCGCCACGACACCGTCGGCGGCTTCGGCCAGCTCGACGGCCTCGACCTCGAAGCGCACCGGGGTGCTCGCCGCCGCGAGCAGCGTCGGCTCCAATCGATCCTGCGAACTGACCACGCCGAGCACCGGACTCGCCGGGATCGGCGCGTCCACCCCGACCATCGCCGCCGAGGCGAAATCCTTGTCCAGCAACCGATCCCGGAAACGAATGCGCCCGTACTCCGGCGGGAAGGCCCGGGCGGTGATGGTCTCGGCGATGCCGAGCCCGCGAAAGATCTCCATCGTTCGGGCGTTGATCAACCGCGACCTGGGAAACGGGGAGAGTTCGCGGCGCTTCTCGACCACGAGTGTGCGCACTCCCCAGCGTTGCAGCAGAGCACGGGCCGTCAGCCCGACCGGCCCGCCGCCGACAATCAACACCTCGACCTCGAGCACTCCGCGCTCCTCCCGACTCGTCCGGCGTCTCCGCCACAGACCACTGTGCCGCAGTGCCGTCTCACGCCGGTTGCACCGAGGTTTCACCAGCTCGAGCGGGTGGTGACGGGCTGGTCGGACCGGCTTTCGCCGCAGGGGCCGCCCGGTGCCGAACTCGGCTGCGGTCGCCCTCGGCGGTGGTGTAGATTCGCACGGCCGACGGCATCCGATCTGCAGCGGATGCGCTTCGCCCCTGCCGGGGGCGTCGTCGGCTGCTCGCGCTTCAGGCGAAATTTGCCGGGTTTACGGAGTTACAAACGCGATACGCTCCAGTCACAGACAATAAGTATGGTCAGGTCATCACCTGACCGCGAACAGCGTTGTCCGAGTGCATGTTTAGTCGAGATAAGAAGACTGGGCGGTCGGCTTCTATTGCCGGGCGCTCCCTTGTGATGTGGTCCTCTGAGCGAGAGAGAAAGGCTGCGATCCATGAGAATCCAGCCACGGCGGCAGATTCTGAATGTATGGAGTTCCCTGCTGGCGGCCTGCTACCGAGACGATACCTGGGTGTGGGGCGGGCGGGACGGCTCGAACTCCATCAGTGACGCAGAACAACTGCTGTGCCTGCTCTACCCCGCCACCCAGATCGCCAGCTTCGCGCTGCACAATCCCGACCAGATCGCCGACGACGTGCGGGCCACGCTCAAACCGTTCGGCCGGGAACGCCGCATCGGTCTGAAGATCGTCGAGATCCTGGACGACTACCTGCGCCGCTACGAGCGCGACGAGGAGCCGGTCTTTTCCGCGGGCAGCTACCTGCGCGCGGGCGCGGGTGAGCAAGCATCCGAAAAGCAGCGAGAAGTCGACGTGGTCGACTCCTATTCCATGTCGCTGTCGCTCTGCCTGGCCGGACTGCAATACCTTCGCGCCCTGCGCGATCCGACCGGTGGCGGCGATCAGCCGCGGCTGGAGATCCTGATCAAGCCGGTCGAGGAACGGCTCAGGAAGCGGCTCACCGCCGCCATGATCGGCCTGGTGCGCAGTTTCGTCGTGCTGTCGGTGGATCCCGAGACCAAGCGTGGTCTCGCGATGCTCAGCATGTTCAATCAAACTGGCGCGGAACCGGATTCGGTGGTGAGCGGCGTCGCGAGGCGGCTCGAACGCGTCCGCGGCCGGCTGCTGCGCGATGTCACGCTGAACAAGACCCCGCAGGCCGACCTGGAAAGCCCCGCGCTGATGTTCGAGTGCGGCTGGAGCTGGGGCGTGGTCCAGGGCGCCGAGGTCATCGACTTCGTCGACGTACCGACCGCCAAATCGGACGGTTACGCGATCGGGCAGCCCTATCTCTACTTCACCATCACCGCCTTGGACGGCATCAACGACTTGACCCAGCCGCGCACCCGCGAGCTGGATCTGCTCGATGCCGACCAGCGGCGCCTGGCCGACGCGCTGCAACTGCGCTGGGATCTCGCGCAACGGTATTGGTCGGCCATGGCCCGGTACGGCGACGGCGACTGGCCGCTCGAGGACATTCCCTGGCGGACCTCCGACGGCGAGGAGTCCGACTACTTCAGTCTCTGCGTCTCCGGTCTGCTGATCCAGGACCTGATCGCCCGCGAGGCCGACGACGACGACCTCACCAGGGCCACCAAGATTTTCGACGAGCTGGCCCGCCGCGGCCGGATCACCCGCAGGCTCACCGAGCACGATCCCGCACGGGCCCTGCATATTCCGGGCGTGCTGCTGACCCTGCGGGGCATCGAGGCCATCGACAACGGACCGGTGCTGGCCTGGTCGGTCTCGGACTACGGCCCGATGCTGCTGAAGCGCATCCTGCAGGCGGCGCAGCTGTCGCGCACGCTGTCGACGCGCAGGCAACTGCTGGAACTGGCCCAGGCGACCATGGATCATCTGGAGCGGCGCGCTTTTCCGGCCGGGCCGGCCAAGGGCCTGTGGGACGACGCGGCGCGCGTGTTCGCCGAGCCGTCGCCGACCGGCGAGCCGGTCGAGCCCATCGCGGACCGGGTACAGGAACCCTCCTGGTACTTCACCGAACGCATCATCGAGTGCCTGGTCGTCGCCGAGGCGTCGTACCAGAATCCGCCGTTCCGGTCCCCCACCTCGGTGACGCGGGCGCTGGAACTGCTCGACGAAGCCGATCACCTGCTCAACCAGCGATTCCTCGACCTCAGCGAAAAGGACAACACGCCGAATCGCCGGGCACTGGAGAACATCGAGAAAAACCTTTTGCGCGCAAGCGTTTTGATCGACGAGCGGCCCGCGACGGCGTTCAGTCTCTGCGATCAGGCGTTGCGTGAGCTGGACGCGCTGGAAGTGGCCAGCCTCGATGCCAGGAGAGGTGAGTAGCTTGAGCGATTCCATCCTGGTTTTCTCGACCTCGGACAAAGGCGGCACCGGACGCTCGGTGACCAGCTGTAATCTCGCCTATCGGCTGAGCGCGAAGGATTACCGAGTCGCCTATCTCGATTTCGATTTCGGCTCGCCCACCTCGGGCGCGCTGTTCGAAATCGAGAAGATGGATCGCGGCGTGGTCGAGGGTAACGGCCTGCACCAGTATTTCACGGGCGCGGTGAACCCGCCGGTCCGCTACGATATCCGGTCGCAGACCAATCGTGAGAACCTGCGTGCCATAAGGCATCCGTACGAGCTCACGCTGTTTCCCGGTGACCGCGGGGGCGGTGAATTCGCGGTCACCGAGCAGGTGGTGAAGAAATGCATCGAGTTGATGGTGATCTGTCAGCAAGAATTCGATGTGATATTCGTGGACCTCAGCGCGGGCCGATCGGCGGCCCTGGAGATCGTGTTGCGCGCCACGGCCGCCGATCCGCTGCAGGCGGTCGAGTCGCGCTGGCTGGTCTTCCACCGGTGGACGCGCCAGCATATTCTGGCCGCGAACGGGCTGGTGCACGGCCCGAACGGCCTGTTGGAGACGGGTACGAGTTGCGGGCACGACGCGGGCAGGCTGCTGGACTCGGTCCGTTACGTCCGCACCGCGGTGCCGGACACGAACGAGGGTGAAGGCGACAAGGACCGCGGGCCCCAGTGGGCCTGGTTACGTGAACAGAACAAGGCCCTGGAATATCTGGCGCAAAGAAATCAGCTCGGCGAGAGTGTCACGCTGGGCACCACTCCGGTGGAACCTATGCTCCAGTGGCGCGAGCAGCTGATCCTCGATTCCGACGTCGACCGCAATATCGCGAACAAAGGCACGGTCGAGGCTTTCGAGGAACTGGCCGACGGCCTCATGAACGTCGCGACGTGGGAGAGGCTCTACTGACGATGAACGGTGTCACCGTCTACAGCGAGGCGACCGAGCAGGTTCCGGTGGCCGGCGTGAACTTCGCGCACCTCTCCATCGAAACCGGGCATTTCTATATGAAGAGCCTGGTGAACGGCGAGGACAAGATCCGCGCCCATTTTCGGCAGGTGGCCCGGCTGGTCGATCTGTACACCAGGGATGCCAAGGCGGAGTACGGCGAATCCGCGCGGGTGAGTACGTGTTTCCTGATCGACGACTACTTCGGCGCGAATACCAAACCGAGTGAGATCCTGCCGAAGGTGCTCGGTATCGCCGCGGACTGCGACCTGCGCATCGACTATCTCGCGCGCGAGGCGGGCTGCTGGGAAACACCGCTGTATGTCAACGGCAGGATGACCGGGCAGCAGATCGAGCTGGCCGAGATGATCGCGTCCTGGGTCGTCGCCGAGCCGTTGAAGCAGACGACGGGACGGCGCCCGCCGGATGTCGAGTCCGGTTGGTTGTGCAACGGACGTCGCTCCTCCGACCACGATTCGGCGCAGGCGATGCAGGTGGCGGAATACCGCACGCCCGAGGAGTTCGCGTCCCGCGAGCACACCATCTTCCTGGACATCGAGCTGTGGAACACCCAGATCAACAAGGACGGGGAAGAGCACACCAGGTGGTCGTGCCCGTTCCTGGCCGCGGTCTGGCAGCTCTTGCGTCTGGGCATGGTGCGCTACGAGGGCAAAGCGGTGGTCGAACCGCAGCCGCACGACGGGCCGTGGCCGGAGCGCTGGTGGGAAATGCCCTCGGTGGTCAAATTGAACCCGCAGGCGGCGGCGTTCGAGGCCTACCGCGCGCTGTCCATTCTGCCGCGGGAGTACGTGAAGATCGAACATGCGGTGCAGACCATTCTGGACCATATCGTCATCGATCAGGAAGTCCTGGCGAAGGCCGTCAAACGCGCTGCGGGCGAACGAATCACGATCCCGCGCGAGGTCACCGGCCGGTTGTCCCACATGTTCGTAGACGAGGTCGCCAAGCTTCCGCGCGCGGACGGAGCGTGAGATGAACGACGCCGTCGTGGCATCCGACGACCCACCGCTGGTCGTGCTCGGCGAGATCCACACCTGTCTGCTGCCGTCCCGGAACGCGCTGGACACGACCGCCGGGGTCGAGCTGCTGAGCGCGGTGCAACCCGGTATCGCGGTGACCGCCCGGGCGCGGCCGATGCCGCTGGTGGTGTCGCCGAACCGTTTCGAAGGCGTGGATTGCGATCTGATCCCGATGTCGGGCAAGCACATTCACGTGATCGGCACCGTCGCCTCGCGCACGGTGGTGATCGGCGGCCGGGTGTTACAGGGCTCGTCGCACACCAGGGTGATGCGGGCGCAGGACCGGCAACCGTGGTCGTACTACCTGAGCAGGCCGGGCACCGTCGACGCGGTGAGCGCGCTCGGCGCGCGGCCGGCCGGCCGGATCGCGGACGGCCACCTGCACGCGCAGGACACCGAGCAGCTCGACCTGACCTCGGTCAGTCAGCGCATGTCCACCTTCACCCGGGTCGACCCGCGACTCGACCAGAAGGTGCCGTTCCGCGCGGGCAGCACGCGACTGCGCTGGTCCGTCGAGGTGTCGCCGGAGCCGGACGGCCGACCCCACTTCGCGTTTCATCTGGCCGGCGACACGCTGCGCACCGTGCGACTCACCCTGGGGCCGCAGGATGCCGCTGTGGCACAGCGCTTCTGCGAGGACCTCGCGATCCACGACTGGCTGCTCACCACCATCGGCCAGGTAGCCGACCGCGGCGCCAGGGCCGACCACGAGACCGAGATGGTGCTGGAGCAGCTCGTGCCCGTGCTGGAACAGCTTGTGCCGCTCTGGATGCCGGGCGCGCACACCGCGCCGCAGTTGCGGCGGTTGTGGGAGGGGCTGGAAGCCGATCCCGGGTTCACCCGGCAGTGGACCGCGCGGGTCGGGCAGTTGCGCGACCGCATGACCACGGCGACCCTGCGGGCACTGCGCAATTCGAAGATCATCAGCCACGACTGGTGAGCACGCACGGCGGAAGCGACCGCCGCGCCGGGGACACTGTTGTTATCCCATAGGTGCAAGACCGCAGCTCGTTCGGCGTCTCACGCACTAGAATGACGGTGTGCCGTGGGATGCGGCAGTCGAAAAGGGGAGGCATATCGATGGCCGACGTGTTGTTCATCGTCACCGTCGATCCGCGGGAGGAACAGCGGCTCGATCAACTGGCCGACGAGCTGGCCGGGGAGCTGCGCGAGATCTCGGGCGTGGCGGTCGAGCCGGTGACCAAGGCCGGCCGTTCCGGGACGAAGTCCGGTACCGCGGTCGAGCTCGGTCAGTTGCTCGTGTCCGGGGGTGCGCTCAGTGCCGCGTCCTGGGCGGTCCGCGATATCGTCATCCGGTTTCTCGCGCGGAACCGGGCCGAATCCGTCACGGTCCGTAAGGGCAACCGTGGCGTCACGATCGTCCGGCCGACCGATGGGCAGGTCGACGGCGTCGTCGATCAGTTACGGAGTCTGTTCGGCGATGACTAGCCCCCGGGGCCGCCGGATCGCGCTGTTCGTCGCCAACGACACCTTTCATTCGACGTCGATCTCGCAGCTCTACGCACCGGTCTCGGACGCCCGCGAGCTGCGAAACCTGTTGCACGATCCCAGCATCGGCGCGTTCCAGCCCGCGGAGATCCTGGTCAACGAGTCGAAGACCGAGATCGAGCGCAGCATCGAACGATTGTTCCGCACCGCGCGTTCGGAAGATCTCGTGCTGTTCTATTACTCCGGGCACGGCTTTCGCACGAGTCGCAATCTGTATCTGGCCGCCTGCAATACGGATCCGACGCTGCCGAGTAGTTCCGCGGTGTCGTCCTCGTTCATCAAGGAGCTGATCCGTGAGTCCAGCGCCGCGGCCAAGGTCATCCTCCTGGACTGCTGCTACAGCGGAGCTTTCCTCGGCAGCGATGTGATCAAGGCGGCAGGCGGCATCGACGACGGGGTCGGCCAGCACCTCGTCGCGGGCGACGGTATCTGCGTGATGACCGCCTGCACCGGCGTGCAGATCGCCGAGGACGGAATCCGGCCCGCCACCGAGGATTCCGTGCCGCTGTCGATGTTCACCTCGGCCATCGTCAGCGGCATCACCACCGCGGGATTGGCGGGCAACGGCACCGGTCAGATCAGCACGCACGACCTGTGGACCTATGTCAGCGAGGAGGTGCGCCGCCGCACCGATCGCCAAACACCCAGTCACTACGGCTTTCTCAACGACGAGGTGTTCATCGCCCGCACCCGGCGCCGGACCCCCGGGGCCAGCGACAGCGGCGACCGGGTGCTGCTCGGCAGTCTGCTCGGCCGGTTGGAACAGGTGGACGAGGACGCCGGGTTGCGCGCGGAGAACTGGTGGGGCACTTCGCGATTGGCCGTGCCGATCGGCAGGCAGCGCCGGTCCGACGGTACGGCGGGCGATATCGTGCAGCTGGAGTTCGCCGGGGCGGACGACGGCCTGCTCATCGTCGGCCGGGCGGGTTCGGGCAAGAGCACGCTGCTGCGCACCCTGGTCGCCGCGCTGGTGCTGACCCACTCGGCGGACGAAGCGCGGATCCATGTCCTGGAATCGAGTAATCGCCTGGGCTCCATGCGTGACCTGCCACATGTCGCGGACGTGGTCGGTGACGACGAGCCCGAACAGGTGGACGCGTTGTTGCGGCGCATGCTCGAGCAGATCGGCAGCCGAAAGCGGCTGTACCGCAAGCACACCATCGACTCCCCCGCCAATCTGCGGGCGGTTCGCGCCACCCTGGCCGAGGGGCCGGTGCCGGACCTGTTCCTGATCCTGGACCGCTGGGACGATTTCGCGGAGCTGCCCCGGGTGCCGGAGATGGTGCGGCGGATCGCCGATGCCGGACCGGAGTTCGGCGTGCACGTCATTGCCACCGTCCGGGACTGGAACGACGTGCCGGACTGGATGGCCCGGCTGCTGACCGTGCAGATCGAACTACGCCTGCACCGTCCGGGCGACTCCCGGATCGACCCGGAGCGTGCGCTGCGCCTACCCGAAGGGCCGGGGTGGGCCCTGCACCAGCAGCAGCCCTTCCGGATCGCGGTGCCCGACATTCGCGAGCCACCCGCCGACCCCACGCTGGTCGACGACATGACCGATGGCGCAGCGGATCTGGTGGCCCGGCTGCGCGCCCGGCACAGCGCGGCGGGGGCCGGGGCCGGGCAGACCGGCGCCGATGTCGACGTCGATTTCGCCGCGCTGCACGGTATCGGCGATGTCGCGGTGCTCGATCTCACCCGCTGGTGGCAGGATCGGTCGCCGCGTGAGATGTTGCGGATTCCGATCGGCGCGACACGACCCGGCGAACCGGTGTTCATCGACCTCAAGCAGGTCGGCGACGGTGGCATGGGACCGCACGGGCTGGTGGTCGGTGCGACCGGCGCGGGCAAGTCCGAACTGCTGCGCACCATCGTGCTCGGGCTGGCCCTGCACCATCCCCCGGACCGGGTGAACTTCCTGCTCGTCGATTTCAAGGGCGGCGCGACCTTCCAGCCGCTGAGCTGCCTGCCGCATCTGGCCGGTCATGTCCGCGATGTGGAACAGGATCTCTATCTGCGGGAACGGCTGCAGCAGGTGCTCGCGGGCGAGATCGAGCGACGCCAGCAGTTGCTGCAGGACGCCGGGCCGTACGCCACGATCGGCGAATACGAGCAGGCCCGCGCCACCGGCAAGGCGCTGCCGCCGCTGCCCGAGCTCGTCATCGTGATCGAGGAGTTCGTGGAATTGCTCTCGGGGACTTCCACCTTCGTCGATGTGCTGGTGCGGATCGGCAGGCTGGGCCGTTCGCTCGGCATGCATCTGCTGCTCGGCACGCAACGCCCGGACGAGTGGCGGTTGCGCGCGCTGGACAGCTATCTTTCGTATCGCATTGCGCTGCGCACCTTTTCACCCGCCGAGTCCCGACTTGTGCTCGGTACCACCGATGCCTATCACCTGCCGCGGATCCCCGGATACGGCTACCTGCGGATCGGTGCGGGTACCGTCACCCGTTTCCGGGCGGCGTACGCGTCCGGCCCGGGCCCGGCGACCGCGGGCAGCGGCGGCGTCGACCGGCCGGTAGCGGAATCGCTGGCCGTCGCCCTCGGCCGCGACGGCCCCGTGGCGCACCAGATCTGGCCCGAACCGCTGGGCGATTCGACGACGGTGGGCATGCTGCTGCGGCAGTGGAACAGCGCCCGGTCGGCCGATCTGCCCGGCGCGCTGCGGCTGCCGATCGGGGTCGTCGATGTACCGCGCAAGCACCGCCGGGACGTGCTGGTCGCCGACTTGTCCAGTAGTTCGGGCCATATGGCGATCGTCGGCGGACCGCGCTCCGGCAAATCGACGGCGCTGCGGACCCTGATCGTGGCCGCCGCGGCCACGCACACCCCGGAGCAGGTGCAGTTCTACTGCTTGGATCTGGGCGGCGTGCTGGCCGGGCTCGCCGACATCCCGCACGTGGGATCGGTTGCCGGACGTCGTGATTCGGATCGGGTACGGCGCACCGTCGCCGAGGTCGCGGCGCTGGTCGGGCGCAGAGAACAGCGGTTCCGCGAGCTCGGGCTCACCTCGATGCACGAATTCCGGTCGCACAAAGCGCGTTTGGCGGAGTTGCCGCCGGGCCGGCGCGCCGCGGATCCGCTCTCCGCCGACGAGTACGGCGATGTCTTCCTGATCGTCGACGGACTCGATGTACTGCAGCAGGACTACCCCGCCCTGGAGCAGACGCTGGTCACCGTGGCGACGCAGGGACCGCCCTGCGGTATCCACCTCGTGGTCACGCTGCCGCCATGGACCCGCTCCCGGCTCGCCATGCCGGAAACGATCGGCACCCTGATCGAGCTGCGGCTCGGTGATCCCGCCGACTCTCAGCTGGACCGGCAGGCCGCGGGCACGGTGCCACCTGAGCATCCCGGTCGCGGGCTCTCCCCGGACAAGTTGCACCTGCTCATCGCGCTGCCGCGGCTGGACGCGGATACCGATCCGCAGCACCTGCCGGGTGGGATCGCGGCGGCCGCCCGGCAATTACGCACGATCTACGGTGCGCGCCGCGCGCCGGAGGTGCGCCTGCTGCCGCTCGATATCCCGCGCACCCACGTGCTCCGGTCGGCGCTGCACACCGGTGTCACCCAGGATGCCACGCACGTGGTGGTCGGCCTCGGCGAACGGGAATTATCGCCGCTCGCACTGGATTTCGAGGCGCAGCCGCACTTCATGGCCTTCGCCGACCAGGGCTACGGGAAAACCACCCTGCTGCACAACATCCTGCGCGGCATCGTGGAGAATTCCACACCCGAGCAGGCACAGATCCTGCTGATCGACTACCGGCGGACGCTGCTGCGCGCGGTGGACGAGAACCGCCTGACGGCCTATTGCGGTACTGCCGCAGCGGTTCCGGACGCCATCGACAAGCTGTGCCACCTGCTGGCGACCCGCATCCCGGGACCCGATATCGGCCCGCATCAACTGCACGAGCGCACCTGGTGGACCGGTCCCGAATGCTATGTCGTGGTGGACGACCACGACCTGGTCGTCACCGACGGCGACGACCCGCTGGAGCCGCTGCTGGAGTTCCTGTCGACCGCCTACGACGTCGGCCTGCACGTGGTGCTCACCCGCCGGGCGGCCGGGCTGGCCCGAGCCCTGCACGGCAGCCTGCTCGGCCGGCTGCGCGAGGTGTCCGCCGCCGCCCTGCTCATGAGCGCACCGGCCGACGAAGGAAACCTGTTCGGCGGCAACGTCCGCGCCACCTGCTTGCCCCCGGGCCGCGGCATCCTCGTCACCAGATCCCGGGAACCCGAACCGATTCAGATCGCCCACCTGCCGCCACCGCAGTAAACCTGCTCAGTCGCCGGGCGAACTCGCACGCAGCGCCTGCACAGCCGCGGTCGGCGGGTAGTCCTCGGGCACGCCCGGCCAACTGCCCGCCTTCACCTCGCGCTGCGCGGGTCGATTACCTCTCGGGTAATCGATTGGCGTACCAGGCGGTTACGGTGCCGCGACGGGTGTCAGGCAGCTGGCGGGCGGGTCGACCAGGATGCAGAGCGCCGGTGCCCGGGTCGGGCGGTAGTCATCGGGGACGCCGCCCGCGGCGACGAGCTGGGTGTAGGTGCCGACCGCGTCGGTGGGACGGCGGGTCAGGGGGGGATCGGTGCGCACGTCAACCGTATAAAGGCCGAATCGTGGTGTATAGCTGCCCCATTCGTAGTTGTCGGTGAGGCTCCAGTAGTTGTAGCCCATGACGTTCATGCCGTCGGCCTTTGCGCGCTGGATCCAGTACACGGTGTCGCGCAGGTGATCGCTGCGGGAGTAGCTGTCGGGCCGCGGGCCGCCGTTCTCGGTCGGCATGCCGTTCTCCACGATGTACAGCGGTTTACCCGGGAAACGCTGCGAATAGTGGCGCAGCGCATAGTAGATGCCCTCCGTACGCAGCGGCAGATCCCAGATGTTCATGCCCGGCGGGTTCGGCACGGCCGAACCGAGCGCCCTGGTGACCGAACCCAGCACCGACTGCGCGGGGTCGAACCCGAAGTAGTAGTCGACGCCGACATAGTCGAGCCGAGCCGCGACGCGGTCGACGAACGCCCCGTTCACTTCGGCCTCCGAGCCCGCGACGTAGCCGACGTTGCTGGTGACCTGGGCGCCGGGCTGCACCTGATGGATGTGGTCGTAGATGGCGTTGTGTGCCTGCGCGAGCCGATCCAGCATCTCGCCGGGATCGGCCTTGCCCCTGCGCACCTCGTGCGAGACATAGGCCGCGGGCTCGTTCACCGTGACCCACAGCGGATCGCGGCCGGCATAACGATCGACCACCGCGCGCATGTTCGCCAGCCAGTCCCCCACCATCCCGGGATTGCGCCAACCGCCGCGATCGACCGCCCACCCCGGATACACCCAGTGATCGAGGGTGATCATCGGCCGCATGCCCGCCTGCGCGATCTTTGCCAGCACCGCGTCGTAGAACCGGAAAGCGCCCTCGTCCCACACCCCCGGCGCGGGTTGCAGCCGGGCCCATTCGATCCCGATGCGGAACACCCGCACCCCGAGATCCGCCGCCAGATCGATGTCGGACGCGTAGCGGTCGTAGAAGTCGACCGAATCGTGCAGCGCGTCGTAATCAGGATGGGACGGAATGTAGCGCGTCCAATTGCTGTCGGGCGCATGCCCTTCGGACTGGAACCCGGAACTTGCCACACCCCAGAGGAAATCACCGCCGAGCGGCGCCGCGACCGGCTGGATCGGCGGTGCCGCCGCGGCATTCGTACACAGCAGCATCGTCGATGCGGCGGCAGCGAGTACGGCCAGGACATACCTTCGAACCGGGAATCGCATCACCTCAGGGTAACTGGATGTGCACCGAGGACCGCTGGATCAGGCGAATCCACTGGTAGGCGACCGTCGTTCGGGCGTGGCGGATCCGCCGTTCACCAGATGTCGGTCCACACCGGACGTTTGGGGACGTCGAACAGGGCGTAGTTCTTGCGGACCAGCAGAGGGGCGGTAGCGCCGACGCTCAACCGCTCGGCGAGGGCGCGTGCCTTGGCCTCGCGGAATTGCGGGTAGAGGAACTGCTTTCGGACGCGGAGATCCCGTCCGGAATCCGGGTGTGTGAACCGGGCTTCGACCTGCACCCGCCACAGATCCCAGCTGAGCGTGCCCGAACGGTATTTTCGCCGTAGCTCCGAATCGACCACCACCGCCGCGACTTCGACCCCGGCGCGCCGCAGGTAGCTGCGGCGCAACCGCCATGCGGCGGACAGTACGAGCAGCCATGCGCCGATGCCCGCGAATACGCTCACCGGCAGATACAGCGCCATCGCGAGCTGCGAATCGGTCCACCGGACTATCGCGGCGCCCAGTCGCAACGCACCCCCCATGAATGCCACGGCCGCGACCACGACACCCAGCGTCCACACCAGCGACATCAGGCCGATCAACCTGTCGGACCGGCTCACATCACTCTCCTCATGCGACTCGGCAGTGCGTCGCCGACTGTAACGGCACCGCGCGGTGCGCGGTCACGGTGTGCGCCGGCTCAGCTCCACGGCCGCCGCTCATCGGGATAGTCGTCGAAGTCGTCCGGCCAGTCGCTGGGACCGACCACGTTGTCGTCCGGGCGCGGCCGGCGGGTGGGCGTCCAGGTGACAGCCGAGGGCGGAGCCGGTTCGACCGGAGGCTCCGGGGACCACCGCCAGATGAACTCCGGCGAGCCTTTCATCTCGGCTACCTCCGGCGGCACCGGCCGGGCGAGGGTTTCGATATCGCTCCAACGACATTCACCACTCGCGACGCGTCCGGCGTACGCCTTCAGTGCCGCGGACGCGGTGTCCATCCCCGCGACCATCGAGATGAACTCCTCGGTCACCTCGGTGGCGCGCTCGAAGAGCTCGGCGGGGTCGATGCTGTCGAGGCGGATGGTGGCGGTGCGCAGGTTGTCGACCGCGTCCATGACCTGGCGGGCGAGCGCCTCCGCCGTGGGGTCGAGATCGGGCTCGCGCATGCTGCCCCACTGCGGCCGGGTCACTGGGCGTTCGCCCACGGTGTGGCGCCGGTGTCGTAGGCCTGCGTCGGCCGGTTCGTGGTGTCGCCGTAGTTGGCTATCTGCCCGATGTCCTTGGCGAGGGCCGCTTTACGGGTCGCATCGTCGATCTTGTTGGTGACCGGCGCGATCGCCTCGTCCAGCTTCTGCTTCGCCTTGTCCTGCAATTGACCCACCGGGTCCTTGATGAAGTCGAGGAGCTTCTTGAAGGCGTCGGCCAGCTCCTTGATCTTGGTGACCACGTCTATCGCGGCTTTGACGAGAAACCCGATGTCGGCGACCAGCTTGGCGATCCGTGCGGCGCCGAGACCCGGGACCGCCGTGGACAAGATATTGGCGACCGATTTGAGCGCGCCCTTGATGTCGTCGAAATCGCAGTACTTGTTGAGCATCCCCCACATCTTCTCGAGGATGGATTTGATGCCGTCCCGGATCATGTCGGACACCGCGCCCGCGCAATCGCTGACGATCCGGCCGACCGGCCCTTCCCACTTCATCGCCGCGATCTGTTTGGTCGCCCACGCGCTGAAGGCCACGGAGGCGGCGCCATCCCAATTCGGTTTGTTGTCGGTACTGCCGTCGATCCGCTTTACACCGGCTTCGAGGTTCTTGCCGCAGGCCTCCAGGCCGTTACCCGCCGCCTTGTACACCTCACCGAGCCTGCGGATTTCGGACCAGTTCCCGGGAATCGGTGCCAGACAGGTGACCAGCGGGTCGTATTCGGTGCCAGCCGCCCGGGTGATGCTCTTGATGGACTCGTTCACATTGCCGAGCACCGGGAAGACTTCGGCGATGAGCCCGGCGAGTTCTTCTTTGTTCGCCGCGGGCGCTTCGTATTTGACGGACTCCGGCTTCGAATAGCTGGCCGCACCGGCGTATTGCGCGGTCACGCCGGTCTCTTCGGTGTTGTCGTCCACCGGAAGATTCGACTCGGTATTCGCGTTCAGCGCGGCGTAGTTCTTTTGATCCTGGCTGTGATACATCCAGGCGGCCTTGTTGAGCTCGGTGCCGGTACCGAGGGTGGTGTTCGCGAGCACCGAGTGGCGTTGCGACATCCAGTCCGTGGCATCGTTGATCGGGGCGATCAGCGTGTCGATGATCGGCCCGTGCAGCCAATCGGCCGCCTTACCTTCCTTCGCCACGAAACTGGACGCCAGCAGAGCGTCTCCCGCTATCGAGGTGACGAGATTGCCCAGACCGGCAATCTCGCTGGGGTTCGCCGCGAAGGTCTCGGCCATCCGTATTACTCCCTGACTGTGTACTTTCACTCATTTCGGCGGACGCGGTGCGCGTCGGTACGGCCCGCCGCAAAGATGGCACTACTCGGTGCCGAGTGCTTCGCTGAAGGTTTCGGCGATCTGGCGGATCTGCTCACAGGGCGGCGGTACGGCGACCGGGCCGGGGGTGACGATCAGCCCGACCGTGAACGTCCCGTCGGCCGATTCGATCGACGCCCAGCAACCGTTGCCGACCTGGGGCGTCCGGTACAGCACTGCCGCCCGTCCGCGGATCGGATCCGCGTTGAATATCTCGTGCTCCGAACTCGTCCGGATGTTGTCGAGGGTGAGGTCGCTCGACGTCACGGACAACCCGCCGGTGGGATACTTCTCGCCATCGACGAGTGCCTCTCGCCAGAATTGGCAGCCGATCGTCGTGAGTAGCGAGGACACCCCTTCGCTCACCGCGCGCTCGCGAGTCGCCGGGTCGAACCCGGCCTTGCGCACCAGATCGTCGCCGACCCGCGCGCACGGGTCGAACCGCACCTGCTTCTCGCCGGTCTGCGCCGGTGCCGGCGGAAGACTCACCTGCACCGAAGGAAGCGCCGCGGTCGACGTCGCGGGAGGTCCCGCGTGCTCGGTGGCACCACCGGCGCAGGCGGACAGCACCGTAGCGCTCACCACCAGACAACCGGTGGCGAAGCCTTTGCTCATCATCGAAAGCCCTCCCCGGGTCAGCAACCCCTTGGCGATCAACGACGATACGATGCCGCCGCACCCTGGTCAAACGGCGCTGCCAGGTCTGTTCCGCCCTGGCACCCAGACTGCCAAATGCGGAAATCCAGGTTTAGCGCACTGCTCGGCGGGCAAGTGCACCGGGCAGCGACACCCGGGCTTCCGGGTGTCGCTGCCGTTGTACCGATCAGAGCTGGGCCAGGTCGATCGCGTCGGCCATGGCCCGGTAGCCCGCGGCGTTGGGATGCTTGTGATCGCCGGAATCGAAGGCGGGGGCGAGGTTTTCGGGATCGGCCGGGTCGCGGACGGCGGCATGGAAATCGATCACCGCGTCGTATTCACCACTGGTGCGCAGCCACTGGTTGAACTCGCGGATCTTCGCCGCAGACTTCTCGGTGTAGTACTCGGCGCCCTTCATCGGCAGCAGGGTGGCGCCGACGATCCGGACACCCGCGCGGTGCGCGGCGGCGATGAGCTGCCGATGACCGGCGATCAGCTGCGCCACCGAGACCTCCGGGTTCGGCTTGTAAGTGGGCAGGTCGACCTCGGAGAAGCCGAAATCGTTCAGGCCGCCGAGGACGATCACGCTGGAGACGTCGGGCTTGCTGAGCACATCCCGCTCGAACCGCCGCACGGCGGCCGCGCCGAACCAGGTGGAATCGTTGAGGATCAGGTTGCCGCCGATCCCGGCATTGAGCACCGGGCGCGGGGTGCCCGCCTCGACCAGTCGCTGCGCGAGCCGGTCCGGGTAGCGGGTGTTGGTGTCGTAGGTGGAGCCGAACCCGTCGGTGATCGAATCGCCGACCGTGACGATGGTGCCGCCGTCGTCTTCGGCGTCACCGGACACCTGCACGTCGGTCAGGTAGTACCAGGAGTGGGTGGCCTCGGTGAAGGCCGTGGCGTCCGGGTCGGCGACATGGTCGCCCGCGGCGCTATAGGTGCTGGCGTACGCCTGTGAATGGAACGTGGCGGGACCGGTCGGGCCGGCCAGGTACATGGTGACGCCGACCGAATCCATGGCGGCGAGGTTCAGCTCGGCGGCATCGCTGGTCAGGGTCTGCCCAGCCGGGATCTCGGCCGCGGCGCGACCGTCGAAGGTCAACTCCCGCAACGAGTCCGGATCCACGGTCGCGCCCGCGGCAGCACGGGCGATGGTGACGCGATCCACCCGCAACGAGGCGGCGCCGAACAGGTTGGACAGCGTGATCCTGGCCGCGGTGCCGCCGTCGGTCACCCGGACCACCTGGCGCACGGTCTGGTTGTCGAAGCCGTCCTGCGCCCAGTTCGGTTCGAAGCCGATACTGGGCGCCTGCGGGGCCGCCGACCAGCCGGTGCCCCAAATCGCGGCGGGTTCGGCGGCGGTGCCGACCGTGCTTCCGCCGAGCACGGCGAAGACGGCGACAGCGGCCGCGGCAAGCCGGACCCGCAAGGTGTTCTGCATCGTACTGTCCTCTCTGAACCCCACTAACGGATCTATGTTCCCGTTAGCGTTGGTGACAGTACTGCCTAACCGCGATTAATGAAACTTCATTCCCGTTAGCTGACCCGCTGGTCCTGACCGCAATGCGCTGTCAGAAGCGGAAACGCACGATTCGAGTGGACCGGCGCATGCCCGGTAGCCGGTTCAGGAGGCGGTACAACCGGCGAATATCCTTGGGCGCCTTGGCCATCAGCACCGGGGCGTCGTTCATCGGTGCCTCGTCGACGAATTCGAGTCGCGGCTGCCAGTCGGCGATCGCGGCCGGATCATCGAAACCGCAATGGAATTGGGTGCCGTACTTGCGCAGCACCGGATGCCACCTCGAGGTGCGCCACGCCCAGACCGCCACCGTGTCGAACTGGATCCCGCCGGTCGGGAAGGCGGCGACAACGGCGCCGAGCAGCTCGCGCAGCTCGGCTTCGGTGAGGTAGGGGACCAGTCCCTCGGCGATCAGCAGCACCGGCCGGCCGCGCGGGACCCGGTCCAGCCAGGACAGGTCCGTCACGCTGGAGCCGATCAGGGTGTAGTGCTCGCGCCGCGGCAGCAGTCGTTGCCGCAGTTCGATGATCGCCGGATAGTCCAGGTCGTACCAGTCGACGGTGGCCGGCGGATCGACCCGGTACACCCGGGCATCGAGGCCGCAGCCTAAGTGCAGCACCACCGCGTCGGGGTGCTCGGCGAGGAAGGCCCGAGCCCAGTCGTCGTGGGTCTTCGCGCGCACCACCGCACTGAGCCCGATCTGGCTCTTACCGACTCGACCCTTGTCATAGTCGGGTTCGAGCCGCCGCATCACCTGCTCGGCGTACCTGTCGCCGAGAATCGGATCCGGCAACAGATTGTCCAGGGCCTTGGCCCGCAGCACTGGGCTGAGGGTCTTCTGCACTCCGACCAGTTCGGTGTCCGGCACTCCACCCACGCTACTCCCGCCGGGCGCCTGCGAAAGCGTGCAGAGCGGCGGTCGCAAGCGTCTGCTGTGCGCCGAACGCCTCGAAGGTGCTGACGGGCCGGAACCCCAGGCGGGTAGCGAGTTTCAGCGAACGCTCGTTGGCGGTCTGGGTGACGATCAAGACCGGTTGGTTGGGAAGCTCGGCCGCGGCAGCATGCAACGCGCAAGTCGCTGCGTCGAACGCGTAACCCGAACTAACACGAGCCGCTCCGAGGTGATCTCCGAAACGGACAGTGTAGGCAGCTGAGTCATGCAAGCCATTCTGGGTCAGCCGCCGCCGAACCCCGCCAGGCTGTTCGGCAAACGGTGATCAGGCCGAGTCGCTGGGCCGTGTGTAGGGCGGCGATGCGATCGTGCACGCCGATCTTCCGGTAGATGTTCTCGGTGTGTTTCGTGGCGGTCGCGGGGGCGATGCCGAGCCTGCTCGCGATCGCGCGGGCGGTCCAGCCCTCGCAGAGCAGACCCAGCACCGCCAGTTCCCGCGGGGTCAGCCGGTAGTCCGCGGGGTCTGCCGGTCCGCGATGCCCGAAGGCCGCCGTCTCGTGGGCTTCCACCGCATCGAGCAATGATCGTGCGAGCGCTGCGTATTCGAGGTCGCGGCCGCTGAATCCGTGGCTGCTGCGACTCATGATGACGCCGCGGATTCGGCCGCGTCCCGCGGCCAGGGGCAGCGCCAGCTGCCGGTCGATACCGATCGCGTCCTTGCCCGCCCGGTACGCCTCGCCCTTCCACCAGCGATCGTCGGCGACTTCGTCCATGGTCAACGGCGTCGTGTCCCCGGTCCGGGCGTAATGCTGCAACAGCGGATGAGATCGCATGTGCGCGTGGATGAGTGCGTCGAGTGGTGCTTCGTGCAGCCAGTCCGGCGCACCGGTGAGGGCGTGTCCGGTGCCTGCGTCCCAGTCGAGATCGATCAGTACCGCGAGATCGCACGGTAGGTCGACGGTGAGCCGCTCCATGAGCAGCGGCCACACCCGCAGCGGCTCTCGTTCGGTGACGATCGCCAAGGCGAGATCGTGGATTTTCTGTGCGGTCGAGTCGGTCCCCCTCGTCACCGCTTCAGTATCTCCCGGACACGTTCCGCGAACAGGCCGAAGCGCAGAACACCATACGAAGTTGTTCGTATGGTCGGCGCGGCACCCGGGATCCTACGGTTGACATGCGCGAAATGCACTGCCGGATAGTCACTTTCGATCATGAAAGCATGGCGGTGACGACGCGCCGAGGCATGTCGAAAGGAAGCAAGCAATGTCGAGCCGAAACTCCCACCGCACCGCACGCTGGGCCACCCTGCTCATGGCCGCGACCGCCGCGCTCGGTCTCACCGCGGCGGCGCCCGCACAGGCCGGCAACCTCCCGATGATCTACCCGGGTTACGCACAATTCTGGGAGACCCCCAGCTTCGACAACGACGGTGTCACATTGGGTCTCGGCGCGCACGAACTATTGCGCGTCACCAGGGACTGCGTGTTCTTCTGCTGGAACGACTGGAACAACGTGCCGTCCTCCCTGAACGTCGGGCCCCACACGTGGCTCACGGTGTGGGACGGTGAAGGCCGCACCGGCGATTGCATCGCCTTCTGGGGCGGCGAACCGGTCGAGTACGGCGCAGGCCGTGCCTGGGACGATCTCACTCGAATCAACGCGGGCCCCGCATCAGGCGACTGGTCCAAACGGATCAGCTACATCACCGTGATCACGGTGTCGGCCTACGAAGACGACCGCATGACCAATTGCCCAGAGGCCGTGTGGCGGTGAGGCATTCAGCACCGCCGTCGCCAATGCCTTCGCTCCTAGGGCGCCAGGAAGTCGGTGAGCAGCGGGAGCAGTGCGGGTAGCCCGTCTACCGGAATGATGTGACCGCAGTCGGGGATCACTGCCTCGGTCAGATCGTCGGTGCAAGACCGCAACTGCCGGGCGAGAGCGTCGCCGACCGGATGCGCCCCGACGGCCAGCGTCGGCATCCGTAATCGCGTTGTGGCGGTTGCCTTCTCGATCTGGCGGCCGCTCTCAGGCAAGGCCCGATAGTGCGCGAAGGCGGCGCGCAACGCGTCCGAGCCGGTGTAGGCGATGACGAATGCGGTGCGCAGGTGCGCGGGGACACCGCGGCCACGCGTGCCCGCGCTCAAAAACCAGTCGATATAGGAGCCCTCGTGCCCGGCGAGCACCGACTCTGCCAGATCCGGGACGGCGTGGAAACCGAACCACCAGGGCGGTCCGTCGCGCAGGAAATCCTCGGCCCCGGGTAGCCGGCCTAGCAGCGCCTCCATGAGCACCAAGCGCCGGACCCGGTCCGGGTGCTGCATCGCGGTCAGGAACGCCGGGGCGGCGCCGAGATCGAAACCGACTACATCCGCGCGCGTTTCGCCGAGAGTATCCAGCACGGCAACCGCGTCCACAGCCAGATTCGCTGCGTCGTAACCGCTTTCCGGCCGGGTGGTCGCGCCCAACCCGCGCAGGTCGGGCGCGATCACCCGATGCGTCCCCGCGAGTTCGTCCAGCACATCCCGCCACACCTCCCAGGTGTGCGGGAACCCGTGCAGCAGCAGGACCGCGGGACCCGCTCCGGCGACCGCGACGTTCATCTCGATCCCGTTCGCCGTGACCCTGTGCAGCGCGATATCGGCGCTCATCTCCACCTCGAAGCTGGTAACCATCAGTGACCAACTCACGGTAGGTAACCTTGATGGATCGGCCAAGACGGCACTTTCGACTCAGGTGGTGAGCTTCAAGTGACTACCCGGCGTGGAGATCTGTTCGATCCCGCCTGTCCTACTCGGCAACTGCTGGACCGGATCGGCTCCAAATGGGTCTCCATGGTCATCAAAATCCTCGCGTCGGCAGACCCACCCGAGGTGCGCTTCGCCGACCTGCGCCGCCGCATCCCTGGCATCTCCCAAAAAATGCTCTCGGTAACCCTCGCCCAACTGGTCCGCGACAACCTCGTCGCCCGCCGCGTAAACCCCACCGTCCCACCCCAAGTCCACTACCGCCTAACCGACCTGGGCCTGTCCCTGGAAGTCCCCCTCGCCGCCTTACGAGAATGGGCCGAACAAAACATGTCCGCCATCGACGAGGCTGTAGGATCTCAGTCTCCGCTTCATATCTCACATCCGTGACCAGCAGATTTTCCTCTTGTCTTCAGACCCTTGATGTCCGACTCGTCTCACGATCCGCTTCATTTCCTACGGGAGCCACCGATAGTGCGGTACAGATCGGCGCGGCGCAGAACGCAGTCGAGCTCGCACTGGCGTGAGCCCGACTGCGGAACAGTGAGGTGGTGTCTCGGAGCCATCCGGGGATGTCGATGATTTAACTCGGTGGAGGGACCGCCGTTGAGCGCCTACGCCGGGTGGACGCCCACGGTGGTCGCGCGAGCTCTCGGGCTGCTATTCGTTTGCAGTTTCGGTATGCGCGTTGCCTGCACCCGTTGCTGCAGTGTTCACGAGGGCGGCCGCGTTCTCTGGTTTGTCGAGGCTGCAGTTCTATATTGCATCCTCTACAGCGTCCCTCTTCCGGATCTTTCTCCGTGTACGCCACCAGCGCGGCACGGTACTCCGGAACAGCCCATGCAACAGACAGATAACCTCCGAGCAGCCGTCGCTCTTGGGCCTCTGTCGATGGATTCGCATCTCGATACAGTTGGCGAGGATCGAACAGCAGGTAGTAGGCGGGCAATTGGCCTGCCATTTCGTACACAGCGTGAGCCAGGCGCTCACGTATGTCTCGGTCGGCCACACTGTCGGACAGGTCGTGGATCAGTTTCCGGCGGCGGGTCACTTGGCGTCCTCCTCGATCACACGTCGACGACGCGCCGAGCGTTGGGGCTTGGTTCGTGCGGCTCGGCGGCCGAACGCTGTTACGAATGCCTCGAGCACCTTGGGGATGTCTTCCTGTCGAGCCCTCCACAGAGCGGTGATAGCAACGATGATGACCGCCAACGTGAGGACTAGTACGGGCAACTGGAGCCAGAACACCGTCCATGCACCTCCGGCCCACGTCGCAGCCGCCAATTCGATCGACACAACCACCTCCAGAAATGACAAAAGCCCCCGGAGCGAGCACCGGAGGCTAGGACTTGTGGAAACAAAAAAGCTTCAGCCGATGGGGCTGAAGCTTAGGTTGGACACCCTGGTGCCCGACGTCGAAGACAGTAGAGCCCGAGCGCGGCCCCGTCAACTGGACGCTAAAGCCGCTGTTCGGTAGGCAAACCAGTATGGGCTGAGTGGGTTGTCGTGCACCGATTTCGTAACACGAGAGTCCACTGCCGATCGTGCGTTTCGAGTGCCAGTGGATACCAACCCACATGCCCGGAACGCATCGACACCGCACTGTCGTCCGGTTCGTCCCAGTTACTCCGGTGCGCTATAGGCAAAGAGTCCGGCGCGACGGTAGAGCTCGGCGGTGATGACCTCTCTCGATGCAGGAATGACGGTGGTGTCTGCGCCTACATCGATCAGGTAGCGGCCGGCGGCCGGGTGGTCGTCCGCGATGTCGATCCAGTTCAGGTAGACCGGGGGATGCGGGTGTCGGCTGTGTCGGCGCTGTTCGATGCAGAGGTGGCCTTCCGCTGTGCGGGGTGCGCGCAGCAGGGCGCGGATGCGTTCCTCTGGCGGTAGGTCGCCGTCGCTGGATACGAACCACGTGGTGGGCGGTTCGTCGCCACGGACGCGTGGGGTGTATCCGGTCATCGGTCCTGCCCGCCCTGGGGTCGCGGTGTGCATGGTCGCGGCGATGTGTTTGCCGAGGTTCTGGCTTCGTGTGACCACAACGCGGAGGGCTCCGCCGAATTCTGAAGTGGCACTGTACTTTTGGAAAAGTACCGCGCCAGCGTCTCCAGTTGCCACAGCTAGGGAGCGGAGCTTTCTGGTCGAATCGTGGATCTTGCCAGTGCAGATGATGCGTAGATCCGGGTCTGCCAGGAGGCGAAGCGCCGCAGTCAAGTCGGGATCCGCGTTGCGCGGGTACCGGGAGCTGATCTCGCGACGCAGTTGCGTGTATTCGTCTGCTGTGGAGGGGGTTTCGATGATGCTGATCGGGTAGGGGTATTCATCCTGTTCAGTTTCAGCCCATACCCATGCGAATTCGTCCGGAGTGAAGTCCCAGTGAGCTTGGGTTTTCACCGTGGGTTGCCCGAGTCTGGGGAGGGCGGGTTGTCCCAAGTGTCCATAACCGGTCCGGACAGGGTGAAGCTGCGCGTACTGGACTCGCCACTGCTCTCTCGGTCATCTGGGTCGGGCTGTGGTTGGGGCTGACCGCTCTCGGATGCGGGATCGCTTGGGGGCGTATCGGATTGAGCGACTGCGGTCACTGGACTTGCCGGGGATATAGCCACGTCACCACTGGTCGCTGTACTGCTGCTGCCCGAAGCTCCAGCCTCATCCAATGTCTTTGCAGGGTCAGCGGGCGACGGTGCGCTCGCTGATTGGGGCGGGTGAGTGTGCTCAGGCAGGGAAAGCGAACTTCCCGTGTGAGCGTCGGTGCTGACTGTGCCTGGCGCGCCTACATTCTCGGCCGCGGTCGTCACCTGATTGATGGGGTACGGATAGTCGATCGCATCACGCTCGGCAAATGAGTACTCGGAACCGATCGTTCCTGGCGGGACTGGTGGAAGGTCCGTCAGTTCGGACTGCTGACGTACTAGATAGTCAGGTATCCGACGGGTGTGCTCATCATCTTCTTGGCGACGTGCGCCGGTGCCTGGGCCAAGCCCCATCGGGCCAGCGGGGCGGGCAGATGATCCGGCGGGGCGCCCGCCCGCAGCTAGGGGCGAGGCGGCGCCTGGCATGCCGGGTGCGCCGGGATGCGATGTGCCGGGTCCTCCGGTTCTCGATTCAGCGTTCACGCCTGGGCCTGGCCCCAGACCTGAACGGTCGGGTGTGGATCTGGGACGATTCGATGGCACGGGTCCAGTCGTACTCGGAGAAGTCGTTGTTGTGCTGGCGGGCGTTGTGTTGGTCGTACCGAGCCCGGTTGGCGCGGGCGCGGAACCGTCTGGCTTGCCGAGCCCTGCTGAATTTGTTGCCGCGGGTGCCGTTTGATTCGTGTTCGTCAGCTGTGTGCTAGCTGGTTGGGTCTGTTCTTGGGGCGAGTCCGCTGAATCGGCTGTGCTGTCCGGCGTCCCAGCTTCTTGGTCGGCTCGCGAAGGAATCGCTGGATTATTTTTCGGGACAACAGGATTCGTGTTGTCGCCGTTGACGACGGGTGGCGGGTTGAACGCGGGTACGTTCTCGCCTGATGGAGGGAAGACCGGCAGGTAGATGTTCTTGACCGCCGCGATCGCCTGATTGCGAGCCTGGATCGCAGCTTCGCTGTCAGCTCGATCCTTCTCGCCACTGATCAGTCCGGGCAGGACCGACTCCGCAGGATTATCTGGATCTGGGCTGGTAGTAACTGTAGGGGGCGGCACCGCCGCAGCCAGCGCTTGCGCCGAGTAGAACAAGGCGTCTAATCGCATTCCGACCGACTGTGCGACGTGACCCACGTCCTCGCCGGCCTTGGCGAATTTGTGGGATGCTGCGCGGGCGGCATCTGCGCCTGCGCTTTCCCATTTGCCTTGCATCGCGCGGTCGACGCCGATCTTGTTGAACTGGAACAAGTTCGCTACCCGGGTCGAGGACTGTGCCCAGCCAGTGACCAGGTTCCACAGCGCCTGCTGATCGAGCGCTTGGGCGGCATCCCAAATCTGTTGGTGCGTCATCGTTTCCGGTGGCGGGTCCGGAGTCGTCACGTACGAAGGATCAACCTCACTGCGGCCGAGCTGCTCATCGTTCTTGCGCACCTGCTGCTGGGAGTTGGTGGCCCTTTGCTGCGCCAGTCCGCCCGGCACTCCGAGCAGATCTTCGATGAACGCATCACCGACCTTCGGGGGCGGCTGACCCTCGCCGCTCAACGTGGAACCCCGAGGCCGAGGATGCTGAGAATGCTTTGCAACGTCGTCCCCCTTCGTTCGCTGATCGGAGCCTAACATTTCGAGGTAACCGGCCTGGCTCGTCAGAAGTGGTTGTTGCCCGAAAGGTCGGCATCCATGCAGGTCAGAGTGTTTGATGGCGGCTGGCCGTAGCCGCAGAGACGTTGTGCTGTTGGCGCCGGTACGAGGCGCCGGTTTAAGGTTCTGAGGCAGGACCGGCCGAGGAAACGCTCGAATCCAGGGGGATCCACGTGGGATTGTTGAAGGCTGACATCGACCAGATGAACTCATTGGCGACAGTCCTTGGTGATGTAGGTCAGAAGATCGACGACATCGAGATCCGCGCTGCAGTCGGCGACATCAAGGCCGCGCTTCCGGGCTGCCCGATCCCTGATGCCTGCGCCAAGGCCGGTGAATCAACCGAGTACGCCTGGCTCAAGGTCGCTGACCGCTTCCGCTCGGTCGCGACCGCAGTCCAGAACACTGCCGCCGATATCAACGCCACAGACGAGTCGTTCAAGCGGCGGCTCGAGGCGATGTCGTTCCACGATAAGGACCGCTGATGCCGACCCGCAGAGAGGTCGAGGACTGGCGTACCTCGGCGCTATCGGATTGGGCAGGCCGCATCGAATCAGGCGACCAGGCGTACACAGCCCAGCTCGAGCGCGCGATCAACCATTTCAAGAACCTCAACGGAGCGTGGGCCGGGAAGGCCTACGACGCTGCCTACGACCGCATCGGGGAAGACCAGGACGAGGGACGCAAACTGTCCTTCGAAGTACGCGAGTTCATCACCGCCCTCCGCAGTGCTGACGGCAGGCTGTCCGACGAACGCCGCGTCCTGCTCGGAAAGGTCGTCGAGGCAGAACAAGACCACACTGAAGGTGCCTCTTTCACGGTCTTGGACCAGTGGGCGATTCAGGTCCAGTACCCCGATCCCATGCCCGAGGACAAGCTGACAACGATCCAGAATCGTGCCCGTGCGCTGCAAGACGCTATCAACTCGGCCTACTACAGCCTGAGCAGTGCGATCTCCGACGTCATGACAGCGATCAACACCAACGGGGAAGAAGTCCGCACCCGCGGGGACCAACTCGGCAGCGGGATCTTCGCCAAAGGCCCGGCGGACTGGACAACTCAGCGCGAACTATCCGGAGAACTCGGCCGCGAAGACGGCGAGAACATCTCCGATGGCAAACTGTCCGACGCCGAAGCCGCCCGTATCGCTGCTCGCCTAGCACAGGCCAATCTCACTCCCGAGCAACTCCAGGCGTTGGCCAACGGCCAGGACATCACCGTCCCAGCTTCCACGATGGACTACCTATCCGGCTTATATGACAAATCCGGGCGCGACGGCCTCCTTGCGGTGTCGGAGCAGCTGCGCGCCAACGGATCCCCGGAATCACAGCAACTACGCCAGTACCTCGCCAATGGCATGATGACCGTCTCCAACGAACACGTCGTGGCAAAGAACCCTCAAGGTGCCGCGACCGACCGCGGCAGTTGGAACAAACTCAACCCGGAAGTCCGCGAAATCATCGGCACCCGACCGAGATTCAGCACCGACGCACCGGACGCGAACACCCGCGAAGTGCCGGACGACTATCGCGCGGACTGGACTTCCTCGCACGGCCGTAACGGTACCCTGGAGGAGTACCTCCCTGACATGGCGAACTTCGCCGACTTCGTCAACAGCGCCGACGAGGGATACCAGCCCGGTCAACGACTCGGTGTCGAACTCACCCGCCAATCTGCCCATCAGGCATGGCTTTTGGAGAACGGTGCCTACACCCACTACGAAGGTCGTTCCGAGGACACCGCCAAGTTCTACAGACTGACTGAGACCAGTGCCCAGGACCTGCTCGACGCCGGGAGCCACAGCAAGGAAGCCAATCACGCCATTCTCACCGGCCAGGGTGGTGACGAGCTCTTCGGTAAGGGGGTGCCGGGACAGAGCTTCGACGGCTACCCACGCGACGATGTGATGAAGTCGCTCATGAAACACGACTGGCCCGACGACGGAAAGGTCGCTAGCCAACTGGTCTCCTGGATCGGCGACGACGCCACTTCGTCGAACCAGGACGTTTCAACCAGAGCGGGGCAAGCTGCTTCCGGCCTTGCGCAGTTCGTGTCGAGCCAATCCAAAGATCTGATGAACCTCGACGGTGCGGGCACGGCATCCGTTGGCGAAGTCAACCCGCGTGCCGTACAAGGTATTTCGACGGCGCTGAGTCCATATATAGCTAACTTGGCCGGCGTGCAGGAGCAGTATCTTCCGACGCACGGATTCACTCCGCCTGATTCAGAGGGCAGCCTGTCTCGAGATGCTGCCCAGAAGATTTTTGCGGTGGTCGACACTGACAAGCAGGCCGCGATCCAGTTCAACGGTGCCGCCCTCAGTACCTCGGGTGACCTCCAATCGGCATGGACACGATCTGTTCTTGAGGACCCCGCCAATCCGGCCCACGATTTGGCGGTGCGATCGGGCATCATCAACGGCCTGGTCGACCGCGGCTTGGATCTCGAAACTGCCGACCGGACCAAGGACGGCGTCATCCAGAAGGCGCATACCTTCGCCGACAAGGGTGAGGCTTACGACTCGTTCAAAACAGGGATATCGACTGGCATCAAGTACGTGCCGGTCGTCGGTACCTACGCCGGACCGCTGATCGATGCGACCAACACCGAGTTCAAGAACAACCTGATCGGAATCGCCACACCACCCGACCCCGCTACACCGAACCTCGATACGCACAACAGCCTGGCGGGAGCACGCCAGTACTACCAGGTAGCGCAGGTGCTCCAGGCTCAGGACAGCGTGCTGGCCCACGACCCCCGCTACAACTACCTGTTCGACAACGACGGCAAGCTCAAGGACTACGACGCTGTCGTTCGTCAACGACATGGTGATCAGGTGGGTGTGTACACAGCGTTGACCAACATCCTGAACAACTACCAAGGCGGCGTGCTACAAGATCCGCTGCAGGTGATGCAGCAAAGAGTCACGGAAGGCAGGAACCTCGTCCGGTGACGCGCATTCGATTCCTTCTCCTTCCCGCACTACTGGCAGCAGTTGTGTCCGGGTGTGGCAACTCGGAACGTGGTTCAGCTGCGTTGACTGCGGCCGAACGGCTCGTAGACCAGGCGTCGACCAATGGTGTAGTCGACAAGGGCGCGGTCCACGACGCGTTGAGAGGGGTCGGCTTGCCGCAAGGGGTGACGTCCGACGACTTGCTGGACCAGTTGATGAGTCATCGCTGGAACACCAAAGATTCGACAGTCGGCAACCTGTTCGTCTGGATCGGCTCGGACGCTGGCTCGTCTGACGCCGCGACGTCGACCCGCGCGGGCGAATCCGCAACGATGCTCGCCAGATACGTAGCCGATCACTCTTCAAAATTGCTGAATGTCGACGGTCCCCGTACCAGTGCGGTAGGCGAGGCCAATCCTGAGCTGGTGCAGAGTCTCGCGGTGGCTTTCACTCCTTACCTGCGTGACCTTGCTGGTGCCAGCCCGGAATTCGTCGCTTCGAGAGGGTTCACCGCGCCTGATCCTCTCGGTAACCTCCAGCGACCCAAGGCGCAGAACGTCTTTGCCGTAATCGACTCTGGTGCAACATCAGCACTCGACCTGAACAGACAAGCAGTCGAAACCATCGCCAAGCTGCAATCCGACTGGACCCGATCGTGGCTGGCGGATCCACAGAACCCAGAACTCCAACTTGCCTATTACGCAGGAACACTCAAAGGGCTCGTGACCCGAGGACTCGATACCGAGGCTGCGGACCGAGCCAAAGACCAAACGAAGGATCCCAAGGAAGTCGCCCCCCGGGTAGCGGTCAGCAACGATCTCGACCCTGCCCACACCGTCTACGAGATCGCACGCACGCTGCAAGACGCCGACGGCCTGCTCACACATGACCCGCGATACGACAACCTCTTCCAGCCGGACGGACGGCTCAAGGACTACCGTGCGCTGGTTGATTCAAAGAGTACGAGCACTCTGTATAGCGATCTACTCAACATCGTGAACACCTACCGCGGCGGCGCGATGAAGAACGCGGTCCAGGACCTGGAGGCATACATGCGTCAAGCCACCGAGGCTGTACTGCGCTGAGACGACCGGCAGCGAGTTGGGGATTGCCGAACGAACGTGATGCCTATGCGCGCGGCAAGCTCGGCTCGATGGACTCAGCAGTGCTCCGGATCAAATCGCAGGGCCGGTCCGCAGTCCGCGCCTTGTTGACGTCGAGTTGCAGTTGGAGCACCCCGTCAGTGGCCTTCATGGCCAAGAAGCACGTTGTATTGGTCGAGTCGCCCGGGAGCTGATATGTCACAGCCTCGCGGCCGGCAACCGACGTAGTTGCTGCGGAGCTCGCGTATCGATTTTTGTACTCATCGAGCGTCAGGTTCGACGACGAGGTGACCAAAGATCCCATCAACAGTCCCTGCTCTTTGCGAGTGAACTCACATCCGAGCGCGGAGTAGCCATCTGCGATGAAGTCCTTGCGCCTACGAGTCCGCGGATCGTATCCAGCTCGCTCGATCGTCACATCATCGAGCTTGAAGCAGGGATCGAAAGTCACATCCTTACGGCCCTGGTTTCGCTGGGCAGGAGCCGGCGGCACCGAAACGGCAAGTTTCAGCTGAGTTGACGACGGCGCTGCAGAGCTCTCCGCTGGATCGCCCCCCGACGTTTCGCTATCACACGCCGAGGCCAGCAGGACAGCGACGCCGCAACATGCTGCAGCAACAGAACGCTTCATGCCTTCAGTCCATTGGACTCGGCGACGAACCGCAACGCGGCAGCGTTCTTCTGGTCCCCCTCCTCGTACATCTGGCCTGCTCGCAGGTACGCCTCCTGCAGCCGGAGCGCGCCTTCGATGAACTGCGTCAGCACATCGAACAGCTGATTGGCTTTGTTCGAGAACCCGGTCGCCAGCTGCTGGGCTGAACCGAAGCCACCGAAACCCGCAAGGTTGAGGATGCTCTTGATGTTTTGCTGCTCAGCTACCAGTCCGTCAATGAGAAGGTCATAGGCCCGAACCGCCTCTCGAACTGCTTCTTTGTCGAACTGCAGTTGTCCGGTCCCCGCGGCCTGGTTGAACGCCTGGATCTCGGCTCTGCCGTAGTCGACTTGCATCGTGAACCCCCGTTCGAGTGCCTTTTCGCAGCTCAACAGTAGCTGAACGGCTGAGTGCAGGTTGGCGAGCAAGGCTCAAGCACGCCTCGCCGCTGAGGCCACCGCACCTAAGTGGGAATCCAGCGTGGCAGCGCGTTGACTGTCGTCAGCGTCCGGTCGTAGCGGATGAGTCTGAGGTACGCTCCTACGCCCGCAACACCACGTTCTCCGCTCGCCGGTTGAATACCCAAGTGGCCCAACACGGGTCAGACCGTTGTGCCTTGACCGGTCACCAGCTCCGCTGGGTGGTTGGCTATCTGTTGCACTTGTTCGGAATCGTCAGTTGAGCATGGCCCTGCCAGTAATGATGATCGGATGGGTAAGAATCCCGCGCAGCTGAACCAGAAGCAGGCCGATGTTCTCGGATGGATCATTGACGGGTGCCCCGATGGTGTCTTCAGCGATCCTGAGCACCGAATCACTGCGCGGGCCCTGGAACGTCGTGGGCTCGTCACAATCAGCGGGAAGGGAAGTACTTGGGCGGCTGTGATTACCGACATGGGTCGGAAGTGGCATGCGGAGCCGCCAGCGGCGGTGCTGCCGGATGAGGCGGACGCGGACCGACTGATCGCGCGGGTCCTGGAGGCAGGTGACTGCCTCGTTCTTCCGCAGGATCGCGAGGTCGAGGAATCTCACAGGCGCCTTGTTGCGCTGAGTTTGAAGTCCCAGTCGCGGCCCAGAGGTAAGAAACTGGAGATGGTCTCGACCGGGGCATGGGGGCAAGGTCCTAAAGCGATCGTGTTCACAGAGCATTTCGATGATCTAGTTGAGACTCGACCCGTTTCTGTTCCAGAGCGCATCGCGAAGTATCACCCGGCTGTGAAGGCATTCGTGGCCGACAAGGATTGGCAGTTCGTCAGCAGCGACCACGTCCCACGCGCTGCTCGGATTCTGCAGGCCATCGCCACTGCGGCTGCGGACCGCGGGATCGACGCAATGGCTCCGGTTGTCGCTGCGAAACGCCGATCACGCGACCTGGGCAGGTGCCACTTGGCGTTGGCGACCCCAGCCGGGGTCTACGGCCTCCAGATCAAGGAGATTGCTGCCCGGGGTGCGCCGAAGATAGAGCCGCGGCAGTGGAACCATCGCAAGATCCAGCCGTCGTGGATCCAATACCGTGGATGGGAGTTCATCAGTACCGGCAAGCTCGAACTGGTAGTCAAAGGGCCGGGAAGCAGCTACAACGGTGACCACTATCGCGACGCGAAGACCGTCACTGTCGAAGACAAGCTCCCCCAGGTCTTTCGAGCGTTCGAGATCCAAAAGCTCCGCGCTGACTGGCGGGAGCAGGAACGTGAGCGTGAGAAGGCCGACCGGCGCCGCCGCTGGGAAGCGGCGATGGCGGACGCAAAAGAGCGATACTTCGAGCATGCTCGGTGGGAGCACTTCAAGGATTGCTCCCACGAATGGCAGTCCGTCAACCAGTACCGAGGATTCCTCGCCGCGGCGAGAGAAGCTGCGGAACAATATGCCGGAACCGACCGTGACGCCATCCTTCGGCAGCTCGAAGAGGCAGCGCGAAGTGTCGACGCGCGGGACCCTATCCTGCAGCTGTCGCGCATAGTGCCGGGCCTGGCAGAACCAAAACCGGAGGATCTAAAACCATTCCTCCAGGGCTGGAGCCCGCATGGTCCAGATGGATCGGTTTGGTGACGAAGCCGATCCTGATCACGCGTGTGTCGTGATCGGTTGCTGCCGAAGACTGACTGCCTGGACATCATCGCACCTAGAACTTGGGTAGGTCGCTCGGCATCCGGCCGAGATACATCCCGTGATCCCCGCAACGTTGTCGGACCTAACAGCGATGATGTGTCCAGATAGTTGGCTGGCGCGGGAGCACTTATGACTTCGTCTCCTCTGGCGGATCTGTTCGAGTCGAACAAGACCTTGCAAGATGTCGCTGCCGTGCGACTGTTTGCAGCTAAGAACCTTGCCCCATACGTCACGCTGATGGAACGTCATCTGGACGGGAGCGCCAAGGTCGCTGAACCCGAGCTCGTTTTGTGCCTGGAGCGCGACCTGGAGGAGGTCGGCCTGGCCGAGCAGACCGGCTTGGGTCTGATTAAGACGTGGGCGAGTTCAGGCTGGTTGAACCGCGTCTCCGACGGCGCCGGGCAGGGCGCACAGAACGTGTGCTCACTGACCGAGGATGCCCGCAGTGCCTTAGCGTTCCTGCGGAAGCTGCGCCGCGGTGACACCGTCGCAACGGGTGGGTCGATCGTCCACATCGCCAGTGGTCTCAAACGGATCGCGTCCCAGCTCGACGAGGATCCGGCGCGGCTTCGTGTAGAGATTGAAGCTCAGATCGAGGACCTGTTCGGCCAGCTCACGGACCTGGACAAGGGGCACCGGCCTGAACCCAACCTGGTGGATCTCGCCGACGAGGCTCGGGCGATCGCCTACAACATGGAACAGGTCGTCACGGACATAGTCAGCTACGGCGGTATGCAGAACGACATCACCACTAAACTCATTGAGGGGGTTGAAGACTCCGACATCGAGTTCCGCGACCGCTCACGGCGAATGTTCACCGACTACGACGCCTTGTTCGTGTCCCGGGAGCGGGCCTCGTATGCCGCATTCACCCGCATGGTCCAGGACCCCGACCAGCGGGCGCGGCTGCGCTCGGACATCAACACCGTCGTGGAGCGTCTGCCTGATCTGGAGACCGGCTTACGCGATGTCATGGTGCACTTCTTCCAGCGGGTGTCAGCGCAGATCGGGGAAGTGGGCCGCGTCGAGCAGCGTTGTGCACTGCGGATCAAACGGTTCTTCGCCGCAGGCACCGCCGAACAGGCACGCGGCCTGGCTCGACAGATCAATGCGGCGCTGGCCACTGGGCATGCGCTGCTACGTGAAGCGGTGGTGGACTCACCCACCCGTGCCGAACTACCGATCAGCCCGTCTTCGGTGACCAGTGTCGGGGCGTTGGTGTTCGACATCCAGGACCCCTCGCCGCCCAAGCCAGCCAAGGAAGTGCCGCCGTCTGACGATCTCAGCGGCTTCAGCGGGCTCATCGCCCAGGTCGACATCCCTGCACTAACAGCGCTGGTCAATAGAGCGGTGTCCATGGGGCCGATTCCGTTGCCAGAGGTCATCGGCATGATTGACGACCCGTACTTGGGTGACGTGGTGGTGCTGTGGGCGTTGGCGGACAAGCAGGATCCGGGCACGGCGGTTACCGCGGATACTCGTCGGGTCCGATTCCGATCCGTCGACGGACGCCAGTGCCTGATCGAGGTGCCGTGTGTGGTGTTCCGCAGGCCGGTCGAGGCGGTGAGTGACCTGTGAGCACGCCACATTTGGGGGCCTTCAACTTTGACGATCTACCCGAGGTTGACCTGGCTGCTACCGCCGAGGCGACGACGTCTCCGCGGTTTGACGGGGACAGCAGCGGCCTGCCCAACCAGGCGTGTTGGGTGCTGCAGAATCTTCTCACCCGCCGCTATCTCACCAAGGACGACAAGCCTGACTTGTGGTCGTGGCTCATCGAGCACCGCAAGGTTCTGGCGTCACGCCTGTGCGAACTGGATCTGCGGTTGCGTATCCACGAGGACCTCGATGTGGCCTACGTCGAGCCTGCTCTGCTCGACAATCCGAATCCTCACAGCCGCAAGGTTCTTCGTCGAGAACCGCTCGGAACATACGCCTCCATAGTGGCTTTGCATCTGGCCAAGATTGCCCGCACGTCCCATGACGAACACGTCATCATCAGCCGCGCAGACATCCAAGACTTGTTCGGCAGTGTCCGCCACCGCGTAGATCGCGATGAGGCGATGCTGCGCAACCGTATCGACGAGGCGATCACCAAACTCAACAAAACCCAGATCCTGCTGCGCACTCGCGATGACGAGGACAGCTACGCCATCAGCCCGGTGATCCTGGCGATCATGAGCGGCCAGATGGTCGATGAACTGAGCAAGGAGTTCGACCAGTTGCTGCGCCGGGCCCAAGACGACGCCCCAGGCTCGTCCACGCTCGACAGCGACGACTACGGGGAGCGGGAACTCGGTGGCGACGACTAGCGCGATACAACGACAGGTGTGGTTGTCACGGCTGCAGGTGATCAACTGGGGCGTCTTCGACGGCTACCACGACATCCGGTTCAGCCGGGCGGGTACACTCATCACCGGCGCATCAGGAAGTGGCAAATCGTCGCTGCTAGACGCGGTGTCACTGGCTTTCCTATCGGCCAAACGCCGCAATTTCAACGCCTCCAGCGACAGCACGGCGATCGGCTCCAACCTCGGAAAGCGCACTGTCGACAAGTACATTCGTGGACTGTGGGGCGAGCGACAGCAGCCAGGTGAACGCCCCAAGCCGATGTTCCTCAGAGGAACCGGACCTGCCTGGTCAGCCGTCGCGGTGACCTACACCGGCAGCGACGACACGATCGTGACCGGCCTGGTCCTCAAATGGTTGGCTGCGGGCGCGGATACCGACGCCTCGAGTTCCTATCACCTCATCAAACAAGACGCCGACATCCTCGACCTGTGCAACACCTGGCGCGACAGAGGCTATGCGAAGGCGGTCTTCGAATCTGCCGGCTGGCAGGGTCGGCGCGATCACGAAAGCTGGTACCTCGACCGGCTTTACGCCGCCACTGGAATCCAGGGGCAGACCGCGGCATTGCAACTGCTCGGAAAAGCGAAGTCACTGAAAAGTGTTGGTGGACTTGAGCAGTTCGTGCGAGATTACATGCTCGACGTCCCGGAGTCGTTCACCTCGATCAAGGACGCAGTCAACCAGATCACTCCACTGGTCGATGCACGCAACGCCCTTGCCGTCGCCCAGAAGAAGCGCGGTGTTTTGGGCGATGTCGAAGACATACACGATCGTTACGTCACTGAAGGTGCTCAACTCGCCAGCATCGACATCATCGACCAACAGATGGTGCGCGACTGGGTCGACGAGCAGCGGCTGGCGCAGATTGAGCCCGAAGTCTTAGGACTCGACACCGAGATCGAACGGATCGGCGCCGAGCGCCAGGAGTTGTCCAACCAACGCGACATCCTGACCGCCAAACGCGACGTGCTCACCGCCAGGATCGCCTCCGCCGGTGGCGATCTGCCGTCTCTGCGCGCCGAATTAGCCCAGGCCAGTGACTATGCCGAGAAGGTTGGACGCCAACGTACCCGCTACGACGAACTACTTTTGGACATGGGCTACCCGCCGGTCGACAACGCCGCCGATTTCGCGTCCATGCGGTCGTACAGCCATGCGGAATCGACCAGGATCACCGCTGAGATCAAGGCATTGCAGCACAGATTGACCGACCAGGAAGGTCCTCGCCGGCGCGCGGCAGAGGACCAGATGAATTCCTCGCGCAAGGAACTCAAACGGGTCGAGCTTCTTCGAACGACAGTGCCCGCTAACGAGGATCGAATCCGCACCGAAATCGCCCAGGCGCTGGGCGTCTCGTCCAAACACCTTCCTTACGTGTGCGAGCTGATGGACCTCGAGCCGCAGTACGCGATGTGGCGCAAAGCAGTGGAGAAGGTACTACGCACTGCGGGCTTGGTACTCCTGGTTCCTGACCGACACCACCGCGCCGTGTTGCATTACGTCAACGACCACAACATGCGAGGGCTGATCCGGATCGAACACGTTCAAGGCGCCGACCGCCAGCCCAGCCAGCCACAGACAGGCACGCTTGCCGAATGCCTACAGGTGATCGACCGCGACCACGAATGTGCCAGGACCGCAGCGCAGGTGATCTCCAAGGCGGGCGATTACACCCGTGTCGGGGGTCCGGACGAGTTCCGCCGGCACCGTCGAGCCGTGACGATCGAGGGTCTGCGCCAAGAAAGTGAGCTCCGCGCCGTCAAGGACGACCGCAGAGAGATCCCCGCCTCGCAATACATTTACCAAGGCAACATCGAACACAAGATCGCTGCGCTGCGTGAGGAGCTGGGTCACGCCACAGCGGAGTTCGAGGCCAGTGACGAGGCGGTCACCGGCCTACACACCACAATCGAATCCCTCGGCGCCGAGAAAGAACGATGGGGGCGGCTCAGCGCCGGATTCGAGCACTACCGCGATGTCGACGCCGACAGTGCTGACGGTGAAGTGCAAAGGCTGCAGAACCAGCTCGACCAATTCGAAGCCGAGCACCCCGACCTGGCCAACCTTCAGAAGCAGGCCGGCGACTACCTGAAGGGCATCAACGCATTGTCGGGGCGAATCGTCATCCTCGATGAGCGAGAAATTACCCACGACGCTCGCCGCACCCAGTTGCTGGAACTTCAGGACACGCTGCATCCCGGTGTCGTAGGACCCCAAGCCCGCACCACGCTGCACGACTACCTGCCGCAACTATCCGTGTCGCTGGATGTTGTCGTCCCGGCGCCATATCGGCAGGCTCTCGTCGCGCTGATCGAGAAGGACCAGAGGCAACTGGGAGAAGCGGTGCGCAGATCGCTTGGTGAGCTGCAGCGTATCGTCAGCCAGTTCGACGCACAGTTCCCAGACGACATCCCAAACAGCAGCGACGATCTCGACGAGAAGATCCACGACTATGTCGCCCTGTGCCAGCGCATCGACAGCCGTGAGCTGCCCCAAGCTTATGACCGCATGCTCCGGTTGATCACCGAACAGGCTCCCACAGCAGCGCTACGGCTCTACCAGCTCGCAGAGGAAGAGACCCAGCGTATCGAGGATCAGGTCGCCAGGGTCAACCTCGGACTGGGCTCGGTGGAGTTCAACCGCGGCACACGGCTGACGCTGCACGCCGACATCAAGAAGCTGGCTGCTGTCACCGACCTCAACGATCGAGCTCGCCGAATCTCGGGTCGGGCCGCAGCGGTCTCGGCTGGAGATCAACACGCGATACACGACCAGTACCGCGACATCCTCGAACTACGCAACCTCCTGTCCGCCGAGACCCCAGAAGCCCGGCAATGGACCCGTGATGCCCTTGATGTTCGTAACAGGTTCACTCTCTACTGCGCCGAACGCGAAGCGACGACAAGTGATTTGATCCGCACCTACAGCAACGCCGGCGCCAACTCCGGAGGCGAGCAGGAGAAGCTGATGGCGTTCTGCCTGGCTGGAGCACTGAGCTTCAATCTCGCTGATCCCGAGACCGGGGACAACCGGCCAGTGTTTTCGCAGTTGATGCTTGATGAAGCATTCTCAAAGTCTGATCCGGTCTTCGCTCAGCAGGCATTGTCGGCTTTCCGGAAGTTCGGGTTTCAGCTGCTTATCGTCGCCACCGTCCAGAACACGACAATCATTCAGCCTTACATCGACAGCGTGGCGATGGTCTCCAAGCGAGACCAGCCTGGAAAGGATCCGGTCGCATCAGTCCGGACGGTGACCGTCACTGAGTTCGCCGATATAGGACACAGCCTGACAGCTGCGTCCAAGACCGGGGTGTCGACCAATGCTTACCGTTGAGGCTGCCGTTGCAGAGCTGCAACAACGCTGTCGGACACAGTGGTTGGTGTGGTTGCTCGGCAAACGGAGATGGCCGATGCGAATCGGCCTGGGCGCGCCCAAGGGTACAGAATTCGACAACGACGTCATCGGCGTAACGAACTGGGCTGGCACCTGGCAAGCGGCCATCGACAATGCGCGCATACCCGGCATCACTGCAACAGAGTCCCGCCGGGCGCGCGGGCTGGGCGCCCATTTTCTGCCCACTGTCTGGGAGATTGAAGGTCCAGAAGAGGCCCTTGTTGTTGCGCCCGATGTGGCGGCGAGCTACCGGATTGCCGAACAACGACTCCAGGAGGCCGTCAGTCTTGCGGGAGTGGTGTGGGACGACATCAGCATGATTCCCATCAAGAACGCTCGCACAATCGCCGCGTTCGACGGCAAGGACTGGACGAACGCGGTCGCAGTCGTGAACCACCTCACCACGATCGGAGTCGGCGAAGCCACGATGGTTCGGCAACTGGCCATCCCCGGTGTGCACAGCAAGTGGATCGAGAGGAACGCCACAGTGCTGGGCGCCATGCTCGGCGTGCCCAACGACCGTACGCTCGGTGACCCGCTAACTCGGCTCTTCAACCACATTGGTCTGAAGGGCAAAGACATCCCCCTGCGCGTGACCCTGGCATGCCCGCACCTCCGCACGAAGGCAGCGGGATTACTGCGGTTCGATGCAACCATTCCGATTCTCAACAGCAGCACCTTGTGCCCCTCCGCAGTACTCGTCGTAGAGAACCTCGAACTCGGCCACACCCTGCCCACTGAACTTCCCGGCGTGGCCATAATCTGCGGTCTCGGTTCAGGTGCACCGCTTCTCGCGGCGCTCGGCTGGGTTCATGCCGCGGCATGTGTCCTCTACTGGGGCGACATCGACCGCGCCGGACTGGCGATCCTCGCCACGGTTCGCCGTGCCGGCATTCGCGCTCACGCGGTGATGATGGACGGAACCACGCTCGACGCCTATCCATCTGCGCAGCATGAAACCGACACCCAAATGGATTCCGACGAGGTACCGATCGGACTTGAGGGTGGCGAGGTCGACCTCTACGTGAGGCTCAACAGATTCCACAACGAGACTGGTCGAGAGCTTCAGCTCGAACAGGAGCACATACCAGTAGCCCAGGCGCATCTCGCAATTACGGGCGCACTGCGGGAGTGTTCAACGTGGAGGGAGTCCTCGATGCCGCCCCGGTCCCGTTAGTTCCAGAGAAACAAGAGTCCGCTTCGTTACCTGGTCTTTATCTGGATCTGCTTCTTCTCGCACGATGGCTCGAACCTGTTGATCGAGAGCCTTCATTGATGCGTCGACCAGGTTGGTCGGCAGCGTGCCGCTGATGCGTTGGCCAGTAGGCGTCTGGAGGTCGAACCACGTTCGTACGCTGCTGGCGGTCTGCCAGAGGCCGTAGTAGGTAACCTCTGTAGCAGTCAGCGAGCGCTCTTTGATGAAGGTTTTCAACTGCGTTGCGTGCGGTGGAGCGAACGAGAACCGCTCGGCAGGCTCGGTTCGCGATGAGAAGTCGATCGTGAAGTCGGCATCAACACAGCGGCCAGCGAGACGAGCCAGCTTGCGCCAGCCGTCCGCCCCGATCTGGTCTGTGTGTTCGGACACGGTTGAAGGCCCGTTGGCAGACTGCCGTAGCACGCTGAGTACGCGGTTCAGGGCTTCGCCCGTGTGAGACTCAAGCCTCTCCAGTTCCGGCATGACTGCTTGACCAGGAGATTCCCCGGGGAGTTGCATCGCCTCATCGATGCCAGGCAGAGGGCAAACAAGGTCGATTTCGACCGAGCCAGCCAGTAGTGGGCGCATCAGCAGGCCAAAACGCTTCCGTACCGAATCGGTGATTGTTGAATACGGCCGGTCCAGCATCAAGTTTGCTACCGCAACCACCGCGTCGTTGAACTCATAAGCAGCTCGCAGTATTTGATATGCAGGCCCTGTATGCCCCGCAACGGCGCCGTCGTGGAACCGTGCGATCACTCCTCGGCGTCGGGGCATCCAGGCTTCGTGCACCATGTCACGGAGGCCGCGTGCCGAGTCACGGTTCGCTTGGGTCATCCAGTCGTCGGTTTCGGGGTGGCGCGCCGCGAACGCTGCAAGCCCACGGTCGAGCGCAAAAAGCTCGGAATCTATGTCCACCACGGCATCACCTCCACGTACCCCTTGCTTGTCGCTTCACCGGTTGCCCTGCATCGTTGCCAGAAGTCATCCCACTTGCCACGTAGCATGTGGTACACCCATGCTTCGGGGTGTTGATCAGGGAGTTTAACGACGGAGTACCCGTCCACAAGCAGAGTACGGCCGACATTCGGATGAGCCAGCGATTTCCACCTAGGACCGGGGTTCAGCCAGTCGCGTGCTGCGGGCGTGAACTGAGATGCTGAGCCATCCACGATGGCGGTGATGTCTATATCGCCCGGATTTAGCTTTGCAGTAGCGAAGCTTCCGTCTATCCAGTAGCTCATCACGACAAGCCCACACGCTTGCTGCTGCCGCCGATATTCGTCCAAGTCCTCGGTTAGCTGTTTACGGCGAGTGGAGTCCGGCAGGTTGTTGACGAACTGCTGCCTGAATTCGTCCCTTGTGCAGGTCCAGCGGCCGGGCGGCAGGACAGAGTAACCCTCTGCCCCTGCTACCAAATCAGGAAGAACCATGGCTCGTGCTATCTCGTGCTGTGTTCGACACTTCTATAGTCTCGCAACCTGCAGGTGGTAGCTAGCGTTCTCTCGACACGAGTCAGTCTCGGTCGGTGCATCACCAAACGCACAGACATCTACGTGTTAGTCGACCAGTTTGGGTATCGGTACGTTGCCAGGTGGGTCGGAGAGAAGACGCCGACGTCAGTTTGCGTCGGCCGACGGCACAGGCAGGCCGTCCATGAGTCTTCCTGGCGTCGTCCCCAGCCCGGTGGCGAACTTCACGATGTTCTCCACCCGCGGGCTGCGCCGGCCACGCTCGACCTGGCCTAGATAGGTCCAATGGACCCCGCACGCATGGGCGGCCACCTCCTGGCTCCACCCCAGCTCAGCGCGCCGCGCACGCACCCGCGCTCCGAACGCCGCAGCGGTCGGATTGAGCGGGGGCTTGCCTGGGCTGGACATATCGAGCCAAGCAAAAACGTCCCGCGCGTAATGATCCAGAGCGTAATCGTCCTAGGCGCTTCCATCCCATGCGTAAACGTCGTACTATGCTCGACTCGATCGCCACGTGCGGCCCTCTCGACCGGACCATTCCTCGGCCCGTGTAACCCGAGCTCGGCGCGTGGCAGCTCTGCCTTGCTCGCACCGAGTGAACGCCCACCTTCACACGAGATCGGAGCTCGAGCATTGTCCACAGTGATATTGAAAGGGCGCCATGACGGCGCCGACCCAGCAGCCGAATCGTGGCTGGCCGTGACCGAGTTGGCCGGAGACACGGACGCGCTCGTGCGGTTGTCGCGGGCCGTCGACCCGGACCGATACGGCTTTGCCAAGCGCGAGCCGCTGAACCTGTCTGAGTGCGTCGATGCGGTCGCCGAAACCGTGCTCGACTTACTCAGAGCTGGACAGGTACCTACCCCGGGCGCGCTCGCCGCAGCCAGGACCAACCCACCCAATGCGCACCCCCGGGAAACCCACGCGCAATCCATCGCAGAAATGAAACGGATCGAGTCGACCGTCCGCGCTCACCTGGACTCGCTGGGGGAAGTGCTGTCCTCGACGATCGCCATGCATTGGATCGCCAACCGGGTGGGACCGACATGGCAGGAAGCGTGGCAAGACGACAGGGTCGCGAGCTGGTGGACCGAAATCTGGGGCAGCGTGCCCGAATACCGGCTGGCCCGCAAACCCATGTTCTCGCTTCTCGAGCGTGCCGGATGGATCGCATCGAATCACACTCCGCGCTCGCTGATTCCGGGCCGGCGCTTCCACATCCACTTCTTCGGCGACCACGTCTCGCAAGAACCCGCCCATACCATCGGCTTCCTCGTGGCCAGATACATCGGCATCCACCGGCGCTTGCACAACGATCGCAGTCCGTCCTGGGCCGATATCGCGGCATCGGCAACCGATGCGAAAGGTATCCCGTTGTTCTTCAACACCTACGACGCTCGTGCCCAGCAAGAGTGGCTGGTAACCCAGGGCTGGATCCGTGTCGAGAATGACGAACTGCGACGCGGTGAGCGTGCCAAGAGCGAGACTCGCCGTCGCGCCGACCTCCGGAAAGACGCTGCAGGACTGCGCGCAGCCTGACCGAGTCTTGTTGCAGAGGCAGGATTTCAACGCTGGCGGTCGCGCCGCGACCGCCAGCGGGTTCACCGCAGTGCACACCTACACAGGCGAAGCTGGGATGAGATCGTTTTCGGCGCCACGGCCGCTCATCGGTGATCGCGGGCAGCGACCTCGATAGCCGCCAGCACTTCGTCTCCGAGCGATGTAGTCGTCATCGGCCGATTGCGTTCGGCGCGATTGAGCAGAGGCCCACCGAGGTCTTGTTCGAGTCGATTGATCTGGTTAATGAGGGTGAATGGGTTGATTCCGAGGGTTTGGCCAGCCACCGTGAGTGTGGGGTAGTCGACGGCGGCGGCGAAACGGCGTAGCCGTTCCCAGCCGCCGATTCCTGCCAGAGCTGGCTGCAGGTTGATCGGCGCTGCGGCTGCCTCCCGGCTCGCCCGGAGGCTCGCGGAGTGGCTGGGGCCTCCCCGCGGTCGAGTCGGGATGTTGTGGTGTTTGGCCCAGCGAGCCATGTTGGCGATGCTCATGCCGGTCTCATCGGCAAGTTCGGGCAGTGTCCTTCGCTGGTTGACATATTGGTCGTAGAGCCAGTCACGGTCGATTTGGATCTTCGCGAACTGCCGAGGCTCGCGCAGCGGGATCTGATAGTCGCGGGCAAGACCTGCGAGGACCTGGCGGCTTACGCCGACGCGAGCAGCGATGTCTCGCAAGCTGATTCGCTGACGTTGATAGAGGTCGGCGAATTGCTCCGGTGTGAGTGCGAGTCTGGCGGCCAACGAGGCCCGCCCTCGGGCCCGTGCCTCGTCAGCTGTCGCAGGTTGCTGTGCAGGCGCAGGATTGGTTTCCAAAAGATATCGGACAGTATCGAGCGTGGTTCCAATAGCGGCGGCAGCCTTGCCCAGTGAGAGATCTTCCTGACGGATCAGCTGATGCAGACGGGTGATGTCGACCGCGTCGGGATCAGGTCCGGGCAGACGTAGCCCGTTGAGGACACTGGTTGAGGGGTGCCAGATGACGGGTTCGCGGCGGATGCGTGGGTGTGCAAGGAATTCCGCGGCATGTTCATGCAGTGCTGCCCTCAACTCGGGTGTGAGAGTTCGAGCGAAGTCGGCAGTCTTGGTGCGAAAAGCGTTGGTACTCGGTGCGGATGGTGCGGTATCTGCCGGTAGTCCGCTGAGTTGGCCGAACAGAAAGCAGCGCGCGATCAGGGCTCGTGCTGCGGTCGGTCCGGGTGTGCCGGTATCGCGGCAGGCGGCCGCCCAGATGTGGTCGGGTAGCAGGTCTGTGTAGTCGATCTTCCGACGCCGCTGGTAGTCGATCGGGACTTCTATGTCGGCGAGATGATCAGATATCCGTGTGAGTGCCGCGCGAATATCAATCCACTCGGCATGGTTCGCCAATAGTTGCAGTACGCGCGACAGGGTGGGCCCGTCAATCTGGCCACCAAAGTACTCCGCTGCCTCTGGCAGCCGTAGACGGGTGCCGACAAGCAGAATCGCTGCCGACAGACACGACTGAAGGGTTCGTCGGTGGCACTGAGGTATCGCGAATCGCAGCGACCACGCCGGCCACAGTGTGGCCGGTATCCTGTGGACGAGCCGATCGACACGTGCGGACCTTTTGGGCGGGCGCTGGGGCATCGCTGCGCCTGTGCGGTAGCGCAATTGATCGCTGAGATCCAACAGCGGGGCGAGGGCCGCCAACTGTACTGCGGTCAGGGTGGGGCTCGTGCGACTGCCCCATCCGATGTTCGTCGCGCTGACGGCAAGGCCGCTGTCGCGAGCACTGGTGACAAGCCAGCGCATCGCCTGTCCAGCTGCGGCGATGTCAGGGGTCGAGAGAATTGTCATGGCCGCAGTCACACCAGTCGCGGCTATTGCGGCTTGGGCTGGTGCGGCGAGCCCAGGACGGCTCTCTGGATATGACGGCCCTGATCGGACAATGGATTTCGCGGCAGCATCCTGATGAGCGGCGAGTAGATCCTGTGGGACTACACGCGCAAGCTGGTCATCGGTTGCGTAGCCGAGTATGCGCCCCGCCACAGCACGGATGTCGGCCAGCACGGATACACGTGGGTGTGGGGCGATACCGTAGACCCCGAATGCTGCTGTGCGGGAGTCGATGACGGCGTTGACGATTCGTTGTGCTTCCAGAACGGGGTGGTTCTCACGGAACCGAGTGACTGCCGTGGTGGTCAAGTCGGCACCACAGCGGGCCGCCCCTCTGCCTAGCGCGTCGCTGGCAGGATTTGCGCAACGACCCGGCCGCGGGATCTGATCACCCGGGTGGGGACGGCGACGGGGAACTCCACCGCATTCAGGGCAGGCATCAGCAAGCAGGCAGCGGTGGTCCAAACAAGCAAATGACCAGCCCAGACGCCATGTGAGTTGCCATCGGCCGCCACTAAAGCCGAGGCAGTCCGGGCAGTATCGGGAGCCCCGTCCACGACCCCAAGGGAATGCGCGGTGGACGGCGCGATTCGCGGTATCGAGTCGCAGTGCGGCACCGTCGAATTTCGCGAGGGTCATGGCGTCGAGCACATCGGAATCAATGCCTGTCGCTGTGCGGATCCCCGTCGTTTCATCAGGATCGAGCTGTATGACCCATCCCGATCGTTGCGAGGTGTCCGGCCGCGCGAGACCGATCGCGATCAGAAGGTCGGCCAGCGTGGTGTCGAATCGAGATGCGAGGGCCTCTAGCCAGGAATCGAGCGCTTCGCCGGGTATCGGTGCAATGTGGATCGGCAGCGTGCGGATCTCGATCATCTGTCGGTGGCGACTCGGGTGGTGAGCCGACCGGAGCTGAATGCCATGTCGAGTTCTTTACGGGCCTGCTCCGACGCATTGTCGTTCTTCACCCGATCCATCAGCACACGATCGAGACGTTCGACGCCGCTGCGTATAGCGCGTTGGCAGCCTCGGTTGATCAAGGTCATCAGCGAGCCAATATGCCCAGTGGAGCGGGCAAAAAGATAGTCGGACAGGTCATCAGCGAGCATGCCGGGATGCTTGTCCGCAAGCACGATTCGCTTTTCGATGGCCAGCAGCATTCGGCGCCATTCGCGTCGGCCTTCGGTGGTGTCGATGGTGAACGCCCGGGTGTCCAGTTTCGTTGTGCGGCGCCCTGTCTGGGCGAGTACTGCGTCGTCGTAGGACGACCCTTCGGAGAAGAGCCCACGAGCCGCGAGGCCGACTCCGACGAAGATCAACGTAACCGGGAACTCATTGGCGATGTATTTGAAGTGGTTGCTGATCTCCACTCCAGAGGAGTTTCGCCACCGGAGAAAGTGCAGGTCGTCGACGATCAGGATGCGCGTCTCGCAGGCCAGGACACAATCCATCGCGCGATCTGCGAATTGAGCTGCGGTGCCACGAGAGTCACCTGGGTGGGCGAAGAATGACAACATCGCCCGGTTGAAGTCACGCATTCCAGTGTTTCCAGTCAGCCCCACCCGGCAGACTGGCCAACGCTCGTGTCCGGCAAGGGTTTTCGATCCTGCGCCTCTGATTTCGCGTCGGTGGTACTCCCTCGCGAATGCCAGTACCGACGTGGTTTTGCCGAGTCCGGGAAAGGCATCGATCGCGACGGCACCCTTGGCCTTGTCGCCGTGCTGGAGGTTGCTGTCGACGATGTCCCACAGGTCTTCGTGCAGCTCCGCCAGCTGCGGCGTCTTGATCGGTCCGAGGTTGGCGTGCCATATCCGGCGCTGTCGGTTGTAGTCCTCGAACGCGTCTTCCCCTAGTGCCTTCATTGCGCGGCGGGTCAAGGGTTCCGGCGGGACTCGGTCCGGGGTATCGACGAAGCTGCGCCAGCCCTCTTTCCGTGCCAGCGTGAGGTTGTCCAACTGGGCTTCAGTTGGGGTCTCATCAGATGTAGTCACACGTCGTCCAGTGCATCGGCGTAGAAATCGTTGTCGTTGAAATCGTCGGACCCCTCGTCGCCGTCGTCCTCAATGTCGTCATCTCCGCCCTCAGGATCCAGTTCCACCACCTCCGGTTCAGCCTCCTCGAGATCGACGGTTTCTGCGTTGAGACCAATGACTTTCGCCACCGACGGCAGGGCTATCACTTCGGTCTCAGGCAGCGCGGCGTCGATCATGGCGGCATCTCGGGACAATCGCAGTGCCATTCGACGTTCGACAACCGACGACCCGAGCCCGAGATTCCACCGTTGCAGCAGGTCCGCGACAGCCAAGCGATCGTCAGGGAAGGTATATTTCGCCGCCGCTAGGTGCCGGGCGAACTTCAGCGCGTCTTCGCTGAAGGGCATCTCCGATACCGGGGCGTGCTCCCAGCGCAGTACGTGCCATTTGCGGGTTTCGAGATCGCGGAAGTAGGCGCGTGTAATGTCGTCGGGGTCGTAGTGGATCGGCCAGGCGCCCTTGTGTTTCCCCCCATACGGGCTGGTGGTGTTGCGGTACGGGTCCAATGCAGAACCGTTGTAGCGGCGCCCACCGAACTCGACACCGTAGTGCTGAATGGTGCGCCACACGACTTTCAGGAAGTCATAGGCCAAGTCGGGGTCACGCGGCGCTTCGATGTAGCCGGCACGCGCCAGACCGTGCTCGAACATTGCTGCGGGCGACATCCTCAAACCTGGGACGCGTGGGTCGATCAATCCGTCGTGCGGACGATGATGGTAGACCACGGCAATCCATTCACGGATGATCTCCTCCAACTCGTCGAGGTAGAAGAACGCCTCCGATTCAGGGGCCAACCCGCGGGAATGAATGTCTGGGCCCTTGTAGCCCGGCAAGGCTTGGAGTAAGTCCTCTCGAATCGTTCGGAAGAACCGCTCGACCGGGCCTTTGTCACGGCCTGTTCGGAGCCGCGCAGGCTGGATCGAAATACCCATCTGCTGGCACACACTGGTCAGATGCTCAGAGATGTAGATCTTGCCGTGATCGATCACGATCGTTTCAGGCACGATCGCGGGGTTTGCCGCGCTCTTTATCGGACCGTCTACAGCTTCTATATCGACGAGCAGCGACCGGGGTATGCCGTGCTCAGGCCATGCTGCGTGCTTCGGCCAGTCTTTGCCGGCAGGTCGGGGTCGGAACGACTGATACAAGGTCGCGGCCGCATCCACCGATTTCGTTGATACTGGTGTGATTCGGATGCCGACTATGCAGCGCGTGTACCAGTCCATAGCGACTGTTAGCTCGGCTTGCAACCACCGCAACGTCACTGGATCTAACGCGAAAACGTCTAGCCGCGTCGTGTCCATCAACAAGTACTCGCCTGGTCGCGTAGGTCGGAGTCGTCCGTAAACGCCGCCAGGCCTCCCAGCTATGTCGCGATTCCGCTTCGCGCTCAACCGGAACACCGGGCTTCTACGTTCCAACTCTTCCAGCACGCGAAACGCTGTCGCTCGCGAAGGCTGCTCAACTATGCCGGGTCCGAAACGTCCGATCACCCGTGCGTTTGTCCGTTCGATTACCATCGTCCGCGATGGTTTCGACTGATTGGCATGTTCCGCCATTACTTCCGACGCCGTGTCTATCCATCGCTGGTCAACGGAGGTCCGAACAGCTTTGCGACCAGCATTCACTTGCGGAATCAGTCCAGCTTCACCGTCGGCTCGGTAAACCGACACCCATTGCTGGATTGTCCGGGCAGTCACTCCCAATTGAGCGGCTTTCGCCTTGTATCTACTGGTCAGAGACGATTGGGGATCGAACTCGGGCCTCGGTTCGCCGGGTGCCCCCAACTCGGCCGATCCTGACTGGAAGCCCGTCAAAACCTCACGAACGTGCGCGGCCCGGTCCGCAACGCTCGCGCGATCGACCTCCGATAGCATCGATAGCCGTACTGCCGCAGCGTCTTCTGACCCGTTGATCGTTGCGACAGGGCTGTCGGGCAGAAGGTGGGCAAGACCTGAATCAAGTAGCTCGCGAACCGAGACACGAACGATCGCTTGCGTGCGGTCCAGTCGTATCGTCACCATCGGTTGCGCTGCGACCGTGGCCATTTCAACGATCTCTCCTGCTTCTCCGTCATAGATGAAACGAGTGCCGACCCCGATCCGAACACCGATGCCCGTCATGTTCCTTCTCTCCTGACTAGAACCATCTGAGAGTTGAGTGGCTGGGTGACATCTACGCCGAAGTGCTGGACCCACATCAAGTGCAGAATTGCCGAACGCACCAGCGGCGCAGGCCAACTGGTCACCATCGAGCACGCTTCTCTGAACGGAACGTTGTCAACAATGCCGTTCCGCAACTCGGCCAGCAGCGCTGGCGCAAACAGCCACGGGCGTCGGTAACCAGCCAGAAATCGGACGTTCTCCACCATGACGGGAGCGGCTTCGTTGGCCACCTCGTAACGCCATCCCACAGACTCGACCAGCTCTCGCGTCCATGCGAATGTCGACTGAACGGCTGGCCGCGCCATTCGCGCACGAGGCTTTACGTCGACCACGACTGGGCCGTCGTCGGTGAGCAGCAGATAGTCGGGAATGTGCTTCCGTAACTTCCGGTCCACTGTTGCCCTTAGCAGAAACGGCTGAGCCACAATGTGTTTCACCGAGCGATCGAAATCTGCGATTAGCAGGCGCGACAGCTCGAGGCGCGACTCATAGATGACGTGGCTGGCTTCCGTCGCTGACCAGTAGGTACCCGAGTAGTGCTTCTGGCCGTGGCGCCACCGGAATGTTCGCCATGGTGCCGCACCGGCGAGAAGGTCAGCGGTAACCCTGGACCACAGATGCTCATCTATCTGATCTTTGTGCGGCCGACGCACAGCCATCATGGCGGAATTCCGCGCCACGGTCCCGCTCATCAACTGCCCTCGTCATCCGGCTGTGTGCTTCGCGAGAGCTTGTCACGTGCACCGTTGGCGTGTGGGTGGTTTCGTCGGATGTTGTTGTCTCACACCGGCTTCATATATGAAGTAGCGACGAAGTTGATCGTGAGATTATGAAGCGCGGCGTGAGACCCTACAGAGGCCCGCTAACCGCGGGCCATGTCCACGAAGCGGCTGAGGTGCAGTTGGTGGGCGACGGTGATGGTGGCGGTGGGGCCGTTTCGGTGTTTGCCGAGGATGAGGTCGGCTTCGCCGCCGCGCGGATCATCGCGCTCGAAGGCGTCTGGGCGGTGCAGCAGGATAACCATGTCGGCGTCCTGTTCCAGCGAGCCGGACTCGCGAAGGTCGGACACCATGGGGCGTTTGTCGGTGCGCTGTTCGGGGCCGCGGTTCAGCTGACTGATCGCGACCACGGGGACTTCGAGTTCCTTGGCGAGCAGCTTCAGGTTTCGCGAGAAGTCCGAGACTTCCTGCTGGCGGGATTCGACCTTTTTACCGGAGGTCATCAGCTGGAGGTAGTCCACCACCACTAGTTTCAGGTCGTGGCGTTGTTTGAGCCGTCGCGCCTTGGCCCGGATTTCCATCATGGTCAGGTTCGGTGAATCGTCGACGAACAGCGGCGCTTCGCTGATCTCGCTCATCCGCCGCGCGAGTTTGGTCCAGTCGTCGTCACTCATCCGCCCCGCGCGCATATCCCCGAGTTTGATCTTCGCCTCCGCCGACAGCAGACGCATCACGATCTCGGTCCGGCTCATCTCCAGCGAAAAAATAACGCTCGGCAACCCATGCTTGATCGAGCAACTCCGCATGAAATCCATGCCGAGCGTGGAATTGTGCGTCGGCACCATCGATCGGCCTGCCAGATACAGATGCTCGGCATTGTCGACCTCGACGCAGCGCACCGGCACGCTCTCGATCCGGCGGACATCCACGATGTATCGCGAGCCCGACCGTGCGGTGTTGCGCGCGGCCCGCCGCTCCTTGTGCAACAACGCTTTCCGATACAGGCCGAAGACTTCGTCGTCGGTGGCGAACGTCATCGTGTACGCGACCGACGAGCTCTCGGACCGGCCCCGAACCCGCTTCGTGGAGACGTGGCAGCGGTAGCCGAGGCTGACCACCAGTTCCTGCACGTCGCGGAACAGCCGCTCGCTGGTCACCGCGAACTGCACCGAGCCGCCGTGGGTGACGGTGCCGTCGGTGTCGAGCAGTCCGGCGAGGAGCGCACGCCGCTGCTGTTCGGATGCCCGCAGGTAGGCGACGGGGATGTGTTTGTCGCCGAGGACACCGATGGTGCGCAGTCGAGCCTGCACACTGCCGATCGCGTTGCGGCACGTCTGGCACAACCGCAGCCCGATCGACGGACCACCGCAGTGTGTGCAGGTGGGTGTGGGCACCGGAGCGGAGTGGAGCCGCGCCTTGCCGCCGCAAGACCGACCACAGGTGCGGACTTCGCTGGTGAACGGGACGAACTCGGCGCGGCACACCACGCACGCACGGGACGCGATCGGCTCGTCGGCGGGCAATTGCAGGCAGTAGCGCAAGCGCGCGGTAGCCGATGGAACGGCGACCAGACCTTCCGCTTCGATGCGCGCAACGATTTCGGGGTCCGCGGTGGTCAGCTGCGCGGTGGCCGAGGTGCCGTCGCCGAGCCAGGCACCGAGGGTGTAAGGCGGCACCAGGAGGTCGCGGGCGGGCAACTGCAGCGGTCGAGCGTTGGTCACCGAGTGGTTGATCCGGCGGTCGGCGGTGCTGCAGCGCAACGTCCGCGCAATCTCGCCGGTGGTACGGATCGCGGCGAAGGTGCGCTGGTTGTAGTTGCCGGAAGCAGCTTCGCGAGCCGACCTACGGGAAGCTCGCGTCTCGGTGAGCCACTGATGTTCCTCATCCGCGACGAGGACTGTCCCGTCGGAGAATTCGACCTCGTAGCAAGGGCGGTCGGTGAGGATCTCGGTGGCGGCTACCACTCGGGTGGGGCGGCCTGCGGCGCCGAGGAGTTCGTCGCCGACGCGGACCTCGCCCATGGTGGTCCAGCCGGTGGGGGTGGGGAGCGGGGTGTCGAGCGCGAGGGCTTTGCCCACGCCCGGGCGGGCGGCGACGATGATCATTTGGCCGGGGTGCAGGCCGTTGGTGAGTTCGTCCAGTTCGGTGAAGCCGGTGGGGACGCCGAGGGAGATGCCGCCGCGGCTGGCGATGGAGTCGATTTCGTCCATCGTGGGCTGCAGGAGTTCCTCGAGCGGGAGGAAGTCTTCGGTGGTGCGGCGTTCGGTGACCTCGTAGACCTCGGCTTGGGCGCGGTCGACGACCTCGGCGATGTCCTGGCCGTCGGCGCCGGCGTAGCCGTACTGGACGATGCGGGTGCCGGCTTCGACGAGGCGGCGCAGGATGGCCTTCTCGGCGACGATCTCGGCGTAGAAGCTGGCGTTGGCGGCGGTGGGCACGGTCTGGGTGAGCGTGACCAGGTAGGGCGGGCCGCCGATGCGTTTGAGTTCGCCGCGGCGGTCCAGGCCGGCCGCGACGGTCACGGGGTCGGCGGGTTCACCGCGCCCGTACAGGTCGAGGATGGTGTCGTAGACGGCCTGATGCGCGGGACGGTAGAAGTCGCCGGGGCGCATGACCTCGATGACGTCGGCGATGGCGTCCTTGCTCAGCAGCATGCCGCCGAGCACGGACTGTTCGGCCGCCATGTCGTGCGGTGGTTGCCTGCCGAAATCCTCGCCGGGGGGTTCGGGCGGGAAGTCCGCGTGTCCGCGGTCGTCGACGACTGCCATCCGGCTCGACCGTCCTTTCTCCACCTGGGCTCACCATATTGATGATTCGGTCCACTGTCCGGCTCCCACGCGGAGGTGGCAGCGCAGCGGGCCGGCGTCGGCGAATGCCGCCGCGGGTGCCAGCTACCGTCTTGACATCCACTGATTCCGGACATGGGGGACCGTTTGTACGGGCTGTAGCGACGAACCTAGGCGTCCAACAAGCGGCCATCAAACCAGAATGTGCACACAGCTGTGGATAAGTTGGGGACTGTTCACCCAACGGTGTGCACCCCCTGTGGACAACTTGGGGAAAACCCAGGTCATCGCGGGGGAAGCCGCAGATAGACCAGGATTTGCCAGCGTATCCACGTGTGGATGAACAAAGTCGCGGCGTGTCGGGGAAGTTGAACGGCCGGGCGTGTTGAGGTAACGGCCAGGGTGGCCGATATGAGCTGAATCACATTGCCACCGGTCGGTTTCTCCGGTCATCCACAGGGGAGCCGCTCGGCACCGCGATGACCAGCGATGATCGGCCAAGAATGTTCCGTCTGGCAGGACCGTGAGTGTAGCTAATAACTAGCTACCGACAAAAGTGGCCGACGTCGCACAACGAAGACCACCCCCGCGCCGAACGCGGGAGTGGTCTCCGGGACGTGCTCGAATCAGCTGGCAGCGACCTGCAGGTCGAACTTGGCCACCACATCGGGGTGCAGGTGCACCACGACGACATGCTTGCCGACCGTCTTGATGTGCGACTTCGGCAGCTCGATGCTGCGCTTGTCGACCACGGGGCCACCGGCCGACTTGATGGCCGCGGCGACGTCGGACTGGGTCACCGAGCCGAACAGCTTGCCGGTGCCGGCCGTCTTCACCGACAGCGAGACCGACTCCAGGCCCTCGATGGCCTGCTTCAGCTCGTTGGCGTGATCGAGGTCGCGCACCCGGCGGGCATCCTGCGCCCGGCGAATGCCCGCGACCTGCTTCTCGGCGCCACGGCTGGCCACGATGGCCAGGCCGCGGGGCAGCAGGAAATTGCGGCCGTAGCCGTCCTTGACCTCCACGGTGTCGCCGGGCGCACCGAGGTTGTCCACGTCTGCAGTCAGAATCAACTTCATTTGCGTGCCTCCCTTACTCAGCGAGCCGTCGACACGTAAGGCAGCAGAGCGACCTCACGCGAGTTCTTGACGGCAACCGCGATATCACGCTGGTGCTGCACGCAGTTGCCGGTGACGCGGCGGGCGCGGATCTTGCCGCGATCGCTGACGTACTTACGCAGCAGCGCCGTGTCCTTGTAGTCGATGTTGACGATTCCGGACTTGGCTTCTTTGCAGAACGCGCAAGCCTTCTTCTTGAGCACCTTTTCGCGCGCGGGCGCTTTAGGCATGGTCTTTACTCCGTTATCAGTGATGGTCCACGCGGGGTGGACCTATGAAAGCCGTTGTCAGAACGGCGGTTCGTCATCCATGCGGCCGCCCCCGAAGGAGCCTGCCGCGGGCGCACTGCCCCAAGGGTCGTCCTCGGCACCGCCGGAACGCCCACCGCCACCACCTGAGTTGGCCGGCGCGAAGTTGCCTCCGCCGCCGGAACCACTGCCGCCGCCGAAGCCGCCGCCCCCGCCGCCGCGGCTGGTCTTGTTGACCTTCGCGGTGGCGTAGCGCAGCGAGGGACCGACCTCGTCGACCTCGAGCTCGACGACCGTGCGCTTCTCACCCTCGCGGGTTTCGTAGGAGCGCTGCTTGAGCCGGCCGCTCACGATGACTCGGGAACCGCGGGTCAGGCTTTCGGCGACATTTTCGGCAGCTTCGCGCCAGATGTTGCAGCGCAGGAACAGCGCCTCGCCGTCTTTCCATTCGTTCGAATTACGGTCGAACACACGGGGTGTCGACGCGACGGTGAAGTTCGCCACCGCCGCTCCCGCGGGCGTGAATCGAAGCTCGGGGTCGGCCGTCAAGTTTCCGATGACGGTGATGACCGTGTCGCCTGCCATGTGGTTCCTCCTGCTCGGGTACGCAGTCCGCGTCTCGCTGTTGCGCTAGAGCCTAGAGACAGGCCCCGACGCAATCGAGGGTTGCGGGCCTACTTGTCGTGGCGCAGAACCTTGGTGCGCAGCACCGACTCGTTCAGGCCGAGCTGGCGGTCGAGTTCGCTCACGGTCGCGGGCTCCGCGGTCAGATCGACCACCGCGTAGATGCCTTCGGCCTGCTTGGCGATCTCGTAGGCGAGCCGGCGACGGCCCCAGATATCGACCTTGTCGACCTTGCCGCCCTCGGTACGAACCACGTTGAGCATCGTCTCGAGAGACGGACCAACGGTGCGCTCGTCCAGACTGGGATCGAGGATAACCATCACTTCGTAATGACGCACGGACCAATCACCTCCTGTGGACTAGGAAACGGCCACGGGCTCTCCGTGGCAGGAGGGTCGTTGCGTCAGCAACCCGACAAGGCTACATGAACAGCCCTTTCCCACTGAAATCGATCTCGTCGGCGAGGGAACGCGGGCACAGCGGTATCGATCCACTTAGGGTGGTGCTCATGCCGACCGGACTCGCCGTCAGCGACCTGATCGCGCGCCGGGTGCGCCGGCGCGCGGTGCTGGCGGCGTTCGTGCTCGTGCTGTGCGGGCTCACGCTGGCGCTCGCGTACGCGAACAAGGCGCGGTGCGCGGGCGCGCCGTTCCAGGCGGACGGCCGCAGCGCGGTCTTCGAGATCCGCAAGGATGCCGAGGTCTGTTATTCGGACATCCAGTTCCTCTGGCTCGGCCGCGATATCAACGAGCACGTCTTTCCCTATATCAACGGCGGTATCACCGACGACGGTGCGCTGGTCGGCGGCGCGGTGGAATATCCGGTGCTCAGCGGCACGGTGATCTGGCTCGGCGCGATCGGCGCGCACAACGACGCCGACTTCCTGCGGCATTCGGCGCTGCTGCTCGCACCGTTCGCGTTGCTGACCGCGTGGATGCTGGCCCGGCTCGCCGGGCGGGCGGCGCTGCTGTGGGCGGCGGGACCGCCGCTGGTGCTCTATGCCTTCCACAACTGGGAACTGCCGGTGGTCTGCACCGCGGTGGCGGCCGTCTACGTGATGGCGACGCTGACCCGATATTCGTTGCGCACCAGGGGAATTCTGGCCGCGATCCTGCTCGGGCTCGGCTTCTGTTTCAAGCTCTATCCGGGGATCTTCGTGCTGCCTCTGATGGCGTATGTGCTGACCGGCGGCGTCGAACGCGTCCGCGACGAGCCGTCGGACCGGACGCGCGGTCTGGACGTGCGCGGCGCGCTGCTGACCGCCGCCGCGGCCGTCGCCACCGTGGTCCTGGTGAACCTGCCGTTCGCCGTCGCCGGCTACGAGGGCTGGCGGGCGTCGATCACCTTCCAGCAGTTGCGGCAGGCCGACATCACCACGAATTCCATCTGGTACTGGGGACTTCGGCCCTTGTTCGAGCACGACACCGCCAGTGAGGCGGTGTTCCAGGAGGTCGTGTCGTTCGCGTCGCCGACCCTGGTGCTCGCCGCGTTCGCGCTGGCGATGTGGCTGGGCTGGAAGCGGTATCTCGGGACGGGCGTGTTCCCGTGGGTCGCGGTGAGCGGCGCGATGCTGTGCGCGTTCCTGCTGTTCCACAAGGTGCATTCGCCGCAGTACACGCTGTGGCTGGTGCCGTTCCTGGTGCTGCTAGAGGTGCCGTGGTCGCTGATCGGGGCGTACCTGGTGGCCGACGCGGCCGTTGGCGTCGGCGTGTTCCGATACTTCTACGCGCTGGGTTCGGGTCGTCCCTACGAGACGATGGAGAAGGTCGTCCAGTTCGGGGTGTGGGGCCGGGCCGTATTGCTCGTTGCGCTGTTCTTCCTGTTCCTGCGTGCGGTGCCCCGGGGTTTGCGTCCGGTTCAGCCGCCGGTGCCGCGGTTCGCGCCGGGTGAGTTGATCCCGGCCTGAGTGTTCGGGCGCAGTGTGCACTGCGAAGTGCGTCACCTGCCGGTTCGAGGCACCACCCGGCGGTGATCGTCCGGTGGTTGCCTGTGGGTTGCCGAATATCCAGCTCAGGTGGCGCGGGCCCGGTCTGAGCTGGTCGCGGACCGGTCCCACGGGCGCTGCGCACCCGCGAAATCGCCGCCAAGTGAAACAGTGCTGGTCCGCTTACTCTGGTCGGGTTGGTGGCGGAGCAGGACGGTGAAGTACGGATGGACCAGGTGGACACGGGCGCGCACCCGCCATCCGTCGTTCAGTTGACGCTGCTCAACGGAGTCGAAGCGCACCGCGGGGACCAAGTCCTGGCGCTGGGCCCGCCGCAGCGTCGGGCGGTGCTGAGTGTGCTCGCTTTCCGGCGTCGGCAATGGGTTTCGGCGGACAGCCTGCTCGCGGCGCTGTACGACGGCGTGCCCCCGGCCAGCGGCGTCGGCGTGATCCAGACCTATGTGTCCGCGCTGCGCCGCGTGCTCGAGCCCGATCGCCCGCCGCGCACCCCGCCGACCGTGCTGCTCTCCGGCCACGGCGGCTACCAGCTGCGGATCGATGACGAACAGGTCGACCTCGGTGTCTTCGACAAACTGGTCGGGGAGGCGAACCGGGCGCGCGAAGCGGGCGACCTGGTTCGCGCCGAAGATCGCTACACGCGCGCACTCGCGCTCTACGCCGGTGAGCCGCTGACCGGCCTGCCCGGCCCCTTCGCGCAGCGGCAGCGGGCGGCGCTCGCCGAGCGGTGGCTCGCCGTGGTGGAGGACAGCCTGGATATCGCTGTGGCACTGGGCCGTTCCGACGAGGTGATCGATCGGCTGCGCGTGTTGACGGCCGAACACCCGTTGCGCGAACGCCCGCGCGCCGTGCTGATGCGGGCACTGTACGCGCGTGGCAGCCAATCCGAAGCGCTGGATGTCTACCGGGAAACCCGCAACCTGCTGGTGGATCAACTCGGCGTCGAACCGGGGCCGGAGCTGCGCCGGCTGCATGAGCAAATCCTCTCCGGCAGAGGAACATCCGAACTCTCTCGGCCGCCCGCGACGGCCGCGGCCAACTCGCCGCGCCCCGGCACGACGGAGCGCCTCGGCATCGTCTCCACCCTGTGGCCGGAACCCACGGCACCGCCTGCCTCGCCGCCGGTGCATTCGGCCGGATCCCCAACTGTGGATTCGGCTGAGCGGGCAGCGAAGCCACCACGTTCAGCATCCGGAACCGAGCCCACCGGAGCGGAAACAGACACGGCCCCCGCCCGCGTTGATTCGGCCCACCTGACCGCAGATTGGGCGCGCCGACCGCTGGCTGCTCCGAAACCGTCAGGGCTGCCGGCGAATTCGTCCGCCACGTCGAGGAGGACGCCAGAGCAGCCCGCACACCGGCCTGCCGCGGCGATGGCGCCGACCACGGCTTCGGCGTATTCCGCCGTGGACTCGGCGGATACGAGTACGGACAACGTGCACCTGCTCGCGGGCTCGGCGCACCCGGTTGCGAGTGCATCGCATTCCGGTGGCGTGCCGGTGTATCCCACTGAGGGGTGGGCGCATTCGCCCGCTGATTCGGTCGACCCGACCGTCGGCGCGACGTACCCGACGCCGGGTGGCACGCAGCGTGGGCGGGCGGGGATCGATCCGGCGGCACCCGTGGTGTTCGAGCGGGCGTGGGAGCTGGCGCAGATCGGGGCGTGGGTCGAGCGGGCGGCGGCGGGTAGTGGTGGGCTGCTGGTGATCTCGGGGTTGCCCGGGTTCGGGAAGTCGCAGCTGCTCGATGAGGTGGCGCGACGGTCGGCCGGGGTGCGGCGGATCGATGTGACGCCGCCGTGGGACGTCGCGCCGCCGTTGGGGCTGATCGCCGAGCTGGCGGCGACCGCGCTCGAGCCCGCCGAGACCGATGCTCATGCGGCAGAAGTGTTGTGCGCCAGTCTGCTCGAAGCTTCCGGTGGCGCCGCACCGCTGGTCGTCGTGGTGGACGGCGCAGACCTGATGGACGAGCGATCCGCGCGCGTGCTGGCCGCGGCGGCACCCCGGTTGCGCCGCATGCCGGTGCTGCTGATTCTCGCGCTGGACGAACGTGCTTGGGAGCCGGCGGTTCTCGCACTGCACGGACGACTGGAGCCGCCCGCCGTCGCGATTCTGCGACTGAGTGGGCTGAGTGTCCCCGCGATCGAAGGCCTGTACGAACAGCGCACCGGCATGCTCTGCCCGCCGGGGTTGGCCGCCGAGATCCAGCGGGCGACGGCGGGCATCCCGCTGCTGGCGGGTGCGCTGATCGCGGATCTGCTGACCATGCGCGATCCCGGCCGGATCCCGGAGTTCCTGCCCGAAGGTTGTTATTCGCGGTCGATCAGCCGGCTGCTCGGCCGTTACGCGCCGCGCGGTGTGGTCATGCTGCGCGCGCTCGCCGTATTACAGGAGGTCGGGCCGAGTCTCGAGATCCTCGCCGCCGCGTGCGCCGAGCCGGTGAGCGAGGTGCGGCATCGCTGCGAATTGCTCGCCGCCACCGGCATTCTGGCGGCGGTGTCGCCGCCGGTGTTCCAGCATCCGTTGATCGGCAACACGATTCGCTGGCTGTGCCGCCGCGAGGATGCCGACCGGTTCCGGATCGCCGCGGCCGAACAGGCGCGCAGCGCCGGGTATTCGGCCCGGCAGGTGGCCGCCATCCTGCACGATCTGGTCGGCGCGAGGTATGCCCGCTGGACCGTGGTGCTGCTCGACGCCGCGGAGGAATGCCTGCGTCAGGGGCTGATTCCGGATGCGGTACGGCAATTGGCGGCCGCGTTGCGGATCACCCTGCCCGCCGACCGCGACGACATTCTGGTGCGCCTGGGCCAGTTGGAGCTGTGGACCAATCCGGCGGCGGCGCGCGCACACCTGGAGGAGGCGCTGCACAGTCAGCGTGCGCGCGGCGTCGCGCCGACCGCGCTCATCCCGCTGACCTGGACCATGTCGACCCGCTGGCAGGCTGCGGCTGCGATGACATTGCTCGGTACGGTGCTCGCCGAGACCGAACAGCGAGATCCGCCGGCGGCACAGGATATTCGCGCCGCCTCCTGGGCGGTCGCCGGGTTGACCGCCGCGAGCTGGCGTGGCTTCGTCGCGGAGCTGCGCGCGGCCGGAGCGACCGATCAGATCAGCACCGCCGTGCTCACCTGGGACGACGCCTTCGGTGTCCGGTATTCCGCGCGCGAAACGCTCGCCCGGTTCCACGCCACGGCGGATCCGGCTCGGGGCTGGGCGGCGTTGCCGCAGCAACTGGTGGGGTTGCTCGCGCACCTGTCGATGTGGTCGGGCGATCTGGCGCTGGCGAAGCAGCTCAGCGCGCAACCACGGGAACACCATTTCGGCACCATCGATGTCTATCGTCTGGTCCTGCACTCGGAAGTATTGCTGCGCTGCGGTGAGTACCGCCCGGCGCTGCGCGTGCTCGCGCCGGCCGTCGGGGTGCTCGACGACGAATCCATCCGGCCGCCACTGGCATTGGTCGCGCAGTACGCGCACGCGCTGCTGGGTCTCGGGCGGCTCGACGAGGCGCAACGTCGGCTCGACAGTGTCGCCGCGCAGGCGAATCCGGAGACCTGGGAGTGGACCGTCGTCCTCCATGTCAAGGGCATGCTCTGTGCGGCACAAGGAGATTCGCGCCAGGCGGTGGCGCACTACCTGGATTGCGGCCGCCGAGTCGGTGCGGTGGGCATCAGCAATCCGGCGCATATTCCGTGGCGCAGTTCGGCTGCGCTGGAGCTGGTAGGGCTCGGCGAGCAGGCCCGGGCCGCGGAACTCGCGGCCGCGGAATACGCACTCGCGCAACGGTGGAACACTCCCGGGACGCTGGGCCGGGCGCTGCGCGCGCTGGCCGCGGCGGCGCCGGGTGGCGTCGACGCGGCCCTGCTGAGCCGGGCGGTCGAGCAGTTGCGCCGCTACGACTCACCGGTCGAGTTGGTCCCGGCGCTGCTCGAACTCGCCGCGGCCCGGCCCGAAGCCGCTACCGAACTGCGCCGGGAAGCTCGCAACCTGGCTGAAAGAATGGGCGCGACAAGGTATCTCGCCCTGATCGACGCCCATGAACCCCCGTCGGCCGTCGACTGACCGGGGTACCCGATTCACCCGGCGGCGGCCCGCACGATGAGGTCGGCGATCGCGTCCGGCTGGGTGATCATCGAGGCGTGGCTGGTCGCCAGCGACACGATGTGGTCCTCGGTGGCCACCTGATAGGCCATCTTGGTCTCGAGGTCGGGGTGGATCATCTGGTCCAGCTCGGAGATCTGGTACCAGGTGTTGTGCCGCAGCGTCTGCCACGCGGGGGTCGCGGTGCCCGAACCGGCAAGGGACAGTACCGAAGTCGGCTTCTGCGTGGCGGCGAGCACGGCGGCCTCGCGCGGGTCGGCGTCGGCCGCGAAGTCGGCGTGGTAGCGGTCGCGGGCGATGATCAGGTCGGGCGTCTCGGCCGAACCGATGTTCACCAGGTCGGCGCCGCTGGCCAGGTCTTGGCCGAATTCCTGATTGAGCTGGAACGCGGACTGCCCGGCGTTCGGGGTGAAGGCGGCGACGAACACCAGGCCGCTGACATCCGAGCGTCCTGCGCCCGCTTGGCTGATCACGGCGCCGCCGTAGGAATGGCCGACCAGCAGCGTCGGCCCGGTCAGGGTGTCCAGGTCGCGGGTGACCGTGGCGACGTCCTCGGCGAAGCCGCGCAGCGGCAGCTGGCTGGCGAGCACGGTGCCCAGACCCCGGTCGTGCAGGCGCTCGATCACCTTGCTCCACGCGGAGCCGTCGGCCCAGGCGCCGTGCACGAGCAGCACATTCGGGGTGGTGGTCATTCGGTTTCCTCCAGTTCGCATCGGATCGCCGCTCCCGGCGGGCGCGACGGCTCCAGCGTCGCCGAGCCGAATCAACGTGAGCTGAATATCTGCCGAACGCGCTGCTCAGTGCCTCATTCCGGGGTGTGCCGCGCGCGGAAGGCGGCGCTTTTGGCGCGGTTGCCGCAGATGGTCATATCGCACCAGCGGCGGGTGCCGCCGCGGGAGGCGTCCACGTAGAGACGGGTGCACGCGTCGCGACCGCATTCCTTCACCGTGGCCGGGCTGCCGAGGAGTTCGATCGCGGCACGGGCGATCGCGGCGAGTGCGGTCGCGGGCGGGCCGGAGCGGCGCAGTGTGCCGTCGGGTCGCAGGTTGAGCATGGGGATTTCGCCTTTGGCGAGCTCGTTGACGAGCCGGCGGTCCGGGTCGGCGAAGGTTTCGCCGTGTGCTTTGGCCACGGCCATCCGGTACGCGGCCTCGCGCAACCGCACGGCCTGCTCGAAGGTGGCGGCGTCGCAATCGGATACCCGGTCGAGCAGTTCGGCGGCGCGGAACCAGTCGGCGAGGTCGGCCGGGGTGCGGAGGCCGTCGTCGAAGGCGGTGCTGCGGGCCTTGACCGTGCCCGCGAAGTCGAGGGCGAGGTTGCCGCTGACGAAGGTGAACACCCGCTCATAGTAACCGCCTTGACAGGTTATTCAACGAGCTGTCACGGTAGTAACCATCTAAGACGGTTAGCTCGGGAGGGTACGTGCGCACTCAATTCATGTCGGTGGCCGGGCAGCCGCTGTTCGTGGTGCTGTGGAGCAGCGCCTTCATCGCCGGCATCATCGGGGTCGGCGCGGCGCCGCCGATGACGGTGCTGTTCGCCCGCTTCGCCATCGCGGGCCTGCTGCTCGCGGCGTATGCCGTTGCGGTGCACGCCACCTGGCCGCGCGGCAGGCAGCTGCGCCATGTCGCCGTCGCCGGGCTGCTCATGCAGGCGGTGCAGTTCGGCGCCTTCTACACCGCGATGAACGAGCACGTGCCCGCCGCGGTCATCGCGCTGGTCCAGGGGTTGAATCCGGTGGTCATCGCCCTGTTCGCCGGGGTGCTCGGCGAAAGTGTCTCGGCGCGGCAATGGTTCGGCTTCGGGATCGGCGGGGTCGGCGTCGGGCTGGCCGTCTTCGACCAACCGACCTTCTCGCTGATCGGCCTGCTGCTGTGCGTGCTCGGCCTGCTCGGCTTGAGCATCGGCACGGTGTATCAGAAGCGATTCGTTCCCGAGGTCGATCCACGGGCGTCGACGGCGGTGCACGTGCTCGTGAGTGCGCCGATCGCCGGTGTGCTGGCCGTGCTGACCGGTCAGTTCGAGGTGTGGGATGTGCCCGGCTTCGCCGGGGCGCTCACCTGGATGGTGCTGGTCAATTCGATGGCCGCGTTCCTGCTGCTGAACGCGATGCTGCGGTACTGGGACGCCACCAGGGTCGGCCGGTTGTTCTTCGCGACGCCCGCGGTCACCGCGGTGCTCGCCTGGGTGCTGATCGATCAACCGGTGCGGCCGTTGACCTTTGCCGGCTTGGGCGTCGGGCTGCTCGGCCTGGTGTTCGCCTCGCGCAAACCCGCTGCGGCGCGGCCACCGGTGGCGCGCCCCGTGCTCGCGGCGCGCTGAGCTACTTGCTGGCTCGATGCCAGTTCATGCCCCAGCGGTAGGCCTCATCGATCTGCTGCTGGGCGCCGTTGATGTAGTGCACCTCGCGATGCACGGTGATGCCGCTGCCCTGGTTCTGCAGCAGAGCGATGGCGCACGAGCGGGCGCCGTCGACGGGGGAGTCGAGCCGGACCTCGATCTGCGGACCGGAGGTCGGGTACAGGGTCACCACGCCGTCGGCGGCGGCCCAGTTCGGCACGCCCTCGTAGATGAACGCGAAGATCAGAATGCGCCGGAACAGTTCGGGGCGAGCGAGATTGATGTGCATGTTCTCGCCGCCGGCGGCGGTGCCGCTGCGGTCGTCACCGTCGAGCTGGATGTAAGGCTCGGCGTCGAGCGAGCCGAAGTTGTTGCCGACCGCCTGCACGACGCCCTTGTTGCCATTGGCCAGTTCGTAGAGGCAGCCGAGGTCGAGGTCGACGGGCTTGGACCGGCGGAAGAAGCCTTTCGAGCCGGCCGACCAGTTCAGGTTCACCCGCATGGCGCCTTGCTGCTCACCGGGTTTGGTGAGGTTGATGCTGGGCGTGGCCTTGGACAGGGTCACCTTGGACAGGTTGACCCCGCCGGCGTTGCTGTCGGTCGCCATGGCGCGATCCCCCTCGGAAGAAATGGGAACGGCAGCGGTCCTCCCGCAGGAGGGGCCGCTGCCGCACGAGTCTTTCGGCTGCCTGCCGAAAATCAGCCTACCGGGGTCGGCTCTCGTTCGCTGTCGACTTCTTTGTCGTTCTCCCGCCGGTTGCGCAGCACGCTGCTGACGAACGCCGCACCGATGAACGCGATACCGACCATGCCGGTGATGAGTTCGTTGATGTGCACGCCGATGGAGACGAACAGGATGACCGCCAGCGCGCCGATCGCCCAGTGCGCACCGTGCTCCAGGTACACGTACTCGGCCAGCGTGCCCTTGCGCACCAGGTAGACGGTGATCGAGCGGACGAACATGGCACCGATCAGGCCGAGGCCGAGCGCGATGATGATCGGATCGGAGGTGATGGCGAACGCGCCGATCACGCCGTCGAAGGAGAACGACGCGTCGAGCACCTCGAGGTAGAGGAACAGGAAGAACCCGGCCTTACCGGTGGCCTTGACCAGTTCCGACGGACCGTCGCCGGTGTGCTCCTCGGTGTGGAACATCGAACCGAGCCCGTCCACCACGATGTAGGTGACCATGCCGAGCAGGCCGGCGAGCAGCACCGTGGACCGGTCGTCCTCGGCCGCGACCAATTCCGCGGTGAGGATGAGGCCGATGCTCGCGACGACCACCGAGAGCATGTCGAGCTTGCCGAGCTGGGCGAGCGGGCGCTCCAGCCAGGACAGCCAGGTGACGTCGCGCTTTTCGAAGATGAAGTTCAGGAACAGCAGCAGCAGGAACATGCCACCGAACGAGGCGATCTGCGGATGCGCGTCGGTGAGCAGGGTTTCGTAGCTGGGATCGCCGTTCGGGAAGTAGGCCGCGTCGTCCGCGGGCGGGTTCAGCGCCAGATCCAGGGCCTTCACCGGGTCCAGGCCGGCCGTGATCCACACGATCGCCAGCGGGAAGACCAGGCGCATGCCGAACACGGCGATCAGCACGCCGATGGTGAGGAAGATCCGTTGCCAGAACGCGCTCATCCGCTCGAGCACTGTCGCGTTGATGACAGCGTTGTCGAAGGAGAGCGACACTTCGAGGATGCCGAGGATCGCGGCGAGTGCCAGGGCCGTGGGTCCGCCGTACAGGAACGCCACGACGAGCGACAGCACCGTCACGATGATGGACATGCCGAAAATTCGCAGGACCACGCGGGGACCTTTCGTTTGCGTCGGCCGGACGTCTGCCGTCCGATCGCTTATCTGATGTAGCCGAGATGGCGCCGCCGGTACCAGCGTGGCCGGAGAACCCTCGCTTGTCCAACGGTGCTGCGCCCGTCAGCGTTCCCGACAAATCGGACAACCCCGAGCGCACGACGAGGGGGCCCGTCGCCGGGCCCCCTGCAACCGCGGATTATTCCTAGACGTTCACGCCGTAATCACGGGCGATGCCCGCGAGGCCGGAGGCGTAGCCCTGGCCGATGGCGCGGAACTTCCACTCCGCCCCGTTACGGTACAGCTCGCCGAACACCATGGCGGTCTCGGTCGAGGCGTCCTCGGTGAGGTCGTAGCGGGCGAGTTCGTTGTTGTTGCTGCGGTCGACGACGCGGATGTAGGCGTTGCGGACCTGACCGAACGACTGCTGCCGGGTCTCGGCGTCGTAGATCGAGACCGGGAAGAAGATGCTCTCGATGGTCGGCGGGGTGTTGGCCAGGTCGACGTTGATGACCTCGTCGTCGCCCTCGCCCTCACCGGTGGTGTTGTCGCCGGCGTGCTCGATGGCGCCCTCGGGCGACTTCAGGTTGTTGAAGAACACGAAGTGCTGGTCGGAAAGCACCTTCTTGTCCGCGCCGGTCGCGATCGCGCTGGCGTCGAGGTCGAAGTCGGTACCGGTGGTGGTCCGCACATCCCACCCTAGGCCGACTGCGACATTGGTGAGGTTAGGCGCCGCCTTGGTCAGCGAGACATTGCCGCCCTTGGACAAACTGACACCCATGCGGGATTCCCTTTCAATAGTCCGTCATTGGTTCCCAGCATGTCCGAATCGCCGGGTACGCCTTACGACAGTAGTAGGTTTCCGCGAACTTGCGTAGGAACCCGCAGAACCCCCGGTGAACAGAGGAGATCTCTAAGATCGGGGCGTGGTAGGCCGTAGGCGCGGATGGTTCCGCTCAGCCGGGAACAGCGAATGGATCGAGCAGGCGCGACAGTCGCTGGCGTCGGCGTTCCTCGACATGGACAGACGGCAGAGCGCGGCGGAGGCGGCGGTACACGCGTCCGAGCAGGTGTTCCCGGAGCGGCGCCTGGCCGCGCGCTGGGAGCCGGTGCGCAGCCGCTGCTATGACGCGTCGGGCGCGTATCTGACCCTGACCGAGCAGCTCGAGCAGGTCGAACGCGACGCGACCCCGATGCCGCAGGGGCAGACGCAGGCCGACACCGTGACCAGGCAGCTGGTCGAGGCCGCTCGTGCCGTCGACGAGTTCTATCGCGCCAACCAGGCACAACTCGAGCAAGCGGTCGGGGTGCTCGGCACGGTGCCGCAGCTGGCCCAGCAGGTGAAGATCAGCGCGGCGGGCGTGCGCAGGCAGGCGGCCGAGTCCGAGTTCGCTAACTATCCCTCGGTCCGTCAACGCGCCCAAGCCGTGGATGAGGCCCTCGTCACACTAGAAGCCGCAGGTCCGGGGGCTCCGGCCGGCACGGTGCGGGATGCCGCGAACCGGCTGGAGGCGACCACCAAGGCGTTGGCAGAAGCGTTGGCGCAGGCCCCATCTCGGGCCGCCGCGGCGAAAACCGCGGTCGCCTCGGTGACCACCCGGCTGGCCGCGGCCCGGACCAGGGCCGAAGGGCTCGGCCCGGCCTATTCGGCCCTGCTGCGCGAATTCAATGCTGCGAGTTCGGCGGACTTAGCTGACAATGAGCGGGAAAGCCAGCGAGCCATCGAGGCCGCGGACGATGCCCTGGCCCGGGCGCGTGCGGCAGCGGCGGAGAACAACCCGGAGATTGCACTTGATCTGACCACGTCCGCCCGCGGGTATCTCACGAAGGCCGAGCAGCAGGTCGACGCCGTCACGAAACGGCTGACTTTGCTGCGGGAAGTCCGGTCCAACCCGCAAGAGAAGGCCAAGGCCGTACGATTTCGGCTGCGGGACGCGCAAATGCTCGCGGTGAGTCGCGAGCTCGTCCCGGAATGGGGTTCTGTGCTCGACGCGCAGGCCGTACGGATCGATCGAATCAGCGAGAGCCTGTCGGGGCGGCACCCCGACTATTGGGCGTATGTGACGGAGCTGGATACCGTCATGGATTTCATAGCCGGGGTGGTAGATCGAATGAGAAAACAAGCAGGACCACGACGAGAATGAGGATGGACCAACGATGACCGCAGGCATCGCCGTCCAGCGGGAAGTTTCCCTGCGGAAGCGAATGCCGCTGCGCCACTTTCGGCAGCTGCATGGTCCGGACGCACGGAGTCTTTTCCATCGGGAGCCCGAGCCGTTCGGTGACGACCACACCGATCGGGAATTACTGGCGGTCGCGCTGGGCGCGACCCTTTACGCGCCGGCGACCCGGCCGGACCTCGCGCTGACCATCAGCAAACGCGCCGAACGCGGCGTGTGCTCGATGGTGATCGACCTCGAGGACGCGGTCGCCGATCACGAGGTCGAACTGGCCAAGTCGCAGACGGTTCGCACGCTGGACGCGCTGGCGCACAACGGGGATTCGAATCCGCTGCTGTTCGTCCGGGTGCGCGACGCGGACACCATCACCGAGATCGTCGAGCAGTTGGATGCCGGCGCCTCGGTGCTGACCGGATTCGTCTTCCCGAAGTTCGACAGCACGACGGGTCCGCGCTATCTGGAGGCGTTGAGCGCCGCGGTGCGGCGACTGGATCGGCCGATCTACGGGATGCCGGTGCTCGAATCGGCGGGCCTGGTGCACCGGCAGACCCGGGACCAGGAGCTGACCCGGATCGCGGAACTGCTCGGCGCGCATCGCGACCGGGTGCTGGCCGTGCGGGTCGGCGCCACCGATATGTGCTCGACCTTCGGCATCCGGCGCGACCGCGACCTGACCATCTACGACGTGCGAGTGGTCGCCGACGTGATCGGTGACATCGTGAACTATCTGGGCCGCGCGGACGGCACCGGTTTCGTCATCACCGGCCCGGTCTGGGAGTACTTCGCCGACCACGAGCGCATGTTCCGGCCGCTGTTGCGCACCGCGCCGTTCGAGGAATCCGACGCGGTGCCGTTCCGTCAGTACCTGGTCAGCCGGGACCTGGACGGTCTGCTGCGGGAGATCACGCTGGATCGGGCCAACGGCATCCAGGGCAAGACGGTGATCCATCCGTCGCATGTGGCGGCGGTGCACGCGCTGTCGGTGGTGACGCACGAGGAGTACTCCGACGCGCTGGACATCTTGCAGGTCGATGTCGGCGGGGTGGCGGCCTCGGGCTACCGGAACAAGATGAACGAGATGCGGCCGCATCGCAGCTGGGCCCGGCAGACCTTGCTGCGCGCACGGGTGTTCGGCGTGGCCAACAAGGGAGTGTCGTTCGTGGATCTGCTGACCGCATTGGTGAAGGTATGACCGGCACCGCCCTCGAGATAATCGAAACTCCCTGGGCTACAAAGAATCTCGGAATCCAACTGGAGCATGCGGAATCGTTCGGCACCGCCCCGGTCGGGGTGCTGCCCGCGGAGCTGGACATCGCCGCGCTGATCCAGCCCGGGTTGCGGCGCGGCAACAAGCGCCGCGCGCACCTGCTCGTCTCCACCGTGCTCGGGAAACACCTGCCCACCGACCCCCGCGTGGTGCTCGAGGGTGGTAACCGGCTGGGCGATGTCGTGCGGGAACTGCTCGGTGCGCGCGACGCGCTGGTGCTCGGATTCGCCGAGACCGCAACGGGACTCGGTCACTGTGTCGCGGCGCGGATCGGGGCCGTCGGTTATCTGCATTCGACCCGGCGTGATGTCGCCGAAGCCGACACGCTCACCGGTTTCGAAGAGGGGCATTCGCACGCCACCTCGCATCAACTGCAGCCGGTGCCCGCCGATATCTTTGTCAACGATCTGCCCCTGGTTCTGGTCGACGACGAAATATCCACGGGCGCTACGGCACTCGACGCGATTCGGGCACTGCACGCTTTTTCGCCGCGTGCGCACTATGTGCTCGCCTCGCTGGTGGATATGCGGGTCGAGGCCGACCGTGCCGCGTTCGAGAAGGCGGCCGCCGATATCGGCGTGCGGATCGACACCGTATGCCTGGCCTCGGGACAGACCCTGCTGCCCGCGGGGCTGGTGGACGCGGTCGCCGAACTTCCCGAAGCCACGCTCAATCCGATTGCCGCACAGCGCGGCTCGTTCACCAGGCTCGAATTGCCCTGGCCCGCAGCGGTGCCCGAGGGCGGTAGGCACGGCGTGCTGCGCGCCGACCTCGCGGCGTTCGACGCGGCCCTCGTGACGGCCACCGACCTGTTGCGTGCCCGGCTCGGCGCGCAGTTCCCGCAGCGGCCGGTCATCGTGCTCGGGCACGAGGAGCTGATGTATCTGCCGCTGCGACTGGCGGCGGAGCTCGCCGACGCGGGGACGCCGGTGCGGTATCAGACGACCACCCGTTCGCCCGCGTATGTGCTGGACGAGCCCGGGTATCCGCTCCGGCGCGGATTCCGCTTCACCGCACCGGAATCCGATCGGGAAGCGCCGCGCTATCTGTACAACGCGCAGTGGGACGGCGACACCGACGCCGATCCGGTGCTGCTGGTCGTCATCGATCCACCCGCCGATACCGACGAGCTGGTCGCCGACGGTGGTCTGGTGGATGTGCTGACCGCCTCCGGTGCCGACGTCCTGGTCGCGGTGCTGCCCGGCGCGGACCCGCGGGCGCTGGATGCGGCGCGAGCCGAATTGCGTACCGGCACTGCGGCCGAGGTCGCGTCCACCGGACTGCCGACGCCGCTGTACGGCCCGGAATTCGGTTCGTACGCGGCCGACGAGGTGTGCTGGCTGCTGAAAGACCTCTCCGCCGTCGACCTGGAAGCCGATGTGGTGGAACGGGAACGGCGGATCCAAGCCGGGGTGGCGCACTACGCGGAATCGCTGCCGATCGAATACCAGCCCGACGCGGCCTATCGCGCGCTGTTCGACGATGTGCTCGCCGGCAGCGCCGAGCGATTGGCGCTCGCGGTCGCGACGGTCGCCGAACTCGTGGTGGCCGAACGCGGCGATGACATCGTCCTGGTCTCGCTCGCGCGGGCGGGGACGCCGATCGGCATCCTGATGCGGCGCTGGCTGCGGTCCGGGCGGGCCGCCGGGCGGCCCTCCCTGACCGTGCCGCACTATGCCGTCTCGATCGTGCGCGGTCGCGGTATCGACGCGGTGGCACTGGATTATCTTGCGGCACAACATGATCCGTCGTCCATCGTGTTCGTGGACGGATGGACCGGCAAGGGTGCGATCACGCACGAGCTGACCGAAGCGCTGGACGCCTACCATGCGGCGGGCGGCGCGCGCTTCAACGACGAACTCGCCGTGCTCGCCGACCCGGGGCACTGTGTGCGCACCTACGGCACCCGTGACGATTTCCTCATCGCCTCCGCCTGTCTCAATTCGACTGTTTCCGGCCTGATCTCGCGCACCGTGCTGAACGACGAACTGATCGGGCCCGGCGAGTTCCACGGCGCCAAGTTCTATCGCGAACTGGCCGGCGACGACGTGTCGAACCGGTTGCTGGACACGGTGGCCGCCGCGTTCGACGCGGTCCGCGACCGTGTGCCCGGCGCCGTCGCCGCGGTTCGGGCCGGTGTGCGCACGCCCACCTGGACCGGGTGGGCGTCGGTCGAGCAGGTGCGGGCCGAATACGGCATCACCAGCGTCAATTTCGTGAAGCCGGGGGTGGGCGAGACCACCCGGGTGCTGCTGCGCCGGCTGCCGTGGCGGGTGCTGGTGCGCGAGGCCGACGCACCCGAACACGCGCACATCCGGTTGCTCGCCGCCGCGCGCGGGGTGCCGGTCGAGGTGGTGTCCGGCCTGGCGTACTCGTGCATGGGGCTGATCAAGGACGTGCAGTCGTGACCGAGCAGCTCAGATGATGATGGAACCGACTGGATAATGGAGCTGGGTGCATGATGGAGTTGGGTCGACTACGAAGACACACGCTGGTCGCCACCGACCTGGACCGGACGATGATTTACTCGCGCAACGCGTTCAGCGCGCACCCCGAGGTACCGACGGTCTGCGTGGAGCACCTCGAGGGCGCCCCGCTGTCGTTCATGACGACCGCCGCCGCCCTGCGCATGCAGACCCTCACGCAGCCGGCCGCGGTAGTGCCGACCACCACCCGCACCATCAAACAGTTCAATCGCATCCAATTGCCCGGCGCGCCATGGCGTTACGCCATCACCAGCAACGGCGGCAACATTCTGGTCGACGGTGTGCCCGATCTGCGCTGGCGCATCGATATCGACGCCAAGGTGCGCGCGGGCGGCGCGACCCTGTCCGAGATCACCACCGAACTCCGCGCCCGCATCGGTGATTCGTGGGTGTCGAAATTCCGCGTCGCCGACGATCTGTTCTGCTACCTCGTGGTTCGCCCCAAGGAGGTGCCCGAGGGATTCCTCGCGGAGTGGGACGAATGGTGCCGCCCCCGGGGCTGGTCCGCCTCGCAGCAGGGCCGCAAGATCTACACGATGCCGCAGGTGGTGTGCAAGAGCCGTGCGGTCGCCGAGGTGCGGCGCAGGTTGCTCGAATCAGGTGAACTGGCCACCGAGTCGAGAACTTTCGCCGCCGGAGACGGTGCGCTGGACGCTGAGATGCTGCGCGCCGCCGACTACGCCATCCGCCCGAGGCACGGCGAACTCGAACATCTCAACTGGACCCATCCGAACCTCACGATCACCCGGGCCACCGGCATCCTCGCGGGTGAGGAGATCATCAACTGGTTCATCAAAGGCTCACCGCAGCAGCAGGACTGAGTCAGGCTGCGCCGGAACGCCGTCGCGGGGTGCTCGATGATTTCCGCGTCCGGGCCGTGCGCGGGGCCGGATTCGCCAGGGTGCGTTTGAATTCCGGGCAGTCCACCAGCACCTCGTGCGTGCAGGTGGCGGCGTGGCGCAGACCGTCGCGCATGCGGATGAGTCGGGCGATGTCGTCCTCCAGCTCGACGGCCTTCTGCGCCATGTTCGTCCGGATATCGGTGTCGCCGGGGGTGGCGCGAGTGAATCGGGTGATCTCGGCGAGGGTGAAGCCCGCCTCGCGGGCGCAGATGATCATCGCGAGGCGGCCGAGCACGTCCGGATGGTAGGTCCGGCGCAGTCCGTTGCGTCCCGCGGACGCGATCAGGCCGCGTTGCTCGTAGAACCGCAGCGCCGAGGGTGCGAGGCCGCAGCGGTCTGCCACCTCGGCGATGTCCAGCAAAAAATCGGCCACGGTTCTCCTTGACTTGAAGCGCGCTTCAAGTTGAACACTACTCGCCATGAAGCTTCACCACCTCAATTGCGGATCGCTGCGGCAGATCGACGCGACCTACCCGGGACCGCAGCCCGCACCCGCCGTGAACCACTGCCTGCTGGTCGAAACCGATTCGGACGGGCTGGTTCTCGTCGAGACCGGGCTCGGGCTCGACAACGTCCGCGACCCGGAAGGCACACTCGGCGCGGACTGGGTAGCCATGGCCCAGCCGCTGCTCGATCCCGAAGAGACTGCGATCCGCCAGGTCGCCCGCCTCGGCTACGCGCCCACCGACGTCCGGCACATCATCCTCACCCACCTCGACGTCGACCACTGCGGTGGCCTGCCCGACTTCCCGCAGGCGAAGGTGCACGTGCTCGCCGCCGAACTGGCGGCCGCACAGGCGGAAGGTCCGAACTTCCGCTACCGCGAAGCACATTGGGCGCATGGTCCGGACTGGGTCACCTATCACCCGGACGGCGACGAAGACTGGTTCGGTTTCCGCGCAACGCCTTTGACGGGTTTGCCGTCGGACTTCAAGCTCATCCCGCTCGGCGGGCACACGGCGGGGCACACCGGAGTCGCCGTGCGCGAGGACGATCGATGGCTGCTGCATTGCGGCGATGCCTACTACTATCACCGCGAGTTGACCCAGCCCTATCATCCGCACCCCGTCATGGACGTCGTGCAGACCAGCTCGGAGGTGCATCACGACCTGCGCGTCGGCACCCGGGCGCGGCTGCGCGAACTCGTCCGCGAGCATGGAGACAAGGTGTCGGTGTTCAGTGCCCACGACCCGTGGGAGTTCAGCGGCTACAACTGACCGCCGCCGTCTCGACCTGGCACTATCCAGTGGTCGAGAGGAGAAGTGTGCGGGTTCTGGTGACGGGGGCGAACGGCTACCTGGGCGGGGCGGTGGTCGCCGCGTTGCGGTCCGGCGGGCACGAGGTGGTCGGGTTGGTCCGGCGCGAAGGCGCGGATGTGCCGCCGGGCGTGCCGGTTCGCCCCGCCGACCTGCGCGACACCGCCGCGCTCGGCGCGGCCGTCCGGGACATGGACATCGTCTGCCATCTGGCGGGGCGCACCCGGGTTCGCGAATCGTTCGCCGATCCGCTCGGCTACTTCGAGGTAAACGCGGGCGGTACCGTCGCGTTGCTGCGGGCGATGGGCGAGTGCGGAGCCCGCAAGCTGGTATTCGCCTCCACCGCTGCGATTTACGGGGCACCAGAGGTGCAGCCGATGCCCGAAGATCTGCCGGACCGCCCGTCCCATCCCTACGCGGCGAGCAAACACGCCGCCGAAGCGGTGATCGCCGCCCACGCCGCCACCGGTGCCCTGGACGCGATCATCCTGCGCCTGTTCAACATCGCGGGCGGCGACGATCGCGATCCGACCCGGATCATCCCGCGCATCCTCGCCACCGCCGCGGGGGAGAGTCCGGTGCTGACCGTCAACGGTGACGGCTCCGCCGTCCGCGACTACGTGCATATCCACGACGCCGCACAGGCTTTCGTCGCAGCGGTCGAGCGGGACGCACCGTTGCCCTGCCGGACATACAACATCGGCAGCGAAACCGGCACCAGCGTCAACGAATTGATCGCCGCGGCGCACGAGGCGACCGGTCGGCCCATCCCCGTCGAATACCGATCGGCGCAGCCGGAGCCACCCCGTCTGATCAGCGACTGCACCCGGGCCCACCGCGAACTCCGCTGGACCCCAACCCACTCCGCAATCCGGACCATCCTCCGCGACGCCTGGTCCTCCCGCCCCACCCCACCCTGAGCCGCGCCCCTCCGGCCAACCGCACCTCCTCCTGGTCGTGCGTGCGGCGTGTGGTCGTGCGTGCGGCGTGTGGTCGTGCTTGCGGCGTGTGGTCGTGCGTGCGGCGTGTGGTCGTGCTTGCGGCGTGTGGTCGTGCGTGCGGCGTGTGGTCGTGCTTGCGGCGTGTGGTCGTGCTTGCGGCGTGTGGTCGTGCGTGCGGCGTGTGGTCGTGCTTGCGGCGTGTGGTCGTGCTTGCCGCGTGTGGTCGTGCGTGCGGCGTGTGGTCGCGCGTGCCGCGTCTGCTCGTGCGTGCCGTGTTTGGTCGTGCGTGCCGTGTTTGGTCGCGCGTGCATGGCGTCTGGCCGCGCGCACCGATTCTGATCGCGCGCATCGCTGCTAACGCTGGGGCCGCTGCTGATCGCACGGACCGTTTCTGACTCTGCGGACCCATCGGGCGGCGCGGACTCCTTCTGACGGCACGTCGCTTCTGTCAGCACGCGGATCTTCTGGCCGCGCACCCCCTGGTGGCACGAACCTCGTCTGGCACCACGCACCACTTCTGACTTCGCGCACCCGCTCTGGCCTGCCGCAGCGGGTGCGAAAAGTCAGGCGGGGTGCGGGAATTCGGCACTAACTTACCGGCGGCGGGTGCGTAGCCAGTCGACGCCGTCGCGGAAGGTGGGGGAGTGGACGAGACGGGGTGCTGGCCCGCTCGGGTGTTCCTGCCGAATGTCGTCCGGTCCGGTCTGGTGATTCTCCGGCTCGGGATACGCCGGGAAGCGGTCGGGTCGGGTGTCGCCTGACCTCCGCGGGCGTTCCTGCCGAATGTCGTCCGGTCCGGATTGGTGATTCTCCGGCTCGGACGGGCGGCGGTACTGCGGGAAGCGATCAGACCACTGCTGTTGCTGGGGGCGACTCTCGCGCGGTTGGGCGGAGCCCGGGTGCCCGAGGTTGCGCAGGAAACGGTCGAGGGTCGGTGAGTTCCCTTGTGCGCCGGCGCTGTCGGACGACCCGCCGGTGGGCTTGGCGGGAGCGAAGGGGACGCCGCTGGCCAGCGCGCGCAGACCGAGGGTGAGCATCTCGCCGAGCATGCCGACGCCGATCGAGAGGGTGATCGGCCGGGCCTCCGGGTGCATGCCCATGACGCTGCCGAGCGCGCCGACGCCGAAACCCGCGACGGTCGAGACACCCCATACGGCAAGGGTTTTGACCGTGTACCGCTGCCACAGGTAGCCGTCGCGTTCGAACAGGACGGTGGTGGTGCCGCGCACCGCGCCGAACGCGATGCCGATCACCGCCCCGATCACCAGCCACCCGATATCGGTGCCGTCGAGCCCTTCGACATGGATGACGCTGTATCCGCCGATGCCCACCAGGATCAACGGTGTGAGGAAGGTGTCCCGCGCGTCCACCGGCTCCCCGGCGAAACGCTTCACGATCAGCACGAGCACGCCGACGAAGACGGCGATCAGCAACCCGACGCTCATGGTGGCCTCCCGGCAAGTAGTCCTGCCGGAAAACTAGTCGTGCGCCAGGGCGCCCCGGATCCTCCGAACGAACGACCCGGCGGAGGATCCGTCCTCCTCCGGGCCGCCTGCCGGTCAGTAGTGCTGCTGGTTGCCGAGTTGTTGCATGATGGTGGCTTGCAACCGTTGCAAGCCGGGCGGCGTGATACCGCTCTGGATCTGTCCCTCGATGGTGCGGACCAGCATTTCGTCGCTGAGCACCTTCTCGCTGGATTGGATCAGCACCGTGCCCGCGCCGGTGAAATCGAACTGGCGCTCCTCACCGGAGTTGACGCCGAACCGGGCCGCACCCGCGGCGAGGAAACTGCCGATCCAGCGCTGGTCGTAGTGATGACTGGGGGACGGGCAGTCGGCCCAGCCGACCAGGGATTCCGGGTCGACCCGCAACGGCGGCTCGGCGAACATGACCGGACCGTTGGAGGAGGCGAGGAACTTGCCGGTGCCGATCAACGTGAGGAAGCCGGGCACGATGGACTGGTTCAGCGACAGGCCGGGCTCGAACGCCAGCAGGTTGGCGGCGCGGATGGTGAGGTTGCCGTTGTCCTCGAGGTCGTAGGAATTGATGTCGTAGCCGCGGTCGCCGATGATCAGCTTGCCGTGGCCCTCGGCGACGACGTAGTCGCCGGTGAACAGCGGCGCGGAGAACTGCTGCGACACCATGTGCAGCAGCCCGCCCTGCAGGCCGTGGGTGAGCGTCTGGAAGCGCATGTCGCCGTAGTAGGCGATCATCGCGCCCTTGCGCATGAACCAGGGCTTGTTCAGGTCGATGCAGTACGCGTAGCTGTTGCCCGGAATGTTGTCGCTGTCCCCGAGATTCATCGGGTTCAAGATGTCAGCCATGGTCACAACTTCTCTTCGGAGGCCTGCACGTACACCACACCCTGTCCGACGCAGTGCAACTGCATCGCCTCGCCCGCGCCGCGGCCGACCGCGTCGCGCCAGCTGAGTGCCGTCTTCAGCTCGGTTTGCACATTGCCGTACGCGGCGACGAAGGCCTGCGGATCGACCACGATCGGATTCGGCCCGCCCACTTGCAATTCCAGGAAGCCGCCGTGGGCCAGCAGCACCGCCGAGCCCTGCCCGGAGAGCTGGGTGGTGAACATGCCCTGGCCGGTGAGCGCACCCGAGGCGGCGCCGCGCAGCGCGCCCATGAGTCCGCCGCCACCACCGCCTCCGCCCGAACTCATCACGGAGACAATCGAACTCTGCAATCCCGCGGTGTTCGCCAGCAGCCGCGAGGCCTCGACCCGCAGCGTCGCGCCCGGCTGCATGTGCACCACGTGGACCTCCAGCCCGGCATAGCCGTAGTGCACCTCGCCGTTGCCCTGCGCCAGCATGGTGCGTTCGTGCTCACCGGCCATCATGCGGCCCGCCATGCGCATCAGCCCGCCGCCGCCGCCCATCCCCTGACCGCCTGGAATCTGGTGCGGCGCAAAGGAAACGTCGCCGGTGTAGAACAGCATCGCGCCGGTGCGAGCGACCACGCCGCCCGACATCCCGACGTTGACCTTGACGACCTTGCCGTTGACTTTCTCGAACATGTACTCGCCCTTACCGTTCCGCCGGCTGGATCAACACCACGCCCTGGCCGTCCCAGCGCAGCGAGAACGTCTCGCCGGCGCCCTGGCCGACCGCGGTCCGCCACGAAATATCGGTGATGAACGACTGATTGAGGTTGCCGCGCGCCGCGACGAACGCGTCGGGGTCGACCACCAGGGGATACTGCGGCGACACCTCGAGGTGGATCAGCGGGCCGCCCGCCGACAACAGGGCGACCTGACCCTGACCGGTCACCGTGGTGGTGAACAGGCCGGCGCCGGTGGACGCGCCCCGCAGGCCGGCGAAGCGCACGTCGGTGCGCAGGTTTCCGGCGAACGCGAGCAGCTGCTGCGATTCCACCTGAAGGGTCTCGTTGTTCAGGTTCACCACGGTCACGTGCTGGCCGTTGACCGCGAAGAACACCCGCCCGTTGCCGGAGCACTCCATCAGTGAGAGCTTTTCGCCGGTGGCCCGGCGCTTGAGTCCGGCGATCACGCCGTCGCCGCCGCCGAAACCGGCCGCTTTGAACTGCACGTTGCCCTCGTAGGCGATCATCGAGCCGGATATCGCGCGGAGGCTGGTTCCGGCCAGGTGCGCCTCGATCACCTTCTTGGATTGTTCGAAAAGTTGCGCCATGTGGGTGTCTGCCCTGCTGTTCTTGTCAGTGAATATGGGGTAATCGCGCCACATTCCGCCCGCGTTTCGTCACCTTGATAGGCGCAGCGCGACGGATTCTATCCACAGATCCGGTCCATCCGGGGTGAATGCAGGCGGTATGCCCGCAGAACTGACGGGGCCGGGGCGGCGTTTACCTGAACCGTGTCCCGCACGTTTCTCGTAGAGTGGCATCGAACGCACCGACAAGCGAAGGGTCGAACTTGTCCGCAACACTCGCCAAGGGCCAAAACGGTCCGTTGGCCACGAACGACGTGGTGGTGTCCATCCAGCTCACGGCGCCGGCGGATCTGTCCGCGCTGCTGGTCACCGAAACGGGCAAGGTCCGCTCCGACGCGGACTTCGTCTTCTTCAACCAGCCGAGCGGCCCCGGGGTGAACCTGCAGCCCGCGCCGGCCGGACAGCCCGCCTCGCTCGCGGTGTCGTTGAACTCGGTGCCGCCGGACATCGATCAGATCCGCGCGGTGATCACGCTGGACGACGCGAACAGCAACTTCGGCCGGTTCCCCGCGCCGACCGCGATCGTGTCGGACTCGGCCGGTAATCGGTTGTACGAGTACCAGATCGACGGATTGAGCAGCGAGTCGATCGTGATCGCGCTCGAGCTCTACCGCAGGCAGGGCAGCTGGAAGGTGCGTGCCGTCGGCCAGGGCTACGCGGGCGGTTTCGCCGCGCTGGTCACCGACCACGGCGTGACGGTCGACGATTCGCCGTCGCAGCCCGCAGCCCAGGCCGCCCCGCCGCCGCCTCCGCCGCCCGCGTACCCGACGCAGCCGCCGCCCCCGCAGCAGCAGCCGAACTACCCGCCGCCCACCACACCCGCGTACCCGACGCAGCAGGACCCGCAGTTCGCGCAGGGCGGCTACCCGCCGCCCGGCCCGGGTTACCCGCCGCCGGGGCCCGGCTACCCGCCGCCGCCCGGTCCGGGTGGTCAGTACCCGCCGCCGGGCCAGCCACAGGGCTTCCAGCAGCCGGGGCAACCGGTCGCGCCGCCCCCGCAGCAGCCGCCGGCCGAGGTCAGCCTCAGCAAGGACCGCCCGGTCAGCCTGACCAAGGGCCAGCGGGTCACCCTGCGCAAGGAGGGCGGCACCGCCCTGACCTTCGTCAAGATGGGCCTCGGCTGGGATCCGGTGAAGAGCCGCGGCATGTTCGGCAACCGCACCGTGGACGTCGACCTCGACGCGTCGGTGGTGTTGTTCGCCGATACGAACCCGGTGGACGTCGCCTACTACGGGCAGCTGACCTCCAAGGACGGCTCGATCCGGCACCAAGGCGACAACCTCACCGGTGAGGGCGAGGGCGACGACGAGGTGATCCTGGTCGACCTCACCCGCATCCCGGCGCACGTGAGCACGCTGGTGTTCATCGTGACCTCGTACAAGGGCCACACCTTCGAGCAGATCCAGAATGCCTTCTGCCGCTTGGTCGACGGCTCCAACAACGCCGAATTGGCCCGGTACACGATGGCGGGCGGGATGCCGTTCACCGCGATGGCGATGGCCAAGGTCTTCCGGGTCGGCAACGACTGGAAGATGCAGGCGCTCGGTGAAGGCTTCGCGGCCAAGCATCCGGGCGAGGCGATGCCGCACCTCGGCCGGTTCCTGCAGCACGGTTGAGTTCGGCAGCGCGGACAGCAAGGCAGACAACGTGATTCAACTCAAAGCCGGTCAGAACATGCCGCTGACCGGCGATATCGTCCGGTTCGGCGCGCACGCCGAAGCGGCACTGGATGTTTCGGCGCTGGTGGTGGCCGAGAACCTGAAGGTGTTCTCCTCGGACGATTTCGTCTTCTACAACCAGCCCGGCACCGCGGGTGTGGCGCTGACCGAGGCGGAGGTGACCGTCACGCTCGCCGAGGTCCGCGCCGACGCCAAGGCGGTGCTGCTGGTGGTCAGCGCCGACCCGGCGGTCCCCGCGCGGCCGGGCGGGCTCGGCGCGGTGACCGCGACGCTGTCCGAGAATGGTTCGGCGGCAGCGGAATTCGTGGTGACCCCGGCGGCCGGTGAGGCGGCGCTGATCTGCCTGGAGGTGTACCGGCGCGGGCCCGAGTGGCGGTTGCGCGCGGTCGGCCAGGGGTATGCGGGCGGGCTCGCGGTGCTGCTGACCGCGCACGGCGTCGACGTCGAGGACGAGCCCGCCGACCCGGCCGCGCAGACCGGTTCGGCCGCGCAGACCGGCGGCGTGCCCCAGCCGGCGGACGTATCCCGCTCCGGCCCGGTCGCGCACACCATGGCCGGGCCGATGGCGAGCGAGGTGCGCTCGGTCACCGCCACACCGACGGAGGTCGGACACGGCCTGGAACGGCTGTGGATGATCTTCGAGGACGCTGCGCGGTCGGCCGCGGCGTTGGTCTCCGCGCGAGACTACGCGGCCAAACGGCTCGATCACGAATTGTCCGCCGCTGTCTCGGATCCCGCGACCAGGAACACTCCGGCCGCCGACGCGGCGCGCCGCGCCGCCCAGCAGCGCAACGACGACTTGATCGCCACCGCCGAACGAAATCATCAGCGCGACAGCGAACAGCTCATCCGCGAGCTCGCCGATGCCGACCTGATGTTGCCGCCCGCGCTGGCGTCCTGGGACGCACCGGCGTGGGACAAGCCGGTGGCGCCCAGCGACGGCATCCGGCTCGGCGAGCTGTACGCGCAAGAACGCGGTTCGCTGCGGGTGCCGTATTGCGTTCCGGTGCCGCTGAATCGGCCGCTGTGGATCGACACCGAGTCGTCGCAGGCGGTCGCGCCGGTGGTCGGCGCGCTGCTCGCCCGGCTGCTCACCGCGGCGCCGGAGCGGCGTACCGTGGTCGACATCATCGATCTGACCGGCGCCTTCACCAGCTTCACCGAGCCGCTCGCACCGGTGCTGAACGGCCCGCCGATCACCGACCACACGGAGATCTCCGCGCGGCTACAGGAACTGGTCCAGGCCGCCGAACTGGCCGAGCTCGCGTTCACCAGCGGTATGGCCGGCCCGCCGAGCGAACACCGGATCCTGATCGCGGCCGACTTCCCGCACGGTTACCAGAGTTCGGACGCGCAACGGATCGGCTCGCTGATCATGCGCGGCGACCTGATCGGGTTGTCCACGGTGATCGTCGGCAGCGACGAATCCGACTCCACCGACACCACGGTCGCGATGCTCTCGCAGTCGTGCCGGCACCTGCCGACCGTGGCCGGGACGCCGCTGTTCGATCCGTGGACCGGCAGCCCGTGGCAGCTCGATCTGGATCTGCTCATCCAGGAACCGGAGCGGCTGGCGCGCTACCTGCGCACCCACTGAGCGGACGCGTCCACCTGCGGCTGCCATGCGCGGGTGGGCGCCACCCGGGGGCGCAGTACCTCGGGCAGCCACGGCAGCAGCGGATCGGGCGCACGGTCGACGATGCCGCCGATCGGGTCGTCCACGTAGTCGCGGCGCACCAGGTCTTCGCCGGGGCGATAGATCTGCCGAACGATCAAGGCGCACAAGGCGATCACCGCGAGGTCACGCAGCACGACGGTGCCGGTGAACCACTGCTCGGGCAGGCCCTTCTTGTCCAGGCCGAGGTAGTAGAACATGCGTGGCGCCCAGACCAGGGCGTCGATGGTCATCCAGGCGAGCAGGATGCGGCGGTGCGGCAGCGCGAGCACGGCCAGCGGCACCAGCCACAGCGAATACTGCGGGCTCCACACTTTGTTCGTCAGCAGGAACGCCGCCACCACCAGGAAGCAGAGCTGCGCGAGCCGGGGGCGCTGCGGCGCGGTGAGCGCGAGGTAGCCGATCGCCACGCAGGCCGCGATGAACGCGAGCAGCGATACCGCGTTCAGGATCACCGGCGGTTCGCCGTGCGCGAGTTGCCCGTCGAAACCGGCCCAGCCGGTGAACGAGGTGATCACGTTGTAGATCGAGTCCGGGTCGGCGTGCCGGGAGGTGTTCAGCCGGAAGAACTCTCGCCATCCGGTGGGGTACAGCGCGGCGATCGGCAGGTTCACCACGAGCCAGGTGCCGAGCGCGGCCGTGACGGTGACCGCCGCGGCGCCGAGCGGGCGCGCACCGAGCAGGTGCACGCGGTAGGGCGTTTCGCGTACCCAGTCCAGTGCGGTCGCGACGCTGTCGATATCGCGCAGCCGCAGGCCGGCCTGGGTGCTCGGCATGCGCTGCATCGGGTCGGTGCGTAGGCACAGCAGCACGATCGGGCCGAGCAACAGCAGCGGATACAGTTTGGCGGCGCCGCCGAGCCCGAGCAGCAATCCGGCCAGTGCGGGTCGCCTGCGGGCCCAGGCCAGCAGGCCGGTCGCGGCCAAAGCCGTTGCCAGCGCGTCGAAATTGGTGAAGATGTGCACGATCACCAGCGGTGAACAGGCGACCAGCGCCGTGTCCCACACCCGGCGCCCGGCCAGTTGCGCGGTCGCCCACACCGTGACCAGCCAGGCGAGCGCGAGGCCGAGCGCGACGACGTTGAAGTAGATCACCACCTGCAACGCGCCCGGCAGCGGCGTCATGTCCCAGGCCTTGGCGATCCGCATCGACAGGTACTGGTAGAGACCGGACAGCACCGGATACTCCATGTACCGGGTCTCGCGGCCGCCGTCGGGGGTCTGCTCGATCCAGAACTTCTTGTAGGGGAACGCACCCTCGTTCAACCGCTCGGCCCCGTACAGCGGCACGGTGTCCGAATAGCACATCGCGACATACTGGCGGCCGTTGTTCCAATCGAGGGTGAGCGCGCCGTCGGCGGTGGTGGTCTGCTGGATGCAGCCCGCCTTGCCGAACCAGCCGAACGCCAGGAACACGACCGTGAAGGCCAGCAGCACGCGCATCGGCGTCCAGAACCGGGCCCGGCCGATCAGCGCGTGCTCACCGACCGGACCGCCGATCACCGTGGACAGCTGCGCGGTCAGCGAGTCGTTGCGACTGGGCCGATCGCGGGCGTCGGCCGAGCGCAGGTCCGGCGCGAGCGGGCCGGGGGCGACGTAATACGCCGTGCCGGAAGGCACCTCACTCGCGTGCGGTCCGCTCCCGTTCGCCCGCTGATCCACCAGCTGCTGATCAGTCACGGCACCCGAGGCTACCGGGCGATCACCGTCGGGTGCGTCGCGCACCTGTTCCCCCCTGGTCACCCGACCAGACCTACCTGCTGCGCGTGGTCGGGGGAGCTCCGTTCGTATCGCCCTGCCCGTTGGTGCCCGGGCGCGGCGCACCGGTGGCGGTCGGCGACGATCCGTCCGAGGGAGCCACCGGCTGGCCCGGGAGCGGACCGGCGTCCGGCTTCTCGGGTTGCTCGTTGCGCGGCTGCTGCTGTTGCTGCTGTTGCGGTCGCGGCTGGCCGCCGGGCAGCGGGATCGGGCCGAACGGGGTGTCGATCGTCGGCGGGATGTAGATCGGCGGCAGGATCGACGGCGCCTCGGTGGTCGACGGCGGGGTGTACGGGGCCGACCACTCCGGCACGCCCGCCTGGCCCTTGATCGGGGCGGGCTTCGGGAAGGTCTCGTTCTGCGTGCCCTGCAGGGCGCCGTCCATCGTGGCCTTCCAGATATCGGAGGGCAGGCCGGAACCATAGATCATGCCGCCGCCGTAGTTGCGCAGCGGCGAATCGTCCACGCTGCCCACCCAGACCGCGGTGGACAGCGACGGGGTGTAGCCGACCATCCAGGCGTCCTTGTTCTCCCCGGTGTCGCCGAGCTGGGCGGTACCGGTCTTGCTGGCCGACTCCCGGCCACCGGCCAGGTTGTGGTTGCGCGACCAGGCCGCGATCGGCTTCATCGCGGCGGTGACGTTGTCGGCCACCGCGGCCGAGACGCGCGGTTCGCCCGCGACCTCACCGCGATCGAGCAGCACCTGACCGTCGGCGGTGACGACCTTCTGCACGAAGTGCGGCTTGTGATAGGTGCCCGACGCGGCCAAAGTGGCGTAGGCCGAAGCCATGTCGAGCGCGCGCACCTGGTACTGGCCGAGCACGATGCCGTTGTTCGGGCCGGAGCCGTCCGGTTCGGTCAGCGTCTTCGGCACGCCGGGAATGGCTTCCGGGATGCCGAGCTTGTGCGCCATGTCCGCGATCTTCTTCGGGCCGTTGCCCATATCGATCTGCATCCGGTAGAAGCTGGTGTTCAGCGAGCGCTTCAGCGCCTCGGCGATGGTGCACATACCGCACTGCTCGCCTTCCACGTTGGTGATCTTGATGCCGTTCACCGTGAGCGGGGAGCTGTCGTACAGCTGCGACAGCGGCACGCCCTGCTCCAGGTTCGCCGCCAGACCGAACACCTTGAACGACGAGCCCGGCTGCAGGCCCGCGTTGGCGAAGTCCCAGCCCTGGCCGTCCTCGCCGCCGTAGTACGCGCGCACCGCGCCGGTCTTCGGGTCCACCGAAACGACCGCGGTGCGCAGCTGCTCCGGCTCGCCCTGCATCTTCTTCTGCGCCGCGTCGACCGCGGCCTTCTGCGCCTTCGGGTCGATCGTCGTGGTGATCGACAGGCCCGCGGTGTTGAGCTGCTGCTCGCTGATGCCTTCCGCGGTCAGCTCTTTGAGCACCTGCGACTTGATCAGGCCCTCCGGGCCGGTGTCGAGGGTCTTGTCCTTGGTCGTCGCGACCGGGACCACCTGCGGGTACTGCATCGCCTGCCGGTCGGCGGCGGAGAGGTTGCCGCCGGAGACCATGCCGTCGAGCACGTAGTTCCAGCGGGTCTTCGCGCCCTCCGGGTTCTTCTCCGGGTCCAGGCCGGACGGCTGCTGGATGGTGGCGGCGAGCACCGCGCCCTCGGCGGGCGTGAGGTCCTGCACCGGCTTGCCGAAGTAGGCCTTGGCCGCGGCGTCGATGCCGTATGCGCCGCGACCGAAGTAGATGGTGTTCAGGTACGCGGCGAGGATCTCGTCCTTGCTCCACTGGCGCGCCATCTTGGCCGAGATGACCAGCTCGCGCATCTTGCGGGTGAGCGAGCGTTCGTCGCCGACCAGTGCGTTCTTCACGTACTGCTGGGTGATCGTCGAACCACCGCCCGCGCTCTCCCGGCCGAGCACGTTGTCCCGGGCCGCGCGCGCGAAACCGGAGATCGAGAAGCCCGGGTTGGAGTAGAAGTCCCGGTCCTCGGCGGCCATCACCGCGTACCGCACGTGCGGCGGGATCTTGTCGATCGTGACGTCGGTCCGGTTGCCTTCCGGTGGAACGACTTTGCTGATCACCGACTCGCCGTCGGCGGCGAGGATGGTCGCCACCTGATTGGTTTTGAGATCCTGCGGCTGGGGTACCGACACTGTCGTGTACGCGATCAAGAAGACGCCGCTGGGGATCAGGATCATCATCGCGATCAGCACGTAGATGACGCGCCGCACGATCCGCCACGGTGATTTCTTCTTCTGCCCCGGACGCTTGCCGGAGCCACCGCCGGAACCGTCACCGGAGCCGCCGTTGCGCCGCGGCGGCGGGCCGGAGGGCGGTCCGCCCGCGGTCTTGCGACGTTCGCCGGTGCCGTTGGCCGGGTCGCCGACGCGG
>NZ_BAFT02000066.1 GCF_000308475.2 Nocardia brasiliensis NBRC 14402 | reverse complement strand
CGCGCCCTCGGTGCGCCACTCCCGCCAGCGTCCGGCGTTCGTGCGCCGGGCCGCCTCGATCAGCGCCGGCCACCGGTCCGGTGCGGGCCACGCGTCGGCGACGACGGCGAGTCCGGCATCGGCGAGCGCCGTCGCGGTGGCGTGCTGTTCGCCGAACGGGCGGTCCGCGGGGATGAGCACGGCGGGTTTGGCGGCGGCGGCGATATCGGCGACCGCGCCCTGCCCGGCGTGCGCGACGACGACGTCCGCGTCGCACAGCAGCGGCCAGGGATCGTCCACCCAGTCACCTAAACCCGCTGTGCGCCAGCGATATTGCGGATGCTGCGCGGCGCACTCGCGGATGGTCGCGGCGGTGAACCGGCTGCCCCCGGCCCCGGCGAGCACGAGCACGGTCGGGCGGGTCGCGATCTCGCGGCGGGCGGCCGGCGGCTGCCCCGCGAAGCGGCTGACCCCGCCGACGTAATGGGTCTTGTCCGCGTACGCCCGCAACCAGGGCGGGTCGTAGCGCGCCTGCGGCCAGGTGGCGAGGAGGGCATCGGCCAGATCATGCACCAGGTTGTGCGGTGCGTCGACGCGGGTGCCGGGTAGCACCATGGCGACGACGGGAATGCCGTGCAGCCTGGCCAGCAGCGCGACCTCGACGGAGACGTCGACCACCAGGGCCGCGGGCCGTTCGGTGGCGATCCAGCTCGCGATCCGCGCCATCCGGTCGCGCAGTCCCGCATCGGTTTTGGGCACCCAGTGCAGGCGACCCGAAGCGGTGGGATCGAGCACGGCCGGAGCGGAGTCGTCCGGGGGCAGCTGCACACTGTCCGCGAACACCGGGTCCGCGACCGGCAGCGACGTGAGAGCGGTGACGGGCGTGGCGAGTTCGGCGCAGATGGTGCGCGCCCGGATCAGGTGACCCGCGCCGTGATGATGAATGTAGTAGCCGATCATGCTGCCCCCTTCCGGGTTTCGGAGTAGGTCGCGGTGGCGATGAGGCGCCGGTAGTGCTGCAGATAGTTGTCGACCATGGTGGTGATGCCGCACGCCGCCACCGCCCTGGCCCGCGCGGCGGCCCGCGAGAGTGCCGCGGCCGGTGCGACCGCGGCGGCCATGGCGTCGATGTCACCGGGCGCGACGAGGCGGCCGCACGCCGGATCCACGATCTCCGGGATTCCGCCGCGCTCGAACGCGACGACGGGGGTGCCGCAGGCGAGGGCTTCCGCGACGACCAGGCCGTACGGTTCGTCCCACAGCGGGGTGATCAGCGCGGCCGTGCACGAGCCGACCAGGCCGGCGAGCGCGGTCTGATCGAGATGACCGTGGTAGACCGTGTTTTCGTCGAGTCGCGGCGCAATGGTCTCGTGGAAGTAGCCGGCGTCGCTGATCGGGCCGGCCAGGTGCAGCCGCCGCCCGGCGCGCCGCGCGGCGGCGATCGCGAGATGCGCGCCCTTCTCGGGCGTCAGTCGCCCGAACCAGACCAGGTCGGTACCGCCGGGCCCCTGCGGCCACGCGCGCAGGTCGATCCCGTTGGCGACGACACCGACCCGGCGCACGACGTGCCGCCAGGACTGCGCGGTGTGCCTGCTGACGGCGACGAAGGCCGAACCGAGGCCCTTGCTGACGTCGAGGGCCGACTCGAGCCAGGGCGTCGGCGGGGTGTGCAGCGTGGTCAGCATCGGGACGCCCAGCGCGGGCGCCATGGCGACCGGCAGGTAGTGCAGGCTGTGATTGTGGATCACGTCGAACGAGGTGGGCCCGATGGCGCCGAGGTCGGTCATCACGGTCAGGTAGGCGTGATGGTCGGCGAGGAATTGGCGCGGCTGCATCGAGGCGTCGGCGGCTGCCGCGGTGCTCGGGCTGAAGGCGCGCACCCGCAAGGCTGCGCTCGCCGCCGTTCGATCACTGCCGTCGGCGGCGAAGAGCGTCACCCGGTGGCCGCGCGCTTGCAGAGCGCGGGCCAGATGCCACACGTGCGCTTCGAGCCCGCCGGCGAACGGTTGCCTGATCGGATGCCGGTTGGAGGCGAGTAATGCGATGGACAAACGACTTTCGTTCGTGATCATCGGGACAACGCCTGCTCGTAGATGCCGCGGTGCGCCGCCGCCAGCGCCGTACGCTCGTCCTGGCGCGCGGTCCAGTCCGCGCGCGCGGCGTGACCCTCGTACACCGCGCGCACCGCGCGGTCCAGGGCCGCGGCGTCGAAGTGGGTCTCGTCGAAACCGAAGACCGCGCATCGGCGTTGCTCGGCATAGCAGCCGCAACTCGGCGCGATGACTGCGGTACCCAGGTCGTAGCAGGCCTCCAGCCAGCCCGAATGGGTGCCGAAACGATACGGCAGCAGCGAGACCGTCAGCGACGAAAGATACTGCCACAGTTGATCGTCGGTGAAGTACTCGTGTACCCGGACCGACACACCGGGCCTGCGGCCGAAGTCCACCAGGGCCGCGCCCGCGGTCGGGTTGTACCAATGGTTTTCGGGATCGAACAGTTCGTCGTGCAGGTCGATGCGCAACCGGGCATCGGGCAGCGTCGCGATCGTCTCGGCCAGCACCTCGAGGATCGGCAGCGGATCCATGTTGGCGCGCAGGCTTTTCGCGTGCACGCCGAGCACGAACGGCCCGGTCCGGCGCGGCGCCTCGATCAGCTCGCGTTCCACCACATGCGGGTGGCTCAGTACGTGCGGCGTTCGGCCCCAGTGCCGTTCGATCTGTGCCGCCGCCGACGGGGTGAGCGTGATGATCTCGTCGGCGGCCGGGATCAGCACGTCCAGCTGTTCGCGATGCGAGCGCGGATCGGGCTGATGTGGATTACGCAGATCGTGCGCGGTGTAGACCAGCGGCTTGCCGTGCTCACGTAGCTCACCGACGATATCGGCGAGCACCCCGGTCGGTACCGAGTCGAAGCCGAAGTGCACGTGGAAGACGTCGAAGCGCCGGTGGTTGCGCCGGATCCACTGCGGATCGAGCATGACCGGTGGCCACCAGCCGCCCGGCACCGTGCGGCCGTCGGCCGGGCGCGGATCCGGTAGTCGCACAACCCCGTCGGCCCCGTCGAGCGGGGACAGGTGCCGGACGTAGACGTGCGAGGCAGGCACCGACGCGACGCGCAGTGTCGCGTTCCGTGCCTGCGTTCGCGCGTCGGCGACGGCGGTCATGCCGAGGTCCCGGCGTAGTGAACCGCCTCGAAGCCGAGCTGGACACCGATGCCGACATCGTGGTGAACGGGCGGCCTACCTGTGTCGATCTGCATGGCATTGCACCCCTTTCCAAACGATCATGTGGCTGAGTCGATGCCGATCTACCCGGGGTTTTCGCGAGCAAACCGGGATGGTCGGCGCGCGGACGCGGTGGCGCGGGCAGCTCGTTTACCGACCGGTTGCGCGGGTAGCTCTGCGATGTCCAGCGTGCAGAGTTGGAATGCCCCAGACCCCGGCATCGCGTGTCGACGGGAGGAGGTGAATCGAAATGACGACTGTGCTGCAAGACCCGGGGCCGGACGGTGCTGCCTCCGACAACTGGAACGAGGCGGACAACGCCGACGACGACGGGCACGATGATCGCCCGCGGCGCTGACCGACTCCGGTAGCGCTCCAGCCGAGTATTTGCCCGCACCGGTGCTGATTCGCCGGCACCGGTCGGGTAAGTTTGGCGGCCGGTTCACGGATTGGTTGGGGTGTTGAGAGCGCGGTTGCAAGCTTCGGTCGAATGGTGGGCAGGCTTGCGGCAACGAGGGGACCGGTCGTGGTGGGCCGCCGTGGCGGCGATCGCGGGCGGTGCCCTGGTACTGGGCTGGCGGGCGAGCAAATACGGCAGCTGGATGGTCGACGACGCGGGCATCACGTTCGCCTACGCCCGCAGTGTCGCCGCGGGTCTGGGGCCGGTGTTGCAGCCGGGCGCGCCACCCGTCGAAGGGTTCTCCAATCCCACTTGGCTTTTCGTGCTCGTGGTGGGGTCCTGGTGCGGACTCTTCGACCGCGGCAGCATCTTCGGCGTGCCCGACTACGTGCTGTACCCGAAAGCGGTTGCGCTGCTGTGCTGTGCGGGCATCCTCGCCGCCTGCTACCTCGCGGCCCGGCGGGTCTCGCGTTGGCCAGCGCTGGTCACCTTCGCGACGGGGGTGCTGCTGGCCGCGATCCCTTCGTTCGTGATCTGGTGTTTCTCCGGGCTGGAGAACTCGTTGTTCGCGTTGGCGGCGTGCGCGTTGGCGGTGCACCTGTTCCTCGCCGTGCTGGACGAGCGGTTGTGGACGCCCAGGGCGGCCGTGCTCGCCGGGGCGATAGCGGCGTTCGCGGCCTTGACCCGCCCGGACGGCCTCATCTATCTCGTTGCCTATCCGGCGATTTCGCTGCTGCTGGTGCGGCGCGCGACGTGGACCGCCGCGCTGCGCGGGACGTTCTACTCGGGGCTGGCGTTCGCGCTGCCGTTCGGGGCTTACCTGGGGTGGCGCTACAGCGAGTTCGGCAGGCTCGTCGCGAACACCGCGGTCGCGAAGAACCAGGAAATGCCCAGCGTGGGGGACCTGAGCAGGATCGGCGACCTGGTGCAGTACGCCGGCGCCCCCGCCGTCATCCTGGCGGTCGGCGTGGTCGGGCTCGCCCTGGCATCGCCGGGTAAGTGGCGGGACGGCGCCGTCGCGCTACTGGTGCCGCTGGCCCTGGCGATGGTCGCTTACTGTGTGCTGGAACCGGATTGGATGGCGCAGTTCCGCTTCGCCACCCCGGTGTGGGCGCTCGGAGCCGTCGTCTTCGCGATCTCGGCGGGCGAGCTGCTGGCGAAGCTGCACCTGTACCGCCGGGTGCTTGTCGTGCTCGCCCTCGTCGGTGCGCTGATTCCGTCGGGCGTCGCGTTCGCCGACGCGTCCGGCTCGTATCGCGCGAATTCCGATGTGCCGCTGTGCTGGATCGTCCTGCGCTTCGGGGAGGTCTTCAACGGCTACGCCGATATCCTCGAGCTCGACCAGGGGTCGTTGTTCACCCCCGACATGGGCGGCAGCTCGCTGACGTCGCGGTTGCGGCTGATCGATATGGCCGGGCTGGTCGAGGCGCGAATCGCGGACATCTACGCGGGCAAGGACCACACCGATCTCAGCGACTACATCTTCGACGAGATCAAACCCACCTTCGTGCACACGCACGGCGCCTGGATGGGCAATCAGATCACCATCGACCCGCGCATCGATCGCGACTACTACCGGATCCACCGCTCCCCGGACCCGGACCGCCCGGACGAGGACTGGGTCCGCAAAGACGCGGTGCGCGAGGAGCACCAACTGCAACAGCTCCGCGACTACGCGGGCCGGGTACTGCCACCCCTGTGGCCCGGCTTCCACGCCGCCGATTCCTGCGGCCCGGCCCTGCGTCCCGGGCAGACCCCGGGACGCTGATCGACCGGACCAAGGCGGGCGATGTCGCTCACAACGTCCGGGCGATGATCTCCTTCATGATCTCGTTGGTGCCCGCGTAGATCATCTGCACCCGGTTGTCCACCCACATGCGGGAGATCGGGTACTCGGTCATGTACCCGTAACCGCCGTGCAGTTGCAGACATTCGCTGGCGACCGACATCGCCCGCTCGGTGGTCCACCACTTGGCCATCGCGACGGTGGCGATATCGAGTTCGCCCGCAATATGTTTGACGATGCAGTCGTCGGTGAACACACGCGCGATCTTGGTCTCGGTCGCGACCTCGGCGAGCTTGAACTTGGTGTTCTGGAAGCCGAAGATGGTGCGGCCGAACGCTTCGCGCTCCTTGGTGTAACGGATCGTGTGCGCCAGCGCGGTTTCCATGCCGGCGACCGCGCCGACCGCGATGATGAGGCGTTCCTGCGGCAGCTGCTGCATCAGCTGGACGAAGCCCTGGCCTTCGGCGGTGCCCAGCAGGTTGGTCACCGGTACCCGAACGTCCTCGAAGAACAGCTCCGAGGTGTCCTGGCCTTTCTGGCCGATCTTGTCGAGCACCCGGCCGCGCCGGAACCCGGCCCGTTCGGCCTCGACGAGTACCAGGCTGACGCCCGCGGCGCCCTGTGTGGCATCGGTCTTGACCACCACGATGATGAGGTCGGCCTGCGCGCCGTTGGTGATGAAGGTCTTGGATCCGTTGACGACGTACTCGTCGCCCGCGCGGACCGCTTTGGTCTTGATGTTCTGCAGGTCCGAGCCGGTGCCGGGTTCGGTCATCGCGATCGCGCCGACCACCTCGCCGGTGGCCATTTTCGGCAACCACTGTCGTTTCTGCTCCTCGGTGCCGTAGGCGAGCAGGTAGTGCGCGACGATGCCGTTGTGCAGGCTGGCGCCCCACGCGGTGTCGAGGGCCTTGGCCTGCTCCTCGATCAGCACCGCCTCATGCGCGAAAGTGCCCCCGCCGCCGCCGTATTCCTCGGGAATGGACAGGCACAACAGGCCGAGTTCGCCCGCCTTGGTCCACAGGTCGCGGTCGACACGGTGCTGGCCGATGAACTTCTCGATGTTCGGCGTGACCTCTTTCGCGAAGAAGGCTTGGGCGAGCTCGCGCAGCGCGTCGAGGTCGTCGTTCATCCAACTCGACCGGTAGGCGGCCATCGAGTCTCCTTTGGTTCGGGCGCCGACGCTGGAATATATGTAACCAGCATTCGCGGGTACAGCATGTACCCGGCGGGGTACAGTGTGTACCACCTACGCCGTGCGGGCAAGAGTTCCTGCGCGTCGAGCTGCGCGCATTCCGATACCGTGAGACCTCGTGGCAGAACGACGCTGGACCGACACCGCCGAGGCTCGGCGCTCGACCAGCCGCGCGCCGGGCCGGGACGAGCGGCGGCGGGTCATCGTGGACGCGGCCATCGCGGCCATCGAAGAGCATGGGCCCGACGCGTTGACCGGCCAGATCGCGGATCGGGCCGGTTTGGCGCGCAGCCACGTCTACCGGCATTTCGCCAGCAAAGAAGAGCTGGATCTGGCCGTGGCCCGCCGTGCGTACGAGGATCTGAAGCGGCAGATCCGGGCGGCGCTCGAGATCGAGGGCTCGCCCTACGCGATCATCCGGGCGCCGATTGCCGAGCACATCAGCTGGGCCGATGAACACCCGAACCTGTACCGGTTCCTGCTGGAGCGCAACTATCGGCACGGCAGTGACGAGCCGCGGGTCGGCGGCAGTGCGTTCGCCGCCGAGATCTCCGCTGCCGCAACCCGTTACATGCCGGAGTTCGGTGCCGATCCACTGGCGGCCGACCGTCTGGTCGTCGCCCTGCTCGGTCTCATCGATGCCTCGGTGCGCTGGTGGCTGGTGCATCGCGGCATGAGCAGGAACGAGCTGATCGAGCAGCTCGCCACCGAAGCGTGGCTGCTGATCGACCATCGACTCCGTGGGCTCGGCATCGAGCTGAACCTGCACGCGGAGTTGCCCGACGGGGGCTGATCCCGGTCTGGGCGCTCGCGTCCGGCAGTTGTTCCGGCTCCATCGAATCTGCGCCGATCCGTTCGATCGGGTGTTAAGCTACCGATCAGCAACATTCGGTAATCTGGATTTTAGGATGTGAGTCCGATGAAGAAAATCGTTACGAGGGCGGCGCCGGGGGCGCTGCTCGCGATCCTGGCCTTCGCCGCGCCTGCGCACGCGGCACCCGTCAATGCGCAGCAAGCGCGGGATACCTGCCTCGACTATCTGTTGCAGACCATCCGGGCCATGCCTGAAGGCACCTACCTCGAGGCGGCACCCGACAGTTCGCTGCCGCCCGGGCATGTCCTGCAGACGGGTACCGGCAGCGCCTTCTTGCCGCGCGCCGAGCACTATTCGCTGGGGTACCGGTTGCTGGGCGACAGCTCGCCGGCGGTCTACGCGGGCGCCGAAGCCGCGTGGGAATCGTTCGGCTGGGAACTCGTCCGCAAACCCCCGTACCCCAACGGCGCTACCGAGACGCAGGTCCGCCCGGCCGACGGCTACCTGCTCGACGTGCTGCTCGGCGTAGGCGACGGATACACCGTCGTCACCCTCGCCTGCTCCACCACCGAACCCTTCCCCGGCGGCGGACCCGCCCCCACCCCGGTCCCGTCAACCCTCGCCCAGTAGCTCGCTCAACGGTTGCTTTCGGGGTTGACGAATCCTCGGCGCGTCAGGGTTGCTCGAAGCCCATGCCGCGCATGACGGTGGTGATGTGACTGTCCCACAGGGTGTCGGTGTCGGGGATCAGGGCGGTGAGGCTGCCGAAAATTTCGGCGGAGATGAAGCCGAGGATCGAGGCCCAGGCGTTGGACACGATGCCGGGTAGGGGAGTGTCGGGCAGTGTCTCGCCGTCCAGCAATGCGCTCATCAGTGGGCCGATCGCCAAGGGGGGCACCGCGGTTCGTTCGGGGTCGGCGGCGCCGGAGCCGACCGCGGACAGGTATGCGGCGCCTAGGGCGATAACAGTCCGGCTGGCGGCGGGCCCGGTTTCTTCGGGCAGGGCCTGGTGGCCGGGGATCGGTGTGCCGTTGATCAGGGCGAAGTCGGCCCGATTGCGCAGCGACCACTGCCGGGCGGCGTCGCAGCAGGCGCGCCACTGCGCCGCCGGTTCCGTGCCGGCGTCCTGCTGCGCGGCGATGATGGCATCGGCCATGCTGTCGTACGCGTCCACGCACAGCGCGGTGATCAGCGCCGACTGGTTGTCGAAGTAGCGGAAGATCGCCGCGGGCGACATGCGCATCGCCCGCGCGATACCGCGCAGCGAAAGACCGCCGGTGCCCTCGGTCTCGAGCTGTTGGCGGGCAAGGGATTTGATTTCGGCGATGGTCTCGGCGCGACGTTCGGCCCGCCTGGTGGCCCGGCCCGGCGTGGCGGCGGGGGTGGTGGGCATCGGTGGTCCTTTCCGAGGGTCTCGCGGCTGCTGCGGAGCAGTCTAGCGTTGCCCGTACAAGCTGATCACACTGTGAACAATGCCCACGTCGATGCGCGCCCATTGACAGCTACGCACCATTTGTGAATTATAGTAACAAAGTGATCGGCGATTACTTTGTGGTCGAAGCCGACCTTCCGTGGATCAGGAGCTGCCATGACCGCAGTGCAGACCGGCACCAGGGCGATGCTGGCGCAGGAGTATCGGGACGTCGCAGACCTGCTGCGTACCCTCACGCCGCAGGAGTGGGAAACCGAGACCCTCTGCGCCGGGTGGCGGGTTCGTGACGTCGTGGCCCATGTGCTCTATGAGGCGACCCCGCCGCTGCGGTACGTCTTCGAGATCGTCCGCAGCGGCGGGTCGATGGACCGGCTGAACGAGCTCTACATCCGTCGCGGCGCAGCCAAGACGACCGGCGAACTGCTGGCCGCGTTCGAATCGATCCACGGTCAGGGCCTGGGCGCCCGGGTCGCGCCGAGAAATGTGCTGGCGGACTTGGTGATTCATCACCAGGATATTCGCCGCCCGCTGGCGCGCCCGCGCACTGTACCGGCCGATCGCCTGCTCACTCTGCTGCGCCACCCCGACCCGTTCCTGCGACCGGGCCCGCGCATGCGGGGATTGCGTTTCGCCGCAACGGATGTCGACTGGGAGCACGGTACCGGGCCCGCGGTGACCGGTCCCGGCGAGGCCATCTTCATGGCCATCGCGGGCCGTGCCGTCGCGCTGGCGGACTTGCACGGTCCCGGTGTCGATACTCTGCGCGCGCGGCTGCGCTGACGACCGGAGGTGTGTCCGATGCCCAACTCTGCGCAACCCGGTGTGGTGGTCTATACGACCGCCTGGTGCCCGTACTGCTGGCGACTCAAACGTCAACTGCGCGGGGTCGGTGTCGTCTTCACCGAGATAGATGTCGAAAGCGACACGGCAGCAGCGGCTTACGTCTCGTCGGTGGCCGACGGGAACCGCACGGTGCCCACCGTGCTGATCGGCGAGCGGGTGCTGGTCGCGCCGGATTTCCAACGGGTGCTCGTCGCCTTGTCCGCGGCTACCGGGCACGCGGTCTGAGCCGTAGCGCCGCGGGCGCTTCGTTTTGTGGACCGCGGGGGCTCGCTCGCTTCGTTCGGCGCACTGACGCCGCGCTTCGTGTCGAGCAGGATTGACGTACGGCGCAGCGCGGACGCCTCGGCATCGAGTCCACGGTGTCGCTGCGGTTCCATGCGACGAACCGAAGCGAGGTCTACGTGATGGCTGCTTTCTCGGCAACTCGAAAGACCGCCGACCGGCGGCGCGGCGCGGACAGTTACGACGACATCGAACCGGCCCTGCTGGAATTGTCGGACCTGGATCGGGACGATCCCGACTACCCGGAGCTGCGCGCTACCGTCGTGCGCCGCTGCCTGCCGCTGGCCGATCACATCGCGCGGCGCTTCAGCGGCCGGGGCGAGACCTACGACGACCTCTATCAAATCGCGTCCGTGGGCGTTGTCCTGGCGGTCGATCGTTTCGATCCGTCCCGGGGCAGCCCGTTTCTCGCCTTTGCGGTGCCCACGATCATGGGCGAGGTGCGCCGGCATTTCCGTGACCACACCTGGGCGGTCCGGGTGCCGCGCCGGGTCAAGGAAACCCAGCAGCGGATCGGGCCGGCGGTCGAGCTGCTGTCGCACCGGCTCGGCCGCCCGCCGACAGCGATGGAACTCGCAATCGAGCTCGACCTGGATCTGACCGAGGTCACCCAGGCGCTGATCGCCACCAACTGTTACCGGACCGATTCGCTGGATCCGGCGGCGGACACCGGAAGTGACACGGGCGCTGCGGCCTTCGCCGAGAACCTCGGTGACGAGGACGGAAACTACGAACTGACCGAGAACGCCCTCGCCGTCGCGCCGTTGCTGGCGGCCTTGCCCGAGGCGGAGCGCCGCATCCTGCACATGCGCTTCTTCGAAGGGCTCACCCAGGCGCAGATCGGTCAGCAGTGCGGGGTCTCCCAGATGCAGATCTCCCGAATCCTGTCGCGCACCTTGAATGCGCTGCGCGCCGAAGCCTTGGCCGACTGAGCGCGACGGAATTTCACCCGCCGAGGTCGTGCGCGGCCAGCGCGGCTTGCCCGCCGACGATCTCGGGTACGGCCGCGCCGCACGGCTTCGACGCCGTAGTGGTCGGCGCCGGCGCCGGACCGCACAGGTATTGCGCGAGGACTGCCGCGGATTCGGTGATCGCGCCGATGTAGCCGTCGGGGCGGACGAGGACGTAGGTGCCAGGGGAGACGTCATAGCCCTCGCACGGGGACAGGGTGAGTGTCGGCACGCCGAGGTTCGGGGTGGCGGCGTCGAACGCGAGCAGGGTGTGGTGCGGCCCCTGAAGGGCGTCGAAAAGTGTTGTACCGGAGGGCAGTCGGCCGTCGGGTGCACGGTCTCCGGCGCGGAGCGTGCCGGGAGCGGCGCGGTCGTCGAGGGCGAGCGGGCCGTCGCGGTAGGAGATATCGAGCTGATGGATCGCGGGTGCGGTGCTGCCGCCGCGGAAGTCCTGCGCATGCAGCAGCGAGCTCAGCCCCAGCACCTTCGCGGCGACCGGCATCCGCTCGGCCGCATAGGTTTCCAGGAGCCAGGGGTCGGTGCCGTCGACGGCGGCCGCGAGCTTCCAGCCGAGGTTGTACGCGTCCTGTATCCCGGTGTTGAGTCCCTGGCCGCCGGCGGAGGAATGGACGTGCGCCGCGTCGCCCGCGAGGAGTACCCGCCCGGCCCGATAACGGTCGACCATGCGAACGTTCAAGCGGTACAACGATATCCAGCGCAGATCGAACAGCTCGAGATCGGTGCGGCCGGAGCGTTGTGCGCACAGCCGCCGTACCGCGTCCAATGTCAGCTCCGGGGTCGCATCGGCCGGTAGCGACACGACGAACTGGTAATAGTCGCTGCCGGGCAGGTTCCACAGCGAAAACCGTTGGCCCACATCGCCACCGCCGGTCAGGATATGGCAGTAGCGCCCGTCGAGACCGCGCACCCGGACGTCGCCGATCAGGGTGCGTTCGGATTCGACGGCGTCGCCGATGAGATCGATGCCGATCGCCTTACGGACGGTGCTGTGCCCACCGTCGGTGCCCACCAGATAGGCGGCCTCGATCGGGCCGTTCGCCGTGTGCGCGACGACGCTGTCGGCATTCTGGTCGACATCGAGGACTTCGGTATTCCACTCGACCTGCCCGCCCAGTTCGACCAAGCGGCGGTGCAGAATCTCCTCGGTCCGCCACTGCGGAATCAGCCAGGGCTCCGGGAACGGCACGGTGACCGAGGCCGAAAGCTCTGGCGTACCGAGCATTTCGGAGATGGACCGTTCCCACAGCACCTCCTGTCCCCGGTACAGGCGGAACTCGGGGAAGGGTGCACCACCGGCGAGTACGGCGTCGAGCACGCCGAGGTCGGCGCAGACCTCGAGCGTGCGCTGCTGCAAACCCTTCGCGCGCGAGCCGGGAAACACGCCCGCCGCTTTGTCTACGAGGCGGAACGGCACCTGACGGCGCGCGAGATCGCACGCCAGGGTGAGTCCGGTCGGGCCTGCTCCGACGATCAATACCGTCACCGGGTTACTCCTTCGTGCCGGAGTAGAACCAGCAGGACATCGTCGACGAGGCGGGTGATGAACGCGTCGTCGAACCCGGACCCGAGTTGGGTCTGGCGCAGCATCATCGCCTCGGCGACGTCGTGGATCAGATCGACATCGGTGTCCCCGGGCAGGTCGCCGCGGTCCATCGCGCGCCGTAGTGCGTCGTGGAAGGGCGAGAGTTCCTCGTCGTCGATGTGCTCGCGCAGCGCGGCGGCCAGGTCCGCGTCGAACTGCATGGCGGCGACCAGCCCGCCGATCATCGTCGTGTAGCGCTCGGAAGCCTTGGTACACAACGCTTCCAGCACAGCCAGCAGATCCCCGCGCAACGTACCGGTAACCGGGATGGCGGCATTGTGGTCGGCGTCGTAGGCGTCCAGTGCCGCCTTGACCAGTTCGGCCTTGCTGCGCCAGCGGCGATAGATGGTGGCCTTACTGGCATTGGCCCGCGCCGCCACCGCGTCCATGGTCAGGGCCGGATAGCCCTGTTCGGCGACCAGATCCAGCGTCGCCGCCAGGATCGCATCGACTCGTTGCTGCCCTCTGATCATGTCGCGAAGCGTACGATACTGTTTCGTACACTTCAAGGGGATTATCGCTCGATTCGAACGTGCACTCGTGTTTTACTGGCGACGCCTCAGTGCGGCGTCCACACTGAGGCGACCGGCTCCGGCCAGCACGATCGCCGCCAGGGCCAGAATCAACAGCCACTCCGAGGCGTAGAAGAAGTTGCCGAGAAAGCCGAAGGTCGTCGTCGCCTTCGCGGCGACGGCGGGCGCCACCGAGAACCAGAGCGCGCCGACCATCGTCAGGGCCAGTCCGGCGGCGGCCACCCTGGTCAGCAACCCGGCGATCAAGAGCACCCCGAGAATCAGTTCGGCCCAAGCCGTGGCGGGCGCGGCCAGGCTCGGGAACGGCACCGACCACGCCTCGAAATCGGCCCGAAACCGGTCCGGAGCGGCGATCTTTCCCCAACCGCTGTTCGCGAACATCAGCCCGACGCTGATGCGGGTCACCAACCGCCATGCATCGCCGAAACGCCCGAGTTCCATGCTTCGAAGGTACCGACCGCGAACTTCCAGCATCATCGGCCGAGCCCCGCTAGAGCTCGGCTTACGATGGATCGCATGGTTTCGGTCGAGCTAGGGTCCAGCGGCAGGGTGCTGGATCTGCATCGGCTGCACCAGTTCCTGGCCGTCGCGGAGCTGGCCGGTTTCACTGCGGCGGCGGCGGAGCTGCACCTCACCCAGCAGGCGTTGAGCAGCTCCGTGCGGCAGCTGGAGAAGCAACTGCGGGTCGAGCTGTTCGATCGAAGCGGCAGGCAACTGGTGCTCACCGACGCGGGCCGGGTGTTGCGCGACGGGGCGCGGGCGCTGCTGGCGGCGTCGGACGCGCTGTATCGCCGCACGCACGAGGCGGGGATCGCCGCGCCGCCGACCTTCGTGGTCGGGCACACCCCGGCGATCACCGCCGAGGAGGTGTACGACCTGCTGGCACCGGTGCGGACCGGCCGCCCGGACGTCTCGGTCACCGTGCGCCAGATGTACCCCGACGCGCTGGCCCAGGCCCTGCACGAGGGGACGATCGACGTCGCCCTGCGGCGGGCGGTAGCGAATCCGCCCGATCTGGCGGCCGCGGTGATCGCATACCACCAGGTTCGCGTGGCGGTCGCCCGGACGCACCGGCTGGCCGACCGGGCCGCGGTCACGGTGCACGACCTCGAGGATGAGCAGATCGTCATCTGGGCGCCGCCGGGCGCGTCGTACTACACCGATTTCATCCTCAGCACCTGCCGCCGAGCCGGTTTCGAGCCGCGGTTCGTCGTCAACCACATCCAAGGCACGCCCCCCGTGACGGCGGTGGTCGACACCGAGCACGTCGCCATCGTCACCGCGCCCGCCGGGCCCGCCCTCGGTGGCCGCGTGCAGGTGATCGAACTGAAAGCGGGGCCGGTGGCGGCGACCCAGGCGCTGTGGTTGCCGCACACCACCTCCGACGTGCGTGACCTGCTGCTCGGCGCACGGTCCGCCGAGGACTGACCGGCCACCCGTCGGGCAGCCGGTCGGTCGTCGGAGTGCTCTCGCCTCAGCGAGTGGTGTATCCGCCGTTGGCGAGAATGGTCTGTCCGGTGATCCACCAGCCGTCGCCGACCAGGAATTCCACCAGCGGGGCGATGTCCTCGATCTTGGTCAGGCTATTGCCGAGCGCCTGCGACTTGTGGAACTCCACGCGCTCCGGCGTTTCCTGCCCGTAGAAGAACGGGGTGTCCATCGGGCCGGGCGCGACGGTGTTCACCGAGATCAGGCGCGGCGCGAACTCCTTCGCCGCCGCCCGGGTGAAGTGCTCGACCGGCGCTTTACCACCCGCGTAGGTGGAGTAACCGTCGGTGAACGCCGCGAGCAGCGAGGTGACCACGGTGACGACGCGGCCGTTGTCGTTGAGACGCTTGCCCGCCTCCTTGAGAAAGAAGTAGGCCGATTTCGCGTTGATCGCGAACATCGAATCGTATTCCTGCTCGGTCGTCTCGATGATCGGTTTCCGCAACACCTTTCCGACCGTGTTCACCGCGATATCCACGCCGCCGAATGCGTCGACGGCAACCTCGAAAAGCCGCTCCACATTCGTCGGAACCGTCAGGTCCGCCTGGAACTTCACGGCCTTGGCGCCCGCGGCCTCGATCGCGGCGACGGTCTTGTCGGCGTCCGGCTCGGTGCTGTCGCTGTTGTAGTGCACGACCACATCGACACCACGCCGGCCCAGCGTGCGGCTGATCAGTCCACCCAGATTCTTCGCGCCCGCCGCGACCACAGCGGACTTGCCCTGCAAACTCTGTACCACGTTGGAGCTCCGATCTGCTCGTACTCGTCAGTCGACCCCAGCAACGCTATGGCGAATACGCGCAACGGGAAAACAGGCATTTTTGGTAGGCCCACAAGCATCATTTGTGCGTGAGTACCGAGGTGCCGAGCCGCTTTTCGACAGCATCGAAGAGATGCAGTGGGCGTGTGTTTCAGTGAGCTTCACATCACCGACGTGGATCCGGGCCGATTCGCGGGCGAATACCGCACCTCTTACGGCCGCAGCCCGCGTCAGACACTGCATTCTCGAGCGTCGGCACGGAAATGCTTGCGGCGCTGTCGATCAGCGTGCCCAGGGGGCGGTGATCGGCGGTTGCCCGGGGATGAGTCCCTGCCCGCCGACCGGAAGCACCACGACGGCTTCGAATGGTTCGGCGTGCGGGTTGGCCATGGCGAACTGCTGGTGTGCGGGCACGATGAGGGCGTCTCCGGCTGCGACGGTGTGCGTTTCACCGTCGATGGTGACGTTCATCGAGCCGGAAACGGCAACGAAGATCTCCTCGCGGTCGAGGGCGTGCGGCGGGGCGGCCGTACCCGGTTTGAGGGTGAGCCGCCAGGCGCAGTTCTCGGTGGCACCGCGGCTGGGCGCGGCCAGGCCGATGAAGCTCGCGTGCTCGTTCTCGAAGCGCGGGGCTTCGGCGGCGGTGATGATAGGCATATCGCTCCTGTGAAATATTTTGCTGGATTGGACTATTGGGCCCACGGCGGGCTGATCGGAGCGCCGCCGGGTGCTTGCGCGTACGCGCCGACAGGCAGGATCGCGACGGCCTCGAACGGTTCGTTGCCGGGGACCGAGATGCTGAATACGGTGTGCGCCGGGACGATCAACGCGTCGCCCGCGTGGAGTTCGCGCGTCGCACCGTCGATCGTGACGCTGGCCTGTCCGGACAGCGCGACGAAGATCTCTTCGCGCGACACACTGTGGGCGTGGCCGGGATTGCCCGGCTGCAGGACGAAGCGCCACACGCTGTTCTCGGTGGATCCCCGGCTCGGCGCGGCCAAGCCGACGGCGGTCATGAAGGGGGCTTCGAAGGTGGGTGCGGCGGCGGATTCGATGACTGGCATGGTGTAGCTCCGGATCTTCAACTAAGGTGTTCAACTAGAGTTGAACATATCGGCGGCGGGAGCGTCAAGGATGGATTTCGGGATCATGCTCGGACAGGCCTATCAAGGGTTCGTGCGGGAGTTGCACGCCCATCTCGCCACATTCGGCTACCACCTGACCGGTGCCTCCTACGGTTACGTGCTCCGCGCCCTGGCCGAAAGCCCGCTCACCGCAAGCCAATTGGCAGGGCAGCTGGGTATCACCGCGCAGGGCGCGGCGAAGGTGGTCGATGAGATGGTCCGGCACGGGTACGTCGAGCGCCGACCGGACCCGGCGGACAAACGCGCCAAGACCCTGCACCTGTCCGAGCGCGGCCGCGACATCCTGGGCAAGGTGCGCGAGTTCCACGCCGACTACGAGCGCCGACTGGCCGCCCGGGTCGGCCCGGAACACATCGCCACCGTCCGGGCCGTGCTCACCGAAATCATCACCGCCGCCACGGACCCCGACGCCGATCACGCTTTCCGCCCCCTCTGAACGGACTCGCGGCACGCCAAAGTCGAAACCCGCCGCGTTGCGCGCCCGGCGTGCCGTGGCACGGTAGCTTCCGTCGAGAGCGTCACTGGCGGTGAACTGCGAGAACTCGGCTCAGTCGGAGGAGGCAGTGTCATGGTGCAGACCGTTCTCGGCGTGGTCGCGAGGTCGGTGGGGGCCGCGGTCGAGGTGGCCGAGATCGTGATTCCGGACCCTGGACCCGGTGAGGCGGTGGTCCGGGTTCAGGCTTGCGGGGTGTGCCATACCGATGCGAATTACCGGGACGTGGGTGCCGCGCTGTGGACCGGGGCGGTCGATCGGGGTGACACCGTAGCGGTCATCGGTTGTGCCGGGGTCGGCAGCGCCGCGGTCGCCGGGGCCCGCATCGCCGGGGCCGAACAGATCATCGCGGTCGATACCGACCGGCGCAGGCTCGGCTGGGCACGGAAATTCGGGGCCACCCACACCGTCGACGCACGCACCGCCGAACCGGTGGCCCGCATCCGCGAACTCACCGGCGGCCACGGCGCGGACGTGGTGATCGACGCGATCGGACGGCTCGACACCTGGAAACAGGCGTTCTACAGCCGCGATACCGCGGGAACAGTCGTACTGCTCGGTGTGCCCACACCCGATATCGTGCTCGACATCCCGCTGCTCGACCTGCGGGTCGGCGGTGGAGCACTCAAATCCGTCTGGTACGGCAACTGCCTACCCTCCCGCGACTTCCCCTTCCTGGTCGCCCTGTATCGGCAGGGCCACCTCGATCTGGACGCCTTCGTCACCGAGACCATCCCGCTCGACCAGGTGGAAGCGGCGTTCCAGAAACTGCGCAACGAGGAGGTGCTGCGCTCTGTCGTAGTGCTGTGAACCTGTCCGGCAGCTACAGGTCACTCTTCACCGTTGCCCGCGGCGCACCCCGGCAATCCGCCGCAGCGCAAGCCGAAGTCGCTCGGTGCGTACACGGTGCAGATCGGAATCGTGCATGCGGTGCCAAAAGCCGATCAGCGCTGCATCCGCGGGTCCTCGGTGGGGTCGGCATACGTTGCCGGACAACCGTATTCGACGGCGTCGGGGCGCAGTTCGTAGTGCCAGGGTTCGTTGTCGTAGATCTGGCACAGCCCGTAGGCGGCGCCGTGCCGCGCCAGCCACGCCGCGCTGTCGGTGGGCCCGATGTCCACCGCGTCGCCCGAGACGTGCGCGGACGTGTCGGGAGTGGCCACCCAGCGGGCGGCTTCCTGCGCGGAGCCGTATTTCGAGACCGCTTCCCGGAGCAGCTGCTGCTGGTCCTGCGCCGAGCGCCAGCCGCTGTTGACGACGAACTCGATGCCGTCCGCCGCGGCGTCGCCGGCAGCCCGGCGCAGGGCATCGAGCAGATCGGGGTCGAGATTGGCGACCGATGGCGCTCGGTCGTCGAAGACCGTCGCGCCGGGCGAGGGCGCCGACCGGTGCGGGCCGTAGTGGTCACCGAGGGACCGAGCGGCCGAGAAGGTCAACGGCGCCAGCGAGTGGTATACGGCGACGCCCGCGATGGGCGCGCCGACGAGCAGGAGCGCGACGAGAACCCGCGATCGGGTCCGCCGGGCTGATCGATGGTGTTTCATGCCTTCAGTGAAGGCAGCGCGGTGTTGCCGGCGCGTATGTGGTTTTCGATATGCCCGCGATATGTCCCGGTTGGCAGAATCGAGAGTCTATGCGTGTATTGATCGTCGAGGACGAACCCTATTTGGCCGAAGCCATCCGCGACGGCCTGCGCTTGGCGGCGATCGCCGCCGATATCGCCGGCGACGGTGACACCGCGCTGGAGTTGCTGAGCATCAACGCTTACGACATCGCCGTGCTCGACCGGGACATCCCGGGTCCCTCGGGGGACGAGATCGCGAAACGCATCGTCGCATCGGGCACCGGTATGCCCATCCTGATGCTTACCGCCGCGGACCGGCTCGACGACAAGGCGAGCGGATTCGGCCTCGGCGCCGACGACTACCTGACCAAGCCGTTCGCGCTCCAGGAGCTCGTGCTGCGGCTGCGCGCCTTGGACCGGCGGCGCGCGCACAGCAGGCCGCCCGTGCGGGAGATCGCGGGGCTGCGGTTGGACCCGTTCCGGCGAGAGGTCTACCGTGACGGCCACTACGTCGCGCTGACCAGGAAACAGTTCGCGGTGCTCGAGGTGCTGGTCGCCGCCGAAGGCGGGGTCGTCAGCGCCGAAGAACTGCTGGAACGGGCCTGGGACGAGAACGCCGACCCGTTCACCAACGCCGTCCGCATCACCGTCTCGGCGCTGCGTAAACGCCTCGGCGAGCCGTGGCTCATCGCGACGGTGCCCGGCGTCGGCTATCGCATCGGCCCGGGCGCGGAGGGCGGGGAGCGTGGGTAGAGAGCCGGGTTTGAGCGTTCGTCTCAAACTCACCCTCAGCTACGCCGGTTTCCTCATGCTCACCGGCGTGCTGCTGCTCACGGCCCTGCTGATCTTCTACTTGTATTTCATGCCCGCCGGCTGGATCGACACCGACGGCAGCTTCTGGATCAACCGGTCGGTCCTCGTCCGTGCCTTCGCGCCGTTCGTGGTCGCCGTGCTCGGCTTTCTGCTGGTGTTCGGCCTCGCGGGCGGTTGGCTGCTCGCCGGACGGATGCTCGCCCCCTTGACCCGCATCACCGATGCCGTGCGGCTGGCCGCCGACGCGTCGCTGTCGCACCGGATCCGGCTGCCGGGCCGCCAGGACGAATTCCGGGAACTCGCTGACGCTTTCGACACGATGCTGGCCCGGCTGGAAGCGCACGTCGCCGAACAGCAGCGGTTCGCCGCGAACGCCTCACACGAACTACGCACCCCGCTCGCGATCACGCAGACGCTGCTCGACGTGGCCCGCACCGACCGCGGCCGCGACACCGGCGAACTGGTCGATCGCCTGCACACCGTCAACGCCCGAGCCATCGACCTCACCGAAGCCCTGCTGCTGCTCAGCCGCGCGGACCGACGGTCGTTCACGCGCGAACACGTCGATCTGTCGCTGCTCGCCGAGGAAGCCGCCGAAACGCTGCTCGCCCTTGCCGAACAGCACGGTGTCACGCTGGAGACCTCGGGCGAGGTGACCCCCGTCCTCGGATCGCACGCGCTGCTGCTGCAGCTGACGACGAACCTCGTGCACAACGCCATCGTGCACAACCTGCCCGACCACGGCGTCGCATGGATCACCACGTACGCGCAGCCCGGCGCGGTGGTGCTCGCCGTCGAGAACACGGGTGAAAAGCTCAGCCCGCACATGGTTTCCACGCTGACCGAGCCTTTTCAACGCGGCACCCAACGCGTGCGCACGCATCACTCCGGTGTCGGGCTCGGCCTGGCCATCGTCCACAGCATCACCCAGGCCCACCACGGAACCCTCACCCTCACACCACGTCTCGACGGCGGGCTGATCGTGACGGTGCGGCTCCCTGTCACCGGCCCCGACGGGCACCGCGGCGTCTAGCGGTGCTTACCAGCGCACCGCGCCCGCCTTCAATCTGCGCAGGCTGCGGCTGAGCACCGGGGTGTCCCACAGGCTCGGTGGGGTGCGCTCGGGATCCATCAACTCGTTCTCGGCGAGCGGACTGTCTTCGTTCGCCACGGTTTCCGGTTCGAACCGCACCAGGGTGCGGCCGGAGCCGCGTAGCGTCTCGACGGTGCGCAGCAGGGACGAGGTCTCGGCGAGGGCGGCGTCGAACTTCGCGGGCTCGGCGTCGAGATGTTCGCAGATCAGCTGGCGCCGGATCCCGAGGATGGTTTCCCGCAGCGCCGGGCCGTCCGCGGTGCCGGGGGTGACCTCGACCGCCAGATCGCATTCGGTGTCGAAGCCCATGGACCGGTTGTTGAGGTTCGACGAGCCCACGCGCAGCAGCCGGTCGTCCATCACGAGCACCTTGGCGTGCACGTAGATCGGCGCACCGGCCGCGGTCACCGGGTAGTAGACGCCCAACCGGTTTTCGGTGTCGGCTGCCCACAACAGGTGCAGTAGGCGGCGGCGCGCCCCGTCCATGGTCTGCTGTTCGAGCCAGCCGTCCGCGTGCCGCGGCAGCACCAGCACGATCTCCGGACCGCCCGGCTCGCGCAGCCGCGCGGCGAGCGCCTCGGCCAGGGTGCGCGACGCGAGGTACTGGCTTTCGATGTACAGCGAGCGGGTCGCGCCCGCGATCGCCGCCAGATACAGCGCCTCGATCTCGCGCACCTCGGCGCGGTCGGCGAGTTCGGGCAGCGTCCGCGCGACGCCCACGTCCACCGAGCGCATGGTCGGCTCGAGTCCGTCCGGCCACGGTGTCTGCCCGGCGATCTCGTCGACGGGGGCCAGTTGCACGCCCGTCGCCGCCTTCCAGCGAGCTCGGGCCAGATCGCCGATCGCCTTGGCCGCGTCGCCGTCGACGGCGGTGGTCGCGTCGTGCCACGGTCCGTAGCGGTGGCCGTTCGGCTCGGTGCGGTAGTGGTTGTCGTCCTGGTGGTCGCTGGTGTCCCAGCGATCGACGGTCATATCGATGCCGCCGCAGAACGCGAGCGCGTCGTCGATCACCACGATCTTCTGATGATGGGCCGAGCCGATCGGGTGCGCCCCGTCCATCTCCAGATGCAACCGGCGATCGGTCAGCCAGTTGACGACGAAGATCGGCGTCATGCCGCGCCCGATCGCCGCGAACGCGCCGACATTCCATTTCAGCAGGTAGATATCGAGATCCGGCCGCTGTTTCGGCAGCCAGGACAGGAACTTGCCCAGCCGGTTCGGTCCCTCGAGGGTCTGCTCGCGCGGCTCGAACTTGATCCGGGTGTCGAAGTCCCAGCCGATCAGCACGATGCGCTTGCGGGCCTGCAACATCGCGGACTTGGCGTGCCGGAAATAGTCGGCCGCGTCGACGATGCACGCCAGCCGGTCGGCACGCGCGATCTGCCAGCAGGTTTCGCCGGGGGTGAGGATTTGACGCTCGTCGCCCATGGGTAGTCGCTTCTCCGTCCGGCCGTGCAAGATGGACGTTTCACATTACTGCCCGACGGCTGAGCGGAAGCTCCCGCTCCGTCAGTCGTCGAAGATGGCTACGGCTCGGGTCCAGCCTGCGGAGGCGGCGTGGATCTTGACGGGGAAGCAGGAGATCTGGAAGCCGTTGGGCGGCAAAGATTCCAGGTTGTGCAGCTTCTCCAAGTGGCAGTAGCCGATGGTGCGGCCGGCGCGGTGGCCCTCCCAGATGACGGCGGGATCGTGGTCGCGGGCGTAGCGGGCGGCGGTGTGCACGAACGGGGCATCCCAGCTCCAGGCGTCGGTGCCGGTGAGGCGCACGCCCTGGTTCAGCAGATAGAGGGTGGCGTCGCGGCCCATCCCGCAGCCCGAAGAGACGTAATCGGCACTGCCGTAGCGGGTTCCGGCGGAGGTGTTGACGACGACGATGTCGAGCGGGCGCAGGTGGTGGCCGATGCGGCGCAATTCGGCGGCGACATCGTCGGCGGTCACGACGTAGCCGTCCGCGAAATGCCGGAAGTCCAGTTTCACCGCGGGTTGCAGGCACCAGTCCAGCGGCACCTCGTCGATGGTGATGGCGCGTGCGCAGCCGTCCATGGTGGCCGAATAGTGGTACGGCGCATCGAGATGCGTGCCGTTGTGCGTGCTGATGCGGACCCGTTCGATGGCCCAGCCCTCGCCGTCGGGTAGGTCGGCCCGGGTCGCGCCGGGAAAGAAGCTGAGCATGTCCGCGGCCGTATCCGCATGGGTGTAGTAGTCGATCTCGGGCAGATGCCCGGGTGGGTCCGAGGCGATACCCGCCTGCAACGGCACAGAGATGTCCACCAATCGGCGCACGATCGGCCCTCCTCGTCTAGAACCGGCCCCAGGGGACATTCTGCCGCCAGTCCGGAGGATCAGCCGGGTATCGGCACATCACTCGACCGCCGGTGACCGGTCGAAGACGCGGGCCATCTGCTCCGATGATTTGAGCCCGGAGCCGGTGAGCACGACGACGGTGGTCTCGTCGGCGGCGATGAGGCCTGCGGCGAGAAAGTGATCCAGCGCGGCGACGGCGACGCAGCTGGTGGGTTCGGCGTAGAGCCCACGTGCCGCGAGCTTGCGCACCGCGGCCCGGATCGCCGAATCGGGAACGGCGTGGGCGGCGCCGCCGGACCGGCGGATCGCCGCGACTGCCTCGGGCAACCGGACCGGGTCGGCGATGGCGGCGCCCTCGGCGATCGTGGGTTCGCGCGGTCCACGGTCGGCCGGGTCGAGACCGTTGCAGGTGTCGGCGATGGTGGCCCAGTGTTCGGGCTGGCCGATCAGCAGTCGCGGCAGGCGTGCGATCCGCCCCGCCGCGAGCAATTCGCCGAACGCGATATCGCAGCCGAGCACGTTGCTGCCGGCGCCGGCGACGAGCACGACATTGTCCGGTGCGCGGAACCCGAGGTCCTCCCACATCTCGTAGGCGACGGTCTTGGTGCCCTGCAGGAAGAACGGATGCCAGTTGTGGCTGGCGTAGGTGCGCTGCGCGGACTGGCGGATCGCCGCGGCCGCCACCTCGTCGCGGGTGCCCGCCACGAGTTCGATCTCGGCGCCATAGGCCTTGGCCTGCAGTATCTTCGCGGCCGAGGTCAGCTCGGGCACGAGGATCTTGGCGTCGAGTCCGGCGACCGCGCAGTAGGCGGCGACTGCGGAACCGCCGTTGCCGGAACTGTCCTCGAGGACTTTCGTGACGCCCTGACCGGCCAGATGCGACATCATCACCGCGACTCCCCGGTCCTTGAAACTCGAAGTGGGATTGAACCATTCGAGTTTGAAGTGCACCCGCCGGCCCTCCCAGTCGAGCGGCACCATCGGCGTCGCACCCTCCCCGAGGCTGATCCGATGCCGCGCCGGAACCGGGATCACCGCCTGATACCGCCACAGCGAGCGCTCAGCCGTCACGATCTGCTCAGGGGCGATACCCGGCATGGGGCTGACGGCCAGGGGAGTGCCGTCGTCACCGCGCCAGCGCGGGCTCGAGATCTCGTAGCGGCGACCCGAACGGTCGTAGAGGAACGGTTCGGCAGAAGGATTCACCTGTCCTTTCTAGCGCTCGGCAGACCCGGTTCGCCGCGTAGGTGTCCGGATCTGTGGGGTACGTGTCCTTGTGGACATCGTGACGCTGTTCGAGACTGAAACCATGACCTCGAAAGCCGATGTGGTGGTGGCGGTGACGGACGGCGTGCTGCTGCTGGATGTCGCGGGCCCCGTTCAGGTGCTGCACTGGGCCGGGCACGACGTCCGGTTCGCCTCACCCGACGGCCGCGACGTGTGCAGCGATGTCGGTGTGCCGCTCTCGGTTTCGGGTGCCCTCGGCGAATTCGCCGACCGGATCGACACGCTGCTGGTACCCGGTTACGCGCCGGAGGACGGCACCGGGCCCGTGCTCGCCGACGCGGTGCGCGACGCCGCGCGCGGCGCCCGCCGAGTCGCCTCGGTGTGTACCGGAGCCCTGGTGCTCGCCGCCGCGGGATTGCTCGACGGACGCCGTGCGACGACCCACTGGCTGGCCTGTGCGCAACTGGCGCAACGGTTTCCGCGGGTGCGGGTCGATCCCGACGCCATCTACGTCCGCGACGGGCGGGTCCTCACCTCGGCGGGAGTCACGGCCGGTATCGACCTCGCCTTGGCGCTGGTGGAAGAGGACCACGGTGTCGAGCGGGCGCGCGCGCTCGCCAAACACCTGGTGGTCTATCTCCGCCGCCCTGGCGGCCAGGCGCAGTTCAGCATGCGCTCCAGCCTCGGGCTCCCGCGTACCGCCGCCCTGCGCGAGGTCATGCATGCCGTTGTCGAAAACCCTTCCGCCGAACACGGACTCGCCACGTTGGCGCGTCGCGCCGCGCTGAGCGAGCGGCACCTGGGCAGGCTCTTCCGGCAGGAAATAGGCGTCACCCCGGCGCAATACGTCAAACAGGTACGGCTCGACACCGCCCGCTCGTTACTCGAATCGACCGATGAGCCGATCGCCACCGTCGCCCGGCGTAGCGGATTCGGGTCGGAGGAGACCATGCGCCGCACCTTCGCCGAGGAACTCGGCACCGCGCCGAGCGAGTACCGAGGACGATTCCGCGCCATGCCCTGAACGGCTTCGTTCACGCCGAATGTCGCTGTGCGCCACGTTATCGGCGCACAGATGTGCCCCGCACCCCCGAGGAGTTCTGTCATGTCCATATCACGCCGTACCGCGCTCACCGCCGGTGTCGCGGGCACCGCCGCGCTCGCACTGGCCGCAACCGCTGCGGCGCAGCCGTATTCGCTGACTCTGCCCTCGACGCCACTGGCGGGCGAGGCGACCGCGCTGATCGATCGAGTCCTCTCCCCGGCGTTGCGCAACCACAGTGTGCGTGGGTTCCTGTTCGGCCGAGCCATGGCACACGCGGAGGGGTTGCGACCGGGGGAGGACTACGACGAGGAGGCGATGTATCTGATCTGTGCGCTGCACGACCTGGGGCTCGCCGAAAACGCCGGAGGGGACCAGCGATTCGAGATCGACGGCGCGGACGACGCGGTGTGGTTCCTGGAACAGCACGGCATGAGCGACGCCCGAGCGGACGTGATCTGGGACGCCATCGCCGCGCATACCGTCGGGTTCAGCGCCTCGCCCGTCTACCGCAGGCGCAGGCCGGCGGAGACCTGGATCGCGGTGGACGGCATCGGGTTGGATGTCGGCGGTTCGCCCGCCGCTCTGCCGCCCGGTTACGCCGACCTGGTGCATGCGGCGTACCCGCGACTCGGCGGTACCCGTGTGCTCACCGACGCGATCTGCGCCCAGGGTGTCGCGAATCCGCAGAAGGCGCCGCCGGGCAGCCTGGCCGGGGAGCTCCTGCGGCTGCGCCGCCCGGACATCCCGCGGCCGACCTGGGACGATTTCATGTCGATGAGCGAGTGGGGCGACTGATCGCCGGAGGATCCGGGTCAGGATGTGGCGGGCCGGTGCGCCGGAGCGGTAAGGAGAAAACCGGCCGGTTCGTATATCTACGCCATGTGGACGGCGCAACCGTCGAATACGTGCAATGGTCCACGGAACTGCGGGGCCGCCTCCTCGGCAACCGAACCGTCGAGAACTGACCCGCGCTCGCTTGGTTCACGCGGGTGGGATGAGGTGGATCAGGAATTCTTGGTCGCGGGCGCCGGAGCAGCGGCCCTGGACTATTTCGGCGCCGTCGGTGGTGTCTTGATCGCGCAGGGCCAGGCAGTGGTTCGTGGCGGTGGTGCGGATGCGGAAGCGGGCGGCCGAGGCCGGGCCCGTCGGCTCGATGCGGAACTGCTGGGCGGGATTGTCGTCGGCGCAGTCGTCCCTGGGTTCGAGCAAGTTGTCGCCCGGCCCGCCGGCCAGGACGGTGAGGCAGCCGATGCCGTATTTCGAGTGGTGCCATTGGATCTGGACCGTGCCCTCGTCGATCGGATCGAGGTAGACCCGCGGTGACGCCGGCGTGCAGACGCGCTGGGCCGCGATGGCGGTGGGGTAGCGCTGGGTGCGGTCGCGTCCTTCGGACAGGCACAGTTCCGGCGTGCGGGCCGGTTGGATACGCACCCAGCTGCCCACGTCCGCGAGCGCCAACCCGGGCAGCGGCCGGCTCGCCGTCGGCAGCGTTTCGTCGTGGGTGTGCAGCACCCAGCCCTGCACGGCCAGCGTCCCCACGATGCCGATCGCCGCGGCGACGGCAAAGCCGACCGGCTGTAGCCAGCGCGAAAGACGTTTTCGCCGTGCCGGTTTCGTCGTCTCGACCGCTGGTTCCGGCTCGTCGGCGGGCACCCTCTCGACGACGGTCCGGACCGGCGCCTGATCACGCATGGCGAGGGACCGGCGCACCTCGAGCCACTTCTGCACCTGGGTGTCGTCGAGGCCGCAGGCGCGGGTGAACGCGCTGACGAATCGCTCCCTGGGCAGGGTGTCGCGCCCGAGTGTGGTCGCGATCGTGCTGGACGGCAACACGTCACCGGAGGCCGCGGCTTTCCCCTCCAACTGCCGGTAAGCCAGCCCGGACCACGTTTTCAGCAGCCGCAGCACGGCGATGAATTCGACAGGAGAACCGGCCCCGCCCGGCTCGGGTAGGTCACCAGGCGATGGGGCGGCCCCACCCTCCTCCGCTCGCTCCATAGCTTCCAGCATGGCAGAAGTTGCGAAACGGTATCCCCCAGATGAACACCCCCTAAGGGGTCGAACCGGTTGGAGCGCAACGGATTGCGGCGAACTCCCATGTAGTCGCTCCGGGCGCTGTCGCAAATGCGCTGCACGGCTTGTTCTTCCGGGTCGCTTCCCGGCTCCGGCGAACGTGGCGCCGGGTGGCGCGCGCCTTGCGCACCTGATGTGTGGGGAATGTGCAGCGCCGGTTGAACGCTCGTTCGCGCACTGCTTCGCACAGTCCGCGGATCGCTGTGCCGGTGCGGCGCGTCACCGCTGGCAGCCGCCGCGGCCGGGGCGATCGGTACCCGTTCGAGTGTGTTCGCGAACGGGTCCTGTGTGTCCCGAACGCGGCCTGAACAGCGAAAACCCTTGGCGGACTACACAGTCGAGGCAAGACTAGAACGACCAGTTTGCGATCACGGACCGGACACGCACCGTGCTGTCGGACGGGGTTTACCCACACGGGGGATTCGTATTCATCGTCGGCAGCCTGCTGCCCAGGGGGATTCGACATAGGAGGGTTCTGCATGAATGCCCGAGCAAGTATTCATCACGAATGGCAGGTCGTTGTCGTCGGCGCCGGCCATGCGGGTCTGTGCGCGGGAATCGCGGCGCGGCAAGCCGGCGCGGAGTCCGTGGTCGTCCTCGAAGCCGCGCCGAAGGACCTGCGCGGTGGCAACAGCGCCTTGACGAAAAGCGTGCGGTTCCCTTGGCACGAGCGGTCTTACATTGCCGCGTTGCTCGACGAACCGGACGACCGCCGCGTCGATACGTTGCTCGCGGGACGGCGGGAGTACACCGAGGACGACTACCTCGACGACTGGCTCCGGGTCTCCGGCAGCCAGGTCGACGCCGCGCTCATCGAGTCGATCATCCATCGCTCGAACAGCGCGATCACCTGGATGCACGGCCTCGGCCAGCGGTGGGTGCCGCGAAAGAATCCGTTGCCCGGCGACGTGCCGGTGGTGTTCGACGGCGGCGGGCAGGGCCTGCAGGACCGCAACTTCGATCAGTACGAACGCCTCGGCGGCGTCGTCTATTACGAGCATCCGGTAACCGGCATCGAGCCGGCGGCCGGCGGAAAGTACCGGGTGCTGGGGTCGGGATCGGCATTCCCGCTCGTCTGCGACGCACTGATCCTCGCGTCCGGCGGATTCGAAGGCAACGCGCAGATGCGCGGGCACCACCTGGGCAGTCCCTGGCGCGAGGTGAAATTACGCGGCGTGCCGTTCAACGACGGGCTGCCCTTGGCGGCGGCCATCGCACTGGGCGCGGATACGGCGGGCAACTGGCGAAAGTGCCACACCACCCCGCAGGGGACCGGATTGCCCAGCTATATGTTGCCCGGCCAGATGTCCAGATCGCACGAGCTGACCCGGTACGCCTTTCCCCGCGGCATCGTCGTCAACCGGTCCGGCCGCCGATTCTTCGACGAATGCGCCGAGTACAGCAATCTCGCCTACGTCACGCTCGGGCAGAAGATCATGGAACAGCCCGGCAAGATCGCGTTCCAGATCTTCGACAGCAAAGTGATCAACGCCGGGGGCCTGCCCGACAGCTATTTCAGCGATCCGGCGTCGATCATCGCCCCCTCCCTCGAGGACGGTGCTCGTCAGCTCGGCATTGATGCCGGCCAATTGTGTGCCGAGGTGGCGCGGCTGAACGGCGACAAGCACGCGGTCACCCATATCGACACGCCGCCGTACCTTTTCGCTCCGGTGGTCGCCGGGCTGACGTTCACCTACGGCGGACTCTCGGTGACCGAGCACGCCGAGGTGCGCGGCGGCGGCGAGCCGATCGACGGACTCTATGCCGCGGGTGTGATCGTCGGAGGACTCTACGATCAGGGGTATCCGGCGGGCACCGGATTGATGGCAGGCGCGGTGCTCGGCCGAGCGGCGGGCACGCACGCGGCCGAATACGCACGGCGTGCCGGGGCGGTCTGACATGCGCATCGTTGTCATCGGCCGCGGCATGATCGGCGCGCGGCACGCCATGTACTTCGAAGAGGCCGGCCACGAGGTGGTCACCGTCGATCGGCGACCGGGTGCGGATTTCCCGCGAATCGCACTGGTACCCGACCCGGCGCAGGTGGCGGCCTGGGTCGTCGCGACGCCGACGGCCACGCATCTGCCCGTGGTCGCCGAGCTGCTGCGGGCTCGTCCGGATGCGCGCATCCTGCTCGAGAAGCCGGCGTGCTATCCCGCCGAGTTACCCGAACTCGCGCGGCTGCTCCGCCACCATCCGCAGGCACGGATCGTCGTCAACGATGTCTACGCCTACAGCGCGGCGGTGCGGCAATTCGCCGAATCGGTGCGGCAATGCGGCCGAACGGATCCGCTCAGGAAAATAACGATCGAGTTCACCAAGAACCGGGAACTCGACGTCGCGAACGGCAGATTCGTAGATACCCGTTACGGCGAGGCCGGTTACGAGTTCTTCCACATGCTGAGCATTCTGCGGTCGATCCTGCCGCGCGAGCGGTATCGGACCTATCTGCGCACGACTCCGCTGTCGATCACGCCCGAAATGCGGGTGCGCACCATGGCAATGGAACTACCGGAGATCGAGCTCTACGCCTCGTCCCGCGGCGATATCGGGTTCGCCGAGCTGGCGGGGTTCGCCTTCCCCGGCGATCTCGCGCGGGATTGCCTGCGGCATTCGGTGATCCCCTACGGCGCCGAGATGCGGTACCGCTTCGCCGATGTGGAACTCGCGTCCGGCAGGCACGTGACGCTGGTGTTCGAGCCGCATTACGGCGTGGCCCTCGATTACAAGAACCAGCACGCCGTCTATGTCCGTGATGCCGCGGTGCGGCAGCAATTCACGATCTCCGGAAACCATTTCAAGGAGGCATTGCTCATTCAGCTGGATCTACTCTGCGGCACTACCGAACCCGTGCCGCCGATGCGACTTCCGGAGCATCGGTTCATGGCGGGTCTGGCCAGCCGCTCCATCAATATCTGAGAAATATCGCACGATCGGAAAGAGGCACCGAAATGCACACCATCGAGGAAGTTTCGAAGCTCCTGCGCGTGGCCCCCGACATGCTGGCCGAAGTCACCGACGCGGAATCGGCCCGGACCCGGGTCGCCACCTGGATCAAGTCCGAAGACGCCGCGTACCACCTGTTTTCGCAGGTGTGCCGCTTCGAGAACCCGTTCGTCGTGAGCTGGGTCCACCAGCCGGGCGAACGATCGGCGTACCTCTCGCTGGAACTGGCCGCGGAATCGCTGGACGACGACCGGCACCGCGCCTTGGTGGCCGGGGTCGTGCTGTCCACCTCGACCGCGATTCCCTACGACTACCGCGCACTCGCGGCGGAGGAACTGCGGCGGCTCGGCCCGGGGGAGTACGCCGGTGCGCTAGAGGAGGTGGTGGCCTCCTATCAGCCGCTGCCCGCGCGCAGCCTCGAAGCGAAGATCAACGTGCCCACCGACGGCATCGATCACCTCTTCGATATCCCGGAGACCGCGGCGGAGCGGATCGATCTGCTGATCACCGCCAGCACCGCGAAAACGCTGGAGAGCAGGTACCTGCTCGCCGGGCGCATTCTCGCCCAGGGCACACCGGTCGCGCCCCCGAGCACCGACGCGGAGCGGCTGATCGTCGAGGACGCCGGAACGAGCATGATCGCGCCGTCGGACTACCTGGTGCCGTGGGATCAGGAGTTCCCCGGCCCGGACGGCGCCGGGATCACGCTCGCGGAACTCATGCGAATCGTGTTGCTGTGTCCCGAATTCAAGCTGCCGGACGCGCAGGTGCGACCGATCCTGGTCGACTTCTACAAGTCCGTGCTGCGGATCAGCGGCCGTTCGATCATCGGGCTCTCCGCCGGCGTCTTCCACGTCGAGCACGGCACGCTCGCCACGCCGTCCTACTACTACCAGGGCCGCGATGCCATCCTCGGCAAGGGTTTGGTGATCGACTGCGTCGGTGGCGCGATCCTGCAGAGCGGTTCGTTCCTCGGCGGCGGATTCATGCCGATTCTGATCCACACGCACAAGCACATTCGCAAGAGCGGCGGCTCCGGCGCTTCGGAACGGAAGACGATCCAGCCCTGCATATTCGCCGCCGAGGCGGGTGCCCGCTTCCCGATGGATGCGGTCGGCTTGTTCGAGACCGTCGACTATCTCGGAAAAGACGCTCCGTTCAAGGGCATTCGGGCGATCCCGCTCTGATATCGCCCGTTCGCACGATCAAGGAGATGAATGCTGTGTGCAAAACTGATATCGCGGTCGTCGGTGCCGGCTACGTCGGACTGACGACGGCGGTGTGCTTGGCCTCGCTGGGCCATCGCGTGGTGTGCGCCGATGTCGACCCGGCGAAGATCGAAACCCTGTCCGGCGGTGCGTCGACCATCGCGGAGCCGGGGATGTGTGAACTCGTCGTGGACGGATTGGCCTCGGGGCGACTGAGTTTCGTGCTCGGCGCGAGCGCGGCGGTGGCCGCGGCCGAGTTCGTCATCCTGTGCGTCCCGACCCCGATGGGCGCCGACGGCGCGGCGGACCTGCGGACGTTGGAGTTCGTCATCGCGGAGGTGCGCGACCTGCTGCGGCCCGGCTGCGTCGTCGTGAACAAATCGACCGTGCCAGTCGGCACCGCGGTGCGCCTGGGCGGGGTGATCGGCCGAGACGACATCGCGGTCGTCTCCAACCCGGAGTTCCTGCGGGAAGGGTCCGCGATCCGGGACTTCCTGAGCCCCGACCGGATCGTGGTCGGCTCGAACGATCCCGCAGCGGCCGAACGGGTCGCCGCGCTGTACGGCCCGCTCGACGCGCCCGTGCTGCTGACCGGGGCGGCGAGCGCGGAACTGATCAAGTACGCGGCCAACTGCTATCTGGCCACTCGGCTGTCCTACGTGAACGCCATCGCGGAGTTGTGCGAGTGTCTCGGCGCGGATATCAGCGACGTGACCGCGGGCATGGGATATGACCAGCGAATCGGCAAGGAGTTCCTCCGTCCCGGGCCAGGGTGGGGCGGATCATGTCTGCCCAAGGACACACACGCGCTGTTGCGTTCGGCGGAAACGGCCGGCTGCGACTTCCCGCTGCTGCGGGCGGCCATCGACACCAACGCCAGACAGCGCGACCTGGTGGTGGACAAGGTGCGCCAAGCGGTCGGCGGCAACTTGGCCGGGGTACGAATCGGCTTGCTGGGCTTGACGTTCAAGGCCGGCACCGACGACCTGCGGGACTCGCCGGCGCTGGCGATCGCGCAGCGGCTGCTCGCCGAAGGCGCGGACGTGCGTGCCTACGATCCCAGCGTCCACGCCGCGGTGCCCGCCATGCCGGATCGCCTGCGGGTCATGGACACCGCCTACCACGTGGCACACGGCTCGGCGGCGATCATGCTGCTCACCGAGTGGCCCGAATTCCGCGACCTGGACTGGAAGCGGATGGCGGGCCTGCTCAGCGGTCGTGCGGTGATCGACGCCCGAAATCACCTGGACCCCATCGCCCTGCACCTGGCTGGCCTGTCCTGTGACCGAGTCGGCCGAGCCGGTCCGAAGCTGACCGATCTGGGGCTGGCCGGCTGACCCGAACACGGCCCGGAGCTCAGGTTCCGGGCCGTGCTCGGTGGTGCGGCCGTTTCAGCATCGCCGGAGAAGTCTCGTTCGCTCGAAGAGGGCGAGCAGGTCGCAGGCGTCGGGTTTGGCGAGTTCGGGGAAGGCGGCGACGAGGTCGGCGACGTCGACCCTGGTGCCGGTCTCGAGAGTGTTCAGCCAGCGGCAGGGCGGCAGCAGTCGCCGGTCGACGCTGGTCGTCGAAGTGGTCGTCTCGCTGAAGCCGAAGGCGGTCAAGGCTATTCGCGCGCTCGTCGCGTCCGCCGACTCGATACTCAGGCACGATTGACCGGCCCGCACAAAAGTCGTGCCGAGCTGTACGGGGTGGTCGGGCAGCGGGGCCCGGGTGAGATCCGCGATATCGATCCGGCCGACCGCGGTCGCGAAGGCGTCTCGCGCGGGGTGCAGCCAGTCGAATCCGCTGCAGTCATAAGCCGATTCACGCCAGTACGGGTCGCGCAGCAGCTCGTTGCGCAACGCGGCGAGCAGGAAATCGAGACGCAGCGGTGGGATAAGGAGAATGTGCAGGGAGATCGAATCCTGATCGGAGGCGGTCTCGTGCCAGTAGCCGCGCGGAACATGCAGTACCGCACCGGGTTCGAGGACGAACTCGGTCGCGTCGTCGGGAATGGCGGTGGGGCGCGGTCCGTCGGCGTAGAGGCGCAGCACCGGCGGCACCGACTCCTTCGTCGACCAGCCTTCCAACGGCGCCGGTGCGAACGAGTTCGGTGCGACGCGCCACGTCTTGCGGCCGCTCAGCTGCACCGTGACCACGTCGATCGGATCGAAATGCACGGCGGTCACCGCGCCGGGACGGTTGCAGAACAGTTGGCATTTCGCCGATTTGGCGGAGACGCCGAACGCGGCCGCCGCCTCGCGGGCGAACGGGTCGAACTCGGCGACCTCCTGATAGAACAGGGTCGTTCCGGCGTCGTAGAAGCGTTTGGCGGTGTCGGGCTGGATGATCGCCGAGCTGATCGCGCCGTCGAGGCGCGGGAACCACGCCGAGACCTGCCGGACCCGCTTGTCGAAAAGGTCCTGGGCGGTTCGAATATCGAGTGCCTGGCTGAGCCGCTCGGCCAGTTCGGGACGTGGCGGGGTCACCAGGGTCCGGCGGCCGAGCACGTCGCGATTGAACTCCGGCAGCGTGAGCGGCGCGAACCAGTCGGCGAAGCCGAACCCGGCCGGGGCGGCGGTCATGCCTCGTCCCGCGCCACGTTGACGAGTTCTGCCGGGCGGTTGACGAATTCGTCGACCAGCCCCGCGGACGCGATCGAGTCCGCGTCGGCGACCGCGTCCGGCACGTCGTCGTCCGCCCCGGGACCGCTGCTGACCAGTCCCGCGGGACGGTTGAGGAAATCGTCGGCGAGCCCGGCGGATATCGTCACCGACACCTCGCCGATCGGGCGAGCCGAGTAGTTCCGTTCCGCTTCCTGCTCCACGCGCACGTGGATCGCGGGCGGGACTTCCGGATTGTCCATCACGGCCATGAGCTTCCCTTTCCTCGGCTATGGGCAGGCTATCGGCCGCGACTTCCTGAGTGTGTCAAGGTAATTCGGGAAGATTCGGGAAAGTTTCCCGGGTGCTCGGGAACGGCGCCGCGCTACACTGCGGCGTCGGTATGGTGTGCTCGAGGGGCGCTAGTGGGAGGCGAAGTTCACCACCGCGATCCATTTGGTGCCGCCGGGGTAGAGCAGTCCGATACCGGCGTGGGTGTATTCGCAGGTTTCGATCTGCGCTCGATGGCCGTCGCTCTGCATCCACCAGTCGATGGTGGCCTGCGGGGTGTTCCCGGGCGGCCCGCCCGCCCAGTAGATGATTTCGCCCCAGCGGATCAACGGTGCGTATCCTGCCGCGGCGATGCGTGCGCCGCCGTCGGAATTGTCGGTGCCGGTGTGGATATCGTTCAACGGCGGGTCGGTGCCGGGCGGACCGTAATGGTCCGGATGCTCCCGGATATCGACAGCGTGACGTTCGGCCGCGACGCGCAGCTGGTCGTCACCCGACACCGGGTTGCAGCTGTGCGCCGCCCGCTTCTGATTGATCAGATCGAGCAGGTTCGTGCCCGGCACGCTTGAGGTGCCCGGGCAAGCGGTGAGCACAACGCTGGAGGCTGCGGCCAGCCCCAGCGCGGTAATGATTCGATACTTCATATCCCGATCATTCGCCGGATAGTCGCAGGTCACGCGAGTAGAGCACTACTCGAATCGGCGATGGGTGGTGCCGCACCGGCTGCGCCCGAGCGGTTGCCCGGAGGTGTCGGATACGCTGCGCCGGTGAGTGTGCGGGAAGAGGAGTACTCGGCGGCTTTGGCTGGAGATCGAATACCGTGTCACCCCGCCCGACCGGGACGACGACACGTGGCGTCCTGCTCCCGCCATCAGCGGCACCCTCGGACTGTTGTCCGCGGAACTGCACGCGGCCGGAGTCGTGCTGGATGACGACTTCGCCGTCGCTGCAGCACATTTCGAGGGTATGGGCGCACTGGCCACGCTCCGCGACTACGTCCGTCCGGCCGTATTGTCCGCTCTGACGGCGCAGGGAGAGTTGCCCACCGGCTGACCCGTTCCGCGATTACCGGCGCCGCCGTCGTAGCCCGCTGCGCCGCTTGGCGCGAGGCCGCGAAGGCGTGGTCGCGCTCATCGGGTGTGCGCCTCCTCGGTCACCAGGACGCCTGCGCGCAGGTGCAGGCGATGGTCCGCACGGGCGGCTTCCGCGGCGTCGTGGGTGGCCTGCAGCACGGTCACCCCGTCGGCGCTGATCTCGCGCAGGATGCGTGAGATCTCTTGCTGGGTAGCCGAATCCAAGCCGGCGGCCGGCTCGTCGAGCAGCAGCACCTCGGCTTCCTGCGCGAGCGCGCGGGCGAGCAGCACGCGCTGCCGTTGACCCCCGGAAAGGTCGTCCAGTCTGCGGGCTGCCAGTTCGGTGAGGTCGAGACGGCCGAGGCAGGTGTCGACGAGGTCGCGATCGGCGCGGGTCAACCGCCGCCACGGACCGCGATGCGCCCACCGTCCCATGGCCACCGTCTGGCGCACCGTGATCGGCAGCGTCGGCGGCACGCTGGTGTGCTGCACCACGAACGCGGGCCGGTGCCGGTAGGTGTGCGAGACCGTCCCCGCGGTCGGTGCGAGCACCCCGGCGAGCACCGCGAGCAGGGTCGACTTCCCGGAACCGTTCGGCCCGACGAGGGCGCTGACCTTGCCCCGGGGGATTTCGGCGGTCACGTCGTGCAGGACGGCCCGGCCGCGGTAGCCCGCGAACAGCCCGGACAGCCGGATCGCGACGGGGTCGGGGGTAGGGGACATCACACCTCACTTGTAATGACAATCATTTTCATTCTACTGTATGTCCCATGGATTGGCTGTTCGCCCCGTTCGAGGTGGCTTTTGTGCAACGGGCGCTCTGGAGCGGCCTGCTCGTCTCGGGTATCTGCGCCCTGGCCGGCACGTGGGTCGTCGTGCGCGGCATGGCCTTTCTGGGGGATGCGATGGCACACGGCATGCTGCCCGGGGTCGCGGTGGCGTCGCTGGTCGGTGGCAATCTGCTGATCGGCGCGGCGATCAGTTGTCTCGCAATGGCTTTGGGCGTCTCGGCGCTGGGCCGTAATCGGCGGCTGTCGGCGGATACCGGCATCGGGTTGCTGTTCGTCGGCATGCTCGCGGCGGGCGTGGTCATCGTGTCGCGGTCGCGGTCGTTCGCGGCGGATCTGACCGGTTTCCTGTTCGGCGACGTATTCGCCGTGCGCACAGCGGATCTGGTGTATCTCGTGGTGGCGTTGCTGCTCGCGGGCCTGCTCGCCGTGCTCGGTCATCGCGCGTTCGTCGCGTCGACGTTCGATGCGCGCACCGCGCACACCCTCGGATTGCGGCCGCGGCTCGCACACGTGACATTGGTGGGCTTGGTGACGCTGGCCATCGTGGCGTCGTTCCACATCGTCGGCACCTTGCTGGTTTTCGGGCTGCTCATCGCGCCCCCGGCGGCCGCGACCTACTGGGCCGACCGGATTCCGACCGTGATGGCGCTCGCCGCGGTGCTCGGCGGCCTCGCCACGGTGACGGGACTGCTGATCTCCTGGCATGCGGGCACGGCGGGCGGGGCCACCATCGCCGCGGTGGCGGTGGGGCTGTTCTTCCTGTCCGCACTGGCGGCGTCGATGCGTGACCGGTTGCGTGGCAAAGGGGTTCGCACTGCCGCGGCGACCGCGAGCGCGTTGGCCGTGCTCCCGCTCGCCGGGTGCGGAACGGCCACGGAGTCGCCGGCCGCGGTCGAGACGCCGCACGGTTACGTGGCCGGCGCCGAGGAGACGGCCGAGCCGCAGTCGCGGCTGGTCCTCGCCGACCGGAGCACGGGTGCGATTCAGGTCCTTGATCTCACCACCGAGAAAGTGGTGGATGCGGGTAAGGCCGAGGGCGTGCGCGCTATCGCCGGTGACGGACGCTACGGCTATGTGAGCGCGGCGAATTCGACGCGCATCGTGGACGGTGGCAGTTGGCTGGTCGACCACGGGGACCACGTGCACTACTACCGCGCTCCGATCCGCGACGTCGGTACGATCGACGGGCGGGTGAGTGCCGCGCACAGCGACCCCGCGGTGACCGCGCTGCAGCTCGACGGTGGTGCGACGTTGGTGCTGGACCGCGCCGCACTCGATCAAGGCTCGATCGTAGAGCGGGTCCGGATCGCCGATGGCGCCGCGCTGCCCTACGCCGAGCACCTGCTGGTCGTCACGGACGCCGGGGTGCAGGTGCGCACGCGCGACAACGCCGCGGTCGGTGCGATCGCCGAACCGTGCCCGGACTCGCGCGGGCAGTCGGTGACCCGCCGCGGCGTCGTATTCGGTTGTGCGGACGGTGCTCTCGTCGTGTCGCGGCAAGACGGCAAGTTCGTCGGCGAGAAGATCCGCTACCCTCAGGACGCCGCCGAGCGGGCCACGGTGTTCACCCATCGTCCGGGTAGCGCGACGCTCACGGCACCCGCTGGACAACAGGGTCTCTGGCTGCTCGACGTGCGCAAGCGGCGATGGACGCTGGCACCGATCGGCCCGGTCGTCGCCGTGAACACGGCGGGGGAGGGCGCGGCGATCCTGGCGCTGACCCCGGACGGTGTGCTGCACGGTATCGATGCCGAAACCGGCAGGGAGACGAACCGGGTCGCGTTGCTCGAGCCGCTTGCGCCGGACGCCCCCGCCCCGGTGATCCTGGTCGACACCAACCGGGCCTACCTCAACGACGCGGCCCGGCGGCAGGTCTTCGAGATCGCCTACAACGACAATCTGCGCCTGGCCCGCACTTTCGGCGTCGGCCTGGCTCCGGCTCACATGGTGGCGACAGGCGAATGAAAACCTCTATACGCCTTATCATTACGTTGTCGATGGCCCTTCCGCTGGTCGCCGCATGCGCCGGGGGCGGCGGTGACCGTACCGGGATCGTGGTAACCACCAACATCTTGGGAGACCTCGCCCGGGCCGTTACCGGAGACGCCGCCGAAGTGACCGTGCTGATGCCGCCGAATGCCGACCCGCACTCGTTCGCGGTCTCGGCGCAGCAGGCCGCGAAGCTGGATCGCGCCGCGCTGGTCGTGCACAACGGCCTCGGCCTCGAGGAAGGGGTCGCGCGGCATGTGGCGGCGGCACAGAGCGCCGGTGTCCCGGCGCTGGCCGTCGGCGAGCACGTCGACCCGATCAGCTACACCTCCGACGAATCCGCGGGCCGACCCGACCCGCACTTCTGGACCGACCCCAAGCGGGTGCGCGCGGCGGTGTCGGCGATTTCGGCGGCGGTCCTCGCGCACGTCGGCGGGGTGGACGCGGCGGCGATCCGCGCGAACACCGATCGCTATCTCGCCGAACTCGACCAGCTCGATCAGTGGGTCACCGAACAGTTCGCCGGCCTGCCAGCCGAACGGCGCAAGCTGGTCACCAACCATCACGTCTTCGGTTATCTCGCACAGCGTTTCGGCTTCCAGGTGGTCGGCGCGGTGATCCCCTCCGGGACCACCCTCGCCTCGCCGAGTTCCGCGGATCTCAGCGCACTGGCCGATGCCATCCGCACCGCCGGCGTCGGCGCGATCTTCGCCGACTCGTCGCAGCCGGACAAGCTGGCCCGCGTGCTCGCCGAGCACGCCGGTGTGCACGTGCAGGTCATCGCGCTGCACACCGAGTCACTGACCGAACCCGGCGGCGGCGCCGGCACTTTCCTGGAGATGACCCGCGCCAACACCGCGGCCATCGTACGCGGCCTCGCCGCGCCGACAGCCTGACCTTTTCACGAGAAACACGGAGTAGCAATGCATATATGGTCACGCACCGCCAAGCCGGTCGCCCTGTCCGGTATCGTCGCCGCACTCGTCGCGGTAAGTGGTTGCGGCACAGATGATTCGAAGGACACCGCGGCGCCCGCTCCGGGCGCAGAGCCGATCGCGGTCACCTACGATGGCGGCATTTACGTCCTGGACGCGACAACGCTGGCGAAGACCGGCGAGGCGCGCCTGGAGGGATTCAACCGGCTCAACCCGGCCGGGAACAACCGGCATCTGCTGGTGTCGGTCAAGGACGGATTCCGGGTGTTCGACGCGGTGACCGCCGAGTTCACCGGGACCGAGTTCCCCGCAGCCAAGCCGGGACACGTCGTGCGGCACGCGGGCCGCACCGTGCTGTTCGCCGACGGCAGCGGCGAGGTCACCACCTTCGACCCCGCCGCGCTCGGCGACGGCAAGCCGGCCACCGAGGGGTACCGCGCCGCCGCGCCGCATCACGGGGTGGCGGTGGAACTGGCGAACAAGGATCTGATCGTCACCCTCGGTACCGAGGAGAAGCGGGTCGGTGCCGTGGCATTGGACAAGCAGCGCAAGGAAATCGCCCGCAACGAGGACTGCCCCGGTGTGCACGGTGAGGCGGCCGCCAAGGATGAGGCGGTCGTGATCGGTTGCCAGACAGGCGCTCTCGTGTTCCGCAACGGCGCTTTCACCAAGGTCGCCGGCCCCACCCCGTACGGCCGGATCGGCAATGCCGCGGGCAGCGATCTCTCGCCGATCGTGCTCGCCGACTACAAACAGGACAAGGACGCCGAACTGGAGCGGCCGCAACAGGTTTCGCTCATCGATACGGTATCGGGCACATTGCGGCTGGTCGACCTCGGCACCAGCTACACCTTCCGGTCCCTGGCTCGCGGACCCCTCGGCGAGGCGCTGGTTCTGGGCACCGACGGCCGCTTGCACGTCATCGATCCCGTAGCGGGCACCGTCACCCGGTCGATCCCGGTGCTTTCGCCCTGGCAGGAACCGCTGAAGTGGCAGGAGGCGCGTCCCGCCCTGTTCGCCCGCAACGGCATGGCCTACGTGTCGGACCCCGCGACCAAACAGGTCCATCGGGTCGATCTCGCCACCGGCGCGGTGGCGGCCACCGTGACGTTGCCCGCCGCCCCGAATGAACTGAGCGGCGTCGTCGGCCACTGATAACGACAGCTCACCGCGTGCGGATACGTCGAGCGGCGTAGGAGAACAATCGCTTTCGGGGTGACGCGCATTCGGCCCGCGGCCGCGATCGTGGATGCACAGCGAAACGAGAAGCGATGCATCGACACGAACGCGGCCGCCGGCGGTGGGTGCTGTTCGCCCTCGTCCTCGGCACTCTGGTGCTGGCGGGAACGCCTACGTCGGCCGCGGATCCAGCTCAGTCCGTCGTCGGTTGGCTCGGACGGCACGCGGTCCCGCTCGACCACGTGGATCCCGCGGGCCCCGGTGACGATCTGGGGTACCTGCGCCGGTCGATCGGCGACGCGCAGATAGTGGGGTTGGGGGAGTCGATACATGGTGCGGCACAGGAGCTCAGGCTCAAACACCGCACGGTGCGCGTGCTGGTCGAACAGCTCGGATTCCGTTCGCTCGCCTTCGAAGAGCAGTGGACCACGGGACTGCAGGTCGACGAATACCTCCGCACGGGCCACGGTGATCTGGACACGATCATGAGTCAGCTGGGCGGCCAGTGGCAGACGCAGGAGGTGGCATACCTGTTGCGGTGGTTGCGTGATTTCAATACCGGACGCGTCGACAAGGTGCGGTTCACCGGCGTCGAGTACTTCGCGACGGGGCCGGCGGCCTATGACGGCGTCGAGACCTATCTTGCCGCTGCCGATCCGGAGCGGCTCGCCGAGCTCCGAGTTCACCTGCAAGCGATCCGGCCGAGCACCACCGACGTGTACGCCCACATCGGCTGGTATCAGGGTGTGCCGGACAAAACGCCCTATCTCGAGCACGCTCGTCGCGTACATCACATCATCGCTGCCGTACCGCACCAATCGGGGGACGCGGCCCATGAATTGGCGCTGCAGCACGCGCGGCAAATCGTCTCGTTCTACGAGCACTACAGTCTGCCGGCGGCCGACGGGCTCGTGTACCGGGACGCCCGCGCGGCCGAAAACCTCAGGTGGTGGCGCGAATTCACCGGAGACAAGGTCGCTTACCGGCTCCTTCGTCGACGGTGGCAGCCCGATCCAGTGGTTCGACCTGATCGTCCACTGCCAGCAGATCGATCCCGCGTTGCCGCGCTAGGCGTCTCGGTTCGGTCCGTAGAGCCGGGCGACGTCGGGGGAGTCGAGCCACTTGGAGTAGGTGGGTGACTGGGGCCAGCCGTCCGGGGAATCCTGCCATTCTTCCTGGCGTCCCCACGGCAGGATGTCGACCAGGGCGAAGGTGTAGCTGAGCTGTTCGGTGCCGCGGCCGTTGGTGTGCCAGGTGCGGAAGACCTTGTCGCCGTCGCGCAGGAAGACGTTCACCCCGAAGCCCCCGCCGGGCGGTGCGTCCACGTCGGCGCCGAACGAGCTCTCCGAGGAGGAGTACCAGTCCATCCGGTTACCGACCTTCTCCCGGTAAGCCAGCGCTTCTGCGATGGGTCCGTTGGTGACGACGACAAAGCGCGCGTCGTAGTTGTCCAGCAGATCCAGGCGGACGTACTGCGAGGTGAGCCCGGTGCAGCCGCCGCACTGCCATTCCGCGCCGTCGGACCACATGTGGTGGTAGACGATCAGCTGGGAGCGCCCGTCGAACACGTCGACCAGCCGGATCGGGCCGTCCGGGCCGATCAGCGTGTAGTCCGGGAGTTCGACCATCGGTAGGCGGCGGCGCTGCGCGGCGATGGCGTCGAGTTCACGAGTGGCAGCCTTCTCCCGCGCTCGCAGGTCATCGAGCGCGGCCTGCCAGGTCTGCCGGTCGACGACGGGAGGCAAGGCGGTGGCGGTCTTTTCAGTCATGATGTGTAGACCGGAGACGGCTGTGAAATTCATCGCTCTGAGGCATAGGATGCCGGACGCGCCGAGGGCAGCGCACATGAAGTGGCTGCCCTCGGTGTGTGTTGCGGCGTGCTCAGCGCATAGCGCCGCGGCGGCCGGTGACGAGCCCGACCAGGAACAGCAAGATCACCGCGCCGCCGAGGCAGGTGAAGAAGCTGAACCACAGGCCGCCGCCCTCGACGTCGACCCCGAGCAGCTTGAGCAGGAAGCCGCCGAGCAGGCCACCGACGATGCCGACCACGATGTTCAGCAGGATGCCCTGCTGTGCGTCGGTTTTCATGAATTTGCTGGCGATCCAGCCCGCCAGTCCGCCGATGATGATCCAACCGATGATGCCGAGTCCGAGCATTGCGAACATCCCTTTCGTGTCCAGCGGCCCCGGTGCGCGGGCCGCGTTCGTCGTCGGACATACCCCGCATGTTCGTCGTCAACCACCGATCTTCAGTCGGTTTGCCGACGGGCCGGTTCGAGGAATTCGGCCAGCGCGGCGGTGTCGTGCAGATAGCTCTCGAAGGGAAAATCGGGGTCCAGTTCGGCGGTACAGGGGTTGCGGGTGGCGTGGACGTTGTCGCGGCCCGCTTCGGTAGTGCTGACCAGGCGTCGTCGTTTGTGCGCGGGGTCGATGGCGACCCGCACGAGCCCGGCCGCTGCCAGCGGGCGCAGCGCCCGGCTGATCGCGGGATCGGACACCGCCAGCGCTTGCGCGAGCCGATGCTGGGTCACCGGCTCGATGTCCCGCAACGTCGTGAGCAGCCGCAGCTGGCGGTGACTCAACCCATAGTCGTCCATGCGCCGTCGTGTCGCCTTGTCGACCAAGGAGGCGACGCGGTGCAGCAGGTCTGCGAGTCCGTCGTCCATGTTCACGACCGGGTCAGGCCGCGCACCCGGCTGATGACGCGGCCACCGAAGGTGGCGGCGAGCGGCGCGAAAAGCCACACCACCCACACGTCGGCGGTGAGCCAGGCCAGCGCGGCGGTGACGGCGAAAATTGTTGCCACAGCGTATGACCCGTTCGCGTTCACGCGGAGGTCGTCGGCGGTGATCTGCTCGGCCAGAACGGCTTTGCGGGCCGCGATCTCCTTGACCACCGCCTCGCTGGCGAACAGTGCCGCGGCCACGCCCGCGAACATGCAGACGGCCAGCGGGTTGCCCAAAGCGCCGCCGAACACCGCGGTGACGAACGGCAGCAGCGTCGCGAACAGCAGCATCGGCGCGTGCGCGGCCAGCGTGTACCGATCCACGCGTGCCACCTGATAGATCAGCACATGGTGCCGCCGCCACACCGACCACAGCAGGAAGAACGCCACCAGCAGCGCCACGAACGAGGACCGCTCGTGCCAGAGGAATGCGGCCAGCGCGGCGGTATCGACCACATCATCGTGCTTCGGCCGCTCCAGCTCGATCACCAGGAGGGTGATCGCGATGGCGAGTACGGCGTCGACGAAGGCGCCGATCCGATGCGGCGGCCACTGCGGCTCGAGCACACCCGCGCCCCTCTGCTTCTCCATATTCCTGCCCTTCGATTCCGGTCTCCTACGTGCCTGCGTCCAAGTCTTGCATGGTTAATATTAACAATGCAATACTTGGATCGCCGACCTGCCGGCGGCGTTCGTCGCTTCGACCGAATCGGGTGACCTGGCGTTCGGCAGCTGCGCGCAAAGGACGCGCCGCCCGACATCGGTCACGTGTCGCGCCCGGCCGGCCGCCGGAAGCTAACGGTCGCGCTCGAGGATTTCGGCCAGCCGGATCGTGTCGCGCAGATAGCGCTCATAGGGAAAGCCCGCCGCGAGCAGGCCGTTGCGCAGTTCGTCGTAGAGCGGTTTACCGCTCGTGTGGAAGGCGTCGCGGCCCGCTTCGGTGGTGCTGACCAGTCGTCGTCGTCCGTGTTCCGGGTCGGGGATGATCCGGATCAGCCCGGCTGCCTCGAGCGGGCGCAGGGCCCGGCTGATCGCGGGGTCGGACACCGAAAGCGCTTGTGCCAGTTGGTGCTGGGTCATCGGCTCGTTCTCTTCGAGGGTGCCGAGCAGCCGCATCTGGCTGTAGCTCAACCCGCCGGAACTGTCCACCCGCCGTCGCGTGGCTTCGCCGAGCAGGAACACCACGCGATGCAGTAGATCGCCGAGTCCATCGTCCATGGTGCGAGTTTACCAGTATCTTTACTGGTTAATATTAACGTCACAATTCTCGGGCGTTCATTCGCCGTGCGCGCTCGCCTCCCGCCTGCGGTGCGAAAGCCCGCGTTGCCCATGGTGGCATCGGGGGCGTTCGAGGAGCGGGCGGCATTGCGGTATCTGGAACAGTAGCTGTCGTGGCAGAGGTACGAACCGCCGCGCAGTACCCGTGACTGTCCGGCGGGCGCGCCTTGCGGATCGCGCGCGTGCCGCGTTCCGGCATCGTGCCCATAGGTGTTGGGGGAGAACCGATCCGAGCACCACTCCCAGACGTTTCCTACCATCTGCCACAGCCCGTACCCGTTGGGCCGGTACGAGTGCACCGGCGCGGTCGTCAGATAACCGTCCTCCTGCGTGTTGTCGATCGGGAACCTGCCTTGCCAGATATTCGCGCGCCACTCCCCGCCGGCTCCCGGCGCTTCGTCGCCCCACGGATAGCGCGCCCCGGTGAGGCCGCCGCGTGCGGCGAATTCCCACTCCGCCTCGGTCGGGAGACGTCGTCCGGCCCACTCGCAGTAGGCGACGGCGTCGAACCAGGACACCTGCACGACCGGGTGCTCGGCCCGGTCCGCGATGCTCGAATGCCGCCCTTCCGGATGTCGCCAATCGGCGCCCCGCACATCGATCCACCACGGTGCCCGTGGGTCACTCCCGAGGAGATCCTCCGGGTCGGCGGCCACGACGAGGTGGAACACGGGGGAGGAGCCGAATATTTCTGCCGCACTGATGTATCCGGTCTCCTCCACGAACGCCGTGAACGCGGCGTTGGTGACGGTGGTCGTGTCGATCGTGAACGGTGCGAGTTCCACCGTGTGCACGGGCGTCTCCCCGTCGGCGTGGAATCCGTCGTGGTGCCGATCGCCCATCTCGAAGATCCCGCCGGGCAGGTGGGCCTGTTCGATCGGGTGCCGTGCGGGGCTCATCCGGCCGCCGTGGTCCGGGCCCGTTCGGCCAGCAGGGCGCGTTGCCGTTCGACGTCACGCGGATAGGTGCGATAGAGCAGGGTGCAGAACGCGGCGTTGACGAGCATGAGAATGCCTGGGATCCACAGCATTACCCCGCGCAGGCCGATCACGTCGGTGAGCAGTCCGGCGGCGAGGTTGAACAGCGCGTAGGCCAGGGCTTCGAACACCGACAGCAGCAATGCGAAAGCGGCGCCGCGCATTTCGGGCGGCACGACCGCGGCCACGATGGGCCGGTTCACCCCCGGGTTGAGACCCTGCAGGAAACCCAGGACGGCCCAGAAGCCGGCGAAGATCTCGATGCCGCCCCAGTCGTGCTGGGTGCCGACCAGGGCGACGACCCCGAAACCGAGCTGGGCGAACTGCAGGACGATGATGCGTCCGGTCCGGGGCAGCCGGTTCTGCAGGAAGTCGATGGCCAGACTGCCGCCGAAGGTGCCGAACAGATAGCCGATGCCGAAGGGGAGGGTGACGATCGAAGCGACCGCGGTGGTGAAGCCGTAGGTGTGTACGAGGAAGACGATGCCGAAGCTCGCGATCAACAGGTGACCCGAGATCAGCCGTTGGATCAGCATGAGCACGAACGTCGGAATCCGCAGCATCAAACGTACTTTGGCCCAGGTGATCTGGTTGTCGTCGGTGGGTGGCGCGGTGGTTTCGCTCGCGCCCACGGCTGGGTCGGTGAAGAACACGGCCAGCAGCACGGCGGTCAGCACGGTGATGGCGCCCCAGACGAAGAACCCGTAGCGCCAGCCTTCGGGCACCCGCGACAACTGCCCGATCAGCGGCCCGAGCAGCGAGCCGAGCAGCGAGATCACGCCCCAGGTGTAACCATTGGCGCGACCGCGGGATTCGTCGTCGAACAGGTCGGCGGTGATCTCGCTGGCAATCGGCAGTGCGGCGGCGATGAATACCGCCGACAGTCCGTACAGCACGATCAGCTGCGCATAATTCTGTGCGAGTCCGGTTGCGGCAGTGGCGATTCCAGCCAGACCGGAGGCGATCGCGAAGGCGATCTTGCGGTTCGTCCGGCGGGCCACCCACGCCCACAGCGGTCCGCAGACGACGCTGATGAACTTCCCGATCGAGGTCAGATAGCCGACCGCCGCCGCGGGGGCGGCGACCGCGGTGACGATGACCGGAGCGAGGGTGCTGAGCACACTGGACTCGTTGTTGTCGGCCCAGAGCGGTGCGACGACCAGGGCGAGTTTGCGCCAGCGGTGCGGGACGTGCGTAGCGGGACGTGCCGGGGTCGCCGGAACGACGGTGTGTGTCATGGTGTGCCTCTTGTGGAGTGGAGCGAAGGCCGGTCAGCCGGCGGCCAGTGCCCGATCGAGCTGAAAGAGAATTCGCCTGGTCAGCATCGGGCTGAAGTCGGCCAGGTCGAGCAGGGTGGCCGAGCCGGTCTGCGCGGCGATGTCGGCGACCGCCGGGCCGAGCGCGGCCTCGACGATCGCGCGGGTGCTCGCGGCGGCGAGCAGATCGGTGATCGGTGTGTTCACGCCCGGGCGTCCGGTCGGAAAGTCCGCCGGGACCGGTAGCGGGGCAACGGCTTCCAGATAGGCCTGCAATTGCGCACGGGCCAGTAGATGCCGGGAATCGGCGGGCCCGTCGAGTGGCAGGCCGAGCCGGGTGAACTGGGAGTCCGGCGCGTCGTTCGCCCGCATGAGTTCCAGCAGGAGCGTGACCATGCGCAATTCGAGCTCGTCATCGATCAGCGGATTCTCTTGGTGCGGATCGTTTTCCAGGTCGAACAGGGCCGTACCGAAGGTGAACGGATCGCCGACGGCGAAGCCGGGCATCCGCAGCACCGGGACATTCTTGGTGAACGGGAGCGGGTCGACGAGCTGTGCGTTCGCCAATTCCGCCGGGGTGAAACGGGATGCCATGTGCGTTGGCATCAGGGTGTGCTCGAAAAGCGGCGCGTTGCCCGGTGCGGCCGGGGCGCGCAGGTACACATACCGCCCGTCGGTGACGTTGACGTGTCCGCCGAAGATGCCGAACAGCGCGCCGGCGCGATGGGTGCCCGGTACCGGTTCGCGCAGCAGCGGCAGCAGGGACCGCCCGCGCATGTCCGGGGTCGGCTCTAGGCCGAAGAAGTCCAGCAGTGTGGGACCGAAGTCGATCGTCTGGACCAGTTCCGGGCAGGTGCCCGCCTGCGTACGGGCCACCGGATCCCAGACGAACAGCGGCGTATGGATGTTCTCGTCGTACCAGGGCTGCACGTTCTTGCCCCACCAGCCGTGCTCACCGAGCAGGAACCCGTGGTCGGTGCACACGATCAGCAGCGTGTCGTCCCACAGGTTCAGCTCGTCGAAGAGGTCGAGGACCCGGCCCAGCGACGCGTCGCACATGGTCAGCAGCGCCGCGTACTCCGCCCGCGCGCGCTGCACGGTTTCCGGATCTTCGGTCGCCCGTTTGTAATCGGGCCACGCCGGGGCATCGCCAGGGGTGTTCAGGGCAGGGTAGTGGCGCTGGTGTTCGCGGTGGGAGAAGTACGGCTCGTGCGGGTCGAAGCACTCGATCTGCAGGAACCACGCGTCTTCGGTGTGATTGGCGCGGAGGAACTCGAGGCCGGCGTGCACGGTCCGGATCTGTGGGTGGTCGGCGGCTTCGGTCAGGTACTGCCGGTTCACCAGATCCTGGCGCCACAGCTGGTGGCGGACCCGGCGCGGGCTCTGCGGTTGCGGTGGATCGGCGACCTGGCCCTTCCACGCGTCGCCCTCTTGCCCGCGGAAGAACTCGAAGGTGCGGAACCGGGTGTGGTAGGTCGCGCCGCCGTCCTCCCAGTAGTGCGGATGGTCGGTCACGAGGTGCGGGTATATCTCTGCGGCGGAAAGCATTTCGGGCACGGAATCGTCGAAGGGCTCCAGCGGGCCCCAGGATCGATGCAGGAAATTGTGGCGTCCGGTGTGCATTTCCCGGCGGGCGGGCATGCACGGCATCGAGCCGCCGTAGCAGTGGTCGAACCGCACGGTGTGCGCGGCCAGCCGGGTGAAGTTCGGGGCGTGTACCCAGTCTGCGCCGTAGGGCGGTAGGAGCCGGCGGTTGAGACTGTCGAACAACATCAGGACCGCGCGCATCAGCTGCTCGCCTTCGACCGGCCGGAGCGCTCGGTCGCCGCGGCGTCGGCGCGGGCTTGCATCAGGTCCTGCAACTGTTCGAGCCACGCGATCCACTCATCGATCTGCCGCTCGCCCTGGTGCCGGATCTGATGGGCGATGAAATCGAGTGCCTCGGCATCGATTTCGGCGCGGTCGGCGTCGGTTTCGGTGTCGTACGGGCGGTTTCGGTTGAGCCGCACCTGTTCCCGTCGCGCGGCCAGTTCTTCGCGCACGAGGTCGAGAATGCCGGGTTCGCGCAGCATCATGCCCACGCGGAGCCGGAATGCGAACTCCGGATCCTGGAATCGGCGCGGCGGCACGTACGAGGACCGCACCCAGTGCCGCAACCGTTGCATCCCGGCGTCGGTGACGGTGTAGATCTTCGCGTCCGGTCCGCCGTCGCGAGGATCGGTCCGCGACTCGACCGAGCCTTCGGCCTGCATCCGGTTCAGTTCGCGGTAGATCTGGCTGCCATGGCGGTCCAGGCCGACGAACTTGCCTTCCACCTCGCACCACCGCTTGATGTCGTAGCCACTCATGGCCCGGGCTGCCACCAGCCCCAGGAGCGGAAATTCGAGCTTCATCGCGCCCTCTCTGACTTAGGTGCTTTTGCACCTAGGTGCAAAAGCATATAGCGCCGTCGGCGGGTGCGCTACCGGAAGGCGTTGGTGTGAAGGCGATTTCGGGCGTGTCGGCGAAATGTCGAACTCGCGGCGTGTCTCGGCGACCTTGTCCTGCGGTAGCTACGCGTCTGCGGCGGCTCGAATGCCGATGGCACCGATTCCGCCGCTGATCACGACCGGGCTGTTCAAGCCCGCAGGCTGCCGACCTCCTGTGTGGAGTTGCTCGATGGGCCTGTGGCGGTTGCGGTTTGGCTGGCGGCAAGTCGCTGCGAGTACCAGGCGAGGACGATCAGCACCCCCGGGAAGAGCAGGTCGCAGACCAGGACGCCGCCGGTGTTGCCCGGAGCGTGGTCGCCGTGCGCGAACCACTGGTAGACGTGTCCGATCAGCGCGCCCCACAAGAACATTCCGGCACCGAGGCCGACGGTGATGCGTTCGCGGGCAGTGGCCGAGGGCGAGGCGGCGCGGAAGCCCATCACGGCGAGTCCGAGGTTGGCGAAGGCGATTTCGAACTGGAACGGCGAGGCGGTGAAGCCGATGGCCGACGCCATCTGTTCCGGGATGGTCAGGAACGCGACCGTCATCCACAAGCTGCCGACGCCCAGGGCTGCGACGGCCCACCACCGCTGCCAGGTCTCCAGCGTGGCCTGCCGGGAAGTGCTGTGCCGAGTCCGGACGGCAGCGCCGACGACCGCGATGAGCGGCCAGATCAGGGGGAAGGCGGTCTGTGTGAGGTAAGTCGATGTGCTCATGCCTAGAGTCTTGCATAGTTAATATTAACCGCGCAAGACTTGCCGGGAATCCACCCCGTCGGGTGGTAGTGGTGGCGTTCGGCATTGCCGACAATGGTGGGTGGTCTTGCGGTAGGGAGTCGGTCATGGACGAGCGGTCACCGAATCGGTGGATGGTAAAGACGATTCGCCGGGTGACGGGCCGAGCGCCTGTCGCCACGGTCGAAAGCTCTGCGAGACAGCGCGCGGCCGCGCCGATCGCGGTGGCGCCGGGCCGACTGCCGGTGCTGGGGCATCTGGTGCCGTTGATGCGAGATCCGTTGGGCTTCATGGCTTCTCTGCCCGCGCACGGCGACCTGGTCGGGATCGGGCTGGGACCGATGACGGCGGTGGTGATCTGCGATCTCGAACTGACCAGGCAGGTGCTGCGTCAGGACCGCATCTTCGACAAGGGGGGGCCGCTGTTCGACAGCGGGCGCGAGCTGGTCGGGGAGGGCCTGGCGACGTGCCCGCACGCGAAACATCGACGGCAACGCCGCCTGCTGCAACCAGCGTTCCATGCGAAGCGCCTCACCGGGTACACGCCCGTGATGGCTCAGAAGATCGCCGAACTGGTCGACTCCTGGCCGGACGGACAGGTCGTCGATGTGAAAGCCGAACTGCACACCTTCGCCGCCCGCGTGATCGCGGCGACCCTGTTCGATCAGGCGATCTCGGAGGTGACTCAAGAACGGCTACTCCATGACGTCGAAGCCGTTTTCGCCGGTGCCATGCGGCACGCGATCGTGCCGGAATGGATGCGCCGGTGGCCGATCGTGGGCAACCGGGCCTGTATCGACGCGGCGGCCGAGGCGCGGGCCATCCTCGGGGAACTGGTGGCCGCGCGCCGCGCCGCCGGCGACGATCGCGGAGATCTGTTCTCGGCCTTGGTATTTGCCCAAGACAGTCAGGGCGGCGGGCAACTGACCGAGGGCGAGATCGTCGATCAGGTGCTCACGTTCTTCTTCGCGGGCACCGACACCAGTGCCGCGACCTTGGCGTGGGCGCTGATCCTGCTCGACCGGCACCCCGAGTTCGCCGCCCGCGTGTATGCCGAGGTCGACACCGTGCTGGCCGGCCGCCCCGCGGTCAGTGCGGACCTGCCGAGCCTGCAATTCACCGGCCAGGTGATCGATGAGGTCCTGCGCCTGCATCCACCGGGCTGGCTGCAGACTCGGACGGTGACCGAGGACACCGAACTCGGCGGGCACTCGCTGGTCGCCGGCACCACCGTCATCTACAGCTCGTACCTGATCCAGCATCGGGCCGACCTGTACCCCGACCCCGAACGTTTCGATCCGGACCGCTTCGCCCCCGACCGCGGCACGCCACCCGCGCGTGACGCGATGCTGCCGTTCGCCGCCGGCGCCCGCAAATGCATCGGCGACACCTTCGCCCTGGCCGAAGCCACCCTCGCGCTGGCGACCATCGCCGCTCGATGGCAGCTGCACACCGTCCCCGGTACCGACACCAGCCCCACCCTGGCCGTAGTGCCCCAACCTCGGCAACTGCGGATGCAAGTCACCGCCCGCGCACCCCAGACCACCCGAACCAGCAGTACAGCGTGAGCGTGCTGGGTTGGGGCGAGCCCGGTTACCGCCCTCGGACCGCGTAGGTCAGGTGGGTCACCCGCTGCGTCGGCTCCGCGCGGATCTGCTCCAGGGCTACGCGGCTCGCGTCGACGCCCTCGAACAGGCGGATTCCGGAGCCGAACAGTACCGGTGAGATCGCCACGGTGAACCCGTCGATCAGTCCGGCGTTCACGTACTCCAGGATCGTCGCGCCGCCGCCCGCGAGCCGGACGTCCCGGTCGCCCGCGGCCGCGCGGGCCTGGTCGAGCGCGGTCTCGATACCCTCGTTGTCTCGGCCCCCCTCGCCGCCTTCGCCGAGCTTCAGGTTCTCCCGGGTGAACCGCAACGGAAACATCCACTGGTGCAGTTCCTGCCACTGCCGGCCCATCAATTCCTCGGGGGACTCGGGCGCGATGAACCCGTCCAGCGACATGGACACGCTGAAGAAGACCTTTCCGGCCATCAGCTCTGCATTCCTGCTGCGACGAGTTCGGTGACGTAGGCCGCGAGCCCGTCGAGGGTTTGCCGGCCGCCCTCGATCGCGTGGTACTTCTCGACCGCCTCATCGCGTAACTGCTTGGTGGGGAATACCGTTCGCATCTCGATCCGGGTCGCCGCGCCGTCCGGGGCGAACGTGAGGACCGATTCGAAGGCGTTCGGGTCGTCGCGGGACGCACCGTGCAGCATCGCGATCCGCGATGGCGGGGTGATCTCGGTCCAGGCGATCCACTCCTGGTAGTCCGTCCCGTCCGGCCCGTGCATCACGAAATCCCAGGCTCCGCCTACGCGGAACTCGAACGCCCGCGTGGTGGTGGAGAACCCCTCCGGCCCCCACCACCGCGACAGATGCCGGACCGCGGTGAACGCTTCGAACACCAACTCTCTTGGGGCGTCGATGATCCGGCTGATCACGACCTCGCGTTCGGCGGTCGCCGACGGTGTTGTTCCGCTCGTTTCGCTCATCAATTCTCCTTTTGCCGTTCTTGCTTCAGGTCCTGCACGTACTCGTCCAGCCGGTCGAAGCTTTCGTTCCAGAACCGCTCGAAACCGCCGGTCCATTCGTGCACCGGCCGCAGCCCGCGGGCGTTCAACCCGTACAGGCGTTGCTTGCCCGCCTTGCGGTCCCGCACCAGCCCGACCTCCCGGAGCACCCGCAGGTGCTTGGACGCCCCCGGCTGGGTGATCCCCAGCTCCTGCGCCAGCTCACTCACCGGCCGCTCGCCCGCCCGCAACAGCACCAGGATGTCCCGGCGCTGCGGCTCGGCGATGGCGTTGAAGACGTCCGACGTCGTAGCTGCTCGTGCCATGACCGCAATTATATTCCGATATGGGCATACGTCAAGGCGGTGGCAACCCCGGGATGGTTCCTGGGCGGTGCCGGTGGTTGACTACCGAGTAGCGGGCCGCCGGGCTCGCGCTGCTCCACGTACAGCCCTCGAGCACGAGCTATTCGGAGGTGGAGATGAAAGCGATCATCGCGACCGATCAGACCGCGGAAGCTGCCGGGATCACGGTGGCCGAGCGGCCCGAGCCCGCACCGGCGATCAACGATGTCGTCGTCGAAGTCCATGCGTCCGGCTTCGTGCCTGCCGAGTGGGAATGGCCCTCGACGTGGGTCGATCGTGCCGGTCGCGATCGAGCCGACGCGATCATCGGCCACGAGCTCGCCGGAGTGGTCACCGCCCTCGGTTACGGCACGACGGGACTCTCGTTGGGCCAGCGGGTTTTCGGGATCACCGACTGGCACCGCGACGGCACCCTGGCCGAGTACACGGCCGTCGAGGCACGCAACCTGGCGCCGCTGCCGGGCAACGTCGACTTCACGGTGGGTGCCGCCCTGCCGATCTCCGGGCTGACCGCCTGGCAGGGCCTGTTCCAGCACGGTCGTCTGCGGGCCGGCCAGACCGTCCTCGCACATGGCGCGGCCGGCGCGGTCGGATCGGTGGTCACCCAGCTCGCCCGGGAGTTCGGCGCCTACGTCATCGGTACCGGACGGGCGGCGGACCGCCAAGCGGCGCTCGACTTCGGCGCGAACGAGTTCCTCGATCTCGACGGCGAGAATCTCGAAGACGTCGGCGGGGTCGATCTGGTCTTCGATGTGATCGGTGGTGATGTGCAAAGGCGCTCGGCGAGCATCATTCGTCCCGCGGGGACGCTGGTGTCCGTGGTCGGCCCAGCCGAACACCGCCCGGTCGACGGACTCGCGGTCGACTTCGTCGTCGAGTCCGTACCGGGGCAGCTGGTAGAGATCGTCGACCGGGTGCGGGACGGGCGGCTGCGCACACACATCGGCACCGTCGCGGCACTCGATGACGCGATCCCCGCGCTGAACCCGACCACACGGCGCAAAGGCAAAACCGTCATTCGCGTGCGGCCCTGAGCTTTTCGCGCCCAGCGCGTTACGGGCGGCTCGCCCGCAGTATGCGGACCGGCCGCAGTGCCTGGGGATCGTCCTCGAACTCCGCGGACCCACCGAGGTAGCCGGCGATGAGATCCGCGGCCGCGTGGTCTGCGACGTCCGTCAGCCCGAGTGCGCGCAATCGTGCTGCGATGTCGTCCGGAGTGAAGTAGCTGAACCAAGGTTCGCCGACAGCTGACGCCCGCTCTGCGCGTGCCAGCAACTCGGCACGATTCGCGCCGGTGTCCGCCAGGTAGTCGAAGACCACCTGGACCGGCGCTGCTTGACCGGCAATGTATTCCAGGGTGGCTGTGGCGGCGTCGGGCGTCAGATAGAAGACGACGCCGAGCCACACGAACACCGCCGGCTCGGACCGGTTGAATCCAGCACTCGCCAATTCGGTTGCCAGCAGGTCGGTTTCGAAGTCGACCGGTACGAAAGCCGACAATTCGGGCAGTCCGATACCGGCCGCGGCGAGCAGTTGCCGTTTCCACGCCTGGGTAGCGGGATGGTCGACCTCGAATACCCGCAGCCCGGGGTACGGGTTGCGGTAGGCGAACGTATCCAACCCCGCGCCGAGAATCACGACCTGTCGCAGGCCCGCCGCGACGGCTTCGGCCACCCGGTCCTCGGCGAATCGGGAACGAGCGGCGAAGAACAGCCGCCGCGGCCGATCGCTGACACCGAGCCGCAGCACACCCAGCCCGTCGTCACTATCGGAGCGAGCCTGCGCGGGCCGCCCCGCGTCCGTCAGCTCATCCACCCCGACACCCAGCAGCCGCACCGCCAAGGGATCCGTGAGAATCCGGGGCTGGTCAGCGATTTGGTGATAGGCGCGCGCGTAAGCAGTCGCGAGCGCGGTCCGGCTCGGTCCCTCGTTCTCCATATTCGGAACCTACTCATGAATCCGCCGGAAGCACCATGAACTCGGCCACACCGGGTCTTGCTTTGCCCCGCATAGCTCGTATCAGCTCGGTGTCAGGACGATGTCAGGCCAGGCGCTGATAGTTGTCGGGTGACCAACCGCCTTCGCCGAGCACCAGCCGGTGGCCTCGATTCGAAGTCTCACTCGGAAAAAGGATTACAGCAATGACAAGGGCAATGAACCAGAACGGTGTCGAGGAAGGATGGGGGAAGGTCGCCGACGCGTTCCGCGCGAACTTCGAGAACTTCGGCGAGCGCGGCGCGGCATGCTGTGTGTACGTGGACGGCCGCCGCGTCGTCGACCTGTGGGACGGGGTCGCCGGTCGCGAAGTGGGCGGTCCCGACGACGGTTCGGCCGAGCAGCCGTGGGGTGCGGACACCGTCGTGCGGGTTGCCTCCACGACGAAAGGTGCCACCGCGATCTGCGCCCACCTGCTGGCGCAGCGTGGTCAGCTCGATCTCGACGCGCCGGTGGTCCAGTACTGGCCGGAGTTCGGCGCGCACGGTAAAGACCGAATTCCGGTGCGCTGGTTGTTGTCTCATCAGGCCGGCCTGCCGGTCGTCGACGGGCCGCTCACCTTCGAGCAGGCGTGCGCCTGGGATCCGGTCATTCGCGCGCTCGAGGCGCAACCGCCGCTGTGGGAGCCGGGCACCGAGCACCTCTATCACGCGGTCACCTACGGCCACCTGGTCGGCGAGGTGGTGCGGCGGATCTCCGGCAAATCGCTCGGCACGTTCTTCGCCGACGAGGTCGCCGCTCCGCTGGGGCTGAGTGCCTGGATCGGGCTGCCCGAGGAACACGAGCACCGTGTCGCGCGGATCGATTACGCAGACCCCTTCAGTGTGGCAGAACTGACCGCGGGGATGATCAAAAGCACTGGGCTGGACGCGGATACGGTGACCGCCTGGATGAACGCCGGATTCGGCCCCGACGCGGTCTCGCTCCGCGCCGGTTCGCTCGGCGGCGCGCTGGACAATATGGCCGACCCGACGACCGCGTACTACACCACGCGGGCATGGCGCGCGGCAGAGTTCCCGGCCGCCAACATGATCGCGGACGCACGCTCCATCGCGCGGATGTACGCCGCCACGGTCAGCGAAGTCGACGGCATGCGCCTGCTCGACTCGGCCACGGTCGCGAACGCGATCGAAGTCCAGACCGAGAAGACCCGGATGCACGGGCTGCCAACCGGATTGGACGTCCCGGCCGACCGCAGCTTCTATATGTCCCTGGGTTTCTGGCGCGCCTGTCCGCCACTGCCGATGCTCGGACCGTCCTCGTTCGGTCACCCCGGTTCCGGTGGTTCGATCGGTTTCGCCGACCCCGACGCCGGTGTCGGCTTCGCCTACATTCCGAACCTGTGGAACTTCCGGCCCGACGATCCCCGCGCCACCAACCTGGCCCAAGCCGTCCGAACCTGCCTCGGATGAACGAGGACCTACGGAAACGTACCGTACCTGCCAGGAGTGGATACGGGATGCTCTGCGGGCCATACCCGGGCCAGGTCCAATAGCTGCCGGAGTTCGGTGTCGAAGTCTTGTGCGGTCGGGAACGGTTGCGGCACAACGCCGGTTCTTGGCGGCAGCGTTCCCGATCGCTTGGACCGCGCTGCGTCCGCCAGACGGCACGCGTAGTCACGCAGCTTTGCCTCGGAGTCGGGCAGGGTCGTGGCGGATTCGGCGGAGGAAGGTGCGACGGACAGATAGGGGCCCAGATGCAGGAGTGCGTCACGGATCTCGACGGTCATCCGTAGCAGACGGGCGGTGGTGTCGCGCCGGCGCGGCCCGTCGACGGGCGACATCACGATCTCCGGCACGGCCGCGGTGACGTCACGCCACAGCGGTCGTAACCGGCGGCAGACTCGTCCGTCCCGATCCAGCCCGGCGAGCTCCATCAAATGCCCGACGACGGGGCCCGCGACGAGCGTGGTGGCGAACAAGCCGATGCTGGTGAAGGCGAGTTCCACCCGAACGATATGCGGGTAGGGCGGCCGCCATCCCCAGCACACTTCGCCCGTGACCACTACGACATCCGCATAGAACGGCACGATGGACAGCAGCATCAGTACGCACAGCCCCCGCACCAGCGGCCGGCGGTTGGCGGTGCGTAGTTCGTTGATGACCAAATGGGTGAACGCCAGCATGGACGCCACCAGGGGCACACTGTTCGCGGTCCAGAAAACGAGGCCGCCCCAATTCAGGTTGTGCTCGACCAGCCGCCCAGCCCTGCCCGCGAACGGGCCGGCGAGCATTGTCATTGCAGTCGAAAGCACCGCGACCGCACAATAGATTCGCTGGCGCCGCCAGGCCGCGTCCGATTCCGCACCCGCTTCCCACAGCCGGACGAGACCGTAGAGGTACATGACGATCATCGCGATGCAACCCAGCGCGAGCTGGTTCGGCACACTGCTGACGCTCGGCGCCGGAGTGCACCGATACAGCACCAACCCGATCAGAAACCACAGCAGCATCCGATTGGCCAACTGATCGAAGATCGTCTTGCTCGTGAAAAGCAACCTGCCGACCCCGATCAGGGCCGTGTAGCCGATCACCGTCCACGCAACGACATCGGAAACCGGTGATACCAACGACGCTCCCTGATGCCCGACCACTTCTTGCGCGGTGCATCCTACCCAGCGCCGCCCAGCACCCCACTACCCCAACACCGGGCCCGCGCCGTTCCCACGGCCGTGCCCGGCGCACTATCCGACGGCTACTTCGGGGCGAAGAATTGGGACGGCACGGTAGTTGTGCTGCATCCGGCAGGCACCGGGGTATCGGTGTCGAGGCGTTCCCGCAGCCAGGCGAACGCGGCAGAAGCGGCCGATAGAATTGTGCTCATGTGCTCGGCGAATTCCTCACGGATATAGGTGACCCGGGCCCCGCGAGCACAGAGATCTTCGACCATCCGGTCGGTCGAACCTACCGGAATCACTTCGTCCCGCACCGCTTGAAAGACATAGAGCGGCGCAGTGGCCGCGTGGGTTCCCAGCCTGGCCTCGTTGATGGCTTCCGCGAGCGGCGGTAATGCCAGGACCTGGTCGAGCGGGATGTCGAAGTACCGGTTCCAGTCGGACAGGAACTGCTGGACCAGAGTGACAGATAGACATTGCGTCTGGATCTGTTCCATCACGGCTACGCCCTCGGGTGTCAGGTGCGGCTGCATCGCCGCTTTGACCTCGGGATAGGTGGCGTAATAGGAGGACAGGCCGCTACCGACTATGGCCGAGAACGGTCCGCCGTTCGTGGCGAACAATGCCGCGTTGATATCCGGTCCGGGTCCGCCGTACGCGGCACCGGTCAGATTGAGCTCGGGTGCGTAACTGGGTTGCAGCTCGGCTGTCCAGCCCGTCGCGAACCCGCCGCCCGAATACCCGTAGAGTCCGATGCGGGTTTCGGAGTCGAGACCCAGTGGTGCGAACTGCTTGGCCGCGCGAATGCCGTCCAGCACCATGTAACCGGGCTCCTTGGCAACCGGGAAATGGCCGGATCGTCCGCCGAAGTCGGGTACTGACACCACCCAGCCGTGTTGCAGCAGAGTCTGCAGATCCGTCAATTGGCCCGTGGTTTCCATCGAAGTCTGGGCACCGGTCTGTAACCCGTAGGACGGGACACATAGTGGACCGGAGGCATCCTCGAACATTTGCTGCGACACCAACGGCCGGTCCGGCCGAACGTTATCGGGCAGGAAAACCGTGGTGACGGTGACATCCGGCTGTTCGAACACGTCGGTGGTGCGATAGAGGAGTTGCCAAGCCTGCGCCGGCAACGGCACCACCGACTGGATCGGCCGGGATCGCAGAATCGTGCCCGGTGCCGCGGACGCGAAATCGTCTGGCGGCTGGTAGAACTCATCCACCTGCGGCACGGGTGGCGCCGCGCCCGCCGGACCCGATGAAACAATCATCGGTCCGGACAGCGTCATCATGACGGCCACTGCGGCCACACCGAACCTGCGGACGCGTCGTTGCGCCTCACTGGACATTTCGACCTCCATTGTTCGAATACATCGGCCTCGCGGAGCTGGAACCGACCGAAATGCAGATACTGAGACATAGCATGCTTAGTGTCTCAATAAGACACTAGCTCGGGGGTGTCTCGAGGGCAAGCGTTGAGGCCGGTCGTGGTCGAGCCGTATGGGTCACATTGCCGATGAGACACGGAAGGCGTAGTGTCTCTAGTGAGACACCGGGCGGGATGTGTTTCAACCAAGCTGGGGAGAGAGATTCATCGGGTCGAGAAGAGGAGTTTGCCGTGAACGTTCAGGCGACACTGTTGGCGCTTCCGGATACGATGCCGGCCCGGCGAAGTCTCGAGCTCGTGCTGCGTGAGGAATCGCCGGCGATCGCCAACCACAGTATCCGCAGCTTTCTGTTCGCGAGACTGTTCGCGGACCATGTCGAGGCGACGCCCGGTTCGGACTATGACCCTGAACTGCTGTTCCTCGCGTGCGTACTGCACGATCTAGGTCTCGGTTCGGCCGCAGGCCGCGATTTGCGCTTCGAGGTCGACGGCGCGAACATGGCTGCGAAATTCCTGACCGACTTGACCGTGCCCGCTGCCGACGTGGACGCCGTGTGGGAAGCCATTGCGCTGCACACCTCGGCCCATATCGCCGAACAGCGAAACACGTTGTGCTATCTCACTCGGTCCGGAATCAACCTCGATTTCGGACCGCCGGCGGGATTCCTGTTCGGCCCGTCCTCGGAATTCATCACCGACGACCAGGGTGCGGCAATCCACGAAGCCTATCCGCGCTATTCGATGGCGACGGCACTGGCGAACGCGGTGATCGAGCAGGCAACAGCATGGCCGGCCACAGCGCCCCCGTTCTCCCCGGCCGCGGTCATGACGACAGAACGCCTGCAGGCGCCCGATCATCTCAGCTGGACCGAACGTGCCGCGAGCGCCGGACGGTGGGGGAACTGACGCGTCGAATCGACGTGTCGGCCGACAAGGAATCGAGGTTCGACCATGGGTGCACAGGACGGGTTCGATTGGAGCTGGGCCAGTGGCACCGGCGGCAAGCTCGACCGGCGGCAGATGGGCAAGCTCTTGCTCGCCGCTGCCACATTGGTGCCGGGGGCGTTCAGCAGCCATGCGCTGTCATTTCTCGGCGTACAAGGTTCGGCCGCGCTGGACGAGATCGGTATGCGCATTCCGGATACCGCCCTCGCCAAAGAGGCTGAAGGGGAGGCTCGGCGGAGACTGACCCCGTGGGTGCTGGAGCACTCCTATCGGGTCTATTACTTCGGTAAGGCATTGGCGAAGCTCGACGGGGTGCCGCTCGATGAAGAGTTACACTTCACCACAGCCATTCTCCATGACATCGAGTTCGAACATCCCGTTCCCGGACGATGTTTCGCGGTTCGCGGCGCCGAAGACGCCGAACGCTTCCTCACCGGCCTCGGCGTCTCCCGGGACAAGGTGGTCCTCGTGCGCAACGGGATCTCCGGGCACATCACCTTCGGTGTGGAGAAGGATCTGTCGGATCTGGCCGGTGTCGTTTCGGCCGGTTGCGAGACCGACCTCGGCGGGACCCGCGTGGAAGAAATGAATCGCCGATGGGTGGATATGGTGGTGGCGCAACACCCTCGCCTCGATTTCAAACGGCGGGTGATCGAAGCAGTGCGCCTGGAATCCGAGGCCGTTCCGGACGGACGCACCGCCCTGATGCGCCAGATGGGTTTCGAAATGGGCGTGACAAACGCGCCTTTCGCGGAGTGATGTCCGCGACGACCGGAAGCTTTCAGCTACACCACGGGGGTGGGCCATGCACGTTCGCATCGAATTCTCAGTACTCACGGCCGTAGCGCTCGCGACATTGTCGCTGTCGACCACCGCCGCCTCGGCCGCTTTGCCGGCACCGCAACAACTTTCGGCGGCCGATCCGGCTGACGGCGACTACTCACCGGAGCAACGCGCCGCCGACGAGAAGACCGCAGCAACCCAAGGCCCCGGCCTGGAACAACAACGTGCCGACGCGCAGCGCCGACTAAAGGAGCACCCTGCCACAGCAGCAGCTCACCACCATCAGCCGGCCGTACCGAGCCCGGTGGCGACGCACTTTGCCGCCCAGACTGCCACGGATTTCCGGAATGGTCCTGTGCGACAGGCGAACAGCGCGGCCGCGGCTGGCGGGCAGTTGATGAGCTTCCGTCGGTCGTCGATCCGAGTCGTCGGGATGCTGACCGGCGTTGATTCAGCGCCCCGGTAGCGCCGATACCGGCCGTTTTCCGGCCGCCCTGCCTCGTCCACGCGAGCCGAAAGGCGACCGCGGAGACGCCGGTGCGTGTCGGGCGGTGTCTATCTGCGGCCGACAGGGCCGTTTGTGATCACGTAGCGGGAGGACTACTCATGGCACACACTTCGCACACAGAGCTCATTCGAGACCAAATGCGCGGTCTCCCAACGCCGGCGGCGGCAATCAAGCCGATCGCGGGTGCCGCCGCGGCATCGGCGGACACGCCCCCGTGTGCGGCGCGGCCCGGGGACTGGGATCTCGAGATTCCGACCAAGGACTTCCGGCGAATGCAGGCGGTGGCCGAGAAATGGCGTGCGGCACTGTCGGCTTGCCACAGCAGATGCCCGATGCTCGAACGCTGCCAAGAACAAGCCAGCCGCGAGCAACCACGAGACATGATCTGGGCAGGAATCGCCTACGGCAGCACCGGCCAACCCATCGCGCGCCTGGAAACCTACATCCTGCGCAAGATCGCCGTCATAAGACGATCGCGGACCTGAGCAACTGCGCCTACCGTTCTAGGCCACGGCTCACTGCATTTCGTCGATCCGCACACCCTCGGAGATCGAGCTGGCTGAGAATGCGGTCGAATAGCGTTGTGGGGCAGATTGTTTGCGCCCGCTTGCGCTGACAGGCCGTATGTCGAGCGGTAAACTCGATGGGTCTCGCAGGACCGGCGGTGGGGATGCAGGCAATGGTCAGAATTTATGTGACATATCTTTTCAGCGTGGCGGCGACGGTAGCCATTACGGGAGCGGTCGTTTTCCTCTCGGCCTGGACGATCTACTACTGGCAGGCCTGGGTCATGCTGGCGGCGATGTTCGGCAGTTACAGCGCTGCGATCTTGTATTCCGCCCGGCGGCGTGCGCCGGGACCGCGGCAACCGCGAAAAGCGGGTAGGCCGCAGGTCGAATCCCGGACGAGTCAGCGGATCGCCGAATCCCTTGTGTCACTGGGCTTTGTCGCGCTGCTCGTCGTCCCCGGCCTCGACCATCGGTTCGACTGGTCATCGGTCCCGTTCTGGATCAGCCTCGCCGCCGACCTCCTCGTCGTTGCGGGGCTGCTGATCACCTACGGGGTAAGGCAAATGGCCCTTCGCTGGTCCGGCGGCAAGTCCGAGACCACCGAAGCCGCGCGCGACCCGCGGATGGATTCGACCGGACCTCACCTTGCCGTCCGCCACCCCATGCACGCCGGGACCCTCCTCTACCAGGCCGCGATGCCCGTCGCCCTCGGATCCTGGTGGGGCATGGTCGTCTTCGCAGTCATACTGCCATTGTTCTTGGTGCGGATCCGCTACGAAGAGAAACTCCTGCGGCAGACATTCCCCGACGAATACGCCGAGTTCGCCCGCCGGGTCGAATACCGTCTGGTCCCGCACGTTTGGTGAGCCGTGCCGGATCGTGTCGAGTCAACGGCTGCAGTCGAGGTGGACCAGGTGACACCGCCAAGTTCACATGCCGATGCCGTAGGCGCGCATCATTCCGGCTCGCAATCGTTCGGAGGGGTGCCAGCGGCGGGCGAGGTCGTGTTGGGCGGCGATGCGGGCGGGGTCGATGATGAAGTCGGGGCGTTGCGGCTCGGCTCGATCGAGAGCGGCGCGAACGCCGGCGGGGTCTAGTTCGGCCAGGAAGACCGGAGTGTCCATGTGTTGCCGCCATGAGGTTTCGAGTTCGCCGGCGTCGACGGGGTCGAATCCCACGGCGTTCACCAGGTCGAGCACCTGCTGCTTCTCGGTGTCCGCAGGGCCCGCGACGGGCAGGGCGATGCGGTCGGCGGCGCCGGCGGGGCGGCCCGCCTGTTCGAGCAGGAATGCGTGAATGGTGTTGAACGCCTTGTAGACCGGCCGGCCGAGCTGGTGTGCCACCCAGACGCTGTCGACGGTGTCGGTGTCGAAGCCGGGCAGGGCGACGTCGCGTTGCGGGAAATAGTTGCCCGTGTCGAGCACCGCGGGGCCGGTCGTGTCGGCGAAGATGGTGCGGCCCAGGCGTGGGATCGCCGCATAGGGGACACTCACAATGGTCAGGTCGGTGTCGGTGGCCGCCGTCCGGGCCCAAACCGGCTCGATGCCCGGCAGTTCGGCGAACTCCTCGGCCAGGGTCGCCGGGTCCCCGGAATTGGCGACAACGACCTCGTACCCGTTCGCCGCGAGTAGCCGTGCCAGCGTGCCGCCGATCATGCCAATGCCGATTACGCCGATGGTCTTCATATCTCGCTCCCGTTGCGCTCCTGGGCCGCGAGCAACACGTCCCCGTTCTCGTGAATCCATCGCCCCAGCTCCCGTACCGGCCCGTCGACGAGACTCGCGCCGAGTGTCGTCAACGCGTGATTGCGTGCTGTGGTGGCATAACGCCGTACGCTATAGTCTCACCTCTTGCGCTACTACGAGGAGCAGGGCTTGTTACGGCCTATGCGGCGCCCCAGTGGATATCGTGAGTATGCCGAGGACGATGTCGACACGGTGCGCAACATTCGCAGGCTGCTCTCGGCCGGTCTCAATACCCAGACCATCGCCGCCTTGTTGCCCTGCATGGTCGGCAACGGCCGCGCTTTGGCGCCCGGGTGTCCCGAATTGCTCCCGGACCTCCACCGTGAGCAGGAGCGCATCGACAAGCAGGTCGCCGATCTGCTGGCTGCGCGGGCTGTCCTGGACGCCATCGTGGCCGCGACGGTTCCGGCGAAGATCGACGAAAGTGACACCTGCCGCGCGTCCTGAACGCGCAAGGGATGCACCGCAACGAATCAGCCTGCGGCAGTACGGCGCGCCTGCTCGATGTGGTTGATGTTGGTTTCGATCCAGATCCGCAGCGCCGCAATGGGTACGCGCAGGCTCTGCCCCAACTCGGTGAGCGTGTACTCGACCCGCGGCGGCACGGTGGGATGCACTGTGCGGGTGAGGAATCCGTCGACCTCCAACTGTCGGAGCGTCTGCGTCAACATCTTTTGCGAGATGCCATCGATCCGCTTGTGCAGATCGGTGTAGCGCATCGTGCCTTCCGCGAGGGCGTCGACGATGAGCACCGTCCACTTACCGGCGATGTGGTCGAGCACCTGACGGGTCGGACACTTGGCCGAGTAGATGTCGGCGGGCAGGTCGGTGCCTTCGATGTACGTACGCACATAGCGGAGTGTAACGCACCTTCAAGTGCCTTCTTCCTAATCGACGGTAACTCTCCGATAGTAAGATTCATGGAGCTACAGACACTTTCGGTGCCCGACGCCATCCGCGCACGGCGCACGAACCGCCATTTCCGCCCCGACCCGGTGGCGCCCGAACTGCTCGATGAATTGCTGGACCTGACATTGCAGGCACCGAGCGCATGGAACATGCAGGACCGTTCGATCGTGGTCGTCACCAGCGAAGCCGGACGTCAGGCGCTGTCGAAGGCCGCGTTCGGCCAGCCGCAGCCCTTGGAAGCGCCGGCTGTGCTGGTCTTCGTCGCCGACCCGGAAGCCTGGCGGCACAGCAACGCCGATATCTCGGAGCTGGCCGTCCGCAACGGCGCGTGGAACGCCGAGTTCACCGCGCTGTTCGCCGGGCGCAGTGAGTTCCATGCACTCGAGGCGAGCGGCCTACTCCGGGAGAACGCGGTCAAGAACGCGATGCTCGCCGCTGCGAACCTCATGCTCGCCGCCACCAGCTACGGTCTCGCCTCGGCGCCGATGAACGGCTGGGATCCCCAACTCGTCAAGGAGGCCATCGGAATCGGCGCGCGTACCGATTTGGCCATCGCGGTTCTGGTAGCCGTCGGCTACAGCGACGCGAAGCCGCCGCATCCCGGCCGCCGAGATCGCGATCGGACCGTCTTCACCGAGCGCTATGGGCGCTGAGAGGAACGGCGCAACCGGCTGCGGGCAAGCGCATCTACTTGTCCGTCGTCGGTAGCGTGCGGCGAGCGGACCGCGAATGGCAAGATCAAAACGATCGACGAGATGTACGGCGCGACCGACGATGCGGTCATCGCGAACCGCGTGCGCTCGGCACCGAACTAGGCACGGACCCACCCGAACACCCGGATGTCAGTCGAGGAGATGCCGATGACCGAGGTCACCGAGCCGAAATACCAGCGCGGCGCCGACGGGTTGGACGCCTTGTCGGAGATCGAGCATCGCACGCTGTGGCTGGCGGTTTCGATGATTCATCACGCCAACCGGGTGCGGCCGAATCCGTCGGGGTTGAAGGTGGGCGGTCATCAGGCGTCCTGCGCGTCGATGACCACCATCATGACCTCGCTGTGGTTCACCGCCTTGCGCTCCGGTGACCGGGTTTCGGTCAAACCGCACGCCTCGCCGGTGCTGCACGCCATCAATTATCTGCTGGGGGAGTTGGACGAGTCGTACTTGACCACCCTGCGTCAATTCGGTGGTCTGCAGTCCTATCCCAGCCGGTCCAAGGACCCTGACCCGGTTGACTATTCGACCGGATCGGTCGGGATCGGGGCGACCGCGCCGATCTGGGGTGCGATCGCGCGACGCTATCTCAACGACGCGCTGGGCGCCGGAACCGGTACCGGCCGGCAATATTCGCTGGTCGGTGATGCGGAGCTGGACGAGGGCGCGGTGTGGGAGGCGGTGGTCGATCCCGGCAACGCCGATCTCGGTGAGATCGTGTGGATCGTCGATCTGAACCGTCAGTCCCTGGACCGGGTGGTGCCCAATATCGCGGCCGGTCGGCTGGAGGCGATGTTCGCCGCCGCGGGTTGGCAGGTGCTCACGGTGAAGTTCGGGCGCCTGCTGGAGTCGTTGTTCGCTCGGCCGGGCGGCGCGGCGCTGCGTACCCGGATCCTCGACATGCCCAACCCCGAGTACCAGCGACTGCTGCGCTGCGACGCCGACGAATTACGGCGCAGACTGCCGGGCAGCGGGCCCGACCACGCGCAATTGGCGGAATTGATTGCCGGCCTGGATGATTCGACACTGCTGGCGGCGATCCGCAATTTGGGCGGGCACGATATGCAGGCCTTGATCGAGGCCTATGCGCAGATCGATGACACCCGCCCGACGGTGATCATCGCCTACACCATCAAAGGCTACGGGCTGCCGACACAGGGACATCCGCAGAACCATTCGTCGCTGCTGTCGGTGGCCGAGTACGAGTCGCTCGCCGCCGAACTCGGCTGCGATCCGCAACACCCGTGGGCGCGGCTGGAGGACGACAGCGCCGCCGGGCGGTTGTGCGCGGATACCGCGCTGCGGTTGCGTCGCGAACCGCTGCACATGGTCGAAGTGCCCGAGGTGCCAAAGGATTTCGGCCACACACCGAAAAGTATCGCGACCACGCAGGCGGCGCTGGGGCGTACCCTGCTGGATCTGAGCCGGGCGGCGCCGGAGATGGCCCGGCGGGTGATCACCGTGAGTCCCGACGTCAGCTCGACCACCAATCTGGCGGGCTGGATCAACAAGGTCGGCGTGTGGTCGAGCGCCGAACGGCACGACTGGTTCGCCGACGACGCCGAAACGCTCGTGCGCTGGCGTGAGCAGCCCACCGGCCGGCACATGGAACTCGGTATCGCCGAAACGAATCTGGTCGGACTGATCGGCGAACTCGGCGCGACCTGGAGCCGATGGGGCCAACCCCTGTTCCCGATCGGTGTGCTCTACGACCCGTTCGTCGAACGTGCCCTCGAACCCTGGACCTACGGCATCTACGCCGGCGGGCAGTCGATCCTGATCGGGACGCCGTCGGGTGTCACGCTCGCCGCCGAAGGTGGTGCCCACCAATCGATTACGACGCCCTCGATCGGTATCGAGACCCCGGGACTCATCTGTTACGAACCCGCGTTCGCCCTCGATGTGGAATGGACGCTGCTGGCCAGTATCGCCCGGCTCGGGCGACCGGACGGGACCTCGGCGTATCTGCGGCTGTCGACCCGCCCGGTCGAACAACGCCTCGCCGAGGTGCCCGCCGACCCTGCCGCGCGGGAGCGCCGTCGCAAACAGGTTGTGGCAGGCGGATATCCGCTGCGTCGGCGCGAGGGTGCGGTCGTCACGATCGTCGCGATGGGCGCCGTGGTGACCGAGGCGGTCGCCGCGGCCGACCGGCTCGAATCGGGCGGGGTCGTCGCCGACGTCGTGTGCGTCACCAGTCCGGGTCTGATCTTCGAGGCATTGCAGGCCAGGCAAGGTCGCGGCCACGGTGACAGCTGGATCTTGGATCAGTTGTTCCCGCCCAGCCGGGCCACGCCGATGGTGACCGTGCTGGACGGCCACCCGCACACCATGTCTTTCCTGTCCGGGATCAACCGGGTGCATCACATCGATCTCGGGGTGACGCGTTACGGACAGGTCGGCTCGCTCGAGGAGGTGTACCGGTACCACGGGTTGGACGCCGACAGTATTGTCGCCGCCGCTCTCGACGTTCTCGGCGCGGCAGGTTGACGATCGGGCAAATGGTCGGTGATTGTCACTGCGGGGTCCGATCAGAGGTTGGCGATCGCAGGTCGAGCATGAGCTGCGCGCGCAGTTCCCTCGGCGTCACGGAGAGGTCGGTCAGGCAGTCGACGGCAGCTCGATTGATCGCCGCCAGCCAGGCGCCGATATCGGATTGTCCCGAGGCCGCGCGAAGTTTCGTCTCCAACTGGGCCTGATATTCGGCGCGGGTCTGCCGCCGGCGCGCCGCCAAGCGCTGCACCTCCAACGAAACCAGTTCGGCCCAGGCGCTTTCCAGCGGTGGAGTCGACGCGGAGTCGGGCAGGCTCGCGTACCTCGATTCGAGTTTGCGCAGCACATCCGCGGCCACCGACACGGAATGGTTCTTGATGGTGGCCAGATTGAAACTGAAGGCCCCGAGCCGTCCGTGCCGAACAATTTCGTCGCCTTCCCGGGGAGCCCCCACCGCGGAGATCGCTCCGGACTTACGGCCATCAGCCGTGAGTAAAGCGCCGAATCTGTCTACCTCCACGCCTCTTCGGGTCTTCCGGTGCGGAATGGCCAGCCCGTTGTCGAGGAGACATTGCCACAGCCGAGAGGTCACCGCGGCATAGTCGAACTCCCGGCCGAAATTGGAGATGACCAGGTCTGCCGCCAAGGTTCGGTGCGGTCCGTCGCCGGAGAGTGTCAGCAACAAACGATCTTGCTCGAGCGGCTGTAAGTCCGCGACGCGACCGGCCACGACCTGGACCTGCCCGCTCACGCGGAGCGCGGCATCCACGACGGCGGTGGTGTACGACATCGCACTGACCCGTAGCGTGGCGAGCCGGCTGCCGTACTTTTCCAAGAGGAACTGCAGGTCTTCGGCGCAGATGTGCTGGAATATGTCGGGCAGATATGCTTCCCAGGCTTTCGCGACTCGCTCCGAAATCACGGCCGCGTGCACTTCGGGATGCTGCTCGGCGACGAAAAGGCAGGCCCTGACCCACTCGGCTTCGAGTTGGCCGGCGAGAACCGCACGTTCCTGCTCGACGTCGATAATGGGTGGCGGGACGGCCAGTACGCCATGCCGGTGGTCGGCCGGGTAGGTTCCCGGCGTCAGGCTCGACGGCGAAATCATGTATATCGCGCCGGTGTGCCCTTGCCGTAGCAGCAGCGCAGCGAAATCGTAAGCGCTGAGCAGTGTTCCGATGATGGCGACGACAGCACGCGGCGGTAGTGTCCTGATTTGCTCCACTGCCTCGCCGGTGTAGGGCCGCCGAATGTAGGACGGGTGGTCGAGCACAGCCTGTGCGTAGCGTGGCTGGCGCAGTTCAGGTCCCGTCGCGAGGATGATGTGGTCCGCGTCTACGGTCGTCGATTCGAGACCGGGGCCGCCCGACCAGGACAGATTTTCGATCACGACGGAAATGCCGTCGGCCGACGGTGTCAGGTCGACCATTTCACCGTCTGCCTCGAGCAGGACGACGCCGTCATCAGCTTCCGCCGCGGCTTCGGCCAGCCGTTGACCGAGGTAATCCGCGTAGATTCGGCGCGGTGCCGGATCTGATTCGAAGAAGGTGACTTCGCGCCACTCCGGCGGCCATGCCGATCGATCGGCTTCGCCGTTGGCCCAATTCAAGAAGTCGTCGACATCCTCCCGGAAAGCCGACATCCGGCCCGCTTGGATGTTGAAGATATGGTTCCACGGATTTCCCGCCGCGTGATACGCCACTCCCGCGTATCTGTGTTCCTTCTGGCGTTCGAGCAGGACGATTTCGACAGGCTCGGTGGCGAACCGTAGAAGCCGGATCGCTGTGGCGGTGCCCGCCAGACCTGCGCCGACTACGACGATTCGCCGGGACCTTCGTGGGGATCCCGCCTGATCAGCTACTACCCGCACGATGACGGCGAGAGTTTCCACCCGCGGACGGCATCCCCCAGCGCCCGGCGCCACTGCTCGCCACTGGTCGTTTGCGCGTCGAGCTGACCTGCGGCGTCGAGCAGCGCCGAGCGTAGCCGACCCGAGAACTCTAGTGCCGCTGAGGAACTCACCGCATGGGGCGGCATGACCTCGGCGTGCGCTGCGGGCACCCCTGCCGGGCCGGGCTCGGAAACATCCGCAACTGTCGCCAGCGCAAACATCATGCGCGAAGTATTCCTCATCGTCGATGATCTTGACCCTGCAATAGCCTCATTCTGTTCGACACGAACACTGAGCGGTATCGGCCGAACGCATGACAACGGTTGTCACGTCCCGGGACAGCAGTCCTGTGCCACAACGACTTCCGTCGTCAGCGGAGTGCTGTGGCCGGCTAGAACCAGCCACCTTCGTCGAAACCGCCTCCCACGCCGGCGAGGTCGCCGAAGCCGCCGCTGCTGAAGATATCCCGGCCGCCGCCGAACGGGTCGTCTGCACCGGTGAACCAATCGAATCCATCGCCACCGCCGCTGAAGAGGTCGCCGAACGGGTCGCCTCCGGTATCGCCACCGAAGAGGTCACCGAAAGGATCGCCCCCGGTATCGGCGTCCATGAAATCGCCGAACGGGTCGCTACCGGTGTCGCCGTCGAAAATGTCGCCGAAGGGGTCACCTCCGGTGTCGCTTCCCGATGGATCGCCGAAAGGATCGCTGCCGGGGAAATCAGCGAAGGGATCACTGCCGGTGAGGTCGCCGAACGGATCAGCGCTGTCGTCGCCGAACCGATCATCTCCGGCAGTCGTGTCGCCCGGCCGATCCGACCCCTCACCTTGCTGGTCTGACGAATAGTCCCCGGTGTCCTGATCCGACGAATCGCCCGGCTTTCCCCGCTTGTACATGCTGTTGAGCTCGTTGATCTCCTTCTTCTGCAGCGGAGTCGCCCCGTCCTTGCAACGGTTGACGACACTGGCCATGATGCTGCAGCCGCTGTCGTCGTGATCGAGACCGATGGAATGCAGCAATTCATGCCCGGCTACCTCGGTCCGGTCACCGGAGTTCATATTGTTGATATCGGAGGAGATTTTGACGAACGGGCCACCGGCATCCATGCCGCCGAGCCCGGCGACACCCTGGCCGAGCTGCCCGCGGCTGATGTCGATGGCGCCCCGCCCGGTGCCCGGTTTGAAAACAATGTTGAGTCCGGGTGTGGAGTTCAGATGTTCGACGGCATTCTCGATATTGGGATCGTGGATCTTGTTGTTGTAATGAATGATCGCCCGGCCGTCCTTGTCGTAACCCTGGATCGGTGCTTTGAAGCCGAGGCGGGCGGCCTGGGCGACGGTGGCCGTGGTCGTCGTCAAACTCAGCGCGACCGGCGCGAGCAGGGCGCCGGCCAGCACTGTGGCGAAAATTTGGGGTGTGCCGCGCGTGGGTGACTTCGGGACTCGATGTCTGCCGCGGTAGGTGACGCGATGGGCAGCATTCGACATGCGGTGGAGACCTCCGGTGAAGGACAACTGAACAGAAGGCCGGCTCGGAATTCGCGGCCGATGACAGAAATTGATATGCGGCATCGCCGGGCCTGGCGCGTTCGACTATACGTTGAATATCACGGAATGGTAAGCGATGTAAGCCGGAAGTAAACTGAATTCGCCTGCTGCTAAAGCTCTTTCGGTAGCACCGAAGCCGGGGTTTATCTTTCGGTGCTGGTCGGCGTCGGATCGGGTCGGCTCACTGCTCGATGCCGAGCCCCGGTGGACGGCGAGTTTCGTTGTGCGGCAGTTGATTCGAGCTACGTCTCACGTGTAGGTGGGGTAGGAGGCGGTGCCGCTCGGTTCCTCGATGACCAGGATCGCGGCCGGATCGGCGAAGTACTCCACCGCGGAGGAGGGGGTCAGCGGGGAGTGGGGATGCACGAGTAGCCGGTAGCCTGCCGTATGGAGTGCGCCGACGACGGTGAGGGCGGACCAGCGTGTCGACTCCTGGCTGATCGTGGGCCGGTGGACGTGCAGGCACACCAGCCGCCTGGACCACGAACTGTGCAGCGACACGACCGTGTCGCCGTCGCCGTCGGTACTGGTGTCCGCGACCGAAACTCCAGCGGCCCGCAACACTTTCGCGGCTCGTGCGACCTTCTCGGACTTGGCCAGAATGTCCAGCGTGACCTCCGCCGGCCACGCGAGCGAGGTACGGCGCACGATATCGTTGCTGCCGAGGCCCTGCCGCTTGGCCGCGTGCACCAATTGCACCAGCCGCCGATTCGCCTCGACGAAGGTGCTGACCGCCGCATCCAATTCCGCTGCCGCGCCAGGAGGCTCGTGTTCGTGCGCGAGCTCGGTATGCGGCGGCACCAGTGCCAGCCGATCGAATGGTTCCTCGTTCGGCTCGGGACTGTCGAGTATCAGCCCACCGGTATCGAAGGACGTCACGTCGTCATAGGTGCTCATAGCGGCATATTACGGTCTATATCGCCGAAAAGAACCATTGTTAGCACGCGCTGAAGTCTGCTGAGAGTTCCCCTTCAATTGTCATCGAACGGCATCGCGGTGGGTTGTGTTCGTCGAGCGTGCAGATAGTGGCGTCGACCGATCAGGACAACCTCCGGCTCGATGAAAATGCTGACTTCGCCGCGGTGTTCGAGGTCGAAACGACCCGGTCCTTGGCGCGCAGCATGTCCACGATGCCGGCCGGGGTGTCAGCGGTGCCCTGCACGGTCAAGGGGCGTCGACTATTCGCGCACCTGTGCGCCGCGAGCCCTTGGCGGTCCAGCTGCCGTCAGCGTGCCGGCTTTGGAAGTCGAAGTCCGACTGTGGAAGTGCCGACCGCATGTCGCGCGCGACATGCGGTGCGACACGCCGGGTAGTGGAAGATCTTGGTGGGATGTTTGCTGGGTTGATGCGGTTGTCGCGGCGGTCGCGTGGTCTGTTCGGATAGCGCAGGCCGAGATTCGGTGCGGCTCGGCGGCTAGCGAGAGGTTCGCCCTGCCGGCGTCGTTGCCGGGCCGACAACGCGGGAACGCATCCTCGCCGCGTGGCGGGCCTTGCTTTGGCGTGTGGTCGCGCCTGATTCTGCAATGGCAACATCTTGTGCTGGTCGAGTCCCCATCTCGATGGAAATCGTCCGTTACGGCCAGGTTGTATCGCTGCGGTGGACCTGTGGCATCGCTTGGGGGACAGTGAATTTCGTACCCGAATGCTTCTGTTTCACCGCTGTTGCCGAGTGAGGTGGTGTTTGATGTCAGCGACCGCAGAGGTGCCGATCGCGATTGTCGGTGTGGGTTGCCGGTTTCCGGGGCGGGTGGGTGATCCGGACAGTCTGTGGGAGCTGGTGGCCGCGGGACGTTCGACGGTGGGCCCGGTGCCGTCGGGTCGCTGGGACGCGGCGGCGTTGGCGGCGGTGCACGATCCCGAGATTGCTGAACGGGCCGGCTTCGGTTGTTTTCTCGACGGGGACATCTGGGCGTGGGATCCGCGGGCCTTCTCGGTGGCGCCGCTCGAGCAACGATGGGTCGATCCGCAGTTCCGGGTACTGATGGAGGTGGCCTGGCAGGCGGTGGAGCACGCGGGTATTCCGGTGGATCGGCTGCGGGGCAGCCGTACCGGTGTCTATATGGGCACCTATGCTCCGGACAATCTGCTCCGTGAGGCGTGCCCGGTGCAGGATGCCCCCCAAAGTGCTTACCTGTTCGGAAATTTCACCGCTGGCGCGGCGGGGCGGATCGCGTTCTCGATGGACCTGCGGGGTCCGGCGATGGTGGTCAGCACGCACTGCTCATCGGGTTTGGTGGCGCTCGACACCGCTTGCGGAGCACTGACCTTGGGGGAGTGTGACACCGCGCTGGCCGGTGGTGTGCTGTTGATGGTCTCGCCGGAGACTCATTACTACGAAGCGCCGCTGCTGCTTTCGCGCAGTGGTGGCTGCCACGCCTTCGACGCGCGGGCCGACGGGTACGTGCGCGGTGAAGGAGCGGGGGTGCTGGTGCTCGAGCGGCTCGCGGATGCTCGGCGGGCCGGGGATCGGGTGCTCGCGGTCATCCGGGGTAGTGCGGTCAACAACGATGGGCAGGCCAGCCGGTTGACCGCGCCGTCGACCGAGATGCAGCAGCGGTTGTTCCGGAGCGCGGTCGCCGCGGCGCACATCGATCCTGGTGAGGTCGGGCTGGTGGAGGCCCACGGGCCGGGGACCGTGGTCGGGGATCCGGTCGAGTACACCTCGATCAATGCCGTTTACGGGCAGCACGGGCGTGGCCGCTGCGCCCTCGGTTCGATCAAGACCAATATCGGGCACTCCGAGCCGGTGTCCGGGATCGCGGGGTTGATCAAGACGATCGAGTGCCTGCGTCGCGGGCAGATCGCTCCGAATGCCGGTTTCCGGCAATGGAATCCGTCGATTCCGCGCGACGAGGAATCGCGGCTCTTCGTGCCCGCTTCGCTCGCCGATTGGCCCGTCGACGGGGCGAGTCGTCTGGCGGCGGTGTGTTCGTACGGGGTGACAGGCACGAACGCCCATGTCGTGGTCGAGTCCGCGCCCGCGTCGGCGAAGCGGCGTCCAGCGCCCCACAATGCGGGGACACTGATCCATCTGGTATCGGGCGCGACGGCAAAGGCCCTGACTGGCAACGCTTCTCGTCTCGCGGAGTGGGTGGCCGCGCGGGGGGACAGTGCCTCGCCGCTGGATGTGGCGCACACGCTGGCCCAGCGGCGCTCGCATGCCGAGCACCGGCTGGTCGTCCTTGCCCGTGACCTCGGGCAGCTTGCGACTCGGGCCCGGGCGTTCGCCGCCGAACAGTCCGTCGACGGCGTTGTTTCCGGGACTCCGGTGTTGCCGCCCGGACACGCGGGCCCGGTCTTCGTGTTCACCGGCCAGGGTTCGCAGCGCCCCGGCATGTGTCAGGGGCTGTTGCGCAGCGAGCCGGTGTTCGCCGCCGCTGTCGACGAACTGGAACCGCTCATCAGAGCCGAGGCCGGATTCTCGCTGCGCGAGGTTCTCGAATACCCGCAGCGGCTGGCGGGGTTGGGCCGGATTCAACCGGCGTTGTTCGGCGTGCAGGTGGCGCTCGCGGCTGTGTGGCGGTCCTGGGGTGTCGTACCGGCGGCGGTCATCGGCCAGTCGCTGGGGGAGGTCGCCGCGCTGGTGGTCGCGGGCGGTCTGAGCACGGCGGACGGGGTGAAGGTCATCAGCCGTCGCTCCGCTCTGCTGGATACGATCTCCGGCGGAGCGATGGCATCGGTCATGTGCGGCGCCGAACGAGTCCAGGCCGCGCTCGACGAGTTCGGTGCGGACGGGGTGAGCCTGGGTGTGCTGACCTCGCCGGGCAGCACCGTGGTCTCGGGAGACGCGACTCAGATCGCCGGACTCATGGACCGGTGGGCCGCCGCCGGTGTGGTGGCGAGGATGATCGACGTCGAGGTGGCTTCGCATTCGTCCCAGGTCGATCCCATCCTGGCGCGACTGCACCGGAAGCTGGCCGAGGTGCCGGCGGCGGAGCCGCGAATCCCGTTCTACTCGACCGTGTCCCGTGATCCACGGCAGCCGGGACGCCTCGACGGCTCGTACTGGGTGCGCAATCAGCGCGACACCGTTCGCTTCCATACCGCGGTCTCGGCGGCGCTGGCGCACGGCCATCGACTGTTCCTGGAGTGCAGCGCGCATCCGCTGGCGGTGCGTCCGATTCTGGACACCGCGGCGCATGAGGGCATCCGGGACGTGGTGGCCGTCGGCAGCCTGCGGCAGGGCAGCGACGACCAGGAGGCGTTCCTGACACATTTGGCGACTCTTCATACCGCAGGCCACGACGGCATCGACTTCGCCGCGCACTATGGCGCGGGGGATCTGGTCGACGTGCCGGTCACCGACTGGCAGCGCACTCGCCATGGCGGCGGAGAGCCCGCATACCGGCTCGTCGGCGCCCGGCTGCCCGGCGCTACCCAGCATCCGCTGCTCGGCGGACACGTCCAAGAGCCCGATCGCCCCGACCAGCACCGGTGGCAGACTCCGATCGGCCCGCGATTGCTGCCCTGGCTGGCCGATCATTCCGTCGCCGACGTGCCGGTACTGCCAGGCACCGGCATGGTCGAGATGATGCTGGCCGCGGCGGCCCGCGTCTACGGCAGCGACCGGGTCGGTGCCCGCGACGTCACCATCGCGAGCCCGCTGCTGCTGGACACGGAGCCGTTGGTGACCACGACCCTGACCCGCCACGGTGGCAGCGCACGCGTCGAGATCGTGTCCACCAGCGCCGACGGTGTCACGGTGCACGCGCATGGCACTGTGACAGCGCTACCCGACAAACACTGTCCCACACCGCTGAGTCCCGCCGAACGCCTACCGAATGGCTTCCGGGACAGCGCGGTCGACAGTTTGCATCGCACCTTCCGAGACTGCCACGACGTCGTCCACGGACCCGCGTTCACTGCGATCGACCGTATCCAGGTGCACCCTGACGAGGACTCGGCCGTCGGTCACCTGCACACCCATGAGTCCGCGCAGATCTCGGCGTGGACGATGGCGCTGCATCCGGCCCTCGCCGACCAGGTGGTGCAGATCGCGGTGTCCGCGTGGTTGGCCCACTACGCCCTCGTCCCGGGCCCGGTCGTCGTCGCAGGCTTCGGCGCGGTCCGGGTGTACGGGCCCACTGCTCACACGCGTGTCGTCACGGTCCGTCTGTCCGAGGCCGACGAAGTGGGCTGTACCGCCTCCGCGCGACTGGCTTGCGCCGACGGAACCGTGGTCGCCGAGATCGACGGTCTGTGCGTCGCCAACATCACCCGGCCGAGCGAACGTTTCACGACCCGTTTGTCCCACGTGGAATGGATCGTCAGCCCGGCACCCGTTGATCGTCCCCGCGCCGCCGCCGGCACCTGGACCGTACTCACGACCTCGGACAGTGGATGGGCGCAGGAACTGGCACGGGAACTGGACAAGCAGACCGCGGGTTGCCGGCAGCTCTCCCGCCAGACCTTTCTCGCCGACCCCGGCACCCTGTCCGCGTGCACGGGAGTCGTTGTGGCCCTGGGCGTCGAGCACCCGGGTGACGATCTCGCCGACGCGATCCGTGCGGTGGTGTCCGACACCGCGACGGTCGTCCGGCAGCTCGCTCGATGCGAGCCGCCGCCTCGGCTGTGGGTCCTCAGCCGTGCCGATCACGCGCCGCTCGCCACGGCCTCGATCCGCGGCCTGCTGCGTGCGGTGACCTATGAACATCCCGAATTGCGTGCCGGTGTAGTGGAATTCACCGACGAATACGAAGCGGTTGTCGCCGAGCTCCTCGATGACCGACAGCCGGTGACCGAAGTTTCGCTCCTGCCGCAGCGCCATGTCGCGCAGATCCGTTCGGGCGCACCCACCGCCGCCGCCGTGACACGCGCGCTGCCGTTGATCCGACCCGGCTCGGGCTATCTCGTCACCGGTGGGCTCGGCGGTTTGGGCCTGCTCACTGTCGAATGGCTTGCCCGGCAAGGTGCCACTCGGATCACTGTCAGCAGCCGTGGCGCGCCCTCGCCCGAAATCGATTCTCGACTGCGGTCATTGCGCGCCGCGGGTACGAACATCGTTCTCGTTCAAGGTGATATCGGTGACCCCGCCGTGGCCGCGCGAGCTGTGGCCGATGGCGACGGGTGTCCGCTTCGCGGCGTATTCCACTGCGCCGGAGTCGTGGCGGATGCCACGATCGCCACTCTCGACGAACCGCTGCTCGACCGCGTCTGGCGTGGCAAAGCCGCGGGGGCGTGGGCACTGCACAAGGCCACGGAAGCAATCGAGCTGGATCTGTTCGTGGTCTATTCCTCGGTCGCCGCACTGATCGGGTCCCCAGGGCAAGCGGCTTACGCCGCGGCCAACGCCTTCCTGGACGGACTTGTCGCCCAGCGCAATGCCATGGGTCTGCCTGCCACCGGCATCAACTGGGGACCGTGGGGCCGAGTCGGTCGCGGACAACATCTGGCCGAGCGCGGGTTCCTGACCATCAGTCCCGCCGACGGCATCGATGCCCTCGAACGGATCCTCACCGGCGGTTTCCGCCAGGTCGCGTACTCTCCGCTGGACATCGACCGATGGACCGAGCCCTATTCGGCAGTCAGATCGGCCACCCTGCTCACCGCGCTCCTCGACGGTACCGACAGCGAGAGCGAGGACACCGACATCCGGGCTCGGCTCCTCGCCGCCGACAGTCCACAACAGCGCCGAACCATCCTGGAATCGTTCATCATCGACACCGTGCGCAGCTTGCTCGGCGCCACCACCCACCACATCGGACCGCACACCAGCATGGTCCTGCTCGGTCTCGACTCCCTCGGTGCCATCCAGCTCCAGCAGCGCCTGCGGCGCGCCCTGCACACCGAGATGAAAACCGGCGTGATCTGGGTCAAACCCAGTGCCGCCGCCCTCGCCGACTGGCTGCTCGACCATCTCGGCTTCGGCTCGGGCACACCACACCAGTCAGCGCCGACAGCGGGAGACCCGCCATGAACGACGACGGCACGAACCGCGTACGGTGCACGCCCGCTGTGTGTTTCGCAGCGCTGGGAGCGCTCTTCGTCGCATTCCAGGGCGTGGTGTTCGCCAGGTGGATCGCCGGCGGCGGCGCGCATCCGGTGCCGCGCGATTACCCGATCTCCACGCTGCGCGCGGCGCAGACCTGGGCCGGGCAGGTCATCACGATCCTGTTGGTCGTGCTCTGTGTGGTGGTCGCGTGGCGCAGCAGCAGGAAAGCCGGCGAGATCACCTTCGACACCGCCCTGATCGCCGGATACGCCACAACATTCTGGATCTCGCCCCTCGCCAACGCTCACGGCCCGGTCGCCGTGCAGAATCGGTACGCGCTGAACCTCACCGCGTGGGGCCCCTACATACCGGGCTGGGACGGACCGCGCACGGTGGCGATGTCGGAGACTCTCGTGCTCGCCGGCGGCTTGATGTACATCCCGCTGATCGTCTGGTATTGGATTCAAATACGACTGGTCAAGCAGCTCTTGCGGTTTCGTCCGCAGTGGGGCATGGCCCGGCTGACCCCGGCCGTTCTGCTGCTCGGTCTGCTGGTGGATATCCCGTTCGAGATCGCACTCATCGCCGGAACCGCGGGCTACGGTTACCCGTTCGCCGATCAGACCTCGAGCCTGTTCGGCGGGCACTGGTATCAGCTCCCACTGGGGGCGATCGTCGCCGGAATGTTCATGCCGAGCCTGGCCGCCCTCGTCTGGACCCACGCCCAGGTGACCAAGAGCCGGTTCGTCATCTTCCGCGGCGACGAACAGCTTGCCCCGCGCGCCCGCGGGTGGGCCCGCCTCCTGGCCGGAGTCACGCTGGCGAACATCTCCCTTCTGCTGTGGGCGCTCACCCAGATCAGCTTCAGCAAGATCAGCCCCGATCCCATGCCTGCCGATTTCCCGTCGTGGCTCTGGCCGCGCTGAAGGGAGGGTTTCATATGGAGCAGCCGGTATTCGGTGGCGACCGTGTGCTCGTCCTGGGCGCGGGAATCGCGGGGCTGCTCGCCGCACACGTGCTCGGCGAGCACGGTGCGCACGTGACCATCATCGAACCCGACGCGTTACCCGCCGGTCCCGCCGCCCGGCGCGGCACTCCGCAGGCTCGCCATCCGCACGGACTGCTCCATCGGGGTGCGGCGGTCCTGGAATCGTTATTCCCCGGATTCAGCGACGAACTCGTGCGGCACGGCGCGCGCACTTTCGATTTCGGCGAAGGTGCGCGCGTTCGGTTCCCGCACGGCCAGCCGCCACCGATCACCACCGGTGTTCGCCACCACGCCCTCAGTCGAGCACTGCTCGAACATGTCGTGCGCACTCGGGTGCTCGACCGCGACGCGATCACGCTCGATGAAGGCGTCCGCGCGCAAAACCTGCTGTGGCACAAAGGAAAGGTCACGGGCATCCTCGACGGCCACGGCACGCGCCGGCCCGCGGATCTGGTGGTCGACGCGACCGGCAGAGCCTCCAAGCTCACCGACTGGCTGACCGAAGCCGGCCTGGCCGTGCCCGCGCCGCAACAGGTGTGCGCGCAGCTGTCGTATACCTCCCGCCTGTTCGAATGCGACACCGACGATCGCCCGGCATGGCGGCTCTCGGCCGAACTCACCTACGCGCCCGCCACCCGCCGCGGCGGGGTCGCCACCTGTATCGAGAACGACCGCATCCTGCTCACGCTGATCGGCGCCGACGGTGAACGTGCCCCGCGCGACGAGCCCGGATTCCGCGCTTACGCCGAGAGCCTGCATAGCCCGCACTTCTTCGAGATCGCCACCGGCGCAAAGCCATTGAGCGGCATCACCTGTTACAGCGGCCTGAACAACCGCTGGCGTCGCTACCACCGGATGCCCCGCTGGCCCGACGGACTGATCGCCCTCGGTGATGCCGTGTGCACGCTCAATCCCATCTACGGGCACGGAATGACCGTCGCGGCCCTGCAAGCGGGCATCCTGCGACGAGTCCTCGCCGCCGGCCCGCCGCGCTGCGGCTTCGCCCGAACCGTGCAACGCGCGATCCCCGCCGCGATCCGCGTGCCCTGGCAATTGGCCGCCTACAGCGACATCGGCTGGCAGACAACGCATCACTGGACGCCGCCATATCTGGCGCACCGCATAGTGCGCCGTCTTGTCGATCGCATGCCCGACGACCCCGGCCTCTACCGGCGCTTCATCGCCGTGCAAAACCTACTGGCCCACCCCGCGACCCTTGCCGTCGAACGATCCGCCGGCCAGCGAACTCATCGCCGCGGCCCCCGTCGATGAAAGCTGGATCACCAAGCGACGGGCAGCTTTTCGATACCGTGCACCGCTGTCATGGCGCGGAACCGGATGTCCGCCGGATCGAGATCGAGCCGGAGCCCGGGGAAGCGTTGCAACAGGGCCGGGAATGCGATCCGTAGTTCCATCCTGGCCAGCGGAGCGCCGACACAGTGGTGGATGCCGTGGCCGAATGCGACGTGCGGGACCGGCTTGCGGGTGATGTCGAAGTCGTCCGGCGCGGTGACCAGACGCGGGTCACGGTTGGCCATGGGTAGCGAAACAACTACCAGGTCACCGGTTTTCATCTGCTGCCCACCGATGACGGTATCCGTCGTGACGGTCCGGGTCAGGCCCGTGTGGACCGGTGTGAAGAAGCGGAGCAGTTCCTCGACCGCACCGTCGACATGGTGGGGCTCGTCGCGGATCGCGGCGAGCTGTTCAGGGTGTTCGAGAAGCAGGGCGGTGCCCGCGCCGAGGGTGTTGGCGGTCGTCTCATGCCCCGCGATGAGCAGGACGAGGGCGACGCCGACCAACTCGTCGTGGCTGAGGTCGTCATCGTGTTCGCGGATGAGCATGCCGATCAGATCAGCACCGGGAGCACTGCGATGCCGGTCGACGAGATCGCCCATATAGGAACGCAACGCGAGGAAGGCTTGGGTCCGCTCTTCTTGCGGGGCTGTGGCTCGAAGCTGCACCGCCGTCAGATGTTGGAACATCTCCCGGTCGGAATAGGGGACGCCGAGGAGTTCGCAGATGACCAGGGAGGGGACGGGCAGCGCGAAGTGCTCGACGAGGTCGACCGGCGAGCCCGCGTCCTGCATGCCGTCGAGGACCTCGCCGACCACGGCCCGCACCCGAGGCGCCAGCTCGCGCATGCGGCGCATCGTGAATTCAGGGGTGAGCAGTCGGCGCAGGCGGGTGTGTTCGGGCGGATCCTGGCCGACCAAAAACGATGCCGCACTGGCGAACTGCTCGGCGGCAGCGTCGGTATCGGTTTGCGCGGCGGGCGGATTCGCGCGACGGCCAGGTGTCGCGCTGCTGAACCGGGCGGCGTCACCGAGTACGGCGCGCACGTCCTCATGGCGGGCGACCAGCCAAGCCGGTACTCCGAAGGGTGTGTCCGTTCTTGTGAGCCCAGCTGTGTGCGCTCGTTCGGCTAGAGCGGGGCTTGGGCTGTACCGCTCACGCGCTGCGTGAACAAAGTGCAGTGGCGTTTTCGACGTCACGGGTTCTCCCATCGAACCGCGGTCCGGCACCGGTGTTCCGGGCCGCCGCGCTGAACTAAGGCTTACTCAGTAAGCTTATCAAGTAAGTTTACTTAGGCAAGGAGTCAGAACGGCGAGCGACCCGCCCCCTCTGCGGCCGGTCCTTACCTGGTAAATTTACTCTGTAAAGCCCCGGTAGCAGGAGGGAGTTCCACGCGCATGCCGAATAAAGGGGACCGTGGCGGGTCGAAGACTCGAGCGCGCATCGCCGAGGTCGCGCAGGAACTGTTCGTGGGGCGCGGCTTCGACAACGTCACGATCGCCGATGTCGCCGCGGCCGCGGGCGTGTCCAAGGTGACGGTGTTCTCGCATTTCGAACGGAAGGAAGATCTGCTGTTCGACCGTCTCCCCGACGTTGTCGAGATCGTCCGCGACGCGATCCGCGGGCGAGGCGACACCATCGACGCGGTCGAAGCGCTTCGCCGCGCCGCCATCGCCCTCGGCGAAGAGCGACACGTGCTATCGGGCCTGGCCGGAGACATCGAACCGATGATGCGGACCGTCACGGCCTCGCCTGCTCTGATCGCGCGGCTGCGCGCCTTCGCGTCCGAGATCGAGGCGGCGCTGACCACCGAACTCGACCAGGACCCCGCGTTCTCTGGTGACAGCGCGCTCGCGGCAGCTCTGCTCGTTGCCGCGTACCGGACAGTCGCCGTCGACACGGTGCGACGCCGGCTCGCCGGAGACGATCTCGCCCACCTCACCGCGACACACCGTAAACGCTTGAACCAGGCGTTCGACGCGGTCGAGCACGGGATCTCAGGCGATCATCCCGCGACCTGAACGTGGTTGACAACGGTGCCCGGCAACCGTGACTTGCTCGAGTGCTCGGCCGGGGGACCGGGCTGGATCAAGAGTCGAACTGCACCTGTTCCCACGAGAGAGCTGTTCGCCACCCCTCGCGTTGAAATGCCCAGTCCTGCACTACTTTCACCACGGTGTCGAAGGCCGGCGAGACGACGCTGTCCCACGGTGCGTCGTCTCTGGTCGTGGCACGGAAGTGTGCGTCGGGGCCGCCGTCACGGAATTCGATTATGTAGCTGTGACCGTCGGCGGGATCCACGTCTTCATCGAGGTGGACCTGGATGTAGTAGTCGCCGGGTTCGGGTCCGCCGAGCCGATCGACGATCACGAACGGCGCGTTGAAGCTCATGTCCGCCAGGATGTCGTGCAGCTGGGTCCGCGACGGGTTCTCGACAGTCCGGTCGGCATCGGTCGCCACCACTCGTGGCGAGCCGGTGTGGTCTTGGGTCACCCGAGCACGGTACGTGCAAGCCAGTGACAGCGCGACCGTGTCCGATCCGGGCATCCGTGTTTTCAGGTAGCAGCGGGCGCATATAGGTCCGCTCGTAGCGAAGCACGCAGCCGCTCTCATCCCTGATGCGATCCGCGTCGATGAAATCGGGGTCTACGCCGAAATGCGCGCGGTACTCTTCGTATGCCGCGAGGCTGGAGAAGCTGGACAGCGCAAGGGCTTTATCGCTCGCGCCCTCGGCCGGAAGGAAGTAGCCGTGATGGGTGCCACCGTGGCGCTCGACCAACTCCATCCACCGCTTGCCGAATCGTTCGAACGCAGCAGTCTGCGCGGCACAACGCGTTGACCGCCGCCGGGAACTCGAGCGCGTCTAGCGTGGATCAGCATCCAGCCTCGGTAGCGTTCGTGTCGAGTTGTCCATCCGTGCTGGGCGACTCGACCGATCTAGTGCGCGTTCAATGCGTCGAGGATGGCGGGGCGGGCGGCGGCCAGGGATTGTTGCCAGTAGGGCCAGGTGTGGGTGCCGTCCGTGATGTCGATGCGGGCCGGAATGTTCAGAGTTGCCAAGCGGTCTCGGAAGATTCGGGTCGCGGCGACGGTCATGGCTTCGAGGGCGATGCCGTTGATGGTGTTGGTGATGGCGTTGGGGGCGTCCAGCGGACCGGGCAGGCCGTTGCCGGTGGAGACGTAGATCGGGAGGCCGCGCAGTAGTTCGGCCTGGACCGTCGCATCGTTGCGGAACCAAGCGGGAGTGCCTGCGGGGCCCCACATGTCGTCCACGTTGAAGCGACCCTCGTCGAGCATGGCGGCGCGCATCGCCTCGTTCCACAGCGGGAAGGTGGGGTGCACGAAACCGGAGAAAGAGCCGGCGAATTTGAATTGGTCGCGGTGGTGGCCGGCCAGGGTGAGCGCGGCGTTGCCGCCCATGGAGGCACCGACGATCGCATTGTTGGTTCGTGAAACACCGTAGCCCGCAAGGAAAGCGGGCAGTTCTCTGGTGAGGAAGGTCTCCCAGCGGTAGGTGGTCGGCTGGCCGTTGGTGCTGCTCGGCCGGTACCAGTCGGTGTAGAAGCTCGAGTGGCCGCCGACCGGGAACACCAGTGTGACGTTGTCACCGGCGAATTGGCGCAGGGCGTCGGTGTCGGAGGTCCACTGGCTGTGATCGGCCGGTGCGCGTAAGCCGTCGAGGAAATACAGCGCGGAGCTGCCGCCCCGCGCCGCCCACTGCACCTGCACCTTGATAGGGCCCATGCTGGACGGCACGACCAGCTCTTGATAGCCGCCTGCAGGTGCACGCAGCACCGGTCCGTGCACCGGGGCGGCCGTCGCCGTCGCACCGATCCCCGACATGAGTACAGCCGCAGCCAAAACAACGCCGGCCCGTCGGCGCCAACCCGGCACCTTCCCCCGACCCACCGAAAACACCACTATGCGCATACCTTTCAACCTTCCCGCCCGCGACCCGACCGGCGGGGGACCCGAATCGGCCTGTCGCCCAGGCTAACTGTGCACCTTGCCAAGTCGCCAATTCACAGGTGGGGGAAGATCGGATCGGGAACGCGTACTCGAACGCAGTGGGGTGGCGGTCGCGATGTCGCGGGGCTGCCGGTGAAGAAATCTCGATCGAGCACGGCTACCCTGCTGCCGCCGCACACGATCGAATAGATCCGTGATGCCATCGCGCGGTTGAAGTCCTTCTTGGCGAACAGTAAGGCCCCGGCCGTCGCCAATATCGCCGCGTTCGGCACATGCTTGTTGTCCACCGCCGCCTACGGTCCGGCCCGGTGCCTCACAGCCGGGGTTTCACCATGTGAACGGCACCGCTGATGTGGTTGGACGGGAGGGGATCCGGTGTGGGGAGGAGGCGGTAGCCCGCGTTCTGATACATGCGGATGTTGCGTTCGCTGCGAGCGCCGGTGAACAGGATGAATTGTTCGATGTGCGGGGGAGCGAGACTTTCGATCAGGCGCAGCAGGTGGGAACCGGCCCCGCGACCGGTCAGGTCGGGAGCGACCATGAGTCGGCCGACGTGCCAGTCGCTGCCTTCGACCTGGCCGCGCACCGCGGCGACGAGACGTCCGCGTTGCCGCACGATCAGAGTCGTCGATGTGGTCGCCCACGCCAGTACCTCGTCGTGGGTTTCGTGCAGTGGGGGGAGGTCGAGCATGTTGTTGAGCGCTGCTTCCGGGACCCAGCAGCATCGTTGCAGGACAACGAGTTCGGCGAGATCATCTGCAGTGAAGAGGGACAGTGTGGAGTCGGGGAAGACGTTCGACAGGGCATCGCGGGGCAGATCTGTCCGGTTCGGCGACTGTGCGGCCATGAGTGGTTCCTAGTCGGTGGTGCGGATGGACGATGTGGGTGACTTCGAGCGGTCCTTCGCGGGGTGGTTCCTGGAGTCATCCGACGGACCATATCCGCGCGCCGGACGACCCATGGTCGCTACCAGGCGAGTCTTCAACGCCCAGAATGAGTTTGCCCCGTGCGGCAGCTGATCTCCATGCCATCCGCCACGGGGTAGTCGACCGAGACGTAGCCGTTGGCCGGATCCCGAACGTGGTTCAGATAGTCGCCCATGGAAGCCATGGTGGTGTCATCGGCGACCACGACGGCACCGGGTGCGAGGCGGTCCTCCAAAAGCCGAAGGACGGGCAGGCACAGGTCTTTCCAGCCGTCGAGCAGTACGAGGCCGATCGGCCCAGGGACTTCGGCCAGAGTAATCAGCGCGTCACCGGGCAGGATCGTCACCGCGTCCGCCACCCCGGCCTCGGCGAGGTTCGCTTGCGCCGCAACGACCTTCGACTGGCTGAGCTCGGTGCTCAGCACGTGGCCGACGCCGTTGTCGGTGACGGCGGCGGCCAGGTAGATGGTCGAGATCCCGAACGAGGTGCCGAACTCGACGATCGTCGCCGGGCGGGCGGCCCGGACCAGCGTGTAGAGCAGGGTGCCGCCGTGCGCGGAGATCGGCATGAGGACTTCTTCGAGTACGTCCGCGCGTTCCTGCGCGGAGGCGTCGGCGTAGGAACGGCCCGCAGGCCAACGGGACGGGTCTTCGTCCTCGACGGCGGCTGCGGCGAACAAGCGATCGAGCACGGTCAGTACTGATTCGCTCTGCAAGGTGTTGGTCATACCCGCTAGAGTAGACGCAACGTTGCGTTGTGTCTATATTTGAATGCGCTCGCCCTTATCCGAAGAGCCGTGCTCGAAGCGACGGACGACCTGCAGCCGGGCAAGACCGACTGGAGATCACGGGCTCGGTCGCTGTCCATCAACGATTGCGAGGAACGCTTTCGTCGCGGGACTCGGATTCAGACGGCTGCAACCCGGATCGGACGCGCACGGGGTGAGTACACGAGCCGCTTCGTCGCGGTACTTCAGGCGTAAGCCGCCATAGTCCGGTGGGTGTTCGGAAACGACCGCGACTGAACACCCACCGCCTGCCGGACCCACTTCGCGGGGCGCTATCCAGCCCGCGACACGTTGGGTTTTACGTGGTACGCCATTCGGAAATTCGCGAACCCGCGCATTTCCGCTCCACTTGGACGCCGGGCACCCTACAACGTCGATGCGTGGGGCGGCGTCTTGGTAACGGTTCGGGCACGGTAGCCCAGATCCGGAGCCTGTTCGCGGTTGCGCGCACCGTGAATCGTCAAGAGCCCCGGCTGGTTTCGGCCGCATGGGTCGCGCATGTGATCTGTATCGCTTGCCTGTTCGCGATATGACTGCGGTCATAAAAGACTGTTCGCCATGGGGGTGGCGTGTCAAGCTACTCGCGTAGATAGCTGAAAGTTTGCTATGACTGTGGGAGGGGAAGGTTGTGGGGAGAACCTTACTGACAGCGTCCAGTGCTGTCACTGTGGGTGCGGTGTTGCTGGCCGGGATATGGGGTGCGGGCGCGGTGAGCGCGGACCCGATAGTCGACAAAAACCGCGAGACGGTCACCGATGACGGGTGGATCCTCGCGGTGACCAAGACCGGTGAGAATCTGGATCGGGTTCCGAATCTGGCCGCGACGATGTTCACCCGCGAGGGATTCGTCAGTCTCAAAGCCGTCGCCGAAGTCAGCGGTGGCGGGTCGGCGCCGATTTCGGCCGGTTCGCTGGGGTTGGGGTATCAGATCGGCTGCCAAGTCGATGTCTCCACGGGCCTGACCCTGGGCATGGGATTCTCGGTCGGGCCGAACGCGTCGCTGAATATCAGCTACCCGCCCAGCGTCAGCCTCGGAGCGAGCGCGTCGGTGTCACCGAACATCTCCACCACCATCAAGCCCGGCTCGATCGCGACCATCGACTTCGGGACCAAACCCTTGGCCGGGCCACGCGCGTCGATCACCGCTGAAGGAGTCGAGATCAAGGTCGACGCCTGCATGGGCCCGGTGAGCTTGCGCTCGTTCGCGACCGCGCGGATCTCCACCCCCACCGCGGACAACACCGTCACCGTCTACGGCGATCCGGTATACCTGTGAGCCGCGCAAACCCGACACCCACTGGACCCGTTCAAGAGCGTGAGCGTTCCATCGGTCGAACCGACGCCATCCAGCGGGACCGGTGGAGAACAATGGCGTGCCACCGGTGCCGCCTTGGTCGCCACCGGGGCGCTGAGCGCGAGCATGGCCGTGCTCGCTGCCATCGAGCCTGGCGCCCCGCCGGCGTCGGCGGGACCCTATATTCCGTGTGAGCAGTGGCAGCAGATGCACCCGGGCCGGCCGTGTCTGGATGTCCCCGAACCCGCACAACCCCCCACCGCACCGGCCCCACCGGCGCACCGGACGGGTTCCGCGGAGCACCACCGCAGATCCTGCCCGCCACCCCCGCGCCGAACATCCCGCACCCGGCCGGAGGAAACTGAATGCCAGGCATCCCAGGTGCGGTCCACGTCGAACATCATCGAGCCCAGGAGCGTCCGCTATGACTCGGTCGCCCACCACGCAAACCGGCACCGCGCCGCGGCGCCGCCGCTACATCCTGGCAGCGCTCACAGGCGTCCTCGTGCTCGCCGCTGTGGGGCTGGGTTACTACTGGCTCAAACCCGCGCCACCAGCCCAGGTCAGCGTCGAGCGCAGCCAAGTCATCTTCAAAGTCACCAAGGACGATCTTCGTGGCCAGACCTTGCAGACTGCGTTGACCAAGATCGCCTACCCGCAATCGGTGTTCAACGACCACGTCGGTGACGTGTGGGTGGTCGACGTCAGTAACGGACCCTCACAAACACTGGTGCCGATCCCCCCCGACCCCGGCAACTGGACCGTTGTGGCCGTCGGGTTTCGAGCGGGAACACCGCAGACCATCGCCGAGAACCAGAAACTCGCCCCTGGACAAAAACCCGGCCTCAACTTCGTCACCTTCGGCATACGCCGCACAGCCGACCTCTCCGGCGCCCAGATCGCGACCATCGTACAGGGCGGACTCGACGACACCCTGCCCGGAAACAGCGGAACATCGGGCATGACGGCACTACGCCCGGGCACCGGCCCCACCATCCGCGTCCAATAACGGCAACCCGCCCAACGCAGACCCTGAACACCGACGCGATCCGACATGTCCTCACACTGATCACCCACGTGCGCGCACGACGTCGCTTTCGAGGAGGCGCAAATGTATTCGTATCTCTGTCGCGGGTGATCGTCAGCGATACCGGGGAGGTGATGTGGTCAGCCGTGCCAGGTGCGCAGAGGGCGGCGTAGCTACCGTCCCGGGTGAGCAGTTCGGTGTGGGTGCCTAGTTCGGTGATGCGGCCGTCCTCCATGACCGCGATGCGGTCGGCGTCGTGTGCGGTCTGCAGGCGGTGGGCGATGGCGATGACCGTCCGGCCGGACAGGATGGCGGCCAGGCTACGTTCGGTATCGCGGGCGGTGGTCGGATCGAGCATCGCGGTGGCCTCGTCCAGGACCAACGTATGCGGATCGGCCAGTACCACGCGGGCTAGCGAAAGTTGCTGTGCTCGAGCATCATCGAGACGATGCCGACCGTCCAGCAGGGTACCGGGATCCTCTGGAAGCTCGGTGGCCCAGCTCGCGCCGACGGCCGCGAGGGCGGCGGCCAGCTCGTCGTCGGTGGCGGTTGGGGCGGCCAAGCGCAGGTTCTCGCGCAGGGTGTCGCGGAAGACATGGTGTTCCTGGGTGATCAGGATGATCTGGCGGCGCAGCCGATCCGGGGCGAGCCCGGCGATCGGCACACCGCCGACGGTGATCGAACCCTGGTCGGGTGCCTCGATCCCGGCGATCAACCGTCCGAGGGTGGATTTGCCTGCACCGGAGGGCCCGACGATGGCGAGCCGTTCGCCGGGCCGGATATCGAGGTCGACACCGTGCAGGACACTGCGGCTGTTTCCGTAGGCGAAATGCACGCCGGCGCAGACTATTCGGTCATCGGCAGGCTCGGTGATGGCCGAGGGATCCGGGTCGGCTCGCGGCGCTCGCGCGGCGGCGATTCCCTCGATTCTGGCGAATGCGGCAGTGGCGCTTTGGATCTGGTCCAGCCACATCATGAACAAGTTCAGCGGATCGATCAGCCGCTGTAGGTAGAGCGCTGCGGCGACGACGGCGCCCAGGGAGATCATGTCGTTGCGATGCGACCAGCCCCCGAACAGCAGCACGCCCACCACCGGTAGCGCGCAAGCGATCTCCACCACCGGAAACAGCCGGGTACGCAGCCACAGGGTCGACAGCCGTGCCTGACGGCTCTCGGCGATCGTAGAGTCCGCCGCCCGGATGCGTGGTCGCGCCTTCGGCGCTGGCGCACCGCCCGCCCGCCGCAAGGGCCGCCTTACGTGCAGATATCCGGCAGAGTTACCCGGTACTGCGGCGCCGACATCATGGCCTACCTGGAACACCGACGCATTGACCCCGCGGTGGCTTGATGGCATCGAAAGTGGATGTGATCCCGCTCGGAGTCGAGATTCGCGCAGACATCGAGGAGCGAAGTCGGGCCACACCATTCCGAGCCCGAGCCCGAGTCCGATGGGTCGATCCGGTGACGAAGCGTCGGCCGTCCAAGTCGTGAGCCTTCGATACGCGATAAGAGGCACAGGAATGGGTAGACCGCATCCGGCGTGCAGCTGCCCGTGGCGTCGACCCCGTGACCGCGACTGCCACGCTGGCGGACTACGGAAAAGCCCACTGGGACACCGCAATGCGCGGCCTGGAGGAGAAGACCGTTGGCGATGCTTACTTGCCTGCGTGGGAGCGGCGCGTTGTTCCGGCAATCGGGCATCTGCCGGTGACCATGATTACCGCTGGAGTCGCGGACCGTGCGGTCATGAACTGGATCGCGGATGGTGTCAGCAAATCGGCAGTCAAGAACGGGCTTGCCGCGCTGTCTCGGGTCATGGACCAGGCCGTCCGCGATGAGATAATCGAGAGGAACCGTGTCGAGGTCGTCGGGTGGCAGCGGCAGTACGAGCGGTACGAAGACGAACTCGATGATCCGCGAACGCTGGCGCTCCCGGACTGGGGGACGCTGACCACGCTGGCTGACTCGTTGGTTGCCGCGTCGGCGGACGAATATCGGGGCTGGGGTGACGTCGTGATCTTCGCGGCCTGCACGGCGGTTCGGATTGGTGAGGTGTCCGGCTGCCGCGTTGGTGATATCGACACAACCGAATGGGTCTGGCGGCTTCGTCGGCAAACCTCACCCGGTCCCGGCGGCCTGAAGGACAAGGGCACGAAGGGCAAGCGCTCGCGCAAGATTCCGATCATCGAGGACATTCGTCCGTTGGTGCTCAAGCGGATTCAAGCCGCCAACGGTCGCCCTGATGCGCGCCTGTTCGTCGGCCCGCGTGGTGGCCGGATTCAAACGGGTGTGCTGCGGAAGGCGACGAGGTGGCACGAGGTCGTTGCCAATCTCGGCTACGAACACCTGCGCCAGCATGATCTCCGGCATACCGGGCTCACCTGGTTCGCTGACGCTGGCGTCCCGCTGCATCGGCTCCAGCAGATCGCAGGGCACACCGATCCCCGGATCACCCAGCGGTACCTTCACCCCGATATCGAGGCGCTCCAGAACGACGGCAACTTGCTCTCGATCCACCTGCGAGCGCCTCAGCGGTCCCCAAATGGTCCCCAACTGCGCATTGTCTGAAACGAGCAAACCCCTTCCGACCGAGGTCAGAAGGGGTTTTTCACTGTCGGGCTGACAGGATTTGAACCTGCGACCACCTGACCCCCAGTCAGGTGCGCTACCAAGCTGCGCCACAGCCCGTTTGCGCTCATTGCTGCGCGCTCGAAGAGATTACCCCAGGGGCGGGCGGTGGAGCTAATCGGCTGGTAGACGGCGTGGCGCGGGGGTCGGAGTGTGATGGGGGTCGTCGGATTCGGGCGATTGATGACGTGTTGTCGGGGCATTCGGGACTCGGCACGGTCAGTGACAGGCACGGGTGCCGGGAAGCGCGAAGGAGGCGGCGGTCATGCGGCGGGAGCGGCGGCTGGTTGAGGCGTTTGTGCAGCTGGCGGACTCACTGGTGGAGGAGTACGACCCGGTGGACGTCGTGCAGGGGCTGCTGGATCGGGCGGTGGACCTGCTGGAGGTCGATACCGCGGCGGTGCTGTTGGCGCGCGACGACGGGGAGTTGCGGGTGCTGGCTTCCACGAGTGAGGCGACTCGATGGCTGGAGCTGCTACAGATCCAGGCGCAGGACGGGCCGTGCCTGCAGTGCTATCGGACCAGTGAACGGGTGGTCGTCGAGGATTTGGAGGCGGCCCAGGATCGGTGGCCGGCGTTCGCGAAACAGGCTCTGGTGGAGGGGTTCCGGTCGGTGTATGCGTTGCCGATGCGGTTGCGCACGGACCGGGTGGGGGCGCTGAATCTGTTCAGTCACGGGCAGACGCGGCTGTCGGAGGACGATCTGGTGGTGGGGCAGGCGATGGCCGATATCGCGAGCATCGCGATCCTGCGGGCGCGGCAGCTCGCCGACCACAAGACGGTGAACGGGCAGCTGCAGTCGGCGCTGGAGACCAGGATCGTGATCGAGCAGGCGAAGGGGATACTGGCCGCGCAGGGCGATCTGGATCCGGAGACGGCGTTCCACGCGTTGCGGGGTTACGCGCGTCACTCCCGCGGCCGGCTGCCGGATCTGGCGCGGGCGGTGGTGGAGCGGACCATCGATGCGCGCGTGATCCTCGCGCACGGCAACCATAAACCGAGCTGACACTGTCCGGCCGCGGTGCCCGAGATGAATTCGCGCTCCGGCGTGGGGGATCGGGCACCGCGGGATCGGTCCGCTTGATCGCCGTCGAGGTAGTCGGCGGCGTTGTCTGAGTCGTTGCTTGCCGACCCTCGGGCACGGCTACGCTCAGGCGTTGACGATTGCCGAATCGGAGGCGAGGTGGTCTGGTGGGCGAGGAGGCCGGCGGGCGGGTTTATCGCGGGCGCAGCGCTGACGAGCGGGCGTCCGAGCGTCGGCGGCGGATGCTGGACGCGGCGGTGGAGCTGTTCGGCGAGCGCGGGTATCCCGGCACGTCCATCGGCGAATTGTGCACGGCGGCACGGGTTTCGTATCGCTCCTTCTATGAAGAGTTCGGTGCGCTCGATCAGTTGCTGATCGCGGCGGTGGACGAGTTCGACGCGCGTGCGGCGGAACGGGTGGCCGCGGCCCTCGTCGAAACGGACGAGGCCGATTTCGCGACGCGGGCGGCGGTGACGTTCCGGGCGTTCCTGGCGGCCACGTGCCCGAATCGGCGGGCGGCGCGGATGTGTTTCGTCGAGATCGTGCGGGTCGCCGATACCGTCGAGATCTGGCGTAGGGAGCGGCGCAGGCGATTCGCCCGATTGTTCGTGTCGCAGGCCGAGATCGCGGCCGAACGCGGCGAGATCGCGTCGCGGCCGTTCGCGTTCGCGGCGATCGCGACCATGGGTGCGGTGATCTACGCGATCCAGGAGTGGGTGAACGCCGAGCCCGTGTTCGCCGAATTCGTCGGAGCCGGCACCGACGAACTCGCAGACCAGCTCGCCCGGATCTACCTCGACGCGGTGGGCCCGCTGCTGCCGTGACTCAGTCGGCGCACTGCCGTCGATCGATCGAGCGCGCCCACTGGGTGATGGGCCGGTCGATGTAGCGAAAGACGGCTGCCGCGAGCGTGATCGAGAGCACGAGACAGACCGCGGACCAGGCGAGCCAACCCCGGATGTCGTAGCGATGGCCGCTCATCCAGGTCTGGGTGACGGTCACCATGATCGGATACTGCACCAGGTAGAAGGCGAAGGAGAGATCGCCGAGCCAGACCAGCGGACGGCTCGCGTTGAGCCCGCGGTATCCGGCCGTGTCGCGGCAGCATGCGGTGGCGATGACGTACGCGGCGGGCAGGATGATCGGCACCGACAGCTTGAAGTTCAACGGCACCACCCAGGTGAGCGCGTACCCGGCGGCCAACAGCAGCAAGGGGTAGCGGTATCGAGTCGCGGTGAACCGGCCGACCATGACGAGTTTGGCCGTGAGCGCACCGATGTAGAACTCGAGCAGGCGGCTGGGCGGGAAGTTGTAGCTCAGCCAGTACGACGGTGTGACAGGGATGGAATCCTGAGCGAACCATACTGGCGCGGAATGTATCTCGTGCTCCGGTGTCACATCGCCGGGCAGCAGGCGTGGCACGAAGATGTTCGCCACGCCTTTCGGCCCGTCCGCGAAAAGATAGCAGGCGCAGTGCAATGCGACGATCATCACGAAGACCGCGATCAGGCAGGGCAGGATCTGGTGGTCGCGGAGCCGGTCGACGTACGGCGCGAGGACCGGAAAGGAAAGGTAGAACAGAACTTCCGCGACCAGCGACCACGAGGGCACATTGAGCCCGCCGAGTGCCGTCCAACCGGGCACCCAGGTGTGGATCAGCAGCAGATTCGGCACCCAGACCACCGCTCGCGCCAGCGGCACCGGTGCCACGACGAGCAAGAACACCAGCGTGAGTAAGTGTGTCGGATAGATCTTCAGAAACCTGCGGCGTAGAAAAGATTTGGCGCTGTCGCCCGGTCGGCGGTTCCAGTAGAGGATGAACCCCGACAGTACGAAGAAGAACGTCACACCCGCCGCGCCGAGCTGCATCGGCAGGACCGTGTGGATGCGCCGGAAGGTCTCGCTGTGCTGGAACGGATACGCGGGCAGGAAGACCACGGCGTGCAACGCGAAAACCGCTGACGCCGCCCACCAGCGCATGCCGGTGAGTGAGGGGAGCTGGGCAGGTCTTTGCGCGGCAAAGCCTACGGGCGCGCGGGTGTCTTCGATCGTCACGGCGGCCCGAGCATCTGCCGTATGCCCGCTGCGGTCGCGGCGTCACCGCGCTGTGACGGATGCCCGGGGATGCCGAGCAACTCGGCGCGGGGATCGCCGATTCCGTTGAGCCACGGCTCCGCTGAGCACATCCCGTGGCCGCGATAGGCCGCCGCGGTATCGAAATACTCGATCCCGAGCGCGGCCGCGGCACCCGCGGTGGCCGCGCGCAATGCCGCGAGATAGGCCGCGAGTCCCGCCGCCCGCGGCTGCACCAGCGTGCCGAGACCGAACAGCCCGAGACAGGCCGTCGTGCCGGCGGGGTCGAAGAATTCGGGATAGCCGACCAGTGCGATACGTGCGTGCGGAGCGTAGTAGCGGACGTATGCGATGACCCGGGCGATGCGGGCGGCATAGTTCTCCGGAGTGATCCGGCTCAGGTCCGGCAGCCGGCCCTGCCCGGCGGCATCGGGCTCGCATCCCTGCAGCAGGTTGATCGCGCAGCGCAGCACGACGTTCAACGCGACGACGTCGTTGTCGCCCCAAATGTCGTTGAGCCCGAATTGGAGCAGGACGGCCTCGGTTCCGGCACCGAAGGCCGCGGCATCGGCGGCTTTCCTTGCCTGGTGGGCGAGGTTCCAGCCGGTGCCGGTGTCGAGCGCCGCTCCGGCGCAGGACACGTCGACCAGGGTCGCGCCGGTCGTCTGCGCCAGCTGATTGGGCCAGGAACGCGGGTTCCGGTCGCACTGGCTCGAGTGCTGGTCCGTCCCTATGGAATTCGAGGCGAACGAATCGCCGAGCACCACGATCCGGGCCCCGGCGGGTTCGGGCGTGGCACTCGCGGTGGCGGCGTGCGCGAATGTACACAGCGTCGCGGTCGCGGTGATGCAGAGACGGGAAATCGTCGAGTTCGGTTGCACTGGTTCCTCTCCTGCACGTGGGGGCTGGAGCACGTGGGGGCCGGAGTCAGTACCCTGGCCGCGGGGCGAAACCCGGGTCCGGAAGTTCCGGCGGTGCTTGCGGCGCGGGCGCTTGCGGTCGCGGCGCCTCGGAGACCGGTGGGCGGTACACCGGCGGCGCGACCGTGCTCGGGACGGTGCTCGGGACCGGGAAGGTACTGGTAGGCAACGGTTCTGGCACCGCGCTGGTGGGGAACGGCACCTCGGTTGTCGAGGGGGTCGGCGCACCACGACTGGTCGTCGCGGCAGGGGTGGGTGAGGTCGTGTCGCTCGAGCAAGCCGTGAGCAGCCAGCTGCTCAAGAGGAGGGTGCCCGCCGTCAGTGCGGCGGCGGTCCGGGGTGCGTTCATCGAGGATTCCTTTCCGGCAACGCCGCCCATCCCCGCATGGGTTCTCTGCGTGCCAACCGAGTGTGGAGATTTGCTATTCCGCAACTGATAGGCGAAATTATCAGATGTGTTTCGGTGATGCCAGGAAATAGCTGTGAGAAGGTGACTTGTATCACAGTTCACGTCGGTGAGGGGCAATGGGTGGCCATGAGCTGCGATCAAATCAAGCAAGGCGGCCGTGTGTGATGGTTGCGAAGCGATCACGATAACCGCGCAATTCTGATAATCTGCCTTATCATTTCATTCTGGTCGCCGACGATCCGCCGGTGACCGCGAGAAAATGAGGTACCCATGTGGCGCAACGTTGCTACTCATGAACCCCGCTCCGGCCGTCGAGGCATGACCCTGGCCGTCCTGCTCTGCGTGGTCGTACTGGCATCGACCCCGGTCCTCGGGCGAGCCGCACCCGCTCCGCGGGACGTGCCGATCGCGCCGTTGCCGGTACTGGTCCTCCCGCCGGAGTTGGACCCCTTCTACAAGGCACCGGCGAACGTCATCGCCGACACTCCGCCGGGCGGCATCATCAAGGCCAGGATGATCACGCCCGCGTTGCTGTCGCTCGTTCCGTTCAACATCGACGCGTGGCAGCTGCTGTATCGCACCAACGACAGCCACGGAAATCCGATCGCGACGGTCACCACCGTCGTCAAGCCGCGTGGTCCCGCACCGGCGGAAGGCTTCAAGCTGCTGTCCTATCAGGTCGCGGAGGACTCCACGGCGCAGTACTGCGCGATGTCGTATGTGGTGCAACAAGGTTCGATACCTGTCGACTATGTGAACTCGGCGGAGGTGTCGCTGGCCATCGCCCTGGGAATATCGCAGGGCTGGGTGGTGTCGATCCCGGACTACCAGGGGCCGGGGTCCGCCTACGGCGCGGCGATTCTGGGTGGTCAGGCCACTCTCGACGGCATCAGGGCGGCGCAGAACTTCCGCCCCGCGCAACTGACTCCGGACGCGCGGGTGGGGGTGATGGGCTACTCGGGTGGTTCGATCCCGACGGGCTGGGTCGCGGAGAACCACGGCGCGTACGCCTCGGAGATCAATATCGTCGGCGTCACGATGGGCGGCGTCGCGATGGCTGATCTACGAGCGGTGCTGCGCTCCAACAACTTCAACCTCGGCGCGGGACTGATCGGGGCGGCCCTGCGGGGTTTCGCGACGGAATACCCGGAGGTGCAGCACGTGCTCGACACCGAATTCGACTGGTTCGGCCGCTTCATGACTTCGATCAAGGGAATGCTCTGCCACACACAGGGTTCCGCGTTCTTCCCGTGGTGGAACTATCTGGGGTCCTACACCGGCCCCGGTGACGTGCTGGACATCCCGGAGCTGAGCGCCGCCATCACCGCGCAGGAGTTGGGCAAACGCGATCCGGACGTGCCGATGTACATCTATCAAGCTCAGAACGACGAGTTCATCCCGAGTCCGGGCGTAGATCGGCTGGTGGACAAGTACTGTCGCAATCCCGAGGTCTCGCTCGGCTACACGCGCGAGTTCTTCGCCGAACATGTCGTCGGTATCCCGGGCTGGCTGCCGAAGGGCTACCAGTTCATCATCGACCGGCTCAACGGCGTTGCGGCGAGCCCGGGTTGCGCGATCGACAGTCCGTTCTCCACGTTCACCGACGGCGATTTCATCGCGCTGCTCGCCGAGACGTGGCCTGCCATCGCCGGTCTGGTGACGGGCCTGCCTGTCGGTGCGGGTACACACCCGTAAAGTGTTTCAGCTCTGCAGAGTTCGGCTCGGGTGCTGGCCGTAGACCCGCTTGTACTCGATCGCGAACCGTCCCGTATGGGTGAATCCCCACCGGTGGGCGACGGTGGTCACCGTGACGTGCGCGCCGGGGACCGCGGCACGCAGTTGCTCGTGTGCCGCGGCCAAGCGTAGCCGGCGCAGCAGCGCCAGCGGGGTGGTGTCGAGGTGCTTGCGGAAGGCCAGCTGCAGCGCGCGCACGGAGACGAACGCGGCGGTCGCGATATCGGCGACGGCGATGTCCTCGGCGAGGTGCGTCTCGATGTAGGCGATGGCGCGTCGCACCACGTCCGGGTGGGCATCGCGCCGGTCCGTCGCGGTCGGTTCGGTGGCCACGGTCGTGGGCAGCGTGTCCAGCACGGTCGCGGCCAGATAGTCGGTGAGCGTGGCCGCGACGAGCGGGCTCGGGGGAGCGGCGAAATCCGCGGCGACCTCTTGCAGATGTTCGATCGCGCGTTTCAGCCGCCGGGCCGCCGCCGCGCTGGTGGGCTTGTGGCCGGTGAAGCGGACGGGCTTGCCTAGCGCACCGCACATCCGGGACAGCAGCGCCGGGTCGAACATCGTGATGCTGTAGCGGGCGGTGCGGATCGTCCCGCGGTACGGCAGGTCCGGCGGGGTCAGCAGGCCGACCTCGCCCGGGTGGAACACATCCGTGCCCACGTCGCGATAGGTTTCCTCGATCGCGCCGGTCTGCACCGCGCACAGGCACACCCGTTCCAGTGGATCGGCGTCGTAGCTCATGTCGAAACCGAGATCCAGCTGATCCAGGCTCACCGCGCCGAGTATGTCGCGCCGGATCCGCGCCGACGCGTCTTGCGGGCTGCCGTTGCCGATGCTCATGGTCGTGTAGGCGCTGTTCAGGAATTCCTCGATCGCGCCTAGGTTATGGCTGTCGAAAGACAGAGTGCGCACGGTGCATCCTCGTTCCTGTATCGGCACTGCCTGGGAACGAACACCGTGGTCGCATCGAGGTGCCGCTCGTGGCGTCCGGCGTGTCGCCGTGACGTTCCGTGCGGCGTTACCCAGAAGTGGACGGCTCAAACAGGAACGGGGCGATGGCCTGTCCGGCGCGGCCGCACCGACCCGGACTTCGTCGGTGCGGTCGCGGCGACAGGGGCTAGGACTGGCTGGCGAGCGCGTGGTGGTTGTAGCCGGTGACCGGTTCGCGCAGGGCGTTCGCCGCCGCGGTGTGCAGGCACGATTTGATGTGCCCGAGCACCGGTCCGCTGGTGTGGGCCAGCCCTTCGGCGTACCGGATCGCGGCGGGCAGGACGGCGTCGTCATCGGCGACGGCGTCGACCAGACCCGCGGCGAGGGCGTCGGGACCGTTGTAGCGCTGACCGGAGACCAGCGCGTGGTGGGCCAGATGCGCGGGCAAACGGGACTGCACCAGCTCTACCGATGCCGGGGCGTAGTCGGCGCCGAGCGTCACGCCGGGGAAACAGAAGTAGCCGCGGTCGCTGCGCATGATGCGTCGGTCGTGGGCGACGGCGAGGAACGCACCCGCGCCGAAGACGTGCCCGTTCACCGCGGCAACCGTCGGAATGGGCAGTGTGAGGATGCGGGCGAGCAGGCGTTGCAGGTCGGTGAGATAGGCGTCGATAGCGTCGGGATGTGCTGCGGCCCAGGCCAGGTCGGCACCGGTCGAGTAGAACTTCCCGGTACCGGTGGTGACCAGGGCGGCGGGTCCGCCGGTGGTGGTGGCCTCGTCGAGGATCGCGTCCAACGCCGCGATCCACTCGGGATTGAATCTGTTCTCCGTGTCCCGTTCATCCCTGTTGCCCAGATGCGCGATGAACACCGGTCCTTCTCGTCGCAGATACGGCATCCGGGCAACATAGCGCCTCACCTCGCGCGGATAAGGCTGACACACCACGCGGCGCACTTCCGGCGCATCGCGGCAGGGGACAGTCACCGCAACGGGCCGGGTGCACTGCGAACATTGGTGACAGTCGGCGCCACGGTGACGGCGCACGCGCTGACCCCATTCTGAACAGCGAGGAGAATCCGATGAGTTTGCCCGCACCCACACCCACCGCTCGCGCGGTCGTCACGGGAGCGTCCTCCGGTATCGGCGAAGCGCTCGCGGAAGGTTTGGCCCGGCAGGGCCATTCGCTGATCCTGGTGGCGCGGCGTGCGGATCGGCTGCGTGCCCTCGCCGACCGGCTGTCCGGCAGCTATCGGGTCGCGGCCGAGATCCGCGCCGTCGACCTGTCCGACCGGGACGCCCGCGCGAAACTGTGCGCGGAGCTGTCCGAACGCGAGATCACGGTGCTGTGCAATAACGCCGGCTTCGCAACCTATGGTGAACTCGCGCAAGCCGATCCGGCCCGGGAGCGGCAGCAGGTGGAACTGAACTGCGTCGCGATGCACGATCTCACGCTAGCCGTGCTGCCCGGGATGGTGCACCGGGACGCGGGCGCGATCCTCATCACCGGCTCCACCGCGGGCAACCAACCCGGACCCGGTAACGCCACCTACGCGGCGGGCAAAGCGTTCGCCAACACCCTGGCCGAATCGTTGCACGGTGAGCTGGCGGGCACCGGTGTACGGTGCACACTGCTCGCGCCCGGCCCGGTCCGTACCGAGTACGCGGAGGTGGCGGGGGTGCCGAAGCTGGACACGATGCTGCCCGCGCTGTGCTGGGTGAGTGCGGAACGGGCTGCCGCCGAGGCGCTTTCGGGCTTGGCCGACGGGCGCCGCCGGGTCGTTCCGGGCGTCTTCGCCAAGGTACAGACCTTCTGTGGTCAGTACACTCCGCGCGCGTTGATAAGCCCGCTCGTGCGCGCGGTCTACCGGAGAGTCCAGTGAGGTGTACTGAAACCTGTTGACAGCTCGGCCGATCCGGCTTCACCCCTAGGCGATGCCTTCCGCCAGTCGGATCCTGTTGAGGAACGAGCCTTGGTCGAAGTGCGCCTGTAGGTTGGGGTGGAAGGGGAAGAACGGTTCGCCGGGGTCGGCGAGGCCGGTCCAGTGGGTGGCGGGGGCGCAGAGGTCGCGGCCGATGCCGACCGGTCGCAGGGACCAGAAGCCGATGCCGATCTGGTCGGCGGCCGCGCTCATCGCGTTCTCGATGTTGTCGGTCAGCTTGTGCGCGTAGGCGGTTCGGTATTGCGGCCACTGGAAGCGCAGGCCGAAGACGGAGAAGCAGGTGAAGGGGACACCCGGCGGTGGGTTCTGGTCCTCGTAGCCGACCAGGCGGATCTGCGCGTGGGGTGCGGCGGCGCGGACGGCGCCGATCATGTCGCCGCGGAGGCCCGCGGTGAGCCGGTGCGCCAGGTTGGGTCCGGTGATCGCGTCGGCGTCGATGTAGTGGTCCGGATCGGTGCGGTAGTCGCAGCCGCGCACGATATCGGTGAGGCACATGGCGAGCGTGTAGGCGTAGTTGGAGACCTGCCCGGGGTGCCAGACGTCGTTGGCCGAGATCTGGATGGTCACCAATCGCGTTGCGGGTCCGAGCATTCCGTCGTGGATGGATTGATCGATCTGCGTGCGCAGGTTGTTCACGGGCTCGGTGTCGGTGGTGGCGGACTGGCAGGCGTAGTCGGCCCAGTCGCCGGTTTGCGGTGCGCCGAGCCCCCGCTGCGCGGCCATGATCGAGGGCCAGCCGAAGTTACTGCGCGCGCAGGCCAGCGGATTGGGCGCCGGCACGGTCTTCGGCTGCGCCTGGTACGCGGGCAGACCGAACACACCGTCGCCGCCACCGTGCGGCGCCACGGTCATGCTGTCCCCGAATGCCACGTAGCGGACGCCGGGTTCGGCCGCCGTCGCGGCCGGAGCCAGGCACACCGTCGCCATCGCTATCGCGGTGGCGACAACCGAACTGATTCGCAAGACCTTCATCGGTGTCGTCCTCTTTCTCGGGTGGTCCGGCCGAGCCGGATGTTTCGCGCGCAGGCTCAACAGCTCTGCTGATCGGGCCCGGTGCCCGGGAGCACCGTCACCGCGACCTGTCCGGCGCCAGGACAGGACGCGATCCGCAGCTGCGTCGCGCCCGGCTCGGAAACCCTTGTGCCGCCGTCGATGCGCAAGTGGTAGCCCGCGCGGTATTGCCGCTGCGGCACCGCGATGACCGTTTCGGCGCCGTCGTCGAAGACCCCGCCGGTGACCCGCGCGGTGCGCCACGAGTAGGTGAACACGCCTGTGCCGCGGTCGAAGCGCCAAGGCCCGGGTGTGCCCGCGGTGAGCTGCGGATAGGGGCGGGCCAGCGCGTCGAGGTTGGCTTCGCGTACGTTGCCGGGGGTGCGCGGGGCGTGGCCGTCGGTCACGATGGCCTGTGCGTCAGCGTCTTTGGACACGGTGGCCGGGTCACCACCGAAATATGTCCAGTGCAGCCAGCTGTTCTGGTTGCGGTCGAAGATCTCCGCGGTCTCGCTCAGCGCGTCGGCCGCGCCTGTCGCACCGAACTCCGTGACGACCGCCGGTACGTCGGCCACTGCCGAATATTCCGCCGCGCGAGCGACGCTCGCCTCCCACTGCGGCGCGCAACCCAGTCCGCCGCCGCCCTGCAGCGCCGCGACCACACAGTAGGAGTTGAAGCCGTACACGACGTTCGCGTCCGGTGGTCGGCCCAGCTCGGGCCGTGTGCCGTAGTTGGCGGTGATCAGCGGTGCCACCCACACCGGGGTGGCGGGGTCGCCCTGCCGGATCGCGGCGGTGGCGTCCCGGTTGAGCGCGCGCAAGTGCTCGACCGTCACCGTCGGGCAGGCATCGGCCAGGCACGGCAGGAACGCCGCGCCCGCGGGCGGTTGGTTCAGCGGCCCGTAGCCGATCAAACCCGGTGTGCCCGCGAAGAATCCGGCCACGTGGGTCCACATCCGCAAGAACCTGTCCCGGATGCCGATACCGCCGGGGCCGGGCCGATTGGCATAGAAATTGTCGGTGGCGCGCCAATAGGCGATATTCGACAGGTTCGCGGCTACCAGATCGCTTGCGCCGCTGGGTAATCCGTCGTCGATCGCGGCCCAGTCCGGTGCGCCGTCCCCGCCGTACTTCGCGGACCAGATGTCCTGGTGGAACTCCAGTTCGGTCACGATGCCGTGCTCGTGCAGCAGGCCGACGGTTCGCGCGATATCGGAGAGATAGGCGTCGTCGTACTGGCCGGCGACCGGCTCGGCGGCGGCCCAGAAGAGGGCGAGCCGGACCGCGTTGAAGCCCTCGCGCGCGAGCAGTTCGGCATCTTCGGCCCCGAATCCGGCGGCGGAAGGGAGATATGGCGCACGTTTGTCGGCGATGTTCTCGCCGTGCAGCACCACGACCCGCCCGGCGCTGTCGGTTAGCCATTTGCCAGAAGATTGCGCAGGAAGTCCGATTTCTCCGGAATTCGGGTCGGTTGCCGCAGCTGAAGTTGCACCGATCGTCAGGCTCAGCGCCGTCAAAACTGTTGATGTGCACAAATTGAGCGCGCTACGTCGACGGCCACCCCAGAAGCTCATGGTCCACAACGTAGCATTCGACCTAGGCTGCAATAGTGATAGCTATGAGTTAGCTTGAGTCATGACCAAGATCCTGGCATTCACTTCGCCGGCCAAGGGCCACCTCTATCCGATAGCTCCGGTCCTGGCAGAACTGGTAAAGCGGGGACACGACGTCACCGTGATGACGCTCCCGGGAAGTGAGAAAGCTCTCGATCGGCTGGGTATCGACGTTATCGAGCTGCCCGCGCGGTTGGCGCAGGACACCCTCGACGATTGGGCGGCTACTTCGAAGATCGGCGCGCTGCGGGCCGCCATGCGTGCTCTGGTGGCGCGGATCCCGGACGAGATCGCGGCCATTCGCGGCGCGGTGCGCGCCGAACGTCCGGACGCGCTGCTGGTCGATGTGACGACGGTGGGCGCGCAGACCTACGCCGCGGCGAGCGGACTGCCGTGGGCCTCGTGGGCGCCGATGCTGCTGCCGATCCGATCGCGGGAGGTACCGCCGTTCGGGCCCGGGCTGTATCCCATGTCCGGGCCGCTCGGGCGGTTGCGTGACAGCGGAGTCCAGTGGGTGTTGAACCGGCTGTGGGACGACATGCTGCCCGCGCTCAACGATGCGCGGCGCCAGTACGGGTTGGCCGCGCTGGATCATGCGCTCGACTATCTGGAACAGCCTCCGCTGCTGTTGAACTTCACCGCGCCGCCGTTCGACGACGAGCGCAGCGACTGGCCCGACTCGGTGCGGCAGATCGGTCCCGGCCTGTGGGCTCCCGCGGGTGAGCGTCCGGGGTGGCTCGACGAGATCGATCGGCCACTGGCCCTGGTCACCTGCTCCACCGAATTCCAGGACGACGGGCAACTGGCGCAGGCCGCGATGGACGCGCTCGCGGACAGCGATGTGTGCACGGTGGTCACCACCGGCGCGATCGACCCGGCGACCTTTCGGGTACCAGCGAACGCTCGGGTCGAATCCTTTCTGCCGCATCACTTGTTGCTCGACCGCACGGCCGTCGTCGTGTCGCACGGCGGGATGGGCATCACGCAGAAGGCGCTCGCCGCGGGTGTGCCGGTGTGCGTCGTGCCGTTCGGGCGGGATCAGTCCGAAGTCGCGCGCCGCGTGGTGACGAACGAGGCGGGCACCTGGGTGCCGAAAAAGCGGATGAGCGTGTCGAATCTGCGGGCCGCGATCGATCGGGCACTGACCTGCCGGGCCGGGGCGGAACGGGTCGCGGCGGGTTTCGCCGCGGCGGGCGGCACCCCGCACGGCGCAGACTTGCTCGAACGGCAACTTTTCCGCGCCGGAAATCGAAGCGCCGCAACGCGATCCGTGCCGCGAGTCGTGCGACGGACGGAGAGCGGGACATTTCCGGCGATCACGCCCGGCGAAATGGAACCGCTGGTGCGCGGTGACGGCGAGGATGCCCGCAGGCTCACCTAGCCGGGTTCAGCCGGATCTCGATATCGTCCGAGGACGGTTCCGGGACGGGCTCGGTGGTGATCCGGACCCGTAGGGGTCGGCCGGTCTCCGCGTCGACGAAGGTCAGCGGCGGGCGGCCGTCCTGCAGGTATTTGTCGCCCCACTGCACCAGCGACAGGAACACCGGCAGCATGTCCTCACCGGACGCCGTCAGGCGGTACTCGTCGTGGATTCGTTTTCCGGGCTCTCGATAGGGCACGCGCGCGACGATGCCCGCGCCTTCCAGCTGTTTGAGCGCCCGGGACACCGCAGGGGCGGAGGTGTCGATGCGGCTCACGAAGTCCTCGAACCGTGTTGTGCCGTAGAAGCATTCGCGAATCACGAGAAACACCGTCCTGGTGCTCAGCAGGCGCAGGACGCGCTCGGCCGAACAGCCTTCGCCGATCGACCACGCGTCGCGGTCGCGCAACTTTCTCTCGAACTCCATCGCCACCCGGCCAGTATAACTAACGCTTGCGTTAGTCAGCGATGCTGTGCTTCCATCTAACTAACGACATCGTTACTAAGATGGAGGATGCATGGTGGCAATAGCAGGCAAGGTGGCCGTGGTGACCGGTGGTCGGCGCGGGCTCGGTGCGGCACTGGTCGACGAACTGCTGGCGCGCGGGGCGCGCAAGGTGTACTCCACTGCCCGCTCGGCATACTCGGATCCGCGCCCGGAGGTGATCACCGCCGCGCTCGAGGTGCGTTCCGCCGAATCGGTCGCGGAGCTGGCGGAGCTTGCTTCCGATGCCGAGATCGTGTTCAACAACGCCGGAATATTGCTGCCGGCGGCCTTGTCGACGGGCGACTTCGACAGTGTCACCGAGACATTCGACGTCAACGTGTTCGGGCCGCTGCGCGTGGCGCGGGCGTTCGCGCCGATCCTGGCCGCGAACGGCGGTGGGGCACTGGTGAACATGCACTCGGTGCTGTCCTGGCTGGCGGGCAGTGGTGCGTACGGGGCGTCCAAGGCGGCGGCGTGGTCGGTCACCAACTCGCTGCGAGTCGAGTTGGCGCGGCAGCGGACCCAGGTCGTCGGGGTGCACGCGGGCTTCATTGATACCGACATGGTCGCCGCCGTCGCCCAGCCCAAGGCCACGCCCGTCGAGATCGCCGCGCGGATCCTGGACGGCGTGGCGGCGGGGGACACCGAAGTGCTCGCCGACGCCGTCACTGTGGAGGTCAAGGCGGCGCTGTCCGGTCCGGTCGAGCGGTTGACCTTCGCGGTCGCCCGCTGATCTCGCCTAGGAGTACGAAAAGTCATGCCCCTGTGGACAATCCATCACACGCCCGGCGTTTTCGGTGACGACGAGAAACGCCAGTTGGCCATGCGTATCGCCGACCACTACGAAAAGGTCGGCCTGCCGAGGTTCTACGTCGTCACCGTCTTCCAGGAAACCCGTCCGGAGAACTTCTACGTCGGCGGCGAACCCACCCCGGCCGGCGTGCGCGTCGTCATCGACCACATTGCTCGCCGCAATCCCGACCGGGAAAGCCGCCGCCGCACTGCGCAATGGATCAAGACCATCCTGCACCCCCACCTGGCCCGGCACCCGAACCTGCACTGGGAGTTCCACGCCGACGAAACCAGCGAAGACCTCTGGATGATCAACGGCCTGGTCCCCCCACCCGGCGGCTCCGCCACCGAAAAGCTCTGGGCCGAACATAATTCAGCACTCCCATACTGAGCCGGGCACCCGGCCCCGAACCGCCTTCCGTCGGTGTCGACTCGGCTCGACGGCAGACGCCAGGTACCGTTCGTCTGCACGAATTTCAGGCCGTGACGGGGAGGGTGAGCGGTGACGCAGGAAGTCGGTGGGCGCCATTTCAGGCCGCCGGAGGACTCGCAGAAGATCAGCAAGGAAGATATCGCCAGAATGAAGGCGGGGTTCGCCGAGTTCGATCGACAGGCGGGCCGCCGGCACGGCTACTATCACGACGAGGATGTGCTTCCGCCCGGTGCCGGGGCGCTGACGGGGCTACCCCGCCGGGTGTACGGCGATCGGTCGGTGGAGCCGTGGCCGGGCAGCGCGGACGAGCGCGCGGCATCGGCCGCCCGAGCCGCGGCCGAGCGCAGGCATCAGGACCAGATTCGAATCGCGTTGCAATGGGCCGATATACCGGCGGCACTCCGGGCCGGGTACGACGAAACCGGGGTATGGGAGCTCGCGCGGAAGAACGCGTCATCGCTGTCGGACCTCGACGATTTGACCGAGTATCTCAATGCCGCAAGGCTTCCGGCTCGACCCGGCGTGGCCTGGGATCGACAGGCGGTGCACGAGGTCATCGGCCTGCTGTGGCCGCAGGAGCGAGCAGGCGGATGGCCGCGCGCGGAGTTGGGCACCTATCCCGGGTATTTGGGGCCGTTGCGCGACAAGCCTGGGTTCGTCACGCAGTTCTCGGTTACCGCCGCCCAGCGGGCGCAGTTCCGTTGCCTGCGCTGCGGTGCGCGGTGGCCCGCCGGCTGGCCCGATACCGGCGACGGATTCAAGGACATGCGTTGTCCGGACTGTGCGGTCCCGGCCGGCGGCAGTTGTGCCCGCGACACCGAGCACAGCATCATCGACCTGCATTGGCTGAGAGACCGTTTCGCGCCGCGGGCGGTGGGACCGTGCGCTGTGTGCGGCACGCCGCGCGAGCTGGTCCCGCGCGGCTACAGCGGTCCGGAGCGAGTGCTGTACTGGACTTGCCCGAACGGCGACGCTTTACGCCGCGACGAGCACTTCCTGACGGCACTCGAACGCGCGGAGTGGGAATCGACGGCTGCCCATCACGCCTACTGGCTGGCCGTCGACATGCTCCGCTTGGCGTACTACAGCGGAGAGGTCACGCACCTGCCGTTCGGCGCCACCTACGACACCCGTGACGGCAGCAACGAACGGTGGGTCTTCGGCCCCAGCGGTTGGAATCCGGCGCCCGGCAGCGTTCGCGGCCAGGACGATATGCGTCCGTAGGCATGCGCCGAGTGCGTGCCGCGGGGGTTGATTTATGACTGACTGGTCATTCATAATAAGCCTGTGCCGAAGAGAGTTGATCGGGTTGCGCGGCAGGAGGAGATCCTCGACGCCGCTGTTCGGGTGTTCGCTCGTAAAGGGTTCGCGGCGGCGCGGATCGAGGATGTCGCGGCGGCGGCCGGCATCGCGAAGGGCAGTGTGTATCTGTACTTCGACAGCCGGGATGCGTTGCTGTCCGGCGTTTTCGAGAGTTATTCGGCACGGGCCGCGAAGGTGCTCGGCGACCTCGGTGCGGGGAGCGGGCTGACGCGATTGACGCGTCTGGTGCGCGGCATCGTGGACCTGCTCGCCGCGCATCCGGATCACGCACGCGTGCTGCTGGACGTATGGGCCTCGAATCCGCCGCTCGACCTGGCCGCCATGTATCGCGAATACCGTGACGCCGTCGCCGATCTCCTCGCTCAGGCGCAGGCCGACGGCGAACTCCGCGACGGCATCGACACTCGCCATGCCGCGGTGATCGTCGGCGCGATCGAGGGCTGCCTGGTGCAGGCGCTGGCCGACCCGCAGGTCTCGCTGCGCGAGCTGGCCGACCCGCTGGTGCAGCTCTGTGTGGAAGGAATCCGGAAATGACCACGCTCACCGATCGACTGATCGCTCCGAACGCGAGCCACGGCGAGGTCACCACCGCTTTCGCGGCGGCATTCGCCGGTGCGGCAACAGCTTTCGCGCTGAGCCTGCACGCCGACCTGGCGGTGTGGCGAGCCGCGATCGTCGCCGTGGTCGCCTTCGACATGTTCGGCGGCGCCGTCGTCAATGCGACGGACTCGGCGAAACGCTGGTACCACCGACCCGGCCGGACCGCCGCCCACCATCTCGGCTTCGTCGCGATCCACCTACAGCCGTTCATCTTGGCGGCGGTGGTGCCGGGCTTCACCTGGACGAGCGCGCTGGTCGTCTACGCACTCGCGATGATCGGCGCGGTCGCGGTCACGATCTCGCCGGAGGAGCTGCGTCGGCCGATCGCGTTCGGGGTCACGGCCTTCGCGATCGTCGGCGTGACCAGCGTGCTGACGGTGCCGCATGCGCTGGCGTGGTTCGCTCCGGTGCTGCTGATCAAGTTGCTGCTCGCGCATCTGCTGCCCGAAGGTGCCCGGTGAGATCGCCGGCGCGCACTGGTGCCAGGTAGGATCCCCGGTCCGAGGTCGGCGCAGCGCTTGTCGCACCGCCCCGTAATTTCTCGATCATCTTCGGGTAATCTCGGATTGCCGTCCGGTCGGCACGCTTCTACGGTCATTACATGGCCGACTTGCCATCCGCAGAGGTGACGGCGACCGGTGGTCGCCTAACTGCTCGCATATTCCGGTGAGTCCGCTGTACCGGCATGGTCTGCGCTGACGGGATGTGAGGGATTCGAGTGGCACCGCAGCAATGTTCAGGACTCGACGGGGCGGGGCCGGCCGCACTTCGGTTACGGATGTTGGGCCCGGTCGAGGTCTGGCTGGGCGACAAGCAGCTCGACCTCGCCGCCCCGCAGTTGCTGGCCGTACTGGCCATGCTCGCGGCCGAGCCCGGACGCACGCTTTCGACGACGCAATTGGTCGCGCGCCTGTGGTCCGCGCGCCCGCCCAAGACCGCCGGCAGTGTGCTGCGCAATCATGTGCTCGCCCTGCGCAGGCAGTTCGACGCGCACGGGCACCCGGGTGCGGGGACCGAGTGGCTCGATTCTACGCGCGGCGGCTACCGCCTCGGGGTGCCGGTGGAGTTCGACGTCATCGCGGTCGAGGACCTGATCGCGGCCGCGGAAGCCGATCGGCGAGCGGGCGCGGCCGACGACGCGAACGCCAAGCTGGCCGCTGCCCAGCAGCTGTGGCGCGGCGATCCGCTGATCGGGCTGCCCGGCCCCTGGGCCGAAGGTGAGCGGACGCGGCTGGATCGGTTGCGCCTGGCGATGTACGAAGTCGGGGTCTCGGTGGCGCTGGATCTCGGCCGGTACGCGACCGCCGTCGCGGAGTCGGAGGCGCTGATCGCCGCCGATCCGCACTGCGAGCGGTGGTACGAACTGCTGATGATCGCGCTGCACCGCAGCGGCAGGCGGGTCGAGGCGCTGGAGGTCTACCGGACCGCGCGCCGGCTGCTCGCCGATGAACTCGGCCTGGAGCCCGGGCCGGAGCTGGTGCGCCTGCATCAGCAGATCCTGTTGGCCGAGTCGATGGACACCGAGCCCGCCTACGAACCGCCGCCCGCTCCGAAGAGCTTCGATCTCCCGCGCGTCCCGGCGCAGTTGCCGCCGGATATCGCCGACTTCGTCGGGCGCGCGGAACTGGCCCGGGAGTTGGGCGGACTGCTCGACGCGGACTGCACCGGGCGCCCCGTGATCGCGATAACCGGCCTCGGCGGTGTCGGAAAGACCACGCTGGCAGTGCATCTCGCGCATCGCGCGCGCAAACACTATCCGGACGGCGTGCTGTACCTCGATCTCGGTGGCATGGACGAACATCCGCGCTCGGCCGAGGTGCTGCTGGCGGTCGCGTTGCGCGCGTTCGGCACCGAGCCCGGCGAGCTGCCCGCGGAGCTGACCGAGCGCACCGCGCTGTGGCGCGACACCGTGGCGGACAAGCGAGCGCTGCTGGTGCTGGACAACGCGCGCGACGTCGAGCACCTCACCCCGCTGCTGCCCGGTCCCGGCACGGCGGCGGTACTGGTGACCAGCCGTTCGAGCCTGGCGGAATTGTTCGGCGCGCGGCTGGTTCCGCTGGACGTGCTCACCCCGGACGAATCGCTGACGCTGTTGGAGCGCATGGCTTCGGTGCGGCGGGTATCGGACGAGCCGGACGCCGCGCGCGAAATCCTACACGCGTGCGGGCATCTGCCGGTTTCGCTGCGGATCGTCGGCGCGCGGCTGGCGAGCCGGCCGAACTGGCGGCTCGCCGCCGTGGCCGAGCGGCTGGCCGACGAGCGCGGCCGGCTCGCCGAACTCACGGTCGGCAATACCAGTGTGGAACACGTGTTCCGGGACAGTTACCGGCAACTCGCGCCCGAGCTGGCGCGCGTGTTCGTCCTGGTCTCGTTCTCCGACGCGCCCGACCTGTCGGTCGCCGCGATCGCCGCGCTGATCGACCGGGAGCCGGCCGAGGCCGAGCGGCTTTGCGAAGCACTGGTCGATCTGGGCATGTTGCAGACCCCGGAATGGGGCCGCTACCGCTATCACGACCTGTTGCGGCTGTTCGCCCGCGGCGTGGCCGGTCGGTTGCAGCAGCAGGAATGGCCGTTCGCCCTGCGCAGGCTGCTCGACTTCTATCTGGCGAGCGCGAAAAACATTGTGGAACTTCGCGATCCGGGTGTCGGCACGGAGTATTACGCCGTCACCGAGCGGGCCGGGCAGCGCTTCACCGACGAACGGCAATGTGCCGTATGGGCGATGACCGAGCGATCCGGCCTGGTCGCGCTCTATCGGCAGGTCACCGAACTGCCCGGGGCGCAGACCCGCGCGCTCGCAGTCGATCTCGCGCTGTCGCTGGCCGTCGGCGGGGACGCCGGCGAGCATCTGCCGCAGGTGGCCGAGGCGCTCGAATTGATGAGTCACGCCGCGGAGAACGACGGCGACCTGCGGACCACCGCGCGCGCCCAACTGGCCGCCGCCGTCGCCCGGTTGGTCGGCATGGGCGATCTGAGTGCCGGGCACATCCTGCGCCAGGCCGGTGCGATGCTGCGCGAGGCGGGCGACCGCCCCGGCGCCATCCTCGCCGAACAGATGCTCGGCACGGCCATGGCCTACCAGGAAAAGGTGGATGTGGCCGTGGAGCACTTCCGGCGGGCCATCGAACTGGGCCGCCAGGACGGCAACCAGTGGAGCGAGGGGATGGGCTGGGCGACCCTGGCCCGCGCCTACTGCGACGCGCGGCGCTGGCCGGAAGCGGTCGAGGCCGCGGGCAAAGCCCTGTTCCTCGCGCGCATGGTGGGAAGCCTGCGGCTCGAATCAATGGCGTTGCACGAGTTGGGTTTCGCGACGTTGCAGCGGGGCGATCCGGCGGAAGGCCGGGAACTGTGCGAGCGGGCGCTCGCGGTGGCCCGCCGTGACGGACGCCGGCATCAGGAGGGCTGGGCGCTGGCCCGGCTCGCCGAGGTGACCCTCTGCAGCGGCGATGCCGAAGCCGCGGTGCCGATCGCGGCGGAGGCCGTGCGGGCGCTCACCGAGGTCTCGGCCACGGTGCGTCGGCTGCGCGCCATGCGGGTGTACAGCCGCGCGCTCACCGCCGCCGGGCGCGGCGAGGAAGCCGAGCCGATCATGCGCAAAGTCGCGCAATCGCGGCGCCATATCGGCTTGCCTGTGCCCGGGCGTCCGGCCGAGAACCCGGTGCCCGCCACACTCACTGCCGGCTGAACTCGGAGGGCCGGCGCTTCAACAGAGATCATCTGGGTATCGGACCAGCATGACCCTCGCGTTGAAGCGGACGGTGAGTACACCCCTGCTGTATTTCTTCATACTCGGCGACACCCTCGGCGCCGGCGTCTATGTGCTGGTCGGTTCGGTGGCGGGGGAGAGCGGCGGCGCGGTCTGGCTGCCCCTGCTGGTCGCGCTCGCGCTCGCCACCCTCACCGCGGCGTCCTACGCCGAATTGGCGACCCGGTATCCGCGGGCGGGCGGGTCCGCGCACTACGTCACCACGGCATTCGGGCCCGCCGCCGGCTCGTTCGTCGGATTCTGCATGCTGGCGGCCGGGCTGGTCTCGGTGGGCGCGCTGGCCCGGGCCTTCGCCGGGGACTACCTGCAGGCGCTGATCTCGTTGCCCGCGGCGGCGGTCGTGGTGGTCTTCCTGGCCGCGCTGGCCGCGCTCAACATTCGCGGGATCAAAGAGTCCCTGCGCGCCAATGTCGCGGCGACGCTGATCGAATTGGGCGGGCTGGTCCTGATCATCGGGCTCGGCGCGTGGATCATCGCGCGCGGCGACGGCGACCTGCATCGCGTCACCGAGGTCGGCACCGCCGAGCACGGGCCGTTCGGCGCGGTACTCGCCGGGACCGTGCTCGCGTTCTACTCGTTCGTCGGGTTCGAGACCTCGGTGAATCTGGCCGAAGAGATCGAGAACCCGCGGCGCTCGTATCCGCGGGCGCTGTTTGGCGCGCTGCTCACCGCGGGGGTGGTCTACGTGCTGATCGGCTTCGTGGCCAGTGCCAGTGTGCCCACCGGACAACTGAGCGGGTCCAGTGGTCCGCTGCTCGAGGTGGTGCGGGCGGCCGGGGAGCTGCCGGATTGGTTGTTCAGTCTGATCGCGCTGGTGGCGGTGGCGAACGGGGCGCTGCTCACCGGCATCATGTCGTCCCGGCTGACCTACGGCATGGCCCGGGACGGCTTGCTGCCGCCGCTCTTCGCCCGGGTGCTGCCGGGGCGGCGGACGCCGTGGGTGGCGATCCTGGCGACCTCCGCGGTCTCCCTGGTGCTCGCCTCGACCGGCGAAGTCGATTCGCTCGCAGCCACTCTGGTGCTGTTGCTGCTCGTCGTGTTCGCCGCCGTCAACGCCGCGGTGCTGGTGCTGCGCCGCGCCGCGGGCGGGGAACCGGACCATTTCCGGGTGCCGGTGTTCATCCCGTGGCTGGGCCTGGCGTCGTGCCTGTTCCTGTTCACCCGGATCGAGGGCGAGGTGTGGTTGCGCGGCCTGATCCTGGTCGCCCTCGGCATCGCGCTCGCTGCCATCAACGCGGTCCGCGCCCGCAACGGCGGCGAACTACGGGCCAGAGAGTCCGCCGACACCGAGCCGGACGAACGTTTTGCCCGCGCCGATGAGGGAAGGGCGTAATGCGCCCGGCACCACTCTCACCGAGGACAAATGGCACAGCCCGTCATCACATGCGTTCGTGGACGGTGAGCAGCAGATGGTCGAAGCGGGTGCGGAGTTCGACCATCGGGCCGTCCAGGGTGGTGAGCTCGGCGAGTAGCTGGGTGGCCAGGACGCGCAGTGCGACACCGGTCTCCTGGGAGCGCCAGACGAGCACGCGGAAGGCTTGGTCGGCGCTGATCCCGTAGACCAGCCGCAGCGCGCCTTTGGCCTGTTCGATCGCGGCGCGGGCGGTGTACAGCTCGGGCAGGGCGCCGTCGAGGGTTTGCCTGCGATCCTCGGCCAGCGTGTCGGTGATATCGACGTAATAGCCGGAGGTACCGACCACTCTCGCCTTGTCGTCGTGCATGTCGTCACCGACCACCAGCACGTGGCGTACCCGTCCTCGGGTATCGATGATCCGGTGTCTGCTGCAGAACGGCTCACCGGTTTCGACGGTGCGCGCGATGGTGTTGGCGACCTGTTCCCGATCGTCCGGATGTTTGTGGGAGAGCAGCAGTTCGGTGGTCGGCTGGACCGTGCCCGGGGCGTAGCCGTGGATCTGCGCGACCTCGTCGGACCATTCCCAGCGCTCGTCGGCCAGCCAGAACCGGAAGGTGCCCGCGTTCTGCCACGCGCCCGCGCCGAGGACCTCCTCGATCGGATGGACCGGTTCGGTTCCGGGTACGAGCAGTGGTGTCGCCGCGCCTTGGCTGCCGTCACCCCGCGTGATATCCGGCATATCGACAGGCTGATCCACGAACTGCCCCTTCCCACCTCGACCGATTTCGTTGCTGTGTGGTCGGCTGGCGGGGTCTGGGGCAGCGCGTTCCGAGCGACAAGATTACCGCGCGCCGCCGACAGCCCGTCGGCGAGGCACGCCGAGATTTCAGCCGCTGCGCGCGACGGTCAGCTGGTCCGGGACGAACGCTTCGGGGACGGGCCGGCGCACCGGTCGTTGCTCGACCACCCGGAAGCCCGCCGCCTCGATCAGCTCCCGCATTTCGGCGGGCGGCGGAAAGTAGGCGACCCCCTGGAGCGGAGTGGGTTGCAGCAGCGGCGCGAACCGGCTGCGCGGGTTGATCACGACGATCGCGAGTAGCCCACCGGGGGAAAGGATCCGGTGGAACTCGGCCAGCGCGCCGGGCTGGTCGAAGAAGTGGAAGGCGTGGGTGGAGACGACGGCGTCGACCGCGCCCGCGGGCAGGCCGAGGTCCTCGGCCCGGCGGTTGATCCAGTTCACCTGTCCGGAGCGGGCTTTCGCCTGCCGCAGCATGCCGGGGGAGGCGTCGCAGCCGTAGATCACGTCCGGCTGCAACTCCTGCTGGATGCGGGCGGCGAGAATGCCGGTGCCGCAGCCGACGTCGGCGATCCGGCGGATATCCGCGCGGCGCAACCGGTCGATGATCTCGTCCTGCGGCGGCCGATACAGGACCCGCTGCGCGAGCGGATTGTTGTAGATGGTGGCGAGCCGGTTCCAGCCGGAGGTCACCAGTCGGTTGTACGCGCGGGCCGGTGGCGTGGTGGCTGACATCGTTGTCCCTTCGGCGGATCGGCAGGCTCGAGTTTAGATTGTCTGAGACAATTTGCCCAGATCAGGTCGCCGAGCTTTTCGACGTGGCACTCAGCGGTGTGGCGATGTCCTCGAGCGAGCGGCCTTCCGCGCGCACGCCGTAGGCCAGCTCGACCAGGCCCGCGGCGAACATCGTGGCCGCGCCGATGGCGAAGGCGAGCGCGGTCTTGCCCGGGTCGCCGTCGGCGGACAACTTCGAGAACACCAGCGGACCGGCCACGCCGCCCGCGAAGGTGCCGATCGCGTAGAAGAACGCGATGGCCATCGCGCGGGTCTCCATCGGGAAGATCTCGCTCACCGTCAGATATGCCGCGCTCGCCCCGCAGGAGGCGACGAAGAGCACCACGGTCCAGCACGCGGTCAAGGTCACCGCGGAGAGCTGACCCGCCGCGAAAAGCCATGCGGTGCCGAACAACAGGACCGCCGAGCCGATATAACAGCCCGCGATCATCGGCTTGCGTCCGACGGTGTCGAACAACCGGCCCAGCAGCAGCGGCCCGAGGAAGTTGCCGAAGCAGATCACCGCGAAGTAGTAGCCGACCCGATCGTCGGGCACGTCGAACGATTTCGCCAGGATGAGCGCGTAATTGAAGGTGATGGCGTTGTACAGGAACGCCTGGCCGACGAACAGGGCGAGCCCGAGCGCGCTGCGGCGCGGATAGTGCCGCACCATCACCGCCGCGATCTCGCGGAAGCTGATGGTGCGCCGCTGTTCGATCTCGATCCGTTGCTCCGACACGTCTTCCAGTTCGGCGCCGGTATCGGTGCGGACCTGTTTCTCGATATCGGCGACGATCCGTTCGGCGCCGTCCTCGCGCTCGTGGATGAACATCCAGCGCGGGCTTTCCGGTACATGCCTGCGCACCACCAGAATGATCAGTCCGAACACCGCGCCGAGCGCAAAGGTCAAGCGCCAGCCGATATTCGGTGCGAACCAATCGGTGTTCAGCGCGACGATGGACAGCAGCGCACCGCCCACCGCGCCGAGCCAATAGGTCCCGTTGATCACGATGTCGATGCGGCCGCGGTATTTTCGCGGGATCAGCTCATCGATCGCGGAGTTGATCGCCGCGTACTCGCCGCCGATTCCGAACCCGGTGAAGAAGCGGAAGAGGATGAACCACCACATCGAGAACGAGACGGCGGTCAGCGCCGTCGCGATCAAGTACACCGCGAGGGTGATCAGGAAGAGCTTCTTGCGGCCGAATCTGTCGGTGAGCCAACCGAAGAACAGCGCCCCGGTGCACGCGCCGGTGACGTACATCGCGGCCGCCACGCCGGAAACCTGTGCGGCGGTGATGTCTATCCCGCTGCCTGGCTCGGACAATCGGCTCGCCACGCTACCGACGACGGTGACCTCGAGGCCGTCCAGGATCCAGACCGACCCCAGCCCGATCACCACCATCCAGTGCCAGCGCGACCACGGCAATCGATCCAGGCGCGCCGGGATATCGGTCGATATCGTCCGCACAGGCCACCACCTCCCGGTTACTGACCGACGGTTACCCGGGGCCGCACCGGATAATCAGCGGTCCTACGCGGCGCGGGCCGACCCGGGCGTCACCCGGCGTTCGCGGTCGTGACCAGCGCCGCGCGGGCTGCCCGGACCGCCGGGTGATTGCCGGTGCCGCGCCGATACGCCAGGTGGGTGCGCCGCCGGGCCGGCAGCGGGGTCAGCGTGACCTCGGCCGGGCAGTCCAGCGCGCCGAGCTGCGGCACCAGCGCGACCCCCTGCCCGGCCGCGACGAGCGCGAGCACGGTGCCGAAATCGTCGGCGTGATGGCGGACCCGCGGCGTGAAACCTGCTGCCTGGCAGGCCCGGACGGTCATCGTGTAGCACAGCGTGTCGGGAATCCCTGCGATCCAAGCGGTTTCGCGGTACGCGACGAGCGGTTCGGCGGTGGGCGCGGCCAGATAGATCGTCTCTTCCAGCAGCGGCTCGGTGTCGAGTGCGGGGTCGGGTTCGACCGGCACATAGTCGTATTCCTGCACCAGCGCGACGTCGAGCGCTTCCGCACGCAACGCGGCGGGCGCCGTCGCCGGATCGATCTCGGTGACCATCAGTTCGAGACGGGGATGATCCCGGCTCAGCGCGACGAGCGCCGGGGAGAGAATGGTGCGAATGGCGGTGGGAAAGGCGCCGATCCGCAGCGTGCCGGCGAGTTCGGTACGCGCCGTTGCCAGGTCGGCGGCGGCCTGTTCGAGCACCGCGAGGATGGTTTCGGCGTGCTCGACCAGTGTGCGGGCGGCCGGGGTGAGGGTGACCCGCCGCCCGGTCCGTTCGAGCAGCGGCACGCCCGCTTCTCGTTCCAGCGCCGTGAGTTGCTGCGATACCGCCGACGGTGTGTAGGCCAGCGCCTCGGCGACCGCCGCGATGGTCTCCCGGTGCGAGAGCTCGCGCAGCAGGCGCAGTTTGCGAATGTCGAGCATCAGGTCAGCTTATGCTCGAATGTAGAAATGTGAACTGGACCTGACGCTTTGCGCCCGTCACCCTCATAACCATGACGCTCGCAGGCCTTTTCGTCCCTCTTGTCACGCCGTTCACCGCCGAGAACGCCCTGGCCGCCGACGCGCTGGCCGGATTGGCCCACTCGGCGCTCGCCGAGGGCGCGACCGGCCTGGTCGCGCTCGGCACCACCGCCGAAGCGGCGACGCTGACCCCGGCCGAACGCGCGCGGGTCATCGACATCTGCGCGAGCGTGTGCCGGGAACACAACGCGCCCTTGATCGTCGGCGCCGGCTCGAACTCGACGGCCGACTCCGCCGACGCGCTGGCCGCGCTGTCGGGGCAGATCGCGGCCGCGCTCACGGTCGTGCCGTACTACACCCGGCCCACCGAGGCCGGGGTGCTCGCGCACTTCCGGGCGCTGGCCGGCGGCAGCCCGGTGCCGCTGGTGGTCTACAACATTCCTTATCGCACCGGCCGCACGCTCTGCGCGGAGACCCTGCTCGATATCGCCGCGCACCCGAACATCATCGGCGTCAAACACGCCGTCGGCAGCATCGACGACGCCACGATCGCGCTGATGGGCGCACGTCCCGCGGACTTCGCCGTGCTGGCGGGCGACGACCTGTTCGTCTCGCCGCTGCTGGCGCTCGGCGCCGAGGGCGGGATCCTGGCCTCCGGCATCGTGGCCACCGCGCCGTTCACCGCGCTCATCACGGCCTGGCGCGACGGCCGGGTCGGGGAGGCGCGCGCACTCGGGCACCGGCTGGCCGCGCTGTCGGCCGCCCTCTTCGCCGAGCCCAACCCTACCGTGATCAAGGCCGTTCTCGCGGCTCAGGGCCGGATTCCGAGTCCGGCGGTCCGGCTACCGCTGCTGCCGGCCGGTGCGGTCGCGACCGCGGCCGCCCTGGCCGAAATCGAACTTTTCTCGCGAATGGCAGGACAATTTGCTGGTGTAGCGGCTGAAGAAGTGCAACGCTGAAGCGGTGACACAACCTCCGGATACGCAGGCGACGACGCCTGATCCGACCGCCGACAAACTAGACGCGGCGGTCTTCAAGGTGGCGGGCGTCGTGGTACTCGGCGCGATCATGTCGATTCTCGACATCACCGTCGTCAATATCGCGTTGCCCACCTTCCAGGACACTTTCGACACGAGCTACGCCATCGCCGCGTGGACCGTGACCGGCTACACCCTCGCCCTGGCCACGGTCATTCCGCTCACCGGGTGGGCCGCGGACCGATTCGGCACCAAGCGCCTGTACATGGCGGCGCTCGCCTTCTTCGTGCTCGGGTCGGTGCTCTGCGCGCTGGCCTGGAACATCCAGTCGCTCATCGCCTTCCGTGTGGTGCAGGGCATCGGCGGCGGCATGCTGATGCCGCTCGGCATGACGATCATGACGCACGCGGCCGGTCCGCAGCGGGTCGGCCGGGTGATGGCGGTGCTCGGTGTGCCGATGCTGCTCGGCCCGATCTGCGGCCCCATCCTCGGCGGCTGGCTGATCGAATTCCATTGGCAGTGGATCTTCTTGATCAACCTGCCGATCGGCATCGTCGCGCTCATCCTGGCGCAGGTGGTGTTCCCCGCCGACAAGCCGGAACCGGCGGAGTCGTTCGACTTCGTCGGCATGCTGCTCGCCTCGCCGGGCCTGGCGTTGTTCCTGTTCGGCGTCTCGTCGATCCCCGGCGAGGGCACGGTGCTCGCGACCAAGGTGCTGCTGCCCGCGATCATCGGCTTGATCCTGTTGGTGGCGTTCGTCTTCCACGCGCTGCGCACCGAGCACCCGTTGATCGATCTGCACCTGTTCCGCAACCGGGCGCTGACCTTCTCGGTGCTCACCATGGTGCTGTTCGCGATCGCCTTCTTCGGCGGCAGCCTGCTGCTGTCGGCCTATCTGCAACAGGTGCGCGGCGAATCGGCGTTGCAGACCGGATTGTTGCTGGTGCCACAGGGATTGGGCGCGATGCTCACCATGCCGGTGGCGGGCAAGCTGGTCGACAAGATCGGCCCGGGCAAGATCGTGCTGGTCGGCATCGCGTTGATCGCGGTAAGCACCGCGTTCTTCGTGCAGCTGAAGGTGGACACGTCGTATCCGATGATGCTGGCCGCCCTGTTCGTGATGGGTCTCGGCATGGGCTGCACCATGATGCCGATCATGACCGCGGCGATCCAGACGCTGACCCACCAGCAGGTCGCCCGCGGCTCGACCCTGATGAACATCATCAACCAGACCGGCGGTTCGATCGGCACCGCGACGATCTCGGTGGTGCTGACCGCCCTGCTGAACGATCGGGAGTTCGCGCTACCCGCGATCGCCGCGACCACCAAGCCCGAACTGGCGAGTCAGCTGCCGCCGGGCGTGCTGGAGGCCGGATTGGACCAGGCCGCAACGGCATTCAGTCACACCTACATCGTGGCGCTGGTGCTGATCGTGCTCACCCTGATACCGGCGTTCTTCCTGCCGCGGACCAAGCCGAAGAATCCCGACGCGGTCGATGCGGTGGCTGCGGTCCACGTTTGAGTGCCCGTGCCGAGATCGTCACCGCCGGTGACGATCTCGGCACGCGTAGCGTCGGTCAGCCGGGCAGGTCGTCGACGGTGGCGGCTTCGTTCCTGGACAGGTTGATGCCCAGGTTCGCCGCCGCGCGCTCGAGGTCCTCGTCGTTGCCGTCACGCATCTCGATCGCAACGCCTTCGGCGGAAAGGACTTCGACGTTGAGGCACAGCGACTGGAGTTCCTTGAGGAGCACCTTGAACGACTCCGGAATGCCCGGCTCGGGCACGTTCTCGCCCTTGACGATCGCCTCGTAGACCTTCACCCGGCCCACTATGTCGTCGGACTTGATGGTGAGCAGTTCCTGCAGCGTGTAAGCCGCGCCGTAGGCCTGCATCGCCCAGCACTCCATTTCACCGAAGCGCTGGCCACCGAACTGGGCCTTACCGCCGAGCGGCTGCTGGGTGATCATCGAGTACGGACCGGTCGAGCGGGCGTGGATCTTGTCGTCGACCAGGTGGTGCAGCTTCAGGATGTACATGTAGCCGACCGCCACCGGGTACGGGAACGGTTCACCCGAACGCCCGTCGAGCAGCGTCGCTTTCCCGTCCGCGCCCACCAGCACGTCGCCGTCCCGATTAGGCAGCGTCGACCCGAGCAGCCCGGCCAGCTCGGCATCCTGGGCGCCGTCGAAGACCGGCGTCGCGAGATTGCTGTTCGGCGGCGCAGACCGCAGCGCTTCGGGCAGTGCCGCGGCCCAATCCGGTTCCCCCTGAATCTCCCAGCCGGCCTTGCCGATCCACCCGAGGTGGGTTTCCAGGATCTGGCCGATGTTCATACGCCGCGGCACACCGTGGGTGTTGAGGATGATGTCGACCGGGGTGCCGTCGGGCAGGAAGGGCATGTCCTCGGTGGGCAGGATCTTGCCGATGACACCCTTGTTGCCGTGGCGGCCGGCGAGCTTGTCACCGTCTTGGATCTTGCGCTTCTGCGCGACGTAGACGCGCACCAGCTCGTTCACACCGGGAGGCAGGTCGTCGTCGTCCTCGCGGGAGAACACCCGGATACCGATGACCTTGCCGGACTCGCCGTGGGGCACCTTGAGCGAGGTGTCGCGCACCTCGCGGGCCTTCTCCCCGAAGATCGCGCGCAGCAACCGCTCTTCCGGGGTCAGCTCGGTCTCGCCCTTGGGGGTGACCTTGCCGACCAGGATGTCGCCGTAGCGGACCTCGGCGCCGATGCGCACGATGCCACGCTCGTCGAGGTCGGCCAGGACCTCGTCGGAGACGTTGGGGATATCGCGGGTGATCTCCTCGGCGCCGAGCTTGGTGTCGCGGGCGTCGATCTCGTGCTCTTCGATGTGGATCGAGGTCAGCACGTCCTCTTCCACGAGGCGCTGCGACAGGATGATCGCGTCCTCGTAGTTGTGGCCCTCCCACGGCATGATCGCCACGAGCAGGTTCTTGCCCAGCGCCATCTCACCGTTCTCGGTGCACGGTCCATCGGCGAGCACCTGACCGGTCTCGACCCGCTGACCCTCGTCCACGATCGGTCGCTGGTTGTAGCAGTTGCCTTGATTCGACCGCGCGAACTTGCGCAGCCGATAACTGCGCCGGGTGCCGTCATCGGCCATCACGGTGATGTAGTCGGCCGAAACCTCTTCCACCACACCGGCTTTGTCATTGAGAACCAGGTCGCCTGCGTCGATGGACGCGCGCAATTCCATGCCGGTACCGACGATCGGGGCCTCGGAACGGATCAGCGGCACGGCCTGACGCTGCATGTTCGCACCCATCAGGGCACGGTTGGCGTCGTCGTGCTCCAGGAAGGGAATCATTGCCGAGGCGACCGACACCATCTGGCGCGGTGAGACATCCATGAAGTCGACCTCGGCGGGGGCGACGTATTCCACCTCCTCACCGAAACGCCGTGCCAGCACCTTGCTTTCGGACAGGCGCCGGTCGGCGTCGACTGGTGAGTTGGCCTGCGCGCGCACGTAGCGCTCTTCTTCGTCGGCGGTGAGGTAGACGATCTCGTCGGTGACCTGTCCGCCGACGACCCGGCGGTACGGCGTCTCGATGAAGCCGAACGGATTGACCCGTGCGTACACCGAAAGGTAGCCGATGAGACCGATACTCGGGCCTTCCGGCGTCTCGATCGGGCACATCCGGCCGTAGTGGCTGAAATGGATGTCGCGCACCTCGAGGCTGGCGCGTTCCCTGGTCAGGCCGCCGGGGCCGAGGGCGGACAGGCGACGCTTGTGCGTGAGCCCGGCGAGCGGGTTGTCCTGCATCATGAACTGCGAGAGCTGGGAGGTGCCGAAGAACTCCTTGATCGACGCGCTCACCGGGCGAATGTTGATCAGGGTCTGCGGTGTGATCGCCTCGACGTCCTGGGTGGTCATCCGCTCGCGGACGACCCGTTCCATCCGGGACAGGCCGATGCGGATCTGGTTCTGGATCAGCTCGCCGACGGTACGGACGCGACGGTTGCCGAAGTGGTCGATGTCGTCGATCTCGACCGGGATCTCGGCACCGCCGGGCCCCGTCATCGTCTTGTCGCCGGCGTGCAGGTGCGCCAGGTACTCGATGGTCGCGATCAGGTCCGTCTCGGTGAGCGTGGTCGCCGTGCTGTCGGTGATGCCGAGCTTCTTGTTGGTCTTGTAGCGACCCACGCGGGCGAGGTCGTAGCGCTTCTCCTTGAAGAACAGGTTCTCCAGCAGGGTCTGCGCGGACTCCTTGGTCGGCGGCTCGCCCGGACGCAGCTTGCGATGGATGTCCAGCAGCGCCTCGTCGGCCCCGTTCGTGTGGTCCTTCGCCAGGGTCGACAGCATGACCTCGGAGAAGCCGAACCGCTCGGCGATCTGTTCCGGACTCCAGCCGAGCGCCTTCAGCAGCACCGTGACGGGCTGGCGACGCTTACGGTCGATGCGGACGCCGACGGTGTCGCGCTTGTCGACGTCGAACTCCAGCCACGCGCCACGCGACGGGATGACGCGCACGTTGTACAGATTCTTGTCGGTGGTCTTGTCCACCGATTGATCGAAATAAACTCCGGGCGAGCGGGTCAGCTGTGAGACGACGACGCGCTCGGTGCCGTTGATGATGAACGTGCCCTTGTCGGTCATCATCGGGAAATCACCCATGAAGACCGTCTGGCTCTTGATCTCACCGGTGTTGTTGTTGATGAACTCCGCGGTGACGAACAGCGGCGCCGCGTAGGTCATGTCCTTGTCTTTGCACTCCTCGATGGAGGCCTTGACCTCTTCGAACCGAGGATCGGAGAAAGACAGGGACATGGTGCCGGCGAAATCCTCGATCGGGGACAGTTCCGCGAGTATTTCCCCGAGTCCGCCGACCGGGTCGGTTTCGCCGCGTGCAAGCGCCCTGGCGCGCCAGTCCGATGCGCCGATCAGCCGGCCGAACGAATCGGTTTGCAGGTCGAGCAGCTTGGGCACATCGATGGGTTCTTGCACTCTGGCGAAAGACAACCGGTGCGGCGCTCCGGGGATAGCGGCAAAGGCCACGGCGTGATCGGCGTCGGACTGGGGCGATACGGGCACGGTGCGTCCTTTCGGGACTTCGCTGCTGACGAATTGCACGTGCACGCCTGCGGACAGAGCTCACGCATCAGCAAGAAAGTGAGCATCACCGCGAACGGTGATACTCACTGCTGTTTGATTCGAGAGTCCGGACAGGAGGCGGCCTGCGCAACGCCTCAAATTACTCGCAGATTTCCGGCAGCGCAATAGGCATTCGAAGTTATTTGCTCGGATCGAATCCGTTTCGAATGTTTCCCGCATTTATAGATTAACTCTGCGGCACTTATGAAGTCAAGGTTTTGACAATTGGCTGATTAATTGGATATACTGAAAAGGGAGCGGGGGTGGATACGTTCGAGGATCAGGTCGCATCGAGGAAATCCAGGACGAGCGAGCCGGCCACCTCGCGGAACTCATCGAAGTAGGCGTGTCGAGCGCCGGGGATCAGCTGCATGCGCGCGTGCGGGATCCGCTCGGCCAGCAGCGGCGCATTCGCCACGGGATTGAATCGGTCCTCGGTGCCGTGCACCACCAGCGTCGGCGCGCCGATCTCCGGCAGCACGTCCCACGCGTTGTGCTTGTTGCTCGCGACCAGGTGCCTGCGCTTGGCGTAGGCGGGCATCGCGGGGTCGCCGAGCGTAGTGAACGGGCCGGGCGTGCGGGCCAGCCACTCCGGTGTGTACATCAACTCCAGCAGCGCCTGCCGGGCCGCGGTCGCGTCGGGCTGGATGAGTGACTGCCTGATCTCGGGGCCGCGTTCGACGCTGTGCCTGCCACCCGGTGACGTGCAGCCGAGTACCAGTGCGTGCACCCGATCCGGATGCCGGGCCGCCAGCCACTGGCCGACCCGCCCGCCCATCGACGTGCCGTACACCGCCGCCCGCTCGATCCCGAGATCGTCGAGCACGGCGACCACATCCGCGGCGAAACCCACTGTGCTGTACGCCTCGTCGGGTTTGTCGCTGTCGCCGGTGCCGCGCCAGTCGAGAGTGACGGTGCGATACCGGGTTTCGAAGTCCGTGCGGATCCCGTCCCACCAGTGGTGGTTGTTGGCCTGTCCGGCGAGCAGGACCAGCGGTGTGCCGGCGCCCGCGGTCTGGTACGCGAGGCGAACGCCGTCGGCGGCCTTGGCATGCGGCACAGTACTGATCCTTTCGCGAGGGGTCGGTCTACTTGCTCGAACGCAGGCCGTCGAACACGAATTCCAGGCAGCGCCGCCAGGCGGGGGAGCCGGTGGCCTCGCCGAGCAGCGACAGCGCCCATACCAGATTCGTCACGTCCTCGTCGCTCGCGTCCGCGCGCAGCACGCCCGCGCGCCGGGCCCGTTCCAACAGGGTGGCCAAGTGCGACATGCCGCGATGGCAGGCCGCGGCCAGCTGGTCGGCGGCGGGGTGATCGCGAGTGAGAGCCTCGAGCAGGCCGCGGTCGGCGGTCATCTGGCCGAGTAGATCTTCGAGGAATCCGGTGAGCGCCGCCCAGGCGTCCGGCTCGGCCGCCGCGCGGACGGCGAACTCGTCCAGCGCTGCCAAACGGGGTGGGAGCAGCGCTTCGATCAGCGCGTCCCGGTGCGGGAAGTGGTTGTACAGCGTGCCGATGCTCACTCCGGCGCGGCGCGCGATCTCCTCCAGGGAACCGTCCAGGCCCTGCTCGGTGAATACATCCGCGGCTTCGCGCAGCAGCTTCTCGCGGTTGCGGGCCGCGTCACGGCGCAGCGGTCTGGTCATGGGGACCATCCTACAAAAGTCGAGGGGCTCCTCGATTTCGTGCTACCTTCTGAAAATGAGGAGCCCCTCAAGATCCAGGAGGAGAGAGATGTCCCCAGCAACAGCGGTGATCGTCGGCGCCGGTCCCGGCCTCGGCATGTCGATGGCCGCGCGCTTCGGCCGCGAAGGCTTCCGGGTCGCGCTGATCTCGCGCAGCCCGGCTCGGCACGAGCAGTATTTGAAAGACCTTGCCGCGCAGGGAATCGATGCCACGGCCCAGGCTGCCGACATCACCGATCCCGCCCAGTTGAAGTCCGCGCTGGCCGCGATCGGCGGGGAGGTGGAAGTGGCCTACTACGGGCCTGCGACGACCCAGCCTGCCGCCCCGCTCGCCGACATCACCGAAATAGACGTGGCGACCGCACAATCCGGCTTCGAACTGGTCTGGCCCGCGCTGGAGCTGGTGCGCGAGGTCCTGCCGGGCATGCTCGAACGCGGTTCCGGCGGACTGCTGTTCGCGGGCGGGCTCTCCAGCGTGCTGCCCATGCCGATGCTCGGGCAACTGGCCTTGGCCTCGGCTGCGTTGCGCAACTACGCGGTCACATTGCACGCCGGTCTCGCCGGCCGCGGTGTCTACGCGGGCACCCTGACCATCGGCGGCCTGATCGAGCGCGGTGACATCCACGCCATGGTCACCGCGGCTCCCGGGCATTTCGGTGATGCGGCGGGCCACACCCTCGACCCCGACGAACTCGCCGACAAGGCCTGGGACATGTACCGCGCCCGGGACCGGGCCGAAGAAGTGTTCGACGTGTTCAGCGGGTGAGCCCGGAGGGCAGATGGAGCCGTGACGCACTCCATCTGCCGTTGCGCGCCAAGCGGACTCAGGCGGGTGCCGCGCCCGCCAGGTGGTACCGCACCGTCGGGCTCCAGAGGAAGAAGCCGTGCACGCCCGCGTCGCGGGACGCATCGATCTGAGCCTGCACCTCGTGCGGGCCGTAGTTCACGCCGAGGCTGAAATCCTGGAGCCAGGGCACGATTTTCGCGCCGGTGCCCTGGGTCTGGGCGCGGAAGTCCTGGAGTGAGCGGAACACGATGTCGTAAGGCTGGGAGTCGGGGTTCGCGACGCCGTACTCACCCGCGTTCCAATGCGACGGATACAGCATCGGTGCGATGTAGTCGACGTGGCGGGCCATGCGCGGAATGTCCTGCGCGATCTGGTCCGGGCGGGTCGAGGCGATGCCGAAGACGGCGGCGCTCTGATCGGCGCCCGCGTCGCGCACGGGATCGCGGCTCTCGCGCAGGAACTCGGCGATCGAAATGCTCGGGGACTCGGTGGATCCGGGGAACACCATCTGCGAGAGGTCACCGTCGGGGCGGCGGATGTAGTCGTACATGATGCCGTCGAAACCGAGTTTCGCCGCCTCGACGGCGAGATCGATGTTGTATCGGCGCATTTCGGGACTGGCGAAATTGGTGAACGCGATCGGCCCGTATTTGCTCGCGTAGGGTCCGCCGCCGGGGTTCTGGATGACCCAGTCCGGATGCCCGGCGTGCCAGGCCCATTCGGCCATCCGGCTGTCGCGGAACGCGACGATGCGGCCGACTACGCGCAGGCCCATGTCGTGCAGTTGCCGCAGTGCGGCGGGCGCGTCGTAGATCGCCTCGACGGCGCCGGACTCGCGGGCGAGCGGCACCTGGGAGTCGTAGCCGACGACGCCGTCCTCGTCCTTGATATCGAGCTGGACCGTGTCGATCCGGCCGTCGCGGGCCAGGTTCAGCACGTCCTCGCGCAGCCCCTCGTGCGACCACGCGTGCGCGGTGACGTGGACCGCCCGGATCGGTGCCGTCTCCATGGCCGTGGTGATCGGCTGGGTGGTTTCGTTGCCCGCGAGATCGACCGCGACCACGCGCGCGCCGATCGGTGCGCGCGGGAGGGGGATCTCGAATGTTCCGTCGGCCGCGGGGGCCGCGGTCTGATCGCCGATCGATACGCGTTCTGCGCCTTGGGCTTTGCCGCGCACGGTGACCGGCTGACGGTAGGACGTCACGTTCGCCGGTTGGCTCACCTCGAGCACAGGTGCGTCGTTGTCCACGGTGAAGGTCTCGGTCGCCCCCGGGCCCGTCCGCAAGAAGCCGAACGCGCCCCCGGCCGGGATCTCGGCGGTGAATCTGTGCCCCCCACTGGCTAGTCTCTCCGGTCTGTACACCACGGAATTGCCCTCGACCTGTCCGGTGACCGGCTCGCCGTCCAGCTCGAGTCGCATGGCGCGCGGATCGTGATCGCGCGCGTCCACCCGCAATGTCAAGGCGGACAAGGCCGTCGCGCCGATCGTGCCCGCGGGCACACCGGTCACCGTCAAACCGGTGGGTTCGGCCCGGACCGAGCTGATGGTCACAGAAGCGACGAGAATCGATAAGGCTGCGGTAACAATTACTGCCGTCAACCGTCGGTGTCCTGTAAGGCGGACCCATTCGAGCAACGCGCACACCAACTTTCGTTCGAAGATGTTTCTACTATCCCGGCTGTGCCGCACTGTCGCGATTACTTTCGGTCAATGTCCTCCATGGGAAAATCGGCGAGTTCGCGTAGCGTTGGACCGATGGCGAAGAGCACAACGATCGGTGTTCGAGTTATGTTGTCGGCATTGTTGTTCGCGGCCGGCACGGGATGTACCGCGGCGGAATCCGCCGTAGGGGACCAGCGGGTGAGCGCGACGGCGGACGCCGTGTCCGCGGTCGCACCGGCGCCCGATCCCGTTGCGGTGCAGGCGAACGAACTCGGGGTCGTGCCGATCCTGATGTATCACCAGCTGTCCGCGGCGCCGGTCAGCGAGTACGACCAGACCCCGGCCAAGTTCCGGGCCGAGCTCGATCGGCTGTACCGGGAGAACTATCGGCCGGTGACCGCGTCGGCTTATGCCTCCGCTGCCATCGACATCCCCGCAGGCACCCATCCCGTGGTCCTCACCTTCGACGATTCGACCCTGAGTCAGGTCTCGTTCACCGACAACGGGCAGCCCGCACCCGACACCGCGCTCGGCATCCTCGAGCAGTTCCGCGCCGAGCATCCCGACTTCGCCCCTACCGCAACCTTTTATGTCAACAACGAGCCCTTCGCGGGCAACGAGCGCGCACTGTCCTGGCTCGCGGCGCACGGCTACGAGATCGGCGCCCACACCGCCGCCCACGCGAACCTCGGTCAGCTCGACGGCGCCGGCGTGCAGCGCGAGCTGGCCGAGAACGTCCGCGCGATCACGGCCGCGACGCCCGGTCCGGTGCGCACCATGGCGTTGCCGCTCGGGATCTATCCGGCCGACCGCGCCCTGGCCGTCGCGGGCGACTGGGCAGGCACCCACTACGCCTTCGACTCCGTCATGCTGGTCGGCGCCGAGCCCGCTCCGTCCCCGTTCGGTTCCATCGACCGCACCGCGGTGCCGCGAATCCGTTCGGGCAGAGAGCCGGTCGCCTTCGACTCGACGTATTGGCTCGACCGGCTTGCCGAGCGCCCCGACCAGCGTTACACCTCGGACGGTAACCCGATCAAGATCATTTTTCCGGCAGGCGTGTCCGGCGAGTTGAACGCACATTGGTCAGATCGGGCGCAGTCCTACTGATCGCGGCCGGGCCTGCTCAACGGGAAACACCGAGGCAGCCGGGGGATCCTCCCTGCTGCCTCGGTGTGATCGAAGGTGCAGCGCTCAGCGCGATCGCGGGGTGCGCACTGCCAATTCTTCGAGAGCGGCGACCATCCGGTCGATCTCCGCGCAGGTGTTGTAGAAGGCGAACGACGGGCGCACCGTCGCCTCCAGACCCAGCCGTCGCAGGATGGGCTGGGCGCAGTGGTGCCCCGCCCGGACCGCGATGCCCTTCTCGTTCAAGGCTTTACCGACCTCGATCGGTTCGTGACCCGCCATGACGAAGGAGAGCACGCTCGCCTTCTCCGCGGCGGTGCCCACCAGCCGGACACCCGGCACCGCGGCGACCCGCGGCGTCGCGTACTCGAGCAGCCCGTGCTCGTAGCGGGCGATGGCGTCCATACCGAGGCGCTGGACGTACTCGATCGCGGCACCGAGACCGACCGCGTCGGCGATATTCCCGGTGCCCGCCTCGAATCGCCCGGGGGGCGGCTGGAACAGCGAACGTTCCAGGGTCACGTCGCTGATCATGTTGCCCCCGCCCTGCCACGGCGGTACGTCCTGCAGTACCTCGGATTTCCCGTAGACCACGCCGATTCCGGTGGGGCCGAACACCTTGTGGCCGGAGAACACGAAGAAGTCCGCGCCGATCGAGCGCACATCGATGGCGGCGTGCGGCACCGATTGCGCGCCGTCGACGAGCGTGACCGCACCCGCGCGCTGCGCCTCGGCGACGATCTCGCGCACCGGCGTGATGGTGCCGAGCGCGTTCGAGACATGGGTCACCGAAACGAGTTTGGTGCGATCGGAAAGCAGCCGGGTGTATTCGCCGAGCAGCAGCTCACCGTTGTCGTCCACCGGGATGACCCGCAGCTGGGCGCCGGTCTCGGCCGCCAGCAGCTGCCAGGGCACGATGTTCGCGTGGTGTTCCAGATGGGAGATGACGATCTCGTCGCCCGCACGCAGATTCTTGCGGCCCCAGGTCTGTGCGATCAGGTTGATGCCCTCGGTCGCGCCGCGGACGAAGATGATCTCCTCGGCCGAAGCCGCGCCGATGAACTGAGCCACGATATCGCGGGCCTGCTCGTAGGCATCGGTGGAGCGCGCCGCCAATTCGTGTGCGGCGCGGTGGATATTGGAGTTCTCGTGTTCGTAGAAGCGCGCGATGCGCTCGATCACCGCCCGTGGCTTCTGCGTGGTCGCGGCGTTGTCGAACCAGACCAGCGGATGGCCGTTCACCTGCTCCCGCAGGATCGGGAAATCGTTGCGCACCGCGTGCACGTCGAACGGTGGGTGCGCGGCGGGGAAACGGTTCGGCGCGATACCGCTCGGGACCGGTGCCGCCGCCGTGGGCTCCAGGAAATAGAAGCTCGGCGCCGTCGACGGTTGCCGCGCGGCCTCGGGAAAGCGCTGCGGAGACAGCACTTCCCGGAGCGAGGGCAGTGCGGCGAGGAACGGATCGCGGTGGACGTCTGCGGGGTTCACCGCCGAGTTCGACGACCGCCCGGCCGCGTCCGACATCGGAACGTCGCTGCCCCAGGTCGGTACGTACGGGACGGGAGTGGCGCCACCGGGCGGTGCAGCGCCGGCGGATCTCGGAGTCGCCGCGGACGCCGCGCCGGGCACGGAGGGTTCCGGAGTTCGACCGCCCGGCGGCGGGCTGCCCGAGACTCCTTGCGCCGTATCCGATGTCGCTACAGCAGGGGTCGCAGTACCCGACGGCACTTCGACACCGGACACACCGGGGACGTAGGTACCCGGTGCCTCGCGTCCGGTGCCGGTCGCGCCCGACGTACCCACCGGCGGATGCGCGCCCGGGTGCGGGGCACCCGAAAACCCCGGCGCGCCCGGGGAAGTCGCCGTCGGCACCGGTGACGGCACAGGCACATTCGGCGGCGACGTCGGGAAGTCCGGCTGTGCCACGCTCACGCCCGCCGGTGTGGCGGGCAGGGCCGCCGACGCCGACGGCAGCGCCGAGAAGAATTCGCCGGCAAGACGATTCAGCGTCGCCTCGTCCGGCAGCCACCCGGCACCACCGTCGTCGGCTGGGCGCGAGATGTCAGCTCCGGTAGGTCGGTGCGTAGTCATGGAACTTGCCCACCTCGGCTCCGTCGAGCACTGCCACCGCGTCGTCGGTCAGGACGGCCAACGAGCAGTACAGCGACACCAGATACGACGCGATCGCGCTGCGATCGATACCCATGAACTTCACCGAAAGCCCCGGTCCCTGTTCGCCTGCCAGCCCCGGCTGGTACAGGCCGACCACGCCCTGGCGGGCCTCGCCGGTGCGGATCAGCAGGAACTTGGTCTTACCGCGTTCCACCGGCACCTTGTCCGACGGAATGATCGGGATCCCGCGCCAGGTCAAGAACTGGGATCCGAACATGCTCACCGTCGGCGGCGGCACACCGCGCCGGGTGCATTCCCGCCCGAACGCGGCGATGCCCTGCGGGTGGGTCAGGAAGAAGCCGGGCTCCTTCCAGACCGTGGTGATCAGATTGTCGAGGTCGTCGGGCGTCGGCGGGCCGGCGATCGTCGAGAGCCGTTGCTTCTTGGCCGTATTGGCGATCAGACCGTAATCCGGACTGTTGATCAGCTCGCCCTCTTGGTGCTCCTTGATCGCTTCGATGGTCAAGCGCAACTGCTGAGCTATCTGATCGTGCGGACTCGAATACAGATCGGAGACGCGCGTGTGCACATCGAGGATGGTGTGCACGGCCTTGAGCCGGTACTCGCGCGGGTCCCGCTCGTAGTCGATAAAGGTCTCCGGCAGCGGAGACTCGTCGAAGTTGTCGCACTGGATATCGACGGTTTGTTCGTGGGTAACCCGGTTACGTCGGTAGATACCGGCTTCGACGGGTACCCAGTTCAACAGATGGACCAACCACCGCGGAGTGATCGACTCCATCTGCGGCACGGTCTTCGTGGCGTTCGCCAGGGTGCGGGCCGCTTCATCGCCCAACGCCACCGGCTGTGGAACAGCTTTGGTCATCGAACCACCTTGGGATCGGCAAATCCACCGTTACCAGCCCGCTCATGCTAGACCCTGCCGCGCCGGTTGCCCGGATAGACCCTATTCGCCGCCTCGCTCCGCGCGCCGCGGTCGGCGGTCGCTCACCGGCTCGTGCGCTCGCCGCCGTTGACCGCCAACACCTGACCGGTCAGCTGACGTGCGCCCGGCGAGGCGAGATAGGTTGCCGCGGAAGCGATGTCCTCGGGGAGACCGGGCCGCCCGGTGTGGGTAGCGGCGATGAGCGCAGCGCGGCGCTGCTCGGTCAGCCGGTCACGGAAGAACTCGGTGTCGGCGATGTAGCCGGGGGCGATGACGTTCGCGGTGACCCCCCGAGGGCCGAGTTCGGCGGACAGTTGCATGTTCCACGAGGCGAGACCGGCCTTGGCCGCGCCGTACGCGCCCGCCCCCTTGTCTGCGGCGATGGACCCGATGTTGATCACGGTCCCGCCCGCGGCCAGGCGGTCGCGCAGTGCCGTGGTCATCAGCACCGCGCTGATCAGGTTCGCGTCGAGGTTCGCGCGCCAGGCGGCGGCCACGGCGGCCAGGTCGGTGGGGGAGTCCTGGTCGAAGTCGGTGTTGCCGCCCGCGTTGTTGACCAGGACGTCGATCCGTTCGGGCAGCGCGGAGGCCAGCGCTTCGATCTGTACGGGATCGGTGGCGTCGCAGACCCGGTCGGTGATGCCGAGTTCGGTGGCGGTCGCGCGGAGCGCCTCGGCGCGTCGTCCGGTGATCACCACGGCGTCGCCCGCGGTCGCGAAGGCCGCGGCGATCGCCCGGCCGATTCCGGTTGCGCCACCGGTCACCACAATGTTGCGTGGCATGTCTACCTCTCATATGGGGTACGTTTAGATCTAAACCGTAGCTCTTGTTTAGGGCTAAACGCAACCAGGAGGTGCGCATGGATCCCGACGATCCGGTCGACGCGATCGCGATGGCGTGGCAGCGGGAGCGGCCGGGCACTCCGGTCGACGGCATCGGGGTGGTGACCCGAATCTGGCAGCTGGCCAAGACATTCGGTGACGATCGCCGCCGGGTGCTGGCCGCCGAAGGAGTCGACACGGCCACCCTCGACCTGCTCGGCGTGCTGCGCCGCAGCGGCGCGCCCTACCGGCTGACCACCCGGCAGCTCAAGGAGCAGACGATGCTCACCGCGGGCGCGATCTCCCAGCGCGTCGCGCGGGCCGAAACCGAAGGCCTGGTGACCCGCGCCCCGCTCGGCGACGGCTCGCGCGGGGTGATCGTCGAATTGACCGGTGCCGGGCACGCTTTGGTCGAACGGCTGGTCGACCAGGTCCTCGGCCGGGAGTCGGAGCTGCTCTCCGGTCTCACCCGCGCCCAGCAATCCGACCTGACCGAACTGCTGCGTGTGCTGCATCAGGATCTGATGACCCGCCTCGGTACGTACAAGATCACCCAGGTCGGCGCACCTTAGGTTTGAGCCTGCCGTCGAATTGGCTACGACAGCAAAATGATTCGAGCACTGCGGCGACGCCGGCGCTCAGCGCAGCGCGAGCGCCAGGAAGAAGTCGACGCGGTCTTCCAGGCGGGACAGATCGCGCCCGGTGAGTTCTTCGATGCGCTGGATGCGGTAGCGCAGGGTGTTCACGTGCACGTGCAGGAGGTCGGCGCATTTGGTCCACGAGCCCGATACCTCGAGGAACGTCTCCAGCGTGTGCACGAGATCGGCGCGATTGTCCTGGTCGTAGGTGGTGAGCGGATCGAGCAGACGCAGCCGGAACATGCGGCGGACCTCGTCGGGAACCGAGGCGAGCAACAGCATGTGGGTGGCCAGTTCGTCGTGGCCCACGACGCTGGCCGGTTGCAAGCGACCCGCCGCCATCCGGCGCGCGTAGCGCGCCTCCTCCACCGCGCCGCGCAGACCCTCGCCGTCGACCACGCCGCTGACGCCGATGGATAGTCGGCTGCCGCCCAGCCCCGGCGCCAAAGCCGTTACCGCGCGGTTGATCTCGTCGATGACCGGACTATCCGGCCCGGCGGGGATGAGCGCGATCGCCTCGCCGTCCACCACGCCTGCGGCGGGCCTTCTGCCGTAAAGTATTTCGCGCAACAGGACGCGTAATTCCCCGGGGCGCAAGGTGTCGTCGGCGGCCGCGGCGACGGCGATATAGGTCTCCGCCGGTCCGAGTCCGGTGAGTTCGAGGCGGGAGATGATCTCCGCGGGCTTGGCGTCGGAGACGATCAGCTCGATCAGTTCCTGGGCGAGCCGTCCCTCGGCGCTCTGCCGGTCGTCCTGGCGGGCGCGTTCGAGCGAGACGACCGCGGCCAGCTCACCGGCCAGCGCGCGACGCTCCTCCGGCCACTCGGTGTAGTCGCCCTCGAACACGAGGAACCAGTCGGCCGCCCGCGATGTGCGGTGCTCGTCCACCGCGAACAGGGAAAACCGGCCGCTCTCCGGCCGGAACGCCGTCGGCAGGCGGCGGGCGCTGAGGAACGCGGTGGTCACCTCGGACGGTGGCGCGGTGGGAGGCCCGGCCACCGCCCGGCCGGTCGAGGAGACCACCCAGCAGCGCATGCCGAGATCGCGTTCGATCAACTCGAGCACCGAGCCGAGCCCGGCGCCTGAGACGAGCTGGCGGTGCCGGTCCAGGATCGCGGTCAGGTCCGCGGCGCGCCCGGTCGACAGATTTCGCGTGATCTGCTCGGTGACCTGGGCGAACGCGATGTTCTCCGGGACCCGGAACAGCGGGATCCGATGCTTGCGACAGGCCTCGACCACATCCGGGGGCGCACCGCCGTAGCGGGCATCGCCCGCGGCCAGCCCGGCCACGCCCGCCTGGGCGAGCGCGCGGACGAACACCTCGCTGTCGGCCGGGTCGTGGCGCCACTGCATGCCGGTGAGGACGAGTTCCCCACCGGAGAGGTAGCGACCGGGGTCGAGCATGTCGGTGGTCACCACCCAGCGGACGAACCGGTCCAGCTCGTCCTCGCCGGTGACGAGCTCGAGCCCGAGGTCCGCCATGGTCAGCAGGGATCTGAGGCGCACGGTGCGAAGGCTAACAGTCAACCCCCTGGTGAATGCCCTTGGACATTCACACAAAGACTTCGGTGTGAACTGGCGCACAGTTCAGATTTCTCGTTTCTGGCTGCGGCGTTGCTCGGCGGGTGTACTTGCGGAACAGATTGGCAACCCCCTACAGGAGGTCAGATGGCAGGCGACATCGGATGGCTCAACTCGTTGCCTCCGGACCGGGTCGAACAGGAACTGCTGACCTGCTGTGCGTCCCGGCAGTGGGCGCAGAAGGTCGCGGCGGCCCGGCCCTACGCCGACACCGCGAGCCTCGTCGCCGCGGCCGTCGCCACGGTGTGCGAGCTGAGTTGGCCGGATGTCGAGGAGGCGCTCGCGGCGCATCCGCGCATCGGTGACCGCGCCAAGGCCGAACTGTCCGAGCGGGAGGCGAGCTGGTCGCGCGGGGAACAGTCCGGTGCCGCGACCGCCGACGCCGCCGTGCGGGCCGAACTCGCCGCGGGCAATCTCGCCTACGAAGAGCGCTTCGGTCACGTCTTCCTGATCCGTGCCACCGGCCGCACCGCCACCGAGATCCTCGCCGAATTGCGGCTGCGCCTGGACAATTCGGTGCTCGACGAGCGGCTCGAGGTACAGAGCGAGCTCGCCGACATCACCCGGCTGCGGGTGCGAAAGCTGCTGGGGGAGCAGTGAGTCTGTCCACGCACGTGCTCAACGCGGTCACCGGCCGCCCCGCCGCCGGGATGCTGGTCCGGCTCTCGGACATGGACGGCACGGTGCTCGCCGAACGGCGCACCGACGACGACGGCCGCGTCAAGGACCTGCCCGCACCCGGAACCGGTACGCACCGGCTGACTTTCGAGACGGGAGAGATCAGTCCGTTCTATCCCACGGTCGCGATCGACTTCACCGTCGCCGACCCGGCAGCGCACTACCACGTGCCGTTGCTGCTCAGTCCGTATTCCTACTCCACTTATCGAGGTAGCTGAAACAATGTCGATCAAGCTCGGGCCGAACCGATACGGCAAGGCGGAGACCCACGTCGTCAGCGTGACGAAAAATGGTGGCGTGCACGAGATCCGCGATCTCAATGTCGGTGTGGCGCTCTCCGGCGACATGGACGACGTGCACCTCACCGGCGACAACGGCGCGGTCCTGCCGACGGACACGCAGAAGAACACCGTCTTCGCCTTCGCCAAGGAGCACGGGATCACCTCGCCCGAGGCGTTCGGTGTCCTGCTGGCACAGCATTTCGTCGGCTCGCAGCCGACCATCCGGCACGCGCGGGTCAGCGTCGAGGAATACGCCTGGGAGCGGATCGTGCTGAATCCCGGTGACGATCAGCACTCGTTCGTCCGCTCCGGTCAGGAGACCCGCATCGCGCGGGTGCACCACGACGGCGAAAAGACCTGGGTGGTAGCGGGTTTGCAGGGCCTGGTGGTGCTCAACTCCACCGGTTCGGAGTTCCACGGCTATCTCAAGGACAAGTACACGACCCTGAAAGAAGCCTACGACCGCATCCTGGCCACCGAGGTCAACGCGGAGTGGCGCTTCATCGCCGAGCCGAGCGATTGGGACAAGACCTACCGCGAGGCGCGCGGCGCACTGCTGGCGGCGTTCGCCGAGACCTACAGCTACTCGTTGCAGCAGACGCTGTACGCGATGGGCGAGCGGGTACTCGCCGCCTGCCCGGAGATCGGCGAGGTGCGGCTGTCGCTGCCGAACAAACATCACTTCGTGGTCGACCTGTCCGCGTTCGGCCTGACCAACGACAACGAGGTGTTCTACGCCGCCGACCGCCCGTACGGCCTGATCGAGGGCACGGTCCTGCGCGAGGACGCGCCGGCCGCCGGCCCGGCGTGGGAGTGACGATGGATTTCTTGCGACCGAGCAGCTGGGCCGATGCCCTGGCCATCAAGGCCGATCGACCGGACGCGGTGCCCATTCAAGGCGGCACCGACATGATGGTCGAACTCAACTTCGACAAGGGCAGGCCGAATGCCCTGCTCGATCTCAACCCGTGCCGGGAACTGTTCGACCACAAGGAGATCGACGGCCGGATCCGGATCGGTTCCGGTGTGCCGTACGTCAAGATCATCAACCGGCTCGGCAAACAGTTGCCCGGTCTGGCGCAGGCCTCGCGCACCGTCGGCTCGCCGCAGATCCGCAATCGCGGCACGGTCGGCGGCAATCTGGGCGGGGCGTCCCCGGCCGGTGACGCCCATCCCGCGCTGCTCGCCGGGGACGCGGTCGTCGAGGTCGAGTCCGCGGCCCGCGGCACCCGGATGATCCCGATCGACGACTTCTACATCTGGGTGCGTAAGACCGCGCTCGAGCCGGACGAGCTGATCCGGGCGATCTGGTTGCCGCCCGCCGAAGGGCCGCAATACTTTTCGAAGGTCGGCACGCGCAACGCGATGGTGATCGCGGTGTGCTCGTTCGCGATCGCGCTGTACCCCGGCAGCGGGACGGTCCGCACCGGCATCGGATCGTCCGGTCCGACACCGCTGCGCGCCGGGTCGGCCGAGGAATTCCTGTCGACCCAGTTGCCGTGGCAGCAGGCGACGCCGCTGCGCGAAAGCGTGCTGCGCGAATTCGGTGCGCTCGTCGCCGCCGCGGCCAAGCCGATCGATGACGTCCGCGGCACCGCGGACTACCGCAAACACGCCCTCTCGGTACTGGCTCGCCGCACCCTGGGCTGGGCCTGGACGGACTATCTGACAGAAAGGAAGGCGGCCTGATGCGCGTGAGGTTCGACGTGAACGGCTCGCAGGAGACCGTGGACGACGTGTGGGAGGGCGAGAGCCTGCTCTACATGCTGCGCGAGCGGATGGGCCTGCCCGGCTCCAAGAATGCCTGCGAGCAAGGCGAATGCGGTTCGTGCACGGTCTATTTGGACGGCACGCCGGTCTGCTCCTGCCTGGTGGCGGCCGGCCAGGCCGAGGGCCGCTCGGTGCGCACCGTGGAAGGGCTGGCCGACGGGGCGAAGCTGGATCCGATGCAGCAGGCGTTCGTCGAGGCCGGCGCGGTGCAATGTGGTTTCTGCACACCGGGTCTCATCGTGCAGGCGCACGACCTGATCGAGCACAATCCGGATCCGTCCGATGTGGAGATCCGCGAGGCCCTGGCCGGAAACCTGTGCCGCTGCACCGGTTACGAGAAGATCCTGGACGCCGTGCGGCTCGCGGCGCAGCGGAAAGCGGCGGCCCGATGAAGACCGTCATCGAAAACGCCTACCTCGCACCGGTGGTCGGCCCGGAGATCCCGTCCGGCTACCTGGTGATCGCCGACGGCCGGATCGAAACGCTCGGCGCCGGTCCCGCGCCGGTCGTGCCCGGCGCGCAGCGGGTCGACGGCACCGGCTGCCTGGTCACCCCCGGCTTGGTCAACACCCACCACCACCTCTACCAGTGGGCGACCCAGGGGCTGTACCAGGACGCCACGCTGTTCGAATGGCTCACCGGGCTCTACCGCACCTGGGCGGGCATGGACGCGGAGGTGGTCTACGGCGCGGCCTCGGCGGGGCTGGGCTGGCTCGCCCTGACCGGCTGCACCACCAGCAGCGACCACCACTATGTGTTCCCCAAGGGACGTGGTGACCTGTTCGACGCCGAGGTCCGCGCGGCACACGAGATCGGTCTGCGGTTCCATCCGTGCCGCGGCTCGATGGACCGCGGGCAGTCCGCGGGCGGCCTGCCGCCGGACGAGGTCGTGGAGGATCGCGACGAGATCCTGCTGAACACCGCGGAAACCATTGACAAGTACCACGATCCGTCGTTCGACTCGATGCTGCGGGTCGCGGTCGCGCCGTGCTCGCCGTTCTCGGTGAGCGAGGGCCTGATGACCGACGCCGCCCTGCTGGCCCGCACCAAGGGCGTGCGGCTGCACACCCACCTCGCCGAGACGCTGGACGAGGAAGTGCACTGCCGCGAGCAGATGGGTTGCACGCCGGTGGAATACATGGACAAGCTCGGCTGGCTCGGTGCCGACGTCTGGTTCGCGCACGCGGTGCACCTGCACGACGCGGATATCCGGCGCTTCGCCGAGACCGGCACCGGATCGGCGCACTGCCCCAGCTCCAATGCCCGGCTCGGCGCCGGAATCGCCCGAGTCTCCGAGCTTTTGCGCGCCGGCGCGACCGTCGGCCTGGGCGTGGACGGCGCGGCCTCCAGCGAACTGACCTCGATGGCGGGAGAATTGCGCCAGGCCATGCTGTTCCAGCGCGCCGTGCACGGTCCCACCGCGCTCACCGCGCGCCAGGCCCTGGAGATCGGCACCCTGGGTGGTGCCCGCAATCTCGGGCGGCAGCAGGAGATCGGCAGCCTCGAGGTCGGCAAGCTCGCCGATATCGCGATGTGGCGGGTGGACGGTTTCCGTGCCGCGGTCACAGATCCCGTCTGCACCCTGGTGTTCGGCCCGACACCGCCGCTGGCGCGGTTGTTCGTCGGCGGCCGGACCGTCGTGGCCGACGACGAACTGCGCACCGTGTCGCACGACGCGGTCGGCCGAGCCGGCGCCGCCGCGCGCAAGCGGCTATTGGAACGGGAGGAAGCACGATGACCGCGGTACGGAGCACCCGCTTCCCGGGTGAGGTCGCCGCGCCCGGCAAGGGCGGTATCGGCGAGAGCCCGCTGCGACCCGACGGCACGCTGAAGGTCAAGGGCGAGTTCGCCTATGCCTCGGACATGTGGATGGACGGCATGCTGTGGGGCGCCACGCTGCGCAGTCCGCACCCGCGGGCGCGCATCCTCGGCATGGACATCAGCGCGGCGCTCGCGTTGCCGGGCGTGCACGCGGTGCTCACCCACGAGGATGTGCCCGGCCGCAAGTGTTACGGCCTCGACATGACCTGGGACCAACCGGTTCTCGCCTTCGATGAGGTGCGCCACCACGGTGAGCCGATCGCGCTGGTCGCCGCGGATCATCCCGAGATCGCCCGGCGCGCGGTCGAAGTGATCGCCATCGAATGGGAGGTGCTGACCCCCATCATCGATCCGCTCGCGGTGGTCGCCGACCCCGAAACCAACAAGGTGCAGGAGCGGGGCGGCATCGCCCGGCACCAGCCGGTCCGGGTCGGCGATATCGCGGTCGGCCGTGCCATGTCCGATGTCGTGGTGACCGGCGAATACGAGGTCGGCATCCAGGATCAGGCGTTCCTCGGCCCGGAGGCCGGGCTGGTCGCGCCGGGCGAGGACGGCGGGCTCGACTTCTACGTCGCCACCCAGTGGATGCACAACGATCTCGATCAGATCGGTCCCTGTCTCGACCTGTCCCCGGACCAGATCCGGATGACCATGGCCGGCGTCGGCGGCGCGTTCGGTGGCCGCGAAGACATTTCGATGCAGATCCACGCGGGCATGCTCGCGCTCTACACCGGTAGGCCGATCAAGATGGTGTACAACCGGGAGGAGTCGTTCTTCGGGCACGTGCACCGGCATCCGGCGCAGCTGCGCTACGAGTACGGCGCCACCCGCGCGGGCAAGATCGTCTTCGCCGAGGTGCGGATCGTGCTCGACGGCGGTGCCTACACCTCCGCCACGCTCAACGTCACCGGCAACGCGTCCTCACTGGCGTTGGGCCCCTACGAGGTTCCGCACATCAAGATCGATGCCTACGGCGTGTACACCAACAATCCGCCGTGCGGTGCGATGCGCGGATTCGGTGCGGTACAAGCCTGTTTCGCGCACGAGTCGATGATGGACAAGCTGGCGCAGGCGCTCGACCTCGACCCGGTGTACGTCCGTCAGGTGAACGCGGTATCGCAGGGTTCCAAGCTGGCGACCGGCCAGGTGGTGCACGCGCCGATGCCGATGGCCGAGATGCTCGGGCAGTTGCGCGACATGCCGCTGCCCGCGCCGCTGGACGCGGCCGACATCCGGAACCTGCCCGGCGGCGCTTCGCAGACCACACACGGTGAAGGTGTGGTGCGCGGCGTCGGCTACGGCGTCGGCATCAAGAACATCTGCTTCTCCGAGGGTTTCGACGACTACTCGACCGCGCGGGTGCGCCTCGAGGTGATCGGCGGCGAACCCGTCGCGCTGGTGCACACCGCCGCCGCCGAAGTGGGACAGGGACTGGTCACGGTCGAAGCGCAGATCGCGCGGACCGAACTCGGTATCGAGAAGGTGACCATTCACCCCGCCGACAACCAGATCGACAGCGCGGGTTCCTCGTCGGCCTCCCGGCAGACCTACATGACCGGTGGCGCGGTGAAGGCCGCGTGTGAAGCGGTGCGCATGCGCGTACTCGCCCTCGCCCAGGGGCGTTTCGGCGCCACCCGCGGCCTGCGGCTGGTCGGCGGCAAGGTGGTGTCGGGCACCGGCGAGGTGTTCGCCGCGATCGTCGATCTGCTCGGTGACGAAATCATCGAGGAGACCAGGAAATACCACCACAAGCCGACCACCGGCATGGATCCGGTCACCGGTCAGGGGGACAGCCACACCCAGCTGGCCCTGTGCGTGCACCGCGCGGTGGTGGATGTCGACACCGAACTCGGTCTGGTCAAAGTGGTTGCGCTGGACGCGGTTCAGGACGTCGGCAAGATCATGAACCGGCTCTCGCTGGAGGGCCAGATCCACGGTGGTTCCGCGCAAGGCCTCGGCCTCGCGGTCATGGAGGAGATCCAGGTCCGCGACGGCAAGGTGCTCAACCCTTCGTTCACCGACTATCTGATTCCCACGATTCTCGACTCGCCGCCACAGCGGCTCGAGATTCTCGAAAACGCCGACCCGCACGCCCCATACGGGCTGCGCGGCGCCGGAGAGCCACCCACGCTCTCCTCGACTCCCGCGATCGTCGCCGCCATACGGGACGCGTGCCGCTCGGCGGGAGGAACCGTGCACATCAACCGAGTGCCGGTGCGTCCGGAAGACATCATCCGGAGCAGTTGATCAACAGGGACGGTGCTCGTCCACGCCGGTGACGGAGTCCCGTTGCCGGTGTGGACAACACAGCACAGGTCCCACAACAGCAAACCGAACCACGCGATCCGGCGACGCAGCCGGATCGTAGGTCGGCCATGCCCCGAGGAGGGCACGCCATGACCCAAGTACAGACCCACTCCTCCGTACCGGAGCCGGCCACCGGAAGGTCCGCGCTCGACCGCTACTTCCGGCTGAGTGACCGCAAGACCTCGGTATCGCGCGAGATCCGCGGCGGTATCACCACTTTCGTCGCGATGGCCTACGTTATCCTGCTCGTCCCGCTGATCATCGGCGGGGTCCAGGACGTCGACGGCAACACCCTCAGCATCGCGCAACTCACTACCGCCACCGCGTTTTCCGCGGGCCTGAGCACCATTCTGATGGGCCTGGTCGGCAATGTACCGCTGGCGCTGGCCGCGGGTCTGGGTGTAGTGCCGGTGGTCGCCTTCCAGGCGGCCCCGCACATGACCTGGCCGCAAGCCATGGGCCTGGTGGTGCTGATGGGCGTGATCATCGTGATCCTGGCGGCCACCGGGTTGCGCACGATGATCATCAACGCCATCCCGCTCGCGCTCAAGAACGCCATCGGTGTCGGGATCGGCATGTTCATCGCGATGATCGGGCTGGTGTCGGCCGGGGTGGTCGGGCACGGTGCGCAGACCGGCCCGCCGGTGACCCTCGGCGCGGGCGGGCACCTTTCCGGTTGGCCCGTAGTGATTTTCGCGGTCGGGCTGCTGCTCATGCTGGCGCTGTTCATCCGTAAGGTGCCCGGCGCCATCCTGATCAGCATCGCCATCGCCACGGTGCTGGCCATCGTGGTGAATTCGCTGGCGAAGATCGATCCCAAGACCTGGGGCCCGGTCGTGCCGGAGACGCCCGACGGGCTGTTCGCCGCGCCGGACTTCGGTCTGCTGTTCGACATCGATCTGATCGGCGGGTTCGCTAAGGCCGGTGGGCTGGTCGCCGGCGTCGTGCTGTTCACGCTCGTGCTCACCGGCTTCTTCGACGCCATGGGCACCGTGTTCGGCGTCTGCGACGAGGCGGGTCTGCTCGACGAGAAGGGCACCATGCCCGGCCTCGGCAAGGTGCTGACCGTCGACGGCGTCGGCCAGATCATCGGTGGTCTCAGTGGCGGGGCGGGCAACACCGTCTACGTCGAGTCTGCTACGGGCGTCGGTGAGGGTGCTCGTACCGGCTTGACCAGCGTGGTAACCGGTGGATTGTTCTGCCTGGCGGTCTTTTTCACGCCCTTGGCCGCGGTGGTGCCGATCCAGGCGGCCGCCCCGGCGCTGGTGCTGGTCGGCGCGCTGATGATGACCCAGGCCCGCAAGATCGACTGGTCCGATCTGGAAGTCGCGGTCCCCGCCTTCCTGACCATCGTGCTGATGCCGTTCACCTATTCGATCACCAACGGGGTCGGCGCGGGCGTCATCGCCTACGTGGTGATCAAGGCGGCGCGCGGGAAGTTCCGCGAAATCCATTGGCTCATCTGGGTGGTGGGCGTGGTGTTCGCCGCCTATTTCGGCATCTCGGCCATCGAACTACTGCTCGGCGGATAGAACGGCAACAACCATGCGTGACCTCGCGACAGAACTCCTGCACTGGCACACGGCGGGCAAGTCCTACGCCGTCGCCACCGTCATCGGCGTCAGCGGCAGCGCGCCGCGACCGCCCGGCGCCGCCCTCGCGGTGGACGCCGAAGGCGTTGTCATCGGCAGTGTTTCCGGTGGCTGCGTCGAGGGCGCGGTGTACGAGCTCTGTCGCGAGGCCCTGCGCACCGGGCAGCCGGTGCGCGAAACCTTCGGCTACAGCGACGACGACGCCTTCGCCGTCGGGCTGACCTGCGGCGGCACCATCGAAGTGTTCGTGCAACCGATCACCCCCGCCGACTTCGGCACCATCGAGGCACTGCTGCGCTCGGTCGAGCCGGTGGCCCTGGTTCGCGACCTGAACTCCGGCGCGACGATGGCTTTGGGTTCGTGGTGGACGCTGGGCGCCACCTTCGACCCGGTGGTCGCGGCGGAGGCGAGGGCGATGCTCGACGCGGGCAGCACCGGCCTGCGGGTGATCGGTTGCGGTGACCGGGAAGCCACCGTGTTTGTGGAATCCTCTGTGCCGCCACCACGGATGATCGTCTTCGGCGCCATAGATTTCGCCGCGGCGCTCACCCGGATCGGTCGCTTCCTGGGCTATCGGGTGACCGTCTGCGATGCCCGTCCGGTGTTCGCCACCAAGGCGCGCTTTCCGGACGCCCACGAGGTCGTGGTGGACTGGCCCGACCGGTACCTGCGGCACACCACGGTCGACGCGCGCACCGTGCTGTGCGTGCTCACCCATGATGCGAAGTTCGATATTCCGCTGCTGGAGTTGGCATTACGGCTGCCCGTCGCCTACGTCGGCGCGATGGGATCGCGACGCACGCACGAGGATCGGATGGCGAGTCTGCGGGCCGCAGGCCTGTCGGAAGCCGAACTGTCCGCGCTGCATTCACCGATCGGACTCGATCTCGGCGGGCGCACCGCGGAGGAGACCGCGGTGTCCATCGCCGCGGAGATCGTCGCGGTCCGCCGGGGCGGATCGGCCCAGCCGTTGCGCGCGAGCGGCGGACCCATTCACCGGGATCTGATTCCCACCTGGTGACCGCGCGGCGCCGCGATACTTTCGGCGCTGGAGCTTCATACAAATTCTGCTTCGGAATGATCGGCCGATTTCGGGTTGATCTCGGCTATCCGAAAAATATGCCATGCCTGCATACTTGGTGAAATTCTAGACAAAGGACCCGAACATGCCGTTGATTTTTCTGAACGGTTCCGCCATGCGCGGAGGGCCGCTCAATCATCTGCTGCACGGGGCGCCGTTCGCCGGCGAGGCGAAAACGGCGCCGCGCTACCGATTCTTCTCGGTGGGCGACCGGTTCCCCGGCCTGGACCCGGCGGCCGACGGCGGCCACTCGATCAGCGGTGAGCTGTTCGACGTGCCCATGGACGTGCTGCGGGAACACCTGTTGCCGGCGGAGCCGCCCGAACTGGAGCTCGGCGCGATCGAGCTCGACGACGGGCGCTCGGTGTTGTCCATGGTGCTGCGCAAACCGCCGACGTCCTACCCGGAGCTGATCGACATCACCCGCGTGGGCAGCTGGAAGAAATATCGCGAAGGAGCTGAGTGAAGCAATACGCAGGGGAGTCCGGTCTCCCGAAATTCGACGTCAACTGCTCGATTCTTTTCACCGATCTGCCGCTGCTGGAGCGGCCCGCCGCGGCGAAAGCCGCGGGATTCGACGCAGTCGAATTCTGGTGGCCCTTCGGCGAGAATCCGGTGCCGGGCGACAAAGAAATCGACGCGTTCGTGCGGGCGCTCGAGGACGCCGGCGTAGCGCTGATCGGGTTGAATTTCATCGATCTGATTCCGGCGGGCCGGGGACTGGTGTCGGTGCCCGGCGAGGTCGCCCGCTTCCGGGACAACATCGACGTGGCCGTGGGCGTCGCCGAACGCACCGGGTGCCGTGCGCTGAACGCGTTGTACGGCAACCGGATCGCGGGTGAGGATCCGGCGCGGCAGGATGAGCTCGCGCTGGAGAATCTGCGCCTGGCCGCCCGCGCCGCCGCCCGGATCGATGCCGTCGTCTTGGTCGAGGCGCTGAACGCGCATGAGTCGCCGCAGTATCCGATCGTCAGCGCCGAGCACGCCGTGCGCGTGGTCGAGCAGACCGGCGAGCCGAATGTGCGTTTCCTCTGCGACCTGTATCACCTGGCGCGGATGGACGAGAACCTGCTCGAGGTGATCAAGACCCACGCACGTCACATCGGCCACGTGCAGATCGCGGACGATCCCGGCCGCGGCAGGCCGGGCACCGGCGAACTGGACTTCGCCACCCTCTTCGCCACCCTCGCCGCCGCAGGCTACGACGGCTGGATCGGCCTCGAATACAAAGACCCCGAGCTGGATTGGAAGTGGATCAACGCATGAGGAAGATCGGATTTATCGGCCTCGGGATCATGGGCAGCCCGATGGCGGGGCACCTCGTCGCGGCCGGTCACGAGGTCACCGGCTACGACATCGGTCCCAACGGGCTGGAAAAGCTCAAAGCGGCAGGCGGTTCCACTGCGGCCAGCGTCGCGGAGGCGGTGCGCGACAAGGACATCGTGATCACGATGCTGCCGCAGGACGAGCAGATCGAAGAGGTGTTCGGCGATATCGTCACGCACGCCGAGCCGGGCACGCTGTACATCGACTTCTCCACGATCACCCCGAAGACGGCCAAATGGACAGCGGCCGAAGGCAAGAAGAACCGCCTGCGGGTGCTGGACGCGCCGGTGAGCGGCGGCGAGGCCGGCGCGGTCAACGCCGCCCTGTCCATCATGGTCGGCGGCACGCAGGCCGACTTCGACGCGGCGACACCGATCTTCCAGGCGCTCGGCAAGACCTTCGCGCTGGTCGGCGGCAACGGCGCGGGTCAATGCGTCAAGGCGGCCAACCAGCTCGTGGTCGGCGGGACGTACGCCCTTGTCGCCGAGGCCATCTTGCTGATGGAGAATCTCGGCGCGGACGCGGCTAAGGGTCTGGACGTGCTGGCGGGTGGCCTCGCGGGCAGCAAGATCCTCGAGCTCAAGCGCGAGACCATGCTGGCCCGCAACTTCGTCCCCGGTTTCCGGATCGACCTGCACCACAAGGACATGGGCATCATCCAGGCGGCCGCGCGCGAGGCTGAGGTCGCCATTCCGATGGGCGCGCTGACCGCGCAGTTGATCGCCGCGGCCAGGGCGATGGGCTATGGCTCGCTGGATCATTCCGGGCTGCTGCTGGTGGCCGAAGCACTGTCGGGCAAGGGCGAATGAACGCCGTGACGAGCGGGCGAGCCGCGCGGCACAACGAGGAGGT
>NZ_BAFT02000067.1 GCF_000308475.2 Nocardia brasiliensis NBRC 14402 | reverse complement strand
GGCACTGCTGGACTGACGCCCCGATGCCACGCGTGCTGATCGCCTCCGACAAGTTCAAGGGCTCGCTGACCGCTGCCGCGGTCGGACGCGCCACTGCGGCCGGAATCCGGGAGCTACTGCCGGATGCGGCGATATCCATCGTTCCGATCGCGGACGGCGGCGACGGAACCGTCGCCGCCGCGCTGGCCGCAGGATTCACCGCCGTACCGGTGACCGCCACCGGGCCGACCGGAGAACCGGTCGACACGGCTTACGCCCGGCGCGACGAACTGGCCGTGGTGGAACTGGCGGATGTCTCGGGGCTGGTCCGGCTGCCCGGTGAGAGCTTCGCGCCGATGACCGCGACCAGTCGCGGCACAGGCGAGGTGATCGCCACGGCGATCGCGGCGGGCTGTCGACACGTGGTACTCGGCATCGGCGGCAGTGCGGGCACCGACGGCGGCGCAGGACTGCTGCGCGCCCTCGGTGCTCGTCTGCTGGACGCGGCAGGTGCCGAAATCGAGGACGGGGGCGCGGCCCTCACACAGGTCGCCGCCCTCGACCTGACTGCTTTGCGGGAGCGAACAGCCGGAGTCGAATTCACCGTCGCCTGCGACGTGGACAACCCGCTCCTCGGCCCCCGCGGTGCGGCGGCCGTCTACGGGCCGCAGAAGGGCACGGACGCAGCACAGGTGACCGTCCTCGATGCCGCACTGGGTCAGTGGGCCGACGTCGTCGCCGCGACCACCGGTAGCGACCTGCGCGACACCCCGGGGGCGGGCGCGGCCGGCGGTGTCGGCTTCGCGGCCGTCGCCGTGCTCGGAGCCCGCCTGGCGCCAGGCATCGAATTGGTCCTGGACCTGGTCGATTTCGACCGGGAGCTGGCCGGGGCTGATCTGGTCGTCACGGGCGAGGGCACGCTCGATGAGCAGACCCTGCACGGCAAAGCGCCCGCGGGCGTGGCGGCGGCAGCCCGCGCGGCGGGTGTGCCGGTGGTCGCCGTCTGCGGACGGAACACGCTGCCGGAGTGGCGATTACACGAGTCCGGCTTCACCGCCGCGTATTCGCTGCTGTCGATCGAGCCGGACGTTCGGCGCTGCCTCACCGACGGCGAGGTCCTGCTGCGGCAGCTCGGGGCGCGGATCGCCACGCGGCACCTGTCATAACCGCACGCTTTCCGGTTTTCGCGCACCCGGGCTCCGGCCTGCCCGCAGCCGGGTGCGCGAAACCCGTTGCGCCCCGGCTCACTTGCTCAGGCGTGCACCGATCGTGTGTGCCGCCTCGCGCACCGCGGCGCCCCAGGCCGGTTCGGATTCGGCCGTCAGCCTGCTGATCGGCACGTTCACGCTCAAGCTTGCGATCGGCTTCTCCGCGCCGTCCAATACCACGGCCGCCACCGCGCCGACATCGGAGCGCCATTCGCCGCGGTTCACCGCGAATCCGCGCGCCTTGATCTCGGCCAGCTCCGCCTGCAGCGCGTCCGGGTCGGTGATCGTGGTGCCGGTGTAGCGCGGCAGCTCACCGGCCACCAGCTTGCGCACGGTATCGGGATCGCTGTGCGCGAGTACGGCTTTGCCGTTCGCGGAGGCGTGCAGCGGCAACGAATGTCCCAGCGCCATGTTGGTGCGCACCGGTTTGTCGGTCTCGAGCCGCTCGATCAGCACCATCTTGCCGTCCTCGGGGATGGTCAGGTGGATGGTCTCCTCGGTGTGCCTGCGCAAATTCTCCATGATCGGCAGCGCCACGCCGCGCAGCCCGAGATCTCCGCCGGCCCGGCTGCCGACCGCCAGCGCCTTCGTGGTCAGCACCCACCGGGTGATCTCGCCGGACGCCGGGCGAATCCACCCGGCCGTGTCCAAGGTGACCAGCACCCGCTGCACCGAACTCTTGGGCATATCAAGCACTCTCGACAATTCACCGACGCCGATCGGCTGCCGGGCCGCGACCTCCTCCAATACCCGCAGCGTGTTGAGGACATTGCGCAAAGTCTTGACTCCTCTATCTCACATCCCTACCCTTGCTGAACCTTCTCACGGCACAGTGTGCCATAACACGGCACAGATTGGAAATAGATGTGATGACCGCGCACAGCGGACGGCATTTCCTGCAGATTCCCGGACCGACCAACGTCCCCGACCGGGTACTGCACGCCATCGCGCAACCGACCATCGACCATCGCGGGCCCGAGTTCGCCGAACTCGCGCTCGATCTCCTGCACCGGCTCGAGCCGGTTTTCGGCACCGGCAATCCGGTCGTCGTCTATCCCGCCTCCGGCACCGGAGCCTGGGAGGCGGCCCTGGTCAACACCCTTTCCCCCGGCGATCGCGTAATCGCCTTCGAGACCGGTCATTTCGCGAGCCTGTGGCGGGACATGGCCGAACGCCTGGGCCTGATCGTCGATTTCGTGCCGGGCGACTGGCGCCGCGGCGCGGACCCGGCGGCCCTGGCCGAGCGGCTCGCCGCCGACACCGGGCACGAGATCGCGGCCGTGATGGTCGTGCACAACGAGACCTCGACCGGTGTCACCAGCCGGATCCCCGAGATCCGCGCCGCCATCGACGAGGCCGACCACCCGGCGCTGCTGCTGGTCGACACGATCTCGTCGCTGGGCTCCATCGACTACCGGCACGACGACTGGGGCGTCGACGTGACGGTCGCCTGCTCCCAGAAGGGGTTGATGCTGCCCCCCGGACTGAGTTTCAACGCGATCAGCGATAAGGCCCTGGCGGCCGCGACGACGGCGCGACTGCCGAAGTCTTTTTGGGACTGGACGCCGATTCTCGACAGCAACGAGCGCGGCTTCTATCCCTACACCCCCGCGACCAACCTGCTCTACGGCTTGCGCGAAGCCCTGATCATGCTCGAGGAAGAAGGCCTGCCGAACGTTTTCGCCCGGCACCGCCGGCACGCGGCCGCCACCAGGGCCGCGGTCCACGGCTGGGGCCTGGAGGTGCTGTGCGCCGACGCGCGGGAGTACTCCGGCGCGTTGACCGCCGTACTGCTCGGCGCCGAGTACGACGCGGACAAGGTGCGCCGAATCATCTTGGAGCGCTTCGACATGTCGCTCGGCACCGGGCTCGGCAAGCTCGCCGGACGCGTCTTCCGGATCGGCCACCTCGGCCATTTCAACGATCTGATGCTCGCGGGCACGCTGTCCGGCGTGCAGATGGGCCTCGAACTGGCGGGCGTCACCGTCGACCCCGCCGGGCTGCCCGCCGCGCTCGCGGTGCTACGCGGCGAATAGCCCTCGGCCCGCGCCGAACCTGTTCTCGCCACGTCCCTTTCGCTCCCAGCTGGGCCCCCGCTTCGACAGCCTCCTGCTCGACTCTCGATGCTCCGCCACGAGCGACTCTCGCCCGGCTCCACCACCAACCGGGATCCGATATCCACCGGCGCCGATCGCGCCGGTCACCTACGAGGAGGTAGGTCGTTGTCCGAGCGGACCTCTCCCATCCGGCGGTTCTCCGAAATGAAGCGCTGGACCTATATTTTGCCGGTCGTCGTCTTCATCTACGTCATCTGTTATATCGACCGGACCAACATCAGTTTCGCGCTCACCCATCTCGAAGCCGATATGGGGCTCACCAAGGCACAGCAGGGCCTCGCCAGCGGCATCTTCTTCTGGGGCTACCTGCTACTGCAGATTCCGGGCGGCTATATGGCCGAAAGATGGAGTGCCAGAAAGTGGATCGCGATCCTGATGGTGCTGTGGAGCGTGGCCGCGATGGCCCAGGGCTTCACCAACTCCGTCGGCCAATTGCTGCTGGCCCGATTCCTGCTCGGGGTGGCCGAGGGCGGCGTGCAACCCGCGCTGATGGCCACCATCCGGTCCTGGTTCCCGTTCGCCGAAAGAGGCAGGGCCTATGCGATTTTCAAGCTGTACACCCCGATCGCGGCGATCGTCGCCGCACCGTTCTCCGGCATCCTGCTGACCTACACGGACTGGCGCTGGATGTTCATCATCCAGGGCGGCGCGCCGCTGATCGTCGGGCTCATCGCCTGGCTCGCGGTGATCCGCGATACGCCGGCCAAGGCGGGCTGGTTGTCGAAGAACGAACGCGACTACATCGAACGTTCCCGGCTCGAGGAAGGGGAACCGCTGCAACACCGCGGCACCTTCAAGGCCGCGTTCACCAGCCGGATCGTCTGGCACTTCGCCCTCATCTACACCCTGACGCAGATGGGCTTGCTCGGCCTCACCCTGTGGCTGCCGAGCGTGCTGAAGAAGGCGTTCCACACCGATATGAAGGTAGGTCTCGTCGCGATACTCCCCCAGCTTGCGGCGGGCGTGGCCATCATTCTCATCGGCCGGTCGGCAGACAAACGGGGCGGGCATATCGCGCACATGTCGCTGGTACTCGGCTCGGCGGCGATCATTCTCGGTGGCGCGAGTTTTATCTCACCGCAACAGAAGTGGCTGGTACTGGGGGCGATGATCCTGGGCACCGCCGCCTCGATCGCCTGGTACGGCCCGTTCTGGGCGACGGTCACCAAGCTCGTTCCGGTGGCCGCCGCGGGCGCGGGCCTGGGGCTGATCAACGGCGTCGGTAATCTCGGCAGCTTCTTCGGGCCGTATATCGGCGGCTGGCTCAGCGATCTCAGCGGCGGTGGATACGCGCTCACCCAGGCCTTTTTCGGCGGGGTGTTCGGTGCCGCCGCGCTGCTCGTGCTGACCCTGCGCAAGAAGTTGCGCGAGGCGACGCAATCGGTGGTGGTCGAACCCACCCCGGTCGAAACGGCACGGATCGAACCGGTCCAGCAACCGGCACCGGATCGGGCCCCGCTCGTCTGAGTACCACGGCGGCCGGTTCCGAGCGCGGGCCCGGCCGCCGTGTCTCCCTTCGGCGAACTCTCACGGATCCAGAAGGAATCCCCATGAACTCCCCCACGATCGACGGCGCAGCGGCCGACGTGTCTGCCCGCTTGGAGCGCGCGCTGCGCGAAACCCTCTCCGGCGAGGTGGCTTTCGACGACTACAGCCGCCACATCTTCTCCCGCGACGCGAGCATGTATTCGATAATGCCTGCGGGCGTGGCCTTTCCCCGTGACGCGGACGACGTCGCCGCGGCGGTGCGGGCGGCGGGCGAACTCGGGGTGCCGATCGTCGCGCGCGGCGCGGGCACCAGCTTGGCCGGGCAGACCATCGGGCCCGGCCTGGTACTCGACATCTCCCGGCACATGAATCGAATAGTGCACCTCGACCCGGTGGCCCGCACCGCGCTGGTCGAGGTCGGGGTGGTGCAGGACCAGCTCAACCAGGCCGCCGCCGCCCATGGCTTGATGTTCGGTCCGGACACCTCGACCAGCAATCGCGCCACCATCGGCGGCATGATCGGTAACAACTCCGCGGGCAGCGGTTCGCTGACCTACGGTATGACGATCGATCACGTGCGAGCGCTCGACGTGGTGCTCGCCGACGGCTCCCGAGCCAGGCTGGAATCGGTCGACGAACTCGAGCGCAAGCGCCGCGCCGCCGCGCGCACCCTGGAAGGCCGTATATACCAAGAGCTTTCGGATCTCGTCACGGCCAACGCGGACATCATCGAGGCCGGTATGCCGGCGTTCTGGCGCCGGGCGGGCGGGTACCGGCTCGACCGACTGGTGGGTTTCGGTGCCGAAAAACCCTTCGACCTCGCCAAATTCGTGGTCGGCGCGGAAGGCACGCTGGTGATCGTCACGCACGCACTGGTCGACCTGGTGCCCAAACCGGCACGGACGGTCTACGCCGTCGGCCACTTCACCGACACCGGGAGCGCGATCGCCGCCACCACCGACGCGTTGAGCTGCGACCCGAATCAGGTCGAACTGATGGACCGCACCATTCTCGAATTGTCCAGGCAGAAGATCGAATACGCCGAGCTCGGTACGATTTTGGTCGGCGATCCCGGTGCGCTGCTGTTCGTCTCGTTCAGCGGTGACGACGAGACGCGCCTGATCGCCGAGCTGGACCGGCTGGAGGCGCTGTGGCGGCGCAACGGGCACGGCTATCACACGCTGCGCGCCGTCACGCCCGCCGATCAAACGGCATTGCTGAAAGTCCGCAAATCCAGCCTCGGGTTGCTGATGGCCGCGGGCGAGGGCACCCGCCGCCCGCTCGCCTTCGTCGAGGACACCGCCGTGGACCCGGTGCACCTGGCCGAATACACCAGGCGGTTCAAGGAGATTCTCGATGAGCACCAGATGCAGGCGGGGTTCTATGGCCACTGCTCGGTCGGCTGCCTGCACATCCGTCCGTTCGTCGACCTCACCCAGCCCGACGAGGTGGCCAAGATGCGCACGGTCGCCGAGGCGGTGCAGAAGCTCGTCGCCGAATACGGCGGGGTGAACTCCAGCGAACACGGTGACGGGCTCGCCCGCAGCGAGTTCAACCGCGAGATCTTCGGCGACGAGCTGTACGAGGCGATGCGAAAAGTGAAGCGGCTCTTCGATCCAGGCAACATCATGAACCCCGGCAAGATCGTCGACGCGCCATCGATGACCGAGAATCTGCGCGACCGCGACGCACTGCCGCCGGCGCCGCCACTCACCACCGCGCTGAAGTTCGAGGTCGTCGGCGGCATGCGCGGCGCGGCGGACCGCTGTATGAACATCGGCCTGTGCCGCAAAGCCACCACGGGCGTGATGTGCCCGTCCTACATCGCGACCAAGAACGAGGAGCACGCCACCCGCGGCCGCGCCAACGCGCTGGTGAAAGCCCTCTCCGCACCGGATCCGCACGCCGCGCTCGGCGACGAGCGATTGCACGAGATCCTCGATCTGTGCCTGATGTGCAAGGCGTGCAAGAGCGAGTGCCCGATGAGCGTGGACATGGCTTCGCTCAAAGCCGAGACCCTTGCGCACCATCACGATATCCACGGAACGCCGTTGCGCTCCAGGGCTTTCGGTTCGATCCGGGCGCTCAACCGGCTCGGCTCGGCGACCGCGCCGCTGTCGAACCTCCCCGGCCGGATCGGTTTCACGCGCCGGATGATGGAACGCACGCTCGGCATCACCGCCGCTCGTCCGCTGCCGGTGTTCCAGCGGGCCAACCTGATTCGCGGCTTCCGCAAGCATCGGCGGGCCACCCCGGCTGTTCCCGCACCACTGGGCACCGTCAACTGGCTAGCCGATTCCTTCACCACCTACACCGAACCGCATATCGGCATGGCGGCCATCGAACTGCTGGAACTGGCGGGCTGGCGGGTGGAACTCGCGAGTGGCGGGTGCTGCGGGCGTTCCAGTATGTCCAAGGGGCTGCTCGACGATGCCCGGAAAAAGGCTGCGGGACTGATCGATTCGCTCACCGCGCACACCGAACCGGGGTCGCCGATCGTCGGGTGTGAGCCCTCGTGCTTGTTCATGCTGCGCGACGAGCACGCGGCGCTGGTACCGGACGTGGACGCGGTGCGCGCGGTCGCGGCCCGGGTCAAACAGGCGGAGGAATTACTGGTCGAGGCGATCGATGCGGGGCGGCTGTCGCTGAGCAACGCCCTCGCCGGTCGCCGGATCGTCTTCCACGGGCACTGCCACCAGAAAGCCGAGGTCGGCACGGCCGCGACGATGGCGCTGCTGCGGCGGATTCCGGGAGTGCAGGTCGAAGAGATCAACTCCGGCTGCTGCGGGATGGCGGGCTCGTTCGGTTTCGAATCGGAGCACTACGAAACATCGATGGCCGTTGGCGGCGACCGGCTCTTTTCGGCCCTCGCCGCGGAACCGGACGACACGATCGTGGCGGCGACCGGAGTGTCGTGCCGGCAGCAGATCTTTCACGGCGCGGGACGCACCGCCTGGCACCCGGTCGAGCTGGTGCGCGAAGCACTGGCCGGGCCCGCCGACGAATAGGAGACAACATGCGTATCGTCCGCTATTCCCGCGACGGGCAAGCCGCGCGCGGGGTCGTCATAGGCGATGTGGTGCACCGCCTTTCGCCCGGCAACGAGCCCGGGGCGGCGGTCGGCCCGCTGACCGAGCAGACCTTGCTCGCCCCCTGTGAGCCGCGCACCATCGTGTGCGCGGGAAGCAATTACGCGGGCCAGATCATCGAGAAGGGCAGGCCGTGGCCGCAGCGTCCGTCGCTGTTTCTCAAGTCCCCCAACGCCGTTACCGATCCGGACGCGACCATCCTGCGGCCCGCCGAGGTGCGGCGGCTGGAGTACGAAGGCGAACTGGCCGTCGTCATCGGACGCACGGCGCGTGACGTGCCCGCCGATCGGGCCGCGGACTACATCCTGGGCTACACCTGTGCCAACGATGTCACCGCGGACGACTGGCGTTCCGACGGACAGTGGGCCCGCGCGAAAAGCGCGGACACCTTCTGCCCCTTGGGACCCTGGATCGAGACCGATGTTGCCGATCCGTCGGCCCTGCACCTCGTCACCCGGCGTAACGGTCAGGTGGTCCAGCAGGCCGCGGTCGCGGACATGGTCTTCGGTGTCGGCGCCCTGCTGTCCTTCGCCACCCGCTGGATCACCCTGCGCCCCGGCGACGTCCTGCTCACCGGCAGCCCCGCCGGAGTCGGCCCGATGGAACCCGGCGACACGGTGGAAATCGAGATCGCCACCATCGGCACCCTCCGCAACACCGTCGCGGCCCGGCTCTCGGCCGAACGCCGCGGTGGCTGAACAATGCGCCGGGCGCGCGGCAGAAGCGAACATCCGCACCCCTTGCAGGTTCCCGCACCCCGACTTGCCGCACGACACACCGGGTCTCGCGTCAGAAAGGGTGCGGCCACTCAACCGCCAGCGCCGCACCCGCGACTGGACGGGCATCCGCACACCTTGCAGGTTCCCGCACCCGACTCGCCTCGCACCACAACACGCCCCAGTGGCGGGCGGAAACCGAATCTTCCGCCCGCCGGGGAACCTCAGTCTGCGGTGGCCAGGTCGATGCGAATGCTCAGCAGGTTGTTGCCGAACAGCCGGACCCCGGCGCTGTTGCCTTTCGGCAGCTGCTCGAGCAATGCGACAGGGTCGTGATCGGGCAGCAGATGCGCTGTCCCCGAATACCACTTTCCCTGCAAACGCAGCCGAACCTGGTTGTTCACCATGATGTTTCGCACGTACTGCGACCGTTCGCCGAACTCGGAGACGAGCCAGAACGACCCGTCGATCACCCGCCCGCCGATGGGCGTGATCCGCGGCGCCCCACTCACCCGCCCGATGGTCTCCAAGAGTTGCTGCTTGGGCATCCGGACGCTGATCGGATTGGCGATCCACCGCTGAATAGCATTGACCATCTTCTGTTTTCGATCAACCGCGTGCGCCACCCCCGGAGGTTAGCACCCCCGCGGTGTCATCGCGGGTGGCGGCACCGACGAGCGGCAAAGCCACCGCGAACGTCGGCGCGGAGCGACTGCATCGCGACCGGTGACCGCACCACCCACAGATTGGTGTCCGCGTAATGCCGAGCGTTGAAAACCATTTGTGCAATGTGCGCGCAATAGGTCGCGTCGGGGGCCGGCAAGCAGGCGAATTCGCGCATGCGGCTTCGCCACGAATGTGCTTTTGCCTGAAACGGGGGTTTAACCTACGTCTCGGCGCAACCAGGTGACTTCGGCGCCGGATTCGGTGCCGTAGCGGTATACCTCCAGGTCTTCGTCCCAGGGGGTGCCGAGTGCGCGATCGATTTCGGCGGCGAGGTCGTAGTTGTTGTATTTGCCGAGTTCGCCTGCGGCCTGCAGCATCGCGCGCAAGCGCATCTCGCCGAGGGTCACATCGCCGTTGGCACTGGTCGAGCCGTGCCAGAGTCCTAATCCGGGCACGAAACAATAACGTTCGCCGTCGACGCCTTCGCTGGGGTCTTCGGTCACTTCGAAGCGGAGCACCGGCCAGGAGCGCAGCGATTGCGCAATACGGGAGGCGGTGCCGACGGGTCCGAGCCATTCACTGGTCGCGCGCAATTGGCCGTCCGCGGGTTGCGCGGTCCAGCGCAATTTCGCGGGCGAACTCAAGGCCGAGGTGAGCGCCCACTCGACGTGCGGGCACAGCGCGGCAGGCGACGAGTGGATGTACACCACACCCGCCGTCACGTCCGCGAACTGACTCGATGCGCGCACCACTAACACCTCCAGCGTCGACGGGGGACGTCTTCCCCAACGACCCGTCCAGCTGGTGTTGCCTGAGTGTACTGGAGTGCCCGATGTTACATGTGTTACTTCAACCCCGTGTTGCGTGTGCCGCCTCCGCAATGACCGCGTCGCTGAGTGGCGGCCAGGCCGCCCTGGCCCAGTCGCCGAAATTCTGATCGGCCAATGCCAGACACGCCAACCGCGACGCGGGGTCCACCCAGAGAAATGTGCCGGACTGTCCGAAATGGCCGTAGGTTCCCGGGGAATTCGTGCTTCCGGTCCAGTGCGGCGACTTACCGTCGCGGATCTCGAAGCCGAGTCCCCAATCATTCGGACGCTGCGAACCATAACCGGGCAGCACACCATTCAGGCCGGGAAATTGGACTGATGTCGCCTCGGCATGAGTCGGTTCGGAGATCAACTGCGGATTCAGCAATTCCGCCGCGAAACGGGTCAGATCGGCGACGGTCGAGCGCGCCGCGTGCCCGGCGGAACCGACCAGCACCGAGTCGGTCATACCCAGCGGCGCGAAAACCGCGTCGCGCAGGTATTCCTCGAACGCGATGCCGGTCTGTTCGGCGACGAAACGGGCCAGCGCCTCGAAGCCCGCACTGGAGTAGATCCGGCGGGTACCGGGTGCGGCCTGGATGTCGTCGGTGTCGAAGGCGAGGCCCGAGGTGTGCGCGAGCAGGTGGCGCACCGTCGACCCCGCCGGGCCGGCCGGCTGATCGAGTTCGATCGCGCCCTCTTCGACCGCGACCAGCACTGCGTACGCGACCAGCGGCTTGGTCACCGAGGCGAGCGGGAACACCCGATCGACCTCGCCCTCGGTCGCCGCGGCGCCGTCCGCGCCGACGACCGCGGCCGCCGCATGCCGAACCGGCCAATCCCTGATCTGCTCGAGTGCACGCACCCCGCGAGCCTACGAGACGCCCGCCGATACCATCGAACGACTATGAGTGAAACGCCCACGGTCCACGGCGAGGTGGAGTCCGGCTTCGGACCCGTCGCCGACGCTTTCCGCCGCAACTTCGCCCAGCACGGTGAGATCGGAGCGGCGGTCGCGGTATACGCGGGTGATCGCCCGGTGGTCGACCTGTGGGCGGGCCATCGGGACCGCCGGCGGACGCTGCCGTGGGAGCGCGACACCATCGTCCCGGTGTTCTCCTCGACCAAGGGGCTGGCCGCGTTCACGGTCGCGTCCGCGGTGTCCAAGGGTCTGCTCGATTACGAAGAGCCGGTGGCGACCTACTGGCCCGAGTTCGCGGCGCACGGCAAGGCGGCGGTGACCGTCCGCCAGCTGATCGATCACCAGGCGGGACTGTCCGGCCTGGACCCGATCGTGCGGTTGCCGCAGATCGCGGATCTGGACGGGCTCGCCACGATTCTGGCCGCGCAGAAACCGGCGTGGCGACCGGGCACCCGGCACGGCTACCACGCGATCACGCTCGGGTTGTATCAGGGCGAACTGCTGCGCCGGGTCGACCCGCAGCGGCGCACCCTCGGGCGCATCTTCGCCGAGGACATCGCGAAACCGCTCGGCCTGGACTTCTTCATCGGGCTGCCCGCCGAACACGGGTTGGCGCGCATCGCCACCATGGCCGCGACCCGCGGGCTGGACGCGCTGCGTTTCGAGCGCGACCTCCCGCTGCGGATCGCCGCGCAACTCGCCGCCAAACGCGGCCTCGCCTACTCGGCGCTCACCAACCCGCGCGTCGGTGATCCGGTGCGGGCGACGCGACGCGAGTTCCTCGAGGTCGAGCTGCCGGGCTCCAACGGCGTCGGCAATGCGAGATCCTTGGCGAAGATCTACGGCGCGGCGGCGGGCCGTACCGGCGCCTTACCCATCGAGGACGCGCTGCTCGATCGGCTCGCCGCCGCCGACACCGCCGACGACGTGCCGCCCGGCGATCTGGTGCTGCTGCTCAAAACCCGCTACCACCTCGGGTTCCGCAAGTCCGGCTGCGAGTTCCGCTTCGGCTCCGACAAACGCGCCTACGGCACCACCGGCCTCGGCGGTTCCTTCGGCTTCGCCGACCCCACCACCGGTCTCGGCTTCGGCTACACCATGAACCGGCTCGGCCTCGCCGTCCTCGACGACATCCGCAGCCGCAACCTGCGCCGAGCCCTGATGCGCTGCGCCCACTGAGCGCGCCGTGACCGCGAGCACCTGGATCGTCACGGCCGAGCCGTTCGACTCCGCGACGGCGGCGCGGTTGTGGCGCGCCTACTACACCGAGGTCAGCGACCGCTGGTATCGGCTGCACGAGGGCAGGGCGACCGATCCGGCGGAGCTGGAGCGGGAGATCGCGGCGGTGCGCGGGCACGAATTCGCGCCGCCGCGCGGGGTTCTGCTGGTGGGGCGGCTCGACGGCGAGGCGGTAGGCACGGCGGGCGTGCACCTGCTGGATGCCGCGACCGCGGAGTTGAAACGCGTGTTCGTGCGGGCGGATATGCGCGGTAAGGGCGGAGCCGCACTGCTCGTGGCGGCGGCCGAGGACGCCGCGCGCGAGCTGGGAGCCGAGCAGATCGTGCTGGACACCCGGCGGGATCTGGTGGAAGCTCGGGCGTTGTACGCGCGGCTCGGATACCGGGAGTCGGCACCGCACAACGACCAGCCCTATGCGCAGTGCTGGTATCGCAAGAAGGTGTAGCGCAGTCTGCTTACACTGGCGATGCTCCACTTTCGCAACGACGCAATCGATAGCCGCTCACGGAATCGAGGCACCTCGTGGTAGAGCAGACCGCAACCGTCGACACCTATATCGCGTCGTTTCCCGAAGATGTGCGCAGCATCCTCGAGGAGATCCGGGACAGCATCAAACGCGTGCTGCCCGAGGCGACCGAGGCGATCAGCTATGACATCCCGACGTTCAAGGTGAACGGCCACAATGTCGTCCACTTCGCCGGCTGGAAACACCACGTCAGCGTGTATCCGATCCCGGCGGGCGACAAGGCCTTCGAGCGCGCCGTCGAGCCGTATCGCGCCGGAAAGGGAACCCTCAAGTTCCCGCTCACCAAACCGATCCCCTACGACCTGATCGCCGATATCGCCACCAAACTGGCCGCCCGCCGCTGACCGCTGCCGCGAGTGGCACAGCGCGCCACTCGCGGAGGCGGATCACCAGTCGGCTTCGGTGTACTTGATGATGCCGCGAATGTTCTTGCCGTCGAGCATGTCCTGGTAACCCTGGTTGATCTCCTCCAGGGAGTAGCTGCGGGTGACCATGTCGTCGAGGTTGAGCTGGCCTGCCTTGTAGAGGCGCAGCAGGTTCGGGGCGTCCTGGCGGGCGTTGCCACCGCCGAAGATGCAGCCCTTCACCGTCTTCTGCAACATGGACAGCAGGAAGCTGTTCATCTTCACCTCGCCGGCGTCCATCCGGCCCATCGAGGTGACGACCAGGGTGCCCGCCTTGGCAGTGAGGATCAGGCCCTCTTCGATGTAGTCGCCGTGCATCTCACCCATGGTGAGGATGACCTTCTCCGCCATCCGCCCCTCGGTGGCGTCCATCAGCGGCATGATCGCGGCGGCCATGCTCTCGTAGGTGTGCGTGGCGCCGAACTTCTGCGCCTGCTCCCGCTTCCACGGATTCGGGTCGATGGCCACGACTTTCGACGCGCCGGAGAGCACCGCGCCCTGCAGCGCGCTCATGCCGACACCGCCGATGCCCGCGATCACCACGGTCTCCCCGGGCTCGACCTTGGCCACGTGGGTGGACGAGCCGAAGCCGGTGGGCACGCCGCAGCCGACCAGGCAGGCCACCTCGAACGGAATGCTGGGATCGATCTTCACCACGGAGGTGTGGTGCACCGTCATGTACGGCGAGAAGGTGCCGAGCAGGCACATCGGGATGACGTTCTCGCCGCGTGCCTGGATCCGGTAGGTGCCGTCGCTGATCGCCTGACCCATCAGCAGGCCGGCGCCGAGGTCGCACAGCGCCATGTTTCCGCTCACGCACGCCGGACAGCGACCGCAGGCGGGGATGAACGACAGGATCACGTGATCGCCGACGGCGAGGTCGGCGGGGCAGTTCGGCCCGAGCTTGGTGATCACGCCCGCGCCCTCGTGGCCGCCCATCACCGGGAAGGCGGGCATCGGCGTCGCACCGGTCACGATGTGATGGTCGGAATGGCACATGCCCGCGGTCTCCAGCCGGATCTGCACCTCGCCGGAGACCGGATCGCCGACCTCGATCTCTTCTACCGACCACGGTTGGTCGATCCCCCACAGGATCGCGCCCTTCGTCTTCATTCCTGTCGACCCTCTCGCATGCACGTGCTTATATGTGACTGCACCCACACTACGAGAAAAGTGGAACGCGTTCTAGTACTGCGTCGAAAATTCAGCGGCATGAGGGATCCGACTCCCCGAACACGTTCTAGTATCAGCCCCGCACATCGTGCACGTGGTGCACGAGATCGTGGATGAAGTACCGGGCGAACGAGTCCACCGTGAAGACCGAGCCATCGCTGCGTTCACCGCGCAGATGGCGTTGCGACAGCGGGACGGATTCGAACGACCGGGCCACCCGCTCCGCGGCGTCCGCGAGTTCGGCGCTCACCCGCGCCGGGTCCTGCTGGTCGTATCGATCGGCGACCGCGGTCTCGTCCTGATCCCAGTTCGAGAAGCGCGGCACCGAACCGTCCGCCGTGCCGGCGAGCATCAGGGCCAGCCGGGAATCGAACAGGCGGCACACGTCGCGCACATGCGCGCCGTACTCCAGCGGCGACCAGGTCGAGTCGTCCGGGCGGACCCGGACATCGGGGCGCTGCAACACGTCGGCGAACCGGACGGCGGTATCCCGGGTCAGCGCGGGTACGGCTTCGAACGGGGTACCGTTCGGGTCGAAACCGCAATCGGCACAAGCCCGTTCGATGACCCAGGTCCAATTCTTCACATCGGGAACGATCGGCATGCGCCCCAACCTAGCCTGGCGGAATATCACCTGCGATAGATATTCCGCCAATCCTCCCCAACATCCCGACAATCACTCCATCAGGCGATGCGCGCGCTCGAACAGCTCCAGCGTGATGGCATGCAGGAAGTCGCCGACCTGCTTGGGCGCCTTACCCGCGAACGCGCGCGCGTGCGTGCCCTCCAGCACGATGCCGAGCTTGAAGCAGGCGAGCACGGTGTACCAGTTGACGGCGCTCAGGTCGCGATCGGAGAACTGCCCGTAATGCGCGACCATCTCCTCGGGCGTGGGCAACCCGCCCGCCGCGCCCAGCTTGCCGACCAGCGCCGCGCCGGTGGTGCCCGGTTCCGGCCGGGTCGCGATCTGCCAGCCGAGATCGAGCAGCGGATCCCCGATGGTGGACATCTCCCAGTCGACCATGGCCGCCACCTGCGGGCCGTCATAGGCGAACATCATGTTGGCCAGGTGACAGTCGCCGTGCAGGATGCCGGGCGTCCACTGCGCGGGGCGGTGGCGTTCCAGCCACTCCCCGGTGCGCTCGACGCCGGGGATCTGCGGGCCGGGATAACCCTCGTTGGCCGAATAGGATTCGAGTTCGCCGAGCCAGCGCGGCACCTGACGTTCCAGGAACCCGTCGGGCTTGCCGTAGTCGGACAGCCCGAGCGCCTGATAGTCGAGCGCGCCGAGCCGGGCGATCGCTTCCACCGCGGACAGGCCCATCGCCTTGCGGATCGCGGGATCGCCCGCATGCAGCTCGGGCAGCTCGTTGGCCGGGTTGAAGCCGTCGATCGGCTCCATCAGATAGAACACCGCCCCGATCACCGACTCGTCGGGGCACGCGGCGATGACCCGGGGTGCGCGCACCTCGGCCCCGTTCAGCGCGCCGAGCAGGCGCGCCTCGCGGCGGATCACCTCGTTGCTCTTGGTCCGCAGATGCTTCGGCCCACGGCGCAGGACGTAGGTGTGCCCGCCGCGCGCGAACCGCAGCATGACGTTCTGCGTCCCGCCGCCGAGCGCGGTCACCTCTTCGAATTCCCCTGCGGGCAAACCCTGCTCATCCATCCACTTGCCGACGAGGGCGAAGTCGACGAGTGCACGATCCACGCCGCTCGGTTGCGCAACAGACATGCCCCACATTGTGCACCACGGGAATCAGCAAACTGAAGGCACATGACAACAGTTAGCCGGAATCGGTGCGGCGTAGGGTTTCGGGCACCATGCGCACGTTGCTCATCGACAATTACGACTCGTTCACCTACAACCTGTATCAGCTGATCAGCGAGGTGAACGGGCTCGAGCCGACTGTCGTGCGCAACGACGAGGCCGGCGAGCTGGAACTGAGCAGATTCGACAACATCGTGATCTCCCCCGGGCCGGGCCGCCCGGACGTGCCGCGCGACGTCGGCATCTCGGCGAGCGTGATCCGCGAGGCCGAACTGCCGTTGCTCGGCGTATGCCTGGGCCATCAGGGCATCGTGGTGGCGGCGGGCGGGGTCGTCGCTCCGGCCCCCGCGGCCCGGCACGGCTATCTCGATCGGATCGAGCACGACGATCGCGACCTGTTCGCGGGCGTGCCGCAGGGCTTCACGGCGGTCCGCTACCACTCGCTGTGCGCGCAGCGGCCGCTGCCGGACAGCCTGGAGATCACCGCGCTGTCGGCGGACGGGGTGATCATGGGCGTGCGGCACCGCGGCCGGCCGCAGTGGGGCGTGCAGTTCCACCCCGAATCGATCGCGGGCGAATTCGGCGCCACCCTGCTCCGCAACTTCGCGGAATTGACTGCGGCACATCGGAAGACGAACTCGCGCGGCCGAACCCGCAGTCGGCGAATGGATCCGGTGACGATGCGCCTGCGCCCGGTGCCCGTCCCCTCGAGCCCGCCCCCGCCCGTTGCCCCGTCGGCCGCCGCCACCCTGGCACCCGAGCAATTCCCTGCCGGAGCAGAGGAATTCGGCCGCGACGCCGATGCGCCCACCCATACCGCCGACCCGGATCGCTGCGGCAGGCCGCCGCGGCAGTGGCAGCTCCAGCACACGGTGATCGAGCGGGCCATCGACACCGAGAGCGCCTTCGTCCGGCTGTACGGCAACTCCCCCACCGCGGTGTGGCTGGACAGCGAACACGTCGAGCCCGGACTGGACCGTTTCTCGTTCCTGTGCGACGCGAGCGGGCCGCTGTCGGAAGTCGTGCGGTACCGGGTCGGCAGCGGCGAGGTGACCGTGGAGTCGTCCGACGGACATCGGCGGGTGGTCGCGGGCGGCGTGCTCGACTATCTGGCCGCCGAACTCCGGCGGCGTCGTCTCGAACTGCCCGCGCTGCCTTTCGATTTCGCCGGCGGGTATGTCGGTTACCTCGGCTACGAGGTGAAAGCGGACTGCGGCGGCACGGCGGCCCACCGGGCGCCGACGCCGGACGCGCAGTGGCTCTTCGCCGATCGGATCGTGGTCGTCGACCATGTCGGCGGGCGCACCCACCTGCTGTCGCTGACGGATTCGGCGCCGGAGACGCTGCGCGCCGGTGCGGACTGGCTGCGCGACACCGCCGAAACGTTGGCAACCCTGCCGACCTGGGCGAATCCGCCCACCCTCGACATCCCGTCGGACGGCGACGCCGTCGAGCCGCTGCTGATCCGCGGCCGCGAGCGCTACCTCGCCGATATCGAGGTCTGCCAGGAACGGCTGCTGGCGGGCGAGTCCTACGAGATCTGCCTCACCGACGGCGTCGCCATCCCCGCCGCCGAAGACGACGGAATCGATTTCTATCGGACGCTGCGCCGCTGCAACCCCGCGCCCTACGCCGCCTATCTGCGCTTCGACGATCTCGAAATCGCCTGTTCCTCACCGGAACGCTTCCTGAAGATCGATCGCAGCCGCACGGTGGAGAGCAAGCCGATCAAGGGCACCGCGCCGCGCGGCGCGACCCCGGCCGAGGACGCGCGACTGGCCAGGGAACTGGCCGACAGCCCGAAGACCCGGGCGGAGAATCTGATGATCGTCGACCTGCTGCGCAACGATCTGGGCCGAGTCTGCGAGATCGGCAGCGTGCACGTGCCGAAATTGATGGCGATCGAGTCGTATATGACCATGCACCAACTGGTTTCCACCGTGCGCGGCACGCTGCGGCCCGAGGTCGACGTGATCGACTGCCTGCGTGCGTGTTTCCCCGGCGGCTCGATGACGGGTGCGCCGAAACTGCGCACCATGGAAATCATCGACGAGCTGGAAACCGAAGCACGCGGCGTCTATTCGGGCACCATCGGTTTCCTCGGCCTCGGCGGCACCGCCGATCTCAACATCGTCATCCGCACCGCGGTCCGCTACGACGGCCGCTGGCGGATCGGCGCGGGCGGGGCCATCGTGCTCGACTCCACTGCCGACGACGAATACCACGAGATGACCCTCAAGGCCGCGGCTACGTTGCGCGCCGCCGCCGACCGCGCCGTGCACTGAGCCGGAGCGGTCCCGGCCTGGAAAAACCCGCGTTACGCGGCCCCGCCCCGCCGAACGAGGGCACCGGCGGACTCGGCGTGTCGGAGGGTCGTGGCATAGTTCGGGGACGATGAAACTCAGCAAAGGCGCCAACGCACCGGTACCGACATCCCTTCTTGCCGTGGTTGTTTCGTGGCAGTCGGCGCATGCGGTGGACGGGCATGCCCTGTTGCTCGGCGCGACCGGGACGGTGCGCAGCGACCGGGATCTGGTCTTCTACAACGCGCCGCGGCACATCTCGCAGGCCGTGACCATCGACCAGGAACCCGCGCCCAACACGGCCCGGCTGAGCGTGTCGCTGCCCCGTACCGAGGCCGCGGTGCAGCGGATCGTCATCGGTGGATCGGTCGACGCAGGCACCTTCGGCGATATCACCGGCCTGACGCTGACCATTCACGACGCGAACGGCCCGATGACCGAGTTCGCCATCGAGGACGCCGATCCGGTGACCGCGCTGATGTTCGGCGAGTTCTATCGCCGGGACGGGCAGTGGCGGTTCCGCGCGATCGCCCAGGGTTGGTCCACCGGATTGTCCGGGCTGGTCACCGAATTCGGCGTCAGCGTCGACGAACCGGCCGACGCAGCGCGCGGAGCCGTATCGCCCGCGGGTCGGCGGCTGGCGCGCGAACCTGCCGTTTTGCCCTCGCCTGAACGTCTTCCACGCGAAAGCCTGCCCGGCCGCGCCGAGCGCGGACCCCAGCACCAGCTCGAAGAAACCCAGCACCACGGGGACGAACGCATCGGCGTCGAAACGACTCCGCCGGTGCCGGACACCGCGATCCGCGCCCGGGGCGGCCGCCCGGTCGATCTCGCCCGCCGTCCCGTCGAGACCGCCCCGCCCCCGCCCCCACCGGATCCCGAACGGGCCGACTGGTATCCGGACCCGGAGAACTCCGCCCGCCTGCGCTGGTGGGACGGCACGGAATGGACCTCGGCCACGCACCGGCGCCGCCCACCGGACGAGCGCCATTGCGCCCGTTGCGGAAACCCGCGACGCCGCAAGCTGTTCCGCGGCCTCGCGCCGTGCGAGCCGTGCACGGCCGAGACCGAGGAATTCCTCGTGCACTGGCACAGCCAAGCGTGGCGGGTACTCACCACGCATGGGCCGCGCGGGCCCGAATGGGCGGCGCTGTGGGCGTCACTGCGGTATCAGCGCATCGACGAGAACGCGGGCCGTGCCGTGCTGCACGACGCGGCACTGAGCTACGTCGAACGCCTGGTCGCGTTCACCTTCGCCGACGGTGAGGTCGAGCAGGGCGAGCTGGCCGCCTTCGAGCACGCCGTCGCCGAATTGCTGCTCTCCGGTCCGCTGATCGAAGACCTGCGCAGGCGAATGCATCGCGGCCGCAGCCTGTCCCGGCTGCGGGCCGGCGACCTACCGGTGGTGCGCACGCCGGGACTGCATCTGGACCCGGAGGAGAAGGTGCACCTCGATCTGCCCGCCATCCATGTCCGCCAGCTGGCCCGCGGGCCGCGGCTGACCGAGGGCAGGCTGATCGTCAGCAACAAGAAGCTGCGTTTCGTCGGTGACGGCACCGGCGTCGAATTGCCGTGGTCCCGTGTCGTTTCCGTGCACACCGAACAGAACACGGTGGTGCTCGCGGCGACCTCGGCGCGCGGCGGCGCCAGCTTCACCGTGAACGACCCCGACCACGTCGCCGCCGCGCTGGAGGGGGCGCTACGAGTGGCCAAGCGCCTCATCCTCACCCCCGGCCAGCGTGACACCCGCAGCATCCCGCAGGAGGTGAAAGCCGAAGTGTGGCAACGCGACGGCGGCAAGTGCGTCGAATGCGGCGACAGCCACTACCTGGAGTTCGACCACATCATCCCGCTCAGCCGCGGCGGCGCGACCAGCGCCGCCAACCTGCAGATCCTGTGCCGCTCGTGCAATCGCGCCAAGGGAGCCCGCATCTGAGGCCCAGCGGTCAGCTCAGGCCCGCCGTGCGCCCCAGATCGGCCAGCATCGCGTCGAACAGCACCTCGGGATTGGAGAGCGGAATCGGGTAGTTGCCGAAGACCTCCAGCGTGACGTGACCGTAGAGGCGCGCCCAGATCTGGATCATCAGATACATCACGCCCAGGTCGAGCTTCTCGGCCGGGAACTTCTGCCCGGACTCGGACAGCGCCGCGAGCAGCTCGGTCTGGAAGTGCACCAGGTCCTCGTGCAACTCCGGCGGGATGACATCGGTCGGCGGAGTGACGATGTCGTAGTTGGCCAGCAGCCGGCCCGCGGCGGCGAGGAAGATCCGGCCGAACGGCTCGTCGAAGCGGCGCAGTGCCCTGGCTTCGTCGCCGCCGCCGGGCGAGGCGAACACCAGGGTGAACTCCCTGGTGTGCGCCAGCGCCCAGCGCCGAAATCCCTTGCAGATGGCGAAAAACTGCACCACGCCGTCGTCGGGCAGGGTGGCGATCTCGGCCGACAGCTCGGCAGCGAGATCGGCGCAGAACTCCAGGCGCAGCCGTTCCATCAGCTCGTCCAGCGAGCGGTGGTACCGATACAGCGCAGGCGCGGTGATACCGAGGGCCCGCGCGATCGCACGCAAACTCACCGCGTCGGGTCCGTGTTCGACCAGCAGCGTCCTGGCCACCCGCCGGATCTCGGCGTCGGTCACGACCGGCGAGCGGCCCCGGGGTCTGGGGTTACTCATGCTGGTTAGATTAGGCGTCATCGAAGCCTCGCGTGGTCGTGCGGACCGCTGTGCGGTCACGCGTATTCGACATCCCACCGCTTGATGCCGTTGAGCCAGCCCGAGCGCAGCCGCACCGGCTCGGACACCTGACGCAGGTTCGGCATCGCGTCGGCGATCGCGTTGAACATCAGATCGATCTGCAGCCGGGCCAGATTCGCGCCGACGCAGTAGTGCGTGCCGGTGCCGCCGAAGCCGACATGTGGGTTGGGATTGCGCAGCACATCGAAGCTGAACGGATCCCGGAACGCCTCCTCGTCGAAATTGGCCGAACCGTAGAACAATCCGACCCGCTGCCCCTGCTTGATCTGCTGTCCACCGAGTTCCAGGTCCTGCGTGGCGGTGCGCTGGAAGGCGTTCACGGGCGTGGCCCAGCGGACGATCTCGTCGGGCGCGGTGCGCGGCCGCTGCTCCTTGTAGATCTCCCACTGCTCCGGGTTGTCCACGAACGCCTTCATGCCGTGGGTGATCGAGTTGCGGGTGGTCTCGTTGCCCGCGACCGAAAGCAGGATGACGAAGAAAGCGAACTCGTCGGAGGCCAGACCCTCGCCGTCGATGTCCGCATTGACCAATTGGGTCACGATGTCGTCTGCGGGACACTTGCGGCGATCTTCGGCCATATTCCACGCGTAGCCCATGACCTCGGCGGTGGCGACCTGATGATCGCCCTCGAACTCCGGATCGTCGTAGGAGATCATCTGATTGGACCAGTCGAAGATCTTCTTGCGGTCTTCCTGCGGGATGCCGATCAGCTCGGCGATGGCCTGCAGGGGCAGCTCACAGGCGACCTGCTCGACGAAGTCGCCACTGCCGTTCTTCTTGGCCTCGTGCACGATCCGGGCCGCCCGCTCGGTGAGCGCGGCGCGCAGGCTCTCGATCGCGCGCGGGGTGAAGCCCTTGGAAATGATCCGGCGCACCTTGGTGTGCTTGGGCGGATCGAGGTTGATCAGCAGCATGTCGCTGAGCATGTCGATCTGCTCGGCGGTGACGTCCTCGTTGAACCGGATGATCGAACCGTTCTGATGCGAAGAGAACAGTTCCGGGTGCTTGGAGATCTCCTTGATGTGGTCGAGCTTGGAGACCACCCAGTAGCCGCCGTCGTCGAAGCCGCTCGACCGGCCCGATTGCGCACACCACCAGACGGGGGCGGTGCGCCGCAGCTCGGCGAACTCCGCCACGGGCAGCCGGGCGGCGAGCATGTCTGGATCGGTGAAGTCGAATCCTGCGGGAATCGAGGGCGTGGTCACGGTCACTGCTAACTCCTACCGGTCTGGGCTGCAGACCTCACGACACTGTGCGGAACACGTTCTGGATCGATAGAAGCACAGAACAGGGCTTTGTGAACAGCGTTTAGTAAAACCCGTTTACTCGACCCCGCCGCCGCGGTCGTCGCGTCATCGCACCGGAGTCAGCGGCGGCGGCTGCCAGCCGCCTCGGACGGCTTCCTCTTTCGGTGCGTACAGGCGCAGGGTGAGGGAGAACTGGCCGGATTCCGGGATGGGCAGCCAGTTGCCCGGCGGGACGGCCGGGCCCGGATCGCCGTGTTGCACGGCCAGGTCGACCGAACCGTCCGGGTTGGGCACCACCGGGATCTGGTGACCGACCGAGTAGATCCCGGCCGGGTTGTCGATCAGGTAGCTGTCCGGACCGTAGGCGGTCAAGGACCAGAAGGCCGCGACGGGCGGGGTCCGGCCGGGCGGGAAATGCAGGCGGAATCGGCTGCCGTTCGCACCCGCCGTGGCGAACAGGGTCGGATAGATCGCGTCCTGAGCGAGATTGGCGCCGAGGCCTTTCCACGCGATCGCCGCGCGCTGGAGATAGTTCGTGCCGTAGGCGCCGATGGACGGGTCGAAGGTCCAGCCGTTCTCGTTCACCGCCCTCGGGTCGAGATAGACCGGGATCTGCTGCTTCGCAGTGGCGACCGCCGCGGTGAGTTCGGCCGCGGCGATGCCGGTGACCTTGCCGCCCGGCGTGATCCCGAGCGTGGCAAAGCGTTTCATCGCGGGTGCGTCGTCCGGGGCGGGCGGGGTCGTCGCGAGGACCGCGCACAGACGGTCGAAGAAGGTGCTCGCGTCCATGGCGGCGACCCGTTCGGCGGGCGGTGTCGAATCCGCCTGCGGCGCAGGCACACCGGCCTGCGGCGCAGCGTTGCCGCTGAGCGGGGTCAACGTGAGCTGCTGCTGAATGGCATGCACGGCAGGCAGATCCGCCGCGCCGTTCACCTGGATCCGGCCGAGCAGCCATACCGTCGAGGTCGGCATCGGCAGCGGGGTGACGTCGTCCGGCAGGGTGCCCGACCATCCGGGACCGACCACCGCGTAGATGTACGGCGCCCCGGACTTCGCCCGCGGCCGAACGCTACTCGGGTTGTGCACGGTGTTCGTCCAGGCATCGAGCAGCTGCATCAGCCAGTACCGGCCGTCCTCGATGGCCGGCACGCGCAACAGGATCGGCTCGCCGCGCAGGTCCAGCCATGCCGCCGAGTACAGGGTGTCCTGGTTGAGGCGCACCACATCCCGTCGCGCGGGCGTCGGCAACGTCGACGCGTGCCGGAATCGGTTGGTCGCCCCGGCCGCGACCCGGGTGACGTCCATCAGGACGAGCGGATAGCCGAAGATGTAGGCGTCCTTGGCGATCGCCGCGGTATCACTGAGCCGGGTGGTCGGCGCGGCCGGCGATTCGACCTCGGACTCCCCGCAGGACGACACCCCGGCCGAAGCCGCGGCCACGGTCGCCGCCAGCCCGAACATGCTCCGGCGGGAAAATCCGCCGGTCCGATCACCCATGGTTCCCCTGCTTCCCGATCCGATCGGACAGTGCCAGAGCTGCGCACCGCAGTATAGCCAAGCATTAGCCGATGCTCCGGAAAAGCAGGGGTACAGACGCCGGTCGCGAATCACGCATCGACGGCATCGCTACTGACGGGCACACCTCGTATTACGCACGCAGACATGGCGATACGAGCAGTTGCCAATCGGTAACCGAACGAACTCAGGTGCCGAGGACCGCGTTCATGATCGTGCCCGCACTGGTCGCCACCACACCGCCGACCATGGCGCCCGCGATCATCTTCGGCGATTGCAGCGCACCACCCTGCCACTTCTCCCACGCGAACTTGCCGCCCGCGAAGACGATGGCGAGGATGCCCGACAGCAGCGCGAACCAGGTCAGGTAGCGAACCATCTGCAGGATCTTGTCCGACAGCGGCGGCGCCTCCGGCGTGGGGTTTCCGACTTGCGCCAGTGTCGTGAAGGTATCGCCGACCGACGCCAGAATGATGCTCACCATCTACTCCCTACGCTCCACTACAACCGTGCCGCCGCCCGAGCCGCCACACGAAAGCTGTTAAACCGCCGATGAATTCGATCTTGGACGAGGATACGGGCTCATCGTTACTTCCGTGGATACCCGGTACGCAACCGCGCACACACCCCCGTGCCGAGTCGCACGCTGCATTCCGCGGAATCGCCCCCAAGCGGTAGTAGCAACCCGCCGGCGGCGCCGTCGGGGCGCGGCCGCCGAGCGCACCGGCCACCGCACCCCTCCATCATCGGCGAGCATCGGCAACCCGGCAAGGTGCTCGCGGCACCGAACTTCCTTGGGGCGCTGACTCGAACCGTCCCGAAAGGAAGGCCGCATTGCAGCGAACAAACCGATACCATCACAGGCAGCGACTTTCCTGCCCTGTCCCGAACCCAGAATGAGCTGACGACGATGATCCTGGCCGCCGCTTACGACACCCTGCTCGCGCAGATCGGCAATCCCAGCCCCGAAGCTCCGCCGGTCTCCGACAAGTTCCTCCAACTGGTTCGCTACTTCACCTGGTTCGTGCTGCTGGCCGGCATCGTGGCCATCATCTACGCGGGCGGCAAGTTCGCGTGGGAGAAATGGACCGGCGGCGGCCTCGACTCGCCGAAGATGGTGGCGGGAGCCATGATCGGTGGTGTGGTCGCGACCAGCGCGGGCACCATCATGAACGCCGTCATCGGCTGAGCACCGCACCGGCACACCGCGCCGCTATACATCCGGGAGCCAGCTGCCGTGGAATCCGAACGGAACCCGTTGCGGCAGGTGCACAGTGGCCACCGGAGCCGCCGCGAGATCGTCGGCGCGCAGAATGACCAGATCGCTCAGCTCTGACGTGGCGTTATAGACAAAAGACATGAGATATCCGCTGCCGCCGGGCTGTTCGTCCGCGGGTGCGAACACCGCTTCCGCGGGCACGCGTCCCGCACCGAACTCGTGTGTGGTCCGATCGCCGGCGGGCAGGTCGTAGCGAATCAGCGCATTCGAGTCGCCGGCGACCGTCACGTGGCCGAAGCGCGCATCCTGGCCGATCAGCCGATCGTCCACGCGGGGGAACTCCGCGACCCGATCGTCGAGCTGTTCCTCGGCCACCGTGCCCATGACCAGATCAATGGTCCAGCGCCACAACGTGGACTCGTCGAAGCCGTGCGAGTCGTGCTGCCACAGCTGCGGATAGCGCATGACATACAGCACGATCTTGCCCGGCTCGTCGTGTGCGTTGAGCGTGTGGAACACATAGCAGGGATCGATGGCGAACCAGCGCACCTCGCCGTGCGGATCGTCGCGGCGCAGCACGCCGAGCCGGGCCGGATAGGACTCGCTCCAGCGGAACGGCATCCCCGCGCCGGCCAGCGCTGTGGGCAGGTCGAAAACCACAGGTAGATCCATGAATACGACATGCTGCGCGGTGAGATTGAAATCGTGCTGCATGGTCGCGGCGGGCACCTCGATGGGCCTGCTGAGCAGCAACGTGCCGTCGGCGTCGGCACGGTGGTAGGTGAGATAGGGCTCGTTGAGCACCTCATAGCCGAAGAAGTGCAGCTCACCGGTGCTCGGACAGGTCTTGGGGTGCGCGGTCATCGGCGTACGCAGCGCGCCGTCGAAGTCGTAGGGCCCGACCGTGTCCAGCTCGCAGGTCAATTCGTAGGGCCAGGACGATTCGACCAGCGCCAGCGTCCGGCCCGCGTGCCGGATGACGTGCGTATTGGCTACGCCCGCGGCCAGATCCCGGTTGCCCTCGTCATCGATGACGCGAGCGCCGTCGGTGAATGTCTTGGTCCGCACCCAACGATTGCGGTACGAGACGGCGCGTCCGTTCTCGATGCGAATGCCGTGCACCATGCCGTCACCGGTGAACCAGTGCCGGGACGCGGCGTCGTGCGGATTGGGTCCGTTGCGCAGGTACCAGCCGGTGAGTTCGGCCGGAATCTGGCCGGTGACCGGCAGGTCGTGGGCGGTCACCTCGTCGGCGACCGGGGCGTAGTTGCCGGCGAGATGCGGGACGGGAGAAGTCATGCGGAACGACCGATCTGAGCGGGGCGGCTTCGCCCAATATTCCTATTTAGACATGTCGAAACTAGAATTTGAGAAATCGACCTGTCAATAGTGGAATGTAGAGTGACCCGCATGAGTCTCCGCTTCGCCGTGCTCGGGCTGCTCGCCGACCGCCCAGCCAGCGGATATGACCTGATCCAGCGCTTCAAGGTGTCGCTGGCCAATGTCTGGACGGCGACCCAGAGCCAGATCTACACCGAACTCGGCACGCTCGCCGACGCCGAGCTGATCTCGGTTTCGGACAAAGGGCCGCGCGGCCGTAAGGAATACACGATCACCGAATCCGGCCTCGCCGAACTACAGCACTGGCTGACCGAGACGAAGCCGAAGCACTCGGTCCGCAACGAGACGACGCTGCGCGTCTTCTTTCTCGGCGCGCTGGCACCGGCTCAGGCCGCGGCCTACCTGAGTGAGATCGCGACCCGAGCCGCGGAAGGCCTCGCGGCGCTGCGCGCTTTGGAGAAATCGATCGCCTGGGAGGACGACAACGAGTTCTCTCACTACGGCCGGCTCGCGCTGGAGTGGGGTCAGCGGTTCCACGCGATGAACGAGGAGTGGGCGCGTTGGGCCGGCGAGCAGATCCCCGAGCGGTGAGCGCGTTTCAGCGCAGCACGCCCGCGGTGCGGGCGGCGCGCAGCCAGTCCGGGAATTCGCCGAGCAGGCGGGTGTACAGCTCGCCGTCGTCGACTCGGTCGATATCGTCGAGGGCGAAGAAGCCCGCGTTGTCGACCAACCGGTCCGACAGCTCGTCGAGCGTGCGGAGCAGCCCGTAGTTCGCCTTGCCCAATCCGATGAACTGCCAGAACACGGGCAGCCGCGCCGCATCCCGCATGAGCGCGCTGATCTCGCGCTTGTTCGCGAAGCCGCCGTCGGTGAAGAACAGGATGAGGGTCGGTCCGTCGCCGGGACGCACCGAGGACAGGATGTCGCGCATGATCGGCAGCTCGTCATTGCGTCCGCCGATCCGGTCGTAATCGATACCCGCGTGGTTTCCGCCGAGATGCAGATAGGTCTGCGCCCACTCGTCGCTGCGCTCGACGGTGATGTCGGGCAGCTTGGCGAACGACAGCGCGTACAGGTACGCCTCGAGCCTGCCGTTGTCGTCGAGCTGAGTGGCGATCGGAACCATGCGCTGCACGACGCGGTGCACCACCTGATTGCGGTACTGCTTCTGCATGCTGCCGGTCTTGTCGAGCACGAGCACCACGCGCGCACGGATCCCGAAGGCGTTCTTGTCGATCAGCACCTTCGCGACGGCACGCTTACGCAGGTCGAGCTTTTCGCGTTTCTCGAACGACAGCGCCGCCTCCCCGGGCACGGTGCGCACCTGCGGCTCCGGTGCCGGGGCGGGCGTATCATCCACGCGCACACCATGATCGGTGACCAGTGCCGCGAAACCGCCCGCGTAGCCCTGGCCTACCGCCCGCACCTTCCAGGCCGACTCGCGGCGGTACAGCTCGAGCGCGATCACCACGGACTCGCTCGCCAGACCCTCGATGCGGTACTCGTACACCGTGTTTCCGGCACGGTCGGCGACCGTCACCACCGGCGCGGCGAACTGCCCGAACGTCGCGGACGCGTCGGCGAGGGTGAGGATCGCGCGCACCTGTGTGATCTCGGCGGGCAGGTCGGCGGGCGAAACCTCCAGTGCGGCGGCGCCTTCGGTGCGCAGCCGCACGCCGGGCCCGGTCGGCTGATTGAAGAACACGAAGTCGGCGTCGGACCGCACGACGCCCGCCGCAGTCACCAGCAGGGCCGACAGATCGACCTGTGCCTCCGTCCGTACCGACAGCACCACCCGCGGCTCGGCCAGTGCCCCGTTCTGCCCCTTGACCAGTACAGCGCCCATCGAGACTCCTTAGAACGGGCCGAAATCGTCGCCAGAGTATGACAGTGCCGCGGCCGCCGCGGGCGCGCTCAGACGACCACGAACGGGTCGGCCTGCCAGCCGGTGAGCGCGACGACCTCCGCGGCGATCTCTTCGGGGGTCCGGTCGGTGGTGTCGACCACCCGGACCCACGCCGGCACCGCATGGTCGAGTTCCCTGGCCGTCGCGATGCTGCGCTCGATGTGCCGCTGCAGTTCGATGCCGTTCTCGCGCACCGCGAGCCGCGCCGACGCGGTCTGATCGTCACAGGTCAGCAGCACCGCGGTGACCGTCGGCGTATCCCCCATCGCCGCCGTGAGCTCCGCGATGACCTCGGGAAACACGCTCGCGGTATTGGTGTAGATCAACCGCCGGTAGCCGAGCACGCGGTAGTTCCCCCACATGGCCGCCAGATTCTGCTCGGCGAGGCCGTGCTCCCAGGTGGGCGGGTACGCCAGGTCGAGGCTGTCGCCTTCGATCAGCGCGTGCCGCACGTTCGCCGCAGCGAGTACCGCGTGCACGGCGAGACCGACCCGGCTCTTGCCGACGCCCGAGCGCCCGCCGAGGAACAGCACCTCCGATTTGTCGATCACCCGTCCAGAATGCCAACCCGCCGGAGGCGGGCCGAGCCGGTGCGACCTGGATCACAGCCCTTGCATGTGGAACAGTTGTAAGAACACAATAGTTATATGCTTACAACTGTCGAGGGGTTGACCGCCCGTCGCAAAACGATCGTGCTCGCGACGTGCTGCCTGAGCCTGCTCATCGTGTCGATGGACGCGACCATCGTGAACGTGGCGATTCCGGCCATCCAGGCGGATCTGCACGCGCCGCTGTCGCGGCTGCAATGGATCGTCGACGCCTACACCCTCACCCTCGCAAGCTTCCTGATGCTGGCCGGGACCACGGCCGACCGGTTCGGCCGCCGCAAGGTGTTCCGCATCGGACTGGCCACCTTCGCGCTCGGTTCCCTGCTGTGCAGCCTCGCGCCGACCATCGAGGTCTTGATCGGGGCACGGTTCCTGCAGGCGGTCGGCGGCTCGATGCTCAATCCCGTGGCGATGTCGATCATCACCACCGTGTTCACCGGCCGGGTCGAACGCGCGCGGGCGATCGGGGTGTGGGGCGCGGTGGTCGGCATCTCGATGGCGTTGGGGCCCACCGTCGGCGGCGTGCTGATCGACGCGCTGGGCTGGCAGTCGGTGTTCTGGATCAATCTGCCGGTCTGCGCGCTCGCCCTCGTGCTCACGACCCTCTTCGTGCCGGAGTCGAAATCGGCGACGGTGCGCGGTATCGATCCGATCGGCCAGCTGCTCGCCGTCGTGTTCCTGTTCACCACCGTGTTCGGCCTGATCGAGCGGCAGCCGTTGATCTTCGTCGTCGCGGCGATCGCGTTGGCGGCGTTCGTCTACTACGAGTCGCGGCGGGTGGATCCGTTCATCGATCTGCGCTTCTTCCGCAGCGTGCCGTTCTCGTCGGCGACGGTGATCGCCGTCTTCAGCTTCGCCACCCTCGGCGCGTTCCTGTTCACCTGCTCGCTGTATCTGCAGACGGTCCGGCACTATTCGGCCGTGCACACCGGCCTGCTGTATCTGGCGATGGCGGTCGCGATGGTGATCTTCTCCCCGCTGTCGGGCCGGCTCGTCGGCAAGCACGGCACCCGGCCGTCGCTCATCGTGGCCGGGGTCATGATGACCACCGCCGCCGTGCTGCTCAGCACGCTCGCCCCGGACACCCCGGTCTGGGCGCTCGTGGTGATGTTCGCGATCTTCGGCGTCGGCTTCGGCATGGTGAACGCCCCGATCACCACCACCGCGGTCAGCGGAATGCCGCTGGACCGGGCCGGCGCGGCCGCCTCGGTGGCTTCGACCAGCCGCCAGGTGGGCGTGAGCATCGGCGTGGCGCTCTGCGGTGCGCTGACAGGAGCGGGGCTGTGGTGGGTGATCGCGGTGCTGACCGCCGGAGTCGCCATACTCGGTGTGGTCGCGAATACGCCGTGGGCCAAGCGGTCCAGCGACCGTGTCGCCCCGTTACTCGAACAGAAAGTGCCTGCGCATGTCGGATGACACCCCCACCGCCGACGAGGTGTGGGCCCAACTCACCCGGCTCGTGCTCTACGGCCGCGACCCGTGGCGACGCGCGGCCGTCGAGCGAACGGGCTTGCCGTTCAGTCGCATTCGGGTGCTCCGCCGGTTACAGGCCGCACCGCTGACCGTCAAAGAACTGGCGCACGCCGCGGCGATCGACGCACCGGCCGCCACGGTGGCGGTCAACGATCTCGAGGAGCGCGGCCTCGTGGTCCGCGAGGTGGACCCCACCAACCGGCGCCGCAAACAGGTCTCCCTCACCGCGGACGGGCGGGCGATCCTGGCCGAGGCGCTGGCCACCCCGGACCCCGCACCGACCTCGGTCGCCGCGCTGGACGAGGCCGAGCTGCGCACCCTGCACGAGATCCTGCGCAAGCTCGAACACTGAACCGGCACGTAGACGCGTTCAGCCCCGGAAGACGAACTCCGGCGCGAGGAATCGCACCCAGAGCAGCGAACCCTGTTCAGGCGCTGACGAATTCGCGATCGCCGTACTGCACGCTCGCGGCGTCCCAATCCCCGCCGATCCCGGCCACGAAGCGCTGCGCCAGCTCCAGATCCGCGACGTCCACCACCAGGATGAGCGTGTTCGCCTCAGTGACCGAGCCGCCGACGAGCCGCTGCCTCGCCACCGGATCGGCGACCAGCCCGTCGTGGAATCGCCGCACATCGATACCGGGAATCGCGACCGTCAACGCGTCGATGTCCGGCGAATTCGGTGCCAGCCGTTGGAAAGTCAGCACCGACTCCTGCTGGAATCGGGTGCGCACCTGCTCGGCGATCCGCCGCAGATCCGCCGCACCGACGCAGGCCAAGTGGAATTCGCGGGACCGCTCATAGGTCGCCTGCTGCCGCTCGTCGGACCAGAACACACCGCTGACCAAAGTCGACCCGACCGGTAATCCGATGTGCTGCACCGCGATCCCATCCACCACCAGCTCGAAGCCGTCGAGCCGCTGCTGCAGCCGGGGATCCTGCGGATCGGTGATCGTCGCGGTGTTGTCGGTCGCGAACAGTTCCGCAGTGGGCTGCAACGGATTTCCCGCCGCGCAGGCCGCGGGCCCGGCCGTCGCGGGTCCCGCTCCCCCGACCATTCCCGCCGCGACGAACACCGTCGCCACCACAGCCATCATCCGTGCCGCGATCATCCCGATCCCTTCGAAGCCAGCGCTCCCGCTATGAGGACAGCACCCTATCCCCCGGCTCGCCAGGATCGGAGCGGTTCGGTCCGCTCAGCGAAACACGCCGAGCGGGCGGCGTCCGGTACGGCGCTCGCCCGCTCGGTAGCTGTGCGCGGTCAGTTGCGGAAGGCGTCCTTGACCTTCTCGCCCGCGTCCTTCAAGTTGGACTTGAGCTGATCGCCCTTGCCCTCGTTCTCGAGATCCCGGTCATCGGTGGCCTGGCCGAACTTTTCCTTCGCCTGACCGGCGAGGTCTTCAGCCTTGTTCTTGGCCTTGTCAGCTGTGCTCACTGTCTAACCCCTTTCGTCGGGCTGGACCGACCCGCTGTTTTCGGCCGGACGTTTGGCGGATAACCGCTCTGCGCCGACGCAAACACCCGGGCTCGACACTTGTGTCTGCGATCTGGTGACCCATGCCGTTGAGCTGGGGCTCTGCCGTAGAGATCCCCACGTATCCGTGGGCACTCCGGCGATACCTCGCCGACGCGAGCGCGGTGACCTGCGGGAACCTCGCAGCTCACCGGACGCAGGACACGGCGGTCGCCGTGTGGGGAACGGGCGCTGTCAGCGGCAATTGACTCCGCCGCCGATCCAGCGACGTACGCTGGTCCCGTGTGGGCGCGATCGGAGATCTACCACGCCGGGCTGCGGTGCGAGCAGCGCGCGGATTTTGTCGACCGTCAAGAGATTTCATGGCTGACGAGCTCGCAATCGGCCTGTCGGACCTGACCACGCTGCTGTTGACTCGCGGCGATGTCACCGAATCTCTGTGCGCCGTCGCCGATATCGTCGCCCGAATGCTGCCGCACTCCCTCATGGTCGGTTTCACGCTTGCCCGAGCCCAGGGCCCCCTCGTCGGCGGTTCCGCCGATGCCACCCCGATGCTGCTCGAGGAATCTCGGCTCAGCACGGGGCAGGACCCGAGCGCCCAGGCGATCGACACGGCACAGCAGATTTCCATCCCTGATGTGACACGGGAGCGCCGCTGGGGCGACTACCCCGGCAGGCTGCTGGCGCATGGCGTGAAATCAGTTCACGTCCAACCTGTTTCGGCAGCGGGCGAGGCGCTCGGCGCCCTGTCGCTCTATTCGAACCGGCCGCACACCTTTACCGAACGGCTGCGGCAGGACGCGGCGCTGACCGCCGAGCACATCGGGACACTGCTCGCTGCGGGCATCGATGCCGCCCGGCAGAGCGCCCTGACCGCCCAGCTACGCGAGACGCTCGCCTCTCGATCCACCATCGACCAGGCGCTCGGCATCGTCATGGCGCAGCGGCGGTGCACCCGCGACGTGGCCTTCGCGGTGCTGCGCGACCGATCCCAGCGACGTAACGTCCGCGTCGCGGATCTGGCGGCCGAGATCATCGAGGCGATCACCGGGCATGCGCCCGCCCCAGTGCATTTCACCGAACCACAGCCACGGCTACGACGGGACTGTCGCTGATCGCGGCACTGCCCCAGCACATTTCGTAGTAATGCCGATGGGCGCATCGAACCCACGCCGGACGCACTGCCGCCGAGTACAATTGGCCTCGTTCATCCGAGTCCCGTAGTGCGGCTCCGGAACCGACCGACTCGATGCACGGGGGAAGGATGGACGGCGCAGCCAGACCCGGTGACCACAGTGGCCGCCGGACATACCAGCGCTCACTGTTTCTCGACCGGCGCGACGCGGGCCGGCGCCTCGCCTATCAGTTGCAAGCATTCCGCGGTCCCGACGTCGTCACGCTCGGCGTTCCACGCGGTGGGCTGGCCGTCGCGTACGAGATCGCGGTGTCGCTGCGGCTTCCGCTGGACACGGTCGTCGTCAACAAACTACGGGTCCCCTACCGGCCCGATCTCAGCTTCGGTGCGGTCGCCGAGAACGACACGCAACTCATCGATGACGTCGTCGTGCGCAGCGCCATGTTGACCACCGCGGAGATCAGCGCCGCCCAGCGGCACGGCCGCGACCGGCTGCACCGGCTGTGTCAGCGGTTGCGCGAGTACCGCAGGCAGGCCGAGGTCCACGGCCGCACCGCGCTGGTGGTCGATGACGGTGTCCGGACCGGCATCACCGCGCGCACCGCCTGTCAGGCGGCGTATCGGCGCGGCGCGGTACGCGTCGTGCTCGCAGTGCCGGTCGCACCCCACCGGATCGCGCGCACCCTGTCCTACTACGCCGACAAGGTCGTGTGCCTGGAAACGCCCGCGCAGGTCCGTCCGGTCGGCCAGTCCTACCAGCGCTTCGACGCGCTCACCGACGCCGAGGTGGACGGCCTGTTGCACAGCGACACCGCCTCGCCCCGTCCGCCCGAACGGAACCACCAGGCCGGGCACGGCACGGCAGCAGAGCGGCAGATAGCCGAGTAGCGCTTCTCGGCGGTTCCACGGCGTATGTACCGCGTCCAGGGTGGCAGTCCGGAAACGTGTCGAAGTTCCTGGCCGAGACCCCGGATGGGTATACGATTCTGCGGTCGGTGGAACAGTCCAACGAGCGTGCTGGCCACCGCTTCTTCGAGCACGTGGGTCGACTCGCGTGGGGACGGACCGGAGGCGGCATTGTCCGAAGTGTCGATTGGTACGTTGGCTGCCGACAGCAACTCCAACGGTGTCAGCGAAGGCCTGCTCTCCGAGCTGGTCGAACATCTGCGACAGAACCGCACCGTGCTGCGTGAGGAATGGGCGCGCCGGATCACCGACGCACAGCTGCTCACCGCGATGACGCCGGACGAGATGTTTTCCGAGGCGACCTCCGTCTACGACAACTACGTCGCCGTCCTCGAAACCGGCTCGGTCGAGGCCCTGCAGGACTATGCCCGCGATCTGTCCGAGCGCATCATTCCGCGAGGCGTCGAAACCGACGAGGTCCTGGGCATCGTGCTGCTGCTGCGCGACGTGCTGGCCCGCTCGCTGTTCGAGAAGTACCAGACCGACTTCCAACTGCTCAACGCCGTGCTCGACGCCTACGAACCGGCCGCCAACCGCATCGCCAACACCGTGGGCGTGTCCTTCGTCGAAGAACGCGAACGCATCATCCGCCAGCAGCAGGAGGCGATCCGCGAGCTGTCCACCCCTGTGCTGCAGGTGCGTGAACAGCTGCTCATCCTGCCGATCATCGGCGTGCTGGACAGCCAGCGCGCCCGCCAGCTCACCGAACAGCTACTGCGCGCGATTCGCTCGAACCGCGCCAAGGTCGTCGTCATCGACATCACCGGTGTCCCGCAGATCGACTCCACCGTGGCCAACCACCTGGTGCAGACCGTGGACGCGTCCGGCCTGATGGGCGCGAACGTGATCATCACCGGCCTGTCCTCCGAGATCGCGCTCACCCTGGTGACCATCGGTTTGGACCTGTCGAAGATGAACGCGGTCGGCGACTTGCAGGGCGGAATCGAGGAAGCGGAACGTCTGCTGGGCTACGAGGTCAGCCGCAGCGGCGACACCAGCAGGCGCCCGGAGGCCTGACACCGTTCACCGATCTTGCCGGTTGGGTTGCTGTGGCGCGGGTATGGCCATCAGTGACGCGATGGGAGGCGGTGCACAGATGAAGGTGGTTTCCGAGGCTTCGACACCGTGGCAGACCTCGGTGCTCGCGCACCGGGTTTCGCTCGAATTGGCGGCTGAACTGCGCGAATTGGGGATGTTGCGCGCCCTCACGGACACCGTGTGCATGATGGCCGACATCACTCTGGACGCGATTCCCGATGTCCGGCTGGTGGTCAGCGAAGCGGCGACCGCGATGATGCTGGAGGCGCTACCGGGCAGCACGCTGCGCTGTGAGTTCGATTACACCAGACGCAGATTCAGTGCGCGGATCGCCGCGACGGCGACGCGCGACGCCGAGGACCGGCGCGACCCGTTGAGCTGGCAACTGGTGCAGTTGCTCACCGATTCGGCCGAATCGACCCGTGACTCTTTTGACCCGGTCGCCGGAGGGTATCCGACCGTCATCGAATTCAGTTGGGAGCGAGGAATATCCGATGCAACGTGAGTTCACGCAGGACGAGGCCGGCCGCGCACGGCGCACACACTCCCGCGGCGACAGTTACGACAACATCGAGCCCTGGTTCGAGAAGCTGACCGCGCTCGACGTCGACGACCCGCACCGCAGCGAACTACGCGAAGAAGTCATGCAGCGGTGCCTGCCGCTGGCCGAGCACATCGCCCGCAAGTTCGCCGGGCGCGGCGAGAGTTTCGATGATCTGCACCAGATCGCCCGGGTGGGTTTGGTGCTCGCGGTGGACCGTTTCGATGTCACGCGCGGCAGTTCGTTCCTCTCCTTCGCGGTGCCGACGATCATGGGCGAGGTGCGCAGGCACTTCCGGGACAACACCTGGGCGGTGCGAGTTCCCCGTCGGCTCAAGGAGATTCAGCAGCAGATCGGTCCGGCTACCGAACTGCTGTCGAACCGGCTCGGCCGGGTGCCGACGGCGCGCGAGATCGCGGCCGAGTTGTCCCTCGACGTCGGCACGGTCACCCAGGCGTTGATCGCGAGCAACGGCTATCAGACCCGGTCGCTGGATGCCGTGGTGCGCGAGGACAGCGAGAACGCGCCGCTGCCCGCCGCCGCCGGGCTCGGCGCCGACGAACCGTGTTACCGGCTGCTGGAGGAGTCGATGACGGTACGGCCGCTGATCGCCGCGCTACCCGAGCGGGAGCGCCGGGTGCTGATTATGCGCTTCTTCGAGTCGCTCACCCAGGCGCAGATCGCCGAGCGGCTCGGTGTCTCGCAGATGCAGGTGTCGCGCATTCTGTCCAAGACCCTCGATACTCTCCGCGAGCAGGCGCTCGAACCGGAGCGATCGGTGGACGTGGCCTGATTCGATCAGGCCACGTGCCCGGGCTTCAGATCCGCGACGGCACGGTAGCGTAACGCTTCCTTCCCGGTGGGCGGCGCGGCGGCCGCGGTCGGCTCGACGACCATGCCGACATGATCGCCTAGGTCGTGCCGGGCCAGGATGCGGCCGGTGAACCAGCCCGCGGCCGCGTCCAGGATCGGGACATCGGCCGGCCCCGGCTGCCACTTGCAGTGCGCGAACTTGTTGATGTCGTCACCGGTCTCCGCGCCGAAGAGCGCGGCCAGCGAGGACTGTTCCCGGCTGAGCAGATGCACGGCGAGCTGCTCGGCCTGCGCCGCGACGCCGTAGGTGAAGTTCGTCTTCGAGATACCGACGAGGAAACGCGGCGGATCGATGCTCACCTGCGAGGTGAAGCCGACCAGACACCCGGCATTGCGTCCACCCGCGTGCGTGGTGACGACGAACACCGGATAGTCCGCGGCCGCGATCACCGCATCGAACGCGCTTCGATCTGCTGTGGCATTGTCCGACATGGTCCTCACGCTCGGATCGGCCGCAGCCGAGCCGCGCGGGCGACCGGCGCGGCTCGGGACCACGGCGAGTGGGCAGTCCAAGACCCACAGTACGAGACCGCGCGGACTCGGGTCAGCCGGTCACGCTCGGCTGTCCGTTCTCGATGTGCCCGCGGAAGTGGCGCTGATAGACCGGATCGATGTCCACGGTCAGCGACAGGTCGTACCAGCCCTTGCCGTAGGTCAGCGCGTTCCAGGTGTCTACGGTGGTTTTCCCCGGCGCGAGCTGGTAGGTCCACGGACCGTCGGTGCGGTAGCCGTTCGCCTGCACGGTGACGGTCGCCGTCGTATTTCCCTTGTTCGTCATCGATAGCTGCAACTTGTAGTCGGGAGTGTAAGCGGCGCTCACCTCCAGCGGGGAGGTCGAGGTACCGGCCAGCCGCCAGAGGAACCGGTTGGGTCCGTGCACCGCGACGCCGTATTTTTTGTCGGGATAGGCCGGGACGTTCCAGGTGTCGGTGACCGTCGTCCCCGCTTTCACGTCGTAACGCCACGGACCGTCGGTGCGGCCGTCGGCCCGATAGGCAGCCAGCTGCAGATCCGCGGTGCCGGTGTTACGGAACGCGGTGACGAGCGCGCCCTCGGGGGTGAGGGTGCCGTTGACCGCGGGCGCGTACGGCAGCGGGCGGGCCGGACGGGTGCCGGATTCCTGAGCCGGTGGGCGCTGACCGCCGGCCGGTGGCGGTGCGGGAGCGGGCAGCGTGCGCTGGGTGGCATCGGCCTGCGCGCGCAACGCGGTGGCGTCGGGCAGCATCGGGATGGTCGTGTCGGTCTTGCCGAAATCGAAACACCCGGTGAGATCGCCGCAGATCGAACGCCGCCAGGCCGAGATGTTCGGTTCGTTCACCCCGGTCCACTTCTCCAGAAACCGAATCACCGAGGTGTGGTCGTACACCTGCGAATTCACCCAGCCGCCGCGGCTCCACGGCGAGATGACCAGCATCGGCACCCGCGGGCCGAGGCCGATGGGCGCTCCGTTGACGTATTCGCCCGGGGTGTTCGGCGGCGCCATCGGCGGCGGCACATGGTCGAAGAAGCCGTCGTTCTCGTCGAAGTTGATCAGCACGGCGGTCGAGTTCCACAGCGTCTGGTTGGCCCACAACGCTTTCAACACCGCCGAGGTGTACGCGGCGCCGTCGACCGGACGCGCCGCCGGATGCTCGGAGTAGCCGTAAGGTGCGACCACCCAGGACACCTGCGGGAGCCTGTTAGCCTTACAGTCGGCCAGGAAGTCGGCGAGCACATGCTCGACGTTCTTGCCCTGACCGGAGTCCGGCTTCCAGTTCTGAGCGCCGAATACCTTTGCCCGCGAAGCGAGTTCGGCCTTGTTCGGATCGTGGTAAGCGTCGAACAGCCACAGCGGGTTGTCGCCGTAGTCGCCGACGAACGGGTGGCCGGAATCGTCGCCCACCTCGTCGTTGGCGTAGACCTTCCAGCTGATGCCCTTGTCCAGCAGGCGTTCCGGATAGGTCGTCCAGCGGTAGACGGGACGGTAGTCGGCGGGATTGCTGATCGCGGGTCCGCCGTTCTGTCCGGCCGGATCGATGGTGCCGGTCCAGTGGTAGAGCCGATTGGGCGTGGTCGGCCCGAGCACCGAACAATAGTAGTGGTCGCAGATCGTGTAGGCGTCGGCGAGCGCGCGATGGAACGGGATGTCCTCGGCGGTGAAGTAGCTCATCGCCATCTCCCCCTTCGCCGCGATCCAGCCGTCGCTCCACCCACCGCGCACCGCCCGATGCTGATCGTCCCAGCCGTGCGGCAGATCGCCCAGGTCTTGACCGTCGACCACCTTGGTGTCCACATGGAACGGCAACAGGTAGCCACCGTCGGTGCGGCCCGCATCGGGCTGGTGATAGATGTCGCGCCCGTCCGGCCCGGCCACGACCGAGGCGTCACCGAGGCCGCGCACACCGCGCATCGTGCCGAAATAATGATCGAACGAACGGTTCTCCTGCATCAGGATCACGACGTGCTCGACGTCGCCGATGGTGCCCTTCCGGTTCGGTGCGGCCATAGCCTCCAGCATTCCGGGTGGAAATGCCTGCAAACCGCCGGCCAACGCGGCGACGCCCAACGTACCGCCGAGGAAACGGCGTCTGGGAAAACCTGAATCCGACTGTGACACAACATTCCTCTCGATCAAACACGGGACCGGTGCGCGGGCAAAGGATGTTCGTCTACCGATGAGCTGATCGGCAGGTTGTCAGGCGCGAAAGAATGGCCCGTGAACATACCGTTACACGCAGCGAATGAGCGGAGGAAAAAATGCGGCGGACACCGCCGGAGTCGGTCGCCGACATATGAAGGAAGAATTGTCCGAATAGATGGAATCCGGTCCGATGATACGGATCCGGCACAGCGCACATTTTACCGTGGACCATGATTTCGCGCGGTTGATTCGCGCCGGAGCACATGCGAAGCTTTGGCCGACGGTGGTGCAGTAGTGTGGTTGTAGCGCTGGGCGTTTGCCGCACTACGGCTTATACGAGGACATGGCAACGAGCCGCATCACGGAAATCGCTGCTGATGAGGGCAATCGTCGGAAAACACGGCCAAGGAGCCCTCCGTCCGTCGCGCGGATGAGTAGGTCATCCGATGATAGGCGATCTGCCGCGCCACCGCAGATCAACTGGCAGACAAGCACATCGGAATCGCCCGGACATGACAGTTTCGATAGATGAACCTATGGTCCGGTGGCCTGTCCGCCGCCCGGGGGCCGGTCGCCGGAACTGGCGGTTTCCGGCGATCAGGGCTCTTCTCGGCCAATGAACACCATTCACTAAATAGCGCAAGTGCGCCATTCCGTGACGCGCCCGAACATCGCGATTGTATGAACGTTTGGACACCGTATCGTTGCCGTCTTGCTGCGAATGTGAAATATTGCTGTCCGCGCTACAAAGTCACCGTCTGCCCCGGCACAGCGCCGTGGCTCCTGCACCGATTCGTCCCGCCATCAGCGCTTCGGATCGACAGTGGCGGTGCGGAATTGCTACGGAATGTGATCTCGGCTTCGACGCAGGAGTACCGCCGTGAGTGAACACAGGTTGAACGTGGACAACGACGATACGAGAGTGGGGGTCACCGACGTAGTCGTAGAGATCCCCATCGAGTCCATAGACATCGGCGGCGCGCTGCGGGTACGGGCCGAGGACTCCGCGCACACGCAGGTGCTCGCGCAAACGGAGACCGAGCTGCCGCCGATTCTGGTGCATCGCGGCACGATGCGGCTCATCGACGGCGCTCATCGGCTACAGGCCGCAAAACTGAAGGGGGCCAGGGTTATCCGGGTGCGGTTCTTCGACGGCACGGAGGAGGAGGCGTTCGTACTCGCGGTGCAGGCCAACATCGCGCACGGACTGCCGCTGTCGGTGATCGACCGCAAAGCCGCTTCGCTGCGGATCATGCGGATGTATCCCCTGTGGTCGGATCGGAAGGTAGCCGAAGTGGCCGGGCTCGACCACAAGACGGTCGGCGCGGTGCGCAGACAATCGTCTGGGGATGTTCCCCAGACCGGACAGCGACTAGGCCGGGACGGCCGGATGCGCCGGGTGCGCCGCGCCGACGGAAACCGGCAGCGCCGCACCGAACCCTGCGACAGCCCCGCCGGCACGCACCGCCCCGCCGAGCCGGCCGCGGCACCGCGGGTGTGCCCCGCTTCGGTGTTGCAGAGCCTGCGCCGCGATCCGTCGTTGCGGCTCACCGAAACCGGGCGCACGCTACTGCGCTGGCTCGACGCCAGCCCGCGCACGCCGACCCAGTCCCTCGACCTGGCCGACCGCATCCCGGAGCACTGCCTGAATCTCATCCACGACATGGCCAGGCAGAACGCCGCGAATTGGCAGGATTTCGCCACGCGGATCGGCGATCGGTTGCAGTGCAAGTGAAGAGCGGCCCGATCGCGTAATCCCGGGCGGGACTTGCGAATCGAGCCTTGCATCCGGCGGCCTTGCGGGACGGGTGCTTCGGTACCGTGATCTCGTCGTTGCCGAGGTGAGTGGCGTTGGCGCGCAACGCGAATGCCACCCGCTTCGGCAGATGGGATTGCGGCACCGGAGACCGGCGCACCGCAACCTGCCGGCGTCCCGCCGTGCCACGATTCTTTCGCATTTTCCGGAATTCGCGCCGGAGCCATTTATCGAATGGCTCCCCAGTTATTCCCCACTCGAATGGCCACCTCGAATGTGGTTCTACTTGAGTATGAATTCCCGGCATCCCGACGGCACCGAGCTGGCGACCGTGCCCAAGACGGTGCTGACCGACCACCAGGGCATCGTCACGCAGGTGGTGCCGGACACCCCGCTACCGCCGCCGCCGGGCGTGCCGGCCGAGGCCACGGCCGTCGCGGCGGCGTGGGCGGACAGCATCCGGCAGCTTTTCGGCGCCGGGTCGGTCGGGGTACTCGTGGTCGACGCGGTCTTCGCGATCGGCGAGGGCGCCACCGTCCGGCTGCGACAGGAGATCGACTCGATCCGGGTGTACGGCGCCTCGGTCGCGCAGTCCCTCGATGCCGCCGGTGCACTGCTCTCGGTGACCGGCGCCTTGGCGCAGCAGTCGCGCGGGGCGTTCCCGCCGGGTGCGGCAGCGGCGCCGCCCGACGCCGCGCGCACGGCCCGGCAGGTGCTGGCGAGCCGGGCGAACGCGCCGATCGAGCAGTTCACCGCGGGGACCGCGATACCCGTCTGGTACGACCCGAAGCTGGCCGCCCAGGACGACGCCCCGAGCGTGGCCGTCCCCGCCTACCTGGTCGAGGTCAACGGCGACGGGCACGGTAGGCAAGCCGAACTCTGGGTGGTGTTCGTCGACGCGACCGACACCGGCCGGGTGCTCGACAGCTGGAGCGAGACCAAGCACTTCGACCACCACTGAACCATCTCGTCCGGCAATCCCTCCTCTACCGAAATGGTCGTGCCCCATGCGAATTCGACAACTATCGGGTGAGTACCACCCGATCCCCGCGGTCCTGCGTTCCCGCCCCGCGGTCGTGTCCGTGGCGGCCGTCGCGGCCGTCCTCGTGGCAGGGGCACCCGCGGCGGCCGACCCCGCGCCGCCGGTGGCCGGCGAAACGGCCGCTGCCGCAGGGACTCCGGGATCGGACGGCCTGGGCGATCCGTACTACCCGAAGGACGGCAACGGCGGGTACGACGCGATCGACTACGACGTCGCCATCGATTACAACCCGTCGAGTCATCGACTGGTGGGCAAGACCAAGGTCACCGCCAAGGCCACCCAGGCCCTGTCCGCGTTCAACCTCGATTTCGCCGGTCCCGCAGTCGGTTCCGTCACCGTCAACGGTCAAGCCGCCGGCTTCAAGCGGGCAGGCGAGCACGAACTGGTCGTGACGCCGAAGGCAGAGCTGCCGGTCGGGCAGTCGTTCACGGTGGTGGTCGACTACGCGGGCACCGCACCGGATACCAAAGGCAACGGCTGGACCTACTCGCCGAGTGGGGGCGCCTTCGCCGCGGGCGAGCCACACTCCGCGACCACCTGGTTCCCGCTGAACGACACCCCGTTGGACAAGTCGACCATCACCGTGCGCGCCACCGTGCCGACCGGCTGGGACGTGGCCTCGAACGGTCTGCGCACCTCGGACACACCCGCCGGCACGGGCAAGCACACCGTCACCTGGCAGGCGAAGGACCCGATCATCGGGTACCTGACCACGATCGCCATCGAGAAGTTCACCCGGCTGAGCCAGACCCTTTCGGGCAGAACACCATTGGAGAGCTTCTTCGCGCCGTCGGCGAAGAACAAGCAGGACCTGGAGAAGAAGCTGCCCGCGGTGCTCGGCTTCGCCGAACAGCTCTACGGCCCGTACCCGTTCGAATCCGGGGGCGGCATCTACGTGGACACCAACCTGCAGTTCTCGCTGGAGACCCAGACCCGGCCGATCTACGCGCCGTGGACCGACCTGAACACGGTGGTCCACGAGAACGCCCACCAGTGGTGGGGTGATTCGGTATCGATCAAGGACTGGCGCGACGTCTGCCTGAACGAGTGCTTCGCCAGCTACACCGCCGACATCCTGTGGCCGGAACGGATCGACCACCGCAACGCTGATCAGATCTACCGCAGGGCGCTCGCCAGTGCCGATCAGCAGAACGTCTGGGCGACACCGCTGTACGACCCCGGCAAGGGCCGGGAGTTCACCACCGTGTACACCCGCGGCCCGCTGTTCCTGCACGCGCTGCGCCGCGCCATCGGCGACGACGTCTTCTTCACCGCCGTCCGCGACTTCGCGCAGAGCCATCGGCACGGCAACGCGTCGATCCCGGAACTCCGCCAGTTCTTCCAGTCCCGGACGCAGCAGAATCTGACCGGGTTCTTCGACGCCTGGCTGAACGGGAAGAAGCGACCCGCCGCCGAATATCTCTACCCGGGCAGCCTCGGCAGCCAGGGTCTGCAAGAGAGCCCCGAAGCGCCCGATCCTGCCGGGGATCGGCCCTTCGGACTCGGGGACCGGAAGTGACACTGCCCTAACCGCCGGCTGTCACCTCAACCCCGAAAAGGCAGGCCAGAGTGGGAGATTCCCGCTCTGGCCTGCTGGCCGCGACAGCTCAGCCGGTGGTGATGCCGGTCGAGAACTTCACCACGACTTTGTCATTGGTGACCTCCTGCACCGTGGCGCTCAAGCCGTCGGCCGGCTGGGTCTCACCGAGCGGCACGCTCGTCTCCTGACCCGCGACGCGCAGGGTGACCGTATTGCCGTTGACGGCAACCAGTTCCGCGTCGACGCCGAGAATGCTGGCCTTGGCGTTCACGCCGCGCGCGAACGTCACGGTGCAGCCGGAGGGTTTGCATTCGGTCTTGGTGCCCGGTCCCTCCGCGGTGCAGGCGGCCACGCCGAACGGGGCGAGCAGAGCGAACATGGATACCGCGAGTAGCTGTCGTACAGGCACGCCGCCAGTGTAGGTCGTGCAGGTCACCGACCGGCTGCGATATCCGCGCGGAGTTTGCCGAGGCTGGCGCGTTCGGCGAGCAGCCGGTCGATGCCCGCGTCCAGTTGCCTGCTGCGTTCGTCGAGTTGGGCCAGCACCGCGGCACGGTCGTCATCGGTCGCGGTCTGCGGTGCCGTGCAGGCGATATGGATCAGCTCGGCGGCCTCGGCCAGCGACAGACCCGAACCGAGCAGACAGCGGATATCGTGCACGGTCTTGATGTCCTCGGGCCGGTAGTGCCGATAGCCGTTGGGGTCGCGGTCGGGCGTCAGGACGCCCGCGTTCTCGTAGTGCCGCAGCATGCGCGGACTCGCGCCGGTGGCTTCGGCCAGATCGCTGATCCGCACCCGACTCGCTCCTTGACATTGACGTTGATGTCATACTTTACCTTCGCCGTATGACGAACGCATCGAGCCGACCGAACGTCCTGCTCGTGGTCGCGCACCCTGATCACGATTCGGCCACCTGGGCCATCACCCGTGCCGTCGAACAAGGCATACAGGCCGGCGGCACCGCCGATGTCGTGACGCACGATCTGACGGCGACCGGCTTCGATCCGGTCTTCACCGCGGCCGACCTCGCGGTGCATCGACTCCGCGGCGAGGTCCCCGCCGACGTGCGGCGCGAACAAGAGCTGATCGAATCCGCGGACGTCGTCGCGCTGTTGTTCCCGGTGTACTGGTGGTCCCTGCCCGCCCTGGCGAAGGGCTGGATCGATCGCGTGTTCAGCCGCCGCTGGGCTTACGAGAACCCCGCGACCGAAAGCGGCAGTGCCGTCGACGAATTGCACTTCCTCGCGATCGCGGGCGTAGGCGAAGGCACCTACGAACGCCGCGGCTACCGGGAGGCGGCGGAACTGCAACTGCGCCACGGCATCGCCGGATATTCGCAGATCGCCACGTCCACACTGCAATTCCTCTACGGCAGCGAGACCGACGACCCGCAGACCCACCAGGAACTCGCGGCACAGGGCTACAAACTCGGCGCCGACCTCGCCCACCGGGCCCAATCAGCGTTCGACCTGAAGCTGAAATGAGTTGCGGGCGTAGGCACCTAGCCGTGTAGTCGCACGGGTAGGGCTTCGAGGCCGCGGATGAGCAGGCTGGGTTGCCAGCGGAGTTCGGACTCGTCGACGGCCAGCTTCATGTTCGGGAATCGTTGCAGCAGAGCGGTGAACGCGATCTCCGCTTCGAGCCGGGCCAGGGGCGCGCCGACGCAGAAGTGGATGCCGTGGCCGAAAGCCAGGTGTCCGGCCGTCTCCCCGGTCACGTCCACCTGTTCGGGGTCGGCGAACCTGGCCGGATCCCGGTTCGCGGCGTTGAGCGAGACATAGACGAATTCGCCCGCGGGAATCTCCGTGTCGCCGACCACCATCGGTTCGGCGGTGTAGCGCACCGTGGCCCAGTCGACCGGGCCCTCGAACCGGAGGAACTCCTCCACCGCCGCCGGGATCCCCGCCGGGTCGGTACGCAACGCGTGGAACTGGGATTCGTTGCGCAGCAACGAATATGTACCATTGCTGATGAGGTTCACGGTGGTCTCATGGCCGGCGATCAGCAGCAGGAAAACCATGGAGACCACCTCCTCGTCGGACATCCGGTCGCCGTCGGCCCGGGTCTGCACCAAACCGGAGAGCAGGTCCTCGCCCGGCTCCGCGCGCTTGGCCTGCGCCAGTTCGCGCAGGTACGGCGCGATCTCGGCGGCACAGCGCCGGCGTTCCTCGAGCGCGCCGATCGCGCCGACCAGAACCTTTGTCCAGTACTGGAAGGTCTCCCGATCCGCGAACGGCACGCCGAGCAGTTCACAGATCACCGTGACCGGCAGCGGCGTCGCGAAGACCTCCAGCAGATCGACCTCGTCCTGGTCGGCCATTTCGTCGAGCAACGCCGCGGTGATCTGTTCCAGCCAGGGCCGCATCGCGGCCACCCGCCGCCCGGTGAAGGTCTTGTTCACCATCTTGCGCAGGCGCGTGTGGTCGGGCGGATCGGAGTTCAGCATGTGCGAACTCAGCATGAGCAGATCGCCGTTCAATGTCAGGTCGGGTGTCTTGCGGCGTTGCACCTCGACGACACCGGCCAGGCTCTTGTGCAGCCGCACGTCGGCCAGCGCGGCGCGCGCCTCGGCATACCGGACGATCAGCCACACCGGCATTCCGGTCGGAAAACGCACCTTGACCACCGGCCCGCGCTCGCGCCAGCGCTGGTAGTAGGTGTGCGGATCGGTGTAGAAATCCGCGCCGATGACCTCGATCCGGTCCTGCGCCTCGATATCGACCATGATGCCTCCCCACTCCGCGAACCGGTCCGGCCGAGCCGATGGGGCTACCGGCCTGCCCCATCACAACCACCGTACCGAGCCCCCGCCCGCGCCGATTGCGTTGTCGGTCAGCCGAATGCGGCGCGAGGCACCGGATCGAGCCCGCCGGCGCACGGCGAGCGTTGCGGTCTCGACAGGGCTCGCCGCGCTCAGACCTCGGCGGCCGCGGTTTCGATCAGGTCGACGACGGCCTGCGGCTGGGACAATGCGATCGCGTGACTGCCTGGGCTTTCCACGACGGTCGACTTCATCCGCGCGGCCATCTCCCGCTGACCGGCGGGCGGGATCATCCGATCGTCTGCGGCAACGAGGGTCCAGCTCGGCAGGGTCTTCCAGGCGGGCTCGGCGGACTTGTCGGTGAACGAGGCCACCGCGATCGGGCGCTGCCCGGCCGCCAGGATCGCCGCCTCGCCGGCGGGCAGGTCCTGCGCGAAGAACTCACCGAACTTGTCCGGCGCGATGCTCAGCTCGGGCGCGCTGCCCTTTCCGTCCGGCAGCGGGTACTCGTGCGGCGCCGTGATTTTGGTGGCCGGGCCGCCGAATCGGCCGTCGAGTTCGCCGAGGCTCTCGCCCTGGTCCGGGGCGAACGCCGCGATGTAGACCAGGCCCGCCGCCTTGGGCGAACCGGTTGCGGCATTGGTGATCACGGCGCCACCGTAGGAGTGGCCGACCACGATGGTCTTGCCCGGCATGCCGTCCAGGATGCCGCGGATGTATCCGGCGTCGTAGGTGAGTCCGCGCAGCGGAACGGCGGCGGAGGTCACCTGATAGCCGTCGCGCTGGAGCCGTTCGGCCACCTTGCTCCAGCTGGAACCGTCGGCGAACGCCCCGTGCACGAGCAGCACCGCCGGCTTGACCGCCGGGGTCTCGGCAGGCGCTTTGTCCTCGGCAGCCGCCGAACAAGCTGTCACCGCCAGGCTCGACACGACTGCCATGGTGATCAGCACGGTGCGGCCGAACCCGGACCACTGACGTACATAACTCATTCTCGGACTTGCCTTTCTGCTGAATCCATCGGTCGAGATACCGAATCGCCTTGCCGCCGCGCAGCAACGACATCACGGTGTCTCGGCACCCGGCACAGATGATGCAGACGTAGGCTCACCACCCACTGAACGGTTCCTGAACGAGCTGTTCAACAGGGGTATTCGGAACGAGTCGGCTCAGCTGGGCGAGCAGGCGACGTCGCCCGCGGGCAATGTTCCGTCGACCAGATAGGCGGCGGCGAGCGCCCGCGCACAACCGCTGGTGCCGCGGATCGAGATCTAGTTCGGGCCATGGGCGTTGTCCATCGGGAGCGCTAGGGTGCGAGCGGTGGATGCACTGCTGTTCCTCGACGTCGACGGGCCGCTGATTCCGTTCGGCGGGACCGACGGTCCGGCGCGTCCGGAGTTACCCGACTCGAATCCCTTACTGGCACGGCTCGATTCCGAACTCGGGCCACTCCTGGCCGCGCTGCCGTGCCAGGTGGTTTGGGCCACCACCTGGATGCACGAGGCGAACACCACGCTGAGCCCGATCCTCGGCCTGCCGGAACTCACCGTGCTGGAGTGGCCGACGGCTCCGGACGATCGCGTCGACCGATGGTTCGGATTACACTGGAAAACCCGCGCTTTGGTCGACTGGGCGGCCGGGCGACCGTTCATCTGGGTCGACGACGAGATCACCCGCACTGACCGGGACTGGGTGGCGGCCGAATACCACGGCAGCGCGCTGCTGCACCGCGTCGATCCGCGGAAAGGATTGCAGCGCAGCGACTTCAAGGTATTCGATGCGTGGTTCGCCGCCCACCCGGACTGATCGGCGGCTTGGCTCTGTCTCGAAGTCCTATGCGCGCCTGCCCAGTTCGGTATACCTGCCGCGGGAGTTACCGGGATAGTGCTGAGCACGTCGTGTGCCGTACCCGGCTTTAGGCGCACGTCAGGTGTATGAGGCAGGTTCCAGCGTGGTCATCTGGCTGTGGTGGCGTCTCGAGCGGCTTGGGAAAGAAAGGCGGTTGGGGAGCGGACCGGTTGGCCTGGACCAAGCGACAGATAGGTTCAAGGTCACAAAGGTTTCCTACTGCTCACAGGGGCTGTAGTTGCTGTGAACCGTATGGAAGGTCTGTGACCCCGCGACTCACCCAGCAAAACACGCCGAGCCACAACCCCACCCACCCGAAACCGCTGTTTACCTCGTCAAGGAACTCTCGAAAACAGCACCACAGCCAGATGACCACGCCGGAACTCCACCTTCACGCACCCGACATGCGCCTAAAGCCGGGAACCCCACCTGACGCGCCCAGCACCATCCACGTAACTCCCGCGGCAGGCACACCAACCTGAGCAAGTCACACTTCGGCAGCCAGCCGACAAGCCCGAACGCAAGCAAACCAAGCGACAGATAGGCCCGTGTCGACACGCGAAAGCCGCACATCTGCACCAAGAAGCGGGAGCGGCTACGTCAGCGGTACTCGCACAGATACGCCGTATCGACCGCCACCTGGACGTCGAACTTGCTGTCTGCGGGCACCTCGAACCGCTCACCGGCCGAGTAGGTCACGAACTCGTCGGCGCCGGGCAGCTTGACGGTCAACGCGCCCGAAACCACGTGCATGATCTCCCGCTGCGCGGTCCCGAACTGGTACTCCCCAGCCGCCATCACTCCGATGGTCGCGGGCCCGTCCGCCGCCTCGAACGCCAGCGACTTGACCGTGCCGTCGAAGTACTCGTTGACCTTGAACACCCACACTCCTCGATTTCGATGAACGGCCAGATTACCGGCTAGGCGGCACCCGGCTTCTCGGGCTCACCGTGACCGGGGACGATCAGGCGGGGCGCGGGGTCGAGCAGGGATTGCGCCGTGCGGCGGGTGAGGTCTTCGTCGTGGTTGAAGACGGTGGGCAGCAGCTGCGGGCCGACGGTGGCGAGCAGCGGGTGGCCGGTGACGAGGGCGTCGCCGCTGAACAGGATCTGCTGATCGGGCAGCAAGTAGGCGGTGTGTCCGGTGGTGTGACCCGGCGTCGGTACGGCGGTGAACCCACCCGGCAGTGCGCGCAGGGTGTCGTCGTCGTAGGCGGTGGCGGTCGGAACTTTCATTTTGATGTGCCCGACCACCGCCCGCACGGTCTGCGCGACCCAGCGTGGCCCGCCCGGCGCGCGCAACAGACCGACCATCTCGACCGGCGTGACCTGCTCCAGGTACTCACGCCGCGCATGCGCCGCTTCCGCCGCACCGGTGTACACGGGGACGCCCGTGCGACGCACCAGCGCCGGAATCGCGCCGATGTGGTCGAGATGTGCGTGCGTGACCAGGACCGCCGCCAGATCGCCGAGGTCGTGGCCGATCTGCCGAATGGAGTCGAGCACGTCGTCGGTATCCCGCGGGTACCCGGCGTCGACGAGGGTGACGCCGGAGCCGTCGGTCACCAACGACCAGTTGACGTTGGTACCCGCCACGACGTAGACGGAGTCGGCAACCTGTGTGATGCGCATATCAGTGGTTCGCCTCTCCGATGTGATGTTCGATCACGCCGACCTCATCGATCTCCAGGCGCAGCCGGTCGCCCGGTCGCAGCCACTGTCCCAGTTCCATGCCGCTGCCTCCGGGTAGCGTCCCCGTCGCGATCAGTTCTCCCGGGAAGAGTTGCTCGTCCCTCGAGGCGTGCGCGATGGCTTCGGGCACCGAGTATCGCATGGCGCGAGTGCTCGTGCGCGCCACGGTTTTCCCGTTGACCTGCACACTCGCGGTCAGGTCAGCGATGCGGTCGAGCACGGTGGCGTCGGTCACCGCGATATCGGACATCGAGGTGCGGAAGTGTTTGGATTTCTGCGGGCCGAAACCGGAGCGCATTAGCGAGTCGGCATCCCCGATATCGCCCGGCGCGCCGCGGTGCGCGACTCCTCGATCTACCGACGCTGGGGCACCCGGGAGAACTTGATCGTGGAGGCCTTGCTCGCCTACAGCGAGGAGACGTTGCCGCCGCCGGACACCGGCACCCTGCACGGCGACCTGACCGCTTTCGCCATCGAACTCGCCGACTACCTCGCCACCCCGCTCGGCGGCGCACTCGCCAGATCCATGGCCTTGATCAGCGACTCCCCCGAAATCGAAGCCGCCCGAAACACCTTCTGGGCGAACAGATTCAGCAAGATCCGCCCCCTCATCACCCGCGCCGTCGACCGCGGCGAACTCCCCGCCGGCACCGACGCCCGCCAAGCCCTCGAACTACTCATCGCCCCCCTCCACTTCCGCGCCCTGCTCACCCGCACCCCCACCACCCCCGCCGACGCCCACCGACTGGCCACCTTGGTAACCCGCGCCCTCCAGACCCAAGACCGGTAATAGCCCGCAGCGGTGGGCTGTCCCGGCGGCGACTTCGGTAAGCCGAGCCCTACTGAACTCGGACCGAAACGTCTGGTCCCGGAACGCGGGCCGCGCGCCGGCCGGACCGGCGGCTCCCACCGTGGCGACCGCGACGGCGATGCTCACTACCACCGCGAGGGCGTACCGGTCAGTGCACGAGATCGATGCACGAACGTTTCTCCTGTCACCGTTTGTCGACGGTCCGGTCCGCCGGATAACCGCAGGTGCCCGGCGAAATTGTATTCGAACTCCACTTCGCCGGAGGAAGACGCGCGCGACCGCCGGCGGCGGTGACCCCTATCGTCTGTTGGTGTGCACGCCATGATTAGTGAGACCGGTCGGAACGGAGGTCGTGACGAAGACGCATCACCCCGGGCGCTCTTCGTGACCAGGTTGGCGCACTTGTGGGAAGCCGCAGGCAATCCCACCTTGCAGCGGGTCGCGACCGCGACCGAAGCCCGGTTGAAAGCCGCTCGCGCGACGGCACCCGGTCAGCGGCCCTCGATGCAGCGCATCAGCGACTGGCGGACCGGACGCAATGTGCCCTCTCGTTTCGAATCGCTGGATCCGGTGCTGGTCACGTTGATTTCACTGGCCCGGCAGACCGCCGGCCCCCTACCGCCGGACCTGTCGAACCGATCGGCCTGGCGGCGGCTGTGGAAAGCGGCCAGCACGCAGCCGGTGCGCCCTACCGTGCTGACTACGCTGCGCCGCGACGTCCCTACGTTCGTCGGGCGCGATGCCGAGGTGCAGCGGATCCTGGACGCCGCGGGACCGAATCGGGTCGTGTCCATCCACACCGTCGACGGCATGCCGGGCGTCGGGAAAACCGCGCTGGTCGTCCGAGCGGCGCACCTGCTGTCGGACCGGTTTCCGGACGGCAGGTTCTTCGTCGAGCTGAATTCGCACACTCCCGGTCAGGTGCCCGCCGATCCGGCGGCCGTGCTGGCCACCCTGCTCACCGGTCTCGGCATCGCCCCGGGGCATATTCCGGACTCCCTCGACGCGCGGCGCGACCTGTGGCGCGACCGGGTCGCCGGTAAGCGCATGCTGCTGGTCCTCGACGACGCCCGCGACCACGCTCAGATCGAACCCCTGCTGCCCGCGGGGCCCGAATGCCTCACCTTGATCACCAGCCGCCGCCGGCTCGTCGCGCTGGACAGCGCGCTCCCGCTACCGCTGGGCACCCTGGAACCGGACAGTGCGATCGACCTGTTCTGCCGTCTGGCACAACGGAATCCGACGGGCGACGAGCTCGCGGCCGTCGCCGAGATCGTCCGGTTGTGCGGCTACCTGCCGCTGGCGATCGTGCTGCTGGCCGGTCGCCTCGCCCATCATCCGGCGTGGACGCTGGCCGGTCTGGCCGCGGAGTTCCGCACCGCACAGGATCGGCTCGGTGAACTCGACGCCGGTCAGCGCGCGGTGCGCGCCGCGTTCACCGCCTCGTACGAGAGCCTGCCGCCGGCCCGGCGACAACTGTTCCGCAGGCTGGGACTGCACCCCGGCCCCGATTTCGATCCCTACGCCGTCGCTGCCCTGCACGGCAGTTCGCTCGCCGAGGCGCGCGCCGAACTCGAGGCGCTGTTTACCTGCCATCTCGTCGAGGAGACGACACCCGGCCGCTACTGCCTGCACGATCTGGTGCGCGAATACGCTCGCGCCCTTGCGGTTTCGTCCGGCGACGACGCCGATGCGATGCACCGACTGCTCGACTACTACCGGACTGCCGCCGCAGCCGCGGACCACTGGCTCACCCGCAGGCCGTGCCGTGACCGCGCCGACAACGCCTGTGCCATACCCGAATTCGACAACGAGATGCCCGCGCTGGCGTGGCTGCGGCAGGAGCGGGCCAACCTGCTCGCCTGCCTCGACCACACCGCCGATCGCGATCCCGCGCGCATGGTCGGACTGACCGAAGTGCTGGCGGAATTGTTGGAGCGCGAAGGTCCGTGGCCATCGGCGCGGCAGTTGCACCAGCGCGCCGCCGCGGCCGCGGGCCGGCTGGGTAACCGGCTCGGCCGCGCCGACGCGCTCACCAACCTCGGCACGCTCGAATGGCAGACCGGGAATTACGACGAAGCCTCGGACCTGCTCCGGCAAGCCTTGGTTTTGTATCGGGAGACGGGTTACGCGCTCGGTGCGGCGGACGCGCTGCGCAACCTCGGCATCGTGCAGTGGCAGACCGGCAACTACGACCGGACGGCCGATCTGTTCCGGCAGGCCCTCACCCTGTATCAGGAAGCGGGCTACCCGCTCGGCGAGGCCAACACCCTGGCCGGCCTCGGCGGCGTCCGCCGCGACAACGGCGACTACGAACAAGCCACCCACCTGCTCGAACAAGCTCTGGATCTGTACCGGGACATCGGCTTTCCCCTCGGCGAAGCCAACACCCTCGCCAGCCTCGGCGGCGTCCGCCGCGACAACGGCGACTACGAACAAGCCACCCACCTGCTCGAACAGGCACTGGCCCTGTTCCAGGAGGCGGGCTATCCGCTCGGCGAAGCCAACGCGCTCGGCTTCCTCGGCAGCGTGCGCCGCGAGATCGGGGACTATCGGCAGGCCGCGGACCTGTTTCGGCACGCGACAACACTGTTCCAGGAGATCGGCCATCGCCGCGGCGAAGCCAACGCCCTCGGCAACCTCGGTCTCGTCCACCGCGACACCGGCGAGCATGCGCAGGCCACCGCAGTGCTGCAGCAGGCGCTGGTCGTGTCCCGCGAAATCGGCCACCGCATCGGCGAAGCCGTGAACCTCAACTATCTGGCCACGGTGCACCGGGAAACCGGGAACTACGAGCAGGCGGCAGCCCGCTCCCGGCAAGCCTTGATCGTGTTCCGGGACACCGGCTATCGCATCGGTGAAGCCGAGGCGCTCGCCAATCTCGGTCTCGTGCACCGCGACACCGGCGATCACCCGCGGGCCGCCGAACTCTCCCGGCAAGCCCTTACCCTGTTCCGTCAGATCGGTTACCGCGCCAAAGAAGCCGAGGCACTGAACAACACCGCGAAGGTGCTGCTGACGTCTGGAGCGCCTGCCGATGCGCTGACGATGTTCGTCGAAGCGCTGACCGTGGCTCGTGCCATCGATTGCGACATCCAGCAGGCGCACGCCCTGGCCGGGACCGCTCGCTGCCACACCGCCCTGGGCGACACCACCACCGCGGCGACACTGCTGCGCCAGGCGATCGATATCTACCGTCGCCTCGGTGCGCACGAAACCGAAGCCGCGGCAACCCATCTCGCCACGCTCCGCCCTGTGTAGTTCAGAAACGCCGCTGGTCCCCTCCACCTGCGGCGCCTCGATCACCGACCCCTGCTCCTCGCCGGTGACGTTGTCATCATCACCGCGGGTGGCGCGGTCCGGCCAAGGCCGGGAGCCCGCTTGCTTGCCGAAACAGCAGCTCAGCGTAGGTAGATCGAAATTCCGGTCCGGAATGACCGGATACCGCCGGGTCCCCGCGCTCAACCTTGGAAATACCTTCGCACCCGCGAATCATCCGATGTCTTCAGATCATTCATGCTTCCCGCCGTCACGACCTGCCCTTTGCTCATGATCACCAGCTGGTCGGCGTAACCGGTCGCGGTGAGCAAGAGCAGGTCGTGCGTGATCACGAGCACCGCCGCGCCGGCGTCCGCGTACTCCCGGATCGACTTCCACACACCGAAAGCCGTGCCTTGATCCAGGGAGGCGGTCGGACTGTCCGCGATCAGCACGTCCGGGTCGGTGAGCAGCGCGGCGGCGACTGCCGCACGTTGAATCTGACCGGCAGAGTTGTGCTGCGGCAACAGATCCAGCGCTTCGGACGGATAATGCGCGGCGGCGCAGGCGCGTTCGACCGTCCAGGTTCCGTTTCCCGATGCCAACTCCTGCAGTTGCGCACCAACCGACCGATCCCTGGCAAACGCATCGATACCGTCCTGTGGAACGTAACCGACCCGCCCCTCGACCAGCACCTCCCCGGTGGTCCGCGCCGACTCCGGCAACCGCCCGGTCAACGCATACGCAACCATCGTCTTCCCATCCCCCGGCCCGCCCAGCAACACAGTGACCTGCCCGTCGCGCACCCGCAGATCCACCTCCGTGAGCACGGTGTCCCGCCACCGTCCGGTATCGATATCGACAGTGAGAGAACGCAGTTCAGCAGCCACGCCCCCAGTCTCACCCAAGCGGGCCCGATAGGCTCGGCCCATGGGCATCGGCGTGGCGCGACTGGTGTTCTGTGGTCTACCCAGGAGTGGGAAGACGACCCTGGGCTCTTCACCGAACCACGCACCCTCATCGCCAACATCGGCACCAGCACGTCGGCACTGGCCACGTTTGGCGCCGAACCGCGCATCGACTGAACCCCTGCGCCCACGTACTCAGGCGAACCATTCAATGGCACAGGGTGACCGGCGACAGCTCCCTGAAGGTCAGGCCAGGTCTTGCGGTAGCACGCGCAGCTTGGCCGCGATGCAGGTGAGAGCTTGCTGGTCGGTGGCGGTGAGCCGATCGAGCATCAGCTCCCGCACCGCGCGCACTGTGCCCGCTGCACATCCGGTCGGCATGGCATCTCATTGGATCCGCCCCGGACGCCCGGGCGGCCCCGCGCGAAGATAGGTGCTCGATCTTCGATCACGGTGCGCCCGAACGGGATCGGCTAGATCTCCCGCGGAGCCTGCGCCAGGACGGTTTCGCGTAGCTCGGCGGCGGCCTCGGTCATGAGCTGGGCAAGGGTGGTGTCCGGCTCGGCCAGCCAGCGGGGCATCGCGTGCCGGTGGATCGCCAGCACCACGTCGATGATCAAGCGCGCGCGGCCGGGATCGACGCCGCGGCGCTCCAGCGCCGGCGTGAGCGCGTCGGCGATGGAGGCCAGCTTGACGAGCTCACGCTCGGCCAGTGCCGGGCTGGCGGCGATCACTCTGGCCCGGCGCAACAGGAACTCGCGTGGGCGAAAGATCTGTTCAGCGGCTGCCAGTGCGGCGAGTAGTGCCTCGATCGGGGCGAGGTCCGGGTCGGTCGCGGCCAGCTGGGCGACGAGGTGTTCTTCGAGTTCGTCGCCGGCGAAGAGCACTTCACGCTTGTCGGGGAAGTAGCGGTAGAAAGAGCGCTCCTTGAGATCGGCGGCGTGCGCGATCTGCGCAACCGAGGTGCGCTCGAATCCCTGCGCTTCGAACAGCTCGAGCGCCGCGCGTTCGAGTCGACCACGTGCGTCGGATTCCCATCTCGGCATACCGCTCAGCGTACGACAACATCTGTTGTCATGGTGCTACCTTCGATGACAACAGATGCTGTCATCACTTGGGAGGAAGCCATGCAAGCCCTTCAATTCGACTGGTTCGGGTCCCCGGACGCGATCGTGCTGCGCGACGTCCCGCAGCCGGAGCCGGGACCCGGCCAGATCCGGATCGCCGTGCGCGCGTGCGGCCTGACACCGGCCGACTGGCACCTCGTCGATGGCCTCTTCGCCGATCAATTGCCGCCACCACCGCGCGGACTCGGCTTGGAGGTCGCGGGCACGGTCGACACGCTCGGTGCCGGCGTCACCGGCGTCCGGATCGGTGACCGAGTATTCGGCCCGGCCACCTTCGACGGACCGACTGCCGGGGCTGCCGAGTACGCGCTGATGCCTGCCTGGGCACACATTCCGGACAACGTCACCACCGAGCAGGCCGCCGCACTCCCGATGGCGGCCGAGACAGCCTGGCGCGCACTCGACGACCTCGGGGTTCAGCCGGGCGAGCTGCTGCTCGTCCACGGCGCGGGCAGCACCGTCGGCGAAGCGGCAGTGCGGTTCGCGCGGCACCGGGGCATTCGGGTGATCGCCACCGCCGGGCCGACCAGAGCAGCAGCCTTGGACGAGATCGGCGCCCAGGTAACCGCTTACGGCGCGGGTATGGCCGACCGCGTCCGCACACTGGCCGGCGGCCACGTCGACCGCGCCCTGGACACGGCGCCGACCGGTGGCCGGATCGACCGTGCCGACCAGCCCAGCCCGGCCGGCGGCGCACTACCGACCCTGATCGAGCTGACCGGCGACCCCGACCGTGTCCTCACCGTCTCGGACTTCGCCGCCGCAGCCGAGTTGGGCGTCCGGATCACCACCGAGATCCGCTACGACCGGATGGACGAATTCGCCCGGCTCGCCGGCGACGGCATCCTGTCCGTCCCGATCGCCCGCACCTACCCCCTCAGCCAGATCCAGGATGCAGCCGAACTCAGCCGATCCCGCCACCCCGGCGGCAAACTCGTGCTCATCCTGTGAGCATCGACCTATGCGGCGCCGGTGCCAAAGACCAGGTTGAACCACATCTCCGACAAGACCGTTGTCGTGTTCGCGGAGCTCCGGCCGGACACGCAGCCGGCCTGACGAGCCTGCACAAGATCGGGGCGTTGTGCCCGACGAGGCTGGAGCACGTCATCAGTTGACGTTCTCGGCGTGCGCTTGCAGGTATCGGGTGATGGCGAGGACCCCCTCGGCGATGACGGCCGGATCCCCGCCCGGGGCGCGGCGGTGGGCGAGTTCCACCACGCGGTCGCCGAGTTCGACGGCCAGCTCGGTGACCAGCACATCGGTGCTCGCAGGAAGCAGCCCCCTCGTGATCATCGCCTGGTGGACCATGGCGGCGAAGCGCTGCCGGTGCGGGACGGCGTCGGGGAGCTCGCCGGTCAGCCGGCCCTGGTGGTAGATCGTTACCAACTCCGGGTAGGCGTTGCGGTAGAGCTGGCGGTGCAGCTCCATCAGCTGGTGCACCATCTCCGCGAGGGTGCCGGCCGAAAGCGCGGCCAGACGTTGCGGCAGTTCCTCGTCGAGACGATCCATGATGCGCAAAGCCAATTCGCCCAGCACTGCTTCACGATTGGCGAAGTACTGATAGAGCGTGGCAACGGGCAGTTGGGCACGTTCGGCGATGGTGCGGGTGGTGACAGCCTCCGCACCGTGTTCGTCGAGGAGGTCCTTGGCTGCGCGCAGTAGCCGCTCGACGCGCTCGCGGCTGCGCTCCTGGACCGGCTCGCGCCGGCGATGCGGGAATTCGCTGGCCATGCGTGCCATCTTCACACGCCAAAAACCTGAATGCGATTCATGTTCATGTTAATCTAGACGTGGCTGCTCTCACACGAGAAGTCGGGCCCGGGGGAAATGAGGGGGTTCTGGTGTCGGCGGACCGATGATGTTCCGTCGACCCGCCAGACCCCGGGCAGCGCAGCGAAACATCGCATGGGCGACAACAGCATTCAGCATCTCGGACTACGCCGCCGCGGCCGAGTTCGGCGTCCTGATCACCGTCGAGATCCGCTACGACCGGATGGACTAATTCGCCCGGCCGCCGCAGCGGATCCCACCGGCAAGCTCGCGCTCATCCTGTGAGCATCGACCTATGCTGCGCCGGTGCCCAAGATCAGGCGGAACTCCTGAAACCGATAGAAGCGATCGGAACGGTGGATCGCAGGAACTGCCGCGAGGTCGACGATCAATAGCGCAGCTACCGAAAGCAGCCAGAAGATCCGCCGTCGGCGCAGCACCCCATCCTTCGCGTGCCCTTGCCCGCTCGGCGGGAGAATCGTCTCGTCGGTCGCCTGCTCTGCCAACGGTCGGCCTGACTCGTGCACTCGGCGTTCGGCTCCGGCAACCGAAACACCGCAGTCTGCGGGGGTTTGTGGGGCGGGTGGGGCTCGAACCCACGACCAATGGATTATGAGATCAATCACTCTTGGCGCTGTGCCGACCTGCGAAGAACCTACATGTCAGAGAGCATTTCAGCATAATCTATTAGTCTACGAGCCCGGCCTCGACATCCCCCTGACTACTCAGACTTCTGGCGATGCCGTCTGCCGACATGCCCGAGCGGCGACGCGCGGCCGGATCGCTGTCGGCCTGATAACGCCGCCGCCCCTCGTCGGACACCCTCGCGTATTTCGCGAGGCTGCGCACCGAGGTATGCCCGGACAACTTCATCAGCGCCGGCGTCGACTCGCCCTCCTCCGTGGCGTGCTTCAGCCGGGAATGACGCAGCTGATGCAACGTGTACGGGCCGTCGTCGTAACCGCTGGCGTGCGTCTCGAACAGCTCGGCCGCACGCCGGTACGACAACCGCGCCCGCCCGTGGCCGGGTCGGCAGCCGGTACTGGCAAGGGCTCGTATTCGAGTGGTCTGCATTCCCTCGGCTCATCGCCGGTTCTACCGTGACCCCGAGCTGGCCCGAAGGGGAGCCTGTTGCCCGCTGGTGGGTGCATAACGGTTTGGGCACGGTAGCCCAGGTCTTGAGCCCGTCCGCAGGCGCTTGTGTCGTGAATCGGTAAGAGCCCCGGCCGGTTTCGCCAGCACCGGCCGCGATTGTGATCCGCGCCGCTTAGGCGGCCGGTTTATGACTGCGGTCACAAACGCTTGTCTGGCGTGGGAGGTGTCGTGTCACCCTGCATGCACAGATAGCTGATAGTTCGCTGTGATTGTGGGAGGAGAAGGTTGTGGGGAGGACCTTGCAGACAGCGTCCTGTGCTGCCGCCGTGGGCACGGTGTTGCTGGCCGGGGTGTGGGGTGCGGGTGCGGCGGGCGCGGACCCGATAGCGGACAAGTATCGCGAGACCGTCACCGATGACGGGTGGAGCCTTGCGGTGGCGAAGACCGGTGAGAATCTGGATCGGGTTCCGAATCTGGCCGCGACGATGTTCACCCGTGAGGGGTTCGTCAGTCTGAAGGCGGTCGTCGAGGTCAGCGGTGCGGGGTCGGCGCCGATATCGGCCGGGTCGTTGGGGTTGGGGTATCAGATCGGCTGCCAAGTCGATGTGTCCACCGGCCTGACTCTGGGCATGGGGGTCTCGGTCGGACCGAACGCCTCGCTCAACATTTCTTACCCACCCAGTGTCAGCCTCGGTGCGAACGCGTCGGTGTCACCGAACATCTCCACCACCCTGAAGCCGGGCTCGATCGCGACCATCGACTTCGGGACCAAACCCCTGGCCGGGCCGCGGGCGTCGATCACCGCTGAAGGAGTCGAGGTCAAGATCGACGCGTGCATGGGCCCGGTGAGTTTGCGGTCGTTCGCGACCGCGCGTATCTCCACCCCGGCCGCGGACAACACCGTCACCGTTTACGGCGACCCGGTGTACCTGTGAGCCGCGCAAACCCGACACCCACACCCGTTCCGGAGCGTGAACGTCGTATGAACCAAACGGACACGCCCCGGCGAGACCGGGGGCAGTGGAGAACGTGGCGCCGCAGCGGTGTCGTCATCGCCGTGGCTGGGGCGCTACTGGCGGGGTTGACGGTGGCCACCGTCGTCGAACCAGGCATACCCGCCGCGCAGGCGGGCCCCTATATTCCGTGTGAGCAGTGGCAGCAGATGCACCCGGGCTGGCCCTGTGTCGATGTCCCCGAACCCTCACAACCCCCCACCCCACCTACACAACCACCGCTGCCGACCTGGACGCCGAACCAGCCCGGCACCGGCGGCGGGTCCCGCGCGGGCGCACTCACGCCCCCACCGGTCGGGCCCGGCAACGGCACACCCATCGTCCCGGTTCCGGGAGACACACCCCCGGTGCGGCCGGGCAACGAACCTGTTCCTGGACAGAATCCAGCCGCATCGACTCCGACCACAGCGTTCACTCCCACGCCGGCGCGAGAAGACGTGCCGCCCCCGCAGCCAGGCGTCACGCAGGACCCGCCGGGAACCCCCTCTGAACTTTCGATCGATGAGCTTTCCGGGCCCGGGTTCAGTCGCTCGATGCTCCCGGTGCGACTTGCCGATGGTGAATACATGATGGTCGGATGCCGGTGGTGGCAATGCGCATGGAAGGGTACCGTCTGCGTGGCCTCGATCGCAGCGGCGCTCCTCCCTATCCTCAAAGCCGGAGCACTACTGAAAATTCTGAACACCATCGCAATAAAGAACCCTCAATATGCGCACCGCATTGCCGAACTCATAGAGAAGATCGAAGCAAATCCGAATCCGCGGGCGATATGGACCATTCTCAAAAGCCAGAACTGGCTACTCAGTCTGGTTCTGGAGATTGCAGGCATCGCCACGGTCCTGAAGACCTGCGGTGATTTCATCGACGATATGTTCGGATCCGGCGGCGGTGGAGATTCCGGAGGTGGCGGCGATAAAGAGAGCCCGGGCCCCGGCGGCAGCGGGCAAGGTAATGGCGGGCAGCAACCGGGCGGCAGCGGAAATTCGGGCAATAGCCCCGCCGGGCAGGAGGGAACGGGTACTACGAACCCGCCCACCGCCACCCAGGCCCCAGCACCTACTCCGCCTGTCACGCCCCCGCCGGCGCAGCCTCCGACAGTCGAGCCAACCCCGCCTCCGACCCCCAAGCCGAGCAAACCCCACCCCTGCGAGCCATGGCCAGGATGTACGTTATGAACAGTCACAGCGATTCCCGGCGGTTTCGCCGCACCGCCCCAATCGTCACCGCGGCCGGCACTGCAGCAATCATCCTGGCGGCCACCGCCGCGTGCGGCAGCGACGGAAAAGATATCGACCGTTCCGATCTGGGATCCTCTGTGGTCGGAATGTATCGGGCGGTACTATCGCATGACTATGTGGCTGCATACGACTACAGGTCGCAACGGTGTAAGAACGCGCTCTCTTTCGAGGAATATCAAAAGTCGGTCCCGGCCCTGATCGGCGACGTACCCTCAACCACGAACTTCGAATACAAGATTGTGGGGCGCGCTCCGGGTAGGGCAACAGTTTCCGTTACCTTCGACAACATGAGCGTACCGTCGATCAGCGGCTACTCAAGGCTATGGATATACGATGACAACGTATGGAAATACGACAACTGCGACTGAAGGAGCTGTATGTACAGACCGCAGGCGCGGCCAGCCTGGCAGCAGTTCATCCTGCCAGCCTTGTACCTTTTTCTGAGTTTGCCATCATGTTGGGAAGTTATCACCGGTGACCCACGATGGTACGACTGGATACTGTGCATCGCTGGACCGGTCGGCGCCGCCTGGCTACTGATATCCATTCTTTCCGGTGACAAAAAGGGGCCTGCCGATGACTGACCTGTACAAACAGAAGCGAATATTCACGCCATGGCTAGTCCTGGCGGCGGTGATAGCCCTCGTCGTTGCGATCACCGTCATGCTTCTCCTCCGTGACACTTCGCCCAATGACGCTTCGGACGAAGCCGGGCAAGGCTCGAAGGTCCCAGGCGCTGCGCAAGTGGAGCAATCGGTGAAGTCGGCGGCCGATCTGTACAACGCCAACGATTTCGAGGCACTAGGCCGCGTTACGTGCGGCGAACTTGCTGGACGGCTGTACGTCGGCGACAACAAGGGGCTACTGGTCGACAGTCAGAATGCGCAGATCCGAGTGAAGTCGATCTCCGATTTCCACTTCACAACCGTGGAAGGGGGAAGCTCTTACACCTTCGCTCGAGTGGTGGTCGGAGTAGACGGCGATCCCGCCGGTGACTCATCCCAGGTCGCGTTCTTCTCCCTGCTCCGCAACGGGACCGAGTGGAAGCTGTGCACCGCCCAACTGGTCAGTTCCACGGGAATCTGATGTCCTCGACCAGAATCGCAACAGACTCGACTGATCGGCCCACGCGGCTCGGGATGCTGATCGGCCTCGTCTACTAGTGCTCGGCCGCGGCATTGCATCGCGCCCGCAGCGACTGCTCCGAAGGACGGACTCCTCACAGCAATCGACAACCTCACCGCCAAGATCACTAACAACCCGCGCCACACACCCAGGGGCAGTCCCGATCGTCAACATGCACGTGCACGGCCGCATGGCGCCACACGCACCCGCCATGCACATCCGGCAGCTGTCCGAAGGTAGCCTTTTCGATGTCTACACCCAGAGCTTCAACGATGTCTGGCGAGGCTCGAAGCCGTATAGGCCGCCACGAGACGATACGGATGCGTGAATCATGTCCCGTACCGAGTACTACGACGACCCGAACGCCCCTCAGCCGAACAGCATTGTGGTGGCGGCGACCGCCTTCGTCCAGAACAAGGGCGGCCAGGTGCTGATGATCCAACGCAGCGACAACGGGCTTTGGGCAATCCCCGGCGGCGGGCAAGACTTCGGCGAGTTCATCGCGGAAACCGCGGTGCGGGAGACTCTCGAGGAGACCGGAATCAGCATTCGCGTGACCGGGCTCGTTGGCCTCTATACAGATCCTCGTCACGTCATGGCGTACACGGATGGCGAAGTCCGTCAGCAATTTTCCATCTGCTTCCGAGCCGAGCCGGTAGGCGGGCAACTACATACCAGTCCAGAGTCTCCCGCAGTGCGATGGGTCGCGAAGAGCGAACTCGATGAGCTGGAGATCCATCCATCGATTCGACTCCGGATAGACCATGGATTCGCCGAACTCGATCAGCCCTACATCGGTTGAACGCAGCGGCCAGTCAGAACCTCAGTTCGCTCGACCGCGGCAAGAAGCTCCGGTCGTGCTTCCTGAATGAATGCGAACACCACACTCCCCTCGCCGTATCGAGCGAGGATCTCGGACAGGCGTGCATCGACCGGCAGTTCCTTCCCGCGCGGATCGGTCGTCATATCGCAGTACCAGAGGGCATCTCGTAGAGGCGACTCCTCGTCCGGGAACTGCGCAAGTTCCGCCTCCAGCGACCGAAGCCGTGCCTCTCGGATCGCGCACGAATGCCGAGCGACCAGGGCGCAGATCCGTGGATCCCACCCTTTCTCGGTCAGATACTCGGCACCGTCGAGCGGATGGAAGCCCGTCGTCGCGATATCCGGCGCATAGCCGATGTCATGGAGCCAGCACGCTGCGACAAGAGTGTCACCGTCGGTGCCGAACGCCGGCGCAATCGCCGCTCCCTGCCGAGCCACACCAGAGACGTGCTTCCAACGTTTAGGTAACTGATCTGCCAGGAGCTTTTGCGCCAGCGCCTGAGCCTCAAGAACGAGTCGATTTCCACCCACGGCGACGACGCTACAGGCCAAGCGGCACCATGCGCTCGAGCCGACCCGCTTGGACGCGGGCTACAGCTTGTCGCCGAGCCGTGCCCGACGGTGAGCTGACTTCGCTCGTTCGTCGGCCACTGATTTGCCGTAGCGGTCGAGCATCTGCCGCGATCGCCACCCCGCCAGCATCATCAGGTCTTGCTCCTGGCCGCCGTTGGCGAGCCAGTTGTGGGCAAACCAATGTCGGAGCATGTGCGGATGGATGTGCTCGATTCCAACCGCCTGCGCGCGGCGTTCGAGCATCTGCCGGATACCGTGATCGGTCATCGGCCCTTGCCGGCCGAGCCAGAGCCGTTCGCTCTTCTTGGCGAACGTGTGCTGGCTGCGGGTGCGTAGGTATCGGCGCAGAGCGATCCTGGTCTTGTCTCCGAACGGAGACGACCGCGGCCTGCCTCCCTTCCCGATGACCAACACTGTGTCCTCTTCGAAATCCAGATCATCGACCTCGAGGTTCGCGACTTCTCCACAGCGGCAACCGGTATCGGCGAACAGCCGGATGATCGCGTTGTCTCGCCGCGACTCGAAATCGGTTCCCGAACAGCCGTCGAGCAGAGTCTTCAACGACTCGATGCTAGGCACCGGCACGAGCTTGTCCGGCAGGCTCATCTTGTCGAACGGGTCGGAGACGATGATCTCCTCCGCCGTCAGGTATTTGAAGAACTGCTGGAGACTCCGGTACTGGCTGCGTGCGTATTGCGGCGACAGTGGCTCGCCGGTGCGGCGGTTGGTTCGGGACAGTAGGGTTTCGATGCATCCGCCGATGTGGTCACGGGTGATCTCCGGCGCCTCAGTGGGCAACGCTTCCGAGATAAGGTACTCGGCGAAGTACCCGATGTGCACGAGGTAGACATCGATGGTCTTCTTGGCTCGGTTCTTCCGCCGCAGTTCGGTGGCGAAGTCGTCCTTCAGCTCCCGGATGTCGGCTAACGAAGCGGTCCCATGCCCCGATGGTACGCCCATAATCTATTCGTCGAAGAGCGCTGTTCTAGATCGAAACCTCTCCAGAAAAAATAAAACCCCCTGTTCAGAGGGGGTTTGTGGGGCGGGTGGGGCTCGAACCCACGACCAATGGATTATGAGTCCACGGCTCTAACCGACTGAGCTACCGCCCCCGGGCTGCGGGTAGGTACCGCAGCTTCGGGGATGCTACCGGCTCGGGTGGGGCGGACACCACTTCGACCCGCGTTCTCTGCGAGGTATCGATCGGCCGTACCGGTCTGTCCCGAGAGGTTGTGCAGGACCCCACGCTCTCGGCAGAGGTTTCAGCGACGCACACGAGTCCGCACCGGTAGCCGCCTCGGGGTAGTCGAAGGATGCCCAGCACGGCAGCGATGTCCTCGAGGTCGGCATGCGTCCCGGCCTCGGCGAGATAGCCGTGCGCGTCGTGGCCGAGACGATCGACGGCGGGGAGTTTCGATGCACCCGCGACACCGATGCCGGCAACTGAGACCGGCTGACCCGAGGAACCGGCGGTGGTGCCGAAGCCGAGTTCCACCAGCGAACCCCGGGCGCCGTACCCATCCGATCGGCGTTCAAAGGCGGCCCGCCCGGTGTGTTCGGTCTAGGCCGGGGCGCTGGGGGTTGTCTCGTTCATCGGGGACCCGCGGACCGGTCCTCGTACTCGGTGCCGGTGGTATCGTCCCAGAACCGACGGGAGGGTTCTTCGATGTGGTCGGCGGTCCCGGCAGCGCGGCGGGCGTCGGCTTCGCGGTTGAAGGCGGCGAACTGGGCCTTGGCGTCGGCTATTTCTTCGTCGCTCGCCGGTGGTAGGCCGAGCTCTTCGCGGTTGGTGAAGGTTTTTCCGGCAATTCTTTCGGACATAACGGCTCCTAGACTTCCCTCATTTGAATGATGGTACGCGCGGGGTTGTTCGGGTCCGGGAATCGGTCGACCACTTCGAATTTGGTATCCGAGCGAAACAGCACCTCTTGCTCGATATGCGGGCGACCAGCGGCACTGAATTCCTGTACGTCCTTTCCGGTTTTGGAAATGATCTGCATCTCTACGTCACCGGGGAACGGGTTCGGGTTGTTGCGCGAGGTGGAGAGGAATTGGCTTTCCTCCACAACGGTCGCGGGCTGCCCTGGTGCGGCGGGCTGGTAGCGAGCCAGCACGTCGTCGGGAAGGTTGGTCCGCCGGGTCACCAGCCCCTCATGATTGGGAAGCTTGTCGAGGGCGGCATTGAGGTCACGTGCCCTCGCGGCCTGCTCAGGGGTGAGGTTGCCCGCGCGCAAACCCTCGTTCAGATCCTCGAAGCCTCGCCCGGTGTAGTCCTTGAGCGCGGCGCGGTCGGCATCGTTGATCACCTTCGGCGGTGGGTCGGCCTTGGGTTTCAGGCGTCCCGCAGGTCCGAGGTCTTCGAGGCGTTCGCATTCGCGGACGTGACGGGCAAGATCCTGCTCGAACTTCACCCCGGCGGCAATCCGGCGGCGGGTCTGCCACGCCTCGATAATCGCGCGCATCGGGCGCGCGTAGCGGGCACAGATGGCCGCGGCCCCGGCCAGCCCGATAGCGGCCCCGGCCCCGAAGGTGATGAAGCTCGAGGCGACCGAGATTGCCGCGGTGATCGCCAGCTCTTGAATCAGGGCGTCGCGCACCATCTCGAGCTGCTGTTTGAGTAGATCCCGCAACTCATCGAGGGCGGCCCGGTGGTCTCGGCAGGACTGGGCAAGCTCGCCCATCGCAGTCAGCGCCGCCTCGGCGGCAGCCTTCAGGGCGCGCAGATCCTCATCGATGTACTCGACCTCCGGCGCGACCAGATCTGCGAACGCGACCGCAGCCGCCTCCAGGATCGCCGGGAACCCTGCCGCTCCGTCGGCGGTGCGGGCAGCGTCCCAGGTGATCGCGGCGTTGGAAATGGTGGTGGCGTTGCCGTCGGGCACGGTTAGCCCGATCTTCTCCACCAGACCCAAACCCTCATCGATCAAGCCCTGGCCTGGTCCGCCCGCGCTCGGTAGTGGCACCCGGCAGTTCAGCACCGGGTACATCGGAGCTGGAGGCTTGACCGGCGCCGGCCCGGCGTCGATGGTCGCGCCGTGCTCGGCCAGCGCGCGCTCGTAACCCATGTTGTTGAGCACCACGGCGTAGGCGTGAGCGGCGCTGGCAACGTGGGTGACCATTTTCAGCACGTCGGCGGCGCGGGTGTCGTAGCTCTTGCCCCATTCCTTGCCGTCGGAGTAGCTGCCCGCCATGTCGGTGGCCTTGGCCATTTCCGGCCAGCGGGCGTCGATCGCCGACCACCAGGCTGACGCACCCGCGGCGATTTTGGTGGCGGTGTCGTAGTAGACGGCGGTGTCGACGTCGAGCACGAACCCGGTCACCGACCGGCCTGCCCGCCTGACCGGCCGAGCGCGGACAGATTCGCAGCGGTGGCGTCGTTGTAGGAGGCGCGGGCCGCCGCAGCGGCGCGCTTCATTCCGTCCAAACCTTCGTGGATCTTGACCGCCGCGGCATCCCACTCGGTTGCGCGGCAGCCTGCGCGTCGGCCGCCTCCCCTGACCAGTTCTGCTGCACGGTCGCGATGCGCTCGGTGACCTCCCGCAACGACTCCGCCACGAACGTGTTCAAGCCCCCCAACTTGGCCGTGACGGCGTCGAGGTGTGCCAGATCGACACGGTACTGATCGGTCATGTTGTCCCCCTGTGAGTTTCGAGTGTCACGGTAGGTCGAGAGAACTGATGGTTGCGCTGGTGGCGATATCGGTGGCCTGGCTGCGGTCGACCACCATGCCGAGCAACTCGGCCATATCGGCCGGCGCTTCGAACACGGCCAGGGCGGCGCGATGGGTGTCGTCCCAAGCGGCGGCGTAGGCGGTAGCCGCGGTGCCGCGCCAGCTCGACATCAAGCCGTCGACCTCGGCCGAACCGGTACGCAGTCCGGAAATCAGGTTCGCCGCGGTCTGCTGCACGTAGCGGCCTGCGTCTTGCACGCCGTCGGGCACCAGCGCGAACACGGGCTCGTTTCCCGCCACTGCCCCGGACCCTCCGATCATCCCCCGACACGTCGCAGATCTTGATAGCTACACAACATACGACACGAGGATGAATGTACGCCGCGGCGCACGCGACCACAGCGGCGCGGGCTCAGCGTCGCCGTGGTGCTCGATGTTTCATTGCTTGCTCAGCGACTCACCAGGACGGGCTCGGATTCCGTGATGCTGAGCGGCGCAATAAGTGACGACGCGATCGACTGCCCCGCCAACGCAACAACCTCACCCGGCCACATCATCATCGCCGACAAGGCCACCGACGACCTCCTCAGAACCTTCGAGTTCAAACGTCGCCCGGCCGACTACCCCGGTCACGCCAGAGACGACGGCGGAGCACTGGAATTGGGCTATTCGGTACGACATCACGCATGGGGCGCGGGACTGGCTTCGAGGCCGCGTTGGGCGTTGCCGCCGATGAACTCGATGATCAACGGGTCTTCATATCAGCCCAGTCGGACAATGAGCGCTCGCTCAAACTCGCGCGCCGTCTCGGCCTCCGCCTGGTCACTACCTTCGAATGGTTCGACGTCGAGCAGAGCCTGCTTCTGTCCAGCTTGCACTTTTCGAAGCCTGGAGCGCTGGCACCGTCACGGGGGGCCTACTCGGTGACAGCGCCGAACGTAGCGAGTGTCACGCGCGGAGTAGGTCCGACTGCATGATCGCGAGACTGCCGGGGCAGGGTCGGTAATGGCCGGTTGTCCTCGGCCTCCACGGCTGTGTATCCCTGGACCAGATCAAGAAGTAGCCCGACAAGACGCGGTAACCGAGCCACCGCTGGCGAGCGGTGCGAGCGTGACGGTAGGGAGTAGCCACATCCGCGCGGCGCGGTGGTAGGTGTGACCTGGGGTGGCGGTTAGGGTGGGGTGTCCTGCGACCGTATGGAGGGTTGGACCATGGCCGGTGTGTTCGCGAATGTGCTGAAGGTGCACCAGTGGGTGTATGAGAACAGTGGCGGGCTGGTCGGCCACCGGATCTTGTTCGGGAATCCGACTTTGCTGCTGCGCACGGTGGGGCGCAAGACGGGGCAGGCGCGGACGTCGGCGCTGACCTATGCGCGGGATGGTGCGGATTATCTGATCACGGCATCCAATGGCGGATCGCCGCGCCCGCCGGGCTGGCTGGCGAATCTGAAAGCGCGGCCGGAGTGCGAGATTCAGGTCGGGCGACGCACCACGCGGGTGACGGCGCGGGCCACATATCCCGAGGATTCGGAGTATGCGCGCCGGTTCGCCCTCGTGGACAAGGTGAACCAGGGTCGCTACACCGAATACCAGAAGCAGACGAAGCGGCCTATTGCTGTGGTGGTGCTGACGCCTGTCGGCTGAACGCGGTCAGTCGCGGCGGTAATCGTCGTAGTCGTCGTCCTCGGCGTAGCCCTCTGGCCGGTCGTCCCATTCGGCTTCGTACTCGTCGGGATCGTCCCGCTCCCAACGGTTCCCGTCGGACGGGGGTCTGCTGGCTATTTGCACGACAGCGACCACGACGGCGAGTACGAGCACGACCACACCCACAACGATCAGAGTCTCCACGCAGGGCACCCTAGCGCCGAGCCAGGGTGCCCGCCAGACCGTCGAACCGACCGGTCTCAGACAGTGGATTCGATGGTCAGCAGCGTGCGCCCGAGTGCGGTCCGCGATTCGATGGCGGCGTGTGCGCGGTCGGCCTCGTCGAGCGAAAACGTTTGTCCGATCACCACTTCCAGCCGTCCGGCCGCTGCCTCGGCGAGCGAACGTTCGGCTAGTTCCTGCCAGTCGGTGTCGCTGTTGGTCAGATCGAACAAGCCGTACACGGTGATCTCGTGCGCCGCCACAACATCGGCGTCGGGGACCGCGAATCCGCCTGCGGAACCCCCGTATCCGAGGAACCGGCCGTGCGCGGCGACGGCCGTGAGCGCGGCCTCCCCCAGCGCGCCACCCGCGCCGTCCATGACGACCTGAACGCCGGTGCCACCGGTGGCCGCGCGGGCGGCGGCTGCCCAGCCGGATTCGGAATAGTCGACCACTACTTCGGCGCCGAGCCGTTGCGCCAGTTCGAGTTTGGTGCGGCCGCGCGCGGCGGCGATCACGTGCGCGCCCGCGGCCCGGGCCAGCTGGATCAGCAACGTGCCGAGCCCGCCCGCGGCAGCGGTGATCAGCACCCATTCGCCCGGCCGGACGGCGGCGCGATCGAACACCGCGAGCGCGGTCCTGCCGTCGTGGGTGAGCGCGACGGCTTGCGCGTAACTCGAGCCCTCGGGCACCGCGGTGAGCGAATCGACGTTGGCCAGCGCCTTTTCGGCATACCCGCCGATCGGCTTACCGCCGCCGACCCGGCTGGCCGCGGTGGCGGTGGCGACCCGCCGCCCGACCCAGTACGGATCCACGTCGGCGCCGACTGCGCGCACGACGCCGGCCACCGCGCCGCCGGGCACATAGGGCGGCTCCAGCTGGAAGTAGTCGCCGCCCCAACCGCTGCGCAGCCGGGTGTCGAGGAACATCACGTCCGCGGCCGCCACCTCGACGACCACCTGTCCGGGTCCGGCGACGGGCTCTGGCACCTCACGCACCGTGAGTACTTCCGGCCCACCGAATTCCACTGCTTGCACGGCCCGCATGACATCCTCCATCGCTGTTCTGCCGGTTTCGACAGAGCCCAGCTTGGAACCTCGAGCTTTATTGAGGTCAAGTCGACGGTCGTGATTATGCTCAGCGCGTAATAGTCAGGAGCTGCTGCCGCCCCCGCAACTGCTGCCACCACCACAGCTACTGCTGCTGCCGCCGCTGCAGCTGCTGCCGCTACCCCCACCACAACTGCTTCCCCCGCTGTCGTGATGTCCCCCGTGATGGTGATGATGACCGCCGTGCCCGGGGTCCCACCCGCCACCGCAACTGCTCCCCGCATCGGTACCGGCGAACCCGGCGGCACCGGCGGCCCAGAACGGATCGGAGCTCTCATATCCCCCGCGGTGTCGCCACGGGTCGCCGCCACGCTGCACGCCGAACGGTGGAACACGCACATTCCGAGTCGAATTGCGCACCACACGGATGATGATGATCGGCAGCGCGACGATCATCACCAGCAGGAAGATGACCATCCCGAGGACGATCAGCCCGACGAGCACACTCATTCATGAACGGTAACGTTCCCGGCCTGCTGCGTACAGTGAACTGTGCTGTCTTTCGGATTTCGCAGATCGCGGCAGCGCGGTATCGACCTGGCCGAGGTCGGCGCCGCGGTCGCCGCGCTGGACTTGCCCGATGCCGTGTTCAAGACCTGCCCGTGGGAGCCACGCGAACTGGTGGCGACCGGTTTGCGGCAGTGGTTGCGCTGCTGCGGAGCGGCGATGCGGGACGGGCAGGTGATCGGCATGCCCTCGCACGCGGTCGACGAGGCGTGGCACGGATTCATCCTGTGCACCGAACGCTATGCCGCGTTCTGCGCCGGCGCCTACGGACGCTTTCTGCACCATTTCCCGGAAGGCGCCGGACCGCCGAACCCCGCGCACGGCTCGATGGGGCAGCAGCTCGGTCGCACCGTGGTGGCCTGGACGCTGGTGGCCGAGCCCGGCGAGACCTGCGTGCTGTGGGATCTGGACCGCAGGGTCGGCGTCGAGCACCCGTGGGGTGTCGACGCCGAGCGCGTCGCGGCCGTCGAGGCCGAACTGCGCACCCTGTCCTGAGAAACGCCGGACCTAGGTGAGCTTCACCCGCGCCGCGACGAACCGGCCGACGGCGGGCGCGAGCCTGCTGAAGTGGTACTGCAATCGCGCCTCCGGCGTCACCGGGACGATGCTGCGGTCCTTCTCCACGGCCCGCACGATCTGCTCGGCCACCTTCTCCGGCCCGTAGCTGCGCTTGCGGTAGAGGTTGTCGTACTTCTCCTGCTTGCGCTTCTCCTCTTCGGCACTGACACCCGAAAACGTGGTGTTGGCAACGATATTGGTGTGCACGATGCCGGGGCAGATGGTGTGCACGGAGATCCCCCGCCCGGCCAGTTCCGCGCGCAGGCAGTCGGAGAACATGAAGACGGCCGACTTGCTGGTGGAGTAGGCGCTGAAGTTCTGCTGCGGACTGTAGGCCGCCATGCTGGACAGGTTGACGATGTGCCCGCCCAGGCCCCGCTCGGCCATGGCGGACCCGAACGCCCGGCAACCGTTCACCACGCCGCCGAGGTTGATCCGCATGACACGGTCGAACTCCGCGGCCGAGGTGTCGAAGAACCCGCCCGCCTGGCCGATTCCGGCATTGTTGATCAGAATGTCCGGCACGCCATGGGTTTCCAGCACGACCGCGGCGTGCTCCTGCACTGCGGCCTGGTCCGCCACATCGAGCTGATAGGCATGGGCCACACCGCGTTCGGCGGCGATCAACTCCGCGGTCTCCTTCGCCGCGACGAGATTGATGTCCGACAGCACGATTTCGGCGCCGCGCCGTGCGAGTGCCAGTGCGGTCTCGCGGCCGATGCCGCTGCCGCCGCCGGTGATGACCACCAGCTGATCCTCGAATCGCTGTGCGCTGCGGCCGACTTCGGCACGGCGCAGACCGCGCGGCGCGGCACCGCCGTTGACCGTGTCGATCAGTTCGGTCGCCGCGGTAGCGAGCAATTCGGGGTGCGAGAACGGCATCCAGTGTCCGGCGGGCACGTCGCGTCGCCACAACCGTCGCACCCACTTGTTCTCGTCGTCGTAGCCGGCGGGCCGGACCGCGACGTCGCGGCCGGCCACGATCAGCTGCACCGGCACCTCGGTGTGGCGCTCGCGCGGAGAAAGGATGCGCTGCACGATGTTCGCGCGGTAGATGAGCAGACCGTCGACCGAATCCTGCCGGAACGTCGGTCCCAGCTTCACGTTCGAGGGCGCGGTCTCGTTCATGATCGAGACGATCCGCTGCCAGCGCTGCTCGGTGCCGAGCAGGCCGAAGACCGCCCGCGGCAATCCCGGCGTCATGAAGAAGAAGGTGTAGGCCGAGGACAGCAGCTGAGTGAACGGCTGCCAGACGTTGCGCGGTGTCGGCCGGGACAGCCGACTGCGCATCCAGTGCCCCATGTGGTCGAGGTTCGGCCCCGACACCGAGGTGAACGACGCGACGCGGGTGGCGGCCTGCGGTTCGCAGACCGCCTCCCACACCTGGACCGAGCCCCAGTCGTGAGCGAGCACGTGCACCGGCCGGTCGGGGCTGACCGCGTCGGCGACGGCGTAGAAGTCGGCGGCCAGGTGATCGAGCCGGAAATCCTGGGTGCGCTTGGTCCGGGTGGACCGGCCGTGTCCCCTGGTGTCGTAGGTGACGACGTGGAAGCGGTCGGCCAGCAACGGCACCACCGCGTCCCACAGGTGGTTGGTGTCGGGCCAGCCGTGCACGAGGAGCACGGTGTCGGCGGCCGGATCACCGTATTCGTAGACGGCGAGCTCGAATTCGCCGCTGCGCACGGTGCGCTCGGCGGCCACGAGCTCCGGCCGATCGATGGTCGTCATCGGGTTTCTCCTTGGTGACCGGGGTCGTAATTACAGGTCGAGCACGAGTCGCCCGCCGGCCGCGCGCGAAACGCAGACGAGCATCTCGCCTGCCTCGTGTTCGGCTGGGGTGAGGACGGTTTCGCGATGTTCCGGCGTGCCGGCGAGCACCCGCACCTTGCAGGTGCGGCAGAAGCCCTGACGGCACGAGTACGGCCGATCCGGCTGGGTTTCCAGAATGGTGTCCAGGGCCGTGCGGTCCGCGGCGACCTCGACCACCGCGCCGGTCGAGGCGAACTCGATCTCGAAGGGCACGCCGTTCACGATCGGCGGCGGCGAGAAACGTTCGGAATGCAGTTCCACCCCGGGCATTTCGCGCACGGCGTCGGCCACGGCGGTGGTCATCGGCACCGGACCACAGCAGTAGACCGCAGTGTCGGCGCCGACGCCCGGCAGCAGCGCGGCGGCGTCGGGCAGGCCGTGCTCGTCGTCGGTCCGCACGGTGACGCGATCACCGAAGCCGGCGATCTCGTCGAGGAACGGAATGGTGTCGCGGCTGCGGCCGGTGTACACCATCGACCAGTCGATACCGAGCCGATGCGCGAGCCGCGCCATCGGCAGGATCGGCGTGATGCCGATGCCGCCGGCGACGAAATGCAAACGCGCGGCGGGCGATCCGTAGCCGGGCACAGCAAAGGGGAACGCGTTGCGCGGCCCGCGCACGGTGATCCGCGCGCCGACCGGCAGCGCGTCGTGCACCTCCACCGAGCCGCCGAGGCCTTCCGGAATACGCCGCACCGCAACGCGATACGCGCGGGTGTCGGCCGGATCGCCGCAGAGCGAGTATTGGCGCAGCCGCCCGGACGGCAGCTCGAGATCCAGATGCGCGCCGGGCCGCCACGGCGGCAGCTCACGCTGATCCGGCGCGGCCAGCCGCAGGCTCACCACGTCCTGGTCGTAGGCCTCGATCCGACGTTCGGTGACCACCAGCGCCAACCGCCGATCGTCCACGTGCGGTGTCAGATCGCGCCGGTTGATCAGCGTGGTCCAGCGCAGCCGGGCCGAGGCGACCGCGTCGAGCACCCGCACCGCGCGGTCCTGGCCGGGCTTACCGAACAGGTCCGCGGGCACCGGCCGATGGCTCACCACCGCACCCGTCACGACGCGATCGCTTGCGCGGCGGGCGATTTCGCCAGGTACGCCACCGCCTGCGCGGTCGACCCGACCGAACCGGGGTTGTAGCCCGGCTTGAAGGTGGTCAGCGCGCTCCACAGCAGCGACGGGACCCCCGGCAGAGCACCGCGCCACATCGCGCCGAACACGCGCTTGATCAGGCGCGGATAACCGAGGTCGGGCAGCGCGGGATCCTGATGCACCATGTATTTCGTGCCGCGCACCACCAGGGTGAGGAAGGTCGGGAAGACGAACGTCATGATCGCCGCGCGCCGCAGATAGCCCGCGCCGAAGTAGACGGCGACATCATGGGCGACGTGCCGGTGCTCGACCTCTTCCGCGCCGTGCCAGCGGAACAGATCGGCGATGCGCGGCTCGGCGTCGAACTTCTCCAGGTCGGCGTTGAGCACCCAGTCGCCGAGGTAGGCGAAGAAATGTTCCAGGCAGGCGATCACCGCGAGCCGTTCGACCAGCGTCTGGCGGGCTGCGACGCCCTCGATGTCCCGGGGTCCCAGCGTCTTGCGGAACAGGTATTCGGCTTGGCGCACATAGGGTTGCGGGTCGATGCCGTGCGCGGCCAGCACCTCGTGCAGCACTTTGTCGTGCGTCTCGGCGTGCATGGATTCCTGACCGATGAACCCGAGCATGGCTTCGCGCAGCTTCTCGTCCTTCACGAACGGCAACGCCTCGCCATAAGCCGCGCAGAACATGCGCTCGCCCTCGGGCAGCAGCAGGTTCAGCGAATTGATCAGATGCGAGGCGATCGGCTCGTCGGGCATCCAGTGCAGCGGGGTATCGGCCCAGTCGAATTGCACATTGCGCGCATGCAGCGCAACCTCGCCCGGATCGATGTCCGGCCGCCGCTCTCCCCTGCGAAGTAGCTTCATCGATACTCCTCGTCCTCGCTCATCCCGCGGCGAAGCCCGGGCCCGGCCGCCTCGCTGCGCACCTTCCTGCATGGCCGTAGCAATCATCATACACATACATAGAACTTTGAGTTACATGTAGACGCGCCGGAACATTTCCGCAGGCAGAGGCCACCACCCAGAGGCGGCCGATTGCGCCCAATACCGTTAGCCCGCTTGACAATAACGACCGTCACTGTGACCCATCTCCCTATGGTTCGAGCCAAAACTAGAACGCGTTCTAGTAGTCTTCCGCTATGGAACGACTCACCGGATTGGATGCCAGCTTTCTCTACCTGGAAACCGGGACCCAGCACCTGCACGTCTGCGCGCTGCTCCTCCTGGACCCCACGTCAGGGGACTATTCCTTCGACCGATTCAAGGCCGAACTCGGCCGGCGACTACCGCTGATCCCGCAAATGCGCCGCCGGGTGTACGAGGTGCCTTTCAACCTGGACCACCCGGTGTGGGTCGAGGACCAGAACTTCGACCTGGACTATCACATCCGGCGCATCGGCATCGCCGCGCCGGCCGGGCGCCGCGAACTGGCCGAGCTGATCGGCGACATCGCCAGCCGCCCGATGGATCGAGACCGGCCGCTGTGGGAGATGTCGGTGGTGGAGGGTCTCGACGACGGCAAGGTCGCGGTGATCTGTAAATACCACCACGCCGCGGTGGACGGCATCACCGGCACCAACATGATGATGCACCTGTGCGATCTGGAACCGAACGCGGCCAAGACGCCGCCCGCACAGGAGTGGCGACCGGAACCGAGCCCCAACGATTGGCAGCTACTGGCCAAGGCCGTGGTCAAGTTTCCGACCAAGGCGGGCATCGTCGGCATGGTGCCGAAAACCCTCGGCATGGTGGCCGGTTTCGCGCAGCGCCGACGAAAAGACAAGGCGGGCATGGCCTTACCGTTCTCCGCGCCACGCACCCCGTTCAATCTGGCGATCACGCCGCACCGCGCGGTCGCGTTCACCGAGGCGGAACTCGGTGCGGTCAAGGAGATCAAGTCCGCCTTCGGCGTGAAGATCAACGATGTGGTGCTGACGATCGTCGCGGGTGTCCTGCGCGCCTATCTCGACAAGCACGACGAACTGCCGGACCGCTCACTGGTCGCCTCGGTACCCGTCTCCGTGCACGAATCCTCGCGGCACACCGCGGGGATCAACAAGGTGTCCACGCTGTTCGCGCGGCTCGGCACCGATATCGCGGACCCGGTGCAACGTCTGCTGCAGGTCGCCGAGGAGAACCGCGGCGCGAAGGAGGAACACGACCTCATCGGCGCCGACTTCCTCCAGGATTGGTCGAAGTACGCGCCGCCGAACACCTTTCAGCTCGCCGCCCGGGTGTACTCATCACTGAAGCTCGCTGAACTGCATCCGGTGGTGCACAACCTGGTGGTGTCGAACGTGCCGGGTCCGCCGATGCCGCTGTATTTCCTCGGGGTGCGCGTGGCGGGTATGTATCCGTTCGGACCGGTTTTTCACGGCGCCGGACTGACGGTGACCGTCCTGTCGAACAACAACGACCTCGATTTCGGCTTCATCGCCTGCAAGGAGCTGGTGCCCGACATCGCCGAACTCGCCGACGCGGTACCCGAGGTCGTCGCCGAATTGCTCACCGCGGCACGAAAACTGGGCTGATTCGCCGATCGCCCCTGTTCGCCACCGCAGCCGAACAGGGTGGGCCGCCTACAATCTCGCGGCGACCGCCGCACAGGCGTCGAGCAGCACCGGCACGAACCGGTCGGCCTCCAGCACACAGGCCGCGTGCCCGGCCTTGACCAGGTGGATGCTCGCTTTCGGAATCAACGTCGCCAGTTCCAACTGCCGATAGACCGGAATCGCCCGGTCCTGGGTCGTGATGACGACCGCGGTCGGCATATTCAGCTCGGGCAGCCAGTCACTCGCGTCGAACCGGCCCACCTCCGCGACCACCTGCGCCACCGCCCATCCGCTGGTGCTGCGGAACTCGGTGAGCGCCCACCGGTCCAACCGCCCCGGCGCCCAGACGATTTCCGGCAGTTCGGGTAGCTTGCCCGCGAATTCCGTGATCTGTCGAGACGAGTAGGGCAAGATCGCGGCGGCCAGTTTGCCGAAGGCTTGATGGAAGGCCCGCTCGCGCCACTTCTCCTGGAACCGGTACGGCGTCGCGCACAGCACCAGTCCGCGCACCCGCTTCGGATGCCGGTGCGCGGCAGCCAGACTCACCACCCCACCCAGTGAGAAGCCGACACAGACCGCCTGTGCGACGCCGAGCGCGTCGAGCACGGCGACCACATCGTCGGCGCAGTCGTCCACCGAGAAGCGCTCGGAGCGAATCCCCCGGCCGTGCAAGCGCTGGTCGAACAGGATCACCCGATAGCGCTCGGAGAGCGCGGCCAGCGAAGGGAACCAACCCAGATAAGCGGTGCACGCCGTGCCGTGCAGGAGCACCAGCGTGGGCGCGCCCGCCGGTCCGGCGATATCGACTACGTAGGTCCGCCCGCGTCCTGGCAGCTCGACCAGCCGCCCGCCGGGCACCTCGGCGATGTCGGGGACCCGCCGGGCGAACCGTCGCAGCACCGCCGAGGATCGTGGGTTCGTCATCGTGAGCCTCCCGCGCCGGTGGCAAAAATTAGAACGTGTTCTACACGATGATGCCACAACGGTGGCGGCCGCCGGTCACGCCAGCGCGCGGACGATCGATTCGGCGACGCAGGCCGGCTTGCCGGCCCCCTCGCATTCGACCGTCGTCGCCAGCACCACCTGCAAGCCACCCGGGACATCCTCGACGGCGACGATGCTGGTCCGGCCACGAATCCGGGAGCCGGCGGGCACCGGCGCAGGGAAGCGAACCTTGTTCAGGCCGTAATTGATCCGCAGCCGCGCGTCGGTGAGCCGGAAGAGCTGCGCGTTGATCCACGGCAGCAGCGACAACGTCAGATATCCGTGCGCGACGGTGGCGCCGAACGGCCCGTCCGCCGCCCGGACCGGGTCCAGGTGAATCCACTGCCGATCCTCGGTGGTCTCGGCGAAAGCGGTGATCCGGTCCTGATCGACGAGGATCCAATCGCTCACGCCGAGGTCGGTACCCGCCGCATCGCGCAACGTCGCCATCGTGAAGGTGCTTGCCTCGCTCATGCGACGAACCCTAGATCGCCGCGCCCACCACCGCACTCGTCCCGGAAGATTCTGGCTCGCAAAGACTTTGCCTCGCACCGCGCACGGATATGGCACCATCGGACCCGGGAGGACCGCCGGACGGGGCGCAATTCTGTAACGTGTTCCAGACAAGCTCGCGAAAAGACGGAGGTGCCGCGATGGGGCGGTTGAGCGGCAAAGTGGCATTGATCAGCGGTGGCGCGCGGGGCATGGGGGCAGCGCACGCCCGAGCCCTGGTCGCCGAGGATGCCCGCGTGGTGCTCGGTGATGTGCTCGACGCGGAGGGCACCGCGGTCGCCAAGGAACTCGGCGACGCCGCGACCTACGTGCACCTCGACGTGCGCGAGCCGGACGCGTGGCAGGGCGCGGTCGCCGAGGCCGTGCAGCGCTACGGTGCGCTGAACGTGCTGGTGAACAACGCGGGCATCGCCAACGGGAACCTTCTGGTCGACTTCGACCTCGCCGAGTGGCAGCGGATCATCGACATCAATCTCACCGGCACGTTCCTCGGTATGCGCGCCGCGACTCCGGCCATGATCGAGGCGGGCGGCGGCTCGATCATCAATATCTCGTCCGTGGAAGGCATGCGCGGCAGCCCGGGCCTGCACGGCTATGTGGCGACCAAGTTCGCGGTGCGCGGCTTGACCAAGTCGACCGCACTCGAGCTGGCGCAGTACAAGATTCGGGTCAATTCGGTGCACCCCGGTCTGATCACCACGCCGATGACCGAGAACATTCCGGCCGAATTCCTGCAGATCCCGCTGGCACGGGCCGCCGATCCGAGTGAGGTCGCCGCTCTGATCACCTTCCTGGCCAGTGACGAATCCTCGTACTCGACCGGGGCGGAGTTCGTCGTCGACGGCGGTCTCACCGTCGGCATCCCGCACAAGACCTTCGACTGAGTCAGTCCCCGTAGTTGTGCGGCAGGTCGCGAGTGAGCAGCAATGCCAGTATCGGCAGCGAAACCAGTGCGACACAGGCGATCAGGTTGATCCACCGGTAGGCCACCACGACCGCGGCGAACTCGCGCAAAGTCGCCGCGGGCAGGTAGTAGAACGCGGTGCGCGCCCCGGTGACTTCGGCGTCCAAGCCGAGCCGCCGGGCCAGCATCGCCGTGCGCAGGGTGTGGAAATCACTGGTCACCAGCACCATTCGGGTCGACTCGCCGCGCTCGCCCAGTAATCGCTTGGTGAACAGCAGGTTCTCCCGCGTAGTCGCCGAACGATCCTCCTGCAGCACGCTTTCCGCGGGGATGCCCCGCTCGACCAGGTACCCGGCCATGGCCTCGGCTTCCGACTTCAACTCGTCGGATCCCTTACCGCCGCTGGTGATCAGCAGCGGGCTGCGCCCGGCCGTGCGCTCGGCCCGATAGACCTCGATCGCCCGGTCCAGTCGGCCTGCGAGCAACGGCGGCACCCGGTCGCCCTTCAGCCCGGCGCCGTGCACGACGATCGCATCCATTCCCGGTCGATACGGCAGCGCCCCGTACAACAGCGAATACAGCAGAAAACTGGCGAACAGGAATCCGATGTAACTCACCGCCATGGTCAGCGACGCCAAAATCACGACGACCCAGATATCGCCGGTGAATATGGCGAGCGCGAGCAGCACATACGGAACGAGCAATGCGAGGCCGAGCCCGAGCGGCAGCAGGTTCGCCAGGCGCAGCCCTTCGCGACGGACCATCTGCCTGCCGTTGAGGATCAGCAACCCGGCGAGCACGAGCACCAGGAGCGGCGACAGCAGCACGAGCAGCCCCGCCAAGATCATCGGCAGGTCTCCCTTGACGCCCGAGCCGAGCACCCACACGCCGACGAATATCAGTCCTAGCAGCAGATACACGCCATTGCCCAACCGTCGCCGGTCCTTGCGGAAGCGCACCAGGAACACCGCGAGCAGGACGAGGCCGATCACGAGCATGATCACCCAGCCACCGTAACGGGCCCGCGGCACCCGCGGGCAGCGCCCCGCCGTGGATCGCCTTCGTCGCTCGGCGCGGCACCCTCGGGCTTTTCCGTTTCTCCCCTAACCTTGCGCAGGTCCGAATATCTGCCAATCGCTTGTGCCCGGCCAGTTTCGGATTATTCGACTTTCAGCGTGCCCAACGTCCCTGACGATGTCGTGATGAATGGGAGCCGATCTTCGCCATGTTCTGCCGAATCAATACCGCGCTCACCGCAGCCGTCCTGCTGGTAGCCGCCACACAACTGACCGTGCTGCCGGGAACCGCTGCGGCACAACCGCTCTACCCCGTGCCGGACCCCGACCCGTTCTACGCGGCGCCCGCGGATCTGGACCGGGCCGAACCCGGTGACGTGCTCGACACCCGGCCGATGCCCGGTTTGCTCGCCTTTCCGGGCACCACGGTCACGATGATCAAGTTCCGGTCGACCGATTCGGCGGGCGCGCCGATCGCGGCGACTACCACCGTGCTGACCCCGCCGAATCACGTGCCGGGCGGGCCGCTGCTGTCCTATCAGCACATCATCAACGGCCTGGGCACCCAGTGCGCCGTATCCCGCGTGCTCTACACCGGCGATCCGAATCTGGCTGTGCGCGAGGCGCCCGCACTCAACACCGTTCTGCTGCGCGGCTGGTCGGTGGCACTGCCCGACCACCTCGGTCCGACCAGCGCCTACGGGGCGGCCAGGCTCGGCGGCATGATCACGCTGGACGGCATCCGGGCGGCGCGCAAGGTCGCCGGATTGGGCGTGGCCACCAGCCCGGTCGCGATGTTCGGGTACTCCGGCGGCGGGATGGCGACCGGCTGGGCGGCGGCGCTGGCCCCGACCTACGCGCCGGAACTCGATATCGTGGGCGCGGCCGAGGGCGGGGTCCCGATGAACCTGGTCAAGATGACCGAGGGCCTGGGCTACCACCGGCATCCGGCGTTCGGGCTGGCCATGGCGGCGGCCATCGGCCTCGAACGCGAGTACCCGACCCGGCTGCCGATCAGCGACAGCCTGAACCCGACCGGGCTCGCCATCCGCGAGCGGATGGCCAACGGCTGCACCAACGAGATCCTGGCCGCCGGCGCCGGGCACAGCGTCCTGGACGTCGCCTTCTCCACCTCGCTGGCCGAAGACCCCAGTGCGCGTGGCGTACTGGAGGAGAACAGCCTCGAGCTGTACGAGGGCGTCCCGAAAATGCCTATCTACCAGTGGCGTTCCCACGACGACGCATTGATTCCGGTCGCGGCGATCGACAACACGATGCGGCGCTACTGCGCGGCGGGCGTGCGCGTCCAATCGAAACTGTTCCCGAGCCCGGATCACCTCAGCACCGCGGTGCTCGGTGCGCCGGAGGCGATGGGCTGGATCGAGGCCAGATTCCGCGGGGAAACCGCACCACGCAACTGCTGACATCGGCGCGGGGCCGCCGATTCCCGCTGCAGTGGAATCGGCGGCCCGTAGGGTGGATTCATGGTCACGATCATCGGCGGTGGCATAGCCGGAGCGGTGCTCGCGGGAGCGCTCGGCCGTGCGGAGCGACCCGTCACCGTGTACGAAAGCCAACCGACCGGTGGCGCCGGCGCGTTCCTGGTGCTCGACGGACGCGCACACACCGCACTGGTGGGGCTGGGCGTGTCGGCCGATCGGCTGCACGCGGCCTCGCATCCGGTGGAAGCGCTACGCGCGGACGGGGTTTCGGGGCCCGCGCGCGGCAACTCGGCCACGGAGCGGCGCCTCTATCTGCGGGCCGAGCTGATGCGGGTGCTCACCGAATTCGCCACGGACAGTGCCGCGGTCCTGCGGTTCGGCACCCCCGTCACCGAGGTGGACTGCACCGCGGGCACCCTCGGCAGCAATGGACGACCGGTGCTGGCCGACGAGCTGATCGTCGCCGCCGACGGCATAGACTCCGTCGCGCGGCGCGCCCTGGAACCCGGACGAACCGCCGAATACGCCGGGCAGATCGTCATTTACGGCGTCACCCGGCAGCCGGTCCGGCCCGGCACCGACCCGGCCGTCCTGCATTTCGACCGCACGCTCGGACCCGACGGCCGTCCCTTGACCACCTTCGGGCACCTGTGGAACGACACGGTCTCGGTGTGGTTCACCCGGTTGACCCGGCCGCCACTGGACCGGCAGCACAAGGGCGCTCAGCCGATGGATCAGTGGACGGATGCCGTACTGGCGGCCTCGCCCGCCGTCCGCGACGTCATCGAACCTCTACTGGCGCACACCGATTCGGTGCACGTCTCGAACGCGCGCACCGTACCGCTCGCCGGCGCCCGAGCCCCGCAGCACCCGGTACTGCTCTGCGGCGACGCCGATCACGCGATCACCCCGGCCGCGGGCGTCGGCGCCCGCGACGCCATCGAGGACGCGGCCGCGCTGTACGAGGCGATCGTTTCCGGCGGCGTACCGGCCGCCGCGATGGCCGAGCGCCGGCAGCGCATTCTCGCCGAACGGCAGCGGGCCGCCCAAATGTTCCGCGCCGCAACGTAAAAAGCGGCGCGGGAACGAAAACCCGTTCCCGCGCCGCCGAAGTAACGCAATCAGGAGTCGTCGGCTTCCTTGCCGCTCTGGTAGGCGCTCTGGCGCGCCTCGTCGAGTGTGGCCTCGGCCCTCGCCTTTTCGGCTTCGGCTTCCTTCTTCGCGGCTTCGCGCTCCGATTCGGCCTTGTCCTGTTGAGCGCGGCCCTCGCTCTTCAGGCTTTCGTCTCCGGTGACGATGCCCGCGGCTTCCTTGGCCTTGCCCTTGACGTCCTCGACGATGCCCTCGACGGCTTCGCGCGGTCCGCTGTCGTGCTTGGTCATGGCAACTCCTCCATGCTGGGTATGGGCTGTCATCCCGACGCATACCCGGCACTTCGGGCTCCAATCGGCATCGAACGGCTCGACAGCTGTGTCTCCCGTCACCCCGAGCAGACCAGCCCCACGGCGAGCACCGTCATCATCACCGCGATACCGGAGTCGAGCACTCGCCACGCGACCGGGCGCGCGAAGATCGGCCCGAGCAGGCGAGCGCCGTAGCCGAGCGCGGCGAACCAGACCACGCTGCCGAGCATCGCGCCCGCGCCGAGGAACCAACGGTCGGGTGTGCCATAGGTATTGGCGAACGACCCGAGCAACACCACGGTGTCGAGATAGACGTGCGGGTTGAGCCAGGTCAGCGCCAGGCAGGTCGCGACGGTGGCGCCGAGCGCGACGGTCGCGCCCGCGGTGTCCATGGTCAACGCCGCGGACGCGAAGGCCCGGCGCGCGGCGAGCAACGCGTAGCCGAGCAGGAAGGCCGCGCCCGCGTAGCGCACCACCGTGACCACGGCGGGCACCGATTCGACGACCACACCGAAGCCGCCGACCCCCGCGGCGATCAACAGGATGTCCGAGAGCGCGCACACCGCGACCACCGCGAAGATGTGCTGCCCGCGCACGCCTTGGCGCAGGACGAACGCGTTCTGCGCGCCGATCGCCACGATCAGCGAGAGTCCGAAACCCAGACCGGAAAGAGCCGCGAGAGCCGCCGAAGACATTGTCACTTCTTCGACGCTAAGCAGGGCATTATCCGCTGGCAAACTAAAGTTTCTGCACTACCATTACGATTCCTTAACATGGACCTGCAGCTCGACCAGCTTCGCGCGTTGCACGCGGCGGTCACCGAGGGCACCTTCGACGCCGCGGCGAAGAGCCTGCGGATCACCCCGTCCGCGATCAGCCAGCGCATCAAGGCCCTGGAGGACGCTGCGGGGCGCGTCCTGTTGCAACGCACGAAACCGGTGCGCCCCACCGAATCCGGGCTCGCGGTGCTGCGGTTGGCGCGACAGATCGAGTGGCTGGCCGGCGATACCGCGCGCGAACTCGGCGACGCGCACCGTGCCACCGACCGGCCGCTGCGGCTGCCGATCGCGGTCAACGCGGACTCGCTGGAGACCTGGGCGTTGCCCGCGCTGGCCGCGGCCCCGCCGGGCATCTGTTTCGAAATCCACCGGGAGGACGAGGAACACACCACCCGGCTGCTGCGCGACGGCACGGTGATGGCGGCCATCACCTCGACCGCGACGCCGGTGCAGGGCTGCCGGGTGGAGCGACTGGGCGCGATGCGCTACCGGCCGATGGCACAACCGCACTTCGCCCGAACCTGGTTTCCCGACGGCGCCACCGCGAAAGCCTATGCGGTGGCACCGGTGGTGCTGTTCGATCGCAAAGACGATCTCCAGGACCGGCAGTTACGCAAACGCAGCCGGCAACCGCTGGACCCGCCGCGCCATTACGTTCCCTCCTCCTCCGGTTTCGCCGAAGCGGTACGACTCGGACTCGGCTGGGGTATGTTGCCCGATCTGCAAACCCGGAATTTCGGGCGTGCCGAACTCGTTCCGATCGACGGCGCGGCATTCATCGATGTGCCGCTGTACTGGCAGCAATGGCGGCTGGACTCACCGGCATTGAGTGCGGTGGCCACGGCGATTGCTGCGGCCGCGGCCGATTCCCTGCGCTGAATGCCGCGCCCGATACCCCGCCCGAATGCAGCACTATTTCTCATAACCGAGTTCCATGCGATACGGTATTAGTATTTCGTAGCGATACCCGTGACTACGCAAAGGACGCACCGATGGCCAAGAAAGTCACCGTCACCCTCGTCGACGACTACGACGGCAAGTCGAAAGCGAATGAAACAGTTCAGTTTTCGATTGATGGGGTGGCCTACGAGATCGATCTGTCCACCAAGAACGCGGGTAAGCTGCGCGTGACCCTGGAGCCCTGGGCGGAAAAAGCGCGCAAGATTGGCCGGGCGAAGCGCAAAGGCACCGGGAAAGCCACTTCCGCCACCGATCGTGAGCAAACAGCCGCGATCCGGGAATGGGCCAGGAAGAACGGGCACAACGTATCCACCCGCGGCCGGATCCCGGCCGACATTGTCGCCGCATATAACAACGCGAACTAGCCGCGAATCCCCCTCGACCTGCATCGCGACACCGGCGCGCGGCGACCGCCGAGTACTCGGCGCGAGCGATGGCGTGCGACGGGAGCTACGGACTCGTCGGTAGAATTCCGGTTTCGGAAGGCCTGAATCGGCCGACGGTAACTCGGGTAGGACGGGGTGTGTGGCGATGCGCATGCGGAAGCTGACCGCGCGGTCGGCGATTCTGAGCGCATTGCTCGGCGCACACCCGGCGCAGGCGCCGGTCAGCTGGATCGTTTCGGTGGCCGAGGAACTCGGGCTGCAGCAGTCGGCCGTGCGCGTCGCGCTGACCAGGATGGTCGCCATGGGCGACCTGGAACGCGGGCAGGGCGTGTACCGGCTCTCCGACCGGCTGATCGAACGACAGCGCAGGCAGGACGCCGCGGTCAGTCCGCTGCTGAAAACCTGGGACGGGGAATGGTATTTGGCGGTGGTGACCGCCGTCGGCGACGACGCATCCGCACGCACCGCGTTCCGTGACACGATGCACGCACGCAAACTCGGCGAATTGCGGGAAGGCGTCTGGACTCGGCCCGCGAACGTCGAGATCGTGCTCGGACCGGATGCGAGCAGGCGCGTTTCCGTGTTCACCGCGGCACCGCACGATTCCCCGGCCGAACTGGCGGAAACCCTTTTCGCGCCGCAACTCTGGGCGCGCGACGCACAGCGGCTGCTAGGCGCCTTCGCGGATTCGACTTCGCTGCGCGAGCGGTTCGAGGTGGCCGCGGCGGCGGTGCGGCATATTCTCGACGATCCTTTGCTGCCCGAGCCACTGCTGCCCGCCGACTGGCCCGGTGCGCAGCTGCGCGCCGAATATGCCGCTTTCCGTACAGAATTCATGGCATTCGCCGAGCAGCTGCTCGTCCCCTCGGAGGCTTAGCCGCGCCGTTCGCGGTTCAGTGGGCCGCCTTCGGCGTCGCGCGCTGAATGATCGCGGCACTGTCGATACCGGTCGGTAGCGTGCCGAACACATCGCCGTGTTCGCCGCCGAGCCGGCTGACCGTGAAAGCGTCGGCCACCGCGGGATGACCGTAGCGGACGAGCAACGACGCCTGCAGCACCTGCGCCATCGCACCGACGATCCGCCGCGCCCGGTGCTGAATTGTGTCGAAGTCCGCGAATTGCGTTTTCAGTGCCGCGATCGCGGCATCGAGATGACGATCCGCGCCCGCGGCGCGTTCGACTTCGGCGAAGAACGCGCCGAGGGTTTCCGGTTGTTTCGCCATGGCGCGCAACGTGTCGAGCGCCGCGACATTGCCCGAACCTTCCCAGATCGACATCAGCGGTGCTTCCCGGTAGAGCCGCGGCATCCGCGACTCCTCGACATATCCGTTGCCGCCCAGGCATTCCAGCGCCTCGGCGGCGTGGATCGGGCCGCGCTTGCACACATAGTATTTGCTCACCGCGAGCGAGATCCGGCGCAATTCGTCGGCGCCGTCCACCCCGGCCGTCGCCCGGTCGGTGAGTTCGGCCAGCCACAGCGCGACCGTGGTCGCCGCCTCGGCCTCGATCGCGAGATCGGCGAGCACATTGCGCATCAGCGGCTGATCGGCGAGGGTCGCACCGAACGCGCTGCGGTACGCGCCGTGATGCGCGGCGGCGGCGACGCCGGTGCGCATCGCCGTCGCGGTGCCCAGAGTGCAGTCGAGCCTGGTCAGGTTGACCATCTCGATGATCGTGGGCACACCGCGCCCCTCGTCGCCGACCAGCCAGCCGACCGTGTTGTCGTATTCGACCTCGCTGCTCGCGTTGGAGCGGTTGCCCAGTTTGTCCTTGAGCCGTTGCAGCGCAAAGGGATTGCGCGTGCCGTCGGGCAGCACCCGGGGCACGAAGAAGCAGGACAGGCCGCCCGGCGCCTGGCCCAGGACGAGGAACACATCCGACATCGGCGCGGAGGTGAACCATTTGTGCCCGGTGATCCGGTAGGTGCCGTCCGACATCGGTGTGGCGGTGGTCGTGTTCGCCCGGACGTCGGAGCCGCCCTGTTTCTCGGTCATCGACATCCCGGCGATCAGCCCCCGCTTGGTCAGCGGGGCACGCAGGCCGGGGTCGTATTCCCTTGCGCACAACAGTGGTTCGTACTGCGCGGCGAGCTCCGGCGCGGCGCGCAGGGCGGGCACCACCGCGTAGGTCATCGAGATCGGGCAACCGTGCCCGGCGTCGACCGGGCCCCACACGCTCAATTTCGCGGCCCGCGTCAGATGCGGATTCGGCCGCGGATCGGTCCACACCGCACCGTGCAGGCCGAAATCGATCGCGTAGGTCATCAACCGGTGATAGCTCGGGTCGTAGACGACTTCGTCGACGCGATTGCCGAACCGATCGTGCGTCCGCAACGCGGGCGGGTGCGCTTCGGCGAGATCACCGAGTTCGATGGCCGCCGCGCTGCCCGCGAGCCGCCCGATCGTGTGCAGCTCGTCGAGCACGTGCTCCGCCCCGGCCCGCTGCAACGCCTCGAGCAGCACCGGTTGTTCGGCGGCATCGTAATCGACCAGCGGAGGTACTTGATTGGTCACTGTATGAGTGGGCATGGGAGGTCCTTTCACAGGCTCCGGATACTCGCCAGTATTACAGTGCTCCGTCGATTGATACAAGTATGTAATATGAGAAGCGGTGCCGCCGCGTACGCACCGCATACTCCGACACAGTCAGGAAACCCGTTGCCCGACTTCGACAATCACTCCGGCACCCGTCCGGCCGCCTGGTACGAGGGGCTCACCGAGTCGCCCGATTCCCCCTGGTCGGACCGTCCGCTCCCGCCCGCCGAGGCCACCTACCGCACGCTGACCTACGAGGTCACCGGCCGGATCGCCCGGATCACGTTCAACCGTCCCGAGCACGGCAACGCCATCACCTCCGACACCCCCATCGAGCTGGCGCACGCGGTCGAACGCGCCGACCTCGATCCCCGGGTGCACGTGATGGTGGTGTCCGGACGCGGCAAAGGATTCTGCGGCGGGTACGACCTGTCGATCTTCGCGGAGAACTCCTTCGGCCCCACCGAGGCGGCGGATTCCCCGGTCGGCACCGTGCTCGATCCCGTAGTGCAGGCGCGCAACCACAACCCGAGGGACACTTGGGATCCCATGGTCGACTACGCGATGATGAGCCGGTTCAACCGCGGCTTCGCCAGCCTGCTGTACGCCAACAAGCCGACCGTGGCGAAGCTGCACGGCTTCGCCGTCGCGGGCGGCACCGATATCGCGCTCTACGCCGACCAGATCATCTGCGCCGACGACACCAAGATCGGCTACCCGCCCACCCGGGTCTGGGGCATCCCCGCCGCGGGCATGTGGGCGCACCGGCTCGGCGATCAGCGCGCGAAACGGTTGCTGTTCACCGGTGACTGCCTGTCCGGCAAACAGGCCGAGGAATGGGGCCTCGCGGTCGAGGCGGCCCCGGCCGATGAACTCGACGAACGCACCGAGGCCCTGCTCGAGCGCATCGCCCGGATGCCGGTCAACCAGCTGATCATGGCGAAACTGGCGCTCAACAGCGCGCTGCTGGCCCAGGGCGTGGCCAACTCCGGCATGATCAGCACGGTCTTCGACGGCATCTCCCGGCACACCCGCGAGGGCTATGCCTTCCAATTGCGCGCGGCCACCGAAGGTTTCCGCGAAGCCGTCCGGGAACGCGACGAACCGTACGGCGACTGGAAGCGGACCCAGTTCGAAAAGTAGGTGTCCGCTCAATTCGGCCGGTACGCCCCCGGCGTGTGGCCGAGCGAGCGCCGATAGACCTCGATGAACGCGCTCGCCGACGACCAGCCGCACCGATGCGCGACGACGGTCACCGGCACCCGCTCGGCGAGCAACTGCACGGCATGGTGCAGGCGCAGCTGCGTGCGCCACTGCGGGTAGGTCATCGCCAGTTCGGTGCGGAACAATCGGGTCAACGTCCGCTCGGCCGCACCGACCTGGCGCCCGAGCCCGGCCAGCGTCCACACCTCGGTCAGGTCGGATTCGACCAGCGCGCAAGCCTTTCGGAGGCGCTCGTCCCGAGCTGCGGGCAACCGCAACGGCTGTTCGGGACTGCGCCGCAACTGATCGAGCAGGACCCGGCGCAACGGAACGAGTTCGTCGTCGGGCAGGTCGGTCGAGGTCGAACAGGTGATGATGAGCTCGCGGACCAGCGGCATGGCGGCGATCACCGACGGCGTGGTCCAGTCGGGCGCCAGATCGAACGGAAAACCGACGGTGTGGAATCGCGTCGGCCCGTAGAAGTGATGCTCGTGCGCACACCCGGCGGGAATCCAGATCGCCCGGTCCGCGGGCGCGATCCAGCTCCCCGCGTCGGTGCGGACCTCGGCCACCCCGGAACTCGGATACACCACCTGATGCTCGGCATGCCGGTGCCGATCGATGCGCGCGCCGCCGTTCAGCGTCTTCGCCACCGTCGAATCTTGGCTGAATATCGGCACAGCTGGGCATTTTATCGGAAGTCGGCAACCCCGTTCCGTTCCTAGGCTGCTGGTCGGTACGGATGGAGGAGGACTTTCGATGGTGAACGCCGAGCTCGAACAGACCTTGCAGACCGAGCACCTGTCGCCGTGGAAACGGATGCGGTACTGGCTGGTCGCGCATGCGGTCGACGACTTCTACCAGGGCCTCGTGCCCGCCAGCATCCCGTTCTTCGTGCTGGAGCGGCACTACAGCTATGTGGCCGCATCAGGTCTGGCGCTCGCCGCGACCCTGGGCAGTTCCCTGCCGCAGCCGATCCTCGGGGTGCTCGCCGACCGGTGGCGGCTGCTGTGGCTGGCGCCCGCGGGGCTGGCGGTGGCGGGCATCGGGGCCGGTCTCGCAGGGCTGGCACCGGCCTACTGGTTGGTGTGGACGCTGCTGCTCGTCTCGGGCCTCGGCATCGCGGCCTTCCATCCCGCGGCGGGCCGGGACGCCCGGCGCGACGCGGGCCACAGCGCTTCCGCGATGAGCCTGTTCGCGGCCGGCGGCAGCGTCGGGTTCTTCCTCGCCCCCGCACTCGCGACACCGGCCCTGGTGGCCTTCGGCGTAGGAGCGACCGCGTTGTTCATCCCGCCCGCGGTGCTGATGGGATTCGTGCTGTGGCGCTACCAGCTACGGCGCACGTCGGGTGCGCGCGGCGTGGGTGTCGCCGCCGGACACGATCGCTGGCGGCCGTTTTTCGTGCTCACCGCCGTCGCGGTGGTGCGCTCGATCATCTCCTTCGGCCTGAACACTTTTCTCGCGCTGTACTGGATCACGGCGCTGGGCAGCTCGCCCACCCTGGGCGGCGTCGCCTTGGCGGCCTTGCTGAGCGGCGGCGTCGCGGGCACACTGCTCGGCGGCCGCATCGCCGACCGCATCGGCATGACCCGCACGATCCAGATCGGCAGTGTCGCAGCCATTCCCGCGATCGCCGCACTACGGTTCGTGCCGAACCCGCACCTCGCGCTCGCCCTGGCCGCGCTCACCGGCGTGATCGTGAACATCCCGTTCGCGGTGCTGGTGAAGCTGGGCCAGGACTACCTGCCCAGCCGTCCCGGCACCGCCGCCGGCGTCACCCTCGGGCTCGCGGTGAGCGTGGGCGGACTCTTCGTGCCGCTGCTCGGCCTCATCGCCGATCAGCAAGGGCCACAGGCGGTTCTCACCACTCTGTGCTTCGTGCCGATCGCCGCGATCGGGCTCAGTCTGTTGCTACCACCGGTCGAACGAACCCCAGCGGCGGGCGAACCTATTGCGTCGCAGCGGAATCCGTGAAGTCGACCACGCTGCCCTCGACCCAGCGGGGCAGCCTTTCGGCCACGAAACTCGCCAGATCGCGGCCGTCGGATTCCACCGCACGGATCTCGTCGAGGTAGGCCTTCATCGCACGCTTGGCCGCCGGAGTGGAACTCGTCTCCAGGAAACCGGCGCGCTCATAGTGCAGGCCCTTCTCGAGCGGCTCCGAACCGCCTTCGTAGATGGCACGTTTCAGCGCGCCGACCGCCACCGGCGAACGACGAGCGAGCCGGGCGGCGGTCGCCTGCGCTTCGGCGAGCAGGCCGGACGGCTCCACCAGGCGGTGCACCAGACCGATTTCGAGCGCACGGGCCGGTGTGATCGGCGCGCCCTCCAGGCACAGTTCCATCGCCCGGCCCACGCCGAGCACCCGGGTCAGCATCTGCGTGCCGCCGCCCCCGGGGATGATGCCCACCAGGATCTCCGGCTGGCCGATCTCGAACGGCCCGTCGGCCATCAGCCGCAGATCACAGGACAGGGCCAGTTCACAGCCGCCGCCCAGGGTGCGTCCGTTCAGTGCGGCGATGAATACCTTGTCCGCGTTGCGCATTCGCCGACAGACCTCGTGGTACTGCCGCAGATCGGCGACACCGCTCGCGCCGGCTCGAGCCAAGACGGCCTGCCCGCCCGGGATCCGATCGGCGGCGCGACTCGCATGCAGGGCCGCCGACGCCGTGCGCTGGGTGAGGGTGACCGGCGCGGCTTCCGCGCCCGCCAGGATCTCGGCCACGTCGTAGTGGCTGACGAACACGTCCTCGACCGCGCTGGTCAGCACCACGGCGCGAATCTCGGCATCGCTTTCCAGCGCGGTCAGCAGCGCCGCCAGTTCGGACATGATCGCACTGGTCAGGAAGTTGTAGGGCGGATTGTCCAGCCATACGGTGAGAACGGCACCGTCTCGGTCGGTACGGATCAGGCTCATGGTTCCTCTTCTGCCGATGGACTTCTCGCGCGACAACCAGGATAGAAAACGACCGCTCGCTATTGGGTGGTTCGACGGTATCGCGGGAGAAGACTGTCCGCGTGCACGACCCAGCCGGTCACCTGTAGACCGTACGCACACAGTCGGCTCACTGCCCGGCGAGATGGCGCCCGAGCCAGTAGCCCGTCCGGCTGTCGGACGCCGCGGCGATCTCGGCGGGCGTGCCGGTGGCGACGATCCGCCCGCCGTCCGGACCACCGCCGGGTCCGAGGTCGATGATGTGGTCGGCGTTGGCGATCACGTCCAGATCGTGATCGATGACGAGAACCGTTGCGCCCGCGTCGATCAGCCGATCCAGCACGGTGAGCAGAGTACGAACATCGTTGGGGTGCAAACCGATCGAAGGTTCGTCGAAGACATACAACGTGTCGGCCTGCTCGGAACGCAGCGCGGTGGCCAGGCGCAGTCGCTGGGCCTCGCCACCGGACAAGCTCGGCGTGGGCTCGCCCAGGCACAGGTAGCCGAGGCCAACATCGCGCACGGCGCGAAGGGGCGCAACAATCTTCGGGTGCGCGGCGAACCGGTCGACCGCCTCTGCCACCGTCAGCGACAGCACATCGGCGATGGTCAAGCCGTCGACGATGATGGCGCGCACCTCCGGGTTGTAGCGGGCACCGTGGCAGTCCGGGCAGCCGACCGTGAGATCGGGCAGATACTGGATGTCGAGGTCCAGCTCGCCCAGACCAAGGCAGGTCGGGCACTGTCCCGCCGCGGTGTTGTAGGAGAAATGCGCGGCGGTGCGGCCGGATTCCTTCGCGAACCAGCGGCGGATCGGGTCGAGTGCGCCGCAGTAAGTGACCGGGGTCGATCGGGAGTTGTTGCCGATCGGGGTCGCATCCACCTCGACCACGGCGCGGATGCCCGCGCGCTCGAGTCGCCGCACATGCGAGGGCGGTACGTCCGCGGTGAGCGCGGGAACGAGGCTGTCCAACACAAGTGCCGTCTTGCCCGACCCGGACACGCCGGTCACCACGGTCAAGCGCCGCAAGGGGATTCGCGCGCTGACATTGCGGAGGGTGTACAGCTCGCCGACGGTGATCTCCAGTGCGGCGGCGATGTCGATTGAGCGCTGGGCGGTGTCGGTCGGGTGCGGGGCCGTGTCGGTCCGGCGCGGGGCCGTGTCGGTCCGGTGCGGGGCCGTGCCTATCGGGCGCGGGGTGCGGAATTGTGTTCCGGCGCTGCCGGAAAGGTACGGTCCGGTCACCGAATCCGCGCAAGCCGCAAGATCGGCGGCGCTCCCCTGCGAGACCACCGTCCCGCCCTGCCTGCCCGCCCCCGGCCCCATCTCGATCAGGTGATCGGCCTCGCGCAGCAACGCGACGTCGTGATCGACGACCACCACCGAATTGCCTGCCGCGACAAGGCCGCGCAGTACCGCACGTAATCCGTCGACATTGGCCGGATGCAGGCCGACCGACGGTTCGTCCAGCACATAGAGCATGCCCGTGGAACGCGCCTGCAGCGTCGACGCCAACTCGATCCGTTGTCGCTCCCCTGTCGACAACGTCGCCCCGGCCCGATCCAAGCTCAGATATCCGATACCCAACCGGCGCAAGGGTTCCACCGCCGCGGTCAGCTCCACGGCGAGCCGATCCGACAGTGGTCGCATCTCGGCAGGCAGGGTCACCGTCACCTGTTTCGCGAAATCGGCCAGGGCGTCCAGACTTTCGGTACTCACCTGCGCGATGTCGCGGTCCGACAGCGTCGTCGTCAGCGCCTCGGGCCGTAACCTGCTGCCCTGACAGACCGGACAGGTGTGCGTGCTGAAAAACCTGCTCAGTCGCTGGCGGGTGGTCTCACTCGTGGTTTTTGTCGCCGCGTTCTGCACTGCGCGACGGGCACTTTCGTAGGTCATGTTCGCGCTCACCGCGCGCCCCGCCTTGCTGGTGAGCGTGACCAGGCGCGGTTCGGGCGGGCCGTCGAGCAGAATCGCGCGCTCCGCGTCGGTCAATTCCGCCACCGGCACATCGATCCGCACCCCGAGATCCGCGGCCACCTGCGGCATATAGCTGCGGCCCGCCAGATTCCACGGTGCTACCGCGCCGTCGATGACGCTCAGGCTGTCGTCGGGAATCAGTGTCGCCGTGTCGATTTCATCGCGCACGCCGAGGCCGTCACAGCCGGGGCAACGGCCCAGCGTGTTGAACGAGAACGATTCCGCACTCGGATGCTCGAAATGCACCCCGCACACCGGGCAGTCCAGCCACAGCTGCGCACTGCGTGCCAGATTCGGCTCGATCCGATGCCCGTTCGGGCACACATGCCGCCCGAGCCGGGAAAACATCAGCCGCACCACATTCAACACTTCGGTCATCGTCCCGACCGTGCTGCGCCGCCCCGGCACCGGCGGCCGCTGCCGCAGCGCCAGGGCCGACGGCAGAAAATCCACCCGATCCACATCCGGGCGAGCCACCTGCCCGATCCGGCGCCGCGTGTACGCGGACAACCCGTCCAGGTACCGCCGCGACCCCTCCCCGTACAGCACCCCCATCGCCAACGACGACTTCCCCGACCCCGACAGTCCGGTCAGCATCACCAACGACCAGAGGGGGACGTCCACATCGACATTCCGGAGGTTGTGCGTACGCGCACCCACCACCTCGACAGCCTTCGGCAACCGCACTTCGGACATCGACACCCCTCTTCAGCACACCGAGTGAGTCAAACCGACCGCACGGTCACCCTATCGGGTCCAGTTCGCGAAACTGCTGAGCGCGTCACAGGGGTTGACTCCTGCCTACGTAACGCGGAAATGCACCGATTGGTAGGTAACCGGAAGTCCACCATGGTCGGGTGCGAGACCGCGGGTGCTGAATCTCGGCCGTCGATGCCGTGGACTATTCAGAAAGGGAATTTTGGAGATGGTGAAAATCGGTGTGATCGGGGCGGGAATACTCGGGGGAACCCTCGCGCGGCGCTTGGCGACGGTCGGGAACACAGTGCAGGTCGCGAACTCGCGCGAACCGGAATCGTTGTCCGGCTTGCTGATCGACGGAATGAGCGCGGGCTGGGCCGCCGATGTGGCCGCCGCTTCGGAGATCTTGTTCCTCGCGCTGCCCTACAGTGCCGTGCAAAAGGCCGCCGCGCTGATAGCCGAGCACGCGAGGCCGGAGACGATCATCGTCGACACCGGCAACTACTACCCGGGACGCGACGGCGTCCTGCCCGGACTGGGTGACACCGATACCCCGGACCCGGACACGGTGTGGCTGGCCGGGTTGATCGGGCGCCCGATCTTCAAGGCGTTCAACAACATCACCTACGTGAGCATCCGTGACGGCGGCCGAGCACCGGGGTCGCCGCAGCGGTTCGGGCTGCCGATCGCCGGTCCCGACGGGCCCGGCAAAGACCGCCTCAGTCAGCTGGTCGACCAAGCCGGATTCGACCCGGTCGACGGCGGCACCCTCGACCGGTCCTGGCGCCAGCAACCCGGCTCGCCGGTCTATGCCACCGATCTGCCCGCAGTCAAGTTACGCAAGCAGCTCGAGGCAGCCGTGCCGCAGGACGCGGCGATCTACCGGGCCAACCGGGCACAATTCGACGACGTCACCGCCGCCGGGTACGAAACCATCCGCAGCCTGCGCGAACAGGGACTGAGCTTCGACCAGGTGATCGATGCGATGGCCGTAGACACCGAAGACGCCGTGTCCAAAGTCCACAACGCCCAGAAATAAGCCGTTCCAACGATTCGAGGCCTCGGACGCGGAGGGGCGCTAGCCGTGCGGGTGGGTGTGCGTCACTGCTCCGAGTCGTTGTCGGGGAAGTTGTTGCCGGTGAGTTCGTCGGCGCGTTCCTCGGCGTCGGTTTCGCCGTCCAGGTCGGCGGAAGCCGCGTTGAGGAACCAGGTGAGTCCCTCGTCGGTGCGGCCGGCGGCGACCAGGGCGTCGGCGTAAGCGTAGAAGAGGCGGGCTGCGGCCGAGCCGGTGCGAGCCGGGTCCAGTTCCGAGGTCTGCAAAGTGACCACAGCCTGGTCGTATTCGCCGAGATCCATGCGCGCACCGGCGACGACGATGCGCAGCTCGGTGGCCTCATCGCCGGTGAGGGCGCGTGCCTCATCGCTGCGGCCGAGCTCGATCGCGCGCTCGGGACGGCCGAGACCGCGTTCGCAGTCCGCCATGACAGCGAGCAGACCGGAACCACCGGACATCCGGCGCGCGGTCCGCAACTCGGCCAGCGCCTCCGCCCATTCCCCCGCGTGATACGCCGTGACGCCGGCGGTCTCCCGGACCACCGCGATACGGCCCGCACGCTGACGTGCGGCCCGTGCATGGGCAAGCGCTAAACGGGGATCGTCGTCGATGAGCCGAGCCGCCATCACCAGATGCCGGGCCACGGCCTCCGCGTTCGACTTGTCGAGGCTCAGCAGATCACGGCGGACCGCAGGCTCGAGATCGGCGGCCTGCACGTCATCGGGAAGATCAGGCTCTTCCGGGCGCGGCGCGCGCCGGTCCTGCGACCGATCGCCACCACCGACACGAGCACCCTCACCACCGCGACGGCGATCGTCCGGGCCACTACCCCGCGATTCGCCACCCCGATCGAAACCGCGGCCACCGGAATCGCCGCCGCGCCGGAAGTTTCCGCGGTCGGAGTCTCCCCGATTGAAGCCGCCACGATCGCCCGAGCCACCACGGTTGAAACCGCTGCGATCGTCGGAGCCGCCGCGCTTGAAACCGCCACGCTCACCGGAATCGCCACCGCGATTAAAACCACGATCGTTCGAATCGCCGCCCCGGTTGTCACCGCTGCGACCTCCGGAATCACGGTTGTAGCCGCCGCGATCGTCGGAGTCGCTGCCGCGATTGAATCCGCCGCGATCGTTCGAATCACCGCTGCGCTTGAAGCCACCGCGGCCGGCAGAATCGCCGCCACGGTTGAAACCCTCGCGGTCTCCGGAACCACCGCGATTGAAACCACCACGATCGTTCGAATCGTTGTTGCGTTTGAAGCCACCGCGGCCGGCAGAATCGCCACCGCGGTTGATGCCCTCACGGTCACCGGAACCACCGCGGTTGAATCCGCCGCGATCGTTCGAATCGTTGTTGCGCTTGAAACCGCCACGGCCGGCAGCATCGCCGCCGCGATCGTCCGAACGGCGATTGAAGCCGCCGGAGCCGCCGCGCTGCTCGGAACCGCGGTCGCGGTCGAAACCGCCACGGCCGGAGTCGCCGCCACGATTGAACCCGCCACGTTCACTGGAACGGTTAAACCCGCCGCGATCGCCGGAGCTGCTGCGGTTCGACCCGCCACGCTCACCGGAATCGGTGCTGCGGTTGAATCCGCCACGTTCACCGGAGCGATTGAACCCGCCGCGGTCACCGGAGCTGCCGCGGTTCGACCCGCCACGCTCACCGGAATCGCTGTTGCGGTTGAATCCGCCGCGCTCGCTGGGACGGTTGAACCCGCCGCCGCTACCGCCACGGTCGGATCCGCCGCGATCGCCCGCGCCGCCGCTACGGTTGCCCGAATCGCGATTGAAGCCGCCGGAACCCTCGCGGCGCTGGTATCCACCGCGCTCACCCGAGTTGTTCCGGTCGCCGGAGTCGCTGTTGCGCCGGAAACCGCCGCGCTGGCCGCTGTCGCGGTCGGGACGGTTCCTCGACGAGTCGCCGGCCCCGCTGCCCTGAGAGGGGCGATCGGATCCCTCGCCGCGCCGGAAGGAGTTCCGGTCGTCGTTCTGTTCCGACACGGTGATCCCTTTCTGAGGTCCGCAAGAGTTGGTCGGGGCCCCACAAATTGAATCACGTGTCCTGGTGGGGGCCTGACACGGCGATGTCGTCCTGGCACGTCCGAAGTGCTGAAACGCACGTCAAGGTGCTGAAACGACGATAGGGGACCCAGAATCTGGGTCCCCTATCGTGAAGGATGTTCCGGCGGTGTCCTACTCTCCCACACCCTGTCGAGTGCAGTACCATCGGCGCTGGCAGGCTTAGCTTCCGGGTTCGGAATGGGACCGGGCGTTTCCCTGCCGCTATGGCCGCCGTAACTCTATGAAACTATCCACACAGCAGCGCTGACAACCACCCCCGCCAACCCCCCGAAAAGGGACTGGCAGACTGGGTATCTGCTGCAGTG
>NZ_BAFT02000068.1 GCF_000308475.2 Nocardia brasiliensis NBRC 14402 | reverse complement strand
CTGACGCACCCGGTATGCCACGTCCTAGGGGTGCGTCTACGCGGAAGGGGTGCGACGAACCAGAAAGTGGTGCGGCAGAACGGGAGTGGGTCAGGGGGTGGCGCGGGCGGTTTGGAGGGCGGCGGAGTAGGCGGCGAGGGCGCTGGGCCAGAACTGGTCGAGGTAGTCGCGGGCGTCGCTGAGGCCGCGGGGGTCGAGGGAGTAGAGGCGGCGGGTGCCCTCGGGGCGCATCAGCACCAGGCGCGCCTCGCGCAGCACACGCAGGTGCTGGGAGACCGCCGAGCTGGTCACGCCGGTGAGTGCGGCGAGTTCGCCGACCGAGCGCGGGGCCTGCGGCAATGCCTCGAAGATGGCCCGCCGAGTCGGGTCGGATAACGCTTCGAGCGCACGAACTCCATTAGTCGCCACTTAAACAGTGTGATCAACTGGCGACCACACGGTCAACTCGGCGCATTACGGAATTCCCCAAGGTGAGCACGCGAGGCGCGCCGTCTCGTTACCCATTCGTGACCAGTGAACTGGGCTTTCACACCCCTGTGACGGTTGCCACAGGATTGCGGAGTCGCTGTTCACCTCCCGTACGTTCATCTCATGCCCGTGACCGTTCCGTTATCTTCACGTCGGGGCGCGACCCGGACCCGGCGCCACCGCGCCGCCACCCGCGCGGTGGCCGTGTCCGCCGTCGTCAGCGCCTCGCTCGGGGTGCTCGCCGCCGCCGATCAGACCGGCGCCGCCCACCTGACCGCCGGCGCCCGCGCCGCCGCCGACACCGAGGTGGCCACCCAGGCCGTTTTCACCGCGTTCACCCCGCGCGAAGCCCAGATGCCGCAGACCGTCCCGGAGAGCGTCGTCTGGGAGCAGCATCGCCTGGCCGTCGAGGCCGCGCGACCCAAGACCGTTCGCCCCATCGCGGGCATCCTCACCTCGACCTTCGGCATGCGCTGGGGCGCGTTGCACGCGGGCCTCGACCTGGCCGACGCGATCGGCACGCCGATCGCCGCGGTCACCGACGGCGTGGTGATCGAGGCCGGACCGGCCAGCGGCTTCGGCATGTGGGTGCGGGTGCAGCAGGACGACGGCACCATCGGCATCTACGGCCACGTGAACGACATCCTGGCCACCGTCGGCCAGCAGGTCCGCGCGGGCGACATCATCGCCACCGTCGGCAACCGCGGCTTCTCCACCGGCCCGCACCTGCACTACGAGATCCACACCGCAGGCGGCGAGCCGATCGACCCACTGCCCTGGCTCGCGGGCCGCGGCATCGACATCCTGCGCAACACCCCGTAGTCCCACCCCTTCGCGAGTCGATGAGGGGCTGGCGAAACCCGGAGCGGTTCGGCCGCGATCGCGTCAACGGTGACGCGATCGCGGCCGAACCGCCTCCGAGCTCAGTACCCCGGTACTAGACGCGACGCCCCGGGTACTAGACGCGAATAGCGCTGCGGCGGGACGTCTTCCGCGGGCCCCGCTTCCTACCGTCGGTGCATGGCTACCACAGATCTGGCCGCCGGGCCCGGCGCACCGACGCCGATGAACCGGCCGCACCCGGGCGCCGCCGGGCTCGTCCGGACCGCCGCCCGACTGCATCGTCCGCTCATGGTGTCGGTCGCCTTCATGGCCGCCCTCGCCGTCGTCTCCGCGATCGGCATGCTGGTCGACGACCGGCAGCTGCTCGGCGAGTCGGTGTGGCTCAAGCCGTTCAAGTTCGGTCTCGCCTTCACCCTCTACAGCGCCACCCTCGCGTTCCTGCTGTCGTTGCCGCACAAGGGAAGTCGCGCAACCTGGTGGCTGGGCACGGTGTTCGCGATCACCGGTGTGCTCGACGTGGGCTTCATCGCGGTGCAGGGCGCGCGCGGCACGTTCAGCCACTTCAACAACGTCGACACCGATCCGGTCAATCAGATCGGCCAGCAGATCTTCATGTCCGGGGTGCCCGGCCTGTTCCTGGCGAACCTGCTGATCGCGCTGATCCTGTGCTGGCAACGCCTGCTCGACCGGCCGACCGCGAGCGCGATCCGTTTCGGACTGCTCTTCGCCGTGGCGGGCATGGCCATGGGGTACCTGATGGGCTTCACCGGCAAGCAGCTGGTGCGCGACGCGGACGGCAAGGTCGTCGAGTTGATCGCGGGCCATACCGTCATCGATCCGGCGCTGCGCGACCTGTCCCCGCGCGACGCGGCCCCGGGCATGCCGATCACGCACTGGAGCACGATCGGCGGCGACCTACGTGTCCCACACTTCGTCGGGCTGCACGGCATCCAGGTGCTGCTGCTCGCGGTGCTCGTGCTGGCCTGGCTGGCGCCGCGCTACCCGTGGCTACGGGCCGAACGCACCCGCGCCGCGGTAATCGGCGTCCTCGGCCTCGGTTACACCGGGCTGCTCGCCATCGTGTTCACCCAGGCGATGCGTGCCCAGTCGCTGGTCCACCCGGACGCCACCACGCTGCTGGCGTCCGGCGGCGTGCTGGCGGGCGTCGGCGTGCTCCTCGCCGGAACCTATCTGCGCCACCGGCATACCGTGTGAGGTGAGCCGGTCAGTGCCCGGTTCCGCTCAGCGCAGCCATTCGACTCAGCCCAGCCGACCCGCCCAACCCAGCCGTCCCGCTCAGCGCAACAGTTGGACTCAGCACCGCCACCCGACTCAGCCGAGCCGAGCCCGTCTCGCTCAGCGCAGCCGTTCGGCGTCACGGGCCAGCTCGACCAGGGCTTTGCCGAGGGTGGCCAGTTCCTCGTGTGAGGCGCCCTCGTCGATGGCGATCGCGACGTCTTCGGCGGCGCACCGGGCGGCGAACCAGCGATCGGCCAGATCGGTGGCCTCCTGGGCGCTGAGCACCACGGAATCGTCGGGGATCCCGGTGCCCTTCAGGCTGTTGCGATGCTCGTAGGCCCGCTGACGACACGACTGTCGGCAGTACCGGCGACGGCGGCCGGCCTCCGACTCCACGATCTCTCGCCCACACCACAGGCAGGACAGTTGACGAGAGTGACGACGATCAGAGATTGAACACACCCCCCTATCGAGAAGTCAGGCAGGACAGCAAGCGGCGCGACATGACGCAGAACCTTAACGGTTCGGCGGCCCCGGACCGGTCAGCGACCCTCACCGAACCCGCCGACTACGGGCGTGGCGCGGCCCCCGTGCCGGTGCGACTACAATGGAACGGTTCCGCGGCCGCGACGGGAACTATCGGCGCAGGCCCGTACGTTGTACCTGAGGTCGAGCACGAGAACGTTCGTCCGGACCCGGTCGCAGCAACAAGACTCGAGCACACAGGGAGAGGCACACCATGGCAGATCGCGTACTCCGGGGCAGTCGGCTCGGAGCGGTGAGCTACGAGACCGACCGCGACCACGACCTGGCGCCGCGTCGGATCGCCCGGTACCGCACCGACAACGGGGAAGAGTTCGACGTCCCCTTCGCCGACGACGCCGAGATCCCGCCGACCTGGCTCTGCCGCAACGGTCAGGAGGGCATCCTGATCGAAGGCACCACGGTCGAGACCAAGAAGGTCAAGCCGCCGCGCACCCACTGGGACATGCTGCTGGAACGCCGCAGCAAGGAAGAGCTCGAGGAACTCCTCAAGGAGCGTCTCGACCTGCTCAAGACCCGCCGCCGGGTGTAAGCGACACCGCAGAGGCCGCCCGCATCGCACGATGCGGGCGGCTTTTCGTATTCCGGGACCTCCTGCCCATCGAAGGGGTGTCTTGTCGGGCGCGCGGGCGCGCCAGCAGACTCCCGGAGTGCAGAACGAACTCGTCGTGGAACTCGTGCGTTCGGTCCGCGCGAACCATCGCTCCGACCGCCCGTTCACCTGGCAGGCCTGCAGCGCGAACGGCGAGACGCTGTCGGTCAAGGCTTTTCCCGCCGAGGACCATGTCCTGCCCACGGGGAGTGACGCTTTCACCTTGCCCTCCCTTATCGGCCGGTTGGACACGATGTTGCGCGCACCCGGCGACCACCGGCCGCTCGTGCTGGAGGTCGCCCTCGACGGACCGGCCGCGCAGTTCCGTCACTCGTTCGAATTGTCCTCCCTCACACCGTGTTCCGTCCTGATCGACCCGGAATTCCGCTACCCGAATCACTATCGCGGCGCCACCCCACGGCCGAGCGCGGCGCAGCCGAGCACGCTGCCGACCGACCCACGGGTGCACCGGCACGTGCGGTCGCTGGTGGACGAGTTCACTACCTACTACCGGCGAGTGAAGGGCCGCGCACCGCAGTTCGGCCCGCCTTGCCCGGCAGCGGATCTCGTCGCCGCCGAGGCCGCGCTGGGCATGACGGGTTGCCCCGTGCGGGTCGAGCGGCTGGCCGCGCTGCCCGCACTGCTCCGCCTGGACGTATCCGGCGCCGACGTCGACGACGTGGCCGCGCTCGCGGATCTCGACCTGCGGGTCCTCGTGCTCGACGCCGAACAGTGGGCCCGGCTCTGGGCCGCCGACCGCGTGCCCGAACGGCTCGCGGTCGCCGAGTGCGTGGGCGACGTGGCTCTCCCCCAGTTGGCCGAGTGGGCAGCGTGGTTGCACGGAAAGGTCGGCAACGCCGTGAAAGCCGTGGCGCCGCAGGGAAATACCTGAGCCTGTCGGCTGGTTGACCCAAGGTCACTATCGGAGCCCGGGGCGGAGGCGAGCATGAGTTATCGGCGGCTCGCCACCCGCGAGGTGCTCACGTGGTCGATGGTGTCGCTCGCCGGGAAGCTGCCGATCGCGATGGCTCCCCTGGGCCTGGTGTTCCTGGTCAGGTCGACCCCCGGCGGATATGCGCTCGGCGCGGTGCTGTCCGCCGGGTACGTCCTCGGTGAGGTCATCGGGGCGGCAGTGCAGGGAATGTGGTTGCGTCAGCACCGGATCCGACCGCAGCTGGCCGCCGGCTTCGCCGTCGGCGCCGCCGCGTTCGCCGGTCTGGCGTCGAGCGGTTCGGCTCCCGCGCCGCTACTGATCGGGCTGGCCTTCCTCGCGGGGTTCGGACCGGCCGGATCGCCCGGCGGGATGCGCTCGATGCTGATCGGGTTGGTGGCATCGCCCGACGTGCCCCGCGCGCTCGGCGTCGAAGCGATGCTCACCCAGGTGATCTGGGCCGCCGCGCCGGCGCTGGTGGTGTCGCTGGCCACGGGTCTGTTCCCCGCGGCACCCCTGACGCTCGCGGCGATCGGCGCCGCCGCCGCGGCCGTGCTCATCTTCCTGCTGCCCGGACCGGCCTCGGCCACGGTGGAACAGACCGAAGGTGGTTGGCGCACAGTCCTATCCGGTTGGCCGATCTACCTGACCAGTGCCGCGGCGATGTCGCTACTGGCCACGGCCGAGCTGGTGTTGCCCGCGCTGCTGGAGTTCCGGGGCATCGAGGTGCGCTGGGCCGGGCCGATGCTCACCGCGTTCGCCGTCACCGGTGCGGTGGGCGCGTTCTGCTACGGCCTGCGCGAGTGGCCGGGGACGGTGCGGGTGCAGGCCTTGGTCCTGCTCGTCGTCACCGCGGGTTGCGTTGCGCTGGTGGCGATCACGCCGGGGCTCGGGATCGCGGTCGCGCTCGCCGCGGCGGGACTGTGCCAGGCGGCGGTGATCGTCGCCCGCAATCTCGCGCTGCGCGCCCAGCTACCCGCGCACCTGCACGCCGCGGCCTATTCGGTGATGTACGCCGTGGGTGGTATCGGCTATGGGCTGGCCGCCACCGTGTCCGCGTTGGTCCTCGCGCACACCGCGCCGAGTAGCGCCATCCTCGGCGGTGTCGTGATCACCCTCGCGTTGACCGCGATAAGCGCTCTGGCGGAACGATTCTCGGCTTCAACGGCGCAGGAGCAGTCGGCACCGGTCCGGACCGCTTCGTGAGCAACGAGACAGGGTGGCGGCGAAACCCATTGTGCCGCCCGCTGATCACGCGGGACGCGGTCGCCAGGGGTGCTGCAGCAGGGACTGCCAGGCACCGGCCCACGGAAATCCGGCGGCGGCCTGGGCGCCCGTGGCCGGTTCGTGCGGCGGATCCTCGGCCAGCACCGTCACGCCCCATTCCGACAGTTTCCGGATCGCCTCCCCGATCGGCGGAAAGCTGATCAATGCGCGATTGGCGAAGGGCACCGCGACCACGGGCAGCCGCAGGCCGACCGCCTCCACCAGCAGGCCGAGCGGCAGCGTGTCCGAGATGCCGGCGGACCACTTGGCCAGCGAATTCGCCGTGATCGGCGCGACGATCAGCCCGTCGGCGGGCGGCAGCGCGTCCGGCGCCTCGGGCTCCTTGTACTGGCTGCGCACCACGTGTCCGGTGCGAGCCGCGAGCCCGTCGGCGTCGATGAACCGCAACCCGTCCGGCGACGCGATCACGCAGACCTCCCAGCCGTCCGCCTGGGCCAGATCCACCAGCGTCCCCACGTCCCGCGCCACCGACGACCCTGTCACTATCGCGTACAGAACCGGGCGCCCCTGTTCATTCATCCCCCCATCGTGTCAGCAATCATCTTCGTGAGTGCGGTGGCACCGCACCGCAGCGGCCCCGCACCTTTCCCGGTTCAGACGAAAGGGACGGAGCCGCTGCGGTTTTCAGATCACTGCTGGGTCAGGAAGTTCGCGATCAGACTACTTGCCATCTCGGGCATCCCGTTGTTCTGCTTTTCCGCGGCGGTCATCACGTCGTAGTGCCGATAGCCGGGAATGATCTTGGCGTTGGCGGGCAGGATGCCGCCCCAGCCCGCATTCTGCAGCGGCGAATCACCCGAGAGCAGCGTCAGATTGCGCCGCCCCGCCGGCGTGCTCTGCCAACGATCGCCGTGCAGCAGGAAGTTCAAGATGCCACCGGTGCGGTTCTGCAGCTGGCGCAGTTCACCATCGCGGCCGAGGCCGAGCGCGAAGATCATGTCGGTGATGATGCGCACCGGCGTGTACTCCTCGAAGAAGTCCGTGGGCTGGCGACCGGGGTTCATCGCCCGCGCGAACTCCACGATATCGGTGACCTCGCGATCCCGATCGGTCGGCTGCCCACGGACCGGATCGATGCCGTCGATGGTGGCTTCGGGCATCTGGTCGTAGTTCTTCCAGCCGCACAGCTGGTTGCGATCGGCCGGGGTGTAGTTCTGGCCGAACCCGACCCGCTGCGGAATGACGAACAGGTTCGGCCCGAGGATCGGCACCGAACCGAGTCCATTGGGCACCGGGTACGTCTTACCGGTGGTCGGGCAGTCGTAGTATCCGAGCCCGGCCTGCATGACGTACTCCGCCGAGTTCTGATCGAACAGCATCCCCAGCGCGGCCCGGTTGGTGAGCCGGAAGTCCCGCGGCAGGTTGTTGCCGGTGAACAGATCCAGATAGTCCTTGCCGTACATGAGCCGCATCCACGGCTCGGTGCGCAGATCGGCAGGCACCAGATTCTTCAGATCGCTTTCCTCGTCCGGCTTCTGGTCCGCCGCCATGCCCGCGAGGTAGTAGACGTTCATGATCTCGCTGGCCGCGGTGACCGGCCACTGCGCGGTCCCCAGACCGTTCTTCAACAGCAGGTCGACACCGTTGCGGACGGCGCCGCCCACCGCGGAGAAGAACGCGTCCAGCGGTGGCGCCCCGGCGAAGCCCGCCGGATCGGTCATGGCGAATCCGTCTTCGGGGACGATGCCGCGACCGCACAGGCTGTAGCCGGCGTCCTCGGTGGTGGCCGGATTCTGATCGAAGTCCCACGCCATCATCGGGCCGGTGAGGAAGGCGCCCAGCGAGTGTCCGCCACAGGCCATCTTGTGCCGGTCGGCCGGGTCGGGCAGCAGGTATTCGATCACCGCACGCCAGTCGTCCATGGTCAGCGCCAGACCGTATTCGCCGAGGTAATTCAGGTCCTGCGACGTCTGGTACCGGTAGGTCTTGCCGTCGATCGGCTTGCCGTGGAAGTAGTAGTCGGCCGCGACGTGGTAGTCCCCGGCCTGCTCGGCCGCGACCCACCCGGTGCGGTCCTCGGCACAGTTGGCCCGGCGATCCAGCGAAATGTATTCCACGGACTTGCCGTTCGCCGCGGCCTTGCGCACGACCTGCGGACCTTGCGGATTGTTGTTCGCCGCACCGGAGAACGTGCCGGGCTGCACGCTGAGCAGCGCGTCCGCGTCCGACGACTGCGCCGGCCCCTTCTTGGACCGGTAACGCACGAACGAGATCCAGTCACAGGCTTCGGGATGGGCCATCGTGGCATACGGGCTCGGGTAGTGCAGCCGGACATAGGTGGCTTCGACATCGTCGCCGAAGCTGGGATCGGTGAACGGGGTGACCTCGGCGCTGTCGGCGCCCCGCGAAACCGCAGGGGCGGCAACGGAAGACGGAACGGGCAGGCCGACGACGAGCAGTACCGCAGTGACCGCCAGCGGAATTCCGGCGGACAGCGACACTCTGATTCGACTGGTGAGCTTCATGACTCCGCTTTCGGTGAAATGTGGTCAGCCAAGGGTCTCGAGGAAATCGGCCAGGGTCTGCGCGCTGGCGTCGGCCTTGCCGTTGTTCTGCACCCGCGCCGCGCCGATCGTGTCGACGTGGCTGTAGCCGGGCAGCGTGACCACCTGTGCGGTCGGGTCCGGCGGCACGACGATGCCGATGCCCTGCTGCACGAAACCGTCACCCGCGTAGGCGATGTAGCTCGGCTTGGTGCGGGCCATGTTGCGGTAGCGCAGGTTCGTCATATCGCCGCTGCGCGCACCGCCGTAACCCGCACCGATATCGATGTACAGCCGCGCCGGAAAGTAGGTCTCCCAGTACGCGTACGGTGCGCCGGTGCCGAGTTGTCTTGCGGCATCGCGGATATCGGAGGACTCGTGGTTGGGCGAGGTGTAGGGCACCCCTTGCACGTCGTCGTAGTTGCGCCAGGTGTAGAGCACGTTCCGATCGGTGGGCCGCACGCGCGGCTGCGGACCGGCGATCGCGCGCAGGAAGCCGCCGAGCAGCGGCACCTGGGTGACCGAGCCGGGCACCGGGAACGTCTTCTCCGCCACCGGCCCGCCCGCAATGGCCCCGACTCCTTGCTCCCACAGCGCGAAGTTGGCCGAGTTGTTGTCGATCAACTCGCCGAGCAGTGCGGTGTTGGTGAACCGGAAGTCCCGGATGGTGCCGGAACCGTCCGCGCCATTGGTGGCGAAGGACACCGGCGATCCGGAGAACAGGTAGTCGAGGGTGAAATCGAGATCGAGATCGTGCGGCAGATGCGCCATGAGCTGACTTTCCGCGTCCGGCTCCAGATAGGCGGCGAGACCGGCCAATCGGAGCACCAGGAACGTCCGGCCGCCGATGACGGGCGCCGAAACGAGCGAACGCGGCAGCACCCCGACATTCGCGACGGCCTTCACCACGTCGTTGGTCGGGCCGACGATCGCGTTGGTGATGTCGTGCAGGAACGGCGTGTTCTGGATCGCGACCGGATCCGAGGTGATCATCGTGTCCTGCGCGGCGAACGCGGCGCACTGCTGGTAACCGGCGTCGTTGGTGGTGGCCGGATTGCCGTCGAAGTCCCAGTCCGCGAAGAACCCTTCGACCAGCCCGCCGAGCGAAATACCGGTGCACACGTACTTCTGCTGCCGGCTCGCCTGCTCGGGGAGCTCCGACAGCATCACCTCGTATTGATCGCGGATGAACCGCTCCATGCCCATGGCATCGAGCACCGCGAGCTGCGGCGAATCCTTGAAGCCCGGGAACACCTGGCCGTCGAGCGGCTTGTGGTTGAAGTAGTAGTCGACCGCGTCGAGGTAGTTGCCCGAGCGCAGTGCGTAGTCGAACCCGAACGACTCATCGAGGCACTGGCTGCGGCGCGCCAAGGCCCAGAACTCCACGTGCTGGCCGTTCGCCCGCGCGGCGACGACGGTGTTCGCGGCCACGCTGTCGGAGTTCACCGCGCCGCCGTTGGCACCCGGCTGCTGCACGATCACCTTGTCGGCGTCGGCGGAACGTTCCGGACTACCGACGGCCCGGTAGCGCAGGTATCCGGTGCGATCGCAGGCCGCGGGGTGCGCGGCCGTCCCTGCGGGCAACGGCAGGAAATAGCTGACCTGCGACACGATGACCCCGTCGCGAACGGCGAGGACCTCCTCCTGGCGATCGGTGGCCTGGGTGACTGGGACAGAATCTTCCGCGGACGCGACACCCGTCGGCACAGCCAGGCTCGCCGCGACCGTCACGACTCCTACGAGCACCGACCAGCGCACGGCTGCGCGTACCGGGTATCTCCGGCGAATAAAGGCATCCATAGCCACTGACCGGCTCCTTTCGTTCCATTCGAAGGACGCGACAGAGGCAGCCGGGTATCATCGACCGCTTCGTCGATGTCGAGCACATCATCCGTGTCAGACAGCCAGCTATTGGCAATCGCCCAGAATATTCCGATCGGCAGTAGTGCAGATGCAAGGGTTCCGCTCGCAGCCTGCGGATTCGCCCCTACGGCCTGCGCCTTTTGGCCGGAAACGCCAGAGACTCCGCACTCCCGGGTGTGCACAACCGGGGAGGCGGAGCCTCAGGGGTCTCGAGCGCTCTAGTGGCTGGCGACCTTGCGGTAGCGCAGCAGTGCCAGCGGCATGGCAACCGCGAGGATGACGAGCGAGCAGGCGATGGCATACCCGACGCAGTGCTCGGCGGCCCATCCGGTGGGCGGTGCGAACGACGGCGGCGCGTCGTTGTCGAAGAGCTTGCGACCCGCGGCCGAGACCGCGGTGATCGGGTTCCACTCGGCGATGGTGCGCAGCGGACCCGGCAGCGTCTCCGCCGAGATGAAGGCCGAGGAAATGAACGAGAGCGGGAACATCCAGATCAGCCCGGCACTCTGTGCCACCTCAACGGTCGGTGAGATCAGGCCGGTGAGCGCGCCGACCCAGGACATGGCGAAGGCGAAGAGCAGGATGATGCCGAACGCGAGCACGGCGTCGGCGATGCCGCCGTTGATCCGCCAACCCACCAGATAGCCACAGCCGACCATGACCGCGACGCTGAGGATATTGACCACCAGGTCCGACAGCGTGCGTCCCATCAGCACGGCCAGCCGGGACATGGGCAGGGTGCGCATCCGGTCGATGATGCCCTTCTGCAGGTCGCCCGCGAGCCCGACGGTGGTGAACGCCGCGTTGAAAGCGACTGTCTGGGTGAAGATTCCAGCGAGCAGGAATTCCCGGTACTGACTGCCGCCCAGCGAGGCGCCGAAGATGTAGGCGAACAGGAACACGAACATCAGCGGCTGGATGGTGGCGGTCACCAGCAGGGTCGGCACCCGCAGAATGGTCAGCAGGTTGCGGTAGGCGACGATCGCGCTGTCCCGGAAGATTCGCAGCCGCGGCCCCGAATCGACCTGCGCCGCCTGCACTTTCGGACTTTCCAGGACCGCCGTCACGACAGGATCTCCTCTTGTACGTCATCGGTTTCGGACTTCCGGTCGGCCGCGGGTCGGGCCGATGTGCCGGTGAGAGAAAGGAATACGTCGTCCAGGCTCGGCCGGTGCACGGTGGCGTCCACCACGCAGACGCCCGCGTCGTCGAGCCTGCGCAGCGCCTCGACCATGGTGCGCGAGCCGTCGCCGACCACGATCGAGGCCTCGTCGGTGCCCGCCTCGTGGCTCGGTTCGCCGATGCCCACCTGGGCGAGCACCGACAGCGCGGGCTGCACGTCCTGGCCGGGAGCCAGCGTGACGGTGAGCCGGTCACCGCCGATGGAGGTCTTCAGCTCGTCGGCCGAGCCGCGCGCGATCACCCGCCCGCGATCGATGACGGTGATCCGATCCGCGAGCAGATCGGCCTCCTCCAGGTACTGCGTGGTGAGCAGCACGGTGGTGCCGTCGTCGACGAGTTCGCCGATGACGCGCCACATGTCGAGCCTGCCGCGCGGGTCGAGCCCGGTGGTCGGCTCGTCGAGCACCACCACCGCGGGCTTGGCCACCAGCGCGCCGGCCAGGTCGAGCCGGCGTGCCATACCGCCGGAGTAGGTGCCCGCCCTGCGGTCGGCGGCGTGCTCGAGCCCGAACGCGTCCAGCAGGTCGGTGGCACGCGTGCTGGCCTGCCGCGGCGACATCCCGTACAGCCGGGCCACCATGCGCAGGTTCTCGAACCCGGACAGGTTCGCGTCGACCGCGGCGTACTGCCCGGACAGGCCGATCCGCCGCCGCGCCGCACCCGGATTGCGCAGCACGTCGACACCGGCCACCCGCACCGCTCCGGCGTCCGGGCGCAGCAGGGTGGTCACGATGCGCACCGTCGTGGTCTTGCCCGCGCCGTTGGGACCGAGCAGGCCCATCACGGTGCCGCTCGGTATCTGCAAATCGATGTTGTCGAGCACCCGGATCCGCCCGTAGTGCTTGACCAGGCCGAGTACTTCCACCGCCAAACTCATTGTGCCGCCTCCCCCGTCGTCGAAGTCGATCGACCGGCCACGGCGGACGCGCACCGCTTGCGCCGTGCGGGCCGGGCGACCGCCCGAAACGGCCGGAGCATGGACAGGTCGAGCCCGTCCACCTCGCAGTCCCCGCCCGCGGCCGGTCCCGGCGCGGGCACGACCGATCGTTCCGGGCGCATCGACTGGCGCGTGGCCGGGTATTGCCCGTTCACCTCTGCTTCTCCTTTCGTGCGCCGCTCTTGGCTCGCCGCACACCGTTCTTCGCTGGATGCGCACCGGCGGGCAGCAGTGCCGCGGCCCCGTCCAGTGCGCCGCGCAGCACCTGTCCGATCGCGGCGAGCGATTCGGGCGCGGTCATCGCCGAATGCCGGCACGGCAGTTCGTGATCGCGGATAGCGCCGGTGACGAACGGCTGCCAGGCCGCCGCGGTGCGTTCCGGATCGGCCCGGTTGATCTCGTCCGCGGCGGCGGTGAAGAACAGCAGATCGCCGTCGAAGACCCGGGGCCGGAAGCCGTGCGCGAGCAGGGTGCCGTTGGTGTAGCCGGCGTAGAGCCGTTCGAGGTGCTCGACGGTGAGCGCCGCGAACGGCCCCGGACGCGCGCGCAGCAGCTCTGCCGCGTCGCGCAGGTTCATCGCGGGGTCCAGCGGCGCGTCGAGCTGGTCGCTGCCGAACTCCTCGATGATCTCGGCCACGCTCGGGATCGCGTGCTCGAGCCAGGCGTCGGAGAGCCGGTAACTGTCCATCATGGACAGCAGCGCCACCTCGTCGCCCGCTTCTTGCAATTGCACCGCCACCTCGTGCGCGATCAGGCCGCCGAGCGACCAGCCGAGCAGGTGGTAGGGGCCGGTCGGCTGGATCGACTTGATATGTGCCACATACTGTTGCGCGGCCTCCGCGATCGAGGCGAACCCGTCCTCGCCCGCGACGTGCGGGGCCTGCAACCCGTACACCGGACGGTCCGGCGCGAGGTGCGCGAGCAGGCCCGAGTAGCACCAGGCCAACCCGATCGCGGGATGGACGCAGAACAGCGGCGCCGCCTTGCCGTTGGGCCGGATGGGCAGCACCGGCCCCAGCGCCGCCACGATGCCCGCGCCCGATCCGTCGAGCCGGGCGGCGATGGCGGCCGGGGTCGCCTCGCCGAACATGGCCTGCACCGGCAGATCGAGGCCGTTGGCCCGCACCTGCGCAACGACTTTCGTGGCCAGCAGCGAGTTGCCGCCGAGCTCGAAGAAGCCGTCGTCGGCGCCTACCGTCTCCACCCCGAGCACCGCCGCGAACGCCGCGCACAGCGCGACCTCGGTCGGCGTCGCGGGTGCGCGATAGCCGTCGGCCGCCGAGAACACCGGTTCCGGCAGGGCTTTTCGATCCAGCTTGCCGACCGGGCTGAGCGGCACCCGGTCGAGCAGCATGATCGATTGCGGCACCATGTAATTCGGCACCAGCCCGGCCACATGCTCGGTGAGTTCGGCCGCGGTGAGCCCGATACCGTTGCGCGCCTTGACATACGACACCAGTGCCATACTCCCCGCGGGGGTGCGGTGCCCGATGGTGGTGGCGAACTCCACGCCGCCGTGCTTGGCCAGCGCCGCGTCGATCTCGCCGAGTTCGATGCGGAAGCCGCGGATCTTGACCTGGTGGTCGGTGCGGCCGACGTATTCGATCTCCCGGCTGCCGCCGTGATCGCGCCCCGCCGCCGGCGCACCGTGGCCGGTCCACCAGCGCACCAGGTCGCCGGTGCGGTACATCCGCTCGCCCGGCTTGCCGAACGGGTTCGCCACGAACTTCTGCGCCGTCAGGCCGGGACGGTTGAGGTAACCGCGCGCCAGCGCCGAACCGGCGAGATGCAGTTCGCCGGTGACGCCGACCGGGGCCGGATGCAGGCGACCGTCCAGGATGGTCGCGCTGACGCCGCGGATCGGACCGCCGATGGTGATCGGGCCGCCCGGCGTCATCGGCTGCGAGATCACCGTGACGATGGTCGTCTCGGTGGGCCCGTACACGTTGTACAGGTTGCGGTTCGGCGCCCACCGAGTCACCAGATCCGGCGGCAACGCCTCGCCGCCGACCAGCACGTGCCGCAGCGCGGTGACGCCGGCGGGATCGACCGTGCCGAGCGCCGAGGTGGTGATGAACGCGTGCGTGATCGCCTCGTCGATGAACACCCGCGCCAGATCCTCGCCGCCGACCACCCCGGCCGGGGTGATCACCAGCGTGGCCGCGCCGCCGAGCGCGAGCAGCAGATCGAGCATCGCCGCATCGAAGCTCGGCGTGGCGAAGTGCAGCACCCGGCAACCCGGACGGACGTCGAAGCGCTGCGCGGTCTCCGCCGCGAAGTTGGACAGGCCGCCGTGGGTGACCACGACGCCCTTGGGCGTGCCGGTGGAACCGGAGGTGTAGATCACGTACGCCGGGTTGTCCATCCGCAGCGGCGCGGTGCGCTCCGCCGCGGCGATCGGCCCGTCGGGTGAATCCAGCACCAGCCCACGGAAGATCGGATCGTCGAGCACGATCCACTCCACGTCACCGGGCAGCTCGTCGCGGTGCGCGCTGAGCGTGATACCCAGTGCCGCACCGGAATCCGAGAGCATGTGCGCGATCCGCTGCGCCGGATAGTTCGGATCGACCGGCACGAACGCGGCGCCTGCCTTGGCCACCGCGAGCACCGTGGCCACCGACTCCACCGAGCGCGGGATCCCCAGTGCCACCAGCGTTTCCGGGCCGACGCCACGGCGCATCAGCACCCGGGCGAGCCGGTTGGTCCAGCGGTCCAGCGCGTCGTAGCTGATCTGGGTGCCGTCGGCGCGCAGGGCGATCGCCGCGCGATCCACCGCGGCGGCCGCCGCGAACACCTCAGGGAAGGTGACCGCACGGTCCGGCTCCGCGCCGCGCACCGGGGCCAGGCCGGACCACTCGGCGGGATCGAGCAGCTCCAGATCACCCACCGCGGTGGTCGGATTCGCCGCGACCGCGGCGAGCAAGCGGGCCAGGCGGTGGCCCAGCCGCAGCGCGGTCTGCTCGTCGAACAGGTCGCTGGCGTAGTTGACCGACAGCGTGATGCCCGCCGGAGCCCGTTCCGGGGTCTGCGATTCGGTGAGGGTGAACTGCAGATCGAACTTGGCGATGCCGGTGTCCACATCGGCCGCCTCGATCCGCAGGCCGGGCAGTTCCAGCCCGCCCACCGGATGGTTCTGCACCGAGAGCATCACCTGGAACATCGGGTGATGCGCCTGGGACCGCGCCGGATTCAGCACCTCGACGAGGCGTTCGAACGGCAGGTCGGCGTGCGCGAACGCGTCCAGGTCGACATCGCGCACGGTGTGCAGCAGGTCGGTGAACCGGGCATCCGGATCGATCCGGGTGCGCAGCACCAGCGTGTTGACGAACATGCCGATCAACCGGTCCAGCGCGGGATGCGCACGCCCCGCGATCGGCGTGCCGACGGTGATGTCGTCGGTCGCCGACATCCGGTGCAGCAGGACCGCGAGCGCGGCGTGCAGCACCATGAACATGCTGACGTTGTTGCTCGTCGCGACCCGGTGCAGGGCCCGATGGGTGAAGGCGTCGATCTCGCATTCGACCAGCCCGCCGCGGTAGGACGGCACCGGCGGGCGGCGCCGGTCGGCGGGCAGGGTGAGCAGTTCGGGGACGCCGTCGAGCTGGTGGCGCCAGTAGTCGAGCTGCCTGCGGATGATCGAGTCCGGATCGTCCTCGGTGCCCAGCGTGTCCTGTTGCCACAGCGTGTAATCCACGTACTGCACCGCGAGCTCGTCCCATTCCGGCGACCGGCCCGCGCACGCGGCCCGGTAGGCGGTGGCCACGTCGAGCGCCAGCGGCGCGAGCGACTGCCCGTCCATCGCGATGTGGTGCACCACCAGCACGAGCACGTGCTCGTCGGACACCTCGGCCGGATTCCGCACGCCGCGGTCGCCCTCCGGGGACACCGAGATCAGCGCGGCCCGCATCGGCACCACGCCCGCGAGATCGAATCCCGGTGCGGCGAAACGCCGTACCGCGTCGTCCACCTCGGCCGGGCGCACCGTGGCGACGAAAAGGGTGATCGCCGCGGTGACCAGATCGAGCACCTGCTGCGTCGGTTCGCCGCCGACCTCGGGGAACACCGTCCGCAACGTCTCGTGCCGGTCCTGCACCGCATGCAGCGCGACGACCAGCGCGTCGACGTTCAGCTTGCCGTTCATCCGCAGCACCACCGGCACGTTGTACGCGCCCGCGGACAGGTCCGTGCCGTCGGCCGCCGCCTCGCCGATCCCGTTGAACCGGTTGAGGAACCACAGCCTGCGCTGCGCCGCCGAGAGCGGAATCCGATCCGGGCGAGCCTGCCGTACCAGCGCCGGACGCGAACCGGCCCCGGCCGGTCCCGAATCCAGGTGCGCGGCGAGTTCGGCGACCCGCGGCGCGGCGAAGACGGTACGCACCTCCAGCCTGGTGTTGCTGGCCGCGGCCAGCCGCGCGACGAGTTGCGTTGCCAGCAGCGAATTTCCGCCGATATCGAAGAAGCTGTCGTCCGCGCGCACCCCCTCGACGCCGACCAGCTCCCCCATCACCCGCGCGACCAGTCGCTCCGACGGGGTCGACGGTTCCCGGGTGGCCGCGGCGACGGCCAGTTGCGGCTCGGGCAGCGCGGCGCTGTCCAGCTTGCCCACCGGGGTGAGCGGAATCCGTTCCAGCACAGTGATGCTGGCGGGCACCATGTGCGTCGGCAGCTGCGCGCCCAACCGGTCGCGCACCGCCGCCACGTCCACCCCGGTGTGCTCGTCGACGGGCTGCACGAACGCCACGATCCGGTCGGCGCCCGCGATCTGCCTGACCTCGGTGTGCGCGAACCGCACGGCCGGGTGCTCGCCGAGCGCGGCGGTGATCTCACCGAGCTCGATCCGGAAGCCGCGCACCTTCACCTGGTGGTCACTGCGCCCCAGGTAGCACAGTTCACCGGCGTCGTTCCAGCGCACCACGTCGCCGGTGCGGTACAGCCGCGCCCCGGCCGGGCCGAACGGGTCGGCCACGAAACGCAGTGCGGTGAGCCCGAATCGATCGAAGTAGCCGCGTGCGACACCGTGCCCGCCGAGGTACAGATCGCCGGGCACGCCCGTCGGCACCGGGCGCAGCCGCTCGTCGAGCACCAGCGCCCGCGCCCCGCGCACCAGCGTGCCGATGGTGACCGGCTGCTCCGCGGTGAGCGTCGCGATGGTGGCGACGATCGTGGTCTCGGTGGGTCCGTACCCGTTGAGCATGGTCCGTCCCGGCGCCCACCGGGCCACCAGGTCGGGGGCGCACGCCTCGCCGCCGACCATCAGCGCGCGCAGGTGCGGCAGCGGCCATCGCTCGTGATCGATGGTGGCCAGCGCGGCCGGGGTCATGAAGGTGTGCGTGATCCGCTCCCGCTCCAGCAGCGCGGCCAGCTCGTCACCGCCGTACACGTCGGGCGGGCAGAGCACCATGGCGGCACCGGAGCCGACCGCGAGCAGCAGATCCAGCACCGCCGCGTCGAAGCTCGGCGAGGCGAAATGCAGTGTCCGCGACTCGCGGTCGACCCGCATCCGATCGCGGAGTTCGTCCGCGAAATTGGACAGCCCGGCATGGGTGACCGCGACGCCCTTGGGTTTTCCGGTGGAGCCGGAGGTGTAGATCAGGTAGGCCAGGTCGGCCGCCTCGATGGTGCACATGCGGTCGAGATCGTCGACCAGTGCGTCGTCATAGGTTTCCAGTTCGGCGCGCACAGCCGGGTCGTCGAGCAGCAACCAGTCCGTCGCCGGGCCGTCCGCACCGGCCGCGCACAACCGCTCGGTGTGCGCGCCGACGGTGACGCCGACCCAGCAGCCCGCGTCGGCGAGCATGTGCCGCACCCGGTCCGCCGGATAGTTCGGGTCGATCGGCACGAACGCGGCGCCGGTCTTCACCACCGCGAGCATCGTGAGCACCGACTCGACCGAGCGGGTCAGGCCGAGGGCCACCCGATCGCCGATGCCGATATCCCGCGCGATCAGCGCCCGGGCCAAGCGATTCGTGCGCTTGTCGAGTTCGGCGTAGGTGAGCGTGGTCGCGCCCGAACGCACCGCGGTGCGATGCGGATGCATGTGCGCGGTCGCGGTGAAGTACGCGGCGAGCGTGCACTGCGGCGTGGTCGGCCCGCCGGTCGCCGGGGCGAGCAGGCGGCGTTCCCGTTCGGTGCGGGTGTCGATGTCGCGCACCAGCACTCGCGGATCGGCCGTCACCGCGGCCAGCACCCGGAGGAACCGGTCGGCGAGGGTGTGGATGGTCGCCTCGTCGAACAGCTCTGCGGCGTAGACGAATTCGAACGCGCGCCCCGGCTCGCCCGGCCCGGCGTCGCAGCCGATGTGGGCGACCCGCAGTTCCAGATCGAACTTGGCCAGCGCGATATCGAGTTCCTCGGCCCGCAGCTCGAGGCCCGGCAGCTCCAGCGTCGGCACCGGACCGTCCTGCACGGTCAGCGCCACCTGGAACAGCGGATGCCTGCCCCGGGTGGTGCCCGAGGCCAGCTCCTCCACCACCCGTTCGAACGGGATATCGGCGTGCGCCATCGCGGCCAACTCGGTATCCCGGTCGGCGCGAAGCAGACCCGCGAACGGGCGGTCCGGGTCCACGTCGGAACGCAGCACCAGGGTGTTGACGAACATGCCGACCAGCTCGTCGAGCTTGGTGTCGGTCCGGCCGGCCACCGGGGTGCCGATCACGATGTCGCGCCCGCCGGTCACGCTGCGCAGCAGCACGGCCAGCGCCGAGCGCAGCACCATGAACATGCTGACGCCCTGCTCCTTGGCGAGCTCGGCGAGGGCGCGCTGCACGGGGTCCGGCACCGTGAACGGCACGGTGCCCGCGTGCTGGGTCGGCTCCGCCGGTCGCGGCCGGTCGTAGGGCAGCGGCAATTCCGCGGGCAGATCGGCGAGCGCGCTACGCCAGTAGGCCAATTGCTCGGCCGCCAGGCTGCCGGGCTCGCCCTCGTCGCCGAGGCAGGCGCGCTGCCACAGCCCGAAGTCCGCGTACTGCACCGGAAGTGGAGTCCAGGCCGGGGCCGCGCCCTCGTGCCGCGCCACGTACGCGGCGGCCAGATCGCGGGTCAGCGGGCCGAGCGACCAGCCGTCCGCAGCGATGTGATGCACCACGATGCCGAGCAGATAGCGCTCGGAGCCGGTGCGCAGCAGCGTCATTCGCAGCGGCGTAGCGCGGATCAGGTCGAAGCCGCGATGCGCGAGCGCGCCGAGCGCGGCCGTCGCGCCCGCCTCGTCGGTGTCGATCGCCTCGAGCACGGGCAGCGCCCGCGCGGTCGGCAGCACCACCTGCTGGGCGCCCGCGCTGTCCTCCGGGAACACGGTGCGCAGCACCTCGTGCCGCTCCACCAGATCGGTGAGCGCCGCACGCAGCGCCGCCACATCGAGATCTCCCGCGATCCGGATAACGAAAGCGATGTTATATGCGCTCGATTCGGGAGAATATCGATTGAGGAACCACAGTCGCTGCTGCGGCAGCGACAATGGAATGCGTCCCGGACGCGTGGTCTGCACAGCCAGCGCCAACCGCTGCGTCCGGGGCGCTTCCGTGAGCCGCTCGGCCACCCCCGCGACGGTGGGCGCCTCGAAGATCACCCGCACCGGCAGGTCCACGCCGAACTCCGCGTGCAGCGCGGCGGCGAGCCGGGTGGCCAGCAGCGAGTTGCCGCCGACGTCGAAGAAGCTGTCCTCGGCCCCGGTGACGGGACGGCCGAGGATCTCGCCGAACACGCCCGCGACCCGCGACTCCAGTTCGGTGGCCGGTGCCCGCGAGCTGCCGCCGGTCGCGAAGACCGGCTCCGGCAACGCTTTCCGGTCCAACTTGCCCGCCGGGGTGACCGGGAGTTCGTCCAGCACGGTGACCGAGGCGGGCACCATGTAACCGGGCAGGCGCTGCCGGGCGGTCTCGGTGAGATCGGCGGCCGCCACCGGCCGGTCCACGGTCACGTACGACGCCAGCCGTGGCTGGCCGTGTTCATCGGTGTGCACCACGGTGAGCGCGAAACTCACGCCGGGGTGCGCGCGCAGCACGTGGTCGATCTCGCGCAGCTCGATCCGGAAGCCGCGGATCTTGATCTGGTCGTCGGCACGCCCGAGGAAGCGCACCTGACCGCCGGTCTCGACCACGACGAGATCACCCGTGCGGTACATCCGCTCGCCGCGGCGACCGTGCGGGTTGGCCAGGAACCGTTGCGCGGTAAGGCCGTAACGTCCGTGATAGCCGCGCGCCAGACCGGGACCGGAGAGGTACAGCTCGCCGGGGGTGCCCGGCGGCACCGGGTGCAGCCGTCCGTCGAGCACGAACAGGCGCATGCCGCGGATCGGCAGGCCGAGCGGCACCGGGCGGCCCGGCACCATCGGCCCGGTCGCGGTGGCGGCGACGGTCGCCTCCGACGGGCCGTACATGTTGTGCATGCGGTGTTCGGCCGACCAGGTCTCGACCAGTTCCTCCGAGCAGGCCTCGCCGCCGACAATGACCGCTTCCAGCTCGTCCAGCCCGTCGGTCGGCACGGTGGCCAGCGCGGCCGGGGTGACGAACGCGTGGGTGACCCGCTCGGTGCGCAACAGGGTGGCCAGCTCGGCACCGCCGTACATACCGGCGGGCGCCACGACGATGGTCGCGCCCGCGGCGAAACCGAGCAGCAGCTCCAGCACCGACGCATCGAAGCTCGGCGACGAGAACTGCAGCGTCCGAGCCGAATCCGTGACGCCGAACAGGTGCGTCTGTTCGTTCGCGAGCGAGGCGAGGCCGGCGTGGGTGACCACGACCGCCTTCGGCTTGCCGGTCGACCCGGAGGTGTAGATCAGGTAGGCCGGATGCACCGTGCACAGCGAATGGTGCCGGTCCGCGTCGGTGATCGGGGCGGTCGAGCAGTCCACCGCTTCCGCGGCCAGTTCGGCCGAGCCCAGCACCAGCCAGTCGACGTAGTTCTTGCGGTGCTTGCCGCGCGGCGCGGGCCACTCCGGCATGGCCGCCAGGCAGGCGGCGTCGGTCAGGCCGAGGATGGCCCCGGAATCGCCGATCATGTGCGCGATCCGCTCGCCCGGGTAGCTCGGATCGATCGGCACATACGCCGCACCGGTTTTCGCGACCGCCCACACCGCGGTGATCGCGTCCAGGCCGCGCGGCAGCGCGATCGCGACGACCACCTCGGGGCCGGCGCCGTGCTCGATCAGCACGCGCGCCAACCGGTTCGAGGACTCGTCGAGTTCCCGGTAGGTGGTGTCGACGCCGAGGTAGCGCACGGCGACCGCGTCCGGCACCCGCTCGGCCGTGTCGGTGAGTAACCGGGCCAGCGTGGTGAACGGTTCGGCGGGCGCGCCGGCGATCGGCACCAGATTGGCGATCTCGCGCCGATCGAGAATGCTCAGATCGCCGATCGGCATGCTCGGCGCGGCGACCACGGCGTTCAACACGGCGACGAAGCGACGGGCGAACGATTCCACCGTGGCGCGGTCGAAAATATCGGTGGCATAACCGAATTCGGCGGTGAGCGGGCCGTCGGTGACGTCGTCGTGCACCACCAGCTGCAGATCGAACTTCGCGATATCGGAGACGATCGGCAGCACCTCGGCCCGCACGCCGGGCAGCTCGATGCGCAGATCGGGATCCCGGTCGTAGGACAGCATCACCTGGAACAGCGGGTGCCGTGCGGCCGAGCGCTCGGGGTTGACCACCTCGACCAGTCGCTCGAACGGCACGTCGGCGTTGGCGAAGGCGTTGAGATCGGTCTCGCGCACCACGTCGAGCATGCGGTCGAAGCCTGCGGCCGGATCGATCTCGGTGCGCAGCACCAGCGTGTTGACGAACATGCCGACCAGCTCGTCCAGCGCGGGATCGGAGCGGCCCGCGATCGGCGTGCCGATCGCGATATCGGTGCTCGCGCACAGCCGCGACAGCAGGGTGGCCAGCGCGGCGTGCAGCACCATGAACATGCTGACGCCCCGGGCGGCGGCCAGTTCGCTTGCGGCGCGGCGGATCTCGGGGGAAATCGTGAAATCGACCCGGCCGCCGGTGGTCGACCTGCGCAGCGGGCGCGGGCGGTCCAGCGGCAGGTCGAGCTGGTCGGGCAGGCCCGCCAGCGCCGAACGCCAGTGCGTCAGCTGGGCGCTCAGCGCGCTCGCCGGATCGGATTCGTTGCCGAGCAGTTCCCGCTGCCAGAGCGCGAAGTCGGCGTACTGCACCGGCAGCGGCGCCCACTGCGGCGCGTCGCCCGCGCCGCGCGCCGCGACGGCGGTCATCAGATCGCGGGCCAGCGGCGCGATCGACCAGCCGTCACCGCAGATGTGGTGCAGCACGACCAGGAACACCCACTGGTCCGGCCCGGTGCGGTAGAGCGCCACCCGGATCGGCGCCTGACTGCGCAGATCGAAGCCGTACCCGGCGAACTCGGTGGCCAGTTCCGCCACGTCGGCGCCCGCGGCGTCGATCGGATCCAGAGTGAGCGGAATCTCCGCGGCCGGATGGATCAGCTGCACCGGCCCCTCGGCCGACTCCGGGAACGTGGTGCGCAGGCTCTCGTGCCGTTCGATCACGTCGACCAGGCCGGCCCGCAGCGCCTCGACGTCGAGCGCGCCCGCGATACGGACCGCCAGCGGCATGTTGTAGGCGGCCGCGTGTTCGGCGAAGCGGTTGAGGATCCACAGCCGCTGCTGCGCCAGTGACAGCGGAATCCGCTCAGGGCGTTGCGCCGCAACGAGTTTCGGCGAGGAAACATCGGCGGTGTGGGTGGCGAAACGCTGGGTGAGCGCGGCGATCGTCGAGGCCTCGAACAGGTCGCGGATGGTCAGACCGGTGCCGAGGGCGGCATTGATCCGGGCCACCGCGCGCGCGGCGACCAGCGAGTTGCCGCCCAGGTCGAAGAAGCTGTCCTCGACGCCGACCTCGGTGCCGAGCATCTCGGCGAAGACCCGGGCGAGCACCCGCTCCACCTCGGTACGCGGTTCCGCGGTGGAGCGCCCGGTGGCCCGGACGCCGACCGGGGCGGGCAGCGCCTTGCGGTCGATCTTGCCGTTGGCGCTGAGCGGCAGCTCGTCGAGTTCCATCAGGGCCGAGGGCACCATGTACGCGGGCAGCGTGCGGCGCAGTTCGGTGAGCAGGGCGGCGGTATCCAGGCGTCCCGTCGCGGGGGTCGCGACCACGTAGGCGACGAGTTCGTCGCCGTTGCGCGCCGCGTGGGCCACGCAGACCGCCCTGGCGACCCGCGCGTCGTCGAGCAGCGCCGCCTCGATCTCGCCGAGTTCGATCCGCAGACCGCGGATCTTGACCTGGAAGTCGCTGCGGCCCATATACTCCAGCACGCCGGGACCGTCCGCGCCGAGCTGCCAGCGGGCCAGGTCGCCGGTGCGGTACATGCGCACGCCCGCGCCGAACGGGTTGGCCACGAAGCGATCCGCGGTGAGCCGCGGCTGGCCGAGGTAGCCGCGCGCCAATTGCACACCGGCCAGGTACAACTCGCCGACCACGCCGGGCGGCACCGGCCGCAGCCGCGAATCCAGCACGTAGGTCTGGGTATTCCAGACCGGCGAGCCGATCGGCACGGTCGCCGGGTCGGCCGGGCAGGGCCAGTAGGTGACGTCGACGGCGGCCTCGGTGGGGCCGTACAGATTGTGCAACGCGGGCCGGGGCAGCGCCGCGTGGAAGTCCCGGACGGTGGCCGCGGGCAATGCCTCGCCGCTGCAGAACACCTGACGCAACGCGGTGCAACCGCGCACGTCGGTGTCGGTGACGAACACCGAGAGCATGGACGGCACGAAATGCGCCGTGGTGATGCCCTTTTCGGCGATCAGCCGGGCCAGGTAGGCCGGGTCCCGGTGCCCGTCGTGCGCCGCGACGACCAGTCGCGCGCCGATCTGCAAGGGCCAGAAGAACTCCCACACCGAGACGTCGAAGGTGGCGGGCGTCTTCTGCAGCACCACATCGGTCCGGTCGAGCGAGTATTCGTGCTGCATCCAGCGCAGCCGGTTCACGATCGCGGCGTGGCTCACGCCGACACCCTTGGGCTTGCCGGTGGAGCCGGAGGTGAAGATCACGTAGGCGAGGTGGTCGGCGCGCAGGGCGGCGGTGCGTTCGGCATCGGTGATCGGCGCACCGCGGTAGCCGGCCAGGTCGACGGTGTCGACGGCCAGTGCGGCAGCGGATTCGGGCATCGCGAGCTCGTCGCGCGCGGCCGTGAGCACACAGACCGGCGACGCCTGCCGCACGATCTGATCGAGCCGATCGGCCGGATGTTCCGGATCGAGCGGCAGGTAGGCCGCGCCGGTCTTGACGATCGCGTACATGCCGACCACGAGATCGATGCTGCGACGCAGGCACAGGCCGACCACGGTCTCCGGCCCGGCCCCGCGCTCGATGAGCAGGCGGGCCAGGCGATTGGCGCGCTCGTCGAGTTCGCGATAGGTGAGCGTCGCGGCGGCCGGGGTGTCGTCGCCGGATTCCAGCGCGATCGCGTCGGGGCAGGCGGCCGCGCGCTCGGCGAACAGCTCGGCGAGGGTGCCCGGCTGCCGCGGGGCCTCGGTCGCGTTCCACTCGTGCAGGACGCGCTCGTGCTCGGCGGCGGTGATCGCGGTGAGCGTCTCGGCGTGGGTGTCCGGTGCGGCGCTGAGGAATCGGGTGAGGAAGTCGAGGAAGCGGTCGTGGTGCACCGACACCTCGGCCTCGCCGTAGAGCCGCGGGTTGGCCTCGAAATCGACGTGGATCCGGCCGCCGACACCGTTGTACAGGTTCACCGACAGGTCCTCGACCGGGCCGGTGGCCAGCACGTTCAGCGAGCCCACCAGGCTGCCGAAGGTCAACTCGTCGTGGAACAGCATGATGTTGACCATCGGCCCGAAGAAGCCGCGCGAGTCGCGCGAGTAGCCGCAGTCGCGGCGGATGTCGTCGTGCCGGTAGCGCTGGTGCCGCAGCGCGCCGGTGATCTGGAGTTCGGTCGCCTTCACCACATCGGCGAGGGTGGTTTCCGCGGTGAAGCGCAACCGGATCGGGACCACATTGGACACCACGCCGGCCGAGCGGCGCAGCGACACGGTGGTGCGCGCGGAGACCGGCAGGCTCAGCACCACATCCGGATTTCCGGTCACCGAACGGACATACGCGCCGAGCGCGGCGACGAACAGCGCCGAGTTGGCGGTGCCGAAGGTGGTGACGGCCGCGTCCATCGCGGCCTGCGCACGGTCGTCGAGCACGCCCGCGGCGATGCGGCGGCCCGCGTCCTGGGCGGCCGCGGTGACGGTGCTGCCGCCGAGACTCATCGGCTCGCCCGCGCCGGCCAGCTGTTCCAGCCAGTAGTCGCGGTCGGCGCGGAACCTGCTGGTCTCGCGGTAGCGGACCTCGTCGGCGTAGATCTCGGCCAGCGGCGCGGCGCGCGACACCACCGGCTCGGTCCGATTCTCCAATGCGGTGTAGATCTCGGCGGTGCGGGTGAGCGCGTTCATCGCGCCGTAGCCGTCGATGACGATGTGATGGGCACGCGAGTACCAGATGTAATCCGAATCCCCGGTCCGCAGCACCACATTCGCGGTGAGCGGGTCGCGCTCGAGATCGATCGGCGAGCCGGTGTACTCGTGCATCCAGCGCAGCGCCGCGGCGTGCGGGTCGGGCTCACCACGCAGATCGACCCTGGCCCACCCCGGCCGGCGCGCGGGATCGACTATCTGGTGCGGGATTCCGTCGATCTCCGCCAGGCGCAGCTTGCCGACCTCGGACTCCGCGCCGAATCGCTCGATCGCGTAGAGCAGGCGGCCGACGTCCAGGTCGCCGTGGATCTCGACATACTGGGCGATCGTCAGCGGCACATCCGGCCGAATCCGCTGCGCGTACCAGAGCGCCGTTTGAGCCGGCGACAAGACGAATGGCTGTGCCGAGGATTCGCCCGATGAACATTGGTCGACGCTGTCCGTGGCCAATGAACTCATCAATCACTCCGTTCTGCCGCTGTTCGACGCAACTTCCAGAACACAGACCACAGCAAGGCGCGCGAGGCCGACCGTGAAAAGTGATCCACGCCCTATGATTCGGAGCGTCTGATCGGCCGGATTGCCAGCGTGGCGGATTTGTTTCACATCGCAGGCTAGTCAGCGCCGTTGATCTTGCATAGCAAACATTTGGCTAACACGACAATTCGCCCAGTTCGCCTCGCCAAAAGCCCAGGAAAAACCCGCCCTGACAAGCTAATACAACATCAACAATGCGTATGTGCGAATAACTCGCTACATCACGGTTCGGCTACAGCAATCACAGAAAATACCGGAGGTCCGGTTAGCCCCCGCAACGACTTTCAGTCGCGCACTGTGACCTGCGGCACGTTTTTCCCGGGCACATGCGCGCGCCGGGCGCGACGTTGACGGATCAACACAGCCAGGACGGCGGCGGCCGTCAGCGCGACGAACACCCGTTCCGGCAGCGGCCCAACAAAAGTAGCGAAGGTGTTGCTGCTGCGCAGCGGTAGCTGGGCGACCAGCGCGGCGGGCACGAATTGCGGACTCTCTTGCTGCACAGTGCCATCCGCCGCGATGATCGCGCTGACGCCGGAGGTCGCCGCGACCACCAGCGCCCTGCCGTGTTCGACCGCCCGGACCCGCGACATGGCCAGCTGCTGATAGGTCATCTCGCTGTCGCCGAACGTCGCGTTGTTCGTGGGCACGGTCAGCAGCTGCGCGCCCGCGCGCATCGCGTCCTCGAACGCGCGATCGAAGGCGACCTCGTAACAGGTCGCCACGCCGATGTCGACACCGGCCGCACGGACCACACCGTCGCCGTGGCCCGGCACGAAATATCCGGCGCGATCGGCATATTCGGAGAACAGCCGGAAGAACGAACGCATCGGCAGGTACTCGCCGAAGGGCTGGATGATCTTCTTGTCGTGGCGCTCCCCCGGGCCCGCGGCGCCGTTCCACACGATCACCGAGTTGGTCGTGGTCCGATCGCCGTTCACCAGCACCGCGCCCACCAGGATCGGCGCGCCGATCCGCTCGGACGCCCGGGTGATCAGGGCCGCCGCGTCGGCGTTGCGCAGCGGGTCGATATCGGACGAATTCTCCGGCCAGATCACCACATCCGGCTTTTTCGCCGCCCCCGCCGCGACCGCCTGCGCCAGCTCCTCGGTGCGGCGCACGTGATTGTCCAGCACCGCCCGCCGCTGCGCATTGAAGTCCAACCCGAGCCGCGGCACACTCCCCTGAATCGCCGCCACCGTGATCACCCGATCCCCCTGATCCGGCGCAGGCAGAGTCGCCCCGAGCAGCAGCCCCGCCAACGGCAGAACCGCGAGAGTTGCCGCAGCGGCGGCACATCCGAGCCACGCGGCCCGGCGGGATCCGGCGATCGGCTGCGGCGCCCGGCCCGCCGGCGGCTCGTCGGCAGCGTGCACCGCGGCGTCTGCTCGGTCCGCCGCAACGGCGCCCGCCGACAGCTCGGCACCACCACCCGCGGAATCGCGGTCGGCCGCAGCAACACTCGCATCGGCAACGGCCGCACTCCCGCCAGCAGCAGCCACACTCGCACCGGCAACGGCTTCGCTCCCACTGACTCTGGGCGTAATCCCGCCGCCCGCGACCACACTCGCGTCAGCAACGGCTTCGCTGCCACCGACTCCGGCTGTGCGAGCACTCGCACCGGTGGCGGCCGCACCGCTACGGTCTGCCGTGATTCCCTTGCCGTCTCCGGCCGTGTTCTCGCCGAACGTGACCTCGTCGGCGCGGGGCTCAGCAGCAGGCCGTGCATCGGCATAGATCACGCGCAACTGGAGGACCAGAGCGGCTGCGCCCGCGCCGGTCAGCGCCACCGCGAAGCTGACGAAGGGGGCGCCGCCGAGCGACGCGAGGGGTAGGTACCAGCCGTCGGCTTGCCCGAAGGCCAAACGGCCCCAGGGGAATCCGCCGAAGGGGAAACTGGAACGCGCCCACTCGGCGCTCGCCCACGCCAGCGCCACCCACAGCGGCCAGCCCGGGAGTCGTCCCACCGTTCGTGCCAGCAAGCCGAACAGGCCGATATACACAGCGCACACCGTGGACAGCGCCAACCACGGCACCGGACCGACGTAGATGCCGGTCCACGGCAGCAGCGGCACGAAAAACGCCAGACCGGCCAGGAATCCGTACCCGAACCCGGCCCGGAGTCGCCCGCTGCCGCGCACCACCAGCGTGAGCAGCGCGAGACCGAGCGGCGCGAGGAACCACCACGGTCGCGGCGGAAAACTCCCGAAGATCAACAGCCCAGCGCAGATCGAGCCCACCGCCCGCGACAACACCGGAAACCGCCTCAGCACACCCAACATCGGCTCACGCACCCCGCGTAACCTTCCCGCGCACGACGGCGCACTCTCGCTGATCCCCCACCGAACGCCCGCCGCATGAATCGTTGCGTTGCGCCGCACGGTGCGCGGGCACCCCGGCAACACCGCGCCCGGCGGCAGCTGGCAATCCGGACACGCGCTCGAGGACCGCCACCGAGCCCACGCCGCGAAAGCCGTTGCGCCGCGCCGCACAGTCCGCAATCACTTTCCCGACGCCGAACCCGCTCGCCGCAGGCATTCCGGACACACGCTGCATGACCGCCGCCGACCGCACGCCGCACACATCGCTTCTCCGCAATCCACACACCTCGGAAGTACCGACCCCGGCTGCGGCGGGCAAGCCGGACACGCGTTCGATGACCGACCTCACGCGGTGTAGATCGTTTCGCCGCGATGCACGGTGCGCAGGCACTGCGGTAGCGCTGAACCTGGTTGCAGGGGTGGCAGTCCGGGCACGCGGGAGCGCGGGTCGGTGGACCAGCGCTGTACCGAGTCGGCCGCTGCGGCGACGACCAGATCGTCGGCGTCCCAGACCGCGTAGGAGGCGGGCGCGCCGGGTACCAGGGTGCCTGCGATTCCGTCCCTGACTCCGCCCGCGCGCCACGCGCCCCTGGTCGCGGCGGCGAACGCGGCGCGCGGAGAGAGTCCGTGGCCGGGGGTGCGGTGGTGGGCGGCGGCGCGCACGGCCGACCAGGGATCGAGCGGAGTGACCGGCGCGTCCGAACCGACAGCCAGTGCGATCCCGGCCGCGGCCATGGCGGCGAACGGGTTCAGCGCGGCGGCCCGGGTGGCGCCGAGTCGCGCCGCGTACATGCCGTCCGCGCCGCCCCACGCCGCGTCGAATCCCGGTTGCACGCTGGCGAGCACACCCCACGCGGCGAGCTTGCCGATCTGCGCGGCATCCAGCAGCTCGGCGTGCTCCACCCGGTGCCCGAGCGCCGCAACCGCCGGACCGCCGAATTCGCCTACGACACGGTCGAATCCGGCCACGACCGCGTCCATGGCGGCGTCGCCGATCACGTGGAAGCCCGCTTGGATGCCCGCCTCCGTGCAGGCGCGAATATGCGCGGCGATGGCCTCGGCGTCGAGATAGGACCGGCCGGTGCCGGGCTGGTCGGCGTAGTCCTCGCGCAGCCAGGCGGTGTGCGAACCGAACGAGCCGTCGACGAACAGATCGCCGCCGAGCGCGTGCACGCCGAGTTCGGCCACCAGTGCGCGCGCCTGTTCGGCACTGCGCACCGCCTCGCCCCAGTACGCCCGCACCTCGACGCCGTGCCGGAATTCGAGCAGTTCGCGCACGTCGGTGCGACCGGAGATCTCCGGCCCCGCGCATTCGTGCACCGCGACGATGCCGTGCGCGGCCGCGTGGTCCAGCGCCGCCGCCCGCGCCCGATCCCGTTGCGCGCGATCGAGTTCCGCGAGCACCGTGGTCCGCACCAGGTGGTGCGCCGCCGCCCGGACCGGCTCGCCGCGGGTGAACCCGTCGGCCGCGCGCACCTGCGGCAGCGCGTCCAGCAGCGCGGACGACACCACCGCCGAGTGCGCGTCGACCCGGGACAGGTAGACGTGGCGGGCCCCGGCGGCCTTGTCGATCTCCTCGACCGTGGGCGGCCTGCCCTCCGGCCAGGTGGTCTCGTCCCAGCCGTCACCGAGGATCGCACCCTCGGGCCGCGCCGCGGCGAAATCGCGCAGCAAGGTCAGGCAGTGCTCCAGCGAACGGGCGACGGACAGGTCGAGTCCGGTGAGTTTCAGTCCCAGCGCGGTGACGTGCACGTGCGGGTCCACGAACGCCGGCGCGACGAACGCGCCGTCCAGATCGATGATCTCGGCGTCCGGATGCAGTGCTCGCCCGGGCTGTTCCGCGCCGAGCCACACCACGGTGCCGTCGGCCACCGCCATCGCCGTCGCGTCCGGAGAACTGGAGCTGTAGATACGACCGCCGATGAGCAACTGGGTATTCACGACTGCACCTCGCTGACGCTCGGTTCCGTCGTGCATACGCACGCTGTGTCACTGGTTCGCTCGCTACGCTCACTCACGAGAACCCAGTCTGCCGTATGCCCGATTCGGGCTTTCGGGTCAGCCGTTCAGTACGGGCTGCCGCACGTCCTCGGCGTGGGCCAGTACCGTCATCACGTCGGCGAAGCGCGGCGGCGCGTCGCCGGGACCGTACGGCGAACCCGGCGGGCAACCCGCCTCGACGGCGATCAGTTCCAGCCGCAACGCGGCGGCCGCAAACCCGGAAATCGATTGTCCCGCAGCCGCCGCCGCGCGTTTCACCGCGGCGGCCAGCTCTTCGCTCACCGTGATGGTGAGTTGCTCGGTGGCCATCGCGTCACCGTAGCCGCTTTTCAGCGGGATCCCTAGCGCGCTGGCGTGTCTTTACTACTCGTTGGTAATGGCGCTACCACCCTTTGACAATTCGGATGGTCAGGGGTTGGTGATGGCGCGGCGCGCGTTGCCCTGTCCGTCGTCGTAGTACTGGTGCACGACAGTGCCGTCGATGACTTCGCCACCGTCGATCACCACGCCCCGATACGGCATCGCGGCCTGAAACTTGGCGACCCGGCGCGCGGCGAACGCGGCGGCCATCGGCCGCACCAGGAATCGGGTCGGCGGCAGCAGCAGGAACAGGCCGATCAGCGAAGTCACGAGGCCGGGCACGAACATCAGGAACCCGCCCGCCGCGACCAGCGCGCCGTCGGCGACCGCGGTACCCGGCGCGATCTCGCCGCGGCCGACGCGGCGGAACTGCTCGAACACCCGCCGTCCCTGCGAGCCGACCAGCAGCATGCCCGCCGCCGATCCGGCGATGAGCAGCAGAATGGCCGGTATCACGCCGAGCCATTGGCCGACGGCGACCAGGGCGGCGATCTCGGTGATCACATAGAGCACGAATACCAGGGCGGGCATGGCGTTCCTTTCGGACGATCTACCCGATCCAACGTCCAGGCCCGCAATTTTTCTCCCGAATCCGCCTGAGAGTCCCATGAGACCCGCGCCGCCGATGAGTTCACGGCGTTCAGGCCGTCCGTAGCAGTGGAACAACGGAACGGCGGGCAACGCCGGACGAAGGAGGACGGGTGGCGAACGAACTGTCGCGGGCCGAGATCTGGGCGATGACGCATGCCGAGCGCGCGGCGCTGGCCGAGGATCTGGCCGAATTGGACCAGACGCAATGGGCGAGCCCGTCACTGTGCGGGGAGTGGACGGTCGAGGAGGTGCTCGCCCACCTGACCGCGGCGGCTAGTGTCGGCCGGATCCGCTGGGTGCTCAGCGCACTGCGTGCCCGGTTCGATTTCGCGCTGCACAACGATCGGCTGCTGGCCGCGCATCGGGGCGCGACACCCGCCGAAACGCTGGACCGGTTCCGAGCGGTCGGCACCAGCACCACCGCCACCTTCGGCAATACCGCGGCCTGGCTCGGCGAGGTGGTCGTGCACGCGCAGGACATCCGGCGTCCGCTCGGATTGCCGCGCGAGCCCGCGGTGGCGGCCGCGACCGCGGTGGCCCAGTTCTACGCGAGCCGGGATTTCACGGTGTCCGGCCACAGCGCGATCGCGGGGCTGCGCGTGACGGCGACCGACGGCCCGTTCGAGATCGGCACCGGTCCCGAGGTGCACGGGACGACCATCGCACTGGTCATGGCGATGGCAGGCCGGATCGCCTACTGCGATGATCTGACCGGGCCCGGACTGCCGACGCTGCGTAGCCGTTTGTCGGTCGCCCAGCCGGGGTGAACCGGGCGACGGGGATCAACCGCCCGGACGGACCAGACCGGTCTCGTAGGCGAGCACCACCGCTTGCACGCGGTCGCGCAGGCCGAGTTTGGTGAGCACGCGGCCGACGTGCGTCTTCACGGTGGCCTCGGAGAGATACAGCTGTTCGGCGATCTCGGCGTTGGACCGGCCCGCCGCGATCTGTTCGAGCACCTCGCGCTCGCGGGCGGTGAGCACCTCGAGCACGCCCGGGTCGCGCATCCGCGCGGGGTCCTCGGCGATGAGCCGATCCAGCAGGCGCTTGGTCACCTTCGGCGAGACGACCGCGTCACCGGCGGCGACGCTGCGGATCGCGGAGATCAGGTCCTCCGGTGGGGTGTCCTTGAGCAGGAAGCCGCTCGCGCCCGCGCGCAATGCGCCCAGCGCGTGCTCGTCGAGATCGAAGGTGGTCATCACGAGCACCCGGCAGCCGTGCCCCGCCTCGACGATCCGCGCGGTCGCGGTGACGCCGTCGACCACCGGCATCCGCACGTCCATCAGCACCACATCGGGTACCAGCTCGGCGGCCCGGCTCACCGCGGCCGCTCCGTTGGCCGCCTCCCCGATCACCTCGATGTCGGGGTGCGCGCCGAGGACCATCTTCAACCCCATGCGCATGAGTTCCTGGTCGTCGACAACGAGAACGGTGATCGGCACGCACCTAATCTAACGTGCGCGGGCCCGCCGACGGCCTGCCAACCTATTCCGGCAAGCCGGGCGCGAGCGGGATCGTGGCCTGCACCCGCCACGCCCCGTCCGCGGCGCGACCGGTCTCCAGCGTGCCGCCGAGCACGGCGATGCGTTCGCGCATTCCGACCAAACCCATTCCGCCGCCTTTGATCCGGACCGCGGGTTCGTCCAACGGGACGCCGCCGGTGTCGGAGATGTCGATCGTCACGTCGGCGTCGCGGCGGCGCACCCGCACCCACGCCTTGGGATGCGGCCCGGCGTGGCGCAGTGTGTTCGTCAGCGACTCCTGCACGATGCGATGCACGCCGAGGCTGACCTCGGGCGCGACATCGTCGAGCTCCCCGGTCAATTCGAGTTCCACGGCGAGGCCGGCGCCGCGCATCATGTCCACCACCCGGGCGAGTCCGGCGGTGCCGTGCTGGGGCAGCTGGTCGGGCGCGTGTTCGGTCCGCAGCAGCGCGACGGTCCGGCGCAGTTCGCGCAGCGCCTCGCGACCGGTCCCCGCGATGGTGGTGAGCGCCTGCTCGGCGGCGTCGGGGTCGCGCCGCAGCGCGTACTTCGCGCCGTCGGCCTGCACGATGATCACGCTCACCGCGTGCGCGACCACGTCGTGCAGTTCGCGGGCGATGCGGGTGCGTTCGGCCGACACCGCGTCGTGCGCGCGACGTTCCTTGTCGTAGTCCGCGACCGCGAGCCGGGCCGCGACCTCGGTGTCATAGGCGTGCCGCGCGCCGATGAACTCCGCGAGCGTCCAGCACAACGCGAAGAACATGACGGTGAAGACGGCCTCGCCGCCCGCGGGCTTGTCCAGCGCCAGATTCGAGAGCACCGAATCGAGCACCACGCCGAGCCCGAACCACAGACCCTCCCGCCTGCCCACGTAGGCGACGAGCGTGTACAGCATGATCCCGAGACTGAACAGCGTGATGTGATCGGCATCGTCGCCGACCACATAGGCGACCGCCGTCGCGACCAGCGACGACACCAGCGCGATCGCCGCCATCGCCCGCGGATACACCCGGCGCAACACGATCGGCAGCGGCAGAAATACCCCGACCGCGAGAAAGGCGACCTTGTGCGTGGAGTTCCCGACGCTGAGGATCTCGAGCAGTAAAAGGACAGCCGCCAGTATCGAATCCGAGACGATGGGCTTCCCGCGAAGCCACAGGCTGAACCGGCGCACCCGTCCACCCTAGGTCGGGGCGGCCTCCCCGGGGCGCACCCGCGCGCCGAGTGCGACGAACTGGACTGCTGACTGGCCCGCATCCGACCACCTGGTTGGCTTGCCCCGTGCAGATCGGTGATTGGGCGGTGTTGATAACCGCGGCGACGGCCGCGGGCTGGGTGGACGCGGTGGTCGGCGGCGGCGGGCTCATCATTCTGCCGACGTTGTTTCTCGTCGCACCGACCATCGCGCCGCAGACCGCGCTCGGCACGAACAAGCTCGCCGCCGTCGCGGGCACCGCGGCGTCGGTGCTGACCTTCGCCAGAAAAGTGCCGATGCAGTGGCGGGTGCTCGTGCCCGCGGCGGGAATCGCGGCGGTGACCGCCGGAACCGGTGCTGCCGCAGTCTCATTGATCGACCGGGACCTGTTCATTCCGATCGTCATGGTGGTGCTGGTCGGCGTCGCGGTGTTCGTCACGCTGCGCCCCTCGATCGGGGTCACGCTCGCCACGCACGCGCCCACCCGGCGCAAAGTGATCCTCACCATCGCGCTCGCCGCGGGACTCGTCGGCTTCTACGACGGCCTGCTCGGCCCCGGCACCGGCACCTTCCTCATCATCACGTTCGCGACACTGCTCGGCACCGAGTTCGTGCGGGCCGCCGCGATGGCGAAGGTGATCAACTGCGGATCCAATGTGGGCGCGCTGATCTTCTTCGGGCTCACCGGCCACATCTTGTTCCTGCTCGGCGCGGCCATGGCGGTCGGCAACGTGGCGGGCGCGATCGTCGGCTCGCACATGGCGTTGCGCAACGGCGCGAAATTCGTCCGCGTCGTGCTGCTCGTGGTGGTGGTCGCGATGGTGATCCGCTTGGGCTGGCAGCAGTTCGGCTGATCAGCCGATCGGCTCGACCTGCGAGGCGAGCCAGGGCTTCAGCACCCGCGAGGTGGTCTCGTGGATCTGGCGGTGCAGTCGCTCGCCGTCGTCCGCGCCGTTGATCGGCTGCTGGAACAGCACGGTGAGCGCGCCGGACACCGCGCCGACGACCGCGCCGACCAGCGCGGCGGCCCCCACCTCGTCCAGTTCGGCGGGGAACGCGGCATGCAACTGACGCGCGATCTCGCGCTGCGCCACCAACTGTGCGTGCGCGGCCCGGCCGCTCACCGACGGCACGGTGCGCGACACCTGCGCGCGCAATGCGGCGATCCGGGCGCTGAGATCGTCGACGAGATGTTCGCCGGGATTGTCACCGGCCGCGCGTAACGCCCGGAGTAACACCTCGACCGGACGCTCCCCCGGCCGGCGGCTGCCGATCGCGGCCACCGCGGCCCGTACCCGCTCGTCGGTCTCCGGGAAGAGCAGTTCTTCCTTGCTGGCGAAGTAGTTGAAGAAGGTGCGCGTGCCCACCTCGGCCGCCGCCGCGATATCGGCCACCGTCGTCTCGTCGTAGCCTCTGGACTCGAAAAGGTCTACGGCTGCCTCGAGCAGCGCACGGCGGGTACGTTCGCGTTTGCGGTCACGGAGGGCGGATGGCGGCACGCGGGCACAGTACGGCATTTCGTGAGACAGGCGTGGTATGCGCGGGTTTCGCGCGTGCCGTTCCGACTCCCCCACCTTTGACATTGCGCCCCTGCACCTTTGACCCCGCCCACCCGGGTCGGAGCTGGACGAGTGATCACGAGGAACCGGTGGCGGCGGGCTCTCGGCCGATGCCGCCACCAGTTCCTCGTGATCAATTGACCAGTGGGGGCTTACGTTCGGGGGCTGCGTGAGCGGCCGTCGGTGCGTCTGGTGCGGGGACGCGATTGATTCGCCGCGATCCGCAGGCGTCGGCCCGTGGCGCGTCCATGGCCAGGAGCGGTGGTCGGCTCCGCGCTGTGCCGACTCGAGCGAAACCACGCGTTGCGATGGCAGCGCGGGCACGAACGCGGCGGGCAGCGTGGGGTTGGGGCGCTGCTGGTATGGATCTTGGGCGTCGCAGGTGACACGGCCGGGGGTGGGCGTTCGACTGCGCGGGAGCCGGTCGTGCTGTGCTGGTGGGGGTTTCGGAGGGGTGCGGGGTGCGGGGTGCGGGGTGCGGGGTGCGGGGTGCGGGGTGCGGGGGTGCATGTTTGCAGGGGGTGCAGGTTTGCGCGGGGTGGCGCGGGGTGTGGTGGGGCGGGAGGGACTAGGTTGGGCTGGGTGAGCATCGCGACTTCCAAGGATGTGGACGCAGAGTTTCTCGAGCTGCCGCTGACCGCGCTCGCCGACGCCGCGTTGGGTGCGGCGCGCGCCGCGGGCGCCGAGCATGCCGACCTGCGCGTGCACCGGCTGGTGACGCAGACGATCCGGTTGCGCGACGGGCGCGTCGAGGCGATCACCGACAACATCGAACTCGGTTTCGCGGTCCGCGTGATCGTCGACGGCACGTGGGGTTTCGCCTCGCATGCCGCGCTGACCCCCGCGACCGCCGCCGAGGTGGCGCGCACCGCGGTAACGGTCGCGACGACGCTGCGCGCATTGAACCGCGAACGGGTCGAACTCGCGGACGAACCGATCTACGACGACGTGCACTGGGTCTCCGCCTACGACGTGGACCCGTTCACCGTGCCGACCACCGAGAAGGTCGCACTGCTGCAGGACTATTCGGAACGCCTGTCCGGCGCCGACGGCGTCGACCACGTCACGGCCTACGTGTTGCAGGTGAAAGAGCAGACCTTCTACACCGACACCGCGGGCTCGAAGATCACCCAGCAGCGCGTCCGGCTGCATCCGCAGTTCGAGGCGACCACGGTCGATTCGGCGGCGGGCGTGTTCGAGACCATGCGCACGCTGGCACCGCCGGTGGGGCGCGGCTGGGAGTACGTCACCGGCGCCGACGGCACCTGGGACTGGTCGGACGAACTGGCCCGGATCCCGTCCTGGCTCGCCGAGAAGGTGCAGGCGCCGACCGTCACCCCCGGCCCGACCGATCTGGTGATCGACCCGACCAACCTGTGGCTGACCATCCACGAATCCATCGGCCACGCCACCGAGTACGACCGCGCCATCGGCTACGAATCCGCTTACGCCGGTACCTCGTTCGCCACCCCGGACAAGCTCGGCACGCTGCAATACGGCACCCCGATCATGCACGTCACCGGTGACCGCACCGAGCCGCACGGCCTGGCCAGCGTCGGCTACGACGACGAGGGCGTGGCCGGGCAGCGCTGGGATCTGGTGCGCGACGGCGTGCTCGTCGGCTACCAACTGGACCGCGTGTTCGCGCCGCGCCTGGGCCTGGACCGGTCCAACGGCTGCTCCTACGCGGATTCGGCGCATCACGTGCCGATCCAGCGCATGGCCAATGTCTCCTTGCAGCCCGATCCCGAAAACGACACCAGCACCGAGGAACTCATCTCCCGGGTGCGGGACGGCATCTACATCGTCGGCGACAAGTCGTGGTCGATCGACATGCAGCGCTACAACTTCCAGTTCACCGGTCAGCGGTTCTTCCGCATTCGCGACGGCAAGCTGGACGGCCAGCTCCGCGACGTCGCCTACCAGGCCACCACCACCGACTTCTGGGGCGCGATGGAAGCGGTCGGCGGACCGTCCACCTGGCGGCTCGGCGGCGCGTTCAACTGCGGCAAGGCCCAGCCCGGGCAGGTCGCCGCGGTCAGCCACGGCTGCCCGTCGGTGCTGGTGCGCGGCATCAACATTCTCAACACCCGGACGGAGGCGGGGCAGTGAGCCAGCAGACCATCATCGCCGCGGGCGAGGTCGTCGAGCGTGTGCTCGCCCTGTCCCGCGCCGACGAGGCCATGGTGATCGTCACCGACGCGCACGACGCATCGCTGCGCTGGGCCGGTAATTCGATGACCACCAACGGATCGTCGAATTACCGTGACTGGGCGGTGATTTCGATCTTCCGCGACGGCCCGCGCGCCGCACGGGTCGGCACCATCGGGTCGACCAGTGTCGACCCGGCGGAGATCGAAGCGGTGGTGCGCCGCAGCGAGGAGGCGGCCCGTGCCGCCGCACCCGCCGAAGACGCGATGCCGCTGCTGGATTCGGACCGACCGGCCGAGGACTGGGCCGATCCCGCGGGCAGCACCGGCATCGAGGTGTTCACCGACCTGGCGCGTGGCCTCTCGGCGGGTTTCGACCGCAGTGATCGGCTGTACGGATTCGCGCATCACACGGTGCACACCACCTGGTTAGGCACCTCAACGGGAGTGCGCCGCCGGTTCACCCAGCCGACGGGTTCGGTGGAGATCAACGGAAAGCGCGGTGCGGGAACGGATCTCGCCAGCGCCTGGGCCGGTGTCGGCACCGCGGACTTCACCGATGTCGACGTCCCCGCCCTGCTGGCCGAATTGTCGCGCCGCCTGGACTGGGCCGGACGCAAGGTCGAGCTGCCCGCGGGTCGCTACGAGACGTTGATGCCGCCGTCCACGGTCGCCGACATGATGATCTATCTGCACTGGCAGATGGAGGGGCGCGGCGCGCACGAGGGACATACTGCATTCTCGCGCGCCGGTGGTACGCGAATCGGTGAGCGGCTCAGCGATATTCCGCTGACGCTGTACTCCGACCCGAGCGCGGCCGGGCTGGAGTATCGGCCGTTCGTCGCCACTTCCGCATCGTCGCAAGCGATGTCGGTGTTCGACAACGGGTTGAGCGCCGAACGGGTCGACTGGATCCGGGACGGCGTCATCGAGTCGCTGATCTATCCGCGCGCCACCGCCGCCGAATTCGGTACCACCGCAACCGTTCCCGGCGGCAACCTGTTGCTCACCGGCGGTGCCGCGACGACCCTCGACGAGATGATCGCGCGCACCGAGCGCGGTCTGCTGCTCACCACCCTGTGGTACATCCGCGAGGTCGATCCGGCGAGCCTGCTGCTCACCGGCCTCACCCGGGACGGCGTCTACCTCGTGGAGAACGGCGAGGTCACCGCCGCGGTCAACAACTTCCGCTTCAACGAGAGTCCACTGGACCTGCTCCGCCGAGTCACCGAAGCAGGCACCACCGAAATCACCCTCCCTCGCGAGTGGAAGGACTGGTTCACCCGAACGGCCATGCCACCGTTGCGCATTCCCGATTTCCACATGTCCTCGGTGAGTCAGGCTACGTAAGGGCGCGCCCACGGCGGAAAGGCCCAGCGGTGGGCAAGCCGCCGGTCTGCCGACCACCGGACCGCACCGCACCGATCGGCAGATCACCGACAGCCGCACCCTTTTCGTCTCCTCGCACCCCCTGTGGCTGGCCACAGGGGGTGCGAGGAGACAGAACTGGTGCGCGAATGGCCAGGCTCGGCAGAACCGGGCTCGGCGGAACCAGGCTCAGCCCACCCGTGCGTCCAGGACCGTTCAGGGGAACGTGATCTCGATCCCGATGGTGCCCTTCTTTCCGCGACGCAGGTTGCTGCCGAGGATGGTGATCGGGCCCATCAACCAGTACTTGCGCATCAGGAGTTTGCGGACGCGCTCGGTGCCCGCTGGGTCGAGGAGGCGCCCGGTGCCTTTGACGATCTCACCGCGCGTTTTCCCCGCGACGTTGCACGGCTGCACCGTGACTTCCGGATTACGCCGGAGCCGCTTCACTTTCCAGCTGTCGGTCACCGTCCACACATAGAGTTTGTCCCCGTCGGCTACCGCCCACACCGCGGTGCCGACGGGCGTGCCGTCTTTGCGGTACGTGGTCAGCAGTACGTATTCGGCTTTGCCGACAGCACCCAGCGTGTTCGTCATGAAGGGCAGCGTAATCCGATCCGGTTCAATCGGGCATTCGGTACTCGCCCGCTTCGATCCTTTCCACCAGGCCGTCGGTCCACTGCGCCAGGTTCCCGAACACGCTGCTCCACAGTTCCAGCAGATCGGTCGAGTGCGGCTGTTCGTAGCGGGTGGGGAAATCCGGGATCATCGCGAGCAGGCCGGTGCGGACCTCCTCGCTGCGCCGGCGCTGTTCGCGCAGCTTCGCCAGCACGTGCGCCCGCGGCAGCGCGTCCATGAACGCGATGCCCGCGCCGAGTTCCTCCATGTCGATGCTGACCAGCGCCTCGTCCATCAGCTTGCGGAATTCCGCCTCGCCCGCCTCGGTCATCTGGAACAGCGTGCGACCCGGACCTTCACTGCTGCCCTCGGTGCCGAACGCGCTCAGCTTGCCTTCCTGCGTCAGCTGTTTCAGCGCGTGATAGATCGAGCCGGGTTTCACGTTCGTCCACGTTTCGGCGCGCCAGGACAGCAATTCGCGGCGCACGGCGTAGCCGTAGGTGGGCTGACGCAACCGCATCACCCCCAGCACCAACAGGCGCACGGCCGACATGGCGAACCTCCTTCAGATAGGAATTTCCCATAGTAGTCAAGTTTGACTTCCGCAGCGAAACGGCCCTAACCTGGGCTAGTCAAAATTGATTACCAAAGCTTGGAGGCCTGATGGGCGACGCGGCTGTGCCAGTGATGTGGGGCGGCAACTCCGCCGAGACGCTCGAGTTCTATCGGACCCTCGGATACGAGGTCACCGGGGAGCAACACACCCCGTATGTCTACTGCTCAGTGCAGCGCAACGACTACGAGCTGCATTTCTACCGCGACAAGAAGGACAAGCGGGAGGTCGGCGAGGCAGAGATGGGCTGCCTGGTCATGGTCGACGAGGTGGCCGAGCTACACGCGTCCTTCAGCACCGCGCTGCGCGAACGCTACGGACGGGTCCCCGCGCAGGGAGTGCCCCGGATCAGCCGCTTCCGCCCGGGCCAAACCCGGTTCACCACGGTCGATCCCGGCGGCAACAGCGTCACCTACCTGCAACGCGACGAACCCGATTTCGAGTACGGCGGCTCGCGCGAACTCCAAGGGCTGCAACGGATTCTGGACAACGCCCGGATCCTGCGCTTCTCCAAGGAAGACGACGAGGCGGCGCGCAAGACCCTCGAAGCCGGCCTGCGCCGATTCGGCGCGACCGCGCCGACCCTCGACAAGGCCCACGTCCTGGCCGAACTCACCGAATTGGCGGTGGCCATGGAAGATCCGGCCCGCGCCGACGAACTACGCAAGGAGATAGCAGCACTCGACCTCTCCGCCGACGAACGCGCCGAGGTCGCGACCCACCTGAAGATCGCCGACGACCTCGAGGATTGGCTCGGCACATCGGAGTAGTCACAGACAGGCGAGTGGCCCTGCGCCACTCGCCCTTCCGCAACCCAGGCCTCAGCCACTCACCTATCGCCACCCAGGAATGCGAGTGTCTCTGCGCCACTCGCCATTCCCAGCCCCGTCAGCGAGCAACCCGGCGCCGCGCACGATTCTCGCCCCCACGAGCAAGCGCCTCTGCACCACTCACCATTTCGCGGCCCAAGAGCACGAGTAGCTTTGCGGCGCTCGCCATTCCCGGCCCAGCGGGCGAGTAGCCCCGCACAGCCCTTCGCGAACTCAGGCTGCGGTGAGCACTTGCGGACCGGACTCGGTGATCGCGACGGTGTGTTCGGAGTGGGCGGTGCGCGAACCGTCGGCCGAGCGCAGCGTCCAGCCGTCGGGGTCGGTGACGATGCGGTCGGTGGTGCGGGCGAACCAGGGTTCGATGGCGATGACCAGGCCGGGCCGCAGCCGATAGCCGCGGCCCGCGCGCCCGTGATTGGCCACGTGCGGATCCTCGTGCATGGTGCGGCCGAGCCCGTGACCGCCGAATTCCGTGTTCACCGGATAGCCGTAGTCGCGCGCGACCGCGGAGATGGCGGCGGAGATGTCGCCGATGTGCTTGCCGGGTAGCGCGACCGCGATCGCCGCGGCGAGCGCGTCCTCGGTGGCGCGGATCAGCCGCAGATCCGCCTCGTCGGCGGTGCCGACCACGATCGTCGTCGCGGCGTCGGCCACCCAGCCGTCGATGCCGACCGCGAGGTCCATGGTCAGCACGTCCCCGTCACGCAACCGGTAGTCGAACGGAAGGCCGTGCAGCACAGCGTCGTTCACCGACAGGCAGACGGTGTTCCGGAACGGGCCGCGCCCGAACGAGGGCGCGTAGTCCCAGTAGCAGGATTGCGCGCCGCGCCGCCCGATCCGCTCACGCACGTGCTTCTCCAGCTCGAGCAGGTTCACCCCGACGTCGGCCAGCACGCGCAACTCCGCGAGCACCTCGGCGACGAACTGCCCGGTCACGCGCATCCGGGCGATCTCGTCCGGCGTCTTCAGCTCCACCATGAGCTTCCCTTTCGGTATTAAAATACCCAATATGAACGGTATTTTAATACCACACCATAGGGGACTTGCGGTATTTAAATACCAACACTAGCCTGTTTCCCATGGTCCGCCTCCCGTTGACTCCGGCTCAGATCGACGCAGGCCGCCGCCTCGGCGCCGCCCTGCGCGCCGCGCGCGCCGCGCGCGACCTCACCGAAGTCGCTCGGGCAGCAGGCATTTCACCGGAAACCCTGCGTAAGATCGAGACCGGCCGCCTCCCCTCCCCCGCCTTCGGCACCGTCGTCGCCTTGAGCATGGTCCTGGACCTGCCCCTGCAAGACCTCGCCGACACCTGGCGCGCAGCGGGCCTCGCCGAGTCGGCCTGAAATCGCAGCGGGCGCGCCCGGTTCGCGTCACGCGTCCAGGGGCGTGAGCAGCGAGGAACCCTGCCCGCATCGGTGGTGGGCTCAACCGAGTATCAGCAGTGAACAATGCGACCAGTCGGCAGCGGCGGGATGCCGAGGGGAGGGCACCGCCGCGACCCGGCGATCACCGGGTCGGCGCGATGGCGAGGCCGACGGAACCGTCCGCTCCGCGAAAGAGCTTGTGCAACTTGATGACCAGGGTGCCGACGAGACCGTACTCGCGGGCGACGAGGTCGCGGACCCGCTGGGTGCCGGCGGCGTCGAGGATCGTGGCGGTGCCGGCGAACACCTCGTCACCTTTCGGGCGTCCCCGCGCATCCGATACTTGCAGCGTCACCGCGGGATTGCGCCGAATACGCTTCACCTTCCAGGTTTTCGGGTTCGTCCACACCACGATGCGATCCCCGTCCGAAGCGACCCACACCGGGGTGCCGACGGGCGTTCCGTCCTTCTTGTAGGTGGTCAGTAGCGCGAACTTGCTCGCGCCCAGCTCATTCCAAGTCATAGGGGAAACCGTAGGTCGACGGGTACAGCCGGACATCCGCTCTGCGGCTCGCCCGCACGTACGCGCTGCGACGTACACCGGGCGGGGCGCACCCACACGCCCCGCCGATCGGTTCAGCCACGATACTTGCGAAAGAAGGCGCGGACATCCTCGAGGAACAGCTCCGGCTGCTCCAAGGCCGCGAAATGCCCGCCCGAGGTGTACTCGGTGAAATGCTCCAGGTAGCCGCCGGGGTTCATCACCCGACGCATCAACGGGCTGGTGTTGAAGATCGCCCACCCCTGCGGGACGCCCGACGGAGCCGCCCACGCCATGCCCGAATGTGCAGTCTCCCACAGAAATTGAGCAGCCGAAGCGCCGCTGCGGGTGAACCAGTAGATGCTGATGTTCGTCAGCAGCACGTCCCGGTCGACCCGTTCACCCGCAGGTTGCCCCGGATCGGTCCACGCCTGGAACTTCTCCGCGATCCACGCCAGCTGCGCGATCGGCGAATCGGTGAGCGCCGCCGCGATCGCGTTCGGCTGCGTGGATTGCAGCACCAGGTACCCCTTCTGTTCGGCCCAGCTCGCCCGCGCCTCCTCGATCGCCGCGAGATCGTCCGCGCTGAGGCCCTCCGGGATCGGCAACTGCTCACCGACCAGCCCGAGGGTGCCCTGATCACTGTTCACATGGGTCGCGATCAATCGTTCCGGATACACGGCGGCCAGCCTCGAGGTCACCCCCGCACCGACGTCGCCGCCCTGTGCCACGAACTTCTCGTACCCGAGCCGGGTCATCAGCTCGGCGAACGCGTCGGTCGTGCGGGCCAGCTCCCACCCGGTCGAGGCCAGCGGCGTGGAGAAGCCGAACCCCGGCAGCGACGGAATCACCACGTGGAACGCGTCCGCCGGGTCGCCGCCGTACGCCGCCGGATCGGTCAGCGGTCCGATCAGATCGACGAACTCCACCACCGATCCGGGATACCCGTGCGTGATCAACAGCGGCACCGCCCCTTCCACCGCCGATCGAACGTGGATGAAATGAATCGTCTGCCCGTCGATCTCCGTAGTGAACTGGTCATACGCATTCAGCTTCGCTTCCTGCGCCCGCCAATCGAATTCGTCGCGCCAGTACGCCGCCAACTCCGCGAGGTAGCTCGGCGCGATCCCCCGCCCCCAATCCCCCTCGGTCCCCGGCACCACCACCGGCACCCGCGCACTGCTCAACCGAGCCCGCAGATCCTCCAACTCGCCCTGCGAGATCTCGATACGGAAAGGATGAATCGCTGTGTTTGTCATGAGCACCACCCTCCACCCCATTGCGGAAGACTTGCTTCCGCAATACAACCCTTCTTCCAGATTCTCGCCCACGTACTGACGCGCTCCCGTCTGCGCCACAGCGCGTCGGGCCGGGCGGCGGACAGTTCGGGGACGGGGTCCTGCGTGAGGTGAACACGGATGACGTGCTCAGGAGGTCCTGCGGTTCCCGACTCGACTACTGCCCCGCGTCGAGCGGAACCGCGGTCGGATCGCCGCTCTACCTGAACTCGACCCTGCGCAGGCGATTCGCGGCGACCATCGCGTTGACGGTCAGCCGGCCGAGCGAAAGCGGGCAGTCCCTGCTGCTGGACAGTTGATCACCAGGTAATGGTGGTGTTGGGCTCTCGGGCGATGCCGCCACCATTACCTGGTGATCAGTTGACCAGCGTGCGGGGGCGGCGCCGATCTTTGCGGGGCTTTGTCGGTCGGCCGCGGCGGGTGGAGCGCCGTCGACCTGAACGTCGCCGTGGGTGCGACGTGACCATCCGTTGGGAAAGGCCGCCGCCTCGATGCGCCGGTGAAGCGCGGTGGCGGCCTATTATTCGGAGGTGACCTCGGATGCGCGGGCTCGGCCGGGGCGGCCTCGGGATGCTGAGAAGGATCTGGCTGTGTTAGGGGCGGCGCGGCGGCTGTTGGCGGAGGTGGGGTATCAGCAGACGACGGTGGTGGCGATTGCGCGGCGGGCGGGGGTGAGTGCGCCGGCGATTTATCGGCGCTGGCCCAGCCGCGAGGCGTTGCTCGAGGAGGCGGTGCATGGGCCGGGCGGGCATCCGCTGCCGGTGCCGACCGGTGACCTGCGTGCGGACCTCGGGGTTTGGGTGCGGATCTTTCTCGCCCGTGCGGCGAGTCCGGCGGCGCGCGCCGGAGTGCCCGGGCTGCTGGCGGATTCGCAGACCGAGGAGGCGCGCCGCAGGTTGCTGGCGATCGGCGCGCCGGTGCGCGCGGCCTTCGCCGAACTGCTCGAGCACGCGTTCACCCGCGGCGAGCTGACCCAGCGTGCGGACCCCGATGTCCTGTTCGAAATCCTTTCCGGTACCACGACTTTCCATGCCCTGGTGCGCGGCGGTGATGAACAGGACGGGTTCGCCGACGCCCTCGCCGAAGCGTTGTACGTCATTGCCGCACACCGCGAAACCTGACGGGCCGTCGAGTCCCCCGAAACCCGGCAGCCCACGAAACCACCGGCTGACGACGCCACCAGCCCGCTAGCAAACGAGCCACCAGACAAGCCGCCCAGCCAGCGAGCCCACCAGCTGTCCAGCCCACGAGCCCGACGAGCCCCCGAGCCGACAGAGCGAACGAGCCGACCGGCCAACGAACCGACCGGGCGACCCGGCAACCCTGCGACGAACCGACCCGGCAACGGGGCAACCCGGCAACGGGGCAACCCGGCGATGGGGCGACCCTGCAACGAGGCGACGGGGCAACGGGCGACCCGGCAACCCGGCAACGAACCGACCCGGCGACGGGGCGACCCGGCGACCCGGCAACCCGGCAACCCGGCAACCCGGCAACGAACCGACCCGGCGACGGGGCGACGAATATCGGCAGCAGACTGCCTACTATGACTCCCCCGCCGAAAACCGTCCAGCCCACCGCGGTTCCCGCCGCTCCAAGTACGCCCGCACCCCTTCGACGGCGTCGGGCGAGCCCATCACCCGGTGGTGCAGCTCGGTTTCCAGCTCCGCCACACGCTCTGGGTCGAACCCGTGCCGGGCGGTGTCCCACAGCAGTTTCTTGCACAGGGCCGCCGAGGTCGGGGAGACATTGGTGGCGATATCGCGTGCCATGGCGAGGGCAGCGGGCAGGACTTCGGCGGAGGGTAGGGTGCGGCTCGCGAGGCCGAGGCGGACCAGTTCGGGGCCGTCGAGTTTGCGGCCGGTCAGCAAGATTTCGGCGGCGACGGCGGCACCGGCGATCCGTGGAATCGTCCAGTGCGCCAGGGCATCCGGCACCAGACCGAAGCGGACCTGCGGCACGGCGTAGCTGGCGTCGGTGGCGGCGATGCGCATATCGGCCTGCATCGCGAGGGTGCAGCCGATGCCGATGGCGTGGCCGTTCATCGCCGCGATCACCGGCTTGCCGAGTTCGAACGCCGGCGGCACTACCGGCGACGCACTGAAACCCGGGTCGGCACTGGCGGCGAACGTGTCCGCGCCGCCGGACAGATCCGCGCCGGCGCAGAAGGCCGGCGGTGTGCCGGTGAGCACGACGACGCGCACCGCGTCATCGGCGTCGAGGGCACGGTAGTACTCCCCCAACGCGATTCCCATCTGTTTCGTGAACGCGTTGCGCCGCTCGGGTCGATGCAGCGTGAGTATCGCGACGCCGTCCTCGACCCGGGCCAGGACCTCGCTCACGCGGTACCGCCCTGTAAGGCCCGAACCAGTTCCGCGACATGCGAATCCGACACGGGATAGCCGGGAAAGTAGCAGCACACCCGCTCGGCGACTGCCCCGTACCGATCCAGGATCGACGCGGCGCAGTGCTCGGGCGTGCCGTGCACGGCGAGGGTGGTGAGCATCGTGTCGTCGATCAGGCTCGCCATGGTGGCCCGATCACCTTGCTTGGACAAGAGATTCAGCTCGGGCTGCAGGTCCGCCCACCCCTCGACCTCCAGCACGGGCCGATAGGCGGGCGTGGAACCGTAGAACGCCAGCAGTTCTCGCACGCCCGTCGCCGCGGCGGCCAGTTCCGCGTCGGTGCGGCCGACGCCGACGATGACCTGCGGGTAGATCCGCAGATCCGCGGGCGTCCGTCCGGCGCGCGCCAGGCCGTCCGCGACGGCGGGCAGTGTCCGTTCCCGAAAGTGCCTGGCGCTGTTGAATGGCATCACCAGCAGGCCGTCGGCGACCTCGGCCGCGGCCCGGGTCATCCGCGGGCCGAGCGCGCCGAGACAGACTTCGGGCGGACCGTACGGGTTCGGTCCGGGATCGAACATCGGCGGCATCAGCGTGTGCGTGCTGAACCGTCCGCGAAAGCGCAACGCCGAACGCCCTTCCCAGGCGTCGAAGATCGCCTTGATCGCGAGCACGGTCTCACGCATCCGCGCCACCGGCTCGGACCACTGTGCGCCGTAACGTTTCTCGATATGCGGACGCACCTGCGATCCGAGACCGAGGCGAAATCGCCCGCCGCTCAGGGTCTGCAGGTCGTAGGCGGTGTGCGCGAGATGCAAGGGGCTGCGCGGCAGCGCGATCGCGACATTGGACATCAGGTCGGCTCGCACGGTCGCGGCGGCCAGCGTCAGCGGCACGAAGATGTCGTTGGGACCTTCGAAGGTGAACAGACCGTCCGCCCCGAGCCTTACGAGTTCTCGCGCCCGGTCCACGACCTGCGTCGATCCCGCGTCCAACCTCAGATCGACCTTCATCGCATTCCCTCACTGCCGTGCGCTACGCACAATTACGTTAGAGCATGTTACGTAATTAAGCCCGTCCCGGACCTGACATCGGCGGCAAATGCGTTGCGCGGCACCCGCCGGGTGATCGACCATGCAGCAGTGATCAACACGCGACGCCTCGTCGGCGACGACTGGCAGATCTTCCGGGACGTGCAACTGGCCGGGTTGCTCGAAGCCCCCTACTCCGCGAACCTGACGCACGCGCAGGCCGCCCAGCGCACCGAAACCGATTGGCGGCACAAGCTTTCCGAACGAACGCTGTTCATCACGACGGTCGACGGCGAACCGGCCGGCCTCGCGGGCGGTGAACTCGGCGAGCATCCGGAAACGTCCAACCTGGTCTCGATGTGGGTCGCCCCGCAGGCGCGCGGCCTGGGCGTCGGCGACGCGCTGGTGCGCACCGTGCTCGACTGGGCCCGCGGCCAGGGCCATCGACGGTCCCTGCTCTGGGTGCTGGACGGCAACGAACCGGCCGAGCGCCTCTATCTCCGGCACGGTTTCCAGCGGACCGGGCGGCGGCGAGCGATGCCCCGGGACGAATCCCTGATCGAGGTCGAGATGGCCCTCGACCTGACGCCCGCCCCATTCGCCGCACGGTAGCCAATCTCACAAAGATCGAGGCAGCGCCGATTGCCGCCATACGGTAATTTACCTTTCCAAATGGCTGCGGGGATCCAAGGAGTCGGTATGCACTTCGGCGGGGTGGCGTTGCTGGTGGACGACGTGGACGCGACGGTGGCGTTCTACGAGGCAGCCTTCGGTCTCGGACAGGTGTTCGCCGACAGCGACGGCACCTTCGTGGTGCTCGGCCGGGGCGGCTGGTCCGACGGGCCCACCGCGCCCTATCTCAGCGTCGAACACCGGCGCAAGATCGAGGACTACGCCGAACCCCGGCCCTCCGACGGTTTTCGCGTGCTGCTCGAAACCGACGACGTGGACGACGCTTATCGCCGCGCGGTCGAGGCCGGTGCGCGCAGCGCTCTGGTCCCGACCACGCGCCCCTGGGGGCAGCGCGTTGCGGCGGTCATCGACCTGAACGACGCCATCGTGGAGATCAACGGACCCGTCACGCCGGACTGACGGGCCGGAACCCGCACCCGCGCCTGCCGTTTCGCGACGCCGTCGGCCGTGCCGTCCTACCCTCGAGACAAGGGTTCCTCGACGCGCACGGGAGGACGCCGATGGTCGAGACCGCAGTGCTCATGATCGACCTGCAGAACACCTACATCGCCGACGACGGCGTGCGTGCCGCACTGGGCTGGCCGCCCATCTGGCGACTCGAGGCGGTCGTCCGCGAATGTGCCGAGTTGGCCGAACAGGCGCGGTGCCAACAGTTCCCGCTCATCTACTCCCGAATGATCGCCGGACAGTCCGGCTTGATCGGCACCGGCCCGCGACCGCGCAGGCATCTGCAGCACCGCCGCCCGCTGGTCCCGAAAGTATCTGCCGAGCAACGCGAGTGGAAGTCCCGCATCCTGGACGACGTCGCGCCGCGCCGGGGCGACATCGTGCTCACCAAGACCCGGCACAGTTTCTTCGCCTACACCGAACTCGAGCCGCTGCTCCGCAATCTCGGCGCACACCGCCTCGTCGTCGCCGGATTGCAGACCAACGTCTGCGTCGAGGCCACCGTACGGGCCGCGCTGGAACGCAATTTCGACGTCGCCGTGCCAGACGACGCGGTCAGCACGGACGGCCCTGCCCTGCACTACGCCTCCCTGGACGCCATGCGGGTGCTCTACGTCGAGGTCGCGCCCTGGCGAGAACTGCTGGCGCCGGACGCGCCGTGGGATCGCGCGTACACGACGCCCGACTACGGTCGCGATCCCGAATATTGGCGCAGCCCAACGGCTTAACGCACGGGACACACAACGAGGGGCCGCAGCCGACGGCTGAGGCCCCTCGTGGTTGTACCGACCGGTGTCCGAGCCACTTTCCTCTGGGCCCCGGCCTCGATACAAGACACTCTCACATTTCCGGGCGTTCGGCGCACCGAGCGCGAGTGCAACTGTGACCAGCGGCGCATGTGCATCTGTACAGTCGGCCCACACGGCTCTGACCTGGGGAAATAGATGAGCGCTATCCGAATGAATATAACGGAAAGATAACGGCCTGGCATGATCGTTTTCATATCGTGCCCTTCGAAACACGAGATCCGTTCTCCCGCAAACGTACTCGCGAAACGATCGAGAATCCGGCGGCGGTGACGGCGGCCCGCCCGCACTCGGCTAACCTGGCCCGATGTTCTTGGCCCAGATTGTCGCTGCCCGCGTGCCGAGCCGAATGCTGTCGGCGTTCGTGCGCAACGCGGAGCTGCTGAAGTTTCTGACCGTCGGAGCGATCGCCTTCGTCACCACCTCGGTGCTGTTCTTCGGACTGAAATGGACCGTCCTGCACGGCAAGCCGGTGACCGCCAACATGGTCGCCGTGCTGATCGCGACGGTCGTGTCCTACGTCCTGAACCGCGAGTGGGCGTTCACCGCACGCGGCGGGCACGAGCGGCGGCACGAGGCGGCGCTGTTCTTCGTGGTGGCCGGCATCGGCATGGTGATCAACCAGCTGCCGCTCGCGGTGTCGAGCTACATCTTCCAGCTCCGCGCGCCGCACGTATCGGTGGTCACCGAGAACATCGCCGACTTCGTCAGCGCGACGATCATCGGCACCCTGCTCGCCACGGTGTTCCGCTGGTGGGCCATGCGCAAGTTCGTCTTCCCGCACCAGGTCGAGCCCGACCTGGAACGCGACGGGGCGATTCCCGAGCTGCGTGCCTGACCTGCGCGTGGACGCGCACGCGCTGATCACCGTGCCCGCGGGCACGGTACAGCTGGCGGATCGGCGGACCCGACGCCAGTGGACCGTCGATATCGCAACCTTCCGGATCGGCGCGGTCCCGATGACTCAGGAACGCTTTGCCCAGATCACCGGGGAACGGCCGAGCAGTACGGCGGGCGAGCGCAGGCCCGTCGACGGCGTCTCCTGGTGGGACGCGGTGCGCTGCTGCAATGCCCTGTCCGAACAGGAGGGCTTGCGTCCCGCGTATCGCATCGCCGACGAGGACATCGAGTGGGACACCGCCGCCGACGGCTACCGACTCCCGAGCGAGGCCGAGTGGGAGTACGCGTGCCGGGCGGGCAGCACCGGCCCGCGCTACGGCCCACTCGACGACATCGCCTGGTACCGCGGCAATTCCGGCGAGCGGATGCACGAGGTCGCCGGTAAGCGGCCCAATGCGTTCGGCCTGTTCGACATGCTCGGCAACACCTGGGACTGGTGCTGGGACATCTACGACGCCGAGGTCTACGCCTCCTACCGGGTGCTGCGCGGCGGCGGCTGGTTCGACGAACACTGGAGCTGCCGGGCCGGAGTGCGCCGGCGCAGCCACCCCAGTCTGCGCCTCGATGATGTCGGCTTCCGGATTGCGCGCACCATAACGCCCTGATCGGACATTCCCGACAGGTTCCGCCGTACGCTCCACGAAATCGTCAGGGCCGCACATACTGTCCGGGACAAGCATGGCTATCTCCCAGACAACGCGCCCGTGACACCGCATCCGGTGTCACATCGACCCGAAGCGAGCGTATTCATGGTCATCATCGCTGTGCACGACGCCCTCCTCGCCCAAATCGGTAACCCGACACCGGAAGCGCCGCCGGTCTCGGACAAGATCCTGCAGATGGTCCGCTACCTCACCTGGCTGGTGCTGCTGTCCGGCGTCTGCGGAATCACCTTCGCCGGTGGACGATTCGCCTGGGAGAAGTGGCAGGGCGGTGCGCTGGAGTCGCCGAAGATGATCGCGGGCGCGATGATCGGCGGGGTGGTCGCCACCAGCGCGGGCACGATCATGAACGCGGTGGTCGGCAGCTGATCGCGGAAGGCACGCTTCCGCGATTGCTGCGATGATCGACCAATGTTGGAGACCTCCGCACGACTACTCCGGCTGTTGTCGCTGCTACAGCTGCATCGGGACTGGACCGGTCCCGCGCTCGCCGCACGGCTCGAGGTGTCCACCCGCACCATCCGCACCGATATCGAGCGACTGCGGACCCTGGGCTATCCGGTGCACGCGACGCCTGGTGTCGCGGGCGGCTACCGGCTCGGCGCGGGCGCCGCGCTGCCGCCGCTGCTGCTCGACGACGACGAGGCCGTCGCGGTCGCGGTCGGGCTGGCCACCGCGGCGAACGGCGCGGTCACCGGGATCGAGGAAACCTCGGTCCGCGCGCTGGTGAAGTTGCAACAGGTGCTGCCCGCACGGCTGCGGCACCGGGTCGCCACGCTCACCTCGGCCACCGTGCACGCAGCGGAATTCCAGCGCACCTCCGTCGACGCCGCGGTGCTCACCGCCGTGGCGGGGGCGATCCGGGCGAGCGAGCAGCTGCGGTTCGACTACGAGACGCACGCCGGGACGCCGTCGCGACGCGCGGTCGAACCGCACCGGATGGTGCATTTCCGCGGGCGGTGGTATCTGGTCGCCTGGGATCCCGGGCGCGCCGACTGGCGCACCTTCCGGGTGGACCGGATCGTGCCGAAGACGCCCAACGGTCCGCGGTTCACGCCGCGCGAGCTGTCCGAAGCCGAGATCACCGAACGGGTGCAGCGCGGCGTCGGCGCCGCGACCTGGCGCTATCGTGCGACGGTGCGCATGGCCGCACCCGCGCCGGAGATCCGGGCGAAGCTGCCGCCCGCGGTGTCGGTCACCGCGGACGGACCGGATCACTGTGTGGTGCAGGCGGGTTCGGACGACCCGCGGATGCTCGCGCACTATCTCGGTTTGGCCGACGTCGATTTCGAGGTGCTCGACGGCCCGGAACTCGTCGAGCAGCTGCTGGCGACCGCCGAGCGATTCCGGCGCGCGGCCGGTGCCGAATAAAACTTCGACGCAGCACAATTCGGGAAAATAGCGAAACCCGGCCGACTCGGCACCGGGCCGATCGCGACCGGGTTCGCTCGTACTGCGATTACCTACTAGGGCTGGTTGGCGCCCGCGATACCGCCGATGATGCCACCGATGATGCAACCGGGGATGGCCCCGATAATCGCGAAGATCAGCCCGATCAGGAAGCCGATCGCGCAGCCGATCAACACGCCCGCGACGGTGGTGCCGGCGTCACCGATGAATTGCGGTGCGCCCAGCTCCGGGACCGCGGCCCCGACCGGCTGCAGCGTCAAAGTGGTTGCGGCGGCGTCGACCTGCGGCGCCACCCGAACCTGCTGCCCCGACACCGACTGCATCGTGGTCGGCACGGTGGCGACCAGCGAGCCGTCCGGCGCCACGACGGAGATGCCCTGATCGGGCGTGAGCACGAACTTGCCGGAGGCGAGCGTGACGGTCGCGCTCGAGTGGTCCGGTGCGACGGTGGCGGTGTAGGCCACCCCCTGATCGACGCCGCTGATCGCGTCGGCCACCTGCACCTCACCGTGCGCGGTGGCGGCGGCGATACCGGTCGCGGCAATGGTGAGGGCTGCGGTCGCTACGAATTTCCTGATATTCATAAGGCTTTCCAATCATCTAGCCGATTCGATTGGCGTTTCCTCGGCAAACGGCCGTGGAAACACCATCGATCATGCGCTCTCGGCAATGATGTTGTCGAGAGCATTCGGCAGATCGAATTGCCCTGCAAGATCAGCGATTTCGAAATTCCCCCGATAATTGGGGGGTTGCTTTTCCGGACTACTCCAATTCGCCCTCGGTCTCCAAATAGACCTGCCGCAACCGATCCAGTGTCGCCTGCTCCGGGCGCTCCCACAAGTCCCGCTCGGCCGCCTCCAGCAGCCGCTCGGCAATACCGTGCAGGGCCCACGGGTTGGACTGCTCCATGAACTTGCGGTTCACGTCGTCGAAAACGTAACTCTCCGCGAGCTTCTCGTACATCCAGTCGGCGACCACATTGGTGGTGGCGTCGTAGCCGAACAGGTAGTCGACGGTGGCGGCCATCTCGAACGCGCCCTTGTAGCCGTGCCTGCGCATCGCCTCCAGCCAGCGCGGGTTGACCACCCGGGCGCGGAACACCCGCGCGGTCTCCTCGGACAGCGTCCGGGTGCGCACCGCGTCGGGGCGGGTGCTGTCGCCGATGTAGGCCTCGGGGTTCTTCCCGGTCAGCGCGCGGACCGTGGCGACCATGCCACCGTGGAACTGGAAATAGTCGTCGGAGTCGGCGATATCGTGTTCCCGGGTGTCGGTGTTCTTGGCGGCCACCGCGATTCGGCGATACGCAGTGCGCATGTCATCGGCCGCCGGCGCGCCGTCGAGATCGCGACCGTAGGCGTAGCCGCCCCAGGTGGTGTAGACCTGCGCGAGATCGTCGTCGGTGCGCCAGCTCTTGGCATCGATCAGCTGCAGCAGGCCCGCGCCGTAGGTGCCCGGCTTGGAACCGAAGATGCGGGTGGTGGCACGGCGGGCGTCGCCGTGCTCGGCCAGATCCGCAGCGGCATGGGCGCGCACGTAATTGGACTCGGCGGGCTCGTCGAGCTCGGCGACCAGGCGGACCGCGTCGTCCAGCAGCGCCAGCACGTGCGGGAAGGCGTCGCGGAAAAAGCCGCTGATGCGCACCGTGACATCGACACGCGGACGGGCCAATTCGTCGAGCGAGATCACCTCGAGCGTGGTGACCCGGCGGCTCGCCTCGTCCCAGACCGGCCGGACACCCAGCAGGGCAAGGACTTCGGCGATATCGTCGCCGGAGGTGCGCATCGCCGAGGTGCCCCACACCGACAGCCCCACCGAGCGCGGGTACTCGCCGTGATCGGCCAGGTAGCGGGCCAGCAGCGAATCCGCCATGGCCTGACCGGTTTCCCAGGCCAGCCGCGAGGGGACGGCCTTCGGGTCGACCGAGTAGAAATTACGGCCCGTGGGCAGCACGTTGATCAGGCCGCGCAGCGGCGAGCCGCTGGGACCCGCGGGAATGAACCCACCGTTCAACGCGTGCAGGACGCGCTGCACCTCGACCCCGGTCTGCCGCAGGCGCGGCACGACTTCGGCGGCGGCGAAACGCAATACCGCGCGCACCGCCGTCAGCTCACGGTCGGCGGTCGCGCCCGCCGCCGCGAACTCGTCGACGATCCGGTCGACCTCGTCCACGGACCAGTCGGCGGCCTGCAACGCGGCGACCAGGCCGCGGGCCTGCTCCTCCACCACGTCGACCCGGCCACGGGCCTCGGTGCCGGACTCGTCCAGCCCCAACGCTTCCCGCAGACCGGGCACGTTGCGTTCACCGCCCCACAGCTGGCGGGCCCGGAGCATGGCCAGCACCAGGTCCAGCTCGCTCTCCCCCGCCGGCGCCTGGCCGAGGATGTGCAGGCCGTCGCGGATCTGCACGTCCTTGATCTCGCACAGCCAGCCGTCGACGTGCAGCAGCATGTCGTCGAAGACGTCCTCGTCCGGGCGTTCGGCCAGGCCCAGATCGTGGTCCATCTTCGCCGCGCGCATCAACGTCCAGATCTGCTGCCGGATGGCGGGCAGTTTGGCCGGGTCGAGGGTGGAGATGTTGGCGTGCTCGTCGAGCAGCTGCTCCAAACGCGAGATATCGCCGTAGCTTTCGGCCCGCGCCATGGGCGGGATCAGGTGGTCGACCAGCGTGGCGTGCGCCCGGCGTTTGGCCTGGGTACCCTCGCCGGGATCGTTCACCAGGAACGGGTAGATCAGCGGCAGGTCGCCGAGCGCGGCATCGGTGCCGCAGGACGCGGACATGCCGAGCGTCTTACCGGGCAGCCACTCCAGGTTGCCGTGCTTGCCGAGGTGCACCATCGCGTCGGCGCCGAAACCCGCTGCCGCGCGCAACCATTGGTAGGCGGCGAGATAGTGGTGACTCGGCGGCAGGTCGGGGTCGTGATAGATGGCGACGGGATTCTCGCCGAAACCGCGCGGCGGCTGCACCATCAGCGCCACGTTGCCGAAGCGCAATGCGGCGATGACGATCTCACCGTTCGGATCGGCCGAGCGGTCCACGTACAGCTCGCCCGGCGGCGGGCCCCACGCCTCGATCACGGCCTCGCGCAGGTCGTCCGGCAGGGTGTCGAACCAGGCCGCGTAGGTGGCGGCACTGATCCGGATCGGGTTGCCCTCCAACTGTTCGGCGGTCAGCCAATCCGGATCCTGGCCGCCCGCCGCGATCAACGCGTGGATCAGGGCGTCGCCGTCCTGTTCGTCGAGGCCGGGGATCTCGCCGGGCGCGCCGAGATCGTAACCGGCCTTGCGCATTTCGGTGAGCAGTCGGATGGCGCTGGCCGGCGTGTCCAGGCCGACCGCGTTGCCGATGCGGGCATGTTTGGTCGGGTACGCGGACAGCATCAGGGCGATGCGCTTGCGGGCGGGCGGGATGTGCCGCAACCGCGCGTAACGCACCGCGATACCGGCGACGCGCGCCGCGCGCTCGGCATCTGGGACGTAGGTCGACAGGCCGTCGGCGTCGAACTCCTTGAACGAGAACGGCACCGTGATGATCCGTCCGTCGAATTCGGGCACCGCGACCTGGGTGGCGACATCCAGCGGGGACAGCCCGTCGTCGTTGGCCGCCCACTGCTCGCGTCCGCTGGTGAGGCACAAACCTTGCAGGATGGGCACATCCAGGTCGGCGAGCGCGCCCACATCCCACGCCTCGTCCTCGCCGCCGGCCGAGGCGGTGGCCGGCTTGGTGCCGCCCGCCGCCAGCACCGTCACCACCAGCGCGTCGGCCTGTCGCAGGGTCGCGAGCAACTCCGGTTCGGCGGTGCGCAGCGACGCGCAGTACAGCGGGAGCGGGCGGGCGCCGGTGTTCTCGATCGCCTGGCAGAGCGCGTCGATGTAGCCGGTGTTACCGGCCAGATGCTGTGCGCGGTAATAGATCACCGCGACCGTCGGCGCGTCCGCCGGTATCGCCACCCCCGGAGTCCGTTCCAGCACACCCCAACTCGGCAACTGCACCGGCGGCTCGAAGCCGTGGCCGGTCAGCAGCACCGTATCGGACAGGAAGTTGTGCAGCTGGCGCAGATTCGCCGCGCCGCCGGCCGCGAGATAGTTGTGCGCGTCCGCGGCGACACCGCCTGGCACCGTGGAACATTCCATCAGCTCCGCGTCCGGCGCGATCTCGCCACCGAGCGCCACCATCGGCACCCCGCTGTCGCGCAGCACCGCGAGCCCGTCCTCCCACGCGCGCTTGCCGCCGAGGATGCGCACGACCACCAGATCGGCGCCGTCGAGCAGCGCGGGCAGATCGTCCACCAGCAGCCGGGCGGGGTTACCCCACCGATAGTCGGCGCCGCTGGCACGGGCACTGAGCAAATCGGTATCGGACGTGGACAGCAGCAGGATCACAGGTGGCAGCCTTCCTCGGGTGACGCGCCCATCGGGTGTTCGCTGCTCGCTGCCGGGGTTCGGCAGCCAGCGGAGCCGGCGGAGTGGGCAAGCCCAGAGGGTCTGGCTTTCACAGTGGCGCGACCGCACCGGATTTACACCGGTTTCCTCGTCACCCGCCGAGCCCTGGGATGCTACCCCGCGCGTCGCGGCGCGACGCACCGAGGTTGGCCATGTTCACCGGGATCGGCAGCGCGAAATGGTTCGAAGCCGCGCCCGTCAGCGCCCGATTGCGGTCCCGATGATTTGTGAGCTGTAACACAGCAATGTGTAACCGCTATGAATCAGCTACGAGTCGACCGTAGCCAGATTCAGCTGTCGCAGGGGGACCTCTCTGCGGCAATTTCGGAAGGACCCGCTTTGACTGCTCCACAAGCACCCCAGCCGTGGCAAGGGCCGGCTACTCCGCCGCCGTACGGACAGCCGGGCTATGCGCCGCCCCGGCGGCGACGCATCTGGCCGTGGGCATTACTCGGTGTATTCGTGCTGATCGCAGCGCTTTTCGTAGGCTGTATCGCACTGGTTACCAACGAAGTATCGAAGGTCGACGACAAACGCAGCACCACCGAACCGGCCGGCACCGAAGTTCGGGACGGCAAGTTCGCGTTCTCGGTCACGGGGGTCGATCCGCCGGTGACAACGGTCGGTGACAACGAATTCCTGAAAGAGGACGCGCAGGGTGAATTCATCCTGGTACGTGTCGACGTCAGCAATATCGGCAGCGAACCGCAGAGCTACTTCGCCGACAACCAGAAACTGATCGACGCCCAGGGACGCTCGTTCACCAACGACACCGCCGCGGAAATGGCGGTGAACCCACAGTTCGTCGGTGAGATCAATCCCGGCAACAAAGTGGCGGTCACGATCGTGTTCGACGTGCCGAAAGGCACCGACCCGGCCGCGATCGAGTTCCACGATTCGATGTTCTCCGGCGGAGTCCGGGTGGCGTTGAAATAGTTCCCCCGGCGGCACCGGGCGGCGTGCGCGCCGGCCGGTGCCGCCGCGCTGCGCCGGGGCGGTTTCGTAGGCTGGGGAGACTATGACGCGACGGGTTCCGGATTCTTGCCCTGGGGTGCTGCGGCTGCACGAGGCGGCGGACGGGCCGCTGGCTCGGATCCGGGTGCCCGGCGGGCGGATCGAACCGGCGCAATTGCAAGTGCTGGCGGAAGCGGCGCGCGACCTCGGAGACGGGCATCTCGAACTCACCTCACGCGGGAATCTGCAGGTGCGGCAGGTGCGGGACGCGGCGGCGCTGACCGAGCGGCTCGACGCGGCCGGACTGTTGCCGAGCCGGACGCACGAGCGGGTGCGCAATATCGTCGCCTCCCCGCTGTCGGGTCGCATCGGCGGAACCTCCGATGTGCACCGGTTCGTGCCGGTGCTCGACGCGGGACTGCTCGCCGCACCCCGGCTCGCCGACCTGCCCGGACGGGTGCTGTTCACGCTCGACGACGGGCGCGGCGACGTCAGCGGGTTGAGCGGCGATATCGGCGTACATGCCACGGGCCCAGACGAATTCGCGCTGGTGCTGGCCGGAGCGGACGCCGGCATCCGGATCTCCGCGGTCGACGCGGTGGACGTCGTGCTCGCCGCGGCACACGGCTTCCTGGACCTGCGCGACGACGAGACCGGGCAGTGGCGGCTGCACGACATCGCCGACGGCGCCGAGCGAGTGGCCGAGCACCTCGGCCTCGACCGCAGCGCCGAGCGACTGGAATTCGGTGCCGCCCAAAATATTCCGATCGGCTGGCTGGATCAAGACAACGGATCGGTCAGCCTCGGCGCCGGCGTGCGGCTGGGTTCGCTGCCCGCCCGCACCGCCGAATTCATCGCCGCGATAGAACGTCCCGTCTTCCTCACCCCGTGGCGCAGCCTCATCATCGCCGACCTCGACGAGTGGGCCGCCGAACAGGTCGTCCGAGTGCTAGCCCCCATGGGCCTCATCTTCGACGCCAACTCCCCCTGGCTACAGGTCAGCGCCTGCGCCGGCCGCCCCGGTTGCGCCAAAGCACTGACCGACGTCCGCGCCGACGTCACCGACGCGATCGAATCCGGCCGAGTACTCGCGCCTGCGAACGACCCAGCGGTCCAAGCCGATTCGCCCGCCGCCAATCCGCCCACCGCCGAGGCGTCTGCCGCCGAGGTGCCCGCCAACGCCGATTCGCCCGCCGATGCCGATCCGTCCGCTCACGCCGATGCGCCCGCCGCCGAGGTGCCCGCGCACGCCGATCCGCCTGCCCACACCGATGCTCCCGAGCCCGGCACCGCCGCCGATTCCCCCGCGCACCAACCCCTTTCACTGAACGCCACCGATGTGACCGTCGCAGGCCGCCAACACTGGTCCGGCTGCGAACGCCGCTGCGGCCGCCCCCGCGGCGAAGTCACCGACGTCATCGCCACAGATTCCGGCTACCGCATCGACTGAACCACCGCCCGCGACGCGGCCCGGCTGATCTCGGTCGCGGTGGAGACGACATCGTTGCCGCGGCCGATGTCTACTTCGGCTCCCCGGTACATGAGCCCGCGCCCGCTGACGGGGCCTCACCGACACGTCCAAACCGTCCGGCCCAGAGGACGCGAAGACCCGCCACGCGTTCGGCCGCGCTTGCGCTGAGGCCGCGGTCCGCCGGGCGCCACCGGCACAGGTCGCCCCGCGCGGGCCACTCCTTCGCCATACCTCCGGCACGGCAACGGCCCGAGGGTTGCGGTGGCGGCCGCAGCCCTCGGGCCGTGCTATTCCGGTGGTGTCAGTGGATTTCGAGGGTGCAGCATTTGACGCTGCCGCCGGCTTTGAGCAGTTCGGACATGTCGATGCCGATCGGGTTGAAGCCGCGCTCGCGCAGGGATTCGCTGAGGGTGACGGCTTTGTCGCTGAGGAAGACGTTGAAACCGTCGGAGACGCCGTTCAATCCGAGCACTTCGGCGTCGGCGTCGATGGCGACGATGGCGTCGGGGAAGAGTTCGGCGAGTACCGCCTGGCTCGCGGCGCTGAAGGCGGGCGGGAAGTAGGCGATGGTGGTGGCGTCGAGCGGCAACAGCACGGTGTCGAGGTGGTAGAAGCGCGGGTCGACCAGTTCGAGCGAGATCACCTCGCGGGAAAAGTGCTGCGCCACTTCCTGATGCGCCGCCGGCGAGCTACGGAAACCCATCCCGGCGAGCAACCGCTCACCGACCAGCAGGAAATCGCCCTCGCCCTCGTTCACCTCGCGGGCGTCGACCAGCCCGGCCAGACCGTGCTGGGCGAACCAGCGGTGGTAGGCGGGACCTTCGGCGGCCCGCTCGGCGTGGGTGAACTTGGCCGACATCGCGCGGTCGCCGATCACCAGGCCGCCGTTCGCGGCGAAGACCATGTCGGGCAGGCCGGGCACGCCGGGCACGACATCGACTTTGTGCCCGTGCTCCTGGTAGGTGGCGCGCAGCCGCTCCCACTGGTCCAGGGCGAGGGCCCGGTCGACGGGCGCGTCCGGATCCATCCACGGATTGATGCAGTAGGTGACCTCGAAGTGGTCCGGCCGGCACATGACGAACCGTTTCGGCAACGGCTGACGTGCGGTGGACTCGGCGCGGAGGGTGGCTACAGAAGTCAACGTGTCTCCCGGTAGGTCGGCGCGATCTTGCGGCTTACACGACAGTAATTCGCCTACTATTGCGCCAGAAACAGCGATTCGTTGCGCATATCTGCCCTAGAACATCGAATTATTGTGCATCGAAGAAAGGGTTGTGACGTGGACGACATCGACCGGCGGATCCTGGAGCACCTGCTCAGACAGGCCCGGGCCTCGTTCCAGGAGATCGGCAGCGCGGTGGGGCTGACCGCGCCCGCGGTGAAGCGCCGCGTCGACAAGATGGTGGCGAGCAAGCAGATCATCGGCTTCACCGCGCTGGTGAATCCCGCCGCGCTCGGCTGGAAAACCGAGGCCTACGTCGAGGTCTACTACCGCGACAACATCTCCCCCGCCGAACTGCGCCGCAGTCTGGAACCGATTCCACAGGTGGTCGGCGTGTGGACGATCGCGGGCGAGGCCGACGCGCTGGTGCACGTGATGGCCACGGACATGGCCGAAATCGAGGTCACCGTCGAACGCATCCGGGAGAACGCGCGGGTCGGACGGACCCGCAGTTCCATCGTCATGTCCCGCATCCTCGAACGTCCCCGCACCTGAGCTCCGGCTACCCGCGCCGAACTGGGCGGGCGCGCACGTCCTAGGGTGATGCGCATGTCCGACGTGCGTGCCAGCTACCTCACCGACGGCGCCGAGATCTATCGGCGCTCGTTCGCGATGATCCGCGACGAGGCGGACCTCAGCGGGTTCCCGCCGGACGTCGCGCAGGTGGTGGTGCGGATGATCCACGGCTGCGGACAGGTGGATCTGGCCGCGGACGTGGCGTTTTCGCCCGCTGTGGTGGCCGCGGCGCGCACGGCCCTGCGGGCCGGCGCGCCGATTCTGTGCGACGCGAACATGGTCGCCTCGGGCGTGACGCGCAAGCGACTGCCCGCGGACAACGAGGTGATCTGCACGCTGACCGACCCGCGGGTGCCGGAACTCGCTGCCGCCATGGGCAATACGCGTTCCGCGGCCGCCCTGGAGCTGTGGCGGGACCGGCTCGACGGCGCGGTGGTCGCCATCGGGAACGCGCCGACCGCGCTGTTCCATCTGCTGGACCTACTGGACGCGGGTGCGCCCCGGCCCGCCGCCGTGCTCGGCATCCCGGTCGGCTTCATCGGCGCCGCCGAATCCAAGGACGCGCTGGCCGCTTTCGGCGGGGTCGAGTTCCTCACCGTCCGGGGCAGGCGCGGGGGCAGCGCCATCACCGCTTCGGCGTTGAATGCGATTGCGAGCGAACAGGAATGACCGAGACGACGAATACTCCCGGCAAACTGTGGGGGGTCGGGCTCGGTCCCGGCGATCCGGAACTGGTCACGGTGAAGGCGGCGCGGGTGATCACCGCCGCCGACGTGATCGCGTTCCACAGCGCGCGGCACGGACGCAGCATCTCGCGCGCCATCGCCGCGCCGTACCTGCGCGCGGACCAGCTCGAGGAGCATCTCGTCTACCCGGTGACGACCGAGACCACCGACCACCCCGGCGGCTATCAGGGCGCCATCGACGAGTTCTACGAGCAGGCGGCGCAACGCTTGGCCGCCCATCTGGCGGCAGGCCGGTCGGTGGCGTTGCTCGCCGCGGGTGACCCGCTCTTCTACAGCTCCTACATGCATATGCACCGGCGGCTGGCCGACCGGTTCGAGGCCGAGATCATTCCGGGCATCACCTCGGTGAGCGCCGCGTCGGCCGCGCTCGGCACCCCGCTGGTCGAGGGCGAGCAGGTGCTGACCGTGCTGCCCGGCACCATGCCGGTGGACGAACTCACCCGGCGGCTGCGCGATACCGAGGCCGCCGCCATCATGAAACTCGGCCGCACCTATCCCGGTGTGCGCCAAGCACTTTCCGACTCGGGGCGACTCGACGACGCGTACTACGTCGAACGGGCGAGCAGCACCCGGCAGCGGGTGCTGCGGGCCGCAGACGTCGACGACGCGGACGTACCGTACTTCGCGATCACCGTGGTCCCCGGCCCCACCCCGACCACCATCCCCGCTCTGACGGCGAATCCCGCTACCGCGCAGCAGGTCTCCCGGGATACCCGTAATCGCCCTACTGGCACCGGCCATACGGAGAACAGCTCCCCGGCAACGCCGTCCGGCGCGCCAGAGCCCACATTTGTTGCCGCGCAACTCGAGGAGCAGGACACCGCTGAGAACGTCTCTGCGGCGCGGCTCACCCACCCAGCATCCAGCGAGCAGTACCCCCTGGCCGGGGCCACGACGGAACCTGCCCTCGACACGACGGGTGTTGCCGATAGCGAGCATGTCACAGCGGTCCGGCACGAGCCGAGCACCAGAGCCGGTGCTGTCCAGGAGCCCACCCTCGGCACAGCGGGGGCGGCCGAAGGCGGACACGTCACCGTCGTCGGCCTCGGCCCTGGCGCGGCGGCGTGGACGACCAGCGAGGTGCTCGAAGCACTTTCGGAGGCAACGGATCTCGTTGGTTACACCACCTATCTGAACCGGGTGCCCGTCCGCCCGGGACAGCGACGGCACGCCAGCGACAACCGGGTCGAATCGGAACGCGCCGCGATGGCACTGGATCTGGCGCGGCGCGGCGCGCGCGTCGCGGTCGTGTCGTCGGGCGATCCGGGGGTGTTCGCGATGGCGGCGGCCGTGCTGGAGGAGGCGGACGATCCCCAGTGGGCCGGCGTCCCGGTGCGCGTGCTGCCCGGCCTCACCGCGGCCAACGCGGTCGCCAGCCGGGTCGGCGCGCCGCTCGGGCACGACTACGCGATGATCTCGCTCTCCGACCGGCTCAAGCCGTGGGAGGTTGTCGCGCAACGACTTTCCGCGGTGGCCGCCGCCGATATGGCGATCGCCGTCTACAACCCCGCCTCCTCGCAACGCACCTGGCAGGTCGGCGCCATGCGTGATCTGCTGCTGGAGCATCGCAAGCCGGATACGCCGGTGGTGCTCGGCCGCGATGTCGGCGGCCCGGCCGAGTCGGTGCGGGTGGTCGCGCTCGGCGAGCTCGACCCGGCGGACGTCGACATGCGCACCCTGTTGATCATCGGCGCGTCGACCACCGTCGCCACCGAAACCGACCACGGGGTCCGCGTCTACACCTCGCGTCGCTACGCCGGGGCAGGCGACGCGAGGTCGTCGAACGCGTAGGATCTCCTGACGCACCGACGATTGGAGGGATCTTGGCCGCGACACTGTCGGAGCTGACGCTGCGCGCCCGAGCCCTGGAGGCCCGAGCCACCGCGAGCGAACAGGCACTCGACGAACAGGGGGACGTTCTCAACGAACTCGCGGCACTCACCAGGAAGGCGCTCGACGGCATCCACCGGATCGACGAGCGTGCCGAACGGATCGAGGAAGATCTCGTCGAATTGCGCCGCAGCCAGATCCGTTTGGAGGCGGGCATGGCCCAGGTACTGGCCCGGCTCGAGCTGCTGACCGGCGACAACTAGTGCACTGCCGAAGAACCTGACACGCGTTTCGTATAACATTCCACTATGGAATGTTGAGAGCGAAGGGAGCAGTCGGTTGACGAACACCGCGACCAGCCGCAAGCCGTTGAACTCCACGGCGGCGTCGCTGCTCGGATTCCTGCACGAAGGCCCGATGTCGGGCTGGGATCTGGTGGCCAAGGCGCAGGACCGGATCGGTGACTTCTGGACGATCACCCAGAGCCAGGTCTACCGCGAACTCGCCACGATGGACGCGGCGGGACTGGTGGAGAAAGGCGTCCCCGGCGCGCGCGAGCGCACCCCCTATCTGATCACCGACGCGGGGCGAGAAGCGTTCCTGGAGTGGATCGCCCGCGATCCGGGCGGCGAGAACATCCGCTTCCCGCTCTTGCTCACGCTCTCCTTCGGAGACCACCTCGATCGCGCCCACCTGGATCGCATCATCGCCGCCAACCGGGAGATCCATCAGGGCAGGTTGAGCAGGTATCTGGACGAGGACCCCACCGATCTACCGCCCTATGCCCGCGCCACGCTGGATTTCGGCATCGGCTACGAACGCGCCGTGCTCGACTGGTTCGACCGCCTACCCGAGCTGCTCGGTCGCTGATCGCTGCGCCCGCAGCCATTCCCACACCTGCGCAACGGTTTCCATCGGCACCGCCCCGTCCGGCAGCGGCGGGCGCTCGATCACGACCACCGGCACTCCCGCCGCCCGGGCCGCGGTCAGCTTGGCCTCGGTCCGGTCGCCGCCGCTGTCCTTGGTGACCAGCAGATCGATGCGCCGGTCCGCGAGCAACCGGGTTTCCTCCGTGTGTGTGAAAGGTCCACGCGCCAGCAACAATTCGTGCCGTGGCGGCAGCGCACCGGTCGGCGGGTCGATGGCGCGGATCAGGAACCACGGCCGGGTCAGACCGGCGAACGCGGCGACGCCCTGCCGGCCGATGGTCAGGAAGACGCGTTCACCTTGCTCGGCAACGGTTTTCGCGGCCGCGGCCAGATCGGGCACGCGAATCCACCGATCGCCGGGCCCGGCGGTCCAGCCCGGCCGCCGCAGCTGCACCAGGGGCAGACCGAGCGATTTCGCGGCGGCGGCCGCATGGCCGCTGATCACCCCCGCGAACGGATGGGTGGCGTCGACCACGGCCTCGATCCCGTTGGCCGCCAACCATTCCGACAAACCCGCGACCCCGCCGAAGCCGCCGACGCGCACCGCGCCGACCGGCAGCACCGGGTCGCGAACGCGACCGGCGAGCGAGGAGACGATGTCGAATCCCGGCTCGCCGGTCGCGATGCGGGCGAGTTCCCGGGCTTCCCCGGTGCCGCCCAGAATCAGGGTTCTCAGGGCTGGCCGCTGAAGTAGGCGATACCCGCGTTCAGCAGCGACGGACCGCCCGCGACCGCGAGGCCGATGAGCGCGCCGAGCACGGCGCCGGGCACGATGCCGACCGCGAAGAACAGGAACCCGACCGCGGCCCCGATCAAGCCGCCCACCAGCGCGCCGAGCGAAGCCCGCTGCAATTCCGCGAAGAACCACTCCTGCGCGCCGATGAACTCGGCGGCGACCGGCGCGTTCGCGGACGGCTGCACCTTCGGGGTGAGCGTCAACTGCTTGGCGTCGTCGGCGATGGCCGCGGCGATCTCCACCTGCTGACCCTTGGCCGTCGCGGTGAGCGGGATGCTGGTGACGGTCTCCCCCGCCGCGTTCTGCAGCGTGACCGACTGCTTGTCGGCGGCCAGGGTGAACGCGCCGCCGGTGACGGTGGTGACGAGGGACTTGCCCGCGTCGGCCAGGGTCAGGGCATAGTCGACGCCCTGGTCCTTACCGGTGACGGTGGGTGCGGTGGTTGCTTGGTCCTGCGTCGCAGGCGGAACGGGCGAAGGTGCGGCGTACACGGTGCCCGCGCTGACGCCGGTAGCGGCGATGGCCAGAAATGCGGTTGCGGCGAACTTTTTGTATTTCATCTATCTCCCCATCAGGAACCGGATTTCCGATCATGATCGGATCTCGGCCACCGACCCTACCCGCCGCGGGTGCACGATTTTTATCCGCGGACCTCATTTCGCGACCCCGCATTGTGCACTTTCACTACCGACCATTGCGTCACCGGCAACTGCGGACGCCAGGTCGTGAACGATCCCAACGGCTCCGCACGATAGATCTGGAACTTGCGCAACGCACCGCCGTGCGCCGCCGCCCAGCTGAGCAGCAACGATTCGGATTCGGCCGTCACCGCGTTCGCGACGAGGCGGCCGCCCTGGCGCAGCTGCGCCCAGCATGTCTCGAACAGGCCAGGCTGGGTGAGCCCGCCGCCGAGGAAAACCGCATCCGGCGGGCCGGATTCGTGCATCAGCTCCGCCGGGGCGGCGCCGCGCACCGCCACCTGGGGGACGCCGAGCGCCGCCGCGTTGTCGGCGATCTGCTGTCTGCGCCCGGCCGAGCGTTCGAAAGAGACTGCGCGACAGCCGGGGTGCGTGCGGCACCACTCGATCGCGATACTGCCCGAGCCGCCGCCGATATCCCATAGCAGCTCGCCGGGCGCGGGGGCGAGGGCGGCGAGGGTGAGGGCGCGCACCTCGTGTTTGGTGAGCTGACCGTCGCCGCCGAACAACTCGTCCGGCAGGCCAGGAATTCGCGTCGCCCGCGGCCGTGCCGGATCGGCCACGCAGTCGATCGCCACGATGTTCAGCGGATCGCCGGGCGGGTACCGCCAGTGCTGCGCCGTATCCGTCACCCGCCGCTCCCCCGGACCGCCGAGCTGCTCGAGCACGGTCAGCGCGGAATCACCGAAGCCGTTGCGGGCCAGGAGTTCCGCGAGAGCGGCCGGGGTGTCCTGGTCGGCACTCAACACGAGAACGCGCCTGCCGTGCACCAACTCGGGCAGTACGGTCGCCAGTGCCCGCCCGACCACGCTCACCACGGGCGTCCCGGCCAGCGGCCAGCCCAGGCGCGCGCACGCCAGCGATGCCGAGGACGGCTGCGGCAGTACGTGCAACGCCGCCGGACCCAGCAGCCGCGCCAGAGTCACGCCGATCCCGTAGAACATCGGATCCCCGCTGGCGAGCACGCACACCCGTGCCCCGCCGTAGCGCGCGAACAGCTCCGGCAGGGCGGGCACCAGAGGCGAGGGCCACGCCACCCGCTGCGAATCCCCTTCCAGCACAAGCGAAAGCTGCCGCGGCGACCCGAAGATCACCTCCGCACTCAGTACCGCGTCCCGTGCCGCGGTACCCAACCCGGCCCATCCGTCGGCCCCGATGCCGACGACTGCCACCGGCGGTCCCGCCCACGCCTGAGTCATCGTGCCCGTCCCGGCAGCGGATCGAAGTCCACCGTCTGCGCGGCAAACCCCAGTGCTCTTGCCCGCGGCGCGCCGATACACAAGGTCTTCACACGACCCAGCGACGGCTCCTCCGGAAAAGCGAAGCGCCGTAGCGCAACCGGGCCGCCGCGGCAACCGGGCCGAAAAGCGGGCGAATCACTGCGGCGGTGCGCGATCTCCGGTCGGCTCACCGGGGCATCCGACGCCAGATCGATTGGGGCAGAAGGCGCATCGCGAAGAAGACCGGTTGCAGGATGCGGGGGTACCAGACCAGCCTGGTGCGCTTGTGCAGACCCTTGACCACGGCGTCGGCCACCCGGGACGGCGTGCTGGAGAAGGGCGCGGGCTCCATGCCCTCGGTCATCCGGCCGATCACGAAGCCGGTGCGCACCAGGAGCAGGTGAACTCCCGTGTCGTGCAACGCATCCGAGAGACCACCGGCGAAACCGTCCAGCCCCGCCTTCGCCGAACCGTACACATAGTTGGCCCGCCGGACCCGCATGCCCGCCACCGAACTGAACACGACGAGCTGCCCATCCCCTTGTGCGCGCAGCATATTCGCGAGCGTGGTGAGCGCACTGACCTGAGCGACGTAGTCGGTGTGCACCACGGCGAGCGCGTGCGCCGGATCCTGTTCGGCCCTGGCCTGATCGCCGAGCACGCCGAACGCGAGGATGGCGACGCCGATCTGGCCGTGCTCGGCCGCCAGCTTCTCGAAAAGCGCGGGGTGTGCGGCCGTGTCGTCCGCGTCGAACTCCACGCAGTGCACGACTTCCGCACCGGCGGCCATGATCTCGGCGACCTGTTCGGACAGCTCACCGCTGCGGCGCGCCGCGAGGATCACCGTCTGTCCCGGTGCCAGCCGCCGCGCCACCTCCAGTCCGATCTCACTGCGCCCACCGAGCAACAACACCGTCCCGTCCGCAATCCCACGCGATCCCATGCGCCCAGTCTTACAGCAACATCGCGCGCGACCCGACATCGCCGAGCCATTTGGCGCGTACCGCCCCGCGCGTCCCGTGCTCGACGCGTGTCCGCACGTCCTGCCGGGTGCCGGCCGGCGGAAACCAGGCCGGTTCGCAGTGCCCGTGCGCCTCGGATATGGGCACAACCGCTACCGTCATGGGATGCCCACCCCCAGCACCGAGCTGTCCCCCGCCGCGCTCGAGTTCGTCACCGAACGGCACCTCGCGACCCTCACCACGGTGCGGGCGAACGGGACACCGCACGTCACCGCGGTGGGCTTCACCTGGGATCCGGAGGCGGGGCTCGTCCGAGTGATCACCGACGGCGGGTCGGCCAAGGTGCGCAACGTCCGGCGCGGCGGTTACGCGGCGGTGAGCCAGGTCGAAGGGCGGCGGTGGCTCACACTGGAGGGCCCGGCGACGGTCCTCGACGCACCCGAGGACGTCGCCGAAGCCGAACGACGCTACGCCGGGCGTTACCGCGTCCCCCGCGAGAACCCCACCCGCGTGGTCATCGCCATCGACGTCCGCCGCGTTCTCTCCAGCCGCACCCTGCTCGCCCCGGCCCTGGAGCCCTAGGCGCGAGCTACGGGAATTACCTTGCCGCACAACTCAGCTCACCTGGTTTTCGCGTCGGTCGCGGCCGATGCCCGTCGGCACGTTTGCCGTCGCCGGTTGCTCGTCCGCGGTGCTGAAGGTCGACCTCGATCAGTTCGATGAGGGCGGATCGGCGCAGCCCGGTCTCGGCCGGTAGGAACGCGGCTGCACCGGCGCTCGGCATGCGCACCCACCTCGCGACGAGGCGGGTGCGCATCCAGGGACTACAGAATGGTCAGGCCGTGGGGGCGCTGGTTCATCGATTCGCAGCCGTCTTCGGTGACCACGACGATGTCTTCGATGCGGGCGCCCCATGCGCCACGGAAGTAGATGCCGGGTTCGATGCTGAACGCCATGCCGGCCTGCAGGGTGAGGTCGTTGCCCTCGATGATGTAGGGCTCCTCGTGCACCGAGAGCCCGATGCCGTGACCGGTGCGGTGCACGAAGTTCGGGCCGAAACCGGCTTCCACCAACAGGTCTCGGCCCGCGGCGTCGACCGAGGCCGCGGTGACACCGGGCCGGACGGCGGCAACGGACGCGGCTTGTGCCCGTTCGAGGACGGCGATCCGGGCGGCGATCTCGGGATCGGGTGCGCCCATCGCGTAGGTGCGGGTGGAGTCGGAGTAGTAGCCGGGCTCGACGGGGCCGCCGATATCGATGACCACCACGTCACCCGCCTCGATGCGGCGCTCGGAGACACCGTGGTGCGGGTCGGCGCCGTGCGGTCCGCTGCCGACGATGACGAACGCGGCGGCGGTATGGCCCTCCTCGAGGATGGCGGCCGAGATATCGGCGCCGACCTCGGCTTCGGTCCGGCCGACCTGGAGGAACTCGCCCATTCGCGCGTGCACCCGGTCGATCGCCGCGCCGGCCCGGCGCAGCGCGTCGATCTCCGCGGCGTCCTTGATCATGCGCATCTCCCGCAGCACCGGCGTGGCCGAGGAGGGCAGGCCGGTGAACGACTGGGCCAGCGGGATGAGGTGCAGCGCGGGCATCGCCTCGGCGACCGCGACCCGGGAGCCGACGTGCAGCGCGGACTTCACCAGTCCGTACGGATCGACGCCGTCGACCCAATCGAGCACCTGCAGATTGAGCTCGGCCGCCGCGGAACCTTCCAGCGCGGCCAGTTCCATCTTCGGGATCACCACCGACGGCGTCGCTCCGTCGGCGGGGATGACCAGGCAGGTCAACCGCTCGAACGAATCGGCCGCCGAACCGATCAGGTACCGCAGATCCGGCCCCGGGGTGATCAACAAAGCGTCCAGGTGAGCGGCGCGCATCAGCGCCACCGCCCGCTCCAACCGTTCACCGTAGACATCCGCCGCGAACCTGGCATCCGTATGCGAGCTCATTCGTCCGACGTTACCCGCCCGGCCCGGCCCGGCGAACCCGAACTCCCGCCCCCGGAGATCAGTTTGCGGGCGGTGAATCGGACCGTTTCGTCCCAGTCGTGCGGGTGCAGGTAGCGACGCACGCTGGTGAAGTGGTCGGCCAGGCCGGTGATGACCGACCACAGGACCGTCACGGTCATGCCGGGGTCGTCCCCGAGATCCAGGCGTTCGACGGTGTGCAGGATCAGGTCGTAGGCGCGGGCCGCCGCGGTGATCAGCTGCGCGCCGGATTCGTCGCTCAGGTCGACCTCGCCGGCCAGCACGGCCCAGATATCGAGTTCGCGCCCGTACACCCGGTACATCTCCAGATACTCGGTCGCGACGAGGACGAACAGCTCCTCGAGATCCTCGGCGTCGGCGCAACTCGGTTCGACCTTGCCGACGAATTCCTCCAGCCGTTCGGCATACAGGGTTGCGTAGAGCGCTTCTTTGGTCGCGAAGTAGGTATAGACCGTGCCCGGGCTGATGCCCGCGCCCCTGGCGACATCGCGCATCTGCAGTGCCGCGTAACCCTTTTCGGTCAGCAGTCGCCGCCCCGCGACGAGGATGTCTCGTCGCCGGGTCTCGCGGTCGCCCCACTTGGTGGCCATGCACCTGCCGTTCCGAACCGGGTTCAATTTGCCTGACCCGAGGGTGGTGCACTGTGGGCGCGGGTGTCAAGCAGGGCCGACGCTGCGGCGAGCCGGGTTCAGGCGATGCGTTGCGTGATCGGGTTCGCGGGCCGCGCGAGGTGGTGGTCGAGAAACCGGAATGCTCTGGGGGCCAGACACAGTGCTCCGGTGAGGTGCTCGCGATAGGGCATAATGTGCAGGGTGACGGGCACGCCGAGCGACGCCCAGTCGGCGGCCAGCCGGACCATCTGACTGTGCGGGGTGATCTGTTCCCACGTGCTCGAGCCGAGGAGCACCGGAGCGGCGGGTGCGCGGTCGCCGAGCCGGTTCTCCCGCAGCCGGGCCCGGATGGCGGGGACATCCTGCGGCCGCCGGGTGACGTAGCGGTCGATGCGCTTGCTGGGCGCGAGCCAGCCGAGCGGGACGGCGGGCACGATATGCGTGCGACGCAACACCGCCGCGGCGGCACGGCCGTAACCGGTGAGATAGGACAACGCATCGAGTTCCGGATAGGCGGCGTCCAGGCCGAGGAGGCCGTAGACGAGCAGGAAGGCGAACATTCCGCCCTCGTGCCGGTTGATCATCGCTGCCAGATCGGCGGGCGCGGCACCGACAACGCCTGCGGCCAAAGGAATGTCGGGCGCGTACGTCGGCTGCAGTTGCAGTGCCCAACCGGCGGCGCAGCCGCCTTCGGAGTAGCCGTGGATCGCCGCCGGCCCTTGAGGATCGAGCCCGGCCTCGGGGAGCGCGCGGGCGGCCCGCATGCAGTCGAGCACCGCAGGACCGAGGGCGTGGCCGATCACGTACGGGTGCTCACCCGGGGTGCCGAGGCCCGGATAGTCCGTGACGGCCAACGTCCAGCCGCGCCGCAAAGCCATGGCCAGGAAGGGCGCTTCGTATTCCACCCCGCGCGCGAGTTGCCAGGACGCCGCGCACCGATCGGCGAGCCCCTGGGTGCCGACCGCATATCCGATGAGCGGGTTGTCCGGCCGACTCCGCCGGTGCGGCACCAGGACGGTGCCGGTGACTTCGGTGCGGCCGCCGGTAGCGGTGGTGGAGGTATAGCGAATCCGCCAGGCGCGGCCAGGCATTCGCACGCCGGGCACCAGGTAGGCGGTCATCGGTTCGGCGGACAGCAGCTGTCCCGGGCGATCGGCGGGAACCGGTGGGTGCATGGGTTCTTCTTTCTCCCGCGACATGGCGCTCAGCCGGGTGGCTGGAGCAGCAGCGAGCGCAGAGCGGGACGGTCGACCTTGCCGGACGGATTGCGCGGTATCTCGGCGACGAGCCGGATATCGCGCGGCTGCTGGAACCGAGACACGTTGTGCCGGAGGTATTCCCGGATGTCATCGACGCTCGGCGCGCTACCGGGCTCGGGCACCGCGAACGCCGCGAGCCGCTGGCCGAATTCGTCGTCGTCCACCCCGATCACCGCGACATCGGACAGTTCTGGATGCGCGGCGACGACATCCTCCACCTCCTGGGGATAGACGTTCTCGCCGCCGGACACGATCATGTCGTCCTCGCGGCCCGCGAGGAACAGGCGCCCGTGCGCGTCGAGCGAGCCGAGATCACCGCTGTTGATCAGGCCGTCGACCCGGCCCTTGTCCCCGCCACCGGAGTAACCGGTGAAACCCAGTGCGCTGCCGACGAACACATGCCCGACCACGCCCGGCGGCACGCGTCGGCCCGCGTCGTCGAGGACGCGCACCTCGGTACCGATTACAGGCCGGCCGACGGTGCCCGGAGCGGCGCGCAGATCCGCCGGAGTAGCCAGCGAACCGATCCCGACTTCGGACGAGCCGTATCCGTTGTACAGCACCTCGCCGAACGCCTCGATGAATTCCGTTGCCAGCGCGGGACGCAACGGCGCGGCACCGCAGAGCACCACGGTCAGCGACGATCGATCGAACCGCTCGCGATCCGCCGCGGGAACCGCGAGGATCCGCTGCAACATGACCGGGACGACGGCCAGCATCCGGACCCGATGTTCGGGCACCGCGGCCAGAGTGGCGGCCGCGTCGAAGTGGCGACGCAGGATCAGCTTGCCGCCCAGCGCGATGCCCAGCAGCAGCACACCGAGACCGAACCCGTGGAACAGCGGGATCTCCACGGCGACAGCCGTCCCGGTGCGCAACCCGGTGCGGCGCAACAGACTCGTGGCCGTGCCGACGACCGCCGTCGCCGCCGGGTCGCGGGGCACTCCCTTGGGCGTGCCGGTGGTGCCGGAGGTCAGAATCACCAAGCGCCCGGCCGGAACTCGCACCGGTGCGCGCAGACCGCGGCGCACCAGGGCCGCCACCGAGTCCCCCGCCGCCTCCTGCTCCGCGTAGCAGATCACCACGGGGCCTTCGTATCCCGCGGCGCGCACGACCGGCACGAACTCCGCGTCGCAGAGCACCACGGCGACGGACTGCCCGGTCAGCGAGCGGGCGAGCGTCTCTGCGGCGAAACCGGTATTGAGCAGTACGACGTCCGCGCCGGTGGCCAGCACACCGAACAGTCCCGCCGCGTAGTAGCGGCTGTTGCGGCACAGCACGGCCACCGCGGCACCCGGGCCGATACCGTGGTCGGCCCGCAGTCCGCCCGCGATCGCGTCGGCCATTGCGGACAGCTCGGCGTAGGTGAGCGCGCCCCGCTCGTCGACGACCGCGGTGCGGTCCGGCCATCGAGCGGACGAGACCGACAGCAGCACAGCGGGATTCAATCCGTTGCGCAGGACCGCGGCACCCATCCGGGCGGCGGACGCCGGACCGACCGGCCACACCACCCGCGACCGTACGAACGCGGCGGCAACCGCCGGACTGGAGCGCAGCAGGCTCATCACTGCCCACCTCCGAGCACGGCGGACACCGCCGGACTGAAGCGCAGCAGGCTCATCACTGCCCACCTCCGAGCACGGCGGACACCGCCGGACTGAAGCGCGGCAGATTCATGACTGCCCACCTCCGAGCGCGGCGTCGGTGTCGCGGGTGCAGCGCGCCCACGCCCGCATGAACAATGCCGTCGATCCGGGCAGCACCGCGGAGCCGACCTCGGCCGGGCGTACCCACCACGGCTGGATCGCCCGCGGTCGCCGCACGATCGCCCGCGCCACGATGCCCGCCGCCTCGGCCGGATACAGGCCGGGCAGCATGCGCATGATCGGCGTGGGCGCGCTCATCCGCGTGTAGATCAGCGCCATGTACACGGTGCTCACGGTGATCCCGTCGGCCGCCAATTCCGGTGCGACACTGCGCAACCAGACGTCGAAGGCGCCCTTCGACGCTTGGTAGGCGCCCCAGCGCGGACCCGGCGCGATCCGCACGCCGATCGTCGAGATGTTGACGATCTGACCGCTGCCGCGCTCGCGCATCAACGGCAGCAGGCCGAGCAGCAGCCGCACCGGACCCAGATAGTTCACCCCGATGGTGCGCTCGAAATCGTGGAACCGGTCGTATTGCAGGTGCAGCGACCGCCGCATCGACTTGCCCGCGTTGCTGACGATCACGTCCGGCGCCCCGTGCCGCTCGACGATGGTCTTGATCAACGCCGCGACCGCCGCCTCGTCCGACAGATCCGCCGCGAACGCGAACGCCTGACCACCCGCCGCCTCGATCTCCGCGACGACCTCGTCCAGCCGCTCGGCCGTCCGCGCCACCAGCAGGACGCGGGCACCCGCCGCGGCCAAGCCATGTGCGGTCGCCGCGCCCAACCCGAACGAGGCGCCGGTGACGAGCACCGTCTTGCCGGCGACCGCGTCGCGCAGTTGCCGCTGATCGGACAGGCGAGCGGGATTCACCACGCGGTCGAGGGCCACCCGGGTGACCCGGGCCACCGGATGCAGGTCGCTCACCGGTCCGCCGCCCAGCGGCCCGAACTATCTGTCGCCATCGACTCACCTATTCTGAACACGGTTCGAATTGAACTGTGTTCAGAATGGGTGTCACAGATAGATGTTGTCAACCCCTCGTGCGCGATCTGTCTGGGCCAGTTAATTGCCGGAATTCCGCGGCCAGCAGCTGCGCCCGAGCGCGACGCGCGTCCCCGCCGCGGATCCGTCTGGGTCGGTGTTACGCGCTGATTTGTCGGAGTGGCCAGGTAGCGTGACCCGCGTGACTTCTGCTGCGCACTCCGGTGGACCGTTGCTGCTCCTGGACGGAGCGAGCCTGTGGTTCCGTGCTTTTCACGCGATCCCCGAGAAGATCACGGCGGCCGACGGCCGATCCGTGAACGCCCTGCGCGGATTCACCGACATGGTCGCCTCGCTGATTACCAAACACGCGCCGAGCCGGCTGGTCGTGTGCCTGGACCTGAACTGGCGGCCCGCCTTCCGCGTCGAACTGGTGCCTTCGTATAAGGCGCATCGGCTCGACACCTCCGCCGACGCGGGACCGGGCGCGGAACAGGTCCCCGACACGCTGACTCCGCAGGTCGAGATGATCCTGGAGGTCCTCGCCGCGGCCGGTATCGCGACCGGCGGTGCCGACGGACTGGAGGCCGACGACGTGCTGGGCACGCTGGCCACCCGGGAACGCACCGACCCGGTGGTCGTCGTCAGCGGCGACCGTGATCTGCTCCAACTCGTCCGCGACACCCCGCAGCCACCCGTGCGCGTGCTCTACGCCGGACGCGGGCTGGCCAAGGCGGAACTGTTCGGGCCCGCCGAAGTCGCCGCGAAATACGGTGTGCCACTGGAGAATGCGGGCCGCGCCTACGCCGACCTCGCGACCCTGCGCGGTGACGCCTCCGACGGCCTGCCCGGCGTGGCGGGCATCGGCGAGAAATCCGCGTCCATGCTGATCTCCCGCTTCGGCTCCCTGGAAGCACTCGTCGCCGCGGTCGAAGACCCCGAAGCCGACCTCGCGCAGGGCGTGCGCGCCAAACTCCGTGCCGCGGAAGACTATTTGAAAGCCGCCGCCCCGGTCGTCCGCGTCGTCTGCGATGCCGACGTGGAACTCTCCCGCCCCGACACCCTCCCCACCACCCCCGCCGACCCCGACCGCCTGCACGAACTCGCCAAGACCTACAACGCGGAAAGCCCCATCACCCGCCTCATCACCGCCCTCACCCGCCCCGCCTGAGCACCCGCGAAGCCCCCTGGTTCCCGCACCCGTCCTGCGTTCCCGCACCCGTCCTGCGTTCCCGCACTCGTTATGGCATGCCATAGCGGGTGCGGGAACGCAGAAGGGGTGCGCGAACCGCAGCGGATGGCTTCGGCCGGACGAGAGTGGGGACTTCGCCCGGCGCGCGGCGCGGAAAGGGCGCCCGGACCCCGGATACGGCTCGGCCGCACGCTCGGCGGAGAGAGCGTGCGGCCGGGCGGGGGGAACTAGTTGGGGCGGCCGACCTCGTAGGTGCCGTCCTCCTTGGTGATCTTGATGGTCACCTTCTTGGCTTCGCCGCTGACCTTGACGTCGCAGGTGAAGGTGGCGTCGACCTTGACCGCCTCGCCGGAGGGGCAGGTGACGTCGCTGACGTCCTGGATGCCGTAGGAGTCGGAGAGCACCTTCTTGACGCCGTCCTGCACCGCAGCCTGGTCCAGTTTGTCCTGAGCGGTGAGCACCAGGATGAGGGCGACGACGGCGCCGATGACGACCACACCGAGCACGACCAAGCCGATGATCAGGCCCTTGCCCTTACCGCCCTGCGGCGGCTGCTGTCCGGGCTGCTGACCCCACTGCGGCTGACCGGGCTGCTGGCCCCACTGCGGTTGCTGTCCCTGCTGCCAATCCTGCGGCTGCTGACCCCACTGCTGCTGCGGCTGCGGCTGACCGGGCTGGCTCCACTGCTGCGCGGGCTGCTGACCCCACTGCGGCTGGCTGGGCTGCTGGCCCCACTGCTGTTGCGGCTGCTGGTCACCCCAGTGCTGGGTCGGCTGCGCCGACGCGGGCGTCTGCGGCTGGCCACCCCACTGTTGTCCGGGTGGCTGCTGGCCGCCCCACTGCTGGGTGGGATCGTTGCGCCCCTCCCCGGGTTCGCTGGGTCCAAACGGGCCGCTCATCTGGTTGCCTCCACTCGCATCGTTGTACACACGGTAGCCCCCCGCGTGGGAACCGTCGTATAACTCGACTCCTCCGCCACGGTCGGTACGCGAAAGAAATCAAATCACAATCGAATCCGGTACGCGTAGCTCCCGCCGCCGCCTCGGCTGCGCGCGTGCTGTCGCTTCGCTCTGCGCAGTCTAGGGACCGACTTGCCCGTTATGCGGCATCCACCGCGACGACACCCCGCCGGATCGCCCGCACCGCCTTCGCGGCGGTCGCGGCGACCTCCGGATCGTCGGCGTTGCCGTGGATCTGATCCAGCAGATCGATGACCTGCCTGCACCAGCGCACGAAATCGCCCGCGGACAGCGGCGCGGCCTGGTCACCGCTGGCGAGCAACGACTCGGCCAACCCGTCGCCGCGCGCCCACTTGTGCACGCCGGTGACGAAGCCCAGATCGGGCTCTCTGGTGGGCGGCAGCTTGTGCCGGGCCTCGTCGGAACGCAGCTCGCCCCAGACCCGGATGGTCTCGCCGACGGCCCGGCGGATCGGCGCCGTGGGCCCGCTCGCGCCGAGATAGCCGCCGTCCTGGCGCGATTCGAACACCAGAATGGATACGACACCGGCCAGTTCGGCCGGACCGAGCCCACGCCACAGCCCTTGCCGCAGGCATTCGGCGACCAGCAGATCGCTTTCGGAGTAGATGCGGGCGAGCCTGCGCCCGTCCGCGGTGACCTCGGAGTCGTGCACGAACCCGCGCTCCTGCAGCAGGCTGAGAATCCGGTCGAAGGTGCGGGCCAGCGAGTTCGTCGTCGCGGCAACCTTCTGGCGCATGGTCTCGGTCTCCCGGAGCAGCCGGTTGTAGCGCTCGCCGATGCGGGCCATCTGTTCCCGGTCCGGGCGGGTGTGCGCGGGATGGGAGCGCAGGCTGCGGCGCAGCGTCGCCAGTTCCCGGTCGTCGGCGGCCCCGGACCGCTTACCGCGGCGTGGCCGGCCCGGCGCGGAGATGCCGGTGCTACGCAGGGCCGAGGCCAGATCGCGGCGGGCCTGCGCGGTCCGGTGATCGACCCGGCGTGGCAGGCGCATATGGCCCAGCGGTTCGGCCGGCACCGGGAAGTCGGCCACCGAGATCCGGCCCGCCCACTTGTCCGCGGTGAGCACGAGCGGTCGCGGATCACCCGGCGTCGCATCGGGTTCCAGGATCACCGCGAGCCCGGCGCGCCGCCCGGACGGGATCGCGACCACGTCGCCGCGGCGCAGCGCGACCAGCGCCTCCACGGCGGCGCCGCGCCGGTCGGACCGGCCCTGCTGTTCCAGCTGGCGTTCCCGCTGCTTGATCCGCTCGCGCAGCGAAATGTATTCCAGGAAGCCGCCTTCCGTGCCGCCGAGCTGATCGCGCAGCTTGCGCAGCGCGGCCTCGTTGCGTTCGATGCCGCGCACCAGCCCGACCACCGACCGGTCGGCCTGGAACTGGGCGAAGGAACGCTCCAGCAGCGCCCGCGATTCGGCGGCGCCCATCCGGTCGATCAGGTTGATGGACATGTTGTAACCGGGACGGAATGAACTGCGCAGCGGATAGGTCCGGGTGGAGGCCAGGCCGGCGACCGCGCTGGTGTCCACCTCGGGCTGCCACAGCACCACCGCGTGCCCCTCGACGTCGATGCCGCGCCGGCCGGCGCGACCGGTCAGCTGGGTATATTCCCCAGGCGTGAGTTCGGCGTGCGACTCGCCGTTGAACTTGACCAACCGCTCCAGCACCACCGTGCGGGCGGGCATGTTGATGCCGAGAGCCAGTGTCTCCGTGGCGAATACCGCCCGCACCAGCCCGTTGACGAACAGTTCCTCGACGGTGTGCCGGAACGCGGGCAGCATGCCGGCATGATGCGCGGCCAGCCCGCGGTGCAGCGCCTCGCGCCACTCCCAATAGCCGAGCACCTCGAGATCGGCCTTGGGCAGATCGCCGGTGTGCTTCTCGATGATGGCGTCGACCTCGGCGCGATCCTCGTCCCGGCCCAGGTCCAACCGCGACCGCAGGCACTGGGCCAGCGCGCCGTCGCATCCCGCACGGCTGAAGATGAAGGTGATCGCGGGCAGCAGGCCCTCTTCGTCCAGCTTGGCCAGCACCTCGGGGCGCGGGAGCGGCCGGAAGTCGCGCCGCGGCCCGCCGCGACCGTTGCGCGGACCGCCCCAGCTGTTCGCCCGGTCGGCGAGTTCGCGCTGTTTTATGAACCGCACCAGGTCCTCGTCGACGAGCACCTTCTGATCGGTGGAGTCGGTGTCGAACAGGTCGAACATCCGCCGCCCGACCATGACGTGCTGCCACAGCGGAACCGGCCGGGTCTCGTCCACCACCACGGCGGTGTCGCCGCGCACGGTCTCCATCCACGCGCCGAACTCCTCGGCGTTGCTGACCGTCGCGGACAGGCTGACCAGCCGCACGTCCGGCGGCAGGTGCAGGATCACTTCCTCCCACACCGCGCCCCGGAAACGGTCGGCCAGGTAGTGCACCTCGTCCATCACCACGTACGACAGGCCGCGCAGCGCATCCGAGGACGCGTACAGCATGTTGCGCAGCACCTCGGTGGTCATCACGACCACCGGCGCGTCGGAGTTGATCGACTGGTCACCCGTGAGCAGGCCGACGCTCTCGCGGCCGTAGCGCTCGGTCAGGTCGGCGAACTTCTGGTTCGACAGCGCTTTGATCGGCGTGGTGTAGAAGCATTTGCCGCCCGCCGCGAGCGCCAGGTGTACCGCGAATTCGCCGACGACCGTCTTGCCGGCGCCGGTAGGCGCGCAGACCAGGACGCTGTGGCCTTCTTCGAGTGCCGCACAGGCGGTGCGCTGGAAGGGATCGAGACTGAATTTCAGCTCGGTGGAGAACTTCGCTAGCTCGCCCGTGTGCGACCGGTGATGTGTCACCGTCAGAGGGTATCGGAGTAGTCCGACATCGAGCGCGCAGTTTTATCCGGGGGTGTCACGATCGATTCGGCCGGTGCGATCGGCTCCGGGCCGCTCACCGCGGACGCCTCCTCGTCGGAGAGCGCGGCCAGATTCTCGGCTTCCTTGCGCGCCTTGCGGATGTCGTTGATCCGGGAGAACTGGATCGCGAACTCGAACAGCACCGTCAGCGCGAACGCCAGCGCGAGCATGGAGAACGGGTCCTGCGGCGTCACGATGGCCGCGAACACGAAGAGCCCGAACGTGATTCCGCGCCGCCAGGCCTTCAGCCGCTGATAGGTGAGCACCCCGATGAGGTTCAATCCGATGATCAGCAGCGGAGTTTCGAAGCTCACACCGAAGATCACCAGCAGCTCGATGATGAAGCTGAAGTACTGCGAACCGCTGAGCGCGGTGATCTGGACGTTGTTGCCGATCGAGAGCAGGAAGCTCAACGCGTGCGCCACGACCACGTAGGCCAGCACCGCACCGGTGAGGAACAGCACCGTGCCGATCGAGACGAAGCCGACCGCGTATTTGCGTTCCTTGGCGTACAGGCCGGGCGTGATGAACGCCCACAGCTGATACAGCCAGATCGGCGCGGCGAGCACGATGCCCGCCGTCATGCCGACCTTCAACCGCAGGGTGAACTGCTCGAACGGCGCGGTGGCCAGCAGCTTGCAGGAACCGTCGGGGCTGAGCGCGGCACGCGCCGAATCCGGCAGCGAGCAGTAGGGCCCGCGCAGGATATCGCCCAGGCTGGAGACCCCGAGGAAGCCGTACTCGTACCAGATGAATCCCAGCACCGTGGTGACGATGACCGCGGCGATCGAGACCAGCAGCCGGTACCGCAGTTCCTGCAGATGCTCGACCAACGACATGGTGCCGTCGGGGTTGGTCCTGCGCTTGCTGCGCCGGGGATCGAACGGGATTCGCATGGTTGGTGATTGCCCCTGGGTAGGAGTGCCCCGCTAGGCGACGGCGCACTAGGCCCGGAGTGAGTTTCCGCACTCCGCCATGAGCGGGCCGCGCGACCCGGGCCCGCTCCGCATGACTCGGTCTAGCTCAGAGCGACTTCGGCTCGGCGTGGGGCTGCTGCGTGGCCGTCGGCGTCACCGGCTGCGCGGGCGGCAGCTGCTGCGGCTGCGCGGGCTGCGCCGGAGCGGGCGCGTCGGCGTCCTTGGCGTCCTTGCCCTCGTGCTGCATCTGGCTGACCTCGCTCTTGAAGATGCGCAGCGACCGACCCAGGCTGCGGGCCGCGTCGGGCATCCGCTTGGCACCGAAGAACATCACGAAAACGACCGCAATGATCAGCCAGTGCCAGATGCTCAGACTGCCCATGATTAATACCTCCCAAGACTGGTGATGGTTCTGATGCTACCGGAGGGTGACATGCGCGAACGCCACTGTCCGCCGCGTTTGTCCGGTGTTCAGCCGGGCCGGCCGGGCCGGGTCACCGGATCGCCGCCCGCGCGGCGCGCAGTTGCGCGAGCAGCTCCGGCCCGGTCCACGTGCGCCGATCCCCCTGCTCCGCCGCGACGACCAGTTCGATCAACCGCTGATTGACCGGTGTCGGAAGATCGACCATGGCCCCCAGTCCCACGATTTCCCCACACAGCCAAGAGATTTCGGTTTTGCGCCGCAGAGCCAGATCGTCGGACATGGACGAGCGCGCCATCGGGTCCACGGCGAGCACCTGTCCGAACACCCGCCGGAAGATCCCGTCGGGCACGGTCAGCAGCGTCGCCATGACGCGCGGCGGTACCGGGGTCAGCCGCGCGGGCGCAATTCGCGCTTTGTTCATCACAGTGAGCGCCTCCCGCTGGGTGAGCGCCAGGCAGCGGCGATAGTCCCGGTCGGCGAGCTGTTCGCGCAGCGGACGCCCGGACAGCGCGTTGATCGGATTGTTCAGATTCAGCAGCAGCTTGGCCCACTGCACCGGGCGCAGGTCCGGGTAGCGGCGCAGCGCCAGCCCGGCCTGCTCGAAGACGCCGAGGAACGGCGCGAGCTCCGGATCGTCCTGCACCGCGAGGCCGCCCTCGGTACCGCGATGGAACCTGCCTGCCGCGTGATGCACCACGTTGAACATGACCATGCCCGCCAGCACCACGCAGTGCGGCAGGATCTCCCGAATCACGGTGTCGTTGCCGATCCCGTTCTGCAGGCTCAGCACCACGGTGCCCGGGCGTATCTTGCCCGCCAGCTCGCGCACCGCGTCGGCGGTCGCCGCCGATTTCACCGTGACGAGCACCAACTCGGCCGAGCCGATATCGTCCGGCTCGGTGGCCACCCGGAACCGGTCGGCCGCCAGTGCGTCGTCCCCGCCGTCCAGGTCGGTGAGCCGGATACCGGACGCGGCGATCTCGTCGAGCAGCCGCGGCCGGCCGACAAAGGTGACGTCCGCGCCCGCGACGGCCAGTTTGCCGCCGACGAAGATGCCGATGCTGCCCGCACCGATCACCATGACCCGGCTGGTCATGTCGGCTCGAATCCCGCTGCGGCATAGGCGGCCAGGGCGGCGTTGGAACGTTCGCGCACCGCGGCGACCAGTTCCGGCGGCCCCAGCGCGGTCACGCCGGAGCCGAAGCCGAGCAGCAGCCGCGCCATCCAGTCCAGGGTGGCGAACCGCATCGTCGCCTCCAGGCTGCCGTCGGCGTGCACCGCGATCCGGTTCATCGGGTACTGATCGAGCACCCAGGCGTAGTCGGGGTGAATGCGCAAGCGCGCCAAGGGAACCGCGGGATCGTCTTGGAAGAGGTCGAGCGCGGCGGACTCCTCGGTGGCGTGGCTCGGCGGGCGCGCCGGCTCGTCGAGTTCGGTGGCGTCCTCGATCCGGTCGAACCGGAACAGGCGCACGCCCTCGGCCTGCCTGCACCAGGCTTGCAGATAGCTGTTGTTGTCCACCAGGACGATTCGGATCGGGTCGACCACCCGCTCGGACACCACGTCCCGGCTCGCGGAGTAGTAGACCAGGCGCAACGCGCGCTGCCGGGCCAGCGCCGAACGCACCGTGGCGACGGCGGGCGCCTCCAGCGGCGGCGTGCGGGTCTGCTCCGGTGCGGCGCCCGAGCCGCCCGCGATCGCCGACTCGATCTTCGCGATGGCGGCGTGCGCCGCGGTCGGATCGACCATGCCCGGCATCTCCACGATCGAACGCAGCGCCACCAGCAGCGCGGTCGCCTCGGTCGAGGTCAGCCGCAGCGGCCGGTCGATGCCCGCGGAGAAGGTGACCTCGATGCTCTCCTCGGAGAACGAGAGGTCGATCAGGTCGCCGGGACCGTAGCCGGGCAGCCCGCACATCCACAGCTGGTTGAGATCGCTCATCAGCTGTTTGGAGGTGACGCCCAGGTCGGCGGCGGCCTCCGCGGCGCTGATGCCGGGATGCGCGATGAAGTACGGGATCATGTTGAGCAGCCGCGAAAGCCGCACGGAAAGCCGGGAATTCACGCGGTGACCTCCGTGCGATCGAACACCGAGCGCAGCCGGTTGACCACGTCGGTGCGCAACTCCTCGGGCGCGAGCACCACCGCGTCCGGGCCCAGTCCGGTGATCAGGCGGGCGATCCAGTCGCGTGAGCGCACCGGCAGCTCGACCACCGCGCCGGCCCGGCCGCCGATCGTGCGTTCGCCGGTGACCTGGCCGATCCGGCGCAGCTCGCGGCCCCGGCCGTCGGCCACCCACACCGTCGCGGTGCCGCTGACCGGCGCCGAGCTGGTCACCTGCGAGACGATCGCGCGCAGGTCGATGCCGTCGGGCTTGCGCACCGTGTTCGCCGGACCGTAGGGCGTGACGTCGTCCCCGATCCGGGACAGGCGGAAGCTGCGCACCGCGTCCCGGTCCCGGTCGTGCCCCACCAGATACCAGCGGCCGTGATGGGTGACCACACCCCACGGTTCCACGTCGCGCATCAGATAGGGGGCGTTGATCGCGCCGCGATGCTCGAACCGCACCGCTTGGCCCGCGTCGATGGCGGCGAGGAGTTTGCCGAGCACCGGTTCGGAGCCGCGAGTGCGGGCCGGGACCGCGGGCACGGCGGCCACCGTGGCGTCGGTCTCCACGTGCACGCCCGCCGCGCGGAGCTTGAGCAGCGCGCCGTCCGCGGCGGCGGCCAGTTCCGGCGACTCCCACATCTGCACGGCCACCGCGACCGCGGCCGCCTCCTCGTCGGACAGATCGATCTCGGGCAGTTCGTAGGCGTCGCGGTTGATCCGGTAGCCCTCCACCGACGAGTACCGGCTCACCGGTCCGATCTCGAGAGGTATGCCCAGGTCACGCAGTTCGTTCTTGTCCCGCTCGAACATTCGGCTGAACGCCTCGTCGCTGACGGAATCCTCGTACCCCGCGACGCTGTCCCGGATCCGCTCCGCGGTCAGGAACTGCCGGGTCGACAGCAGCGCGATGACCAGATTCATCAGCCGCTCGACCTTGGATATCGCCACCCGATAGAGGGTAATGGGCGGCGCGCCCGCCGTGCGCGGCGGCGCGCGATTCCGCGCCCAGCCAAACCCTTGGGCACTATGGAGTACATGATCATCGCGTTTTCCGTGACGCCGCTCGGGACCGGCGTCGACGTGGGCCGGGCGGTGGCCGAGGCGGTCCGCGTGGTGCGGGCCAGCGGCCTGCCCAACCGCACCGATGCCATGTTCACCACCGTCGAGGGCGAATGGGACGAGGTGATGGCCGTCGTCAAAGCCGCCACCGACGCCGTGATCGCCGTCGCCCCCCGCTGCAGCCTGGTCCTCAAAGCCGATATCCGCCCCGGCGTCACCGACGCCATGACCGCCAAGATCGCGACCGTAGAACGCTACCTCGCCGAAGACGAACTCAGTCGGTGAGTGGGGTTTGCTGGTAGAGGGCCAGTTTCCATTCGCCGCCGGCGCGGAGGTAGACGCTGGACATGCGGCCGGTGAAGGCGGGTTCGGGGGCGGCGCGGTAGGCGACGCCGGTGTAGACGAGGATCTTGCTGTGCACGCCGACGTCGACCAGGCGCGGGTCGCGGATCTCGTAGGTGCGCCAGGGCGGTGAATCTTTCAGGGCGGCAACGACTCCGGGACGGTCCAGGATCATGCCGCCGGCGAGCACCATGACCGCGTCGCCGGTCATCAGGGCGCCGTAGAAATCGGCGCCGGTGCCGTCGCAGAGCGAGTCCCAGCCCCGCCGCTCGACGGCGAGCAGCTCGTTCAAGAGTTCGGTATCTGCCATGCCTCCACGGTAGGCACGATCGGCGCGCACGTCAGCGCCGAGATCCGACGGCGACCGAGACCCGACGGATCGGGTTCGGTCGCCCCGTTCTACATGGAGGCGATCAGCCGGTCCACGCGTTCGTCGACCGAGCGGAACGGATCCTTGCACAGGACCGTGCGCTGCGCCTGATCGTTCAACTTGAGGTGCACCCAGTCGACGGTGAAGTCGCGCCCCGCCTCCTGCGCCGCGGTGATGAAATCGCCGCGCAGCTTGGCCCGGGTGGTCTGCGGCGGGGTGTCGACCGCGGCGTCCACGGCCTCGTCCTCGGTGATCCGCTTGGCCAGCCCCTTGCGCTGCAGCAGGTCGAACACGCCGCGGCCGCGCTTGATGTCGTGGTAGGCCAGGTCCAGCTGGGCGATCTTCGGATCGGACAGCTCCATGCTGTAGCGATCCTGGTAGCGCTGGAAGAGCTTGCGCTTGATCACCCAGTCGATCTCGGTGTCCACCTTGGCGAAGTCCTGCGCCTCGACCGCGTCCAGGGTGCGGCCCCACAGGTCGACGACCTGGTCGATCTGCGGATCCCGGTCCCGGTTGCGCAAATGCTCGACCGCGCGGGCGTAGTACTCGCGCTGGATGTCGAGGGCGCTGGCCTGCCGGCCGCCCGCCAGGCGCACCGGACGGCGACCCGTCAGGTCGTGGCTGACCTCCCGGATCGCGCGAATCGGGTTGTCCAGCGCGAAGTCACGGAAGGAGACGCCCGCCTCGATCATCTCCAGCACCAGGGCGGCGGTGCCGACCTTGAGCATGGTGGTGGTCTCGGCCATGTTCGAATCGCCCACGATGACGTGCAGGCGGCGGTACTTCTCCGCGTCCGCGTGCGGCTCGTCGCGGGTGTTGATGATCGGCCGCGAACGGGTGGTCGCCGAGGAGACGCCCTCCCAGATGTGCTCGGCCCGCTGCGACAGGCAGAACGTGGCCGCCTTCGGCGTCTGCAGGATCTTGCCCGCGCCGCAGATCAACTGGCGGGTGACCAGGAACGGCAGCAGCACGTCGGAGATCCTGGAGAACTCGCCGGCCCGCACCACGAGGAAGTTCTCGTGGCAGCCGTAGGAGTTGCCCGCGGAATCGGTGTTGTTCTTGAACAAGTAGATGTCGCCGCCGATGCCTTCTTCGGCGAGCCGCTGCTCGGCATCGATCAACAACTCTTCGAGGACCCGCTCGCCTGCTCGGTCGTGGGTCACCAATTGGTGCAGGCTGTCGCATTCGGCAGTCGCGTACTCCGGATGGGACCCGACATCCAAGTAGAGCCGAGCACCGTTGCGGAGGAACACGTTCGAGCTACGGCCCCAGGACACCACCCGGCGGAAAAGATACCGGGCCACCTCGTCGGGGGACAGCCGACGGTGACCGTGGAAGGTGCATGTCACACCGAACTCGGTCTCGATCCCCATGATTCGTCGCTGCACACCATCGACATTACAGCCATGTCATGCACTCGCGTGGGGCTGCGGACAACACGAACGCATACGGGTTCACAACGATTCGGCCCGTTATGCCCGGTTCGCTCGACACCCGGACCCGACTCGGGCCCGTAGCGGCGTTTGTCCGCTACGGGCCCGATACCGGCTTTCCGGCTACTCCGCGGCCGGGGTCTCCGCGGCCGGCGGCTCCTCCGCCTTCTTGGCCTTCTTCGGCGGCTCGAGCAGCTGCTCGAGGGTGGAGTTGGTGACCCGGCGGAACGCCCGCCGCGGCCGCGCCTGCTCCAGCGTGGCGACCTCGAGGGAGCTCACGCCGAGCACGCGCTTCTCCTTCTCCGCGCCCTCGGGCACCCCGGCCTGCAGGGCCTGCACCGCGACCTTGATCGCGGCGGCCAGGTCCAGGCCGGGCTGGTAGGACGCCTTCAGCGCCGTGACGATGGGCTCGGTCGTGCCGCCCATCACCACGTATTCGCGCTCGTCCACGATCGACCCGTCGAAGGTGATCCGATACAGCACCGAGGTCGGCTGCTGTTCCGGATACCCCACCTCGGCGACACAGATCTCCACCTCGTACGGCTTGAGCTGGTCGGTGAAGATGGTGCCGAGCAGCTGCGCGTACCCGTTGGCCAACGCCCGCCCGGTCACATCCCGGCGGTCGTAGGAGTATCCACGCAGGTCGGCCCGGAGAATGCCGTCCCGGCGCAGATTCTCGAACTCGTTGTACTTGCCGACCGCGGCGAACCCGACCCGGTCGTAGAGCTCACTCACCTTGTGCAGCGTCGCGGACGGGTTCTCCGCGACGAACACGACACCCTTGTCGTACACCAGGACCACGACGCTGCGACCCCGAGCGATGCCCTTGCGGGCGAGCTCGGTCTTGTCGCGCATGATCTGCTCGGCCGACGCGTAGTACGGCAGTGTCATGCGCGAGCGCTCCCTTCTTCCGCAGCCTCACGGTCGGCGACGATCGCCCGCGCGATCTCGGCCAGACGATCCTCGGTCACCTCGACCGCGCCGTCGTCGTCGATCACGATCGCCGTCGGGTAGATCCCGCGCAGCAGATCGGGACCGCCGGTCGCAGTGTCGTCGTCGGCCGCGTCGAACAGCGCCTCGACGGCGACGCGCAACGCCCGCTCCTGATCAATTCCCTTGGTGTACAGCTTCTTCAGCGATCCCTTGGCGAAGACCGAACCCGATCCCACCGCCGCGTAACCGAACCGCTCTTCACTGCGTCCACCCACCACATCGAAGGACACGATGCGGCCCGACCGGTCCGGATCGGTGGCGTTGTGGTCGTAGCCGACCAGCATCGGTACCACCGCCAGACCCTGCAGGGCCGCAGGCAGATTCTCACGCACCATCTTCGACAGCTTGTTCGCCTTACCGTCGAAAGTCAGTGGCACGCCCTCGAGCTTCTCGTAGTGCTCCAGCTCCACCGCGAAGATCCGCACCATCTCGACGGCCATGCCCGCGGTACCCGCGATGCCGGCCGCGGAGAAGCTGTCGGTGATGTAGACCTTCTCGATGTCCCTGCTGGCCAACAGGTTTCCCTGGGTGGCCCGCCGGTCACCCGCGATGAGCACGCCACCGCGGTAGCTGATCGCGACGATGGTGGTTCCATGCGGCGCGAGATCCTTCGCGGCGGCGCCGAGCCCGGCGCCGTCCATCGCGGCGAACTTGTTGGCGGGCAACAGGTCCGGCGCGTGCATGCGAAGGTATTCGGAGAAGGACGAGAGGGCGTACCCCAGGTGGAGACGCGAGGGGTCACCTACTGTCACTGGCCGCCTTTCTGAACGTACGCGCGGACGAAGTCTTCGGCGTTCTCCTCGAGCACATCATCGATCTCGTCGAGTAGGTCGTCGGTCTCCTCCGCAAGCTTTTCGCGGCGCTCCTGACCGGCGGCGTCCACACCGTCCGGGCCCTCATCCTCGTCGCCGCCCCCGGCGCGCTTGGTCTGCTCTTGTGCCATGGCAGCCGACCTCCTCTGTCCTCATCATGACCGGAGCTCACTTGCGAGCACGGCCCCGATCATGAGCAATGTCCGTGCCCGTTCTTCAACACTACCCAGCAGAACCGACGCGATGTCGTATTCCGTACCGATGTGGAACTGTGTTGATACCTAGGTTGTGAGCTGTTCCACAAGGTCGGCGGCCGAGGTCACGCCGTCGAGCAGCTTGCCGACATGGGCTTTCGTGCCCCGGCGCGGTTCCAGGGTCGGGATGCGGACCAGCGAGTCGCCGCCCAGGTCGAAGATCACCGAATCCCAGCTCGCCGCGGCGATATCGGCGCCGAAGCGGCGCAGGCATTCGCCGCGGAAGTAGGCCCGGGTGTCGGTGGGCGGGTTGGTCATCGCGTCGAGCACCTGCTGCTCGGTGACGAGCCGTTTCATCGAGCCCCGTGCCACCAGGCGGTTGTAGAGACCCTTGTCCAGCCGGACGTCGGAGTACTGCAGGTCCATCAGGTGCAGCTTGGGCGCGGCCCAGCTGAGGCCCTCGCGCTGGCGCATGCCCTCGAGCAGGCGCAGCTTGGCCGGCCAGTCGAGCAGGCTCGCGCATTCCATCGGGTCGCGTTCGAGCAGGTCGAGCACCATCGCCCAGTTCTCGATGATGTCCTGGACGCGCTTGTCGTCGTTGCCGGTGCGATCCACGAACTTGATCACCCGATCCAGGTACATCCGCTGCAGCGCGAGGCCGGTGAGCTCGCGGCCGTCGGTGAGCGCGACGGTGGCGCGCAGGGTCGGGTCGTGGCTGATCGTGTGCACGGCGGTGACCGGGCGGGCCAGTTGCAGATCGGACAGGTCCTCGCCCGCCTCGATCAGATCCAGTACCAGCGCGGTGGTGCCGACCTTGAGGTAGGTCGACATCTCGGCCAGGTTCGCGTCGCCGATGATGACGTGCAGCCTGCGGTATTTGTCCGCATCGGCGTGCGGCTCGTCGCGGGTGTTGATGATGCCGCGCTTGAGCGTGGTCTCCAGGCCGACCTCGACCTCGATGTAGTCGGCGCGCTGGGAGAGCTGGAACCCGGCGTGATCGCCGGACTGGCCGATGCCGACCCGCCCGGAGCCGGTGACCACCTGACGGGACACGAAGAACGGGGTCAGGCCCAGGATGATCTGGTTGAACGGGGTGTCGCGGCTCATCAGGTAGTTCTCGTGGGTGCCGTAGGAGGCGCCCTTGCCGTCGACGTTGTTCTTGTACAGCTGCAGGCGCGGCGCGCCGGGCACGCTGGACGCGTGCCGCGCGGCGGCCTCCATCACCCGCTCCCCCGCCTTGTCCCAGATCACCGCGTCCAGCGGATCGGTGACCTCGGGCGCGGAATATTCGGGGTGCGCGTGGTCGACGTAGAGCCGCGCGCCGTTGGTGAGGATCATGTTGGCCGCGCCGACCTCGTCGGCGTCGATCACCGGGGCCGGGCCGTTCATCCGGCTCAGGTCGAAGCCGCGCGCGTCGCGCAGCGGCGACTCCACCTCGTAGTCCCACCTGGTGCGTTTCGCCCGCGGCACACCCTCGGCGGCGGCGTAGGCGAGGACGGCCTGGGTGGAGGTGAGGATCGGGTTGGCCGACGGCTCGGTTGGGGTCGAAATCCCGTACTCGACCTCGATTCCGATGATGCGCTGCATGGGTCGAGCCTAGTAGGCGTCGCCGACTGCGGTCCGTGCACCGCCCTCCCCGGACGCTGCGCAGCGCGTCGGAGCACCCTCCGATCGGCCGCGCTCCGGGTGCCGGGTTACGCCGAAGGATGGGCCGGACGACCCGTGAATTCATCCTGCGCGTGGTACTTCCGAAGGATCTGCGCGCGCGGCCCGAGGGCCGATTCTCGATACATGACCGATTCTCTCGCCCATCCGCGCGCCGCCGGCGCGCAAGGCCCCGTTGTGCCCGCACGCCCGCGGCTGGTCGCGCTGGATGTGTTGCGCGGCATCGCGATCCTCGGCACCCTCGGCACCAATATCTGGATCATGACCAACAGCCGCGGCATTCTCGGCTATCTCACCGAGCTCAAAGGCCAGGCCGAAGGCTGGCTCTGGACCGAGCGAGTGCTGCAGCAGCTGGCGCAGGGCAAGTTCCTCGGCCTGCTCACCATCATGTTCGGCATCGGCCTGGCGATCCAGCAGGCCTCCGCGCAGCGCGGCGGCCGCAAGTGGCCGGGCACCTACCCGGTGCGCGCGGGACTGCTGCTGCTCGACGGTGTGCTGAACTATCTGTTCGTCGCGGAATTCGACGTGCTGATGGGTTACGCCGTCACCGGTTTGGTCGTCGCCTATCTGCTCGTGACAAGTGAACGCGCACAACGCCGTTGGCTGATCGGCACGGCGAGCATCCATGTCGCGATGCTCACGCTCATCGCGCTCGCGACGATCTTCGCGCCGGACGACAGCGGGCCCGAGATACCGCAGCAACGCGCGAATCCCTATGCGGACGGGTCGTTCTGGGATCTCGTGGTGTTCCGGGTGCAGGAGGTGGGCCCGTTCCGGGTGGAGACGCTGTTCGTCTTCGCGATGTCGATCGCGCTGTTCCTGCTCGGCGCCCGATTGTTCCGGGCCGGGGTCTTCCGGCCGGAGGGCGCCGTGCTGCGCAAACGGTTGATGATCATCGGTTTCGGCGTCGCCGCGCCGCTCGATCTGCTCGCGGGCGTCTTCGGCGGCGGCCACCTGTTCCTCTACACCCGTTACGGCACCGCGCCTTTCGTCGCGCTGGGTATTCTCGCGCTGGTCGCGCAGTTCTACCTGCGCCGCACGCAGGCCGGGTTCGTCGGCCGCCGCCTCACCGAGGTCGGGCGGACCGCGCTCAGCTGCTACATCCTGCAGAATCTCGTCGCGTCGATCCTGTGCTACGGCTGGGGTTTCGGCCTCGCCGCGCGGGTCGCGCCCGACCTGTACGTGCCGTTCACGGTCGGCATGTATCTGCTGGTGTCGGCGATCATCGTGACGAGCGCGCATCTGTGGCTGCGCCGCTTCGAGCGCGGGCCGGTGGAATGGGCCTGGCACCGCGGCTACCAACTGCTGACGGGCACGAAAGGCTGACCGCCTGCGGCTCAGCACATCTCGATGTTCGCCGTACGCGTGGCGGGTGCGGACGGTAGCTCGATGCGATCGATCGCGACGCCGACCTCGAGATTGACCACGTGACCGCCATCATCGAACTCGATGGTGCCCGTGACGCCGGAGCCGCTGAATTCGAGCAGGCGCTGGCGCTCCACGAACTCGGTGACCATGCCCCGCCTGCTGAGGTAGCTCTGCATCGCGCGGCGGTAGTCGACCAGCGGCAGGGCGTTCACCCCGTGCGCGAGCACCCGGGCCAGCCCGGCCGCGGTGGGCGGCGGCAGCCGGAAGTCCGGATGCTCGACCAGAAACGCGACACACGTGCCGTCGGTGACACCGCAGTAGGAACTCCAGTGCCCCGACACCACTTTCGCGGCATCGGCCAGCAGGTTCGCCACCTGGTGCGGTTCCGGCTGCGCCCGGCCGAGCGCGACCGGCATCTCCGCGGCACACAATTCGGCGACGCCGTAGCGAATCCCGAACTCGCGCACCATCCGTGCCACCGCGATCAGCGGTTTGCCGAAACCCCACGGGTTCGCCCAGGCCCACAGCCATGATTCGGCGTCCGCGGTCCCGAGCAGATGGAACTTCGTACAGACCACCGTGCGTTCGGCACCGATGAATTCCAGCCGCCCCGCCTCCATATCGGCCTGCCACCGATGCGAACCCAGCACCTCCTCGACGTGCAGGCGATGTTCGAGCGACAGCAATCCCGCGTCGTCGAGCAGCCTCGTCAATGGCACAGGTTCGGACACCGGCCTCAGCGTAGTCAACGTGGTCCCCCTCCTCCGTACCGTCTCGCCCCGCTAGTTTCGTGTCGTGACCTTCGCCGATCGATATCCGTTGCTGCACACCCCGACCCACTGGGCGTGGGGCGAGATGGACGTGCAGTTCCGCACCGCCGCACCCCCCGACGAGCTGGTCACCAACATCCACGTCGTCGGCTTCGTCGGCGACACCGTCGTGCTGTGCCGCGACGAACGCGACGTCTGGCTGCTGCCCGGCGGCACCCGCGAAAAGGACGAGTCCATCGACGCTTGCCTCCGCCGCGAACTTCGGGAAGAGGCGGGCGCCTACCTTACCGGTCCGGTGCGGTGGCTCGGCGCACACTACGCCACCAGCAATCGCGCTGCGCCGTTTCGGGATTGGCAACCGCATCCGCACAAGGCCTGGCTGTGGTGCGCAGCCGACGTGGCGCTCGACGCCGCGCCGACCAATCCGGACGACGCCGAGCAGATCGTGGAGGTGCGGGCTTTTCCGATCGAGGAGGCGGTGCGGCACGCCCGCACCGACGGCGAGCACGTGCCCGAATTGATCCGTCTCGCAGTCGAACTACACCGGCCGTGAGCAGCCGCGCCTGCTGATCACCTGGCGCTCAGCGCTTCCGGTGCCACCAGCAGGTCCCGCACGACCAGATCGCGCTCCAGCGGCACGCCGAGACTGCGTGCGTTGCCCTCGAAGAGCGCCAGCACCGATTCGGTGAGGATGCCTTCCACCTGGTCGGAGGTGAGCGTCGTGCCGGCATCGGCGCGCCAGCTGTTCACCACCCCGTCGACGAAACCGATGATGCCGAAGGCCATCGGCCGCGCGCGGGCCTGGTCGATGCCGAAGCCGGACAGCCAGAGCGCGAACATGTCGGCCAGCCGGCCACCGATCCGGTCCCTGGCCCCGGCCAGCGAGGTTTCGCCCTGCGGCGCCGCGCCGCCGATGAAGCGGTGCAGGTTCGGGTGCCGCTCGACCCAGCGGACGTAGGTGCCGATCGCGCCGCGCACGGCGTCGCGCACAGTGCCGTCGGGGTGCAGCGTCGGCATGATCTGTGCCAGTAGCGATTCCAGGATCTGGCGGCGGATCTGCTCGTCCAGATCGGTGCGGCCGTCGAAGTGGCGGTAGACCACCGGGCGGGGCAGCTTCAACCGGTCGGCGATCTGCTGGACGGACACGTCGACGCCGTTTTCCTCGATGACGGTGATCGCCGCGTCGATCACGTCGGCCCGCCGCCGGGCCTTGTGCCCGTTCCAGCGAGTCGCGCGGCCGTCCGCGGCGGGCGGCTCGGACTGGGCACTCGTCGTGGTCACCTCATCACGATACCCGCAGCACGATTGACTGCGACATATTGTCTCACTAACCTGTATGTAACAGTTTGTATCGGTTAAATCGACAATGTTGGAGCAGTCATGGGCAACGACGCCGCACTGATCCCCCAGGAGTCCTTCGCGCAGCGCCTGCTGACCGGATCGGTCAAGAAGTCCTACGACCCGGTGATCGACATGGACTGGGACGCGCCCCTGGATCCGGACAAACTCTTCCTGCCCGCCGAGGTGGTCTCGCTGTACGGCACCGCGCTCTGGGAATCGATGACCCCGCAGCAGCGCCGCGAACTGTCCCGTCAGGAACTCGCGAACGTGCTCTCCGTGGGCATCTGGTTCGAGAACCTGCTCAACCGGCTGCTGTTGCGCGAGCTGATGGCCGACGACCCGACCACCAGGCACTCGCACTACACGCTCGTCGAAATGGGCGACGAGTGCCGGCACATGATGATGTTCGGCAAGCTGATCGATCGCATCGAGGCCCGGCCGTACTGGCCGCGCCGGGCGGGCCGGATGGCCATCGGGGTGCTGCCGCTCTTCTTGCGCGGCTCCATGACCTGGGTCGGCGCGCTGGTCGGTGAGGAGATCTTCGACGCCATCCAGCGCCGCACACTCGACGATCCGGAGTTGCAGCCCTTGGTGTCTCGCGCGATGCGCATCCACGTCACCGAGGAGGCACGCCATATCGGTTTCGCCAGGGACGCGCTGGCCAGGCGGGTGCCGACCATGTCGCGGGCCGAACTCGCCTACACCCGGCTGTGTGTCGCGGTCGCGGCCCCGCTGTTCGTCTACCTGCTGACCAACCGGCACATGTACGACCGCGCCGGCCTCGACGGCCGGGCGGCCCGCCGGATCGCGGCGAGCAACCCCGATGCCAAGAAGGCGCTCGGCATCGGTGCCGCGAATCTCGGTGCGTTCCTGCAGAAACAAGGACTCATCGGCCCGATCGGCGAGTGGATCTGGCGGCAGCGGGGGTTGCTCGGATGAACCCCGAACCCGATATCGTCATCGTCGGTGCGGGTTTCGGCGGCCTCGGCATGGCCATCGAATTGCGCCGGGCGGGCATCGACGATTTCGTCGTGCTGGAGAAGGCCGGTGAAATCGGCGGAACCTGGCGGGAGAACACATATCCGGGCGCGGGCTGCGATGTGATGTCGCTGATGTACTCGTACTCTTTCGAGCAGAATCAGCGCTGGACACGCATGTTCGCGCGGCAGCCGGAGATCCTCGACTATCTGCGCGACACCGTGGACAAGTACGACCTGCGCACCCATCTGCGATTCCACGCGGAGGTGGTGACACTCGATTTCGACGATGCCGAGGACCGCTGGACCGTCGGGCTCGCGGACGGGCGGCGATTCCGGCCACGCCTGGTCGTGCTGGCGTCCGGTCCGCTGCACGAGCCCTCGATCCCCGCCTTTCCCGGCCGGGAAGAGTTCCGCGGCAAGAGCTTTCACTCTGCGCAGTGGGAGCACGACTACGACGTGCGCGGTAAGCGCATCGCGGTGATCGGCACCGGCGCGAGCGCCGTGCAGTTCGTGCCGCGGATCGCCGAGGATGCCGCGCAGGTGACGGTCTTCCAGCGCACCCCGCACTGGATCGTGCCGAAACCCGACCGCCCACTGTCCGCGCTGGAGCACGGCGCGTTCCGGTATCTGCCGGGCGCGCAACGACTCTACCGATGGGCGATCTACTGGGGCTACGAGTCGATGATCCCCGCGTTCATGCATCCGGAGCTGATGCGCCGGGTGGAGTCGGTCGCGCGCGGCCACCTGCGCAGGCAGGTACGCGATCCCGAACTGCGGCTGCGGCTCACTCCGGACTATCGGCTCGGTTGCAAACGAATCCTGGTGTCCAACAACTACTATCCCGCGCTGCAGCGGGAAAACGTCACGTTGCAGACCACGCCGATCGCCCGGCTCACCGAGACCGGCATCGCCACCGTCGACGGAGCCGAGGAAACATTCGACGCCATCGTCTACGGCACCGGTTTCAAGATCTCCGACCGGTTCGCCGACCAGCACATCGTCGGCGCGAACGGGCTCACACTGCCGCACGCTTGGCGCAACGGCATGGAGGGCTTCCTCGGCGTCGCCGTGCACGGGTTCCCGAACCTGTTCCTCATTGTCGGCCCCAATTCCGGTGGCGGGCATCAGTCGATCATCTTCATGATCGAGGCACAGGCGCGCTACCTCCGCCAGTGCGTCGAACTGCTGCGCAAGACCGGCAACACCCGGATCGAAGTGCGTTCAGCGACCCAGCACGAGTTCAACCGCCGCACCCAAGCGAAACTCGCCGGGACAGTGTGGAATTCGGGCGGCTGCCAGAGCTGGTATCTGGACGAGCACGGGGTCAACCGCGCCGCGTGGCCCGGCTCCAGCGTGTCCTACTGGCGGGCCATGCGGCATCCGGATCCCGGCCACTACGACCTCACCGTGGCCGCGGACCGGGAACCGGCATACGAGTATTCGGGTCCGGCGATGCTCGACGCCCCCGGCGCGCTGCTACCGGTGACGGTCGCGCTCAGCGGGCACGCCGACCCGATCGACGGCCGATATCACTGGTACGGCCGGATCACTGCGACGGCGGGCGACGAACTCCCCGATCCCGGGCGCGCGGAGGTGTTCCTCGCGCTGCCCGGCCGCTACCCCACCGCCGGCCGGTTACAGGAGCGCGACCCCTGGGGCAACCTGCGCATCGTCGGCATCGGCGATCCGCCGTATCCGCTGGCGACCGCGGTGGCACACTGACCGGACCGGGCAAAGGCACAAAGAAGCGACGTCAGGTTCGGCATTCTGCCGATACCCCGCGCGCCGCACATCGGGTGGGCTGGATCAACCAGATCGATCCGGAAGGCCCCATGAAACTCACCTCGCCGCAGCTCGCCGCGATCGGCACCTGCTGCTGCCTGCTCACTTTCGCCGCGGTACCCACGCAGGCGGCCGCCGACCAGGGCCGCACCTGGTATGTGAGCGCGACCGCCGCGGCAGACGGAAGCGGCACCGAGACAGCGCCTTTCAACAGTCTGGCGGCGGTGCAGCAGGCTTCCGGCGAGGGCGACACCATCGTCGTGCTGCCCGCACCGCCCGGGACAGCGCCGCTCGACGGCGGTCTGGCGCTCAAACGCGGCCAGCACCTGATCGGCGGCCGGGCGCCGGGAAGCGTTGCCGCGGTGGCCAATACGACCGGCGCGCTGGACGGCGACGCGATCCGGCTGGCCCCGGACACCGAGGTCCGCGATCTCACCGTCACCGCGGCCCAGCGCGGCGGGATCTACGGTCGCAACGTCGGAAACACCACGCTGAGCGGCAACACCGTGACCGCGACCAACCGGGCCTGTCACGACGGTTTCCTGGTGCAGCCGTTCCCGCCGATGCTCGGCGTTCCGTTCGGCACGTCGCTGCCGGTCGCACCGAATGTGGTGGCGCTCAACAACGGCTGGGCCGCCATCATGGTCGACTCCGACGCGGGCGCGAGCACGCTCACCATCGAGGGCAACACCGTGCACGACACTCCGTGCGGCGACGGCATCGACGTCCGCACCACCGGCACGGCGCAGGTGTCGGCAACCCTCACCGGCAATCTGACCGAGCGGATCAATCAGGGGCTCGCGAAGCTGTCGGTCCTGGCCGTCGGCCTGCAGAGCACCGGAACCTCCTCGCTCACCGCGGCTTTGCGCGGCAACACCCAGCGCGATATCGCGGTGCCCGAGCACGACCCGCTCAACGCCGCGGCCGACAGCGAGGGCCTGTTCGTCAACGCCGCCGACCGCGCTCGCATGCGAATCACCATCGACCGCAACAGCTATCGGCACGGCGGCGGCCATTTCTCGGCCAACGGCATCGAATTCGTCACCAGCAATGGCACTCCGGACAGTGAGGTGACCCTGACCAACAGCGAATTCATCGACGTGCCAGGCGATATCGTCGAAAATCTCAATCTGAGCGCCGAGGGCGCGCGCCACGTGATGACCATCGACGGGCTCTCCGCCGCCCGCTCCAGTTTCCTGGCCGCGGTGCTGAATCCGGTGGTGCCGGGCAACCTCGGCAGTTGCCTGTTCTCGGCCAGTTTCGGCCGGGACAACACCACCGCGCTCACGCTGCGCAACGCGCAGCTCAGCCAGTGCAGCGCCGACGGTATCGGCGTCTACGCCTACTCCCCCAGCGGTCCCGCGCCGGCCCGGGCGCGCATGACGTTCGAGATCGCCGACACCACGGTGACCGACGCGGCGGTCGCCGACCTGCACGTGCACACCGTCGGCGACCTGGCCGAACTCACCGGTAAGGTCGAGCGCTCACGTTTCGGCGGCGACGTGGTCCTGACCCAGAGCACCGGCACCCTCGGCGCCGGATCGGTCATCGATTTCGGCGGCGGACGCCTCGGCAGCGCCGGGGCGAACTGCTTCTCCCCCGCCACCGAGACCGACCTGGCCGCGCCGAGCCTGCCGGTCGACCATCCCGGCTCGTGGCCGCTGTGCCAGTGAGGAAGAAACTTGGTCAATTGCACAAGGCGGCGCGCCACACTCTGCGCGTTTGCCGCTAGCGAAGACGCTCACTCATGCGTTGTGCTTAATAGTGACGATGAGGTCATCTCCGTCTCCCCGAACGAGCGGCGCGGGCCTCAGCCCTTCGGTAGCAGAGGTTAGGTCTTGGTTTCAACGACAGTCCCGGCGGTCACCGGCCGCCCGACACGCTGTGTGCGGCATTCCAGGCGAATGTCGCCAAATACTCCGACGCGGTCGCGCTGCGCACCTTCGGTGGCGCCGTCTCGATCACGTGGCGGGAATACGGCGAGCGGGTCCGCGCCATCGCCACCGGGCTCGCCGCGCTGGGCGTCGCGCCCGGCGACACGGTCGCGATCATGCTGACCAACCGCCCGGAGTTCCACCTCTGCGACACCGCCGTGCTGCACACCGGCGCGACCCCGTTCTCGGTCTACAACACCAACCCGGTCGACCTACTGACCTACCAGTTCGACAACTCGGGCGCCAAGGTCGTCATCTGCGAGCAGCAGTTCGCCCCGAAGATCCTGGAGGCGGTCGCCAAGGCTGCCGAGCAGGGCATCCACGTCCAGCACGTGATCAGCGTGGACGCGGCGCCCGAGGGCACTCTCTCGCTCGCCGAGGTCGAGCAGCGCACGGCCGACGGCTTCGATTTCGACGACACCTGGCGCAAGGTGCGGCCCGAGGATCTGCTCACCATCGTCTACACCTCCGGCACCACGGGGCCGCCGAAGGGCGTGGAACTCACCCACACCAATTTCATCGAGAACGCCAGGGTGCTAGACCAATTCGGCGGCGGCACCGCCGAGGACCGGGTGATCTCCTACCTGCCCGACGCCCATGCCGCGAACCGCTGGTTCGCGCACTACCTCACCATGCTCACCGGCGCGCAGATCACCACGGTGCCCGATTTCAAGCAGGTCGCCGCCGCGCTCGGCGAGGTGCACCCGAGCGTGTTCCTCGGCGTGCCCCGGGTCTGGGTGAAAGTCAAAGGCGCACTGGAAGAAAGGTTCGCCGCGGAGGCTCCGGTCAGGCGCAGGCTGGTGCGCTGGGCGATCGACATCGGCCGCAAGCAGGCCCGCGCCGTGTCCGACGGCCGCACCCTGGGCACGCTCGACCGCATACAGCTCGGTCTCGCGGATCGCCTTGTGCTCGCGCCGATTCGGGAACGGCTCGGCCTGGACAAGGTGCGCGTCGCGGTCACCGGCTCGGTCGCGATCCCGCCGGAGGTGCACGAGTTCTTCCTCGGCCTGGGTCTGCCGCTGTGCGAGGGCTACGGCATGAGCGAGTGCACGGCCGGCGCCACGCTCAACCCGCCGGAGCGGATCAAGATCGGCACCGTGGGCACCGTGCTGCCCGGCGCGGAGATCATGCTCGCCGAGGACGGCGAGGTGCTGATCCGCGGCAAGATGGTGATGCGCGGCTACCGCAACGACCCGGCCAAGACCGCGGAGACGATCGACGCCGACGGCTGGCTGCACACCGGCGATATCGGCACCATCGACAGCGACGGCTACCTGTCGATCATCGACCGCAAGAAAGAACTCATCATCAACGCGGCGGGCAAGAACATGTCCCCGGCCAACATCGAGAACACCGTCACCGACAACTGCTCGCTGGTGTCCACGGTCGTCGTGATCGGCGAGCAACGTCCGTTCAACACCGCGCTGCTGCTGCTCGACCCCGACCTGGCCGCCGCGTACGCCCAGCGGCACAACCTGACCGGGACCACGGTCGCGGAGCTGGCGAAGGACCCGGTGATCCTCACCGCGATCGAGGAGGGCATCGCGGCGGCGAACAGCAAACTCTCCCGGGTGGAACAGATCAAGAAGTACATCGTGCTCCCCGAGGTGTGGGAGAACGGCAGTGACTATCTGACGGCCACCGGCAAACTCAAGCGCAAGCCGATTTCCAGCGGTTACACAGATACGATCGAGGCCCTGTACTCGACCTAGTCCGGGAAGAAGACCAGCATGATGCCATCGCGGACACGGGTGTTCGACGACCTCCATCGACGGACCGCGTCGATGCTCGACGGGTTCTACGCGTCGATCCCGCCCTACGAGCGGTTGCCCCAGTCGCTGGTCGAAACGGACTTCGCCCGGGGCACCAAGCTCAACGTCGACCTGTTCTTCGAATACCTGCGCCGCGGCGAAGAACCCACCGACGAGGACACCCGGGAACTCGTCGAACTCGCGATGGACCGGTTGCGCGACGGCACCCCACTGCCCGAGGTGCTGGAGCGCTACCGGCTCGGCGCGGCGTTCATCTGGGAACGGTTGCGCGCCTCGGCGAGTCCGCCGGAGCGCGAGCTGCTGCTGGACGCGTCGCTGGTGCTGTTGAAGTACGTCACGCTGGTCACCTCGCGGATCGCCGGCGCGGCCACCCAGCGGGTGCACGACCCCCGCTGGGAACTGATGGAGCGCAGGCGCGGCATCGCCGACGCGCTGCTCACCGGCCGTGATCCGGTGGAATGGGCCAACGATCCGGTGATCCCGGTGGCCGACGCGTTCCTCGTCGCGGTGTTCCGCCTGTGCGGTACCCGCGGCGGGCCCGCGTCGGCGCTGCGGCACCGGGTCGAGGCGATTCCGGGCGTGTTCCTGCGCCTGGACGCCGGCGGCTGGACCGCGCTGATCCCGCTGCAGCCGGGTGACGACGGTTCGGCCACGCTCGGCGGGCTCACCGCACGACTGCCCGTGCAGGAGCCCACCGAGCCGCCGCCGTACTGGGTCGGCGTCGGCGCCGCCCGCAGCAAGGACGCCATCCCGGCGATGTACGCCGAGGCCAGGGTGCTCGCCGAACTGGGCCGGTGCCTGACGAAGCGCGAAATCCTGTGCCGCAGACAGAATCTGCAGTTCGAATACACCGTCGCGGTGAGCGATGCCGCGCGTCCCGGCCTGGCCGCGGTGCTGGCGCCGCTGGACGCGCAGCCGATGCTGGCCGAAACGCTGGAGGTGTTCGTCGACAGCGGTTTCAACCAGCTGGCGACGGCCCGCCAGCTCAACGTGCACCGGAATACGGTGACCTACCGGCTTTCCCGGGTGCACGAGCTGACCGGGCTCGACCCGCATCGTCCCGCCGACGCGATGACGCTGTCCGCCGCGCGGCTGGCCCGGCGGCTGGAGTCCGCGGCGTTCGCTCCGTAACCCGCTCGCACCCAACCTTTTAGGCACTTTTCCAAAGACCGTTCGCGCGCTCTTGCGAATTGCCAGTGTTGCGGTACCCCGCCTATGCGTTGTGCTGGGTACCGACGATGAGGTCAGGCGTGGCGCCGACTCGCCTGGACACAATCCGGGACGCGGTGGCCACTGTTCTCCGCACTCGATCCGCGCACCAGCCGATGGACGGGTAGCAGGCCGTTTGACCTCGACCACCGCCCAGCAAAGGTTCAGGTAGTTGAGAATTGCTTCCCGGACGCGGGTCTCCCGCCGCACCGTGACGGTCGCCGCCGCGTGCACCGCCGTCGGACTGATCATCCAGTTCACTCCCGCCGCGCACGCGGTCCCCAGTTCGGGCCCGGTCCCGAACGCGCCCGCCGATTTCGGCCTGCCCGCCGGCTACCAGCCAACGCCCGAACGCTACGGCGTCGCTTATGAATTGGGACATATCGTGCCGCTCGCCGACGGCACCCAACTGCAGACCGAGGTGCGCTATCCGACCGACCCCGCGACGGGGCAGCGCGCCGCGGGCGAATTCCCGGTCGTCGTCAACTTCACCACCTACGGCGCGGTGACGAGCGCGCTCACCGCGGCGGTCACCAGCGTGATCGACACTTTCCACATTCCGCTGCCCGATCAGCTGAAGGACGCCCGGCGCATCATCAACCAGGGCACCAGCGCCCAGGACATGCTGGTGCGCCGCGGGTACATCGAGGTCATCGCGGATGTGCGCGGCACGGGCGGGTCGACCGGCGCGTGGAATCCGGCCTCGCAGCAGGACGGTGTGGACGGCGCGCAGTTGGTCGACTGGGCCGCGAAGCTGCCGGGCTCCAACGGCAAGGTCGGCATGTACGGCTACTCGTTCCCCGCGCTGTCGGCGCTGCGGACCGCCGAATCCGTTTCGCCCGGTTCGCCGTTGAAGGCGATCGTGCCGATGGCCATGCCCAACAACATCTTCAACGAGGTGCTCGGCCACGACGGCATGATGAGCCCGATCCTGCTGACCGCGATCTCGGTGCTGGTGCCCTATCTCAGTCTGATCGGCCCGTTCATGACCGCCGTGGTGTCGCCGCAGCAGTTCATCAGGTCGTTGGTCGATCATCTGCAAGCCGTGGTCTCTTCCGACAGCACCATCAAACTGCTGCTCGAGGCGTATGCGGGCGGTCCGCTCGCCTATGACGGCCAGTGGTGGCAGGACCGGCGCTTCGAAACCGAGCTGCGCCGGGTGGTGGACAACGACATCGCGATGTACCAGGTCGGCGGCCTCTGGGATCTGTACCAGGAAGGGCCGTGGCGCAACTACTCCCAGCTGCAGAACATCGCCGCGGGCAAGGATCAGTTCGCGCCGATGGCGCCGGGGCAGGCCACCGACGGCCGGTATCAGCTGCTGATGGGCCCCTGGTACCACGTGGGTCTGGGCTTCGGTCCCGGCTCCCGGCTGGATACCGACATGATCACCGTCGCATGGTTCGACCGGTGGCTCAAGGACATTCCGAACGGAATAGACAAAACCGACACGCCATTACATGTGATCGATCCGAACAATATGGCGGTGGCCACCGCGCGGTATCCGTTCGAACAGGCCGCGATTCAGCGGCGCTATTTCGACGGCAACCGCCTGGTGGCGCAGCCGCCCGCGGCCGCCGACGCCTCGGATCGGCTGGACTACACCGGCATCGACACCATCTGCAACCGGCAGAGCCTCGGCCAGTACAGCGCCGGCCTGTTCGATTTCCTGTTCCGGCTGTTCAACGCCTACAACCCCTGTACAGAGTGGGTGCAGGAGCCGACCGCGGGCCTGCGCTACACGATGGACCCGGTGACCGAACCGACCGTGCTGGCCGGACCGAGCAGCGTCGAGCTCTACGCGTCCTCGACGAGCAACGACGCCGCCTTCCAGGTCTGGCTCGACGATGTCGCCCCCGACGGCACGGCGGTGAATATCACCGGCGGCTCCCAGCTGGCCAGCCAGCGCACCCTGAACGATGAAAAGACCTGGCGCACAACGGATGGCACGATCTACGCACCGGAACACGTGGTGCGCAAGGATGCCGAGCAATTGCTCACGCCGGGCGCGGTGACCGAACTGGCGATCAAGATCCGCCCGACCTTCTATCGCCTGGAACCCGGGCACGCGCTGCGCGTGCGCATCACGAGCGGCACGTTCCCGTCGACCATGCCGATCCCCACCGACCTGCCCCGCCTGCTCGGCTCGTCCCAGCAGATCCACCGGGACGCCGTACGACCGTCCAGCCTCATAGTTCCGCTGGCGCCGGCGTCCGCGTTCACCGGCTGACCGCCCGGCATACCTGGGCCGAACCGACCGGCCCAGGTATGCCGCAGGTCACGTTTAGCCCACCTTCAGACCCTCGACCTGTAAAGATCGCGAAAACCTAGGATGAATTCCAGGTGCTTTGAGACACATTGTCACGCTATCTCTCAGCTATCTGAACATTAAGTATTTCATATATCCGCAGGCTGCGGCGCTGCCGCTCGCGGTTGCGTGGCCCGCAACACCGTTGTCCGGCAACCTCCGGCAAATACCGGTGACTCACCTCACCGACACATTCGCCGGGAATTTCTTCTACAGTTTGTCTCGTCCCGGTCCGACGATGACGTCCCGGGACCGTTCGGACAAAGTTCTCGGATGCAGGCCGAAATTCTTGTCACTATTCGGATCGGTAATTCCCCTACCGCGCACGGGGATTGCCGATGGGCAGCTGAAGGTGTGTCATGGAATTCATCGAACTGGCCGACTATCCGTTGCCGAGCGGCCGGGTGATCGAGTGGCTCCCGACGGCCACTTCGCACTGGGCCGACTGGCCACGAGATACGCGGGCCGTCTCCTATAACCACGAGCACCACCTCCGGGACGCGGTGGAGCACAGTCGAATACGAGATCGCCGACATTACTGGCTCGGCCATGCGTTCCGGATCGACGGACCGCTCGACCCGCAGGCCTGGCGCACGGCCTTCGACGCCTGGATCGACCGGCACGAAGGGCTGCGCTCGCACGTCACCATCGAGGGTGGCCGGCCCGCTCGATACACGTTGCCGCCCGGTGGAATCCGGGTGCAGCCGGTCGACGCGGGCGCGCCTGCCTCGACGATGGCCACCTATCGGCTGGTCAACGGGCTGCTCGACGACGGAACCTCACCGCTGCGCTGGCCCGCCTACGTCTGCGTGACGATCGCGAACCGCGACGGCTTCACCGTCGTGTTCGCGGCCGACCACTCGATCATGGACGGCTACTCCACCGTTTCCACCGGCGGCGAGCTGCACGCGCTGTATCAGGCCGTGCGCGCGGGGAAACCGGCCCGCTTGCCCGACACCGGCAGCTATGTCGACTTCTGCCAGGACGAACGCGTCCGCGCGGCCGACGCCACCGCGGACACCCCGGCGGTGGCGACCTGGCGGACGTTCTTTCCCGACCGCACCGAGAACTCGCTGCCCAGCGGCACACTCAGCAAGGTCGCGGCCGCGCCGATCCAGCTCACCGGCCCCGCCGAGGCGCCGCCGCGCCGGGTGCCGCAGCGCAATCTCTCGGTCGAGGTGCTCGACGCCGACGCGGCCGATGCCGCTTCGGCCGTCGCCAGGCAGCAGGGCCAGGGTTTGTTCGCCGCACTGCTCGCCGCGTTCGCGGTGACGACCACCGAACTCGGCGCGGGCCGGGACTTCCGCACGGTGATCCCGCTGCACACCCGCTCCGAACCGCAGTGGGCCGATACCCTCGGCTGGTTCGTCGGACTCGCGCCGTTCCAACTGGATTGCGGCCCCGCCCGCACGCTCGCCGAGCTGATCACCCCGGCCGGGGAAGAACTGCGGCGCACCCGCAGCGCAGCGACGGTGCCGTTCGCCCGGGTCTGCGAACTGCTCGGCGAGCGGCCGCGCATCTCTTTCATGGTGTCCTACATGGACGTTCGTTCGGCCCAGGCGGCGGACACCTGGGTCGACACCGGCACCCGCTGGCTGCGCAGCCGCAACGTGTCGCCGGAGGAGTTCTTCTTCTGGTTCGTTCGCACGCCCACCGGCGTGACGCTGAACATGCGTTACCCCGGCACCAGCAAGGCCACCCGCGACATCCACCGGCACGTGCTGCGCATGCGCGATCTGCTGGCCGAATTCACCCGCTACGGAGATGCTCGAATCCGCCCGATCGAAGGAGCGCCGCTGTCATGGAGATGACCCTCACCGAAGACTGGTTGCCGAAACCGGGGGTCCTATTGGAGTTCACCACCACGGCGGCGAGCAAGGCCGCGACCGCGGCGACCGCGCCCTCCGACGCACCGCCGACCTACGTGCAGGAGTCGCATATTCGCCGCTGGGCCGCGCGTCGGCATACCGACGATCCGCTGGCCTCGGAACTGTCGCTGTGCTTCACCGTCGCCACCCCGCTGGACGCGGACGCGCTGCGCCGCGCGTTCACCACGTTCCTGCAGCGGCACGAGAGCCTGCGTTCGTGGTTCGCCCTGGACGAGACCGAGGGCCGGTTCGAGCTCACCCGCTACCTGCTCGATCCGGCCGCGGTCGAGCTCGAGACCAGCACCGTCGGCACGTTCGACTCGGGTGAGGAACTGCGTGACCTGCTGGTCGAGAAGTTCCACGAGAGCGCGGAACCGACCAAGTGGCCCGCATTCCTCTGCGGCGCCATCGACCACGGCAGCGACGGCTTCACCCTGGTCTACAACACCGATCACGCGTTCAGCGACGGTCTCTCGCTGGTCACCGCGATCTTCGAGCTGAACGCGCTGTACACGGCGTACGCGACCGGTCAGGATCCGGTGCTGCTGCCCGTCGGCAGCTATGTCGAATTCGCCAGGGCCGAACGGGCCGCGGTGGCCGCGAACCCGCCGGAACTAGACCGGCTCGCCTCGGTGCTGGCCGAGAACGCCGACAATGTGCGGCCGCTGCCCATCGACCTGGGCTTGGCGCCCGGCGAGCTGGCCGACAGCCGCGGCACCAAGGTCGACCTGCTCGATGCCGCGCAGTGCGAGGCGTTCTCGGACGCGTGCAAGGCGGCGGGCGGCTCGTTCTCCGCGGGCCTGTTCGCGGCGATCGCGCTGGCCGAACTCCAATTCGCCGGGCGCACGCACTATCTCGGGCTCAACGTGGTCGGCACCCGGCAGGAACCGCAGTATCAGCTCGCCCAGGGCTGGTTCATCAACCTGCTACCGATCTCGTTCGACCTCGACCCGACCGACAGCTTCACCGATCTCGTCGGCCGCGCGGGCGTCGCGCTGGACTGGGTGAAACCCCTTGCGAGCGTGCCGATCCACGCCGCCCTACAGCGGGCCGCCGAACTCACCGGCGCGCCGCTGCCGGTGACCACCGAATGGCCGTGGGTGTCCTACATGGACGTCCGCGCGATTTCCGGTGCGGCACTGGAGAACGCGCTGCCCAACGTGTCCGGGATCAACGGGCTGGGCTCACGCGCCCGGATGGGTCAGACCTCGCCGATGTGGTTCAGCCGGGAACTGGACCGCCTGCACGTCAGCATGATGTTCCCCGACACCCCCACCGCCGCGGCGTCCGCGGCGGCCTATCTCGACTCGATTCGCACCGCTCTGCGCGCCATCGCCACCACCGGCGAATACGTGGCGGCCGCCCCGGATTTCGCGAGGTCCTGATGCAGTTGCTCTTTCTCGAACACCTGAGCGCACCACCGGGCACCCTGCTCGAGTGGACCGCGCTCGCCGAACCCGGCCCCACGCCGGACGCGACACCCGCTTCGTCCAACCAGACCATCCACCTGTCCTCGGGCGGACCGACGACCTGGCTGGCCGCCACCTTCGACGTGGCGGGCCCGATCGACGAATCCGCCCTGCAGACCGCGTTCTCGGTGTGGCTGCCACGTCACGACGCGCTGCACTGCAGTTTCGAACCACCCGCGGAGGGCAACCCGCCGACGGTCCACGTGGTGGTGGACACCGATATCCGGCTCATCCCCCGGCCCGCCGTCGAAACCTCGAGCACCGACGACCTGCGCACCGTCCTCGGCACTCGACTCGACGCGGCCTGCGCGCCGTTCAGTTTCGCGCCGTATTTCCTCGGCGCCATCAGCAGGCCCGAAACCTCCACCGTGGTCTGCGGTTTCGATCACGCGGTCTGCGACGCCTGGTCGATCACCATCGCGGTGACCGAACTGGACGTGCTGTATCGGGCCGCGCTCGAGGACGGACCCGACGGCGCGGCCGCGGCCGCCGACCGGCTCCCCGAGCCGGGCAGTTTCCTGTCCTACGCCACCAGGGAGGCCGCGGTCCCTGCCGCGGGCACGGGCCCGCTCATCCGGGCCTGGCGCGATTTCCTGCACGCCGCGGGCAACGACCTGCCGCACTTCCCGCTCGATCTCGGCGTGCCCGCGGGCACGCTGGCGCCGTTCGGCAGCGACAGCCGCCTGCTGCTCGGCGCGATGGCCACCGATGCGCTGCACCGCAAGTCGCGCGCGGACGGATATTCGATGTTCGCGGCCCTGCTCGCGGCGGTGGCGCTGGCCGCCGCCGAACTCGGCGGGCGCGCGGGCACCGATCTGGTGTTCCCGGTGCACACCCGGCGAGAACCGCGCCACCACAACACCTTCGGCTGGCTGGTGTCCAACGCACCGGCGCATGTGCCGGTGGCGCACGACTTCTGCGCCACCGCGCAGGGCGCCGACCAGGCGATCCGCACCGGTCAGCGGCTCGCTCAGGTGCCCGCCACCCAGTTCCTCGCCGCGATGGGCAGCGACCTGCGCCGGACCAGGAAGGACCTGTTCAGCGTCTCCTACACCGACTATCGGCGGCTGCCCGGCGGCTCGCGCAGCGACACCACCCGCACGGTGCCGCGCAATCCGGCCCAATTCAGCCGCAGCGCACCGCTGGACGACGTGCAGATGTGGTTCACCCGCACCGACGACGGGCTCGCCCTGCGCACCCGCTTCCCGGTGACACCCACCGCGGGACCGTTGCTCGGCGAGTTCCTCGATCGGGTCGCCGCCACCTTGTCCGCGGCGATCTCGGTCCGGGTATGACCGGGCGGTACCCGAGCTGCGCGCACCCGTCGCCGGCCGTCGAAACGGCGGCCGCGGCGACGGTGCGCGCGCAGATCGGAACCATGGCATGGTTCGGCCCCCTGCGATCGACAAAGCATGACGGCCGGGGAGCCGAACCCGTTAGTCTCAGCACAGGATCCACCGAGGAACTGTTCGTGTCAGCCGGGAGCATCCGACGATGAAGGCTCTGGTCACCAACGACTTCTCGACGTCAGCGGACGCCGAAACCACCGACGAGCACCCCTGGACGGGCACCGCGCTACTGCGGCCGGGGATCCTGGCCTTCGAAGGCGAGATCTGGCCCACCGAACTGCACGCCCATCACGCCGTGCAGATCGTCGCCGCCTGTACCCCGATCGTCGTCGTGGACGGCAGCGGGGTGCGCAGGCAGGGCACCCACATCATCGTGCCCACCGACGCGCCGCACCGGGTCGCGGAGGGCGCCGTGCACGGCATCGCGCTCTATCTCGATCCGGAGACCACCGCGGGCGCCGCCGCCGACCGGCGGGCGCATCTGCACGGCTGGGTGCACGCGCTCGGGGTCGATCCGGCGCACGGCGGGCTCGCGGGTCACGTCCACGACGTGCTCTCGGATCTGTTGCCGGACAACGGGACCTGTTCGGAAGGTCCGCAGGGCGTGGTCACCGCGGCCCTGCAACTGCTGCCCGAGCTGGTCCGTGACGGTTCGGTGCGCGGCTCGGATGTGGCGCGCCAGCTGGGCATTTCGGCGACTCGGCTGACCCACCTGTTCACCGAGCAGGTCGGGATTCCGTTGCGCCGCTACATCCTCTGGCTGCGGCTCTACATCTCGATGACGCGGGTGATGGCCGGCGACGACGTGGCCGCCGCCGCCGATGCCGCGGGCTTCGCCGACTGCGCCCAGCTCACCCGTACCTGCCGGCGGACCTTCGGGCTGCCGCCGTCGATGCTGAGCCGCGATGTGGAGTGGGATATCGCGCTCTGAGCAGTGGTGACCGTCGTCTCGGTGCGCACGCCGCACCGAGACGGCGCCACACCACGTATTCTCTAGGCATGATCACGCGGGTTCGGGTGCTGACGTGTGCGGTTGTCGCACTCGTGCTGCCCGTGCTCACGTTGCTGGCGATCCCGGCCGGTGAGCCCGGGTCGGTCGCCGTGGTCGGTGTGGTCGCGGCCTCGCTGATCGTCGCCTTCGCCACGCTGCATCCCGCGGTCGTGCTGCCGGTCGCGGTCCTCGACTCCGGCCCGCCACCGTCCGCGCAACGCCGCCGACGTGGTTCTTTCCTGCGCCAGAGCAATCCTGACACCCCGGGCCGTCCGCGCCCACGAGCACCGGGCTGCGCGCCCGCCTGACGCCGGTCCCCCCTGTGGTGGACGGGCGTTCGGCGTTGTCGCCGCATCCCTTCCGTTCTCGTGCGCGCTCGCACGCCCACAGTCAGGTGCTCTCATGCTCGACTTCATCTACTACCCGGTGTCGGCCATTCTCTGGTTCTGGCACAACGCCTTCGGCTTCGTATTCGGACCCGCCAGCGGCCTGTCCTGGGTCCTCGCCGTGATTTTTCTCGTCCTCACATTGCGTGCCGCCCTTTTCATCCCTTTTCTCGAGCAAGCACGCAACCAAGCTATTGTGAAAAAATTGCAACCCAAGGTTGCGAGCTTGAAACAAAAATACGCATCCGACCGGACGCGCCAGGCCACCGAACTCCAGAAACTCTATAAAGACAACGGCGTCAAAACCTTCGCCACCTTGATTCCGATCATCGTGCAGCTATTCGTTTTCCTCGGCCTGTTCCATGTCCTACGATCCTTCGATCGCACGGCCAACCTCGGCCATCTCCCGTTCCAGGCCATCAAGACGCCGATGAGTCCCGAACAGAACGCCGCCACCCCCAACTACGTGTTCAGCGCCGCCGACGTGCGGTCCTTCCTGCACGCCGATCTGTTCGGCGCACCCCTGTCCCGGACCGTAGTCGGCGCCGGCGAGCTGCTGGCAACGGTGGCCGCCGTCGCCATCCCGCTCATGCTGATCGCCGCGATCGCCACCCACTTCACCGCGCGCGCCTCTCTCGGACGGCAGGAGACCCCCGCCCAGTTCGCGTTCATGCGCCCGCTGTCGCTGTGGGCGTTCCCCGCCGCGGCCCTCGTCGGCGGCGCGCTGCTGCCGGTGGCGATCCTGCTCTATTTTGTCACCAACAACGCGTGGACCCTCGCCCAGCAGCACCTCGTCTACCGCAAGCTCGATGCCGAAGCGGCCACCGAGGCGAAACTCGTCGCGGCCGCCCGCGCGGCGACCGCCCCGAAACCGGGCGCCAAACCCGTCCGCCGCCGGAAGTGATCTGAAAACCACTGGGGCGGAACCTGTCTCGCAGCCTCCGCCCCAGCTGGTCACTAGCGGTAGGTGACTACGGCCTTCTTCTTGTCCCCCTTGTCCGGGTAGCAGATGGCGCTGGTCGCGCCGGCGCGGCGCGCGTCGTCGGTGAGTTTCCGGCATTCACTCGACGTCAGCCCCGGATAGGTCTGGCTCTGCGGCGCGGCCTGCGCCGGACCGGCTCCGATCGCGATGCCCGTGGCCGCCAGCACGGCGAAACCCATTGCGACACAGATGTTGCTCATGATTCCCTCCCATTTCCCAAACGTGCGTACCCCCGCGCGGACGGGGCGGCGAATCACTTTCAAGATCATCGCCGACGCCCGTTCAGCGTATCGGGAGGCACCGACAAGTTTTGCGGCGCAAGCTTTTCGGTGGCAGCGAGCGGCTCAGCGAGCTACGGCGCGAGCCTCGACGTAGTACTCGGCCGAGAGCACCCGCAGCCAAGGCCGTACCACGACGGGCGCCCACGCGGCGGTGGGATCGCGGTGCACCACCGGGTCGGTCAGGTCGAGCACCCGACCGCGCGTCTCGACGCTGAACTCGCCTGCGGCACAGATGTTCTTGGCCCAGTCGACCTCGCGCCCGTAGGTCATGGCGATGCGGTACACGCCGTCGGCGTGGAAGATCGAGATCGGGGTGCGGTAGAGCCGCCCGGACTTGCGGCCCCGATGCTGCAGGATGGCGAACCCGGGCGCTCGGCCCGCGAACCGCCCGGCGACGCGATTGGTGACGGATCGGTTGAATTTCGCCAGCGTGCGGGGAAGCACCATGTGCGCGATCCTCTCTGCGGATAGCCTGCTGCGCTCACGTTACCCTCGAGCGGTGGCAGCCGAACGGGTCCAGCAGAAGTCCGAGATGATCGCCGTCTACGACGCGGCGGGTCGTTCGGTCGGCGCCGCCGACCGGGCCGAGGTGTATCGGGACGGACTCTGGCACGCCAGCGCGGGCGTACTGGTCCGCTCCGGCGACGGCACCCGGATCTACGTGCATCGGCGCACCGACACCAAGATGGTTTTCGCGAGCATGCACGACTGCCTCGCGGGCGGCGTGGTGGGGCCGGCGGAAACGCCGCGCGAGACGGCGGTGCGCGAACTGGCCGAAGAACTCGGCATCACGGGTGTGGCGTTGCCCGCCGAGCCGGCGGGCACGGTGTCCTGGGACGGCGAATGGCAGGGACGCCCGATGCGCTGTCACCTGTTCGCCTACGAGATCCGCTCCGACGGACCGATCCGGCACCAGCCGGAGGAGATCGCCGACGGGTGGTGGTGGACCGATGCGCAACTGCGCGCCCACCTGGCCGATCCGGACTGGCCCTTCGTGCCGGACACCCGGATCCTCGTCGACGACCTGCTCACCTGAGTGCGCTGACGCGCACCCCTACTCCGACTGTGCGATCAGGCCGCGCTGCCGCTGCCGAGCGACAGGATGTTGGTGAAGATGTTGGCGACGACCTCGAGCAATTCCATGATTCTCCGAACGTTGGCGCTGTCATTGGGCACCGGAGCATCGACGACCGCGATGTCGCCGCCCGGTTATCCGGAGGAGGCTACCGAACTGGCCCACGCGGCGAACGCCCCGGGGTTGCGGGTCTGCAGCAGCACCCGGCCCGGACCGACGAAGTCGAACACGAAGCCCTCGCCGGACTTCATCGACTGGATCGACCGCCCCACCACCGCGCGCCGGATGGTGAAGTTCATCGACAGGTCGTAGGCCACCACGTGCCCGGTGTCGATGGTGATCGGCTCGCCCGGTTGCAGATCGATGACATCGATCGCACCGAACACGCCGACCACGATCTCACCGTCGCCGTGCGCGCGCAGACCGAAGCCGCCCTCGCCGCCGAACAGGTTCGCGAAACCGCCCCACTTGCTTTCCACCTGCACGCCATGGGAATTCGCGATCCAGCCGCCACGGCTGATGAAGAACGGCCGATCCTGGGTGATCTGCAAGTTCAGCATGTCGCCGGGCAGCGCGGGCGCCACGTCCACCCAGCCGCCCTGCTGCGGCGCGGTGAACGTGGAGACGAAGAACGATTCACCCGCCAGCACCGACCGCTTCAGCCCCGCCAAGATGCCGCCTTCGGCCTTGGCCTGCAACGTGACTCCCGCCGAGTGGGCGACCATGGCGCCGCTCTCGACCCGCATCGGCTCGCCACCCGCGAGGAAGCACCGCGCGATGGTCGAGGCCGGGTTGTGGCGCAACTGTACCTTCATGAATGGCGACCCTACCGCCTGATTCGCCCCGGTAGGGACCCGGAATTCAGTGGGTCCCAGGGGATGGCAGGAGGCGGAGCCGACGGGGTGGGTCGGATCAGCCCAGCGAGCGCAACGTGTCCTCGTCGCGGGCCACGACCGCGCCGCCGTCGGCGGTGAGCACGATGGGCCGCTGGATCAGTTTCGGGTGCTCGGCCAGCGCCGCGATCCAGCGGTCCCGGTCGGCAGCGGTGCGGCCCCACTGCGCCATGCCGAGGTCCTTGGCCACCTGCTCGCCGGTGCGCGTGATATCCCACGGTTCGGCGCCGAGCCGCGCCAGCACCGCGCGCAATTCCTCGGCGGTGGGCGGCTCGTCGAGGTAGCGCCGCACCTTGTATTCGACGCCCGCCTCGTCCAGGTGCGTGGTGGCGTTGCGGCTCTTGGTGCACCGCGGGTTGTGCCAGATCTCGGTCTGTCCAGAAGTCATACCGGCAGGCTACCCAGCACGCGTCGTGGACGGTGCGTGGCGACACCGTTTGAGCGCCGCGTCGCTGGATACACTCGCCTCGATGCCGCACAGACGTAAATCCATCAACGCACTGGACCGCAGGCTCGTCGAGCACGCCGCCCAGATTCCGCCGAGCCCCGCCGACGATCTGCTGCGCGAGCTCAGCCTGAGCGCCAACCACAGCAAGCTCTGGATGGCCGTCGCCGCAGGGCTTTTCGTCGCGGGCGGGCGCGCGCAGCGGCGCGGCGCGGTCCGGGGACTGGTGGCGGTCGGCTTGGCCAGCGCACTGGCCAACGGCGTCGCCAAACCGCTGTTCCCGCGCCGGCGACCGCCGGTCGACGCGGTGCCCGAGTTGCGCCGGTTGGTCAAACCGCCGCGGTCCTCGTCCTTCCCGTCGGGTCACTCCGCGTCCGCGGCGGCCTTCACCACCGCGGTCGCGCTGGAATCGCCCGCGACCGCCGCGGTGCTCGCGCCGGTCGCCGCGGCGGTGGCGTACTCGCGCGTGCACATCGGCGTGCACTGGCCCTCCGACGTGGTGGTCGGGGCGGCGCTCGGTTCCGGTGTCGCGCTGGCCACCCGCCGCTGGTGGGCGGTGCGCGCGGACGAACCGGCCTCGCTGGGCCCGGCGAAACGGCTCGAGCCGCTGCCCGCCGGGCGGGGGCTGCTGCTGGTGGTGAACCCGGCCTCGGGCAGCGGCACCGGCACCGAATCGCTGGATCAGCTGCGCGCCCGCCTGCCCGAGGCGCAGGTGCTCGAGGTCGGCGACGGCGATCTGGACGCGGCGATCGAGGACCGGGTACGGCGGCACGGCGTCACCGCACTCGGCGTGCTCGGTGGTGACGGCACCGTCTCGGCGCTCGCGGAAACCGCTGTGCAGCACGGTCTTCCACTGGCCGTGTTCGCGGGCGGCACGCTCAACCACTTCGCCCGCGACGTCGGCGTGGAGGATCCGGAGACCACGTTCACCGCCCTGGACTCCGGCCAGGTCGTGCTCGTCGACACCGCGCGCGTCCAGCTGGACGACGAGCAGGATCGGATGTTCGTCAACACCGCCAGCCTCGGCGGCTACCCGGATTTCGTGCGCCTGCGGGAACGGTGGGAACGCCGGATCGGCAAGTGGCCCGCGGCCGGTTTCGCGATGCTGCGCGTGCTGTTCCGCGCCGCCCCGCTGCACGCCGAGATCGACGGCAAGCGCAGCGCGCTGTGGATGCTGTTCGTCGGCAACGGCGCGTACCACCCGGCGGATCAGATCCCGATGTCGCGACCGCGGCTGCACGACGGCACCATGGATATCCGGTATCTGCGTGCGGACCTTCGCTTTTCGCGCACACGCCTGATCTGGGCCACGTTCACCGGCACGCTGGACCGCTCGACCACCTACGTGCACCGCCGCGTCGCGCGGCTCGATGTGCAGGTCGACGGCGCGCCGGTCTCGCTGGCCACCGACGGCGAAGTAAACCACCGGGCAAAGCATTTGGCCTTCGCCAGCCGTCCCGCCGCACTGGCGGTGTTCCGGGAGCCGGACGAGCAGCGCTGATCCCGCGCAGCTACAGGTGCATCAGCGTCGGCCACACCTGCGACCACGGATGGCGTAGCCCGGCACATTTCCAGACGACGACGTTCTGGGTGTTGCCGGGGTAGCCGATCCGCGAATCGACCTTGGCGACCGGCTCGACCCGGTCGAAGTCCCAGCGCAGGAAGGCCTCGTTGAGCGCGACGGCGATCACCACCGTCGCGTCGTCCGGCGGCGTGCCGAAATAGCCGTAACCCCGGCTCGGACTGTAGACGGGCGGCAGTTCGGCTCGCGCGAACTGGTCCAAAGCGCTTGCCTGCCAATAGGTGTCGGTGACGATCACCGCTCCGGCACGCGCTGCGGGCGGTAGCGATCGAACCACCCCGGTGACAGCGTCGGTCAGCTCGGTCCAGCCGAACTCGCCGTAGACGCCGATGTTGATCGTGGCCTCGGCGTCGTCGGCGGGCGGGCGGATCGCCGACGCGGCACGCCACGGCGTCGACCACAGCACGAACATCGTCGCCGCGAGCGCGAGCGCCGCCCCCGCCACGATTGCGGCCCGTCGCCCGGCCGGGCCGAGCCCCCGCACCAGCTCGGCCAACCCGACCGCGCCCGCGGCCAGCACCACGCCGTACATTCCGGCCACGTAGTAGATCCGGCCGCCGATCACCAAGAAGAGCGCGACCAGCAGCACCAGGGTCCAGCCGAGAAATCGGTACGGCCGCAACCGGGGATTGCGCAGCAGCGACCACACGCCGTAGAGCAGCACCACCGCGCCCAGGTAACCCGCGGTCAGCACGGCGAGCGGTAGGAACATCAGCCGCCCACCGAGGATCCCCTGCTCGCCGCTGATCACCCCGCCCATCGCCAGCTGCGGCCAGTCGTGGCGGGACTGCCAGATCAGCGTCGGCACCGTCGCCAGCACCACGATCGCGCCGCCGAGCCACAGCAGCGGCCTGCGCACCAGCTCGCGCGGTCCGCAGACCAGCGAGGTCACCGCGACCGCGAGCCAGAAGAACGGGATCAACCACTTCACCTGCATGTCGACCGCGGTCACCAGGGCGGCGCACAGCAGCAGGGCGTCGCGCCGGGTGCGCACCCAGCGCACCACCAGCCAGGTGATGATCACCCACAGCGCCGTGTCCACCGCGTTGGTCGTCAGCATCTTGCCTTGCAGCAGCAGGAACGGCGAGGTCGCGTATGCGATCGCAGCACCGAGCTGCGCGCTGCGCCCGCCGCCGAATTCGCGCGCGATCGCCGCGGTGAGCACGATCGCCAGCACGGTGAGCACGACGGCGGGCAGCCGCAGTACGAAGAACGAGCCCGGCGCGAGAATGTCCATCGCCCGGGCCAGCAGCGGCAGCACCGGGCCCTGATCGGCATAGCCGAAGGAGAAGTGCCGCCCGGCCGCCAGGAAATACAGCTCGTCGCCGAAATAGTCGTAGCGGCTCGTGGCGAACAGCAGCACGGCCGTCGAGACCGCGCCGAGGACGGTGAGCCATGCCGTCGCGAGCGGCGGGCGGTAGTCGGCGGCCGGTTCGAGCTCGGGCCGTGCTGCGGTATCAGTCATGCCGGCTCCTGGAAGACTTCCGGGACGGGACTGCTCGAATCTAGCGGGAAACGGCCGCGCGGCGGGGACGCCGCGCGGACCGCTCACCGCACGTAGGCGTCGGCGACCTCCAGGACCTCGTCGACGATCTCCAGGCCGAGGCGCAGTTCGTCCGCCGAGGTGGTGAGCGGTGGCGCGATCTGAAAACGGTTGCCCGCGTTGAACGGCCACAGCCCCCGCGCCTTCGCGGCGGCGGTCACCTTCGCCATCGGCTCGGCGGCCGCCCCCGCAGCGGCGAACGGGATCAACGGTTCCCGGGTCTGCGGGTCGCGGACCAGATCCAGCGCCCAGAAGAAGCCGAGCCCGCGCACCTCGCCGACGCTGGGATGCCGGGTAGCCAACTCGTGCAGGCCTTTTCCGAGCACGTCCGCACCGACCGAGCGCACATGCTCGAGGATACCGTCTCGTTCGAAGACCCCGATCGAGGCGACCCCGGCCGCACACGCCAGCGGATGTCCCGCATAGGTGAGCCCGCCGGGATAGACGGTGTGGTCGTAGCGCTGCGCGATCCGTTCGGCGATGAGCACACCGCCGAGCGGAACGTAGCCCGAATTCACGCCTTTGGCGAAGGTGATGAGGTCGGGCGCGACGTCGAAGGCGCGCACCGCGAACCACTCCCCGATCCGGCCGAAGCCGACCATCACCTCGTCGGCGATGTAGACGATGCCGAACTCGTCGCACAGCGCGCGCACACCCGCCAGGTAACCCGGCGGCGGGATCAGCACACCGTTGGTGCCGACCACCGTTTCCAGGATCAAGCCCGCGATGTTCTGCGGGCCTTCCAGCTCGATCACCTGCCGCAGGTGGTTCAGCGCGGCGGCCGTCTCTTCCTCGGGAGAGCTTGTGCCCCAAGGGGATCGGTACGGATACGGCCCGAAGAACCGGACCACGTCGACGTTCGTCGGCTCCGCGCCCCAGCGCCGCGGCTCCCCGGTCAGACCGATCGCGGTGCCGGTGCCGCCGTGATAGGAGCGGTACGCGGACAACATCTTGGTGCGGCCGGTGAAACTGCGCGCCAGGCGCACCGCGTGCTCGATGGCCTCCGCGCCGCCGGTGGTGAACAGGATGCGGTTCAGGTCGCCCGGCGCCCGCTCGACGATGAGCCGGGCCAGTTCGCTGCGCACCTCGTTGCCCATGGTCGGTGAGATGGTGGTGAGCACCTGCGCCTGCGCGACGATCGCCGCGACGATGTCCGGATGCTGGTGCCCGATATTGACATTGACCATCTGCGAGCAGAAGTCGAGGTAGCGGTTGCCCTGGTCGTCCCAGAAATACGCGCCGGAGGCACCCGTGATCGGCACCGGATTCAGCTCGGCCTGTGCGCTCCACGGATAGAAGACGTGATCTACCAAGTTATTTGCCTCCTTCGTTCAGCGTGACCGGGCTCGGCGCGTAGCCCGCGCCGGTCACGTCGGTGCCACCGGACTTCAGCAGTTCCAGTGCCTTGGTGACGTATTCGTTCGTGTACGCGCTCGCGTCCGGATCCTGCTTCAGGACCGTGACACCCTCCTGGTTCTTGGTGTCCTTGGCGATCTGCACCGTGCGATCCCACGCGGCCTTGTCCACCATGCCGATGCCGGCGGGCGAGGGCCAGATCAGCTTGTTCACCTCGTTGATCTGCCACTGCTGATGGGAGGCGCCCAGGGTGCTGCCCGCGGCGACGGTGATGTCGCGGCACTTGTCGACGTTGTCGCGGCAGAAGGCCCAGCCCTTCAGCGACGCCGCGACGAATTTCGTGGTCTGCTCCTGGTATTTCGGGTCCTGCAGCTTCTCGGTGTTGGCCCAGATGGCGTCCTGCAGCATCGCGACGCCCTGCTCGTTCCAGTCGATGGTGGTGAAATCGTCTGCGGTGTAGAGCTTTCCGGTCGCCGGGTTCTTCGTCTCCAGCAGCTGGGCGTACTCGTTGTACGACATGGCCTGGGCGGCGGCGATGTCCTTGGCGAGGAAGGCGTTCATGTCGAACTGCTGCTGCACCAGTTTGACGTCCTTCGCCGGGTCGATGCCCGCCTTGGTCATGCCCGCGAACAGCTCGAACTCGTTGCCGTAGCCCCAGTTTCCGACCGTCTTGCCGCGCAGCGCGGCGGGGCCCGCGATGTTCTCCGACTTGAACGACACCTGTTTGGTGCCCGAGCGCTGGAAGATCTGCGCGACCTCGGTGATGCCCGCCCCCGCCTCGCGGGAGGCGAGCGCCTTGGGCACCCAGGCGATCGCGTAGTCGGCCTGTCCCTGCGCCAGCACGGTCTGCGGCACGATATCCGTTCCGCCGTCCAGGATTTCGACCGACAAGCCCTGCTCTTGGTAGAAGCCCTGATCGACCGCGGCCAGATAGCCGGCGAACTGGCCCTGCTTGAACCACTGCAACTGGAGCCGGACCTTGGTGCGGCCGTCGGCCGTGGTGGTCGAGCCGCCGTCGGTGGTACTGCAGCCGGTCAGCGCGGCCGCGGCCAGCGTGACCAGCGCGAGACAGGCACGGAATCGCTTGGTGGATCGGGTCATCGGGTTCTCCAGAGGGTGGTGCGGGGTTTACGGGTGAGTTGTTCGAGGACCAGTACGGCGGCGAGGAACAGCAGGCCGACGAGCATGGCGCCGACCACGTAGGCCCATGCGCGTGGATAGGCGGTATTGGCGGCGGCCGAGGTGATCCGGCTGCCGAGCCCGTTCTGCAGGCCGCCGAAATACTCGGCGATGACGGCCGCGATCACCGCGCCGGGCGCGGCGATGCGCAGCCCGGTGAACAGGTGCGGCAGCGCCGCGGGCAGCCGGACCGTGCGGGTGACCTGCCAGCCGCCCGCCGCGTACGAGGTCATCAGGTCGGTGTGCACCTGCGGCACCTGACGCAGGCCGCGCGCCGTGCTGACGAACATCGGGAAGAACACGACGATGGTGACGACCATCCGGCGCGGGGTGTCGGTCGTGGTCGAGTACATCGAATTCAGCAGCGGCGCAAGGGCGACGATCGGCACCGCGGCCGCCGCGGCGGCGAGCGGCGTGAGCAGGCCGTCCACCAGCTGGAACCGCACGGCGAACATGGCGGCGACGATGCCGAGCACGGCGCCGGCCAGCAGACCGAGCAGCGCGTTGGTGCCGGTCGCGGTCGACGCGTCGCGGATGCGGTCGAAATTCCCGGTGAACTCGCTCGCGATCGCGCTCGGCGCGGGCAACAGGAACGAGGGCACCCCGGCCACGGTGGTGAGCAGTTGCCACAGCAGCAATCCGGCGACGCCGAACAGCAACGGCGGCAGCACCATTCGCCACGGCAGCAGCGACTTCCAGGACGTCATCGCACGTCCCGCCCCGCGACGGCACCGGTATCGCCCGACCCGCCGCGCAGCGCCTCCCGTACCGCGGCCACCGCCTCGAAAAACGCCGCGCTGGAACGCACGTCGTCGGCGGCCTCGGCGGCGTCGCGACGGCCCCAGCCGCCGGTCGGCACGATCTCGGTGATCCGCCCCGGCCGCGGCGACATCACCACCACCCGATCGGACAGGAACACCGCCTCCGGGATGGAATGCGTCACGAACACCACCGCCGCCTCGGTCTCGCCCGCGATCCGCAGCAACTCGGTCTGCATCCGCTCGCGCGTCATCTCGTCGAGCGCGCCGAACGGTTCGTCCATCAGCAGCAGCGACGGCTTGGGCGCCAGCGCCCGCACGATCGCGACCCGCTGCTGCATGCCCCCGGACAGCTCGGCGGGATAGCGCTTGGCGAACTCGCTCAGCCCGGCCATCTCGAGCAGTTCCGCACTGCGCGAACGGCGTTCAGCGCGCGGCACCTTGTGCAATTCGAGCGGCAGTTCGACATTGGCCTGCACGGTGCGCCAGTCGAGCAAGCCGGACTGCTGGAACGCGATGCCGTAGTCCTGATCCAACCGGGCCTGCCGCGCGCTCTTGCCGTGCACGGTCACGGTGCCGCTGGTCGGCTGCTCCAGGTCGGCGACGATCCGCAGCAGGGTCGACTTACCGCAGCCGGACGGGCCGATCAGCGAAACGAATTCACCCGCGGCCACCGTCAGCGAGACGTCCGAGAGCGCGGTGACCGAGCCCGCCGCGAAGATCTTGCCCACGTGCCCGAGTTCGACCGCGGCGAGCCGCTGGGTGGCCGGTCCGGCGAGATCGGCGGCACCCACCTGCTCGTCCGCCGGTTCCGGCGCCGCGGTGGCGACGGCCGGTCTTGCTTTGGCGGTCAATGGATACCTCCTGAAAAGCTGCCTGCCCATCCGTGCAGGCGGTGATGAGAGTGCGGGCCGATCATCGGCCGGTCTTCGCGGCGTCGACCGAACCGGGCGGCCGGCTGTAGCGGCGCAGCGTCCATTCGGCGAGGCCGACGACGGCGGTGATCACGACGCCGAGCAGGGCCGCGGCCAGCACGGCCGCGTACAGCCGCGCGGCATCACCGGTGGCCTGCTGGGCGAACACGATGATCTGGCGGCCGATGCCGCCCGCGGTGCCGGTGGAGATCTCGGCGACGACCGCGCCGATCACCGAGGCCGCCGCGGCCAACCGCAGCGCGGGCAGCAGATGCGGTACGGCGGCGGGAAAACGCAAGCGCACCAGCGTCTCCCACCAGCCGGCCGAATAACTGTGCAGCAGCTCCACCGACGCCTTCGACGGAGCCTGCAAGCCGCGCAGCATGCCGACCGCCACCGGGAAGAAGGCCAGATAGGACGCGATCACCGCGATGCTCATCCACGGCCGCCACGGCTCGCCCGCGATCACGATCTTGCCGCCCCAGCCCGCTACCAGCGGCGCCAGGGCGATCAGCGGAACCGTCTGCGACACAATGATGTAGGGCAGCAGCCCGCGCTCGACCCAGGCGAAGCGCTGCATCAGCACCGCGAGCAGCACCCCGACCACCGCCCCGATCGCCAGCGCGAGCAACGCCAGTCCCAGCGTGAATCCCGCTGTGCGCAATAATGTTTCGCCTACTGTGCCCGCGCCGTCGCGCTCGCCGAGCACCGTCACCACCGACCACACGTGCGGCAACGCACCGTCACCCGTGCGCGGCAGGATCCGCTGCTCGCCGATGCTCACCCCGCGTTCGGGCACCGCGAACTTGACCAGCTCCCATACCCCGACGACCAGTAAGAACACCGCTGCCGCATAGCCGGCCCGCACCCAACGACCCCTCATCGAACCTCGCTCATGTACTCGCGCAGCCGGTTTCGGCCCGACCCGATCCGCCGGTCACCGATCAGGGACGGCAACCCGTACATTCCCGTCGGCACCGCGCGCCTTCGTACCGCCGTCCCCGCGCAACGGCCGCCCGACCGGCCGGGACGAAGACCGCCGCCGGACGGCACCGATCCCCGGCCGGACCGGTGGCCGCAGCCACCGCACCGGTGCGCCACTCCGCCGACGCCGATCACCCGCACCGCAGATGTACTCGAACCGGCGCGCACCGGGTAGCCCGCGGACCGCTCAGCGGACCACGGCGACATCAAGCGCCCTCCGTGGCGGTCACCGGGTGCACCAGCCGGGGCAGCACCGATTCGCCGTAGGCCTCGAGCGTGGCCGTCTTCGCATCGTGCTGCAGATACACCGCGAACTGATCGACGCCGAGTTTCTCCAGTTCGCGCAGCCGGGCCAGCTGATCGTCGGGCGTGCCGAGCAGGCAGAAACGGTCCACGATGGCATCGGGGACGAACTCCGCGTGCGTGTTGCCCGCGCGCCCGTGCTGGTTGTAGTCGTACCCCTGCCTGCCCGCGATGTATTCGGTGAGCGCGGCCGGAACATCGCTGCCCGTACCGTATTTCGCGACGATATCGGCCACATGGTTGCCGACCATACCGCCGAACCATCGGCACTGCTCGCGAGCGTGCGCCAGCGCGGCCGCCGACCCGTCGGTGACGTAAGCCGGTGCGGCGACACAGATCCGCACCGCGTCCGGATCGCGACCGGCCCGTTCGGCGGCGGCGCGCACCCGGGCGATGGTCCACGCGGTGATATCCGGGTCGGCCAGCTGCAGGATGAACCCGTCGGCCACCTCGCCGGTGAGATCCAGTGCGCGCGGACCATATCCGGCCACCCACACCTCGAGCCGGGAACTCGCCGCCCAGGGGAAACGCACGATGGTGTCGTCCACTCGGGCGCTGCGCCCGTTGCCGAGTTCCCGGATCACCTCGATGGCTTCGCGCAGCGTCGCCAGGTTGCTCGGTTTGCCGCCGAGCGTGCGGACCGCCGAATCGCCGCGGCCGATCCCGCAGACGGTGCGGTTGCCGAACATGTCGTTCAGCGTGGCGAAGGTGGACGCGGTCACGGTCCAGTCCCTGGTGGCCGGGTTGGTCACCATCGGGCCGACGACGACCTTCCTGGTGGCCGCCAGGATCTGGCTGTAGATGACGTAGGGCTCCTGCCACAGCAGATGGGAGTCGAAGGTCCAGACGTGGGAGAAGCCGTGCGTCTCGGCTTGCCGGGCCAGTTCGACCACCCGGGAGGCGGGCGGCGTGCATTGCAGCACCACACCGATGTCCATGCGGCACTCTCCGTTTCGAAGTCGGATGCGGCTGGGCGGGGCCAGCCGCGGAATCAGATCAGGTTCTGCGACAGCGCGCGTTTGACGAACCGGCCGTGCCCGGCGCTGCCCCGATACTCGCCGGCGTCGACGATCACCCGGCCGCGCGACAGCACGGTATCGACGTGACCGTCGATCTCGAAGCCCTCGTACGCCGAATAATCCATGTTCATGTGATGGGTCTTGCCGAGCCCGATGCTGGTGTGCCCGTTCGGGTCGTAGATCACGATGTCGGCGTCCGCACCCGGGCTGATCACGCCCTTGCGCGGATACATGCCGAACATGCGCGCGGGCGTGGTGCAGCAGACCTCGACCCAGCGTTCCAGCGAGATCCGGCCGCTCTTGACGCCCTGGAACATCAGATCCATCCGGTGCTCGACCCCGCCGATCCCGTTCGGGATCTTGCTGAAATCGCCGACGCCCATTTCTTTCTGGTCCTTCATGCAGAACGGGCAGTGATCGGTGCTGACCGTGGTCACGTCGCCGGTGCGCAGGTAGCGCCACAGCTCGTCCTGATGACCCTCCGCCCTGGCCCGCAGCGGCGTCGAGCACACCCACTTGGCGCCCTCGAAACCCGGTGCGCCCAACTGCTCTTCGAGCGACAGGTACAGATATTGCGGGCACGTCTCGCCGAACACGTTCTGGCCGTTGCCGCGTGCGGTCGCGATCTGCTCCAGCGCCTGCTTCGCCGACACGTGCACCACATACAGCGGCGCACCGGTCAACTGCGCCAACATGATCGCGCGATGGGTGGCCTCCTCCTCCATCTGCCACGGCCGGCTGGTCCCGTGGAAGTACGGGGCGGTGTCGCCGCGGGCGATGGCCTGCTCGACCAGCACGTCGATGGCGATCCCGTTCTCCGCGTGCATCATCAGCAGCGCGCCGAGATCGCCCGCCGCCTGCATCGCGCGCAGGATCTGGCCGTCGGTGGAATAGAAGACGCCCGGATAGGCCATGAACAGCTTGAAACTGGTGACGCCCTCCGACACCAGTTCGCTCATCCCCTTCAGGGATTCGTCGTTCACCTCGCCGATGATCTGGTGGAAGCCGTAGTCGACGGCGCACTTGCCGCCCGCCTTCTGATGCCAGGCGCCGAGCGTGTCCTGCAACCGCTCCCCCGGCGTCTGCACCACGAAATCGACGATCGTGGTGGTGCCGCCCCAGGCGGCCGCACGGGTGCCGGTCTCGAACGTGTCCGAGGCCTCGGTGCCGCCGAACGGCATCTGCATGTGCGTATGCCCGTCCACGCCACCGGGAATCACGTACTTGCCGGTCGCGTCGAGGACGACATCGGCGGTCGCGGCGAGGTCCGCGCCGAGGGTCGTGGTGCCGGGTTGCAGTACGGCGGCGATGGTTTCGCCGTCCACCAGCACATCGAGCAGTTGCGAACCGGTGGCCGAGACCACCGTGCCGCCGTGGATGAATGTCAGCGTCATGGGAGCGTCACCGGCCTCAGGGCGCCACCAGCGGGCCATAGGCGTCGGGCCTGCGGTCGCGATAGAACGCCCACCGGTCGCGCACCGTCTTGATCAGGTCCAGGTCGAGATCACGGATGACCAGCTCCGGGTCGGTATCGGAGGCGACCTCCCCGACGAACTTGCCCTCCGGATCGACGAAATAGCTGGTGCCGTAGAAATCGTCGTCGCCGTACTCCTCGATGCCGACCCGGTTGATCGCGCCGATGTAGTACTCGTTCGCCACCGCCGACGCGGGCTGCTCCAGCTTCCACAGGTAGGCCGACAAACCACGCGAGGTCGCCGACGGATTGAACACGATCTCGGCGCCCGCCAGACCCAGCGCGCGCCAGCCCTCCGGGAAATGCCGGTCGTAACAGATATAGACGCCGACCTTGCCGACCGCGGTGTCGAACACCGGCCAGCCCACATTGCCCGGACGGAAGTAGAACTTCTCCCAGAACCCATTGACATGCGGAATATGATGTTTACGGTACTTGCCGAGATACGTGCCGTCGGCGTCGATCACCGCCGCGGTGTTGTACAGCAGGCCCGGCTGTTCCTGCTCGTACACCGGCAGGACCATTACCATGCCCAATTCCCTTGCCAGCGCGGCGAATCGGTCCGTGGTCGGGCCCGGCACCGACTCCGCGTACTCGTAGAACTTCGCGTCCTGCAACTGGCAGAAGTACGGGCCGTAGAACAACTCCTGGAAGCAGATCACCTTCGCGCCCTGCGCGGCCGCCTGCCGTGCGTAATCCTCGTGCGCTTTGATCATGGACTCTTTGTCGCCGGTCCAGTTGGTCTGGACGAGCGCCGCTCGAACGATTCCCATGCTTTGTTATACTTCACTCCCGACCAATTCGGTTGTGTTACAGAATTGCGGAAACAATTTCGTTGCCGTAAACCTTGCCCCTCGGCCCCCGCCCCCGACGCAGAATGACCATGTGAGCAAGCCGAACCCGCCCTCCACACCCCCCACGGTTCCGCACGCGGGTTCGCGTTCAGGGAGGTGCGGTGTGGCGGTCGGCGGGTCGGCGACGTGCCGTGCGCCAGTTGACGGGTCGGCGACGTGCCATGCACCAGTTGGCGGATCGGCGACGTGCGATGCGCCAGTTGGCGGGCGGCGGCAGCCGCGACGCCGTTCGAAGGATGACGCACCCTTTCTGCGGCTTCGCACCCGCTGTGGCAGGCCGCAAGGGGTGCGAAGCCGCAGAAAGGGTGCGTCTGGCTTGCTGTGCACCTCGGCCGGAGCCGGAGGACTGGCGGGGCCGGGCTTGCGAGGCGCCCACTCCGGCACCAGCGTGCCCAGATCCCTGGCGGCAACGAGCCTTCCGAAGCTGCGGACGCGGTTCGACCACTACCGCACACTTCGTGCTCCGGTGCGCACCTCTCGGATCGCCGCGCATTTGTTGGCACGCCGCGTGTGTGTCATTCGACCGGCACGCGCGCGGGAGGGCGATACGTGCGCGGGACCTTGGGGCAGTGCGCGTTTCGGGGTGTCGTGTGGGTGTTGGCGGGGGGACGGGGTTGGGAGGGGGTGGGTGTGAGCGTTGAGCCGGTGGTGGGTGAGGGGGCGTTCATTGCGGACTTGACGGATCGGTCGGCGGCGGGGATCGCGGCGGCGGTGAGCCGGTTGATCCGGTCCGGGGAGTTGGGGCCGGGGGCGCGGCTGCCTACGGTGCGGGAGGTGGCGCGGGAGTGGAAGGTTTCACCCGCGACGGTGAATCAGGCTTGGCGGGCGCTGGCGGCCGCGGGGGTGATCGTCGCGCGGGGGCGGGCGGGGACGTTCGTGAGCACGGCGAGCAGTGGGCCCGCCGCGATGACCGGCGGGCGGTATCAGCGCTTGCATCCGCCGTCCTACAGCGCTTTTCGGGTCGATCTGTCGCGGGGCACGCCGGATCCGGAACTGCTGCCCGACCTCGGCGCGGCGTTGCGGCGGCTCACCCGGGACGGGGCGAGCGATCTCGGGGCCGACTATCTCGGTGAAGCGGTCCTGCCCGAGCTGGCGGCGAAGGTGCGGGCGGACTGGCCGTTTCGGGCCGAACGGTTCGCGATCCTCGACGGTGCGCTGGACGCGGTCGACCGGATATTGACTGCGCATGTGCGGCTCGGCGATGCGGTCGCGGTCGAAGATCCTTGTTTCCCACCGTTTCTCGATCTGCTGGCCGGGCTCGGGGCGCGGCCGATACCGGTGCGGATGGACGAATCCGGGCTGCTGCCCGGCGAACTCGATCGTGCGGTCGCCACACATGGGGCGACGACGCTGATCCTGCAACCGCGGGCGCAGAACCCCACGGGTGTCTCGATCACCGCGCGGCGCATCCGCGAACTCGCCGACGTGTTGCAAGGTAACGGCACCCTGGTGCTCGAAGACGACCACTCCGCCGGAATCGCCGCCGCCCCACTGCGATCGCTCGGCGGCAGGCTCCCCGGCCGCACCGTGCACATCCGCTCGTACTCGAAATCACATGGCGCCGATCTGCGCCTGGCCGCCGTGGGCGGGCCCGCCGAACTGCTCGATCCGGTGATCGAACGCCGCATGCTCGGTGCGGGCTGGACGAGCCGGCTGCTACAGCGGGTGCTGCTCAGCATGCTCGACGACGAGCACGCGGTTCACACGGTCACCGCGGCCCGCACCGAATACCGCAGGCGCTCGACCGAATTGCGCCGCGCCCTGGCCAGGCGCGGTGTCCCCGTCGCCCGCGCCGACGGCATCAACCTGTGGCTGCCGGTCGCCGACGAGAACGCCGCCATGATCTCGCTGGCCGCCGCCGGTATCAAGGCGGCCCCCGGCGGCCCCTTCATGGTCGGCCCACTCCCGCCCACCGACCATCTCCGCATCACCACCGCGACACTCACCGACGCCGACATGGACTGGCTGGCCACCGAACTCGCGGCCGCCACCACCGCCGCCCCCACCTACCGCCGCATCCGCCGCCCCTGAAACCCCCGACCCCCGCGCGGGAAACCCGGTGCAGGTGACGCCGTCAGCGTCGTGTGCACATCCGGCCGGGCCGGGCCCTGCGACCACTGTTGGGGTGGGTGTCGTCGGATGTTTTCCGGCCGATCACCACCGTCCAGGCCCGTTCTGGGCGGGGAGATGGAATGATTCGGCACGGCATCGTCCGGTGCGCAACCCGATCGAAGGAGATTTCTAGCGGTGAGCAGCGAAGTCCAGGGGCGGCAGAGCGACAGCGGAAAGCACGGTTGGCGGTTCGGGGTACCGCGTGGGGTCCTACGAATGGTCGGCGTGGCAGCGGTCGCCGCCGCGCTGGCGGCGTTCGCCAGCGGTGGTGTGTCCGCGCAGACCTGGAGCGTCCGGACGCAGCAACCCGCGCAATGCGCGGATGCGGGTGTGGCGCCGAACGGCAAGCAGTGGCCCGCCGAGCCCGGCATGACCATCGACACCGGTGCGACCTACACGGCGAACCTCGACACGACCTGCGGCAACGTGCAACTCACGCTTGACCCTGCGCGCGCACCGCGCACGGTCAACTCGTTCGCGTTCCTGTCCAACGAGCAGTACTTCGACAACACCAAGTGCCATCGCCTCACCACGGCAGGCATCTACGTGCTGCAATGCGGTGACCCGCAGGGCACCGGCAGGGGCGGCCCCGGCTACGAGTTCCCGGACGAGAATCTCGCGGGCGCAACCTATCCCGCCGGAACGGTCGCGATGGCGAACGCGGGCCCGAACACCAACGGCAGCCAGTTCTTCCTCGTCTACCAGGACAGCCAGCTGCCGCCGAACTACACCCCGTTCGGCCACGTCACCGCCGGCATGGACGTCCTGACGTCGGTGGCCGCCGCGGGCGCGCAGGGCGGTTCGGACGGTGCACCGGTCAGTAATGTCGTGCTGAAATCCGTAGCCACCACTCGTAACTAAGACAGCAGTGGCGGCGTCCCCCGGGGCGCCGCCACTGTCATGTCCGGCACCTGTGGTCCGATGTGCAGCACCGGCACCTGCATGTTCGGGTAGCGCTCGCGGATGCTCCAGCGCTTCCGGTATTCGGTGTAGGTCGAGTTGCGGATCCAGTCGAAATACCCGGGCGCGACGGCAGGTTTGCCGGGCTGCAACGGCGGAAAGTCGGTGACCGGGTCACGCCTGCGATCGAGGATGTCGCGCAACGGTGATGATCTCCGGGCAGTCGGGGGCCGGCGACCGCCGATCCCAGTCCCCGAACTGTTCGGCGACGATCAATCCCGCACCGCACAGCAGCTCCGCCAACCCTGCCGAATCGAGAAACCGCAAGGTGGAATGGCTGACCTCCGGCCGCGCCCACCCCGCGCTGCTGAAGGTGTGGGTGAACGAAACGAGATCGCCCGCCACCGGTTCCAGCACCTCGCACACGCACCGCACGACCGCGCCGCTGTCGTCGGTGACCTCCCCCGAATATCGGCGATCCCACGTTTCCCATTCCCGCACAGCGGGATTGCGAGTTTCGAAGACGAAGCTTCCGGTCTCCCGCAGCACCGCGGCGACGGTCGCGACGGTGGACCGCAGTTCGTCGTCGTCCACCAGGGCCTGGAACGCGTGCCCGGTCATCACCACGAGGTCGAACTGCCGGTCCCGGTCCCGCACGGCCGCGATATCCCCGAGCACCCATTCGATATCGGCGCGCGACCGTGCCACCTCGAGCATCCCCGGGGCCGGGTCCACGCCGCAGAGCCGCCCGGTGTGCCCGGCCGCGCGCGCCCGGTGCAGCAGCGTGCCCGTGCCGCAGCCGAGGTCGAGCACGGACCGCGCGCTCATGACCAACGGCAGGTAGAACTCGAAATCGGCCCGCCCGTCGGCCGGACTGAACAGGTCGTACAACGCCGCCAGCCGTGTGTCGGTGAAGACCTTGTCGACCATGGACGAAGCGTGACAGAGCGCCGGCGTGCGCCGCCACCGAATTTCGCCGAGCCCGATGCCAGGCGCGAGATCAGTTCAGCCGCAACATCTCCGGCCACTGTTCCGACCACGGACGACGCGGCTGCTCGCAGCGCCAGATCGTCGCGTCCCGGGTGAGGCCCGGGATGCCGAGGCGGGCGTCCGCGCGGCCGATCGGCGTCACCGAGCCGAACAGGGCGTGCAGGTCGGCTTCCTCGCCGCCCACCCAGAGGACCGTGGTCGCCGTGTCGGGCGGGGTGCCGAAGTAGCCGAATCCGCGGTTGGGGCTGTAGACCGCGGGAAGTCCGTCCGCTTCGCCGAACACGTCGAGAGCGCTTGCCTGCCAATAGGAGTCGGCAATGAGAACGGTGTCCGCGCGGACCGGCTCGGGCAGCGACCGGAACGCGGTCGCGACGTCGGCGGCGAGTTCGGGCCAGCCGATCCGGCCGTAGATCGAGAGGTTCAGGCCGACGTCGGCGTCGCTCTTCGCCGGTTCGATTTCGGACTCCGGCGTGAACGGCAGCGAGAAGTACACGATCACCGCGGAGACCACGACCAGGGGAACCGTGACGAAGGTGCGCCAGCGCGCCCGGTGCTCGGTCCAGTGCACCGCACCCGCCGCCATGATCGCGGCATAGCACCCGACCGCGTAGTACGGCCTGCCGTCGGTGACGATGAACACCACGGCCAGCACGATCGGCATCAGCGCCAGAAACCGGTACGGCCGCAATGGTTCCCAGCGGAACAGGACCACGATTCCGTAGATCAGCAGCACGGCGCCGAGCAGTCCGGCCATGACGAGCGCCAGCGGCAACCAGGTGTAGCGACCGCCGATGGTGGCCTGCTCCTCGGCGATCACCGCGCCGAGGCGCAGCTGCGGCCAGTCGTGGCTCGCCTGCCAGAGCAGGCTCGGCATGCTGACCAGCAGGACCAGCGCCGCACCCAGCCACAGCGCGGGCCGCCGAAGCAATTCGCGAGGCCCATAGCACAGCACGCCGATCGCGACGGCGATCCAGAAGAACGGGATCAACCACTTCACCTGCATGTCCAGCGCGGTCGCCAGCGATGCCCCCAGCAGCAGCGCGTCCTGCCTGGTGCGCACCCAGCGGATGAGCAGCCAGCTGATCAGCACCCACAGCGCGGTGTCGATCGTGTTGGTGGCCAGTTGCGTGCCCTGCACCAGCAGGAACGGCGACGTCGCATAGGCGGCGGCGGTCAGCGTCTGCGCCGTGCGGGAGCCGCCGAACTCCCTGGCGATCTGCGCACTGATGACGATCGCGGCGATGGTGACGAGCAGCGCCGGAATACGCTGCGCTGTCACCGATCCCGGCGCGAGCAGATCCATCAGCCGGGCGATCGCGGGCAGCAGCGGCCCCTGATCGGCATAGCCGAAGGCGAGCCTGCGCCCGGCGGACACGAAATACAGTTCGTCACCGAAGAATCCGTACCGGTTCAGCGCGGCGATCAGCCCGACTGTCGAGGCGAGCGCGATCACCCCGACGCCGGCGAACGCGAACGGCGGCAGCGGATCTCGCGCATCCACGCGCGACGTTCGTTCTTGCGCAACATCAGTCATGGTCACCCACCTTCCGGGTAGCCAGGTCGAACAGCCGGCACATGTGCGCGGCATACGCGGTCATATCGAAGCCGGACTCCCGGATCGTCCGGCCGGCCGCGCCGTCGATGGCGTCGCGAATGGACTTCGCCATTGCCACGGCGTCGAACTCGCCGAACTCACCGGCCTGCTGCCCCTCGAGCATGAGGTCGATCAGCGGGGTGATGATCTCGCGTTCCCCTTCGGCCGAGGCGAACTTCGGGCTGCCGTGCGCGTCACGCAGGTTCCAGACGACATCGGTCAGCGCCGCGACGTAGGTCCGGTTGGCGTCGATGAAAGCCAGATTGGATTCGATGTAGGCCAGCAATTTGTTCCGCCGCCCGACCGCCGCCTCGACCCGCGGGCCGATGTGCTCGGCACCGGACACGTACAGCTGCACCACCAGCTGCGTCATCAGCTCGTCTTTGCCCGCGAAGTGGTAGGAGATGACCCCCTTCGAGATCCCGGCATGCTCCGCGATCCGCGCCAGCGACGCGCTGCCGTACCCGACCTCGGAGATCACCTCCACCGCCGACGCGATGATCTGCCGGCGCCGCGCCTCCTCGATGAACGACTTTCGCTGGCCGTCCGTACTATTTTCTGACCGCACGGCCAGATATTAACACGGTCAGCCAGTGAAGTGCCGGGTGTCGCCGCGCGACCAGCCCGGATCACCCGTCGTGACGAAAGCGAGCCAGCTGTCCCGCATCTCGTCCACCAGCTGCTGCGGACGCTCGCCCCGCAGCATGGGCGCGGCCCGCCACGCCGCCGCGTCGCCGAGCAGGAACGGCAGCTCGAGGCAGTGGCAGGCGCCGAACGGGCTGTCGGCCGGCTGCCAGTCGAACCGGAACAGCCACGGCGCCACGCCGCGCGCCTCGAGCGTCGCAGCCAGCTGCCTGGCCGGACCGGCGAAGACGTGTTCCGTCGCCGCCGCCATGGCGTCGCGATCGTCGGGGAGGAAGGCCGCCCCCTCGTCGCGCGTCGTGCCCAGCAGGATCGGGATGTCCACCTCGCGACCGACGGCAGCCACCGGGTCGGCGGCGACCAGCGTCCCGTCACCCGTCAGCTGGAACGGCGGCAGGATCCCCGACGGGGCTCGGCTCGCGACCGCGAACTGCGCGGCGAGCAGGTCGGCCACCGGGACCGCGTCGAGTTGGGCGGCCTCGATGTTCAACTCCTGCAACAGTTTCACGCCCGTCTGCTCGGCTTCCTCCGGTGTCGCCGGCACCATGCCGAGCGGCGTGCTCTGCAAGATGGCCTGCTGGAACAGCCCGCGGCCCGGTTCGCCCGAGAGCAACGCCACCAGCGAGATCGCACCCGCCGACTGGCCCGCGGCCGTCACCCGATCCGGATCGCCGCCGAACGCGGCGATGTTCTCGCGCACCCAGGTGAGGGCGGCGACCTGATCGAGCAGCCCGAGGTTGCCGTCGCTGATGCCGGGCAGGCGCAGATAGCCGAGGACACCGAGGCGATAGTTCACCGTCACCACGACGACCTCGCCGCGGGCCGCGAACTCCGCGCCGCCGTACCAGTCGAGACTGCCTGCGCCGCTGGAGAATCCGCCGCCGTGCAGGAACACCAGCACGGGATGGCCGTCGCCGGGTGGGGCCCACACGTTGAGCGACAGGCAATCCTCGGCCTGCGGCACCTCGAACGGACCCATCACCCGTTCCAGCCGGGAGGCGAGTTGCGGTGCGGCCGGGCCGAATTCGTCCGCCGTCAGCACGCCTGTCCAAGCGGCCCGTTCCGGCGTGCCGAACCGTTTCGCCTCGGCATAGGGCACACCCCGATACGCCGTCACGCCACCTTCGGCGATGCCCCGCACCGGGCCCGAGGTCGTCTCGACGATCGCCGACAGATTCATCTCCTTGGTCATGCGCCCAAGTCTGCCCCGATCTCCGACCCGCAGTCGTCCGTTCGGAGGACTCCCCCGCCGCGACCACCGGCCATGATCAGGTCATTCCGACCAAGGAGGACATATGAACAAGCGCCAGCGCGGCTTGGCCGCCGTCTTCGGCGTCGCCCTCGGTGCCGCAGCCGTCACCGTCGCCACCGGAACCGGCACCGCGAACGCCCAGGGCTGCGCCTTCGACCGGCAACTGACCGGCGCCACCGTCACCTGCCCCGGCGACCCCGCCCGCTGGGGCGTGGTCGACCTGGACTGCAACGGTTTCCACCTCACCTACGGCTTCCAGCCCGTCATCGGCCCCTACACCCAATACGCCTTCGGCAACCTGGCCGAAGGCGTCTCCGTCTCCTGCCTCGGCAAAGGCAGCCCCAACATCGGCCTCTTCGGCATCGTCACCAACGTCCGCCTCCGCTGACGGCATGAAAGAAAAAGCCGCGCTCCCAAGGGGAGCGCGGCTTTTTCGTGGGTGTCCTACAGGTACTGGCCGGTGTTGGACTCGGTGTCGATCGCGCGACTGGCGCTGGCGTTCTTGCCGGTCACCAGGGTGCGGATGTAGACGATGCGTTCGCCCTTCTTGCCCGAGATGCGGGCCCAGTCATCGGGATTCGTGGTGTTGGGCAGGTCCTCGTTCTCGGAGAACTCGTCCACGATCGAATCGTAGAGATGCTGGATGCGCAGGCCCGGGTTGCCAGTGTCGAGGACGGACTTGATGGCGTACTTCTTGGACCGGTCCACGATGTTCTGGATCATGGCGCCGGAGTTGAAGTCCTTGAAGTACAGGACCTCCTTGTCACCGTTGGCGTAGGTGACCTCCAGGAAGCGGTTGTCCTCGCTCTCGGCGTACATCCGCTCGACCACCCGATCGATCATGGCGCGGATGCACATCGCCTTGTCGCCGCCGAACTCGGCGACGTCGTCGGCGTGCAGCGGCAGATCCTCGACCAGGTACTTCGAGAAGATGTCCTGGGCCGATTCGGCGTCCGGACGCTCGATCTTGATCTTCACGTCGAGCCGGCCGGGCCGCAGGATCGCGGGGTCGATCATGTCCTCGCGGTTGGAGGCGCCGATCACGATGACGTTCTCGAGGCCCTCGACACCGTCGATCTCCGAGAGCAGCTGCGGCACGACCGTGGTCTCCACATCGGAGGACACGCCCGAACCGCGGGTGCGGAAGATGGAATCCATCTCGTCGAAGAACACGATCACCGGCGTGCCCTCGGACGCCTTCTCGCGCGCCCGCTGGAAGATGATCCGGATGTGGCGCTCGGTCTCGCCGACGAACTTGTTCAGCAGCTCGGGGCCCTTGATGTTCAGGAAGAACGACTTGGCTTCCTTGGCATCCTCACCACGCGCCTCGGCGATCTTCTTGGCCAGCGAGTTGGCCACCGCCTTGGCGATGAGCGTCTTACCGCAACCGGGCGGACCGTAGAGCAGCACGCCCTTGGGCGGGCGCAACGCGTACTCCCGGAACAGATCCTTGTGCAGGAAGGGCAGTTCGACCGCGTCGCGGATCTGCTCGATCTGCCGGCCGAGGCCACCGATGTCGCCGTAGTCGACATCCGGAACCTCTTCCAGCACAAGGTCTTCGACCTCGGCCTTGGGGATGCGCTCGAACGCGAAGCCGGCCTTGGTGTCCACCAGCAGCGAATCACCGGGGCGCAGTTTGCGAATCGGGGAGTCGGGGTCTTCCAGATCGTCCATCTCGGCGACCTTGGCCAGCGGACCCGCCAGCCAGACCACGCGCTCCTCGTCGGCGTGGCCGACCACCAGCGCGCGGCGACCGTCGTCGAGGATCTCGCGCAGGGTGCCGATCTCGCCGACCGCGTCGTAGACGCCGGCCTCGACCACCGTGAGCGCCTCGTTGAGGCGGACGGTCTGACCGTATTCGAGGGTCGAGGTCTCGATGTTCGGCGAACAGGTCAACCGCATCTTGCGACCCGAAGTGAACACGTCGACCGTTTGATCGTCGTACACGCCGATCAGGATGCCGTAGCCGCTCGGCGGCTGACCCAGCCGATCGACTTCCTCACGCAACGCGACCAGCTGCTGGCGCGCCTCCTTGAGGGTGTCCATCAGCTTCGTGTTGCGAATGGTCAGCGAATCGATGCGGGCTTCCAATTCCCGTGCGCGATCCGGCGAATCGGCGAGTTGCCTTCGGAGCGCAGCGGCCTCGGCACGTACTGCCTCGAGCTCTCTCCAGGCCGCCGAATCCGAATTCTCGATGGGGCTCATGTGCTGCTCCTCCCAGTCCCGGTCTATCAACGCTACCGGGCGCGAACCGTTCTCGCTTTCCGACATGGTTTCGTCGTGATCACATCTGGGCTGCGATCGACCGCCGGATGACCATGTTAGCCTGCCCTAACCCGAACTCGGTGAGCCCGCTCGCCGACCGAGCCGAAAGGTTGCTGAAATTGCTCCCTTCCACCAGAATTCTGCGCGTTTCTGTTGCTACCGCTGCGGCCGCGCTCGCCGTTACCGCCGGGCTGTCGGGCTGCGGCTCCGATGACGGCAAATCCGATACCAAGTCCTCTTCCTCCAGCGTGGTGGCCTCGAGCAGTGCCGCGCCGAGCGCCGCGGCGGGCGCGCCGACCGCCGACTCGTTGCAGGCCGTGCTCGTCGAATTGTCCGATCCCGCGGTACCCACCGCGGACAAGGCCAAGCTCATCGTCGACGGCGAAAAGCGTACGGCGAACATCGATCAGATGAACAAGGCTTTGGCCGGATACGGCACCCTGACCTACGCAGTGGCCGATGTCACAACCCAGGGCAGCACCGCCACCGCGCAGGTGACCATCACCTCGCCGCACGGCGCCGCGCCCGCGATGCCACTCACGTGGGAGAACGTCGGCGGCACCTGGAAGCTCTCCGACGCCAGCGGCTGCCTGCTGCTGGGCTTCGCCCAGGCGCCCTGCGTCCCGGCCTGATCGACGCGACCGCCTTCGCCGCACGCCGCGACCTTCGATCGGTCGGCTCACCGGGTAGGGATACCGATCGAAGGGGGATCTTCCGGTCGCGGTGAAGGCGGTCTCAGCGCGCGCGTCAGCCCTTGGACGGGCGGCGCTGCGGCTTGGGGGTCACCGTGCCCTCCGCGAGGCGGCGTGCGCTCACCAGGAAGGCGGTATGGCCCTGCATGCGATGCTCCGGGCGCACCGCCAGGCCGACCACATGCCAGCCGCGCACCATCGACTCCCACGAGCGCGGCTCGGTCCAGCACTCCTGTTCGCGCAGCGCCTCGACGACCTTGGACAATTGCGTGACGGTCGCCACATAAACGATCAGCACGCCGCCGGGGACCAGGGCCTTCGACACTGCCGGTAGCGCATCCCAAGGCGCGAGCATGTCGAGCACCGCGCGATCGACGGGCGCACCGTCGTAATCGGCCACATCCCCGACGGTCAGCGACCAGTTAGCCGGGCGTTCGCCGTAGAAAGTCTCGACATTGCGGATGGCGTGCTCGGCGTGATCCTCGCGGATTTCGTAGGAAACGACCTCACCCTGCGGGCCGACCGCACGCAACAATGAGCAGGTGAGCGCGCCGGAACCGGCGCCGGCCTCCAATACCCGCGCGCCGGGGAACATATCGCCCTCGTGCACGATCTGCGCCGCGTCCTTCGGGTAGATCACGGCGGCGCCGCGCGGCATCGACAGCACGTAATCGATCAGCAGGGGGCGCAAGGCCAAATACGGAGTGCCGTTGGTCGAATTCACCACCGAGCCTTCGTCGGCGCCGATCAAGCTGTCGTGCTTGATACCGCCGCGATGGGTGTGGAATTCCTTGCCCGGCTCCAAGACCACCGTGTACAGGCGGCCTTTGGCATCGGTCAGCTGTACCCGGTCACCGGTGGTGAATGGCCCGGTCCGTCTGGCCGTCATGTATCTCCGTTCGCTGAAGAGCAACGCTCTGCTGGTCGCGCACCGGCTTGTCGGTGCCGCCGGATAGCCTGCCAGGTATGAGCTCGCCCGTGTCCAGGCCCCCTGTCGACGGCACACCGCCGCTCACCCCTGGCGCACCGGCGAGTCGTTCGCGTCCCGCGCTGTCGCCTTCGCGGGCAATGGATTTCAAGCAGTGCCCGCTGAAGTACCGCTACCGCGCGATCGACCGGATCCCCGAGGCGCCGACGCGGCACGCGGTGCGCGGCACCATGGTGCACGCGGTGCTGGAGGATCTGTACGGGTTGCCCGCGCCCGAGCGGCGACCGGAGCGCGCGGACACGCTCGTGGTCCCCGCCTGGTCCCGGATCTCGGCGGATCATCCCGAGGTGGCCACGCTGATCACCGACGCCGAGCTGGACGGATTTCTCGGTGAGGTGCGCGCCCTGGTGCAGACCTATTACCGCCTGGAGGACCCGACGCGCTTCGACCCGGAGTCACGGGAAGCTCGCGTGGAGGTGGAACTCGACGACGGAGTTCTGTTGCGCGGCTTCGTCGATCGCATCGATGTGGCGCCCGCCGGACAACTGCGCGTGGTCGACTACAAGACCGGCCGCTCCCCCGGGCCGACCCAGGAGACCAGGGCGCTGTTCCAGCTCAAGTTCTACGCGCTGGTGGTGCTGCGCACCCGCGGCATCGTGCCCGCCCAGTTGCGCCTGATCTACCTGGCCGACGAGCAGATCCTCACCTACGCGCCGGACGAGGCGGAGCTGTTGCGCTTCGAACGCACCCTGTCCGCGCTGTGGCAGGCCATCCGCGAGGCCGGCCGCACCGGGGAGTTCCAGCCGAACCCCGGCTGGCTGTGCGCGTACTGCGATTACAAACCGCTGTGCCCCGAATTCGGCGGCACCCCACCGCCCTACCCGGGCTGGCCGGACGGCGGAGCGAACGAGTCCCCCGCCGAGACCCTCGCCGACGCCGTCGCCGACTGACCGTTCAGTGGCCGGTGAAGATCGTCATGAAATCCAGTGCGGTGCCGTGTGATCCGATCAGCGCCACCGCGACGATCAGGACGACGACGCCCACCACATCACCGGCCAGGATCAGGATGTTGCGCACCCGCGGCCACACCGGCGCGCCGACGACGGATTCCGGCCTGCCGTACTCGATGCCGACGGCCCGCTCGGTCTCCGCTTCCATCGACGCCTTCCCATAGCTCATCGTCGGCATCCGCCACCGCGCTCCGACGTTCTCTCCGTGTATTTCGCCCGACACACCGCACAGTGTTGCCGACACATCGTGAACATTTCGTGAAGTCGAGGGGAATAGGCCGGACGCGGTAACCGCGATCCCCCACACCCGGGCGCGCGAACTGGAATCAGGCCGATCAGCGCGTGCTGCGTGGTCTTCACGATGGTGGCGATCTGCAGCGCCTGCTCCCCCGCGATGGCGCCGGAGGCCGCGACCGCCGCCGTGGTGTCGATGTTGCCGCCGATCCACGCGCCCGCCACCGCGTCGGACAGTCCCAGCACGTCCGCGAGCCACGGCAGCAGGAAGATCGACGGCAGCGCGAAGATGATCACCAGCGAGGCCGCGTAAGCGATCTGCTCGCGCCGCGCCTGCACCGCACCCGCCGCCGCGATGGCCGCGCTCACGCCGCAGATCGACACCGCGGAGGACAGCAGCGCCCGCAGCTTGTCGTCGAGCCCGAGCCGCCCGCCCAGCCACCAGGTGAACCCGAACACCACGGTGATCGGCAACAGCCTGCAGGATCGACGGCCCCGCCGCGGTCACCAGGATCTTCAGGTTGATCGAGGCGCCGAGCAGCACCACACCGGTCTTGATGAAGAATTCGGTGCGGAACCCGGCCGAAAGCCGGTCGCGCAGCGCGAGTTGCCGAGCAGGCCGATCGCGATGGCGTACACCGGGAACTCGATCGACTTCGCCACCCGCTGCAGCGGCGTGCCCACCGCCCACCGCGGGACCTGGGTGTCGAAGTAGCGGGTCAGCGCGCCGAGCACGAGGACCACCGCGATGCCCGCCACGATCGCCGTGCCGGTGGGCCGCGAAACCGCTTGCAATGCCGCCGTTTCCGAGCGCACCGCGGCCGAAGACGCGGCGTCCGTTCCGCTCTCGTCCTGCTCGGCCGTAATGCCTGCCCGCGCTGCGGTATCCGACATCACAAACCAGACGCCGATAATCCGTACCCGTCCCGTACCCGTCCCGGCCGGGACGGGTACGGGACGGGACGGGACGGGTACGGGAGGGGTCTCAGAAGGCGCGGCAGGAGCGAATGTCGAAGGCGAGGATGGCCTTCGCGCCCAGCTCGGCGAGCTGGTCCATCACCTCGTTGCCCTGCTTACGCGGCACCATGGCGCGGATCGCGACCCAGTTCTCGTCCGCCAGCGGCGACACCGTCGGCGATTCCAGCCCGGGAGTGATCGCCACGGCCGCGTCGAGCAGTTCCTTCGGGCAGTCGTAGTCCAGCATGATGTACTGCTGGCCGAAGACGACGCCCTGGATGCGCGCGATGAGCTGGTTACGCGCCTTCTCCTGCTGGTCCGAGCCGGTGCGCTCGATCAGCACCCCCTCGGAATCGCAGAGCGATTCGCCGAACGCGATCAGGTTGTGCTGACGCAGGGTGCGACCCGAGCCGACCACATCGGCGATGGCGTCGGCGACACCGAGCTGGATCGAGATCTCCACCGCGCCGTCGAGGCGGATCACCTCGGCCTGGATGCCGCGGCGCTGCAGATCGGCGAGCACGAGATTCGGGTACGAGGTGGCGATGCGCTTGTCGTAGAGGTCCTCGACCTTCCAGTCCTGCCCGGCGGGCGCCGCGTACCGGAAGGTGGAGCGCCCGAAACCGAGGGCGAGCCGCTCGCTGACCGGCGCGCCGGAGTCGAGGGCGAGGTCACGACCGGTGATGCCCAGATCGAGTTCGCCGGAGCCGACGTAGATGGCGATGTCTTTGGGCCGCAGGAAGAAGAACTCCACCTGATTGGCCGGGTCGAGCACGGTCAGGTCGCGGGCATCGGTGCGTTTGCGGTAACCGGCCTCGGCCAGGATGGAGGTGGCGGCTTCGGACAGGGCGCCTTTGTTGGGGACTGCGACGCGCAGCATGGTTGAGGTCCTTTCACGGAGAGAGACTGCGGAACAAGACGGCCGTCACAGATGTCGGTACACGTCTTCGAGCTTCAGCCCACGACCCACCATCAGCACCTGAACCCAGTACAGCAGCTGCGAGATCTCCTCGGCGAGCGACTCGTCGCTCTCGTGCTCGGCGGCCAGCCAGACCTCGCCGGCCTCCTCGAGCACCTTCTTACCCTGGCTATGCACGCCGGCGTCCAACGCGGCCACGGTGCCGGACCCCTCGGGGCGGTTGACCGCACGATCCTGCAGCTCGGCGAACAGGGATTCGAAGTTCTTCACGATAAGTCATTCTTTCAGACCGGTGTGCGGGGCCGTTGCCAGCCCCGCTTCGGCGAGGGGGAACTGGTGGCGTAGCGCACTCGGGCGTTGCCGCCACCAGTTCCCCCTCGACGACCGCACGCGACGCGGGTGGGGATGATGGGGGTATGGGGTTGCGGACTGCGTTGACGGAAATGTTCGATTTGCGGCATCCGATGGTGTTGGCGCCCATGGGCGGTGTGGCCGGCGGTGCGTTGGCGGCTTCGGTATCCAATGCCGGCGGTCTGGGGCTGGTCGGCAGCGGGGATCGGGCATGGCTCGAACGTGAGCTGGCGATCGTGGCGGAGCAGGCGCGCTCGGCGTGGGGTATCGGGTTCCTGAGCTGGGCGATCGACGACGCGACGCTGCGCTGGGCGCTCGCCGAGTACCGGCCGCGAGCGGTGCTGCTCTCGTTCGGCGACCCGACGCCGTTCGTCGAGACGGTGCGCGCCGCGGGCGCGGCGTTGCTGGTGCAGGTCACCGACCACGACGAGGCGCGGCGGGCCGCGGACGTCGGCGCGGACGTGATCGTCGCGCAGGGCGGCGAAGCCGGCGGGCACGGCGCGGGACGCTCGACACTGACCATGGTGCCGACCGTCGCCGACCTGGTGCATCCCATTCCGGTGCTGGCCGCGGGCGGTATCGCGGACGGTCGCGGTCTGGCCGCCGCGCTCACGTTAGGGGCGGCCGGCGCGATGATCGGCACGCGGTTCGAGGCGACCCACGAGGCAATACTCTCCGCCGCGGAGGCGAAGGCGATTGTGGCCGCACGCGGTGACGACACCTCCCGCAACCGGGTGTTCGATATCGCCCGTCGCTCCCCCTGGCCCGCGAAGTACACCGCACGCATGCTGCGCAATCCGTTCTTCGACCGCTGGCAGGACCGCGAGGACGAACTGCGCGCCGACACCGCCGCCCAAGACGTCTACCTCGACGCCGTCCGCCGCGACGACCCCGCCGCGATCCCGGTGTGGGCCGGCGAGGGCGTCGACCTGATCACTGCGATCGAACCGGCCGCCGACGTACTGACCAGGATCGCCGACGAAGCCGACACCGCGTTGGCCCGCGCGGCGCGGCGGCACATCGACGACGTCTGAGCCGATGTTCCGAGATCCCGCACCCTTTCGTCGCGAAACACGTTGTGTCGCACGGCGAGTCGGGGTGCGGAAGGTTAGAAACGGTGCGCGGAACCGCGGCTGACTGAACCGGCCGCCGCAGCGCCGAGATGACGTCGGCTCTCGAGTGACCGACGCGGCGCCGGACGACGAACGCCGGAACCGAGCTGAGCACCGCAGTCGGCGCCTTGCTGGATTCCGGCGTTCCGGGTCGAGACCGATCAGCTCGGGCTGAGCAGTGCCTCCAGATCGGCGACGGCGGTGCGGAGGTGGTCGGCGAAGGCGTGCATCTGGTCGGCGACCGCGGTGGGGGTGGCGAGGTAGAGGTTCCAGCGGTCGGGCAGCAGGACGTAGGCGACACCGATACAGCGCGGGCTGGTCGAGCCGAAACCGAAGTAGCGGATGTTGACCGACGGGGCCGAGCTGGTGCTCAGGTAGTCGTCACGCATGATCGTCCAGCCGGGGCTGTCGTAGAGCGGAATCGGCTCGGTGACACCGAGTTCCGCGCCGCGCCGACGCTGGATCCACTGCAATTCCCACAGGTGCTGTTCCGGCGCGTCACCGGCCTGGCACTGCTTGGCCCTGGCCACGTGCGCGGAGGCCGCGGTCCGCGCCGCCGCGAGCCGCGCGTCCCGATCGGCGGACTCGTCCTGCATCGCGTCCACGAACGCCACCATCTCCGGCGTGATCACCCGCATCGCCTCGGTGCGGCCGTTGCGGTACTGCCGGGTGGCGATGGATTCGTAAGTGGCGCCGGTGATTCCCTTGCTGCGCCGGTGCGCGAGCTGATAGCTCAACTGCGCGAACGCGTCCGGCGAGATGCCGAGCTGCTTGGCCCGCGTGGTACCGAAATCGGTGAAAGAGACGGTCTGCGTGGCGTTGTCGGCGGCGTACCGCGCGAAATCGGCGCCCGCGGCGGCGATGTCGTTACGCTGTGCCGCGTCCAGCACGAACTCGATCGGCTCGACGGCCGGTAAACCCTGGGCCCGCGCGCCGGATCGGGCGGCGTGCTCCTGCGCCGAGGTCTCCAGCATCGCGTCCACGAAGGACAGGATGGTGGTGCCGTCCAGCCCGCAGTGCTCGATGTTGATGCCCGCCTGGCCGTCGCCGAAGACGATGAACGACACCGACTTGTCGAACCAGCGGTTCGCGCTGTCGCCGTGCAGCAGTTGATCGCACGCGTGCAGCTCGTCGCGCGGCGCGAAATCCTCCAGGCAGACGCAGAACAGCGCGGTCTCGATGGTGTCGAGGGCCGCCGCGTTCGCCGGTTCGGCGAGCAGCGACTGCCTGCTCGCCGCCCATTCGGCGCGGGCCTTGGTGGTGAGATGCCCTACCGCGGAATCGGTTCGGGTCGAGCGGGCGCCGGCCTTGAGCACCTCGCGCAGGCCGTCGGCGAGATCGTCGAGCGAGTAGGGCGCGCCGTCGGCGCCGAGCACGTCCATCCGGAACATGCTGCCGCGGAAGAAGACCACCACGTGCTTGGCGGTCGAGGGCCCCGGCCATTCGGCGCTGTACGGGACGCGCACACTGTCCTGTTCGGCGCCGGGAATCCGGGTCTCGGAGAACAGGTACTTGTTCTGCCACATGGACAGCGCCTGCCCGCGCTGCAGCACCGGCGGGATCGCTTCCCGGTCCAGCGCGAGCTTGTAATCGACTGCGGCGCTGATGATCCCCGCCGCCCGCGCTACCTGGTTCGCACCGGTCGAGGTGGCCAGCGTGGTCTCCTCCCGGAACAGGAAGAAGAAGTTCGCGTTCAGCGCGATCCGATCGCGCCGGCCCAGGTAGCGCGACGGCCAGAACAGGTCCAGCCAGCTGCCGACGCCGGGCGTGGCGTCGTATTCGGCCAGCGCCGCGTGCAGCGTGCGCGCGGGGCTGTCCGGGCGCAGCAGGTCGGCGACCGCTGCCTCGGTGGTGGCCAGTTCATCGGCGGTGAGCAGCGGTGCGCACCACTCCAGAAAGCGGTGGCAGCTGGCCTCCAGCGTCGGCAGGGGCACCCGGGGCAGGGTGTCGTCGGCGGCGAAGGTGCGTTCGGTCAATGCTGGTCCTCGGTGTCGGCGTGGTGCTTCGGCAACGGTCGCGATAGATACAGGCCGGCGTAGAGCCAGCCTTCGGTTTCCCGGTCGGTAGTGTCGATCCCTTTGGCGGACAAAGTGTTCAGCACCTGGGTCTGTTCCGCGACGGAGGCGAACCTGCGCTGCTCGAACAGCCCGGGCGCCTGCTCGGTCCGGTAGCCGAGCGCCGCGAGTTCGGCGGCGATCGGCGCGAAGTCGAACATGCGCAGCACGAAGTGTGCCATCCAGGGGCGGCGGCGCGGATGGGCGGTGGCGACTCGGGCCAGAGTTTTCTCGGTGACGTAGCCGATACAGCCGGTGGAGATGATGAGGTCCGCGCTCGCCAGCAGCTCGCGCTGCTCGTCGGTGGGCTCACCGGATTCCAGATCGGCGTGCACGGTGTCGTGCAGCAGTCCCGCCTGCTCGGCGTAGCCGAGCGCGGGCGCGGAGGCGTCCATGCCCAGGAAGCGGACATCGGGCAGACCGTCGGCGGTGCCGAGTTCCGCGCGATCGCGGGCGATCAGCGCCGCACGGTCGCCGTCGGCGGTGCGATAGTGCTCGGTGAGGTCGTGCATTGTGGTGTCGAAGCGCAGCAGCGCGGCGTTGACGCCGTAGGAGCAGCCGATGTCGAGCACCGTGGGCGTGGCCACCCGCGCAGACGCGCGGTACTCCCGGATCTGTTGCTGGAAAATCGGTTTCGCCAGTTCGGGAATGCGATAGTCGAGGTCGGACATGCGGGCGTAGTAGTCGCGGGGATCGGGACGTTCGTAGATATCGTCGAAGGAGGCTTTCCCGGTCGTGTGTAACGGCACTGCCACAGTCGTTCCTCTCGGGTCGAGCGGTGTTTCCCGATCGACGTGGACGATCGGGCCGTTCGGCTCAGTCGAGCAATCGGTCACCGCGGACGACGTCGGCCGCGGCGGCCAGATGGTCGGGAAGTACTCGACCGAAGAGTTGCCGGGTGCGCTCCACCGTGCCGATCACCCCGGGCCGGTCGGTGTAGGCGAAGATCGCCGAATGCCGCTGTGCCGCACCGTCGACGGGCGAGACCCGGTGCAGTGAGAAGCGGCCGCGGAACAGTTGCAGATCGCCGGGGCGCAGCTCGAGCCGCTGGATCAGCGATGCGCCCGAGCCGGTGAGCACCGCACGCACATCGTCGAGCCGCTCGGCCTCCGGCGTACGAATGTTCGGGCAGTACTCGAAGATCCCGCCCGCCTCCGCGGGTTGGGTGAGCATGCTGACGGTGAATTCGTTGGTGTCGAAATGCCACGGGTGCGACATGCCCGGCGCGACGACGTTCAGGCACAGGCCGGCCAGCGGGTCGGCGAACTCGTGCAGTTCGGCCAGGTCGAAGCAGTCGGCGACGAAGCGCTGGAACCGTGCGTCGACGTAGAGCCGATGGATCAGCGCGTCGCCGGGGATGCGGTCGCGCGGCACGAAGGCGTTGCCGCGTTCCAGCACGATCCGGCCGGGATGATCGTCGGGCAGTTCGGTGTCCAGCGGGATGTTGTAGGCATTGACCCGCTCTACTTCGTAATAGGCGTGCGGGGCCATCGCCGCGCCCTGCGCGCGCAGGGTCTCGGTGAGTTCCGGCCGAATGAAACCGCGCAGTACGGTACATCCGCTCGCGGCCAGTTCCGCCCGCGCCGCTGCCACCGCAGCCTGCCGGCCCGGGTCCGCCGCATCCGCCAGTGGATACCGAGCGGTATCAACGATCTCGTCGAGCACACCCGTGGCTGCCATGGCGACATTCTGGTAGAGCGAGCGGACGACACGCCCGAGATTCGCCGAGATTGCCGGTGATCGCGGTCACAGGTATCAGCTGGGCGCACTACCGTTGCGGCACAGTAACTCTCGGCAAACGCGCTCGGGTGTGTCGCGCGCCGACCATGATCGACTCCGAGCGCCGCGGGCCGGTTTCACCCGCCGTCGCGTTCCCCGACGAGGCCGCTGCGGCACCGAAATGCTCAGTCGCGCAGCAACAAAGCGCGTTCCAGATCGGCGACGGTAAGTCCCACGAGCGAATCGCGGAACATCCGTCCCGGTCCGTCCGGAACCGCGATCTCACAGGGCACCACGAGCACCGCGCACCCCGCCGCGTGCGCCGCCCGGACACCGGTCGGCGAATCCTCCACGGCCACACAGTGTCGCGGCTCGACCCCGAGCAGTTCGGCGGCGCGCAGATAGACATCCGGTTCCGGTTTGCCGCGCGACACCTCGTCACCGCACACCGAGAGGTCGAAGAAATCGCGGCCCAGCGTGTCCAGTCCGAACTCGGCGAGCGACCGCTTGGTATTGGTGACGAGGGCGGAAGGAAGACCGGCCGCACGCACCAGTGCGAGCGCGTCCTTGGCACCGGGCCGCCACGGAATCGGCCCGGTCATCAGCTCGGCCACCCGCCGATCGAGGAATTCGGCGGCCTCCTGCACGGCGACCGGCGTCGGATCGATATCGAGACTGGTGAAGATGATCCGCATCGCGTCGTCCCCGGACGCGCCGATCAGCGCATGCCGGATCTCGTCGGTCATCTCGTGCCCGAGTTCGGTGGCCAGCTCCCGCACGCCGACGTCCCAGAGTTTCTCCGAATCCAGGAGCGTGCCGTCCATATCCCACAAAACAGCAGCTGGTCGCGCGGTCACACATCTCCTCGTCCGATTACCGATCAGGCCGTAGCCACGATAACCGTCGCCCCCGAACCACCACCGTGGCCAGTTGCCGAGTTGTGGCCTCTACCACGCCCCGAGCGGCCCGCTCACGTACCCGAGGCGGTGATCAGCATGCGGCCGTTTTCCGAGGAGACCTGGAACCAGCGGGTCTCGTTCACCGTCTCCCCGCTCTTCTTCACATAGACGAGCGACGCGACGGCACGGTTCTCGCCGTTCGGCGTCACCGAACGGACGGTGATCGAGCTGATCGTGCCCCACCAGCGGACGTACTCGTTGTAACCACCGGCCACGCCCTGGTACGACGGCGCGAGCTGGGACCACGCGGCGCTGGGATTGCCGGGCAGCATGCCGTAGTAGCCCTGCACGAATTGCGCGACCTTCTCCGGGGTCGGCGGGCCGAAGGGGGTCGCGGTGACCGTGGTGGTCGGCGGCTTGGCCGACGAAGACGGCGGGGCCGAAGACGGCGTGGGCGTGGGGCTCGGGCCGGTGCTCGAGGTGGGCGTCGGTTCGGTGGTGGGCGCCGGCTCCTGCGGCTGCTGCGGTTGGGGTGCGGGCGCGTCGGTGGCGGGCGGCGGGCCCGCGACGGCCGGGGCCGCGCTGCTGGGTCCGGGCGGGGCCGCGGTGCCGCCGTCGGTGCCGTTGCCTCGCACCAGGAGGGCGACCAGACCGATCACGACGAGCACCGCGACGAACGCGCCCGCGCCGAGCAGCAGCGCCCGGTTGCGTTCCGGCATAGCACCCGAACCGGCGGGCAGCGTGGCGCCGGCCCGGCCGGGCGGAATCGGCGGCTGCACGGAAACGGACTCGGCGACAGGCGGATTCGTCAGCGCGGCGGCGGGCACCACGGTGGTGGCCGCGGTCGCGTTCGCGTTGTCGGCACCGGGGCGCGGCAGCACGGTGGTCGCGCCGTCCCCGCCTGGGGCGGGCATGACCTTCGTCGAAGGCGGCGGACCGAGCGTCGGAACTCGGCCCTCCGCAACGGCTTCCAGCGCCTGCTGCGCCTCGCGCATGGTCGGGCGGGCATCGATGGTGGGCGCGAGCAGCCGCATCAGCACCGGGCCGAGCGCGCCCGCGTCCTTCGGCTCCGCGATCTCCGCGCGCGCGACGGCGTGCAGCACGGCAAGCGGGTTGTCCCCCTCGCCGAACGGCGGCAGGCCCTCGACCGCCGCGTATAACGTTGAGCCGAGGGCGAATACGTCCGAGGCCGGTTCCGGGTTCTCGCCGCGCGCCACCTCGGGCGCGAGGTAGGCCGGCGTGCCCGCGAGGAAGCCGGTGGCGGTCACCGTGACATCGCCGACCGCGCGGGAGATGCCGAAATCGGTGATCTTGACCGTGCCGTCGTCACCGACGAGCAGGTTCGCCGGCTTCACGTCGCGGTGCATGATGCCCGCTTCGTGCGCGGCGGCCAGCGCCCCCGCGGCCTGCGCGCCGATCTTGGCCACCTCGGTGGGCGCCAGCGTGCGCTTGCCGGAGAGCTTGGCCGCCAGGCTCGGCGCGTTCATGTACTCCATCACCAGCCACGGCTGGCCGTCTTCCTCGGCGACGTCGAAGACGGTGATCGCGTTCGGATGATGCAGCCGGGCGGCGATGCGGCCCTCGCGCATGGCGCGCAACTTCGCCTCCAGCGCCGCCGAGCGGGTCAGCCCAGGCGCGAGGATGAGCTGCTTCACCGCGACCGTCCGGCGCAGCCGGACATCCGTGCCGCGCCAGACAACCCCCATGGCACCTGTGCCGATCGGATCCGTGAGTCGATACCGTCCCGCGATCAATCGGTCCGCCGTCATGGTGTTGTGCCTTCCTGCTTACGCCCCGAGCCTGTACCGCACCGGCGCGCAACGCTCGGAGATGTCCGAAATTGCTACGCGCCGAAGTACTTTGCACCCGTAAACAGCGATGGCTACGCATCCGCCGACTGCCCCGGATGCAGTTGCAACGCTTCCGACAATGGCATACCCACCCGACACACATCCACCTCACCGCGAACGCCCGGGCGATCCCCCAGGTCAGCGACCCGCCACGCCGGGAGCCGAAATGCCGTCGGCGCGTCGGAATCTCCCCGCATCATGACATATGGGCAGGTAGCCAAGGCCCTGTCGAGACGCGAACAGTGTTCCGCCACCGTGACCACGATCACTGCGGACGGACTTCACCTGCTGAAGCCGCGCGGGTCGCGGGTCAGGCGTTGAAGTACTTCGCCTCCGGGTGCAGCAGCACGAACGCGTCGGTGGACTGCTCGGGATGCAGCTGGAGTTCCTCCGACAGCACGACGCCGATGCGGGCGGCCTCGAGCAGGTCCACCAGCTTGGCGCGATCCTCCAGATCCGGGCAGGCGCCGTAGCCGAAGGAGTAGCGCGCGCCGCGGTAGCCGAGCTTGAAGTACTCCAGCACGTCGGTCGGATCGGAATCGGCCACCGCGTGCCCCTCCAGGGTCAGTTCCTCGCGGACCCGGCGGTGCCAGTACTCGGCCAGCGCCTCGGTGAGCTGCACGCCGATGCCGTGCACCTCGAGATAGTCGCGGTAGCTGTCGCCCGCGAAGAGTTCGTTCGCGAAATCGGCGATCGGCTGCCCCATCGTGACGAGCTGGAAGGGCAGCACGTCGACCTGTCCGGTCTCCTTCGCCCGCTCGCGCGAGCGGATGAAGTCGGCGATGCACAGGAACCGGTCTCGCTGCTGGCGCGGGAAGGTGAACCGATACCGTTGCGGCGCATCGGGTTCGGGCTCGGTGAGCACGATCACGTCGTCGCCCTCGGACACCGCGGGGAAGTAGCCGTAGACCACGGCGGCGTGCTGCAGCACGCCCTCGGTGCTGAGCCGGTCCAGCCAGGCGCGCAGCCGCGGCCTGCCCTCGGTCTCCACCAGTTCCTCGTAGCTGGGCCCGTCGCCGCCGCGCTGGCCGCGCAAACCCCACTGCCCGAGGAACAGCGCCCGCTCGTCGAGCAGGCCCGAGTATTCCTGCAGAGCCAAGCCTTTCACCACGCGCGTACCCCAGAACGGCGGCACCGGCACCGGCACGTCGGCCGCGACATCGGAGCGCTCGGGCACCTCGATCGGCACCTCGACGGCCTTGCGCTGCTCGGCGATCCGCTTGGACCGTTCGTGGCGAGCCTTGCGCTCGGCGGCCTTCTCGCGTTCGGCGATCGCCTCCGGGCTGTCCGGGTCGGGACCGCCGCCGCGCTTGCGGGTCATGATGTCGTCCATCAGCCGCAGGCCCTCGAACGCGTCGCGGGCGTAGTGCACATCGCCCTCGTACACGTCGGTGAGGTCGTTCTCCACGTAACCGCGGGTCAGCGCCGCGCCGCCGAGCAGCACCGGGAATTGTTCGGCGACACCCTTGGAGTTGAGCTCCTGCAGGTTCTCCTTCATCACCACCGTCGACTTCACCAGCAGCCCGGACATGCCGATGACGTCGGCCTTCTTATCCACGGCCGCGTCGAGGATGGTCGCGATCGGCTGCTTGATCCCGAGGTTCACCACCTCGTAGCCGTTGTTGGACAGGATGATGTCGACCAGGTTCTTGCCGATGTCGTGCACGTCGCCCTTGACGGTGGCGAGCACGATCCGGCCCTTGCCGCTGTCGTCGGTGGCCTCCATGTGCGGCTCGAGATAGGCGACCGCGGTCTTCATCACTTCGGCCGACTGCAACACGAACGGCAACTGCATCTGGCCCGACCCGAACAGCTCACCGACGGTCTTCATGCCCGCGAGCAGCGTCTCGTTGATGATCTGCAACGGCGGCACCTGCGTCATCGCCTCGTCCAGATCGGCGTCCATCCCGGCCTTCTCGCCGTCGACGATGCGCCGCTCCAGCCGCTCGAACAGCGGCAACGCCGCCAGCTCCTCCGCGCGCGAGGCCTTGGACGAGGACGCCGAGACGCCCTCGAACAGCGCCATCAGCTTCTGCAGCGGGTCGTAGTCCTCGGTGCGCCGGTCGTAGACGAGGTCGAGCGCGGTTTCGCGCTGCTCGTCGGGAATGCGCGCCATCGGCAGGATCTTCGAGGCGTGCACGATCGCCGAATCCAGTCCGGCCTCGACGCATTCGTGCATGAACACCGAGTTCAGCACCTGCCGCGCGGCGGGATTCAGGCCGAAGGAGATGTTCGAAAGGCCAAGGGTGGTCTGCACATCCGGGTGCCTGCGCTTCAATTCCCGGATGGCCTCGATGGTTTCGACGCCGTCCTTGCGCGACTCCTCCTGGCCGGTGCCCAGGGTGAAGGTGAGCGTGTCGATGATGATGTCGCTTTCCAGCAGTCCCCAGTTGCCGGTGATGTCGGCGATCAGGCGTTCGGCGATCTCCACCTTCTTCGCGGCGGTGCGGGCCTGGCCCTCCTCATCGATGGTGAGCGCGACCACGGCCGCGCCGTGCTCGGCGACCAAGGCCATGGTCTGCTGGAAGCGCGATTCGGGGCCCGCGCCGTCCTCGTAGTTCACCGAGTTCACCGCGCAGCGACCGCCGAGATGTTCCAGGCCGGCCTGCAGCACCGGGGTCTCGGTGGAGTCGAGCATGATCGGCAAGGTCGAGGAGGTGGCCAGCCGGCTCGCGAGCGCCTCCATATCCTTGGCGCCGTCGCGGCCCACGTAGTCGACGCACAGGTCGAGCATGTGCGCGCCGTCGCGGGTCTGGTCCTTGGCGATGTCGAGGCACTTCTGCCAGTCCTCGGCGAGCATCGCCTCCCGGAACGCCTTGGAGCCGTTGGCGTTCGTGCGCTCGCCGATCATCATGATCGAGGCGTCCTGCTCGAACGGCACCGCCGTGTACATGCTGGCGACGCTCGGCTCGTGCTCCGGGTGGCGGCGCTGGTCGATCGGCGGCAACTTCGGCTCGATCTCGCGCACCGCGGCGGTGACCTGCCGGATATGCTCGGGGGTGGTGCCGCAGCAGCCGCCGACCAGGGCGAGCCCGAACTCGGAGACGAAACCGCTGAGCGCGACCGCCAGCTCCTCGGGCGTCAGCGGGTACTCGGCGCCGTTCGCGCCCAGCACCGGCAGGCCCGCGTTCGGCATCACCGACACCGGCACCTGCGCGTGCCGGGACAGGTGGCGCAGGTGCTCGCTCATCTCGGCGGGACCGGTCGCGCAGTTCAGGCCGATCATGTCGATGCCGAGCGGTTCGAGCGCGGTGAGTGCCGCGCCGATCTCGCTGCCGACCAGCATGGTGCCGGTGGTCTCCACGGTGACGTGGGTGATGATCGGGATCCGGCGCCCGGCCCGGCGCATCGCCGCCCGGCTGCCGGTGATCGCCGCCTTGACCTGCAACAGGTCCTGGCAGGTCTCGACCAGGATGGCGTCCGCGCCACCGTCGAGCATGCCGAGCGCCGCCTCGGTGTAGGCGTCGCGCAGCACGGTATAAGGAGCATGGCCCAGCGTGGGCAGCTTGGTACCCGGACCCATCGAGCCGAGCACATAGCGCGGCGTCCCGTCCGACGACGGGCCCATCTCGTCGGCCACCTCGCGGGCCAGGCGGGTGCCGCGCTCGGACAGGTCCCGGATCCGGTCGGCGATGTCGTAGTCCGCCAGGTTCGGCAGGTTGCAGCCGAAGGTGTTGGTCTCGACCGCGTCCGCGCCCGCCTCGAAGTACGCGCGATGAATATGGCGCAGCACGTCGGGGCGAGTTTCGTTGAGGATCTCGTTGCAGCCCTCGAGGCCCAGGAAGTCGTCCAGGGTCAGGTCGGCCGCCTGCAACATCGTGCCCATCGCACCGTCACCGATCACGACACGACGGCGCAGCGTGTCGAGTAGCGTGGTGTCGAACTCGGCGGGAATGGACGCAGACATGTGATCAAGGGTAATGGTCGGCTGCGACACCACAGCCTGCCGCATCTTTGTCTGCCCTGCCACACTCCCACGCCGCGCCGTCCCCATCCGCGATTCGATGCCGGACTTCGCCGCGCGCTGCCCACTATGCTGACCGAGTGAACCCCAGTGAAACTCCCGATCCGGAACTGCCGACGTTGCGGGATCCGGTGCTGGTCGCCGCCTTCGAAGGCTGGAACGACGCGGGCGATGCCGCGAGCGGCGCCGTAGAGCATCTGGAACTGATCTGGGACGCCGAGCCGCTAGCCGAACTCGACTCCGAGGACTACTACGACTATCAGGTCAACCGGCCGACCGTACGCCAGGTCGACGGCGTGACCAGGGAAATCCAGTGGCCCTCGACCATGCTCTCGGTGTGCTCGCCGCCCGGCAGCGACCGCGATATCGTGCTGCTGCGCGGCATCGAACCCAATATGCGCTGGCGCAGCTTCTGCGCGGATCTGCTGGAATTCATCGAACAGCTCGGCGTGCAGACCGTCGTCATTCTCGGTGCGCTGCTCGCCGACACCCCGCACACCCGTCCCGTTCCGGTCACCGGATCCGCCTACAGCAAAGAGGCGGCGGAGCGGTTCAACCTGGAACAGACCCGCTACGAGGGGCCGACCGGCATCACCGGCGTGCTGCAGGATCAATGCGTGAAAGCGGGCGTGCCCGCGGTGTCGTTCTGGGCCGCGGTGCCGCACTACGTGTCCCAGCCGCCCAACCCCAAGGCCACCATCGCGCTGCTGCACCGGGTCGAGGACGTGCTCGATATCGAGGTGCCGCTCGGCGAACTGCCCAAGCAGGCCGAAGACTGGGAGACCGCGGTCAACGAGATGACCGAGGGCGACGACGAGGTGAGCGAATACGTCCGCTCGCTCGAGGAACGCGGCGACGCCGCCGTCGACGTGAACGAGGCCATGGCCAAGATCGACGGCGATGCCATCGCCGCCGAGTTCGAAAAATATCTGCGCCGCCGCGGCCCGGGCAGCTTCGGCCTCTGACCCTCAGCGGTCCCCCGGTCAGCCAATGCCTTTCGCGGCAGCTCGCAGAATGTACTGCTGCTCAACAAGATTCCTCGCCGCAGGACGATGACACCGCCGGCTGCCCGAGGCGTTCGGCTGTATCACGTGGTTGCCCGCCATCGGCTGCACGGTCGCGAGGCGACCGGGGCAGTGGCGGGCCCGCTGGCCGACAGCGGCCGGTTGACTTGGGGGCCTGGCACTTTCGGCGTTCCCGATCGGGAACGACGGCGGCGGCCGGGCTGCTGCCGATCCGGCTGCACGGGATCCGGGTACGCGCGCCGTCGACGGCGGTGCCGAGGATCAGCTCGTTGTTCGGGATCTGCCGTGCGGCAGGTTGTTCCACTGGTCGGGCAGCATCCTGGTGGGCGCTGCTCGGCTCGCTGGCGGCCGGTGTGGTCGCGACGAGGGTGGTTGCGCAGGCCTGACGGCGTGGAGACCGGCTCGAGCGCGGGTGGCGCTGCGGCGATCAGCGATGCCGTCGGGCTCTTCAGGTCTCGATGGTCCAGACCTGGGCCGCGGCCTCTTGCGCCAGCTTCGCGAGCAGTATGTCGCGCGGGATCGTCTGGCCGGCAAGATGATCGAGCGACGGGACCACGACGTGGTGCGCGTCGGCTCGCTTGAGTTCCTGGGTCAGCTCGACGAATGCCGTGCCGTCACCGGAAGTCGATTCATGGAACGTTGCGGCGAAGCAGAGCCCTTCCTCGCGGGCGAGGGTGTTCATCGCATCCTCGAGCTCTTCGCTGTGGCCATCGGCCAGATCGTCACGCACGTATCCATAGATCAACGCTTCCACCCGAACCTCCGTTGGATTGGGTACCGCTGTTCTCATGTGGATCATCTCATTGTGTAGCACTTTGCCGTGCAAGGACAGATGCAATTGCATCTGTGTCGGACGAAACGGGTCCGGCAAACTTTCCGCTCCCATGTCCAGCATGCACAACGCCAAACTGCGAATGCAGATGTCAACCCACTGACACCTATATGCCCTATCTCGGCCACCGAGCGTTAACTGGTGCGATACTACTGTCGTGGCCGCTGGAGACGATCGACCCGTCTGGGCAGTCCGGATGCGCTCCGAACGCGATGCGCGGGGGTGGTCACAGGCCGATGCCGTCCGCGTGATGCGCGCCAAGTCATCTCACAACTTGCCGACCGACAGTACACTGCTGCGTAACTGGCGCCGTTGGGAATCGGGCGAGTCGCGACCGGATGATTTCTACGCCCCCATCATCGCCGCCGCCTTCGACACCGTCACGGCGGCGTTCTTCCCCAAAGCCAGGCCGAATCGCGACGACGAGGTGCTCTCGGCAACCGGCATGGACACCCTCGAGTTCATCGGCAGACTCCGCATGTCCGACGTCTCCCCCGCCACCCTCGACGCCATCCGGATCACCGCCGAGCGCCTGTGCTGCGAGTACTCCTACGCCGATCCGCACGAGCTGCACGCCGAGGGTACGAGCTGGTTGCGCCGGATCACCGCACTCCTGGACGGCCGACTGACTCTCGCCCAGCACCGCGACATCCTGGTGCTCGCCGGATGGGTCGCGCTGCTCGTCGGGTGCGTCGACTACGACCTGGGCCGCCGGACCGCCGCCGAGGCCACCCGCCGCGCCGCGTACTCGCTCGGACAAGAGGCGGAGAACGCCGAAATCACCGGCTGGAGTGCGGAAATGGCCGCCTGGTTCGCACTGACCCAGGGTAACTACCGGGGCGCGATCGACGCCGTCGACCAGGCGCTCGAGGCCAGCCGGAACCTGGGCGTCGGGGTGCAGCTGGCCGCGCAACGAGCGAAAGCCTGGGCCCGCCTTGGTGATCGGCACGAGGTCGAGACGGCGCTCGACGAGGGCCGGGCAATTTTGCAGCGACTAGATCATCCGATCAACCTGGACAACCATTTCGTCGTCGATCCGCAGAAGTTCGACTTCTACGCGATGGATTGCTGCCGCGTCGCGGGGGAGGATCGGCTCGCCGAGACCTACGCCAACGAGGTCATCCGCAACTCGACCCGGGCCGACGGCACCGTCCGTAATCCCATGCGGGTGTCCGAGGCGCACCTGACCCTCGCGGTGGTCGCGGTCCGCAATCGCGATCTGGAACTCGCGGTCGACGAAGGGCTGCGCGCGTTCGCGGGTAAACGCCGTTCGCTGCCCTCGCTGATGTGGATCGCGGGCGAGGCGGCACGCGAGATCATCGCCCGCTACCCGGGCGATCCGCGCACCCGCGTGTACCTGGACCAGCTGCGATCGCTCTCGACGGAGTGACCGGGAGCGCACCGGCACAGCCGAATTCAGCGGCGAACATGCGGCAAACCGGACATGGCCACGCCGAACCGGCCCCGTTCGTGCCGTGGGCGACCGGCCCGCTACTACCCTGTTCCCGGTGACCGACTCCGCCGACGGCGCCGCGAACGCCACCTCCGTCCTCTGGGACGACCGGCTGCGGCTGTTCTCTTTCGCCACCGCAGAGCGCCGCACCGATTATCTGTGGGTGCTGCGCGCATTCGACAGCGCCCGCGCCGCGTACGTGGTGTTGCTGCACGCCGATGATGTGGCGGAGTGGATCGAGCGCAACGGTCAGGCGCCGCGCACCCCGGGCCAGCTCGGCGCATCGTCCGCACCCGCGGCCACCACGTCCGGCGTCACCGCGCGCGGAACCGTCGGGACCGATACCACCGCGACGCTCACCGCCGATCCCGCGACCACCCCGCCGGAACCCGCTGACGTCGTGCGCCAGCAACCAACTGAGGACAATCGCGCTGCCGAGAACGCCGCCGACGAAGGTCCCGCGAGCGCTGCCGCCTGGTCGGATGTCCAGGGCGACCGTCCGGCCGCACCGCGCCTGACCGCCGCGGAGATCGGCCCGCTGCTCGACCAATTGCATCAGTGGGGCGTGCTGGAGCGCAGCTACGACGGCACCCGCGCCGCCACGCTGGCCGAATATCGCAACCGGCACTTCGTCTATCAGTTCTCCCAGGCCGGATTCCAGGCCTATCGCGCCGTGGCCGGCGTGCTCAACGCCCGGCTCGACGAGGCCTCGCTGTCGCGTCTGGTGCTGCCCGAACTGCTCGCCGATCTGCACACCCTCGCCGCGGCGAACCGGGACGGCGACGCCGAACGGGTCTACCGCACGCTGCGCCGCCTCGACGCCGCGCTCACCGATATGGCAGCGCGCGCCGCACACTTCTATCTCTCCCTCGGCGATCTGGTGCGCACCACCGAGATCACGCCGGAATCGTTTCTCGCGCACAAGGACGCGCTGCTCGCGCACATGCGCGAATTCAGCCTCGACCTGGCCCGGTTCACGCCGCGCCTGGCCGCCGCGATCGCCGAGATCGAGGAGACCGGCGTCGAGGACCTGATCGAGCGTGCCGCCGGGTGCGACGAGCGGGTACTGCTGAGTCCGGCCGAGCGACAGGCGGATTGGCAGGCGCGCTGGGACGGGTTGCGGACCTGGTTCGTCGCCTCCGGTGCGGGCGAGTCGGTGGGCACGACCGAGGCCGAGCGGTTGCGCGAGGCCACCATGAGCGCGATCGCGGCGGTGCTCTCGCTGCTGCGGCGGGTCACCGAGACCCGGCGCGGCGGGGTGAGCCGGGAGTCCGCCCTGCGGCACCTCGCGGGCTGGTTCACGGCCGCGCCGAGCGCGGACAGCGCGCACGCCCTGTTCGACGCGGTTTTCGGACTGGGCAGGCCACGGCATCTCGCGATGGAACATCCGGACGCGGACGTCATCCCGGCGCTGCGTTCCTGGTGGGAGGCGCCACCGCTGGAGATCTCGCGCACCCTGGCCGAGACCGGACGGCCGCCCTCGGCCGGCGCGCCCGCCCGAATCCATCGCAACGACGCGGGAATTCGACGACTGCGCGAGGCTCAGCTGGACGCGCAGCGCGCCCGCGCCGAGGCGGCCAAATCCCTGGCCGGTGCCGACGTGCACAACCGGGTGCTCGACGAGCGCGAGACCGAAGTACTGTTGCGCCTGCTGGATGCCGCGTCCACCGCGTGGGTGCCGGTGAGCGGGCGGGTCGCGGGGACGACGGGATCCGACAGCGGCGTGACCCTGACCGTGTCCGAGCATCCCGGTTCCACGGTGGTGCGCACCGCGCACGGACTGCTGCACCTGAACAACCGCAGGCTGGAGGTGCGCGAGACGACGCGGACCCGCGCGAACCGGAACGCTCGATGAACACCACGGCGCCGACCCCCGCCGCGCGCCGAGACGGCACGCCGCGGGCCGGCCGGAATCTGCGTGACACACTGGAGCGCTCATGATGCACGGACGCAAGATCGACTCGCTCGCGCTGGACAACTACCAGCGCGCCGCCCGGGTCATCCTCGCCAATCATCTGGTGACCAGGACCTATCCGGACCGGATCGCGCTGCCGCTGATCCGGCGCTGGGCCACGGAATTGCGCGAGGACCTGGCCGAACTGTTCGGCTACCGGCTCGAGGTCACCGAGACCACGGCCCGGGTGTTCCCGATCATCGATCGGCTCGACGCGGGCAAGCCCGCGCGCACGCCCGCCGACCGGGTGTTCGATCGCAGGCGCTACGCCTATCTCGCGCTCTCGCTGGCCGCGCTGGGCCGGGCAGGCGATCAGACCACGTTGTCGGAGTTGGCCGATCAGGTCGCCGCGTACGCGGGCCGGGTCGAAGGATTGGAACTGTCCACCGACCGGGCCGCCGATCGGGACGCCTTCGTGGACGCGGTCGGCTGGCTGACCCATCGCGGCGCGCTCACCCTGGCCGACGGTGACGCGGGCGGCTGGGCCAGCGATCCGGAGGCGGGCGAGGCGCTCTACGACATCGACCGGCCCGTGGTGTTCGCGCTGTTCCGGCCGCCGCGCGCGCTGCAACATCTGCACAGCGTGCGCGGGCTGCTCACCGAGGAGGGTGCGGGCGCGACGCACGCGCCCACCGCTGCGGACCTGGCCAGGCGGGTGCGCCGCGCGCTCGTCGAGCGCCCCGTGGTGTATCTCGAGGACCTCGCTCCCGCCGAACGCCCGGTGCTCGGACACGACCGGATCGTGGCCGATGTCGAACTGTTCACCGGACTGCGGGCCGAACGCCGGGCCGAGGGCGTGGCCTTGATCGATACCTCCGGCCGGCTCTCCGATATCCGCTTCCCGAGCACCGGCACGCTGGCCCAGGTCGGCTTGCTGCTGGCGGGCGAGATCGCCGACCGCGTGCTCGATATCGACAATCCGCTCGACCGGCGGCCCGCGCCGCCCGACGCGGGCGAGGCGCTCGCCGCACAACTGGACGGCGCGATCCCGGAGTCCACCGTCTTCGCGCCGCTCGCCGAACTGCGCAGCGTGTTCGAAGACCATCTGGCGCAGGATGATTCGGCGGCGGAGAGCGAGCGCGACGAGTCGTTCGAGGCGACCTATCCGCTGGTCGAATCGGCCTGGGTGCGCGAGACCATGCAGGCGCTCGCCGATCGCTACGGCGCCACCTTCGCCGCCCAGTGGCAGGCCGACGTGCCGGGGCTGACCACCGAGGTGGTCGCGCTGCTCGAACGGCTGCGCCTGGTCCGTTCGATCGAGGACGGGCTGCTGGTCCTGCCCGCCCTGGCGCGCTATCGCGGCGCAGTGGTCACCGTCCGCACCAAGCGCACCGAGGAACTGTTCGTCACCGCGGCCGACACCTACGGGTCCGACAGCACTGGCACGGAAGGGAACTGAGGCGATGTCGCTCATTCACGGCGGAGTGCGGTTCATCCCGACCCGCGCCGGGATCATCAACCTGTGGGACTACCGCGACCAGGAATACTGCTTCGCCGACGGCAGATTGGTGCTGCGCGGCCCCAACGGGTCCGGTAAGACCAAGGCGCTCGAGGTGCTGTTCCCGTTCGTGCTGGACGGCCGGATCGAGGCGCGCCGGCTCAACCCGTTCGCCGGTGAAGAACGCACGATGAAGTCGAATCTGCTGTACCGCAAGCAGGAATCGGCGTACTCGTACGTCTGGATGGAGTTCGCGCGCGGCAACTGGGACGACCCGGAGGCCGTGACCATCGGCATCGGCATGCGCGCCACCCGTTCCTCGGACAAGGTCACCCGCTGGTACTTCGTGGCCGACGGCCGGGTCGGCGTGGACTTCTCACTGATCGGTCCCGACGACCGGCCGCTCACCCGCAAACAACTCGCCGAGCAGATCGGCACCGACGCCATCGTCGACCGCCCGGTCGAGTACCGCAATGCCATCGACGCCCGCATGTTCGGGCTCGGCACCCAGCGCTATGACCAGCTGATCAATCTGATCCTCACGCTGCGCCGCCCGCAGCTGGCCAAAAACTTGGATCCGCGCGGGCTTTCGCAGGCGCTGACCGACGGTCTGCGCCCGCTCGACGAGCAACTGATCCTGGACGCGGCCCGCTCGTTCAGCGATATGGAGGAGGTCGGGCGCACCCTGGAGGGCCTGGTACACGCAGACAGCGCTACCCGGACCTTCGTCGAGGTCTACCGCAAATACCTTGCGGTGCAGGCCAAGACCGACGTAGACCAGCTGCGCACCCGGCTCGACGCGGTGACCCACGCGAGCACCGCGCTGTTCGCCGCGACCGCGCTGCGGGAACGTCGCGAGGCCGAACGCGCCACCGCCGAGACCCGGGCCGAGGACGCGGACCGCGCCTACGAGGAGGCCCTCGGCGACCGGGAGAACCTGCAACGCTCCAGCGCCTACGAGGGCAAGCAGCAGCTCGACGACCTGGCCGACGCGGTCCGCCGGCTGGAGACCTCGGCGGGCGTGCACGGCGACAAGGCGCTCAAAGCGCGCCAGACCCTGGACCAGCGGGCGCAGGAGGCCGAGCGGGCCCGCACCGCGGTGCACAGCGCGGCCGCCGCGCTGTCCCGCGGTGAGGACGAATTGCGTTCCGCCGCAGAGGAAGCGGGCATCGCCTGGACGCCGCTGTCGGAGGCTGCACGGGCCGACCAGCTCACCACCGCGGTCCGGTCGCATGCCGAGGAGCGCGACGCCGACGTGCGCCAGGTCCGGCAGACACTCGGGCTGATGGAAAAGGCGGCCGCCGAACGCACCCGGGCCGAACGCCTGGCCGAACGCGCCCGCGAATTGAGCGAAGCGGCCGCTGCCGAGGTCGCGCATGCCGAGGCTGCGGTCGTGCTCGCCCGCACCGAAGCCGCAGCGGCGCTGCGCAGTTGGTGGGACGAGCACCGCGACGTGTACTCCCCCATCAAGGACGGCTTGTTCGAGGCCCTCGACACCGCACTGGCGCAGGCCGGTTCGGAGGAGGCGACGGTCGCGGAGGTGCTCGCCGAACGCGGCGAACCGCTGCTGGACGAGATCCGCAACCGGCGCCAGGAGGCCCGGGGCCGGGCGGCGACGGCGGCCGCGCAGATCGCCGAGCTGACCGCCGAACGCGACCGCGTGGCCGCGCAAAGCGATGACGCGCCACCGGCTTTCGCCGCGCGGGCGCGCAGCACCGCGGACCGCCCCGGCGCACCGCTGTGGCGGCTGGTCCGGTTCGCCGACGATGTGCCGCCCGCGGCCGCCGCGGGCATCGAGGCCGCGCTGCATGCCGCCGATCTCCTGGACGGCTGGGTGTGCGCCGAGCCGCCCGCGCAGTACGACTCGGATCAGTTCCTCGTCCCGCTGCCCGACGCGGACCGGCCGAAGGGCCGCACGCTCGCCGATGTCCTTGTCGTCGAGGAGGATTCGGACGCGCTGACGGTGCCGCACCAGGCCGTCGCCGACGTGCTCGCCTCCATCGCGCTGCACGAGGGCAAGGGCGACCCGGCGGGCGGCCTCGCGGTGAGCACCGCGGGCGGCTTCCGGCAGGGCGTGCAGCTCGGCAGGCACCACAAGACCGATGCCGAATTCATCGGCGCCACCGCCCGCGCGCGCAGGCGCGAGCTGCGGCTGACCGAACTCGCCGCCGCGCTCGAGGCCGCGGCCGCGGCCGAACAGGCGGCCACGAACGACGAGGCCGCCGCCACGGCGGAACTCGCGCGAATCTCCGCGGCGGGTAAGGCTTTACCGCGCGCCACCGCGGTCGCCACGGCCCTGCGGGCGGTCTCGGAGACCGCGGGCATGATGCGCTCGCGCACCGAGGCCGCCGCGCAGGCCGAACGCGACCTCGACCAGGCGGTCGCCGAGGTCACGGCGGTGGAGAAGAAGTTGCGCGCGGCCGCCGTCAAACACCGGACGCCACGCGACCCGCGCGAACTCGACGCGCTCGCCGCCGCCATCCGGCATTTCGAGAACACCGGCACCGGTCTACTCCGGCTGCGCACCGAGCACGAGCGGGAACGCGAACGCGAACGCGAGGGGGCCGACCGCTACGCCGAGGCCAAGGATCTCGCCGAAGCCTTCGCCGAGGAGGCCGAGGCGGCCAAGTCCGGCTATCAGGAGCAGCTGCGCAAGCTGGAAACCCTGCGCGAGGCGCTGGGGGCGGGCGCCGCCGATATCGATCAGGAACTGGCGAAGGCCCGCGCGAAGATCGAGGCGACCAAGGCCGAGCAGAAGGCCGCGCGCAAGGCCGCCAACGAGGCGATCGAGGCGATCGGCGACGCCGAGGCCGCCTACCGGACCGCGCACGAATCGCTCGGCACCGCCCTCACCGAGGTGCTCGCCGACGTGAAAGCCCTTGCCCCGTATGCCCGGCCGGACCTGCTGCGGTTGCTCGGCGCACCGGCGGACGGCCGCTGGCCCAGCAGCGACGCCGCCTGGTCCACCCCGGAGCAGCTGCTGTACCGGATCGCGCAGGCCGGACCGGAGGCCGAGCCGCAGGTGCTGCCCGAAGAGGTCGCCGAACTGTTCGAGAACCTCAGCACCGCAACGGCGTCCGTGCGCGCCAGCGAGGCGACCCGCAAGTCGACCCGCAGCGCGGTCACCGCGGCGCTCCAGGAGTTCGATGCCGCGCTGGCCGGTTCGGGGCGGGACTATCGCCTGCAATGGGATGCCGCCGACGGGCTCACCGTGGTGCAGGTGCAGGACGACGACGGTATGTCGGCCCTCGCCGATTTCGCCGCCCGCATCGACAGCGCGCGCAAGGATCAGGAACTGCTGCTCACCGACGCCGAGCGCCGCATCCTGGAGGACGCGCTGCTCACCGGGCTCGCCCAGCAGATCTACGAACGCACCAGCGACGCCCGCGAACTCATCGCCAAGATGGGCGCGGAGATGAAGCAGCGACGGATGTCCTCGGGCAACACCATCGGCGTGCACTGGGTGCTCGCCGATACGCTCTCCGATCCCGCGCGCGCCATGTGCAAACTGCTCGACCGGGACGCCTCGGTGCTCGGCGCGGACGAATTGGCCACGATCCGAGCGCATTTCGCGTCGGAGATCCGCGCCGCGCGTGCCGCGCACCCGGAACGTTCGTACCCCGAGATCCTGGCGGCGACGCTGGATTACCGCACCTGGCGGGTGTTCTCGTTCACCCTCATCTCCGCCGACGGCAGCGAGGACAAGCTGACGGTGGCCAGGCACAGCGCGCTGTCCGGCGGTGAGCAGTCGGTCTCGCTGCACCTACCGCTGTTCGCCGCGGCGCACGTGATGCTGGATTCGGCCGATCCGCAGGCGCCGCGCCTACTCGCGCTGGACGAGGCCTTCGCCGGTGTCGACGACAACGGCCGCAGCGAATTGCTCGGCCTCAGTGTGCAATTCGACCTCGACCTGTTCATGACCGGCTATGACCTGTGGATCACCTACCCGCACGTGCCCGGCTGCGCCCACTACGATCTCGCGCACGCCGCCGCCGAGAACACGGTGAGCGCCACGCTCTTGGTCTGGGACAGCGGCGAACTGCTCGCCGAGCACGACGGCACCGATCTCACCGCCGCCCTCGGTTCGCCGAACCGCCGCCGTACCCATACCACCATCGAGGGCGGGCTGGAACTCACTCCGGTCAGCTAGGTCAGCGCGGCCCGTGCCCGAGGCCGAGCAGCGCGGCGACGAGCTGGCCGGTGGAATCGAGCACGGCCGCGAAGATGTCCTGCGGCAGGATCTTTCCGTTGCACCAGGCGACGTTGCAGTTCGACGGCGCGTACGGTCCGACGCCGAGCAGGATCTGCGCCAGGTGTTCGGGATCGACCCAGAAAGCCAGGTCGTCGAGATCGCTGATGATCGGGCCGAAATGGTCGCCGTAGCGGTAGGGATCGTCGAACGGCTCGGCGGGTTGATCGGCGACGGACGCGACCACCCGGCGCAGGAACTCCTTGTTATCTGGATTGGATTCGGCGGCAAGGGAAGTCTGCACATTGCCGGTGTCGATACCGCCCGGGATGCCGAGCCGGACGATCACCATGTCGCGGCTGGGAATCATCACCGCGAACTGGCCGAGCGCCCCGACGAAGGCGTACAGGTCACGGGGCGCGCCCGGGAACATCGGGTGCTCGAACACCTTGGCGGTGGGCACCGTCGCGGTCTTGTACGAATCACCGGCGTTGAGCCAGAACAGGAAACCGTAGCCGCCGTTGGCCTCGGTCGGCTGCCGGGCCTGCCGGATGTAGTCCGGATCGATGAGTTGCGTTGCGCCCCAGCGCCCCTCGTGCAACATCAGCAGCGCCAGGCGGGCCAGGTCGTCGGCGCGCATCGCGAGACCGCCGTTGACGGCGGTGTTCCCGCTGCGATCGCGCAGCCACACCCACTGATCGCGGTCGATGCCCAACGGCTGCATGACTTCTCGCTGCACGAAGTCCTGGAAGTCCAGGCCCGTCGTGATCTCCACGATCTTCGGCAACAGCACGAGCACCGCCTGCGCGTACTGGAAGGTGGTGCCGGGCGCGAACTCGAACGGGGTCTGCAAGGTCTGCGACACCTCGTCGGTGGCGATGCCCGCGATGTCCGCGGCCCAGGTGAACCGCAGCCCCGTCGTCTGATTCAGCACCTGACGCACGGTGAGCGCGGCATGGGCGGCATCGGCGTGCGGGAAGAACTTGCCGAGCGGATCGTCCAAGCCGAAGTAGCCGAGCGTGATCGCCCGGCCGACAGCGACCGAGGCGACGCCTTTCGACGAACTGGCCAGCGGCATCGGCAGATTCCCGGTGCCGGTGCGGTCGCCGATCAGGCAGCCGTGCCGATACACCTGCATCGCGAACGCCCCCTTGGCGGACCCGAAATCCAGCGCGGCGTCCAGTGCGGCCGGATCGACGCCCGCGGCCGCCGGATCAGCCCGTTGCGCCGTCTGTCCCGCGGCGGGTTCGGCGCACGACAGCTCGGCGGCCGGCGCGGCCGCCGCCCGCGGGCACACCAGTGCGGCCGCGACCAGCGCAATGCACACGAGTCCGCTCGGCCATCCCCGACGGAGTTTCATCCTCGTCCCACTCCTGTTTCTTTCCGGATCACTGCACCGCGTTCGCGAGCGCGTTGCGTTCGACGCTGAAATAGGTCTTGTCCGCGGGCAGTCGCCAGTCGGGACCGACGAAATACTGCCGGGCGAGCTCGTCGCCGAAGGCCAGATAGCGCAGCCAGGCCACCGCGGTACCGGCGGACAGATAGTTGTCCAGTCCGTCGACCGGTGAAAAATGGCTCACGCCACGGGCATTGGCGATCCAGGCCGGGGCGTTGAAGGTCAGGTTGTACTGCCACCAGCGCACCCAGGCGAAATCGGGCACCACGAAATCGTTGTAGCCGGTGAGGAACAGCGTCGGCACCGACACCAGCGCACCCACCGCGAGCGGGCCCGGTTGCACGGCGAGCACGCCGCGCACGCGCATGGCCGGATCGATCGCGGCGGCGATACTCGGGAACACGGTGCCCGCCTGCAAGGCCGCCTGGCCGCCGCCCGAGTGGCCCGCGAAGATCGTCCGGCTCAGGTCGACCTTTTGATACAGCGGCGAATTCGGGTCGCGGTCGGCCACCACGGCGCTCGCCACCCCGAGCGCGGGCACGTATATCAGCGAGTTGAAGAACTCGTACGGGATCACCACGACGAATCCGTGGCTCGCCCACTGTTTGGCCAGCGCGTCGTACATGCCGGGGTTCGCGTCGAAGCCGGAGGTGAAGACCAGCAGCGGAGCGTTCGGCAGGTCCGCGATATCGGCCGGATAATAGGTGTTCACGCCGATCGGCGATTCGAGTCCGTTCGGGAAGGCCTGAGTGCAGGTCATGTCGTCGCGGTTGCCCAGCATGTGCACGACGATGTGCTGGAACATGCCGTAGACCGATTCCTGACAGGGATTCGTGCGGACCGCCGTCGCGACCGGGTGCGGACCGGGCTTGTTGAATACGACCTGCGCGGTAGGTCCCGGGTCGGCCGTGGCTACCGGCGCCACCCACCCGAGCACCGTCAGCATGGCCGCCGCAATCACGACCCCCGAACGAATCCGGGTGGCAATCCTCCGCATCGAGGCTCCTCATCCCCTCCGGCCACGTCGCCGGAACATCTGGTAGTGAAACCCTTCGGTCTCGAATTCCAGAGCGTACTCGGACGTGGGCCACGCCACAATGAGGCAGATGCACAGACGACTGTGACCCAGCCCTGTCGGGCCGGGTCACTCGTGGACGGACGTCAGCGCGCGGTCAGTGCACGCTCGCGTCCGGTTTCGTCGGCGGGCACACGCCGCCGGGGGTGGTGGCCAGTTCGAAGTGCCACCATTCGTTGTCGAACATGCGGCACAGGCCCCACGTGTTTCCGTTCACCTCCAGCCAGTGCGCGCCCTCCTGCGGGCCGACGTCGATCGCGCGGCCGGAGACATGCGTCGACTCCTCGGGCGGCAACACCCAGCGTCGCGCCTCGTCGGGACTGCCGTATTTCGCCAAACCGTCGTTCCACAGCCACTGCTGTTCGTCACGCGAGCGATATCCGGAGGTGATCGACAGCGGTACGCCTTGCGCGTGCGCCTCGCCTTCGGCCAACGTGTACGCCAACGCCAAACGCGGTTCCAACCCCTCGGTCCCCGCCGCCGACCCCGACGCCTCCCGCTGATCGATCGCCACCCCCGGCCCCGCCACCGCCTGCGGCACCCCCACCAACGGCAACACCGCCACCGGCAATCCGACCAGCACCCGCCTGCGCACACCACTCCGCAACACCATGCCGGCGATGGTAGTGCCTCCGGGCCCGCCTGCCCGGAACCACCGAGTCGACTCAGAGATCCTGCGCGGCGCGCAACGCGGCCGAAACCCGATCCATGGTCTCCGCGTCCGCGACACCGACACACTCGTCGAGGCGTCGGCGCACAGTCGCTTCCGGGTGCAGCGCGGAGGCCCATCCGTGCGAACCCACTTCCACGGCCAGCAGCCCACCCGGATCGGAATCGAGCACATGCAAGGTCAACACGACCTTCAGCTGCGGATTCTCATTGATCGGCGCGGCGCTGATGATCAACCTGCGAGTCGACGCACCAGGGCGGTTGATGATCGGTTCGTAGTTCCAGACTTCGCCCCGGTTCACGCGAGACCGGCTTCGCGTGCGGCCGCCTCGGCCTCTTCCGCGGCAGCCTCCGCGTAACCCGGATGCCCGGCATCCCATTCGACATAGGAGGCTACGGATTCGCGCACCGCTTGCTCCCGGAAATGGCGCTCGACCCAGGCCGAGACATTCCCGCCCGCCGCCGCCGCCTGCCGGGTGATGTAGTCGGCGGTGGCCTGTTCGAGACTCAATGTCATCCGGGCCTTCATACCCGGAATCATACAGTCGATCCCACTCCTCGGCGGTGGAATCGGATCGCCCCCGCCAGCTCGAGCAGCGAATCCGGCAATCGCGGGCGAGCGACCGGCACCGGGCCGGAACCTGGGGTCATAGTCATTGGACATGGCACCGTTATACCCGAATCCTGTTGCGCGGCAATCTTTTAATCCACAAGGAACACGGGTTGTCCACAATCCGCTCCAGTGTTGTGGATCACACCTCGAAGGCGGCTGAGCCCTGTCCGATTCGCGAAATACGCGGTGTTCGAGCGGGATTGACGAACGTACCGTTCCGGCGATCTGGGCGGGCGGGGGCGATCCGGCCGCGGGTGGCGTCCCCGGAGGGATGCGGCGGGACCGGCGCTCACAGGCGGAGGGGGTTGTGCACAACCCGGCGGGGTGTGCACAGTTCTCTCCCCATCGATGTGAACAGCCACTACAACGGACAATTCGACTACGGCACCGGACAATTGGGCCGAATCACTCGGGCAGCGGAGTGACCAGCGAGAGGTGCTCGCGATCGACGGCGGGCGCCCGCGCGGGCGTGGCACGCCGGATGACCTCGGCGGCCGCCCGATTGCGGCCGATCCGTTCGATGATCTCGCCGCCATGGTCGCGCGCGTAGGCGATGGCAATCTTGATCTTGCCCGCGTGCAGACTCGATCGGGCACTGAGCACTTCGATGCGCCGCTCGACCGGACCGTCCAGTTCCTGTAGGCGCGCAACGACTTCCCAGACATCGGGCCCCGCGACCAGCGCCGCGCGCCGATCGCTCATGGGTCCCCGGAAGATGATGCCGGGATGATCGAGCTGGTCGACGCCCTCCCGGATGAGGCGATCGAGTAGCGCGGCGGAAGTTGTCCCTTCGCGGGCCGCGCGTGCGGCCAGCCTGCGGCTGGCGGATTGCGAGAGACGCAGTGTCCTCGTGACCGTCCTGAACGTACTCATTGCCCTCCTCGACCTCAGTGGCAGTTGCGCTCGAGCACCTGGAATCAACGACGTACATCGCTAAGGGTGCCTCGCGAATCGGCCGCCCGGCCCCCGGCGATCGGGGTGACACTGCGATGTCCGCGAAAAGCCGCTAGCCAGGTCGAACGCCCAGATAAGCCGTCAGCGGGCGTCGCCGGGCCACGCGATGAGCGGGTCCGCGGCTACCCACAGCGGACAGGCGAAGACCGTGGCCGGCGTCGTGTCCCGCGCGGTTTCCCGCCACGATCCGGCACCCTGCTCGATCGCTTGGCGATAGATCGAGACGAGTTCGGCCGTGTAATTCGACTGCCGCACCCCATCGGCACAACCGACCAGGACCTTCCGCATCTCGGCCAGCCGTTCCGGCGTGTTCGCGAGCCTGCCGAGCGCTTCGGCGAGCGCCAGGATCGACGGCCCGAGGGCGCGCACTCCCCCGCCGTCCGGCACGGCCTCGTCCAAGTCCGGGTCGCAGTAGAGAAGAGGAAGGCCGACGGCGACGGCCTCCTGCACCACCATGTGCTGGGAGTCCGCGCCGAACGACGAGGACAGCAGCACGTCGTGGGTGCGCATGGCCGCCAGGCATTCGGCCCGGCCGACCTCGCCGTGCAACCGGACCCGGTCACGCAGGCCGTGCCGTTCGACGAACGACCAGGCCCGATCCAGCAGCGGTCCGGCGCCGTACATGTCCAGCGTGCACCCGCCTGGTGCGGCGTCCAGCGCCAGGCGCACGGCCTCCAGCGCGGCGAGCGGCCGCTTCTCCAGCGCGAACCGGCCGCACCAGAGAACGCGCAGGGGTTGTTGCGCGGCAGCGGATTCCGCGTTCGGATCGGGCAGCGTGAAGTGCGGGTCCGGTGCGGCGTCCAGCAGTTCGTCATCGATGCCGTTGGGCACCACGTGAATCGGGCGACGCACGCCCGCCGCGACCAGCGTGCGCGCCAGCCGTCGCGACGGCGTCACCACCCGGTCGGCGGCCTGCGCCCGGCCCGACAGCGGCTGCGCGGCGCGGTGGCCGCCACGCAGGTGCCGCCGGATCGATGCGGTCACCAAGCGCAGCACGGAATACCGTTCGACCAGTGCCTCGTCGTGCCGCCGCAGCGTTTGCACCAGCGGAATGCCGTGCCTGCGCGCGGCCTGCAGCCCGGCGATCCCGGCACCGGACGCCGTGAGCACATGCACCACGTCGACCGGACCACGCTCGGCGAAGGCCGCGTCGATCAATCCGGCGTTCGCACCGTTCGGCACCACCAGCACCGATCCGTCCGAGCGCCAACCGGAAACGCCTTCCAACACAACGAGATCCGGGTCCGCGGCGGCGGCATCGACGGCCGGTGCGAAGACCGTGACCCGATGTCCCAGCCGCCGCAACGACTTCCACTGCGCGACCAGCGCGGAGTGCGACCCACCGACCGTGCCGAGCGATACGTCGGCGAAGATCGCGACGTGCAACCGAGTTCCTCCCTTCCGCTCCGACCATAACCCGTTCCCCGGGACGGGGCACGGGCCGCGGAAAGGCAAGCCCGAGGATGCCCACTGTTTGCTAATTAGCAAAGGAAACGCTTCCCAGCCGTGGGTGGGTGGTGGTCGCGGCGCGCACCGATTAGGAATACACTCACTTCGCTCTCGTAACGACTTACATATTCGCGGCGACTCTTCTGTCAAAGGCACCAGGGTTATCCGTGAATAGCGGCGAGGCGCAGCAGGTTCCGGCCGCGCGGTTCGCCGGAGTGTTACCGGAAGAGGAATGAAGATCAATCGTCGACCCCCACGAGGTCAGGATTCGAAGCGCCCGCTGTGGGTTCTCGGCCTGATCGCGCCGTCGTGCGCGCTGCTCCCCTCTCAGCTCGTGCTGCACACCGGGGCGACCGTTTTCTGGTGGATCGGCCCGATCATCGTGCTGATCGTGATCCCGGTGCTGGACTGGGTGGTCGGCGAGGACGGCGACAACCCGCGCGACGAAGACTACGAATTGCTCTCCAACGACCGGTATTACCGGTGGTGCACCTACCTCTTCCTGCCGATTCAGCTCACCGGGCTCGGCATTGCCTGCTACCTGTGGACCGGTCCCGAACTAGGCGTCGCCGACAAACTCGGCCTGGCCGCCACGCTCGGCTTCGTCAGCGGTATCGGCATCAACGCCGCGCACGAATTGGGCCATCGGGTGGAGCATCTGGAGCGCTGGCTGGCGAAGATCGCACTCGCGCAATCGGGTTACGGGCACTTCTTCGTCGAGCACAATCGCGGCCACCACGTCCGGGTGGCCACGCCGGAGGACCCGGCCAGCGCCCGATTCGGTGAGACCCTCTGGGAGTTCCTGCCGCGCAGCGTATCCGGCGGTTTCCGCTCGGCGGTCCGGCTGGAGCGCGAGCGCCTCGCGCGCAAGGACAAGGGCTGGTGGCACGTGGACAACCACATCCTGCAGGCCTGGTCGATGACCGCGGTGCTGTTCGGCGGGCTGATCGCGGCGTTCGGCCTCGCGGTGCTGCCGTGGCTGGCCCTGCAGGCGGTGATCGGCATCGCGCTGCTGGAGACGGTGAACTACGTCGAGCACTACGGCCTGCTGCGCGAACGACGCCCGAACGGCAACTACGCGCGCTGCTCCCCGCGCGACAGCTGGAACAGCGACCGGCTCGTCACGAATATTTTCCTGTTCCATCTGCAGCGGCACAGCGACCACCACGCCAACCCGGGCCGGCGGTACCAGACCCTGCGCAGCTCGGCGCAGGCGCCACAGCTACCGGCCGGCTACGCGACCATGATCGTGCTCGCCGCCGTGCCACCGCTGTGGCGGGCCGTGATGGACCATCGCGTGCTCGCCCACTACGAGGGCGACCTCGCCCGGGTCAACGTGCAGCCGCGCCGGCTCGGCCGGTTGCGCGCCGCCCTGACCTATCGGCGCGCGACCAGCTGACCAGCTAAACGCGTTCGGCGCTGCGGGTGCGCACCCGCAGCGCGATCGGCTTCTGGGTCTCGGCGAAGAAGTCGTTGCCCTTGTCGTCGACGACGATGAACGCCGGGAAGTCTTCGACCTCGATCTTCCAGACCGCTTCCATGCCCAGTTCCGGGTACTCCAGCACCTCGACCGATTTGATGCAGTCGAGCGCGAGGCGCGCGGCGGGGCCGCCGATCGAGCCGAGGTAGAAACCGCCGTGCTCCTTGCACGCCTTGGTGACCTGCGCGGAGCGATTTCCCTTGGCCAGCATGACGAATGAGCCGCCCGCGGCCTGGAACTGATCGACGTAGGAGTCCATCCGGCCCGCGGTGGTCGGCCCGAACGACCCGGAGGCATAGCCCTCGGGGGTCTTCGCGGGACCGGCGTAGTAGACGGCCATCTCGCGCAGGTACTCCGGCATCGGCTCGCCGGCGTCGAGCCGCTCCTTGATCTTGGCGTGCGCGATGTCGCGGGCGACCACGAGCGGCCCGGTGAGCGAAAGCCGGGTCTTCACCGGGTATTTCGACAGCTCGGCCCGGATCTCGGACATCGGGCGGTTCAGGTCGACCCGCACCACGTCGCCGCCGAGGATCGAATCGGTCTGCTCCGGCAGGTAGTGCGCGGGTTCGCGTTCGAGCTGTTCGAGGAACACGCCCTCCGCGGTGATCTTGGCCAGCGCCTGCCGGTCCGCCGAGCAGGACACCGCGATGGCCACCGGGCAGCTGGCGCCGTGCCGGGGCAGCCGGACCACGCGCACATCGTGGCAGAAGTACTTGCCGCCGAATTGCGCACCGATGCCGAAGGATTGGGTCAGCTTGAAGACCTCCTCCTCCAGCTCCAGATCGCGGAAGCCGTGTGCGGCCAGCGAACCCTCGGTGGGCAGGTTGTCCAGGTAGTGCGCGGAGGCGTATTTCGCCGTCTTCAACGCGAATTCGGCGCTGGTACCGCCGATCACGACCGCGAGGTGATAGGGCGGGCAGGCCGCGGTGCCGAGCGAACGGATCTTCTCGTCCAGGAACTCCAGCATCCGGGTGGGGTTCAGCACGGCCTTCGTTTCCTGGTACAGGAACGACTTGTTCGCCGAGCCGCCGCCCTTGGCCATGAACAGGAACTTGTACGCCGGATGCGCGGGATCGCCCGGCGCGGAATACAACTCGATCTGCGCGGGCAGGTTGTTACCGGTGTTCTTCTCGTCCCACATGGTCATCGGGGCGAGCTGGGAGTAGCGCAGGTTCAGCTTGGTGTAGGCGTCGAACACGCCGCGGCTGATCCATTCGGCGTCGTCCACGCCGGTGAGCACGCCCTCGGACTTCTTGCCCATCACGATCGCGGTGCCGGTGTCCTGGCACATCGGCAGGATGCCGCCCGCGGAGATGTTCACGTTCTTGAGCAGGTCGAGCGCGACGAAGCGGTCGTTGCCGCTGGCTTCCGGGTCGTCGATGATCTTGCGCAGCTGGCCGAGGTGGGCGGGGCGCAGATAGTGGCTGATGTCGTGCATCGCCTCGGCGGTGAGCAGGCGCAGCGCCTCGGGTTCCACCTGCAGGAAGGTCCGGCCGCCGGCTTCGAAGGTGCGCACGCCCTCGGTGGTGAGCAGCCGGTACGACGTGTCGTCGGGGCCGATCGGCAGCAGGTCTGAGTAGCGGAAGTCCGGCGCGGTCACGAGACGCACTCCTTCGAGGTGGGCCGGGCCGAGTAGCCACGGCTGGTCACGAGCAGAGCGAGCCTATCCATCCGGCCGCATCCCACCCCGGCTTAGGCAAGCCTTATCACCGCGAACAACCAGGCTGCTCGCGTTCGTTCAGTTGGCACAAAAGGTTGCACGTTCAACCCCGGTAGTGCTACCTGTCGTCTCACACAAAACGCTCGGACGTCCGACCGTCCGGTCGCCACGCAAACCGTCACGCGAACGTACAACGGCGCGCGACAATGTATGACACGCCAGAGTTTGGAGCGCTATCGTGACCGATCCCCATTGGCTCGATGACGTCGAAATGCGCGCATGGGTGGGCTTCGTGCGCACCCGCGACCTCATCGCCGCGGCGGTCGGGCGGGACTCGACGCGAGAGTCCAACCTCACCTACGTCGAGTACTCGGTGCTGGCCTTCCTCAGCGGCACCCCGGATCACCGGTGCACCTTCGCCGACCTGGCGCTGAAACTGGAATGGTCACAGAGCAGGCTCTCGCATCAGATCACCCGAATGGAGAAGCGCGGGTTGGTCGTTCGCGAACCCATCCCCGACGACGCGCGCCGCACCGCGGCGCGGCTCACCCAGCGCGGCGCCGAGGTGCTGACCGGCGCCGCGCCCGCGCACGTGAGCAGCGTGCGCAGGCACATGATCGACGTGCTGGACCGCCAGCAGCTGGCCGCGCTCGCCGATATCTACGACACCCTGCTCGCGCACCATCGCAGCTCGGCGAGCGAGAACTGACCGCTCAGCCCACGGCGACCGGACTGGCCGCACTCGAATTCGTTGTGGCCGTACCGGACTCGACCGGCACCCCGAGCGCCCGCTCGAATCCGTCCGGCACCACCAGATCGTCGCGCCCCAGTTCGGTGACGCTCGTCTTGCGCAGGCCGAGCAGCGCCGAATCGATGCCGCCGCGCAAGATGTCCAAGACGTTCTCCACGCCCGCTTGACCATTGGCGGCCAGGCCCCACAGATAGCCGCGGCCGATCAGCACCGCGCGCGCCCCGAGCGCCACCGCCTTGACCACGTCGCTGCCGCGCCGGATGCCGCCGTCGAGCACCACCTCGATCTGATCGCCGACCGCGGCGGCGACCGCCGGCAGCGCCCGGATCGAGGCCGGCGTGCCGTCGAGGTTGTTGCCGCCGTGATTGGACACCGAGATCGCGTCGACGCCGGCGTCGACCGCGCGCAGCGCGTCGTCGACCCGGATCACGCCCTTGAGCATCACCGGACCGTCCCACTGCTCGCAGATCCAGCGCACGTCCGCCCAGTCCGGCGGCGGGGTGCCCATCCATTCGCCGTAGGCGCCGAAGAAGCCGGGGGCCGCCGCGTCGCCGATCGCCATGTTCGGCGCGGTGAGATCGGGGATGTGCCCGGACTTCAGATAAGTCGCCAACCAGCGCGGCCGGGCGAGGGTCTGCGGCGCGAACTTCAGCATGGTGCGCAGATCGAGCTTTTCCGGAATCACCGGGCTCCCCCAGTCCCGGCCGTGCGAGAACGACCAGTCCAGGGTCAGGATCAGGCCCACCGCACCGGCCGCCTTCGCGCGCGCCATCCGCTGCACGATCTCGTCTTTGCCGCCGCACCAATACAACTGGAAGAAGGTCGCGGGGTTGGCCGCGATCACCTCTTCGATCGGCTTGCTGGCGAACGAGCTGAGCCCCATCGCGATACCGCGGGCCGCTGCCGCACGGGCGACCGCCACCTCACCGTCGGGGTGCACCGCCTGCACGCCGGTCGGCGAGATCATGACCGGCATCGAAAGCTGCTGTCCCAGTACGGTGGTCGACTGGTCGCGGGTGCCGATCGGCCCCGCGACGTGCGGCGCGAACCCGAGTTCGGTGAACGCGAGCTGGTTGTCCTCGATGGTCTGGCCGCGTTCGGATCCGGCGATCAGCGCGCCGTATACCGATTTCGGCAGCCGCTTCTTCGCACGCCGCTGCGCCTCGGCAACGGTTTCGAACCACGGGTTCATGGTCAGGTCCTTTCAGGCGGAATCCGGCCACCACAGCCGGGTTCGGTCGAGCAGGTCGGATGTCAGCTGGTCGAGTAGCGCGGCCCCCTCGGCGGCGTTTGCACCGGCGGGATCGCCGAGCACACCGTTGGGGCTGATCGCCCGCACACCCGAGTCACGCAGCAGGGGAAGCAGTTCCGGCAGCGGCCTGCGGTCACCCGCGGCGGCGCGGTCGAGCGACACCCGATCCGGCGTCAGCGCGAGTTGTACGGCGGTTTCGGAGCGGCCCGCGTGCAGATCGCCTTGATAGCGCGGCAGATACACGCGCACGTCGCGAGATTCCGCGCGCAGCAGGGTCTCGGCTCGCCGCAGCGGTTCGAGATTGCCGCCGTGCCAGTTCACCAGCAGGATGCGATCGAAAGTGTCGGTGGCCGAGCGGCACAGCTCGACGATCAGCAGTTCCAGCGCGGCTTGGCCGATCGACAGCGTACCGGGGAAGTCCGCGTGCTCGCCGCTCGCGCCGTACGGAACGGGCGGCGCGACAAGCACATCCGGTCGCCGGGTGGCCAGGCGCAGGCACAGCGCCGCGGCGATATCGGTGTCGGTGGACAGCGGCAGGTGCGGACCGTGCTGTTCGGTCGCCCCGACTGCGACCGCGAGAATGGCTCCGGCAGCAGCGCGTTCACCAGCTTCCGGCCAGGTCAGATCTGCCGCGGGCCGGGTGTCCGGCGCATCGAGGCGGCCGCGCTCGACACCGGGCGCGGTCGCGCCGCCGGTGTGTCCTGCGACACTCTGGAACATGCCGCGAGATTATCGTCAGTCACTGACATAATCAATAGCCGTGACCGCCCGGAACTCCCGAGGCCGCCCCCGCGGCACCACCAAACGCGAGCTGGAACTGATCGCCATGCGGTTGTTCAGCGCACAGGGCTTCGACGAAACCACCGTCGAACAGATCGCGGCCGCCGCCGGTATCAGCGGCCGCACCTTCTTCCGTTACTTCCCCACCAAGGCCGAGGTGCTCTGGTACCAGTTCGATGACGAAGTCGCCGCTCTGCGCTCGGCGTTCGCCACCGTGCCCGACGATGTTCCGATGATGACCGCGGTGCGCCGAGTTGTCGTGGACGCCAATCGCTATCGGGCCGAGGACGTCCCGGAGCTGCGCACCCGCATGCAGCTGGTCGCCACGATTCCGGCGCTGGCCGCGACCGCGGGCGCGCACTACGACGCCTGGGAGCGCGCCGTCAGCGCGTTCGCCGCGCGCCGGCTCGGCCGGCCCGAGGACGCGCTGATCCCGATGGCGGTCGGCCGCACCACACTGGCGGCGGCCCGGGCGGCCTTCGACGCCTGGCTCGCGCGCGCCGACGCGGACCTCACCGTCTATCTGGACGAGGCGCTACTCGGTCTGGAGCAGGGTTTCGCCGCCCCACCGTGAATCACAGGAGAACAACCGGCAGGTTTCGTCAGCGACTGCCATGGGGTATGACTAGGCTCGGTGTCGGTCCGACGACCGATACGCACGACGATCCCGACTTCAACCGTCGAAAGGGGCAGGAGTTTCCATGTCCGAGGTGTCCATGAGCCTTTCGGCGGATTCGCTGCGCGCAGGACCGGTCGACAATCTGCTGCCGCAGCTGGTCGAACACCTGCGCCAGAACCGCACCGCACTGCGTGAGGAATGGGCACGGCGCATCACCGACGCCCAACTGCTCACCGCGATGACCCCGGAGGAGATCTTCTCCGAGGCGACCTCCGTCTACGACAACTACGTCGAGGTGCTCGAGACCGGTAGCGTCGAGGCGCTGCAGGCCTACGCGCGCGATCTGTCCGAGCGCATCATTCCGAGAGGCGTCGAAACCGACGAGGTGCTCGGCATCGTGCTGCTGCTGCGTGACGTGCTGGCCCGCTCACTGTTCGAGAAGTACCAGGCGGACTTCCAACTGCTCAACGCGGTGCTCGACGCCTACGAACCGGCCGCCAACCGCATCGCCAACACCGTGGGCGTGTCCTTCGTGCAGGAGCGCGAGCGCGTCATCCGGCAGCAGCAGGAGGCGATCCGCGAGTTGTCCACCCCTGTGCTGCAGGTGCGTGAACAGCTGCTCATTCTCCCGATCATCGGTGTGCTCGACAGCCAGCGCGCCCGCCAGCTCACCGAGCAGCTACTGCGCGCCATCCGGGCCAATCGCGCCAAGGTCGTCGTCATCGACATCACCGGTGTCCCGCAGATCGACTCCACCGTGGCCAACCACCTGGTGCAGACCGTGGACGCGTCCGGCCTGATGGGCGCGAACGTGATCATCACCGGTCTGTCCTCGGAGATCGCGCTCACTCTGGTGACCATCGGTTTGGACCTGTCCAAGATGAACGCGGTCGGCGACCTCCAGGGCGGTATCGAGGAAGCGGAACGTCTGCTGGGCTACGAGGTTTCCCGGGTCGCCGAGCGGGTCACCGAACGCGACGGCCGCTAGATCAGGGCGGGCAGATGCCGGTACCGATTCTCAAACAGGGCACCTATCTCATCGCTTCGGTCCAGTCCGCGCTGACCGACGCCGATACCGAACGGCTGCAGGACGACCTGATGAAACAGGTCAGCAAATACCGTGCACACGGCATCATCGTCGACGTCACCGCGATCGACATCATGGATTCCTTCGCGGCGAGATCGTTGCGTACCATCGCGCACATGACGCAGCTGCGCGGCGCCGAAACGGTGATCGTCGGGCTGCAACCGGAAGTCGCGTTCGCCATGGTGCAACTCGGGCTCACGTTCGAAGACATGCACACCGCCCTCGATCTGGAAGAGGGCCTGGCCTGGTTGAACCGCAAGACCACCACCCGACGCCAGCGAGACGGTCGTGACAGTGGCCGCTGAGAACCTGGTGATCGCGGTCAGAGTGTCGGGCGACATCGTGATCGCACGTCAGGCCGGACACGAACTGGCCGCCAAGCTCGGATTCTCTCTGACAGACCGCACCATGATCTCAACGGCGATCTCCGAAATCGCCCGCAACATCACCAGTTACGCCGGCAGCGGCGAGATCCGCCTGACGGTGGACGAACGAGAAGGCAGGCAGGCGCTGGTGGTGCAGGCCGAAGACCAGGGCCCCGGCATCATCGACATTCCCCGCGCACTCGAAGACGGCTATTCCACCGGTCGCGGACTGGGCCTCGGTCTCCCCGGCGCCCGCAGACTGATGGACCGGCTCACCATCGACTCCGCACCCGGCCGCGGCACGTTGGTCGAGATGTGGAAGTGGGTACCCAACGGTGCATGACGATGGGTTCATCGGCCGAATCGAGTGGGCGGTGGCCGGTCGCGCGCTGCCGGGCCAGCGGGTCTCCGGGGACCGCAGCGTCGTGCTGGACACCGGCGGCGGCGCAGTCCTTTTCGCGGTGCTCGACGGCCTGGGGCACGGCGCACCGGCCGCCGACGCTGCCGATCGGGCCACCCAGGTGCTCGCCGAGAACCGCGCCGAACCGCTGGACGTGCTGATGGTGCTCTGTCATCGGGCCATGGCCGACACCCGCGGCGCGGCGGTCTCGCTCGCACTGTTCGATCCCAGCGACACAGTGCGCTGGCTCGGCGTCGGGAATGTCGAGTCGCGGGTGCTCACCGTGAGCCCCGGCGGGCTCACCGTGCGCGCCACGGTATTGCTGACCGCGGGCATCGTCGGCTACCGGTTACCGCAGAACCTGCAACCGCAGACCATCCAGGTTCGGCCTGGCGATCTGCTGCTGATGTCCACCGACGGCATCGTCAGCGAGTCCGCCGAGGGCATCGACCTGTCCAAATCCACCGCGGAGATCACCGCAGACATCCTGGCCAGACACGCCAAGGACACCGACGACGCGCTGGTACTCGCCGCGCGGCACCGCGGCGCAGCCCACGGACCGACGACATGAGCCATACCGCTACTTCGACTGTGCGCAGCGAGGCGTCGACATGACCGCCCTGCTGGCCGAATTCCTCGACGCCTACGCGAAAGCGCTACGGCGACATCTCGATTCGACCGCGCAGGACAGTCTCGCCGAGGGCTACGAACTCGGCAGGCGGGCGCTGGTCGAGGGCGTCAGCCTGCTCGACCTCACCGAACATCATTTCCGGGTGGTGCAGGCCGCCGAGAAAGCCGCGGCGACAAAGGAGAACCGGCTCGAGGAGGCCGGGCTCGAGTTCCTGCTGCAAACCCTTGCGGCACTGGACATCGCGACCCGCGGCTACCTGGACGGCGTCGGCCGCTACGAGCAACAGCGTTCGCGCGCAGACGATCTCGCCGGGCGCGACGCCTTCCGCACCGCACTGGTCGAGTCGCTGCAGGACGGCTTCTTCGTGGCCGACGCGCAGGGCACCATCGTCGAGGTCAACTCCGCGTTCGGCGCGCTGACCGGGTACGGCGCCGCCGATGTGCCCTATCCGCTGCCGCATCCGTGGTCGATCTCGGAGGGCCCGCGCTATCCCGATCTGGGCACGGCGGCACAGCGTTTCGTCATTCCGGTGCGGCATCGCGACGGTCGCTCGGTCTGGCTCGCGGTGAGCACCAGCACGCTGGTCAAACCGGAGAACAACGAACGGATCTTCGTCGGCACCATCCGCGACGTCACCGCCGAGCACGACGCGCAGGCACGCGACCAGGCGGCCTCCCGGCTCGCCACGGCCGTCGGCGCGGCGACCAGCGTGGTCGAGGTGCTCGCGGTCGGCCTGGACGAATTGCGGCGCACGGTCGGCGCGCAGACCGCGGTGGTCGCGGTGTGGCCGAACCGGCAGGGCGCGCCCGAGGTGTACGTCTCCGGCGGCGAAGGCGCACCGGACGGACCCGAACGGACCGAACTCGACGCGCGCGCACAAGCTTTGCTGGATCGAGCCAGACGGCGGCCGGGCCGCAGCCTGTTCGCCATCCCCGAAGGCACCGAGAGTTCCGAGGGGATCGTCGCCCCGCTCGGCGAAACCGGGGACGCCGCGATCTGGTTGCGCTTCGCTGCGCCGCGCGCGATCAGCGCCGCCGATTGGACGCTGTTCTCCCTGCTCATCGGCCACCTCAGCCTCGCCGTGCAGCGGGCGCGCAACTTCGACCAGGCCCGCTCGACCTCGTTGACGTTGCAACGGGCCATGCTGGGGCCGATCGAACTGCCGCCCCGGTTCTCGGTGCACTACGAACCCGCGCTGCCCCCGCTGGAGATCGGCGGCGACTGGTACGACGTGGTTCCACTGCGCGACGGCACCATCGGCGTCGTGGTCGGCGACTGCGTCGGCCGCGGGTTGTCCGCCGCCGTCGTGATGGGCCAATTGCGTTCGGCCGCACGGGCTTTGCTGTTGCGCGGGGCCGGCCCCGCGCAGTTGCTCGCCGAACTCGACACGGTGGCCGGGCGGATCCCCGGCGCGATGTGCACCACCGTGTGCGCCGCCGTGCTCGACCCGGTGCGCGGACTGGTCCGCTACAGCAGCGCCGGGCACATGCCGCCGATCCTCGCCGACGTCGACACCGTCGGCCGCCTGCTGGAAGGTGGCCGCTCGGTGCCGCTGGCCACCTTCGATCCGCCACGGCGACCGGAGGCGACCACCGCGTTGACCCCGGGTTCGACCCTGGTGCTGTTCACCGACGGGCTGGTCGAACAGCGCGGCATCGACATCGACGACAGCTTCGCCAAGATCGCCGACGTGCTCGCGGGCACCGCGGCCAAACTGCCGCGCGAGGTGGCCGACGCGGTGCTGTCCCGGCTGCGGCCCGCCGCGGGCTACGACGACGACGTCGCCATGGTCGTGTATCGGCAACCGCCCGCGCCGCTGCGGCTGGAGGTGCCCGCGCACCCGGATGAGCTTGCGGCACTGCGCCGTACGCTCAAAGCGTGGCTGGCGGCCGCCGCGGTCCCGCACGATCTGGCCTCGGATCTCGTCGCCGCCGCGAACGAGGCGTGCAGCAACAGCATCGAGCACGCCTACCGCAACGGCGCGCCGCCCAGCGGCCGGCCCGCCGGCACGGACCTGTCCATGGGCCGCGCCGCCCTGGTACCGCCCCGCGACCCCGCCGCCGAGGCCGACCGCGTCGTCCTCACCGCCACCTGCAACGTCGAGACCGTCGTGATCACCGTGACCGACACCGGCAGCTGGAAACCGCGCGCCGCCGACCCCGGCTACCGCGGTCGCGGCATCGACATGATGCGCGCCCTCACCGAAGAACTCGACATCGACCACACCGGCCCCGGCACCCACGTCCGCATGTCGGTCACCCTGCCCGCCATCACCTTTCCCGTAGCCAACCCGCTGCGCGGCACCCACCCCCGCATCACCAACTGAAAACTCGACCTACGTCGGTCGCCGCAGCGTGCCCCGAACCCGAAGGCTGCGGGGGTGCGGTGTCCGTTTGCCGCCAGCACCGGGGGCCACGGCGCGGGAGGGTGACGGGATGCATCGAGTCGTTGATCTGAAGGTGTTGTATTTCGGGACGCCGGTGGTCTTGGTCGGCACCCGAAACCCCGATGGGACAGGCAATCTCGCGCCGATGTCGTCGGCGTGGTGGCTCGGCGACCACTGCATGCTCGGGATGAGCACGTCGTCGCGCACCACCCAGAACATGGTGCGCGAGCACGAGTGCGTGCTGAACCTGCCGTCCGCGACGCTGGTGCGGGCGGTGGATCGGCTGGCACTGCTGACCGGTGCGCCCGAGCTGACCGCGCATCGGATCGAGAAGGGGTATCGCTACGAACCGGACAAGTTCGGCGCGGCGGGGCTCACCGAGGTCGCCGCGGACCGGGTGCGCGCGCCACGGGTGGCCGAGTGCCCGATCCAGCTCGAATGTGAGCTGGTCTCGGCTGTGCCGTTCGGGGTCGATACCGGCGCGATCGCCCACACCGTGCGGGTGGTCCGTGCCCACGTGGCCGAGGAACTGATCATCCCCGGCACCGCGTACGTCGATCCGGTGGGCTGGGATCCGCTCATCATGAAGTTCTGTGAGTTCTTCGGCGGCGGGGCCGGCCTGTATCCGTCCCGGCTGGCCGCGGGGTGGCGGATGCCGCATCCGGCGCTCGGTCAGCACGGGTGATCCGCGGCAGCGCCAGCCCAGATGGGCGAATCCGATAGCGCCACAACGGCAACTTCGGTATGCGTCCTACGGTAGGGTTGACAGCTATGGACACGCCGAGGTTGCGAATTCGCCGCTACTTGTGTGTTGTGATCGCGTGAGTAATACATCCGGAGACGCGTACCCCGTGGCGGACACGATGACCACCACCGTCGCCTCGCAGGACGGTGCGACGGTGCTGACCGTGGCCGGTGAGGTCGATCTGGCGACCGCACCGGCGCTGGAAAGCTCGATCGAGGCCATTCTCGACGGCAAACCCGCGGCTTTGATCATCGACCTGACGGCCGTCAGCTTCCTGGCCTCGGCCGGGATGGCCGTCCTGGTGGCTACCCACCAGCGGGCCGGCTCGGCCACCGCGATCGCGGTCGTCGCCGACGGCCCCGCCACCAGCAGACAACTCCGCATGACCAACCTCGACCAGGTGTTCGCCGTCCACTCCACCCTCCAGGCAGCACTCACCGGCTTGCAAAACCGCTGATCACCCCACCCCGACGCCTGCAGCGCGTGTAGTCAGACACGCGCCCTGATCCGCCGTTCACGCACGGGTTCTGTGTTCACGCACGGGTTCTGTGTTCACGCACGGGTTCTGTGTTCACGCACGGGTTCTGTGTTCACGCACGGGTTCTGTGTTCACGCACCCGCTGTGGCGTGGCACAGCGGGTGCGTGAACACGGAAGGGGTGCGTGAACGGCGGCGGGGGGCTATCTGTCGCTTGGTTCGGACCGGGCGGTCTCTCAGTGGTGTCCGGGGTGCTAGGTACGGCCGTGGCGGCACGGGGCTGGGGACGGCGGCCGCGACAGGGGGCGCGGCGGGCTCGAGGCGACGGACATCCCCGTTCCACAACTCGGCGTCGGGCCGGGGGGCCGTCGGGTCGCGAAAACCCCTGTTCGGCCAACCCTTTCATGAATACCTCGCCGCCTGCGCGCGCGGGGCAGGCGGGGGCCGCGGGAGCCAAGTGGTCGCGACTGGGGAGTGCGACGCTGGCGAGGGCGGCAGCCACGCGACTGGGGGCGCGGCGGACACGATGCGGCGGCCGTCCCCTCACTTCACGAGCAGGCCGAGTGGGGCGGCGGGTAGCGAAAACCCATTCTTCGGCACCCCTTTCATGACTACTCACCGCCTGCGCCGCGCAAGGTAGACCGTGCCCGCGGGAACCAACTGGTCGTAACTGGGGAGTGCGAAGCTGGCCGACAGGGCGGCGGACGCACAACT
>NZ_BAFT02000069.1 GCF_000308475.2 Nocardia brasiliensis NBRC 14402 | reverse complement strand
GACCGCAACGGCTCCAGGGCCGCGCGAAACGCGCAGCGGGCCAACAAGACCGACTACACCGCCGACCGGGCCATGGGCACGCCGGTGATGGACAAGGCCGCGCTGCGCGCCAAGGCCAAGGCGGACCGGCGCAAGAACGCCGGCCCGCCGCTGCTCGACGAAGCCACCCGGACCCGGCTCGAGATGATCGTGCGCGAGCAGACCGGCCTGCGGGCGGCCTTCGCGCAGTTCCGGATTCGCACCGACGACATCCGCAGGCGCAACTACGCGGCCCGCGCGGAGCAGGTGTTCGAGGACGGATTCGACCGCAGCACCGCGCAACTCACCGATCGCGGCTACGCCGGCGAGGGTGGCGGCCGGATGAACGTGGTCGGCCGTCCGGTCGAATACCGGGCCACCACAGCGCAGGTCGCGGGATTGTGGCCGTGGTCGGTCGGCGCCGGTGCGCCGCTGATCGGCACCCCGCTCGGTTCGCACCTGCACACCGGCGCGCCGGTCTGCTTCGACCCGATGAACTGGTTCATGCGCGGCAGCTTCATCACCGCGCCGAGCCTTTTCGTGCTGGGGCTCAACGGTTTCGGCAAGTCGTCGCTGGTGCGCCGGATCGTGCTGGGCGGCATCGCCCAGGGCATCACCCCGCTCATCCTGGCCGACGTCAAACCGGACTACCGCAAGATGGTGGAACTGGTCGGCGGTCAGGTGATCGACCTCGGCTACGGCCACGGCAAATTGAATCCGCTGGCCGCCGGTGTGCTCGGCGCCGTGGTGCCGCGCCTGGACGACCACCCCGCCCTGCAACTGCAGGTGTTGCAGGACATGCGAGCCCGCCAGGTGACGCTCATCGCCGGCTTGGTCGAACTGGTGCGCGGGGCCAGGGTGCGCGACTACGAGGAAACGCTGATCGCCACCGCGCTGCGCATCCTCTACCAGCCGGGCAGCGGTTACACGCCGGATCAGCCGCCGATCATGGAGAACCTGCTGGAGGTGATCGTCGCGGGCGGTGAGGAGCTGATGCTCGACGCGGGCGCCGACGACGCCGAGGAGTATTCGAACGCGATCAAGAACCTGCGCCGCTCGCTGCGCGCGCTCACCCAGGGCCCGTTCGGCGCGGTCTTCAACGGGCAGACCTCGGTGCCGATCGACACCAGCGCCGTCGCGGTCTGCATCGACGTCTCGCACATCCCGACCGGCGACAAGAAGCTCAAAGCGGCTGTGATGCTGGCCTGTTGGGCCGACGGGTTCGCCTCGGTGGAGGCGGCGCACGTGCTCTCCGACGCCGATCTCGGGCCGCAACGCTACTTCCAGGTGGTGATGGACGAGCTCTGGCAGGTGCTCGGCCTGGGCGACTTCATGGTCGACCGCGTCGACGAGCTGACCCGTCTGCAGCGCGGCATCGCCACCTCGTTGATCATGATCAGCCACACCATCAAGGACCTGCAGGCGCTCGGCTCGGAATCGGCCATCGCCAAGGCGCTCGGCTTCCTGGAACGCGCGCGCCAAGATCTTCGGCGCGCTGCCCGCCGAAGAGGTCAAGCGCCTGGACAGCATCGTGCCGTTCACCTCCGCCGAGGAGCAGATGGTGACCGGCTGGTCGGCGCCGCAGGCGTTGACCGGCGAGGCGCTCAAGCCGGGCCAGCAGCGGCCCTCGCCGCCGGGTACGGGCAAGTTCCTGCTGAAGATCGGTGAAGATCGCCGGCCGGGCATCCCGTTCCACATGGAGTTCACGCTTTCGGAGAAGGAGAGCGGAATCCACGACACCAACCAGCGTTTCAGCGAGTTCACCGAATCGACTGCCCGAGGCACGGATTCGCAGGGCGGGAGTGCCGCATGAGAGATGCCAGACGCGACTTACCGATCGTCCGCCGCGCGGGGAGGTGTGCCGGATGATGCCGCACCGCTCCTACCGCCGGGTCTCGCCGGAGGTGCGCCAGGCCGCGGTCCAGCAGGTCGTCGCGCTCACCGGTAAGCTGCGCAGCGAGTCCGAGGCCTGCCGCGTAGTCGCCGAACAGATCGGCGTGCACACCAATTCGGTGCGCAACTGGGTGCGCGCGGCCGAGGGGCCGAGCCTGGAGCGCCTGGACGCGTCCGCGCTGCGCCGGAAAGTGGCGCTGCTGCAACAACAATTGGCGGCGGCGGCCGAGATGAACCGCACGCTCGCCGACACCCTCAACGAATCCCGGCGCGGCCAGTGAGCCCCGTACCCGCCGATGCGACCGAAGCTGCCTTTCCCCCCGCGTGCCGGGCGCAAGGGCACCTCCGGTCATATCGGCGTGTGCGGGTGTCCCGGGCCGGGGAGCCGGGCCCCGCGAGGCCGCGGTGAGCGGACGGGGGCTCTTGTGGGGTGCGCTCGGCGCGGTCCTCGGCCTGATGGTGATCGTGCTCGTCATCGTGATGCCCGCGGTCGACGATCCGTGCGAGGGCGCCTCGGTGCTCGGCTCGCGATCGGCGCTGCCGCCGCTGGGCGGCTACGCGCCGGGTGATGCCAGGGCGAGCGGCAGACCGTCTGCGTCGCAGGCGAATCCGGCCGCGGGCGCGCCGCCGGGGACCTCGGCGAACCCGACCGTCACGGCGACGCCGTCGCTGGCCGCGGGCGCCGGTCCGATCCGGCGCACGCTGCCGCTGGCCGCCGGCACCTTCACGGTCTCGGACACCTTCGGCGCGCGCGGCGGCACGCACAAGGGCATCGACCTCGCCGCCTCCGACGGCACCACGATCTACTCCGTCGCCGACGGCCGGGTCGTCGCCGCCGGTCCCGCTTCGGGTTTCGGCAACTGGGTGGTCGTCGACTCGGTGGACACCAACGGCCGCGCGTACTCGGCGGTGTACGGCCACATGTGGGATTCCGGGGTGCACGTGCGGGTGGGCGACACCGTGACCGCGGGTCAGCCGATCGCCCAGGTGGGCTCCGCGGGCGAATCCAGCGGCCCGCACCTGCATTTCGAGATCGTGCCGGGCGGGCGGTTCACCGGCGGTCGCCAGATCGACCCGCTGCCTTGGCTGGACGGCGCGCCGACGCCGGATGTCGGTGGGGCGCTGGCCTATTCCAGCGATCCGCGCTGCAACCGCGGGTTCGGCACCGCGGGCGGCGCGCTCGCCGCGGGCAAGGTGCCGCCGGAGCTCGAGATCTGGTATCGCCGTGCGGGTTCGATCTGCCCGCAGATCACGCCGTCGCTGCTCGCCGCGCAGGGCAGGCAGGAATCCGGTTTCCGCCGCGGGGCGACGTCCCCGGCGGGCGCGCAGGGCCTGGCCCAGTTCCTGCCGAGTACCGCGGCGAGCGTGAATCCCGATGACGGCCAACCGTATGTGATCGATGCCGACGGCAACGGTACCGCCAGCGTGTGGGACGACGGGGACGCGATCATCGGCCAGGGCCGCTATATGTGCGCCATCGCGCACAAGATCACGCAGTGGCAATCGGAGGGCCGGGTGCAGGGCGATGTCACCGCGCTGACCCTGGCCGCGTACAACGCGGGTGAGGGCGCGGTGCTCGCCTCCGGCGGTATGCCGAATCAGGTGGCGGCGCACTACTCCGAGACCCAGCCGTACGTGGCGAACATCCTCGCGATGGAGGCGCAGTACCGCGCGCCCGGCGCGCTCGGGCGGTTCGATCCGCAGCAGGGCGGTGGCGGCAGTCAGATCGTCGAGGCCGCGCACGACTGGCTCGGCACGCCGTACGTGTGGGGCGGCGGCGGACCGCAGGGTCCGAGCGGCGGCGGACTCGATGGTCCCGGCCTGACCGCGGCCGCGGTGTTCGCGGCCTCGTCCGGCTCGGTCACCCTGCCGCGCACCGCCGAACAGCAGTGGGAGGCAGGTGCGGAGGTGTCGATGAGCAGGATTCAGGAGGGCGATCTGGTGTTCAGCTCGTTCGGTCCGCGCGGCCCCGCCCAGGTCGGCATCTACTCCGGCAACGGCCGGATGATCCAGGCCGTGCCCGGTGCGGGCGGCGGCGTCACGGAGGTGCCGGTGCCGGGCGACAGCAGGGCGAGGAGGGTCCTGTGAAACACGCAGGTGATGCACTGACGCAGTGTCGGTCCTTGCGGTTAGCCTGGAAAGACACAGCGGTACGCACGAAACTGGTGGTGATGCTGGTGGTGAGCGTCGCGATGCTGAGTGCCGCCTGCGGCACGGGGGACCGGGACGACGCGGGATCCGGTGGGGCGCAACCGGCCACGTCCACGACCCGGTTGCTGGAAGGGGTGCCCGCACCCGATCCGGTCACGCCCGACGGGGTCGCGGTGGCCGCGCTGCGCGAGATCTACACCTGGCAGCCCGCCACCGAAGCGCAGGGCGCCTCGCTCACCCGGGCGCGGAAATGGCTGGGCCCCAGCCTGGTCCGCATGCTGGACAGCTCGCCGACCGGGCTGGAGACGCCGAAGACGACGCTGCAGTGGTCGGACTGGGCCACGGCGAAGGCGCGCGTCGACGCGTTCACCTTCGCCTCCGGGGAGAAGCCGCCGGCCGGCGGCGATCCGAACGTCCAGCAGTTCAAGATCGGGATCGAGCAGACGGTCGTCTACCCGAACGGGCGTAAGGAGCAGCTGCCGCCCGCGACGGTCATCGCGACCGTCGTGCAGACCCCGGACGGCTGGCGGCTCGACGCGTTCCGCTGAGCAGCACGACCTTTCGCAGAGATCCACCCACAGAGCCGCTAGAGGACAACAGGAGGCAGACATGGCGAAGAAGCCGGTGAAGGATCCGGCCGCGGTCGGGCCGGACACCACCATGATCGCGCTGTACGCCGGGTTCGCGGTCCTCGGCACGTTGTGGGTGGCGCTGCATCTCGGCAACGCGATGGCGGTGACGCCGCAGTCGATTCCGATCAACCCGATCGCCATCGTCGCGGACCTGGTGCGCGGCAAGCTGGTCTGGCCGCACGCGTCCACCGTGATCGTGCTGCTGGTCGCGGCGTCGGCGCTGGCCTACGTCCTGATCAAGAAGCGAATGAAGAAGCGCAAGACGATCGGTAAGCTCCCGGTCGACGACAAGGCCGACTACATGGGCCAGGGCGGCGCCATCGCGCATCTCACCGAGGCGGGCGTGCGCGAGAAGGCCAAGCAGCTCGAGGTGCGGCTGGGTTCGCAGGACATCCCGGGCGTGCCGATCGGTATCGGCATCGCCGACAACCAGATGCTCTACGGCTCCTATGAGGACCTGCACCTGGACATCTGGGGTCCGCGCCAGGGCAAGTCGACCTCGCGGGTGATCCCGGCCATTCTCACCGCGATCGGCCCCGTGCTGGCCACCTCGAACAAGCGTGACGTGGTGGACGCGACCCGGGATGTGCGCGAGGCCAAGGGGAGTCCCACCTTCGTCTTCGACCCGCAGGGTGTCGCGGGCGAAGAGCCCAGCTGGTTCTGGGATCCGCTGTCCTGGGTGGATGCGCGCCGCGAAGGCTGCGAGATGCGGGCGGCGCGGCTGGCCGGGCACTTCGCCGACGGTGACGACGGCTCCGACGCCAAGACCGATGCCTTCTTCGATCCCGAAGCCGAAGATCTGCTGGCCGGTCTGTTCCTGGCCGCGGCGGTCGGCGACCGCAACGGCAGCAGGCCGATCGTGCAGGTCTGGGAATGGGTGACCAACCCGCAGGACACCGAGCCGATCGAGCTGCTGCGCGCGGCCAGGCACCACTACACGGCCTCCGGTCTGTCGTCGCAGTACAACGCTGAAGCCCGTACGCGCAGCGGCATTTTCGGCACCGCGAAGAAGATGATCCGCTGCCTGAAACTGTCGAACGTGCACCCCTGGATCACCCGCGGCGGTGACCGGATCCAGTTCGACGAACTCGCGTTCATCCGCGACAACGGCACGCTCTACAGCCTCTCGCTGGAGGGTCGCGGCTCGGCCGCCCCGCTGGTCAGCGCGCTCACCGAGGCCGTCATCGACGTCGCGATGCGGACCGCGTCGCAGTCGCGCGGCGGACGGCTGCCGATTCCGCTGCTCGCCGTGCTGGACGAGGCCGCGAACGTGGTGCGCTGGAAGGATCTGCCCAAGCAGTACAGCCACTTCGGCTCCCGCGGCATCGTCGTGATGACCGTGCTGCAGTCCTGGGCGCAGGGCGTGCGCTGCTGGGGCGAGCCCGGCATGAATGCGCTGTGGGCCGCCGCGAACATCAAGGTGCTCGGTAGCGGGGTAGACGACACCGCATTCCTGCGGGAGCGTTCCGAGGCGATCGGCGACTACGAGGTCGTCTCCTCGTCGGTGTCGGAATCCAAAGGCGGCAAGAGCTATTCGCGCTCGCTCGGCTCCTCTAAGACGTTCAGCGTGCAAGGTTTGGCGCAGTTGCCCCGCGGTCGCGTGATCGTGTTCCCGTCCGGCGCGCCGCCGGTACTGGTTCGTACGGTTCCGTGGTGGGAGGGCGAGTACGCTGCCGAAGTGAAGGAGTCCATCTCGCACCATGATCCGCAGCGCAAGACGGAGATCGGCGATCTGATGCCGGGCAAGCCTTCACTGAGCAAGAGCAGCACGCCGCCGGAATACGGACAGGTCGAGGAGGTCAGGCCACTGTGAGGCAGCGCAGCGAGCGAGCCTTGGGCGCAGCACGCGTCGTCGCGACGGAGCCGAGCGGTAGCGAGGTGGAGTCGTGAGGGAGCGGAGCGAGCGAGCCTTGGGCGCAGCACGCGTCGTCGTGACGGAGCCGAGCGGTAGCGAGGTGGAGTCGTGACGGAGCAGCAGCAGCAACCCATGATCTACGCGAGCGTCGTCGAGTTCGTGGAGAACTATCTGAGCCTGGTGTACCGGCGACAGGTGACCGATCTCAGCGACACCGTGTGGTGCCCGGAGTGGTGGCAGCACGCGGAGGCGGTGGCCCGCCTGGACGCGATGTGGCGCGCCTGGGAGCACTTCCGGCTCGACGGCGCAACGGGTTTGAGCGTCTGGTTCCTCGACCACGCCGACCCGCACATGGCCAAGCTGTTCGATCCCAAGGGCCCGTTCAAGTACTGCAGCGTGCGCAACGGGCACAAGGACATGCTCAGTCCGCTGCCGTTGAAGTCGCCGCAACACGGGATGTTCGGCGATCCCACCATCGGCGACTTCCGGATGTAGCCGAGCCGTTCGTGTACCAAAAGCAAACGCCCGCTTATCAAGCGGGCGTTTGCTTTTGGTTTCAGCGGGTGCGTTCCAGGCCGCGGGATTCCTGTTCCCTGGCCCGGGTGACCGCGGGCGCTTCCTCGGGGCGGGTGCGGACCGCCTCGATCGGCGGTTGCGCTTGGCCTACTTCGATCAACATCCGAACGGCGGCCAGCTCCGGCGCGACACCCATCTTGGCGAGGTGCGCGGCGATCGCCATGCGGCGTTCGGGGGAGTCGTACTGCAGCACCGGCTTCGCGTGGGCGGCGGCGGTGGCAGCCATTCGGGTGGCTTCGGCCTGCGCGGAGAAACGATCCTTCTCCAGCGACACACCACGTTCCGGGATCGGGCGCTCGATCATCCGAGCGAGCTCGGTGTTGCGCGGATCCTTCGCTTTGGAATCCCGGGCCTCGCGGACCTGCATCTCCCGGGCCTCTTTCATGCGGGCCTCGGTGACCTTCACGCGCGCTTCGGCTTCTTTTTGACCACGCTCGCGGGTCCGCAGCGCGACCAGGGTCGCAAGCTGCAACATTGTCCTCATCATGGCCGCTGTCTCGCGGCCGATGTCGTCCAGTTCCTCGGACATGGCTGCTCCCCGATGCTGCAGTGATCACTATGGATGTTGTGGTGCTTCGTCTCGGACACCGCCACGCGAACTGTAGTCCGTCGGACGACGCCCCGGCTGCAAACTTCGACACCGGGAGGGCTCGTGTCGTGGCATTCCCTGGGGCGGGGGTTACCCAGTTGAGGGACTACTACGCTACGGGAACTCCGTGTTTCGAGATTACCCGAGAAAGCCGCGACGCAACCGTACGGCTGTGCCGCTTATCAGCATATATCGCACAATTCCGACAGGCCCGGGAACTCGCCGGACGTTTACCGGCGTAAGGCCACCCTTACCGTACGTTTAGGTACACCTAAGAACAGGTAGACGCGTTTCGGGCCCGGCGCCGATGAACGGCCCGGGCCCGAACGTGTGTCGAAGATCTCAGTCGATGCGGACCGACTGGATGGTGACCGGCTGGGTCGGCTTGCCGTCGCCGGGACCGTTGGAATCGTCCTGGCCCGCCTTGGCGATCTTGTCCAGGGTGCCCATCGTGTTCTCGTCCACGGTGCCGAAGATGGTGTAGTTCGGCGGCAACTGGGAGTCGCCGTAGACGATGAAGAACTGGCTGCCGTTGGTGCCGGGGCCCGCGTTCGCCATGGCCAGCGTGCCGCGCTTGTACGCGACCGGCTGCTGCGCGGCCATCGGGTTGTTCGGGTCGAGCTGGTCGGTCGGGTACTCGTTGTCGAACTCGTAGCCCGGGCCGCCCATGCCGCTACCGGTCGGGTCGCCGCACTGCAGCACCTTGAGGCCCTCGCCGGTGGTCATCCGGTGGCAGTTGGTGCCGTCGAAGAAGTTCTGCGCCGCGAGGCTGACGAAACTGTTCACCGTGCAAGGTGATTCGGCGTTGTTCAGGGTCAAGCCGATCGGACCCTGGTTGGTCTCCATGCTGACGCTGACCTTCGCGTCGTTGCCGGTGGTCGGGATGCCCTCGCTCTTCGCCGGCTTGGTCGCGGGCTTGTCGGCGGGCTTCTGACCGTCCTTGTAGACGCAGTTCACCAGCGCCGGCTTGGCGACCGCGGCGGGCGGCGCCGCAGCGGCGGGCTCGCTGGACTGCGTCGCGTCCTTGGCTTCGGAGCTGTTGTCGTCGCTCTTGGTCAGGAAGTACACCCCGGTGACCGCCGCGACCACCACGACGACACCGAGCACCGACCCGGCGATCGTGAGTTGCTTACGCCTGCGTGCGCGCTCGGCCCGGTTGGCGAGCTGGCGCTCCAACTTGCGTTTCGCCGCCGCTCGCCGCTGTTCGTTGCTCGGCACTACCACGTTCCTCCCGTGTCCGGTTGTTACGGCCCTAGAGTCTGCCATTTATTCCTGAGACTGCTCGACACTTCCTGAGAGCGGTGCGCCTCACACCCGCGACCGGCCAAAATCCGTGCTCGCCGGGGGATGACTGGGGATATCCGCAGATCGGGCGAGGCTCGCTGCCGATAACCGGTTGGACTCGAGGGGGCGTGGTGGTGGAAACTGGACCATCGTGACCAAGACCAGCAGCTTCTCCGCCCCGAAGGGGGTTCCGGACTATGTCCCGCCCGGCTCGGCCGAGTTCGTCGCGGTGCGCGACGGCCTGATCCGCGCCGCCCGACTGGCCGGGTACGGACATATCGAGCTGCCGGTCTTCGAGGACACCGGACTGTTCGCCCGCGGGGTCGGCGAATCGACCGACGTGGTCAGCAAAGAGATGTACACCTTCCCGGACCGCGGCGACCGCAGCGTGACGTTGCGTCCCGAAGGAACCGCCGGCGTGATGCGCGCGGTCATCGAGCACGGGCTCGATCGCGGGCAGCTGCCGGTGAAACTGGTCTACAACGGCCCGTTCTTCCGGTACGAGCGGCCCCAGGCCGGTCGGTACCGGCAGTTGCAGCAGGTCGGGATCGAGGCGATCGGGGTCGACGATCCCGCGCTGGACGCCGAGGTGATCGCCATCGCCGACGCCGGCTTCCGCGGGCTCGGACTGGACGGTTTCCGGCTGGAGCTCACCTCGCTCGGCGACGACACCTGCCGTCCGCAGTACCGGGAACTGTTGCAGGAGTTCCTGTTCGGGCTGCCACTCGACGAGGAGACCAAGCGCCGGGCGCAACTCAACCCGCTGCGCGTGCTCGACGACAAGCGGCCCGAGGTGCGCGCGATGACCGCCGACGCGCCGCTGATGATCGATCACCTCTCCGAATCCGCCAAGACCCACTTCGAACAGGTCCTCGGCCACCTCGACGCGCTCGGCGTGCCGTACGTGGTGAACCCGCGGATGGTGCGCGGGCTCGACTACTACACCAAGACCACCTTCGAGTTCGTGCACGACGGACTGGGCGCGCAGTCGGGCATCGGCGGCGGCGGACGCTACGACGGACTGATGGCGCAACTCGGCGGACAACCGTTGTCCGGCATCGGATTCGGGCTCGGCGTCGACCGCACGGTGCTCGCCCTGCAAGCCGAAGGCAAGACGGCCGGCGACCCCGCCCGCTGCCAGGTGTTCGGCGTTCCCCTCGGCGACGCCGCCCAGCAGCGCCTCGTCGTCCTCGCCGCCCAATTGCGCGCGGCCGGCATCAGCGTCGACCTCGCCTACGGCGGCCGCGGCGTCAAAGGCGCGATGAAGGCGGCAGACCGCTCCGGTGCCCGCTACACCCTCGTCCTCGGCGACCGCGACCTCGCCGAAAGCACCATCGGCCTGAAAGACATGGCCACCGGAGACCAGCGGCAGATCCCCCTGGACGAAGCGGTCACCACGCTGCAGGCAGCGCTCAGCGACGGGTAAGACGGTCGGCCGCCGCTCGCCGAGCCGGTATCCGACCGGCAGGCCGTCCGGAGCGGCATTCGCACCACTTCTAGGGATTCGCAATGGTTCTGGGTTGCTGTAAAGCCCTAGAAGTGGTGCGTCTGCGCGAGACGGGTGCGCGAAGCAGGGGGCGATTTGTGCTCGGGTGAGGCCGGGCGGACAAGGTGGGTGACGCGGCGTTGTGGTGCCACTCGCAGGACAGCCCGCCGTGCGCGTGGTGTTGCTGGAAGTGGTGCAGGTTTGCGGAGGTGCGGCGGGGTGTGACCGGGTGCGGGGCGCTTGGCCTGTTCGAACGGGCTACGCCGACCAAGGGGCTGGAGTAACGTGACAGCGCGCGTGACGTGGCGCCGGTGTCACGGAGAGGGTTGGGCGAGTGCAGGCGAATTCTGGTGAGCAGCAGACGGATCCGCCGGTGGGGCTGGATCTCGTCGCACCCGAGATGTACGCGCCGATGCTGCGCAGGCTGGCCTTGGCCGCGGCGGGGATCGGGATCGGGACCGCGCTGCTGGCGGCGACCGTCGTCACTTGGCCGGTCGCGGTGCTCATCGGGGTGGTCGTCGGCGCGCCGACCGTCGCCTACGCGGTGGCGCTGCGGCGTCGGCGAATGTGGTTGGCGGGGACCACGATCCATGCCCGTCGGGTGTTCGGGGAACGGCGGGTCGAGGTGTCCGCGGCGACCGGTGTCGAGGTGCTGATCTTTCCGGCGCGGCTCAGCCGGATCGTGCTGCGCGTGACCGCGGGGGAGTTCTCCCAGATCATTCCGCTGGCCATGTACACCGACGCGGGCGGCGGGCGCGAAATGCATCTGCTCGGCCTGCGCCGCCTCGCCGACGCCCTCGCCACCAGCCAGCTCGCCGCCGCCGTCTCGGTGTCCACCATGCTCGTCCACCAACTACGCGCCGAAGCCCGCGACGCCCACCTCGCCGAACGCCCCCTCTACCGCGCCGTCCAAATGGCCCGCACCAAAGACTTCGTCTCCCCGATAGTCCTCACCGACCGCGAAGTAGCCGCCCTGATCTGAACCCGCCCAGCGTTCAGGCGATAGCTCGCCCAGCCTGTGCGTGACCCATGGGCGGAGCCGCGGCCTCGGTTGCCGAATGATGCGGCACTGCACGGCGTCGGTTCGCGCGGGTTCACCGGCAAACGCAGCGGGATGCAGCCGTCCAGCGGCGTGCAGTGGCAGGTTACGCAGGGCGACAGGCTGTTCGGCCGGGCCGGACGGGTGGCACGGGCGAATTCTTGCCCGAGGTTGGGGCCATGCGGCAGAGCACCGCGCGGGCGCTCGGTTGTGCGGGGCTGTGCAGACGGTGTCGTGTGGGATGGCCACCACTGTCGGGGGGCGTCCCAGTGCCGGTGGACCATCTGGTCGCGCCGGTAGTCCGGGCACAACTCGAATTGCTGTTCGCCAATGTCAGTTGTGTTGTAGGGCGTGTGAGTGGGGGGCTTTGTCGGATGCGGGGTCGAATTCGGGCGTGGTGGGGGTGGGGTGGTGGGGTGACTGTTGGGTTGCTCACCGCGTGGTTTCGGGGGGAGTGAGGGTCGATAGGGTGAGAGCGAGAGTCGGCCTAGTGCAAGGAGATAGTGGTGAACAGCGTGGTTCGGAATGCGCCCGTGACCGTTGCCGTGACCGGCGGGGCGGGGCAGATCGCGTACGGGTTGTTGTTCCGGATCGCCTCCGGGGCGATGCTCGGCGCGGATACGCCGGTGCGGCTGCGGCTGCTGGAGATTCCGGCGGCGGTCTCTTCGCTGGAGGGTGTCGCGATGGAATTGGAGGACGGGGCGTTTCCGCTGCTGGAGTCCATCGATATCAGTGACGACCCGTGGGTGGGGTTCTCGGGCGCGAATGTCGCACTGCTGGTGGGTGCGCGGCCGCGCACGGCGGGCATGGAGCGGTCGGATCTGCTCGCCGCCAACGGCACGATCTTCACCGAGCAGGGCGCCGCGATCAACGCCAGCGCCGCCGACGACGTGAAGGTGCTCGTGGTCGGCAATCCCGCCAACACCAACGCCTTCATCGCCATGAGCAACGCCCCCGACGTGCCCGCCGAACGCTTCACCGCGATGACCCGCCTGGATCACAATCGCGCCATCGCCCAACTGGCGAAGAAGACCGGCGCGCCCGCAGCCGAGATCGCGCGAGTTGCGATCTGGGGCAACCATTCCGCGACCCAGTACCCGGATATCGCGCACGCGACCATCGGTGGCAAGCCCGCCCTCGATCGCATCGACGACCGCGCCTGGGTGACCGACGACTTCATCCCGACCGTGCAGCAGCGCGGCACCGCGATCATCCAGGCGCGCGGCGCGTCGTCGGCCGCCAGTGCGGCCAGCGCCGCCCTCGACCACATCCACGATTGGGTGCGCGGCACCGCCGCCGGCGACTGGGTCTCCATGGCGGTCCCCTCCGACGGCTCCTACGGCGTCCCCGAGGGCCTGATCAGCTCGTTCCCCGTAACCTGCGCCGACGGAAAGTACACGATCGTCCCGGACCTGGACATCGACGACTTCGCCCGCCCCCGCATCGACGCCACCGTCGCCGAACTCACCCAGGAACGCGACGCCGTCATCGACCTCGGTTTCGCCAAGCGCCCCTAGCATTTGCCGCGCGTGCCCGCAGCCGCCGCTGTGTGCACCCGCCCGCCCGGAACCGGGACGCGAGCAACGCAATTCGGTATTCCCGCACGAGTTCTGTCTTCTCGCACCCGTTGCGGCCGTCCACAGCGGGTGCGGGAGCGCAGAGGGGGTGCGGCAGTTCACTTTTGCCTCGGCGGGGCGACCCCGAGCCGTTCCGGCCCATGGCTCGCCGCGCGTTCGATGGGGCCGGTTGCGCCGCACGTGGTCGGTGTTCCCGCACCGGTTGGGCCCGCCCGCAGCGGGTGCGCGAGCGGTGCCTGAATATCTAACTGGCCCGAAGCCCAGGCACGAATGCGCCGGGCCGCCGGACACGGGACCGACGTGAACGCTTCCCGCACCCGTCCTGTCTTCCCGCACCCGCTGTGGCCGTCCACAGCGGGTGCGGGAAGACGGGAAGGGGTGCGGGAACGGGGCCGAACTCCTAGCTGACGGTCCAGGTTTCGGGGCCGGTGAGCAAGGACTGGAGGGAGTTCTGGTCGAGGGGTTTGCGTTCGCGGGCGGTGGCGGTTTGCGCGCGGACGCCGTCGTCGTAGGTGGGTCGGCTCACGCTGCGGAAGATGCCGGTGACGACGTGGTCCAGGGACTGGTCGGACAGGCGGGAGAGGGCGTAGGCGTATTCCGGGTTGTCGGTGTAGGCGTCGTGGACGATGATGTCGGCTTCAGGGACCGCGTCGGCACGGGTGACTTCCAGCCCGAAACCGCTTTGTATCACCGCGAATTCGTTCTCGGCGCCGAACCGGATGGGCTGTCCGTGGTGCAGCGGGACCAGATGGTTCGCGGCGTTGTCGCGGCGCAGCGCGTCGAACGAGCCGTCGTTGAAAATCGGGCAGTCCTGCAGGATTTCGACGAACGACGTGCCGCGATGTTCGGCGGCGGCGCGCAGCACCTCGGTCAGCCCGGCCCGGTCGGAGTCGAGGGCACGGGCGGCGAAGGTGGCCTCGGCGCCGAGCGCGACGGACAGTGTGTTGAACGGGTGGTCCACCGAGCCCATCGGCGTGGACTTGGTGATCTTGCCTTCCTCGGAGGTCGGGGAGTACTGCCCTTTGGTGAGCCCGTAGATCCGGTTGTTGAACAGCAGGATCGTCATGTTCACGTTGCGGCGCAACGCGTGGATGAGATGGTTGCCGCCGATGGACAGCGCATCGCCGTCCCCGGTCACCACCCACACCGACAGGTCCGGCCTGGTCACCGCGAGCCCGGTCGCGATGGCGGGCGCGCGGCCGTGGATGGAGTGGATGCCGTACGCCTCGAGGTAGTACGGGAAGCGGCTGGAGCAGCCGATCCCCGACACGAACATCAGGTTCTCCCTGCGCAATCCGAGCTCGGCGAGGAAGCCGCGCACGGTCGCGAGGATCACGTAGTCACCGCAGCCGGGGCACCAGCGCACCTCCTGATCGGAGGTGAAGTCCTTGACCTTCTGCGGGCCGTCGGCGGCGGGTACACCGGACAGTCCCGTCAGGCCCAGATCGGTACCGACGAGCGAGGTTTCCATGATGGTCATTCGTTGCCCCCAGTGGGTCGGACGTCGCCCGGCTGTGCCCGATCCGCGGAGCTGTCCGGCTGCGTCGTGTACGTGGCCCGCGCCCGTGCGGCGAAGGCCTTGTCCTGTTCCATCTCCTCGATCGAGCCGTCCAACGCGGCGTCGATCACCCCGACGAGTTCCTGCGCGGAGAACGCGGTACCCGCGACCTTCGTCCACGGCCGCACGTCGACCAGATATTTCCCGCGCAACAGCAGCGCGAGCTGGCCGCCGTTCATCTCCGGCGCGACCACGGTGCGGTAGCGGCGCAGCACGTCACCGAGGTTGGCGGGCAACGGATTCAGATGCCGCAGGTGCGCCTGCGCGACGGACACACCGCGGCGGCGGGCGCGCCGGCAGGCTTCGCCGATCGGACCGTAGGAACTGCCCCAGCCGATGATCAGCAGTTCGGCGTTGCCGTCCGGATCGTCGACCTCGAGATCGGGCACGCTGATCCCGTCGATCTTGGCCTGCCGCAACCGCACCATCAGTTCGTGATTGGCCGGGTCGTAGGAGATGTTGCCGCTGCCGTCGGCCTTCTCCAGGCCGCCGATCCGGTGTGCGCGCCCCTTGGTGCCCGGGACGGCGAGGGGCCGGGCGAGCGTCTCGGGGTCGCGCGCGTACGGCTGGAACGGGTCTGTTTCCGCGCCGGCGGGCTCGAAGCCCGGGACGATCGGCGGCAGGTCCTCGACATTCGGAATCGACCATGGCTCAGAACCATTCGCGATGGACCCGTCGGAGAGCAGCAGCACCGGCGTGCGGTAGGTGAGCGCGATCCTGGCCGCCTCCACCGCGGTGGCGAAGCAGTCGGCGGGCGATCGGGGTGCGAGGACCGCGACCGGTGATTCGCCGTTGCGGCCGTAGAGCGCCTGCAACAGATCCGCCTGCTCGGTCTTGGTCGGCAGGCCGGTGGAGGGACCGCCGCGCTGCACGTCGACGACCAGCAGCGGCAGCTCGGTCATCACCGCGAGGCCGATGGTTTCGCTCTTGAGCGCCAACCCCGGTCCCGACGTGCTGGTGACACCGAGCGAGCCGCCGAGCGAAGCACCGAGCGCCGCACCGATTCCCGCGATCTCGTCTTCGGCCTGGAAGGTGGTGACGCCGAAGTTCTTGTGCTTGCTCAGCTCGTGCAGGATGTCCGAGGCCGGGGTGATCGGGTAGGTGCCGAGGAAGACCGGCAGTCCGGCCAGCTGACCCGCGGCGACCAGCCCGTAGGCGAGTGCGGTGTTGCCGGTGATCTGCCGGTAGGTGCCCGGCGGCAGCTTCGCGGGCGCGATTTCGTAAGTGGTGGCGAAGCTTTCGGTGGTCTCGCCGTAATTCCAGCCCGCCCGGAACGCCAGCACGTTCGCCTCGGCGATCTCCGGTTTGGCCGCGAACTTCTCCCGCATGAACTGTTCGGTGCCGCCGATCGGGCGTCCGTACATCCAGGACAGCAGTCCGAGCGCGAACATGTTCTTCGCGCGCTGCCCGTCTTTCTTGCCGACGCCGGTGGACTCGGTGGCGCCCATGGTGAGCGAGGTCATCGGGACGCGGTGCACCACGAAATCCGACAGCGTGTCGTCGTCGAGCGGGTCGGCGGCGTAGCCGACCTTGGCGAGGGTGCGTTTGGTGAACTCGTCGGTGTTCACGATGAGGGTGGCGCCACGCGGCAGATCTTCCAGATTCGCCTTGAGCGCGGCCGGATTCATCGCGACGAGCACGTCCGGCTGATCGCCCGCGGTCAGGATGTCGTAGTCGGCGATCTGGATCTGGAACGACGAGACGCCGGGCAGCGTGCCCTGTGGCGCTCTGATCTCGGCGGGGAAGTTGGGTTGGGTGGCGAGGTCGTTGCCGAACGCGGCCGCTTCGTGCGTGAAGCGATCTCCGGTCAGCTGCATACCGTCGCCGGAGTCCCCGGCGAACCGAATCACGACCTTTTCCAATTTCGCTGCGCCCGTGCTGCTTTGGGCCGTGCCAGCAGCACTGTGGCTGGTGCCGACATCATTCTGGTGCGAAACCATGTGCCTGCTTCACTTCCTCGTCGATGAGAGGGGTGCCATTCGCCAAACTACTCCGCACCGCGCGGTGCGTGCGCCCGATATGTGTGGTTCACCACGGAATCTCGTGTGGTTCGGTACGGAACCGGTGGTCGAGGCGTCAGGCGAACAATGCCAGCTGCGGGTCGGCCGCGTGCGGACTTTCCGGTTGTGTCTCCGGTTCGGCCGGTTTTCCCGGCTTCAGGGCGTGTCGCTCGAGCAGCGGATCGAGGCGCTCGCGCAGCCAGGCCGAGTACTCCGGCGTCACGTAGGCGCCCCGGCCGTAGAGCTGGCGGTAGCGGCGCACCAGCGCGGGATGGTGTTCGGCGAGCCAGCCGAGGAACCAGCCGCGGGTACTGCCGCGCAGGTGCATCGGGAAGGCGACGGCCGAGTGCGCGCCCGCGGCGGCGATCTCCCCGAACAGTCCGTCGAGGTGTGCCCTGCTGTCGGTGAGATACGGAATGACCGGCGCGACCAGGACATTCACCGAGAACCCCGCATCGGCGAGCGAGCGCACGAGTTCCAGGCGCGCCTTCGGCGACGGCGTGCCGGTCTCCAGGCTGCGATGCAGGTCCAGATCGTGGATCGCGATGGAGACTGCCAAACTCACCGGAACTTGGCGGGCTGCCATCGTGAGTAATGGCAGATCCCGGCGCAGCAGGGTGCCCTTGGTGAGGATGGAGAACGGCGTGCCGGATTCGGCGAGCGCGCGAATGATGCCGGGCATCAACCGGTATCGGCCCTCGGCCCGCTGATACGGATCGGTATTGGTGCCGAGCGCCACCGGTTCCTGATGCCAGGACCGCCTGCGCAGTTCTTTGCGCAACACCGCGGCGATATTCGTCTTCACCACGATCTGGGAATCGAAGTCGCGGCCCGCGTCCAGATCCAGGTATTCGTGCGTCGGGCGGGCGAAGCAATAGCGGCAGGCATGCGAGCAGCCGCGCATCGGATTGATCGTCCAGTGGAACGGCATGGACGAACTTTCCGGCAGCCTGTTCAGCGCGCTCTTGCACAGCACTTCGTGAAAAGTGATGCCCTCGAATTCGGGCGTCTGCACCGTGCGGGTCAGACCTGCCCGGGTGAGCCCGGGCAGTGCGCCGTCCTCGGCGTCCAGGGTCTGGTTCTGCCACCGCACCCCATCAGTCGAACATGTGTTCTAGTAGGTGTCAAGCGATCTGCCGGGTGTCCGGCGGGGTGAGCAGGGTTGGATCGGCGAAGAAGGTGACCAGGTCGCGGACGGTGTCGTCGGTACACCGGGGCTGGTAGCCGAGCTCGCGTGCGGCCTTGCCGTGATCGACCACCGGGGCCGAAATGAGCGCGCCCAGTGCGGCTTTGGAGACGATGTCGGACTTGAACAGCTTGCCGATCGGCGCCAGTACCGGGATGACGCCCGAAACGAGCTTGGGTGAGATGGCGAACTTCGGGCCGCGCTTGCCGCCGTGATTCGCGGCGAGCCGGCACAGCTCGAGCATCGAGATCATCTCGCCGCCGAGCAGGTAGTTCTCCCCGGTGCGGCCCTTCTCGGCTGCCAAGATCAGGCCGGCTGCCACATCTCTGACGTCTACCAGGTCGAAACCGCCGCCGATCATGGCAGGGATGCGGCCCTGGGCCGCGTCGCGCAGCGTGCGATTGATCCGGGACAGCGGCTTGCTGTAGTCGAGCGGGCCGAACACGCCGGTGGGGTTGCACAGCACCGCGTCGAGGCCGTTGTCGATCACCTTGCGCAGTGCCACTTCGCCTGCCCATTTCGAGCGGTCGTAGACGGGCAGGGCGTCGTCGGTCGAGCGGGCGGCCTGCTCGTCGATCCGGCCGCCGCAGCGGTACTGGTCGAACGCGTGGATCGAGCTGGCGTGCACCATCCGGCGCGCGCCGACCGCGAGCGCGGCCTCGGCGACCACCCGGACGCCCTCGGTGTTCACCTTCCAGGCCAGGTCGTTCTTCTCTGCGAGCGTGATCACCGCGACCAGGTGGTAGACGATCTCGGCGCCCTGCAGCGCGTCCCGCATCGAGGCCGGATCGAGCACATCGCCGCTGACCCAGGTGACGTTCGGCAGCGTCGCCGCGGGTGGCACCACCCGGTCGATCGCGGTGATCTCGTCGCCGCGCGCGGCGAGCAGGCGGAGCAGATTCGTGCCAAGGTAGCCGGCTGCGCCGGTCACTGCGACCTTCATGCGATCGAGAATATAGAACTTGTTCTAATTTGCAACACGTTCCAGTTCCTTTCCTATTCCCTGTGTGAACGTGCCGTTGGGCTCGAAAGTTGCCGGTACCGTCGGCTATATTGAGCCCAACCGTGGCGGCCTTGCCGTTCGGCAGGGCAAGCGGTGACGACGAAGAAGTTCACGACACTGATGTGCACGACGATTTGGGGGGCAACTCGATGAGTGATCTCTCGGTAGAGACCGAAGCGGTCCGGGCGTTCGCCGCCACGAACGCAGGAATCTCCGGTGATCTGGCGGGGGCGGGCAATTTCGACGCGGTGAAAAACGTCGCGGCGCTCGTACCCGTGTTCGGTTTGATCGGCGCCGACTATCTGGCGATGTTCGCCGCGGCGCAAGTGCTCCAGGCCAAGGACATCAACGACCTGTCCGCCAAGTACGCCAAGCTCTCGGAATCGGCGTTCAGCGCCGCCGCGGCCTACGACGCCACTGACTGGTCCAGCGCGGGCGCCCTCGGGGCCATCGGCAACCAGATCGGAGGTGCGGTGTGAAGCCACTCGACACCGGCGTGATCGCGCCCGAAGAACACGCGATGGCGCACGCCGCCGACCAGAACGTCGCCATCGGCCAGCAGGCCGTGCTCGATTCCGTGCAGAACGCGCCGCAGGCGGTGCTCGACGTATCGCTGCCGCAGCTGCCCGAGGATCTGCCGCCCATCGAGCCGCCGGAATTCGTGCTGGCCAAGAAGATCAGTGAAGACCAGCACAACGCGATGGGCACGGGCCTGCCGGGCATGCCCGGTCTGTCCGGCGCGCCGACGGCCGACGCCAACGGCATCTCCGGTGTCCCGTCCGACGTTTCGGCATTGCTCGGCGATACCGGCACGGCGATCCAGCAGGCCGCCGCCCCGATCGCCCAGGGCGTGCTCGATCAGGCCCAAGGTGTGCTGAACGGTGCGCTCGGCAGCTCGCCCAGTTCGGTGGCCGCCGCGGTCAGCCAGGCGCAAGCCGCGATCCCGACCTCGCTGCCCGCACTGCCCGCCGATCCGGTCGGCGCGCTCATGCAGGGTGTCGCGGTGCCCGCGCTGCCCGGCGTCGACCTGCTGATGCAGCCGATCCTGTCGCTGCTCAACAGTTTCGGCAGCGGCGTCATCGGCGCGCTGGATCCGACCGCGATCCTGAGCCAGTCGTCCAAGGTCATCGACATGGCGATGTCGGTCGGCAAGGGCAGCATGACCACCGTCGAACAGCTGTGGCAGAGCCAGGCCGCGCGCAACGCTCAGGCGGCCAGCGCGAAGGCGAACGTCGAAGGCCAGGAGACCAGCCAGCGCGGTATCGACATCTCCGAACTCACCCAGCGGGCCGCCGCGGTGGTGCAGCAGGGCAACGCGCAATTGCTCGGCATCGCCTCGTCTTTCGCGACGCAGGCCACCGCCATGGCGCCGGTGATCCTCACCCCGCCCGCGCAGGCCACCCTGATGGCCTCGGCGACCGAACACCTCGGTCAAGCCGTCGGCGTGGTCAACGCCACCCGCGGTGACCTCGCCGGGAAAACCGGCGAACTCAGCGGCATGGTGCAGCAGTTGGTCGCGCCCGGTGGCGGGCCCGCGCCGCAAGAGGTCGCGCAGGCGCTGGCGCAGAACGTCGGCCAGCCGATCCTGGAACAGGCCCAGTCCACCGCCTCCGACACCATGACCAAAGCGGCGGGCGTCGACTCCTCCCTCACCGGCACACCGAGTTCGACCACACCGTCGTCCGTGCACAACTCGGGTACCCCCAGCTCCACACACAGCGGACTCGGCACCGGCGTGCCCAGCAGCCTGAGCCGTTCCGGCAGTCCCGGCACCAGCGCACGGCCCGGCACCACCGGCATCCCGTCCAGCCCGAAACTCACCGCCGTGCCCGGCACCAGCCTGCCCGGCGGCCGCCCCATCAGCGGCATACCCGGCACCACCTTCGGCCCCGGCACCACCGGCGCGCCGAGCACCACCACAGCCGGCGCGGGCAACAGCTTCATGGGCGGCCCCGCCGCCGCAGGCGCCCAGCGCGGCGACGACGACGAACACAACCGCACCGTCCAGCCATACCAAAGCGCCGCCGGAAACGACGATCTCACCGGACCGCTCGGCGAATCCACGCCGGATGTCATCGGTGCGACGCACTCCGACGAGATCATCAGCTCGGACTACGAACAGGATCAGTTCTAGAGGGCCAGGTTTCGCTGCGGGCTGAGGTTTCGCCGGGGATCGCTGGCGCTCTCAGTGCCTGTGCACCGGGTGTCGTGAAGCGAGCACGTCCCAGGCAGGGCGTGTGGTGGGGCACTCTAGGACCAGGTATCACAGATGGTTCGTACGGCTCGCAAGGCTTGCAGTCCCTGTGAGCCGTACGAACCATCTGTGATGTGGCTGCCTATCTGTCGCTTGGTACAGGCCAGCTGTCCCGCCTCTCCTGAGTCGCTCGGATATCTCGAAGTCGAGATAGGAGAGGGTGATTCAGCAGGTGCGACGAGGTGGTAGGCCTGCGGGGCCAGGCATGTTCGGCGTGGGCGCACGTGTTCGGTGACTTCGCACCCGTTCTGTCGTGTCGCACCCGGTCTGGCACGGCTCAGCCGGTGCGGGAAGGCGGAAGTGGTGCGGCTGGTCGGGGAGTGGGCTCGGGGCGTCAGTCTTGGATGAAGGCGTCCAGGAGGGTGCGGTAGAGGGTGGCGAAGCGTTTGCGGGCGGCTTGTTGTTCGGGGTTGAGGCCGTTGTCGAATTCGGGGGCGTAGACGACGAGGTGGAGGTCTTCCTCCGGGGGTGCGGGCATGAAGTCGATGATCTGACTGCCCTGGTCGGTGACGTTGGGGACACCGAGATCGACGGTGCCGAGCGCTTTGGTCTCGGCGAGGGCGGCGGTGAGCACGTCGGCGGGGATGTGGCCGTTGACCTGGGTTGCGGGTGTGTCCGGACCGCGTTGCGGCGCAACGGCATCGGGAATCCGCACGGCGCGGCCGTCACCGAAGACCTGAAGTTGCGGACGCAGGTCGATGCGCGGCTGCCAGGCGTTCGGGATGGTGGTGAGGGTGAGCAGCGCCATCGGTGCCGAGACCGGCGGGTGTGAACTCGGGAGCGCGGGCGAGTCCACGCTCGGATCCGCACCCGCGGTGCCCATGCTCCCGGCAAGACCCACCAGGACGACCAGCAGTGCTGCTTTCAGACCACGCATCAATTCACTCTCTGCCGCTGCTGCGCACCGGTGATCCGATCGGCCCACCACGCAACCGATCCCGGCACCCGACACCATCGATGAATGCCGTACACCGATTATCCAATGCGGACACCCACCCCCGCACCCCAGCAGCCCTTTTCTGAACCAGCTTCAGCCCCACCACTCTTGGCCCACCGGACAACCAGCGCGGACCTGTCGGCTACGCGACGAGAGTGAGGTGTGCGCCCCAGATCCGGGCCGGTCCCGGCCGGGGCGGGCGGCGCGGCAGGGTCATCAGATCGGCGGCATGCCTCGACGAACAGCTGACTATCCGACTCTGCAGGTGACGCAGACCTGGACGATTGATCACGAGGAACTGGTGGCGTTGGGTTCTCGGGCGTTGCCGCCACCAGTTCCTCGTGATCGGCTGACCAATACGTGAGTAGCGATTTCGCGTCCGGAAGCGCCCGACTGGTGCGCCCCCGAGCCTGCTCCAGCCAACTCACGGGAACACGCAGGGTGCGCGTGGCTCGGCACGGTTCAGAACTGTTGGCGGGCTGGAGAACTGGGTCAGCGCAGGGCGGGGGGATTCGAGAGGTCGGGGGCGGAGTAGGTGTCACAGGCCTTGACCTGGCCGGTGCGGTAACCGGTGAGGAACCACTTCTGGCGCTGCTCGGAATCACCGTGGGTGAACATGTCCCGGTTCACGCGGCGGTTGGACGCACGCTGGATGCGATCGTCGCCGACCGACGCGGCAGCGGACAACGCGTCTTTGATGTCGTTCTCCGACAGCGGCTTCAAGAACGGCTGGCCGCCGCCGGGCGCAGGCGTCTTGTCGGCGAAATGTGCCCAGATCCCGGCATAGCAGTCGGCCTGCAACTCGGTGCGCACCGCGCCGGAATTCGTGCCACGCGGATCCTGTTGCGCGCGACCGATATCGCCGAGCTGATTCTGGATGTGATGGCCGATCTCGTGCGCCACCACGTACTCCTGGGCGAGCGGACCACCGCTGGAACCGAAACGGTCCACCAACTCCTGGAAGAAGGTGACATCGAAGTAGGCGGTGCGGTCGGCCGGGCAGTAGAACGGGCCGACATCGCTCGTCGCGTTACCGCAGCCGGTCGCGGTCGCGCCGGAGAACAACGTCAGCTTCGGCTGCGCATAACGCTGCCTGGTCTGCTTGGGCAGCTCCGAGGACCAGACCGCGTCCAAACTCTGCGCGGTCAGCACCACCCGGCAGTCGACATACTTGTTGGCGTCCGCGCCGGTCTTGCAATGCGCGGGCGTGCCCGCGGTCCCCGGCTGCGTCTGCTGCTGTTCCTCCGAGCCCGTGAACTGTCCCAGAATCGAACCAGGATCACCACCGAGCAACAAAGTGAGCACCAGCACGATCAACCCGCCGGCGCCACCGCCGAGCGCGATCTTGCCACCCATGCCCGGACCGCCGGAAGACGCCCGATCCGGATCGATCTGCATGCCCTCGTTGAAGGTCATCGTCGTCGCTTTCTGTGTTGTCGGCCGCGCGGGCGCGGCGCGAACGGGTCACTCGTCGGGCTCGCTCCGTGGCGGAGGTTATGGCGCGCCTATTCGCTGCGCGGTAGGCCGGGGTGGGGTGATTGTCGGGGCTGGGGTGGCTGGTGTCGAGCGTTTCGGGTGTGGTGTCGGCCGCGTCGGGAGGCCGGGTCGGGGGTGGTGCTGTCGGTTCGGTAATGCCCGGATTCGGGGGCTGGAATCGGGGGTGGGAAACTCGGCGGATACAGCTTGGCACGGGTCTGGTCGGATCGGTTTCCGCTCGGCGGATGTGTCTCACTACGATGGGAGCGCACCTGGTCATATCGTGCCGGTGCCGGAGTCGTCGAAAGGAACCCTGTGCTGCGCACCCACTTGGCTGGTTCGCTGCGAAGCGAGCACGCCGGTCAGACCGTGACCCTCACCGGATGGGTGGCCAGGCGGCGCGACCACGGTGGCGTGATCTTCATCGATCTGCGCGACGCGTCGGGTGTGGCGCAGGCGGTGTTCCGTGAGGGTGCGCCGGCCGAGCAGGCGCACCGGTTGCGCGCGGAGTACTGCGTCCGGGTGACGGGCGTGGTGGAGCTGCGGCCGGACGGCAACGAGAACCCGGAGCTGCCGACGGGCACGATCGAGGTGAACGTCAACGAGCTCGAGGTGCTCAACGAGAGCGCGCCGCTGCCGTTCCAGCTGGACGAGCAGCCCGGCGAGGAGGCCCGGCTCAAATACCGCTACCTCGACCTGCGCCGCGAAACTCCCGCGCACGCGATCCGGTTGCGCTCCAAGGCCAATGCGGCGGCCCGCACGGTGCTGGCGAACCACGAGTTCGTCGAGGTGGAGACGCCGACGCTGACCCGCTCGACCCCGGAGGGCGCCCGCGACTTCCTGGTGCCCGCGCGCCTGCAGCCGGGCAGCTTCTACGCGTTGCCGCAGAGCCCGCAGCTGTTCAAGCAGCTGTTGATGGTCGGCGGCATCGAGCGCTACTACCAGATCGCGCGCTGCTACCGCGACGAGGACTTCCGGGCCGACCGGCAGCCGGAGTTCACCCAGCTCGACATCGAGATGAGCTTCGTGCGCCAGGACGACGTGATCCTGCTCGCCGAGCAGATCCTGGCCGCGCTGTGGAAGCTGGTCGGCTACGAGATTCCGACGCCGATCCCGCACATGACCTACGCGGAAGCCATGCGCCGCTTCGGTTCCGACAAGCCGGACCTGCGTTTCGGCATCGAGATCACCGAGTGCGCGGAGTACTTCAAGGACACCCCGTTCCGGGTGTTCCAGGCCGAATACGTCGGCGCGGTGGTCATGCCGGGCGGCGCGAGCCAGCCGCGCCGCCAGCTCGACGCCTGGCAGGAGTGGGCGAAGCAGCGTGGCGCGAAGGGCCTGGCGTATGTGCTGGTCAACGAGGACGGCACGCTCGGCGGCCCGGTCGCCAAGAACCTGAGCGACGCCGAACGCGACGGACTGGCCAAACATGTCGGCGCGGTGCCGGGTGACTGCGTGTTCTTCGCGGCCGGTCCGGCGAAGGCGCAGCGCGCGCTGCTGGGTGCGGCGCGCGGCGAGATCGCCCGCAAGGTCGGCCTCATCGACGAGAGCGCGTGGTCGTTCGTGTGGATCGTGGACGCGCCGATGTTCGAGCCGGCCGCCGAGGCGACCGCGAGCGGCGATGTGGCGCTTGGACATTCGGCCTGGACCGCGGTGCATCACGCGTTCACCTCGCCGAAGCCGGAGTCGGTCGACAGCTTCGACACCGACCCGGGTTCCGCGCTCGCCTACGCCTACGACATCGTCTGCAATGGCAACGAGATCGGTGGCGGCAGCATCCGCATCCACCGGCGTGACGTGCAGGAACGCGTGTTCAAGGTGATGGGCATCAGCAACGAGGAGGCGCAGGAGAAGTTCGGCTTCCTGTTGGACGCCTTCGCTTTCGGCGCACCGCCGCACGGCGGCATCGCCTTCGGCTGGGACCGGATCGTCGCACTGCTCGCCGGACTGGACTCGATCCGCGAGGTGATCGCGTTCCCGAAGACCGGCGGCGGCGTCGACCCGCTGACCGACGCACCCGCACCCATCACCGCGCAGCAGCGCAAGGAAGCCGGGCTGGACGCCAAGCCCGCGCCGAAGACCGAGCAGGTCGCGGCCAAAGCGGAGTAGATCGCTGCGGGCGGTGCGTGATCCGGCCCGGTGATCGCGCCGCCCGAGCGAGATGGGTGCAGTCTTTACACGAGGTCAGTCGGCGTGCGGGTCGCGTCGCCGCGCGGGGCCGGCGCCGTCCAGACGCGAGTCTGGTCTGCGTGCGGGTACGCCGCGTCTGCTCGTACAGGATCCGTGCCGCTGAATATGAGTCCGGCCGGCGTGCAGGGTGCGTCGCGTCGCCCGCGCAGACCCGTGTCGCTCAAAAACGGGTGCGGCTTGGCTGCGATGTGCCCCGCGCGGCAGGTGCGGACCAGTGTTGTCACGACACGAGGTCTGCCGGTGTGCAGGGTGCGTCGTGGTGCGCGTGCGAACGGTACCTTCTGGTCAGTTCGATCCGTTGCCTTCTTCAGGTGGGCACCGACCAGAGGGAATCCGTTGCTGCACTTGCGCATGATCAGCCCGCCGGAGTCGACCGATGACGTGTTGTCGCTGCTCGCCGCGAATCCGGGTGCCACGCATGTGACGTTGGCGCGCGGGGTGGCGCTGGAACCGGCTGGCGACCTGATCCAGGCCGACGTGGCCCGGGAGGCGGCCAACGACGTGCTCGAGGAGCTGACCGCGTTAGGCATCTGCAAAACCGGCGGTATCACGCTGGGTCCGGTCGAGACCGTGCTGTCCGAGGCGGGGGATCGGGCGGTGGAGGACGCGCCGGGCGATCCGACCGACGCGGTGGTCTGGGAGGAACTGCTGGCGCAGGTGCACGAGGAGTCGACGCTCAACTCGAGCTTCCTCGCGTTCCTCACCATCGCCTGCCTGCTCGCCGCGGTGGGTGTGGCCACCGATTCGCCGGTGACGATCGTCGGCGCGATGGTGGTGGGTCCGGAGTTCGGTCCGCTGGCGGCGTTCGCGGTGGGCTTGGTGCTGCGCGACTTCCGGCTCGCTCGCCGGTCGGCGCTGGCGCTCGCCATCGGATTCCCGGTGGCGATGCTGGCCACGCTGGTAGCGACCCTGCTGTGGGAACAGTTCGGGTGGATCACACTGCACGGGGTGGAAAGCGTCAAGAACGTGGACTTCATCTATGAGGTCGGGCCGTTCTCGCTGGTGGTCGCGCTACTGGCGGGCGCGGCGGGCATGCTCTCGCTGGTGACCGCGAAATCGGCGGCGCTGATCGGGGTGTTCATCTCGGTGACGACCGTGCCGGCGGCCGGATTCGCCGTGGTGGCAGCGACTTTGGGGGAATGGCACGTCGCGTTCATGTCCGCCGGTCAGTTGGCGGTGAACCTCGCGGGCATCGTGATCGCGGGCGTGATCGTGCTGCAACTGCGCCCGCGCGCGGGCAAGGCGGCGGGCCCGGTCGAGCGGTTCAAGCACTGGCTCGGCATGCGAGCGGTGGGATCCACTGAGCCCCCGCGTCTTTCGCAGCGGTAGTGCGCGCGGTGAAAGACGCAGGGGCACTGCGGGATCAGAGTGCGGCGGCGACGCCGCCGGTGAGGGTGCGGTAGGCGTAGGTGACCGCGATGACCGAGACCGGTCCCGCGATCAGCAAACCGAGACCGCAGAGCAGCGCGCCGACGAACGTCACCAGCAGCACCGACAGGGTGAGCAGCAGCACCGGCCAGATGTTCGCGATCACCAGCATCGCACTGGATTTGATCGCCTCGAACGGTCCCTCGTTCTGGTCGACGACGAAGTGCAGCGAGAACATGCACAGGATGCCGACGACCAGCCCCGGCAGCAGGCAGGCGGCGGACGCGATACAGGTCAACGCGAACGCCAGCAAAGCGGTGAGCAACACGTTGCCCGCGTTCACGAAACGGAAGTACGAGCCGAAAGATGGCTTGGTGCCGTCGGTTTCGTACAGCGCGCCGCGCACCATCGCCGCTTGGAGCAGCCACACCCCCGCGAGCACCGCGAGGAAGACGAGCAGTAGCGGCAGCATCGATGTCGGGTTGGTCAGCTGCACGATCACCACGAACGCCAGATAGATCACCAGGCCACAGGCGACGACGGCCAACCACGGGCCGAAATTCGAGCGGAAGCGCTCCCAGCCATAGCTGAGCGCCTGGCCGACATCGAGCGTGCCTGGTGCGGTCGCGGCCTGCTGATATCCGTAGACCGGCTGGTCGGGCGGCGGTGCGCCGGGCGGCGGCGCCATGCCGGGCTGGGCCGCGTACTGGTCCGGCGGCGGCCCGTAAGGCGCACCAGTTCCGGGCGGGCCGTAACTGGGTTCCACGGGCTGCTGCGGGGGCGTTCCGGGCGGGCCGTAGCTCGGTTGCGGGGTCTGTTGCGGCGGTGGTCCCGACGGACCGTAACCCTGCTCCTGCGGCGTGTAACTCGGCTGCGGGGGCGTTCCGGAGGGCGGGTAGCCCGGCTGCGCGGATTGCTGCGGGGGCGTTCCGGAGGGCGGGTAGCCCGGCTGCGCGGATTGCTGCGGGGGCGTTCCGGAGGGCACGTAGCCCGATTGCGCGGATTGCTGCGGCGGCATTCCGGTTGGCGCGTAACTCGGCTGTGCGGATTGCTGTGATGGCGTGCCGGGTGGCACATAGCCCGGTTGCGCGGACGGTCCCGACGGATCGTGACTCGGCGCGGCGGACTGCGGCGGCTGCGCACCGCCCGGCTCGTAGCTGGACTGTTGCCGAGGCGTCATCGGCGGCGCGGATTCGACCGGTTCGCTGCCGTACTGCGCCGCGCCCGGACCCTCGAACTGCGGGTATCCGGCCGACCCTGCCATCTCGTGCCTGCCGTGTCCGGCGCTCGGCTCCGCGGGCGGCGGAGTGGGACTCTCGTGTTGGCCGGACCGCGCTGCGCGGCGCTCGTCGTCTCCGTGATCGGGAGCGTCGCCAGTGGATTCGCGGGGCGGGGGAGGCGGTGTGCCGGTCATGCCATAGACCTTTCCACTCAACTGGTTTGCGGTGTGGCGCAGAGCAGTTGACGATGAGAAAACCTGACGGGTGCAATGGTGTCAAGCAACGAGCCCGCGTTCGGTAACCTCGAGCGAGACACGCCGAACGACGCGGAAAGGTTGTGTAACCGCTCGCTAGAAGTGACCCGATGCGAGTAACTTGAATGGCGATGACCGCACTATTGGCCGAACGCGCCGCCGAAGTCGTGTCCGCAGCGCAACAGTTGCTCACAAAGCGAATGGGTGCTCCGGTAAAGCTGAGCGATCCGATCGAACTCAGCGGTAGTGGTAGAACGACGGTTCTCCGTGTGCGTGTTGCGGAAAACGCCTTCTCGTTGCCGCGCACCCTCATCGTCAAACAGGTCCGCGGACACGCTCAGGACCGCACCACGGGTGGTCTTGCCCCCGGAGTCGCCAGCATCGACTCCGCGTTCCTCCGCGAAGCCGTGTCGTATCAGTTCACCACCGCCTTGAGCCGGGAACACCGGCCCGGTGCCTACCTGATCGCGCACAGCTTGCCGGAACGGTTGCTCATCCTCAGCGACCTCGGCGAGAACTCGCTACTCACGCAGGTGCTGCAGTCCGGCGCCGAACCCGCGACCAGGAACGCGCTCATGGCGTTCGCGCAGGCGCTCGGCCGGATGCACGCCGCCACGGTCGGCCGCGAGGCCGATTTCGTCGCGCTGCTGCGCCGGGTCGACGTGGTGCACCGGGTCGACGGCATCGCGCAGCAGGCCGAATCGGCGATCGCCGAGGTGCCCGGCCTGCTGCAGCGCGAACTCGGCATCGAGGTGCCCGGCGAGATCGCCGAGCGCATCGTGCGCGGTAACCGGTTGTTCTCTGCGGGACGGTTCCGGGCGTTCAGCCCGTCGGATCTGTGCCCCGACAACGTCATCCTCAACGAAGAGGGCGCGCGCTTCCTCGACTACGAGTGGGGCGGTTTCCGCGATGCCACGCTCGACATCGCCTACGCGCTGGTCTCGTTCCCCGGCTGCCTCTGCGATTTCGAACTGTCCCGGGAACGGGCCAGTCAGATGGTCGAGGCGTGGCGGTCCGAGGTCGTCGGTGTCTGGCCGGCGCTGGCCGACGACGAGTTGCTGTCGGAGCGCATTCTCGAGGCTCGGCTCATCTGGGTCTGGTTGTCGACCTACTGGTTCCTGCCCGCTGACCACGCGCGCATCGCCGCCGCCCGTGAACACGGACTGTCCGTGCCGCGCTCGGAAGCGCTGATCAACCGCTGGGCCGCGCTCGCCGAAGACGCACGATGCACCGGCGACGACATCATCGGTGACTTCGCCGAGGACGTGTCGGCCATGCTGGAAGAGCGCTGGTCCGAGTAAACCCCACGGCCACCACATAATTGAGGGTTTCCGAGAACTGCTGTCTCGCCGTATCCTGAGCTGTTCGCCAGGGTGGGGAAAGAGGTAGCCGATGAGCGATGTCCTGCTGATTGTCATCGTCGTCGCTGTCGTGCTCGCGGTCGGTGCGGCCGCAGCGGCCCTGGTCGTGCGCGGGCGGGCGCGTCGCCGAGCCGCCGCCGCGGATGCGCTCACCCGTGCTCGGCGTAGTGGTAGCGCCCTGAGCGGGGGCTACGTGCGCAGCCGAAATCGCCGCCGGCGCAAGAAGAAAGACTTCGCCGACAAGACCATGGGCGGTGCGGGCACGGATCTCGGCGGTTCCGGTGGTGGGGGTTGCGGGGGCGGCGGACTGTGAACGCATTCGGGAGAGGAACAGTCCGATGATCTATGTAGTGGTGGGAATCGCCGTGCTGGTGTTGATCGCGGTAGCGATCGTGCTGGTGCGGCGCCGACGCAGCGCCTACCGAATCGAAGCCGGCGACCCCATGACCCGCGCCCGCGCCGCAGGCAGCGCCCTGAGCGGCGACTACCGGCGAGGCCGGCGAAACCGACGTCTCCGCAAGAAAGACGCCCACTGGTGGGCTCTTGGCAGCGCAGGTATCAACATCGGCGGAGGTTGCAGCGGAGGGGACGGCGGCAGCTGCGGCGGCGGTGGTGGGGGTTGCGGCGGTGGTGGCGGAGGCGGTGAATAGCACCGTCGACGCGCGACCTCTGCTCGATCGCACACGGCCGTCGGCCACACGGCGCGCAGCCCGCACGGTCAAATGAGTCGCGACTCGGCAGCGTCGTTCGCGTTCACGCTGGTTGGCTCGCGGTGGTTGTCGGGCCTGGCTATAACGCCTAGCGCCACATCCTGCGTCGATCGCGTCCACAGTTCGGTGGCGCGCAGCGGTCGCGCTCGGAGTGGCGGATGGGTCGACCCTCAGGTGATGGGGGAGGGCGGGGTTCCAGGCGGCCCCCGGTGGGGACGGCGAGCGAGGTAGCGTGGCGGACTGCGGAATTCGGGTCTGCTACGTCGAGGAGGTAGAACCAGTCCATCTGGGTTTGGCGGGGGTGATTTCCAGAACCCCGTAGCCGTGCGAATCCAGTTCCACGTAGCGCATGTGGTGGTTCACACCCTTGATCGACTCGGCGATCGGCGCCGAATTCACCTTCAGCAGATCGCCGACACTGGTCGAGGTGACCGAGGGGACGACGAACTCCGCGCCGACCGTGGGACCGCCCGGATAGTTGGCGGCATCGACGGGAAGGTCTGCGGCCCAGGAGGAATGGATGTCGCCGGTCAGGAACACCACGTCACCGACCTGCTGTTCGGCGATAGCGCGGAACAGCCGCTGCCGGTCCGCGGTGTACCCGTCCCACTGGTCACCGTTGACAATGACGCCGGACTGCGGAACTCCGATAGTGCCGGTAATGGCCGCGGTGGTAGCCGGTTCCAGCGGCGGGAACACCAGCGGCGCGATCATCACCGAATTGCCGACGAGCTTCCACTGCACCGGAGCGGACGCCAAACCGGCGGTAAGCCAATCCATTTGGGCTTTGCCGGTGATCGTGCGGGCCGGATTGTCCGCTTCGCGCCAGCCCGCGCCCGGCTTCGCCTCCTGGTCGCGGTAGCTGCGCAGATCGAGCATGGACAACTCGGCCAGATTGCCGAAGCGCAGTCGGCGATAGATCTGCACCTCGGCGCCGGAACCTTTGGCGCGCACCGGCATCCACTCCAGGTAGGCCTGCGCGGAGGCGGCCTTGCGGTCGGCCCAGTTGCCCTCGGTGACCGGATCGTGGTTGCCCGCACCGCCGGACCAGGAGTTGTCGGCGGATTCGTGATCGTCCCAGGTGCAGATGAACGGGAGCTGTGCGTGCAACGCCAGCAGATCCGGGTCGGTCTTGTACTGCGCGTGCCGAATTCGGTAGTCGGCCAGCGTGACGGTCTCGTTGGCCGGGTCGTGCGGGCGCACGGATCCGTTGCGGCCGCCGTACTTTCCGCGGCCGTACTCGTAGATGTAGTCGCCCAGGTGGATGATGGCGTCGAGGTCGGCGCGCGCGGCCAGGTGCCGGTACGCGCCGAAGTAGCCGGCCTCCCAATTGGCGCACGACACGACGCCGAACCGCAGGCGCTCCAGTGTGGCCGAGGTGGCCGGCGCGGTCCTGGTCCGGGCGACCGGCGAGGTCTCGCCGAGCGCGCTGAACCGGTAGAAGTAGTCGGTGCCCGGGGCGAGGCCGGCGACGTCGACCTTGACGGTGTGATCGGAAGACGCTGTGGCAGCGACGGTTCCGGAGGCGGCGACCGCGGAGAATCCCTCGTCGGCGGAAATCTCCCAGCGCACATTTGTCGATTCGCCCACACCCGACCCGGGCGCGGCGTCCTCGGACACAGTGACCCTGGTCCACAGGATGACACCGTCGGGCAGCGGATCGCCCGAGGCGACGCCGTGCCGGAACACAGGCGCGGCGGCCGCGGCGGGTCCCGCGGCGAAGACCGCCGTCGCGGTGGCCGCCACCGCCGCGCCACCCTTGAACAGGGTGCGGCGCGCAATGGGTCCGAGCTGCACAGAATCTGAAACAGTCACGTTTTCAGCCACGAGTATTGATCACATCCGATCCAGGGGCCCCGCGCAAATCGGCTCGCCGAAACACGGCCAGAACCGCCGTGCTGGGCGCAGAGTTCGTGGACGTGCGTGCAGGTCGCGCCCTGGTCGCACGATCACCAGGTAATGGTGGCGGACGACTCTCGGCCGATGCCGCCACCATTACCTGGTGATCAGGTGATTCAGCAGGTGCTGCGGTGGTTGTCCGTCTCCATGGCGACGGATAAGTCCGCCACCGGGCAATTCGGGCGTTGGATCGCGCGCACCGCCGTTGCGCCGTCGCCAACTGGCGGCGGCCGGAATAGGTCGGGTGATCAGGAGGAATTGGTGGCGGCATCGGCCGAGAGGTGTACGCCGTCAATTCCTCCTGATCCCTCGACCAGGTTGCGTTCGAGCGGCGCGGCGGCGCGACTGGCCGGGCGCGGTGGCTCGGCTGGTCGGTGGTCCGGTGGCGTGGAGGCGCGATTGACCGGGTGGTCCGGCTGACAGGTGGTCCGGTGGTCCGGTGGCGTGGAGGCGCGACTGGCCGGTGGCGCGGAGATGGGGGGCCCGGCTGACCGGCTGGTCCGATGGCGCGGTATTCCGGAGGCGTGGTAGGCGCGACTGGCCGGCGGTCAGGCTGATCGGCGGTCCGGTGGCGTGGAGGTGCGACTGGCCGGTGGTCCGGC
>NZ_BAFT02000070.1 GCF_000308475.2 Nocardia brasiliensis NBRC 14402 | reverse complement strand
GGCGACCAAACTCACGGAGTGGCTGAGCCTGGCCCTCGACGAACCGGAGCTGCTCAAAACCCTCGGCGCCACACCACATCTCGGCGTCCTGATCACCGGTCCGGCCGGCGTCGGCAAGGCGACGCTGGCGCGCGCGGTCACCGCGCCGCGGCGCATCGTCGAACTCGACGGACCGACCATCGGCGCGGCCGAGAGCGGCACCCGGTTACGCGAGGTCGCCGAGGCGGTCGCCGACGCGTGTTCGGGACAGGGCGGGATCCTGCTCATCACCGATATCGACGCGCTGCTGCCCGCGCAGGCCGAGCCGGTCGCCACGCTCATCCTGGATCAGCTGCGGGCCGCGGTCGCCGAACCGTGCGTCGCCTTCCTGGCCACCACCGCCCATCCCGCCGATGTCGATGCCCGGCTGCGCGCGCCCGATCTCTGCGACCGCGAACTCGCGTTGGCGCTGCCCACCGCCGCGGTGCGCAAGTCGCTGCTGGAGCAGCTGCTGCGCCAGGTACCCGTCGCAGAGCTGCGCCTCGACGACATCGCCGCGCGCACACCGGGTTTCGTGGTCTCCGATCTGGCCGCCCTGTGCCGGGAGGCGGCGTTGCGCGCGGCGTCGCGGGCGAGCAAGGAACACACCGATCCGCAACTGACCCAACCGGATCTGCTCGACGCGCTGACCGTGATCCGTCCGCTGTCCCGTTCCGGCCTGGACGAACCCGCCATCGGCAGCCTCACCCTGGACGAGGTCGGCGACATGGTCGAGACCAAGCAGGCGCTGACCGAAACCGTGTTGTGGCCACTGCGGCATCCGGATTCGTTCGCGCGCCTCGGCATCGACCCGCCGCGCGGCGTGCTGCTCTACGGCCCACCCGGCTGCGGCAAGACCTTCCTGGTGCGCGCGCTGGCGAGCACCGGTCAGCTCAGCGTGCACACCGTCAAGGGCGCCGAACTGATGGACAAGTGGGTCGGTTCGTCCGAGCGCGCGGTGCGCGAATTGTTCCAGCGCGCCCGCGATTCCGCACCGTCGCTGATCTTCCTCGACGAGGTCGACGCGCTGGCCCCGCGCCGCGGGCAGAGCAGCGATTCCGGGGTGGGCGATCGGGTGGTGGCCGCGCTGCTCACCGAGCTGGACGGGGTGGAACCGCTGCGCGATGTCGTGGTGCTCGGCGCGACGAACCGGCCCGAGCTGATCGATCCGGCGCTGCTGCGACCGGGTCGGCTGGAGCGGCTGGTCTTCGTGCCGCCGCCGGACAGCGCGGCCCGGCTGGCGATCCTGCGGACGGCGGGTCGCTCCGTACCGCTCGCCGGTGACGTCGATCTGCCCACGCTGGCCCGCACCCTCGACGGGTTCTCCGCGGCCGACTGCGCCGCGCTGCTGCGCGAGGCAGCGCTGGCGGCGATGCGCCGCGATGTCGAGGCCGCCGACGTCACCGCCGCCGACGTGGCCGCGGCACGGACCGTGGTCCGGCCGTCGCTGGACCCGCTCCAGGTCGAATCGCTGCGCCGGTACGCGGAGAACAGAGGCCAGCCGACCAGCAGCGAGGGGCGCTACCTGTAGCGATCGGCGATAGTGGCAAACGCGCCGTAAACGGGGTCTTTCTGCCGTTGTTTTCCGCTCGACATACCCCGGCAAAGTGACGGCAATCACAGGTCGGCCCGGTGCGCGCAGGTATGTTCGGCACGTGCGGCGGATGGGTGATGCGTTCGACGCGGTCACGGTCTTCTTCGGAGCCGCGGTCGCGGGTGTGACGCTGTTCCTGCCGGTCACCTTCAGCACGGTCCGGGACAGCACGCCCTACCGGATCACCAACCTGATCAGCAGCGTGCCGCGTGGCGCCGCCATCGGCGTGATCGTCGCGGTCGCCGTCGCGGTGATCGTGTGCACCGCCGCCCGCCCCGCCACCGCATGGCTCACCGCCCTGCTCGGCGCGATCGCGCAGCTGGTCAACCACATTGCGGGGGAAGAGGTTTCCTCCGCCGACATGCTCACCACGCAGAACTACATCGACTCGGTGTGCGCCGGGGTCGTGCTCGGCGCGCTCGGTGCCGCGGTGCTGCCCCGGGCGCTGCCCGCGGCGGGTTTGGCGCTCGGCGGCGCCGGCTTCTTCGTGTTCAGCGATCTCTCGGACCTGCTGCACATCGACCTCGATCCCTACGCTGTGCTGGAAACCCCGCCGCGCTGGCTGATCGCACTGATGCTGGTGCTACTCGTCTTCAGCACCATGCGCAACTGGTCGGCCACCGTCGACCAGCCACCGCGGATGGCGATCGAACTGCCGATCACGCCGATCCTCGCGGCGATGGTGCTCGCGCTGGTGATCCTGGCCGTCACCGAATGGCTGACCAAGCAGTTCGGCAACGCGCCCGCCATCGATCACGCGGTCGACATCGGGCTGGCCGCCGCGGCCACGGTCGCCGCGGCCACCGTGGCGGCGATGCTGCTGCCCGGTCGCGACGGCGCGGCCGTCTATCTCGCGGTCGCGTTGACCGCGGCCGCGGACGCGTTCGGCTACGTGCCCCGGCCGGGCTGGAGCGTGTGGGGCATGGTCGCGCTCACCGCCATCGGCATCCTCGCGGGCGTCCGGATGCCGTCGATGACACTGGCCGTCACGCTGATCGCCGGGATCGCCGGCTTCGCCGTGCTGACCCCGCCGGACGCGAACTGGCTGCTGTTCACCGCGAGCAGCGCGGTCCTCGCGCTCACCGCAGGCTACTGCTGCGCCACCGCGCGACCGCGCTACGCGCCGGGCGGCGTGCTGGCGCTCTCGGCCCTCTATCTGCCTTCGGTGGTGACCGCCCTGCCGGATACCGAGAAGGCCTGGCATACACCCGACGCGTCCGACTACAACAGCACGCCGGGCCGCGCCGCCCTGGCGATCGCACTCGGCAGCGCGGTCGGACTCGCTGTGCTGTACCGACTGCGGCCCCGCGGGCGGCCGCGGGCGAGCGGATCGACGACCGACGCGGCGTTAGCGGATATATAGCCTGACCAGCGCCGGATGGCCGACGCCATACTCGGCGGGGAGCAGAAAGTCCCAGGCTCCAAGTAGGATTGTCCCGCACGACCCCGCCGCCCCTACCGGACGGAGTGCAGTTTGCTCGCAATCCTGCTCGCCCTCGCCGCCGCCGCGCTCGTCGCACCGCTGTGGGTGAAGGCACTGGGGCGCAACGCTTTCTACGTGCTGGCACTGGTGCCACTCGGCTGTCTGGGCTGGGTGATCGCGAATTGGGGTAGCACACAGCAGGTTCGGCTCGCCTGGGCGCCGAGCATCGCGATGAACATCGACCTGCGCTTCGATTCGCTCGCCGCGATCATGACCGTGCTGGTGCTGGGCATCGGCGCCCTGATCCTGGTCTACTGCGCCCGATATTTCGAGGACGACGAGCCGCGGCTCGGGGTGTTCGCCGCCGAACTGGTCGGCTTCGCCGGCGCCATGTTCGGGCTCGTGACGAGCGACAACATGCTGCTGCTGTTCGTCTTCTGGGAAGTGACGACCGTGCTGTCGTTCCTGCTCGTCGGCCACAACGCCGAACAGGCGAACAGCAGGCGGGCCGCGATCCAGGCCCTGCTGGTGACCGCCGCGGGCGGGCTGGCCATGCTCGTCGGCCTGATCGTGCTCGGCGAGGTGAGCGGCAGCTATCTGCTCTCCGAGCTGCTGGCCCGGACCGACCCGCCCAGCGGTCTCGCGGTGAACGTGGCGCTGGTGCTGATCCTGGTCGGCGCGCTCAGCAAGTCCGCCGTGGTGCCGCTGCACTTCTGGTTGCCCGGCGCGATGGCGGCGCCGACGCCGGTCAGTGCGTACCTGCACGCCGCGGCCATGGTGAAAGCCGGTGTGTACCTGGTGGCGCGGCTGGCCCCGGTGTTCGCGGACAACCCGGTCTGGCATCCGCTCGTGCTCACCCTCGGCGTGGCCTCGATGCTGCTCGCCGGGTTGCGCGCGATGGAGGTGGCCGACCTGAAACTGGTGCTCGCGTTCGGCACGGTGAGCCAGCTCGGCTTCCTGATCGTGCTGGTCGGCGTCGGCACCCCGGCGGCGGCGCTGGCCGGGGTCGCGCTGATCGTGGCGCACGCGCTGTTCAAAGCCTGCCTGTTCATGGTGGTCGGCATCATCGATCACGGCGCGGGTACCAGGGACCTGCGCCGGCTTTCCGGGCTCGGCCGCAAGGCCCCGGTGCTGTGCGGCATCGCCGTGCTCGCCGCGTTGAGCATGGCGGGCCTGCCGCCGCTGGTCGGCTTCGTCGGGAAGGAGAGCGCGCTCGGCGCGATCCTGGACGCGGACAACCTCGCCGAACCGGCCAGGGTGGCGCTCGCCGTCGGCGTGGTGCTCGGCTCGATGCTGACCGTCGGCTACAGCATCCGCTTCGTCTGGGGCGCGTTCGCGGACAAGCCGGGACAGTCGACCCCGCACGGCGCGCACCGGGCCCGCCGCGTCACCGAATACCTCGACGCGTCCGGCGCCGCGGCCGACGACAAGCCGGATCAGCAAGGCCATTGGCACGCGCCCGGCGCGCTGTTCCTGGCCGCGCCCGCGATCCTCGCGGTGGCGAGCCTGATCGCGGGCCTGGCCGCGCCCGGGTTGGACCGGCTGTTGCGCCCCTACGCGGAAACGCTGCCGGAGGAACTGCTTTCGCATCTGGCGCTCTGGCACGGCGTGAATCTCGCACTGCTGCTGACCGTGCTGGTGATCGCGGGCGGTATCGCGCTGTTCCAGCTGCGCGACCGGCTCCGCGACCCGGCGCACCCACGCCTGGGTAACGCCGACCGCGCCTACGACGCCACGCTGCGCGCGATGGATCGGCTGTCGCTGCGGATGACCGGCGCGGTGCAGCGCGGCTCGTTGCCGTTGAGCCAGGCGACGATCCTGAGCACCCTGATCATCCTGCCCGCGGTCCTGCTCGCGGTCGGCACCCGCACCGGAGTCGAACTGCGCCTGTGGGATTCGCCGCTGCAGGCGGTGATCGGCGGCATCATGATCGCGATGGCGCTGGGCGCGACCGTGCTGCGCAACAGGTTGGCGGGTGTGCTGGTGGTCGGCGTCACCGGCTACGGCTGCGGCGTGATTTTCGCACTGCACGGCGCGCCCGACCTGGCGCTCACCCAATTCCTGGTCGAGACACTGACCCTGGTGATCTTCGTGCTGGTGCTGCGCGCCTTCCCCGCCGAAATCGAGGAGGGTAAGGCGACCGCGTTCAAGGCCCGCCGCGCGATCCTGGCGGCGCTGGTCGGCACGGCGGTGACGGTCTTCGGCGCGTTCGCCACCGCGGCCCGCACCGCCGAACCGATCTGGCACCGGATCCCCGACGCCGCATACCAATTCGGCGGCGGCAAGAACGCCGTCAACGTGCTGCTCGTCGATATCCGCGCGTGGGACACCCTCGGCGAGATCTCGGTGCTCGTGGTGGCGGCCACCGGCGTGGCCTCGCTGGTGTTTCGCAGCCGTCGCTTCGGCAGCGCGCCGCGCGCCGCCGATTCGCCGCACTACGACCCGGATCTGGTGAGCTGGCTGCCCGCCGGACGGCTGGTCGATCGCGCGGACCGGTCGATGGTCATGCAGATCACCACCCGCCTGGTGTTCCCGACCATCATGGTGCTGTCGGTGTATTTCTTCTTCTCCGGGCACAACGCGCCCGGCGGCGGATTCGCGGGCGGTCTCACCGCCGGGCTCGCGCTGACGCTGCGCTATCTGGCGGGTGGCCGCTACGAGCTCGGCGAGGCGCTACCGGTCGACGCGGGCCACCTGCTCGGCGCCGGGCTCACCCTGGCGGCCGGAACCGCGGGCGCCGCACTGTTTTTCGGCGCGCCGCCGCTGTCGTCGGCGATCTTCGAGGTGACGCTGCCGGTGCTCGGCCACCTCAAACTGGTGACCGCGCTGTTCTTCGATCTCGGCGTCTACCTGATCGTCGTCGGCCTGGTGCTCGACGTGCTGCGCAGCCTCGGCGCCCGCCTCGACAGCGAGCTGGCCACGAGCGAAACCGCCACGGCGAAGGGAGGTCCCACGGCATGACGGCGAATCTCACCCTGCTGATCGTGATCGGCGTGCTGGTCGCGTGCGGGGTCTATCTCATCCTCGAGCGCGCGGTGTCGAAGATGCTGCTCGGCATGATCCTGTTCGGCAATGCGGTGAACCTGCTGATCATCACGCTGGCCGGGCGGGACGGGCGCGCGCCGATCCAGGGCCAGACCGACACCACCCACCGCGACACCGCCGACCCGCTGGCCCAGGCGATGGTGCTCACCGCCATCGTCATCACCATGGGGATCGCGGCGTTCGTGCTCGCGCTCGCCTACCGCTCCTTCACGCTGACCACCACCGACGATGTCGAGAACGACCCGGACGACGTGGACGTGGCCCGCCGGCGCGAGCGAGAGGACCCGGAGGATTGAGCCTCTCCCCCGACCTGCTGCGCACCCTGATGCCGCTGCCCGTGCTGGTGCCGCTGCTCGCGGCCGCGGGCACGCTGGTCTTCGGCCGCAGGCCGCGCACGCAACGCGTGATCATGTTGAGCGCGCTCACCGCCGTGGTTGTCATCTGCGCTTTCCTGCTGTATCTGACCGACCGCCACGGCACCACCGCGGTACAGGTCGGCAATTGGGAGACGCCGATCGGCATCACCCTGGTGGCGGATCGGCTGTCCGCGGCGATGCTGCTCGTCTCGTCCATCGTGCTGCTCGCCGTCGCGGTTTACGGTGCGGGCCAGAACATCCGCGACGGCGACCAGCGCCAGCCGACCTCCATCTACCGCCCCACCTATCTGGTGCTCACCGGCGGCGTCTCGGCCGCCTTCCTGGCCGGTGACCTGTTCAACCTGTTCGTCGGCTTCGAGATCCTGCTCGCCGCCTCGTTCGTGCTGCTGACCGTCGGCGGCACCGCGGCCCGCATCCGCGCCGGCGTGTCGTACGTGATGGTCTCGATGCTCGCCTCGCTGATCTTCCTGACCGGCATCGGCATGACCTACGCGGCCACCGGAACGTTGAACCTGGCCCAGCTGGCGGAGCGGATCGGGGCGGTGCCGGAGGGCATCCGCACGGCCATCTACGCGGTGTTGCTGGTGTCGTTCGGGATCAAGGCGGCGGTGTTCCCGCTGTCGAGCTGGCTGCCCGACTCCTACCCCACCGCACCCGCACCGGTGACCGCGGTGTTCGCCGGGTTGCTCACCAAAGTCGGTGTGTACGCGATCATCCGGACGCATTCGCTGCTGTTCCCCGGCGGCGAATTCGAGTCCATCCTGCTGGTGTGCGGACTGCTCACCATGCTGGTCGGCATCCTCGGCGCGATCGCGCAGAGCGATATCCGCAGGCTGCTGTCGTTCACGCTGGTCAGCCACATCGGCTACATGGTGTTCGGCGTGGGGCTGGCCAGTGTGTCCGGCCTGGCCGGCGCGGTTTTCTATGTGGCACACCACATTCTGGTGCAGACGGCGCTGTTCCTGGTGGTCGGCCTGATCGAGCGGCAGGCGGGCTCGACATCGTTGCGCCGGCTCGGCGGGCTGGCCGCGGCCAGCCCGGTACTCGCCGTGCTGTTTTTGATACCGGCACTGAATCTCGGTGGTATTCCACCGTTCTCGGGATTCATCGGCAAGGTGGCGCTGCTCCAGGCGGGCGCGCAGGACGGCAGCGCGCTGGCCTGGGTGCTGGTGGGCGGTTCGGTGCTGACCAGCCTGCTCACGCTGTACGCCGTCGCGCGGGTGTGGAGCAAGGCGTTCTGGCGCCCGCGCGCGGAGGCGCCGGAAGGACACCTGTCCGCGGCGCATACGCCGACGCTGATCGAGGAATCGACCGACGTGCTCTACGACGAACGCACCGACCCCGGCCGGATGCCGCTGTCGATGGTCGCCTCCACCGCGGCCCTGGTCGCGGTGAGCCTCAGCCTCACGGTGCTCGCGGGCCCGATGCTGCGCATCGCCGACCGCGCCGCCGCGGATCTCGCCGATCCCGGCGTGTATATCACTGCGGTGCTGGGTGATTCGCCGCCCGCCGAGCCGGGAGGACGCCGATGACCACGCAGCGATGGCAGCGCGGTGTCAGCCGCGAGGGCGCGGTGCGCGTCGGCGTACTGAGCTGGCTCACGGTGGTGTGGATCGCGCTGTGGGGCGATCTCAGTGTGGCCAATCTGCTGGCGGGGATCGCGGTGGGCGCGCTGATCATGGTGGCGCTGCCGCTGCCCCGGGTGCCGGTGGGCGGACGGTTGCATCCGCTGTCATTGCTCCAATTGGTTTTCGTCGCTTCGTATTACGCGATCGAGTCGAGTGTGCAGGTGGCCTGGTTCGCGATCCGGCCGGCCGCGCCGCCGGTCTCCGGCGTGCTGCGCGTCTATCTGAGCACCAAATCCGATCTGGTGCTGGTGCTGTGCGTGGACCTGCTGAACCTGATCCCGGGCACCATGGTGCTCGAGATCGACCGGCGGCGCTGCGTGGTCTACGTCCACGTGCTCGACGTCAGCAGCGACGAAGCGGTGGACAAGTTCTACCGGACCACCCGGCGCCTGGAGAAACTGCTCATCTCGTCGTTCGAGCGCCATGCCGAATGGCGTTCCAGCGCAACGCCCCCGGAGGTGCTTCCGTGACCGTCGTCGCCATCGTGGCAGGGGTGATGTTGACCGTTGCCGCCGCGCTCACCAGCTATCGCATCCTCGCCGGACCGAACACGCTGGACCGGGTGGTCGGCATCGACTCGCTGATGGCGATCGCCGCGTCCGGTCTCGCCGTCTGGGCGGCCTACAGCCAGGACACCACCCTGCTGCCCGCGATCATCGCGCTGGCCCTGGTCGGTTTCCTCGGCTCCGCCGCCGTATCCCGCTTCCGCGTCCGGGACGACCAGTGACCCGCACGCACCCGACCCCCGGAGCCGGCCGATGACCCTGTGGCAGTGGCTGTCCGCCGCGCTGATCCTGTTCGGCGCGACGCTCGCGCTCACCGCGGCGATCGCGATCGTGCGCTTCCCCGACACCCTCACCCGCATGCACGCCGCCACCAAACCCCAGGTGGTCGGCCTCATCCTGGTCCTCGCGGGCGCGGCCATCGAACTCTACGGCCACGGCAACGTCTGGGCCCTCGTCCTCGTCGGCCTCTTCACCCTGCTCACCGCCCCCGTAGTAGCCCACCTCATCGGCCGCACCGCCTACCGCGAACAACGCCACCGCGACGGCCTCCTCACCGTCAACGAACTGGGCAACGAAATCGACAACTGACCGGTCTTTGTACAGGATCATGTACAGTAATAGGACGACCGCCGCGAGAGGAATTCCGATGCGTCCGATATCCATCACCGAAGCACGCGCCAACCTAGCGGCAGTCCTGGATTCCGCCACTGAGGATCTAGAGGAAGTCGTCATCACCCGGGCTGGGCACGAGCCCGCGGTCGTTATTTCGCTTCGCGAGTACGAGTCGTTGAAGGAGACCGCCTATCTCTTGGGCAACCCGGCGAACGCTCGCCACCTGGAGAGGTCGATCGCTCAACTCCGAGCTGGAGAGGCAGCGCCGCACGATCTCATCGAGGTCGACGATGAGGACAGCGCGTGAAGATTCTCTTCACGCCCGACGCGTGGGCCGACTATCTGTGGTGGCAGGCCCACGACCGCGCGACCCTCAAACGCGTCAACAAACTGATCGACGACATCACACGCAACGGCTACGAAGGAATCGGTAAGCCAGAAGCATTGCGCCAGAACCTCGCCGGATTCTGGTCTCGACGCATCACCAGCGAACATCGCATCGTGTACGTCATCGAGGACGACACGGCGAAGATCGTCGCCTGCCGTCACCACTACGAGTAACCGAGCGGCGCAGCCGGTTTCAGCGGGTGGCGGTTTCGAGTTCTTTGGGGGTGGTTCGGCGGCGGTTGGCGAACCAGGTGGCGTGGAAGGCGGCGGCTAGGCCGGCGAGCAGGGCGAGGACGACGGTGCCTGCTAGGACGGGGTATTCGGCCATCGAGACCGGCAGGAAACGGTAGGACAGCAGGAGGGTGGCCAGGACGGCGAGGCCGCCGGCGACGAGGCGGATGCGGAACCAGCCCCAGCCGCGTTCGGGATCGCGCAGCGCCGATTCCACGGTCAGGCAGAGCACCGCGCCGGCCACCAGGTCGACGCCGTAGTGGTAGCCGAAGCCGAGGGTCGCGGTGAGCGTGGCCAGCAGCCAGAAGGTGCCACCCCAGCGCAGCCAGGCCGGCGCGGGACCGCCGTCGGTGTCGCGGCGGGTGTGCAGGAAGACCGACAGCGCCCAGGCCGTGTGCATGGACGGCATGCAGTTGCGCGGGGTCGCCGCGTCGAAGGGCATCGGCATCGGACTGCGGTCCAGCGGCGGCACCACGCCCGGCCAGAAGTTGCCGAGTTGCAGCCCGTGCCCGTCCGGCCCGAACGCGAACATCGGTCCCACCACGGGGAAGATCACGTAGATGACCGGCCCGACCAGCCCGAGCACCAGAAACGTGCGCACCAGATAATGACTCGGCCACCGCCCGCTGGTGGCAACCCGGCGCAGCTGCCACACCGCGACCACGATCGCCGCGACCGGCAACTCGATGTACACCCAGTGCAGCACCGCGTACACGGCGGGCCCCAGCACGTCCAGCACCCGGCCCATCACCCAGGACGGGTCGCCGAGCGCGTGATCGGCCAGCAGCACGTACTCGTCGAGCACCATCGGCCTGCTCAGCACGGTGACGTGCAGCCACACGTCGCCGACCTTGGTGGCCAGGATCAGCAGCGCGCCGAGCGCCGCCGCGTGCAGCGCGTTGCGCCGGTCGGCGCCGTCCCAGCGCAGCCACGCGAACACCGCCAGCGCGGTGAGCGCGAGCACCGGACCGTTACCGATCGCGAACGGTTCGCCCGCCAACAGCCGGATGCTCGCCCACACCACATCGATACCGACGGCGGCGCCGAGCACGATCAGCCGCCGCCGGCCGGAGAGCCCGACCAACGCGAGGATCAATCCGGCCCACGGCACGGACATGGATTTCGGCGTGCCGACGTAGTCGTGCCACAGGCTGCCCAGCGGACCTTCGAAGCCCTGCCACATCGCCACGCCCTGCAGCGCGATGAGCAGCACCGGCACCGCGGCGACGGCCGCGGCGACCCAGACCCGAGGCGACGGCACACGCGATCGCGTAGCCGTACTTCCTGTTCTGGGTCCCGGGTCTTCGACAAGCACGTCGACCATAGTAAACGCGGGATGAACGCCATCCCACTTGCCGTTTGAACACTGGGCAACCGGTACCGACCGGGAATTACTGGTCCAGCTCCTTGACCAGCGCGTCCACCACCGCGATCAGGTCCCCCTGCGCGGCCGCGGCGACCTTGCGCTGGCGCTGATAGGACGCACCGCGCTCGGGGATCTCGGCGACCAGCGCGAGTTCGTCGGCGCAGCCGAGCCGTTTGGCCGTCGGCTCCAACCGGTTCAGTAGCGCGGTCACATCGTCGGTGACCAATCGCTCATTGCTCTTGTCGTCCACGATGACGATCGCGTCCAGCCCGTAGCGGGCGGCACGCCATTTGTTCTCCTGCACGTGCCACGGCGGCAGCGTGGGCAGGGTCTCGCCCTCTTCGAGCCGGCGATCCAGATCGACGATCAGGCAGTGGATCAGCGCCGCCATCGCGGCCAGTTCGGCGCGGGTCGAGACGCCGTCGCACACCCGGACCTCGATGGTGCCCCATTTCGGCGCGGGCCTGATGTCCCAGTGCATGCCGCCGAGCTGTTCGAACACACCGGTTTTGAACTGGTCGTGCACGAAATGCTCGAACTGGCGCCAATTCTCGAACTGGAACGGCAGACCCGCGGTGGGTAGCTGCTGGAACATCAACGTCCGGTTGCTGGCGTAGCCGGTGTCCGAGCCCGCCCACATCGGCGAGGAGGCGGACAGCGCCAGCAGGTGCGGGTAGTGCAGCAGCAGCGAGTTCAGGATCGGAAAGACCTTGTCCCGATGCGAGACTCCGACGTGCACGTGCACGCCCCAGATCATCATCTGGCGGCCCCACCACTGGGTGCGCTCGATCAGCTCGTCGTAATGCTCCGAGCGGGTCAGCTGCTGGGCCGACCACTGCGCGAACGGATGCGTTCCGGCACAGAACAAGTCGACGCCCTGCGCATCGGCCGCGCGCCGCACCGTGTCCATCGTGCCGCGCAGATCGTCGACCGCCGCACCGACGGTGTCGTGCACCCCGGTGACGAGTTCGACGGTATTGCGCAACAACTCCTTGGTGATCTGTGGCGTGCCGTCGTGCGCACGTAGGTCACCCACCGAATCGAACACCGCCGCAGCGGTATTCGACAGATCCCGACTCACCTTGTCGACGAGCGCGATCTCCCATTCGATGCCTATCGTGGGCCGGGGCGAACCATGGAAGGGAACGTGTTCTCTGCCTGCCCCGGCCATATCGGCTCCTGCGCTACTGGATTACACCGCAGGCGACGCGGCCGCCCGCGTCACCTGTCGCTAGCGTCGTGTCATCCGGCCCGGCAACGCCGTCGGGTCGGACATAACGGTTCGGGATGTTGCCGAAGTTGTCGGCATCGGCGTGGATCATCAACGCCTTGTTCTTCAGATCGTCGAGGGTCACCGCATCGGTGGTGGTGACCAGCTTGGCCGTGCCGTCGGAACGGACCTCGAGCGAGGTCAGGTCGCCGCTGGCCGGGTGCGTGTTCGCGCTGCCGACCTGCAGATGCCCACCGGCGGAGAGGAAGTCGCCGGCCGGACCACCGGTCGGAGCCACCGAGTTGGGCTCACACTTGCCGATCTGGTGCACGTGCAGGCCGTGGAAGCCGGGACGCAGGCCGTGCGCCTCGACGGTGACCTGCAGGTGGTTGCCGTCCTTGACGAAGTTCGCCGTGCCGACCGAGGCGCCCGCGGCGTCCTTCAGGTCGACCTTCACGCCCGTGTTCGCCTCGGCGGTACCGGTTTCCTTGCCGAACTCGCTCGCGGGCGGGGCCGCCGCGCCACTCCAGACCGGCGGGGTGGTTCCCTTGACGTCACTCGACTCCTGGCTGTTCGTGCAGCCTGCGAGGCCCAGGACCGCGACCGCGAGCACCGGGGTCACAGTCCGCCAAGACGGGCGACGAGTTGTGGACGGGGCCATCGGGGAACTCCTTTACGAGTACCGAAAGTTTACGAGTAAAGCTGGGTGGACACGTTCGTTACCGGACAAGATGATGCCACGCCCGTCGTGTCGTCCAGCGACAGGCCCGGATAGCGGCAGGTCGCAGGTATCAGTTACCCGTCACGATGACGGTGACACCCGGGGACGACTCGCCCAAACCGCTCGACTTCGGCTCCGCGGTGACGCCGAGTTCGTCGGCGATGGCCAATGCGGCGTCCTTGTCGGCCGGTGAATTGCCGTAGTACACGGTCGTTTTCGGAACATTCGCGCCGGGATAGTTGCCCGTCTCGACCACCGACCAGCCCTCGGCGGTGAGCTGACCCGCGGTCTTGGCGGCCAGACCGGCGATCATGCTGTTGTTCAGCACCCGCACCGGTACCGCCTTGGCCGCCGCGGAACCGGTCGTAGTCGGCACCGTGGTCGTCGGCGGGGTGGTGGTGGCGGTGGTCGTCGCCGGGGTGCTGCTCGCGGCCGCGGACGACGGGGCGGGCGTGGTCTTGTCGACCGTGGTGCTCGCCGGCATCTGCGGGGCCGCGGTCGCGGTAGTGGATTCCGACGGAACGCTGCTCGAGCTGTCGGCATCCGATTTCGACAGCGACATCGCGCCGAGTCCACCGAACACGATGGCCAGTGCGATCAACACCATCGCCAACGCTCGCAATGGCGGCCCACCGGAGGTGGGATTCGGGTAGCTCACCTACTCGAGCCTAGTCCGGTCATACCTGGAAACCGAGCCGTCGCGCGGCCCTGGCTTTCTGCCTGCTCGCCCGCAGCCTGCGCAGCCGCTTGACCAGCATCGGATCCACGGCGAGCGCCTCGGGCCGGTCGACCACCGCGTTGAGCACCTGGTAGTACCTGGTCGGCGACATGCCGAACAGCTCTTTGATCGCTTCTTCCTTCGCCCCCGCGTACTTCCACCACTGGCGCTCGAAAGCCAGGATGTCGTGTTCGCGGCGGCTCAAACCGTCGCTGTCGCCGGTCGATTCCGCTGCCGTGACATCGTCGCTCGCGGAAGGGTCGCCCTGGATCGCGGAAAGATTCCGTGCCGCTGCGCCGTCCATCTTGCTCCCTCGCCGAGTTACCACCAGACGAAAAATGGTGCTTGTACGTCGCGGATCATTCAACCACGAGACACCAGGATCACCGGGTCTACGGCGCGGCGTGTTCGCTACCTGCGAGTAGGCGCGCCGCGGCGCCGATCACCGCCCCCGACCATCGCCGACCAGCGGGCGCGGCAATAATTGGTCCCATGGCTATCCTCCCGATCGTGATCGTCGGCGACCCGGTTCTGCACAACCCGACCGAGAAGGTCACCCAGTCACCGGAGGAACTGGCCGAGCTGATCGCGGACATGTACGAGACCCTCGACGCCGCGCACGGCGTCGGGCTCGCGGCCAACCAGGTGGGCGTGCCGCTGCGGCTGTTCGTCTACGACTGCCCCGACGTGCGCGCCGACGGCACCGCCACCCGTCGCCGCGGCGCGGTGATCAACCCGGTGCTGGAGACCTCGGCCATCCCCGAGACGATGCCCGACCCGGACGACGACGAGGAAGGCTGCCTGTCCGTACCCGGCGAGCAGTATCCGACCGGCCGCGCCACCTGGGCCAAGGTCACCGGCACCGACGAGCACGGCAACCCGGTCGAGATCGAGGGCGAGAACTTCTTCGCGCGCATGCTGCAGCACGAGGTGGGCCACCTCGACGGCTTCCTGTACGTCGACGTGCTGATCGGGCGCAACGCGCGCGCGGCGAAGAAGGCGATCAAGCGCAACGGTTGGGGCACACCGGGACTCAGCTGGATCCCCGGCACGGTGCCGGACCCGTTCGGCCATGACGACTGACGGCGGCGGACTCCCCGACATCCCGCTCGGCCGTCGCGTCGTCCTGCGCTACCGGCTGCCCGCCGGTTATCCCCAGCCGCTCACCGATGTGATCGGCGAGCTGGTCTCGCTGGATCCGCCGACCGTGCGCGGCGTCGACGGACAGCTCGTCGCGGTGACGCCGGACCGGGTGATCGCGCTGAAGGCGTTGGGTCCGAGACCGATTCGCACCAAGGAGATCCGGGCGCTGGAGGCCGCGGCCGCCGACGGCTGGCCCGGGATCGAACACGCGTGGATCGACGGGTGGCTGGCACGGGCGGGCAACGGGTTCACCAGTCGTGCCAATTCCGCTGTGCCGCTCGGCAGTTCCGGCGAACCCGCGGGGCTGACCGCGGACACGCTGCACCGGATCGCCGCGTGGTACGCCGAACGCGGCCTGCCGCTGCTGCTGGCGCTGCCGGACCGGCTCGCACCCATTCCGCCGGGCTGGAACAGCTGGCGCGAAACCGTCATGATGGCCATCGATATCGAGAATTTCGTGCTGCCCCAGGGGCCTTCGATGGTGCGGGTCGCGGCGACCCCGGATGCGGCCTGGCAGGAGCTGAACCGGCGCGACGGGGAAGCGCCCACGCCGCAACGGCTTTCGGCACCACTGCCGGACCTCGGCGTATTGACCGCGGTGCGCGACGGCGAACTCGGGTTCGCTTCGCTCGGCGTGCCGACCCCCATCGCGATCGGGCGCGGGGCACTCACCACCGCACCGGACGGGCGCGGCTGGATCGGGCTCACCTGTGTGGCGGTAGCCGCCGAGCATCGCCGGAAGGGCCTCGGTTCCCTGGTGTGCGCCGAGCTGATCCGCTGGGGCCACAGCCGCGGCGCGACGCACGCGTACCTTCAGGTCGAGGCGGGCAACAGCGCCGCGATCGCGCTGTACCGCGAACTCGGCTTCCTCGAACACCACACGTACCGCTACGCCGCGCCGACCGCTCTCGCCGGTTCGGCGGCGCTGCGGTAGAACGGAATCAGACCCCCAGCACACCGAGCCCCGCACCCGGGCTCGCCAGCGGAAAGGCACTCGTGCGCCTCGCCACGTGGAACGTCAACTCGATCCGCTCCCGGCTCGACCGGGTAGCGGAGTTTCTGGACCGCCAGGACATCGACGTCCTGGCCATTCAGGAGACGAAGTGCCGCGACGATCAGTTCCCGTTCGAGCGGTTCGACGAACTCGGCTACGAGGTCGCTCATTTGGGCATCAACCAGTGGAACGGTGTGGCCATCGTGTCGCGGGTCGGGCTCACCGATGTCGAGCCCTCGTTCCCGGATCAGCCGGGCTTCGACAAGGAGGCCGGTGAGTCGCTGCTCAGCGCCCCGGTCATCGAGTCGAGGGCGCTCGGCGCGACCTGCGGCGGCGTGCGGGTGTGGAGCCTGTACGTGCCGAACGGACGCGCCCTGCAGGACCCGCACTACGCCTACAAGCTGGAATGGCTTGCGGCGCTACGGGCCAACGGCGAACGCTGGCTCGCGGAAAACCCGCAGGCCAAGATCGCGCTGGTCGGTGACTGGAACATCGCCCCCACCGACGACGACGTCTGGTCCCCCGAGTTCTTCGCGCACAAGACGCACACCTCCCAGCCCGAGCGCGACGCCTTCCAATCCTTCCTCGACACCGGCTTCGCCGACGTCATGCGCCCCTTCGCCCCCGGCCCCGGCGTCTACACCTACTGGGACTACACCCAACTCCGCTTCCCCCGCAAAGAGGGCATGCGCATCGACTTCATCCTCGCCTCCCCGGCCCTCGCCGCCACCGCAACCGACGCGATGGTCGACCGCGAAGAACGAAAAGGCAAGGGCGCCAGCGACCACGCCCCCGTAATAGCCGACTTCACCGACTGAACAACGGATATCGCTACCCGGCGATGAGGTTGCGGGCCAACTGCGGCCAGGCTCAGTCCTCGAATGGATCTTGGTCGATGACGACATCCAGATCGGCACAAACGTGACCGTAGTCGACCGGCGGCAGAAGATCGCCTGACCGGAGCAGGTCGGCGACAGGGACGAAGGAGCGACGACCCCCGGTCCGGAGTTCGGCGGCAGGCTTGCCGCACCCTCAGTAATCCGTGATCGAAGACCGAGCGTCAGCGTGGTCACTTGACCATCGCTGCAGCGGCTCGGTGTCGAGGGTGATGCCGACTGGCGCGGGCAGCGGCAGTTCGGCCCCGAAGACGACCTTCCGGACTCGGGTGTATTTGCCTGCGGCGGGCTCGCTGTGCGCGGCTACTTCACAGGCATGTCGATCGATCAGCAAGTAGACGGGTATGCCGGCCTCCGCGTAGGCGCGAGACTTGCCTCGACGGTCGGCTTCGGCGTCATGTGAGGTCACATCGGCAACCATGAGAACGGGCGCTGGGTCAGCCCACTCCCCTTGCGCCACAAAGGCATCGGCGTCGGCCAGCACGCCGTCAGGCCGCACTCGTCCCTCTCCGTCGCTGCCGACCGCGAGCCCTGCCGTTGCCGAAAGCCATAACTCGGGCCGACCTTCCACGCAACTCCGGATCAACCACGCAACGATGCAGCCGCGAGTCCCATCCGGCACAGGTTTGGCGCTCAACTTCCCGCCGACGAATTCCAGTCGCAAACCGTCGGCAACGCGGTACGCAACTCGAGCCAGCTCTTCGAAAGCCTCCGTGCTCATCATCGGCTCGCTGACGATCACCATGGAGCAAAGGTACAGGCGAGCCCAGCCGGAACCGAGTCGATTTCCGACCTCGAATACGGCAATGATCAGTCGACGACAACTCGAGCGGAAGCGCCCTTCACCCGGCGGAGGCGCGGTTGGTGTGGGCGTAGCGGGTGCGGGCCGCTGCGGGGGTGACGGTGGTGGGGGTGGTGGGAATGCCTGCGGCGAGGTGTTCGGCGTAGAGGCGGGCGGTCATGGGGCCCAGGAAGTTTCCGAGGACGGCCTGTTTGGCCTTCTCGTTGCCGAGGGCTTTGATGGCGGCGCGCATGGGGAGGCGGTAGCCGCGGTCGACGACGGCGGGGTGGTCGAAACCGCCTGTGGTGCGCATCCATTTCGGGAGGGTGGCGATGGCGGCCGGGGCGACGAGGCGGCTGCCCGCCCAGAGTTTGACGCCGCGATCACGCGGGGTGTGCAGCAGATAGTGCATGCCCTCGTGGGCGCGTTCGGAGGTGCAGAGTTTGGGCCGCATCGCCGCGAAGTATTCGCGCACCTGCGCCCGCGAGCGCGGCACATCGGACAGCTTGCAGGTCTGCAATTCGGCCGCGATCACGCATTCGGCCCAATAGCGCTGCTCCTCAGCAGGACTCAGCGGACCGGGACCGTACACCTCGTAGCATTTGAGCACCGAATGCCAGCCCGTGACGTGGATCCACAGCTGGGAGTCGGGATTGTTCGCGCTGTAGCGCTTTCCGGTGATCGGCTCGATGCCGGTGGCCTGCGCATGCACCTTCATCAAATGTTCGGAGGCTTCGATCGCCATGCGACTGTCGGCGACGGCAGCGATGAGGAAGTACGCGAAAGTATGGTCGAGCCGGCCGCGCGGGTCGGTGTAGATGCCCTTGACGTCGGCGACCGCGGCGGTGAGCGCGGGATCGAAATGTTCGAGCACGACCGAGCGCTGGAAGCCGATCACGGCGGTGGCGTTGGTCCACACTTTCCAGGTCGGCGAGTCCGGCCCGAAGAAGCCGTAGTCGACCTCACGGATGGTCCGCGCCGGTGCGTCGAATTGCGGGCGGGTGGCGTGCGTGGTCATCGTCTTGCTCCTTTGCAGGACGGCTCGGTCGTAACCGAAGCATTCGGGTACGGCATAGTTATGGGTTCATCTCATAGGTCCCGGACAGCGCCCTGGCCTGCGCGAACACCCGCTCGAAGCGGGCCCGATCGGCGACCGGCCGCCGGATCAGATCCAGCGCGCGCGTCTGTTGCGCCTTGGTAGCCGCGGGCTTGGTGTGCAGCGTCAGCGCGTGCTTGGCGAACTCGCGCACAAAGTTGTCGAAGATCTGGTCGAGCACGTCGGCATCGGTGCCTTCGATCTCGGCCTGCTCGAGAATCAGCTGCGCATAGGGCAGCGCGGTGAACAGCTCGCCGATCGCGAACAGAAAGTCCACGTCGCGCTGCTGCGCCGCCGTCGGCTCCGCGGCCGCGAGCAGGGTCTGGAAGGCACGCGCCTGCTCCAGGAACACCGCGACATTCGGGATGTGGCTGAACTTCTCGAAGACCCGCCGCCAGTCCGCGAACCGGATCCGGCCCAGGCCACTGCTGGGCCCCTGCCGGAACAGGAACTCGTCGTCGGCCGCGTCCCGCCGGGTCGGCACGGGAGCGTAAGCGGCACCGGCGAATTCGGCGCGCAGCTGCGGCACCGCGGCACCCGCGCGCGGGGCCAGCTTGCGACTCGACCAGCTCAGCGCGCCGGAGACCGCGCGCACCGCGCCCTGCGGCGCGGCACCCGCGCCGGGCAGCAGGCGCAGCGCGGCCAATCCGGCGTCGGCCGGATGGAACATGTAGTTGGCCATGAACTTCAGCGACAGCGCCATGTTCACGTGCACGGTGCCTTCCAGGCGCGGCAGGCCGAACAGGCCGAGCATCGCCATCGGGAAGTACATGTCCTTCTCGAAGCCGCGCGCCGCGATCACGTCCGCGAGGTCTTCGATGATCCGCTGCCCCTGCCGCGTCACGGTCATCTTCTCGATCGCGTTGAACAGCAGGTAGCGCCGGTCCTGCGGCGAAGCCGAGCGCATGTAGTCGATGGCCCGCTCGCTGTAGAGCTTCATCGCGATCAGGCGCGCGTACGAATCGGTCATCAACGCCTGCACCTGCGGGAACTCGGTCACCCTGTGCCCGAACAGGATTCGGTTCTCGGCGTGCGTAATGGCCTCGTAGTAGGCGTGTTCGCACGCGCCGACGGCGCCGAAACCGAGGTTGAATTTGCCGACGTTCACGGTGTTCATCGCCGCGTGGAAGGCCGCCTCGCCGCGGTGCAGAATGTCTTCCTCGGCCACCGGGTAGTTCTCGAGATCGAAAGCGGCCACGTACATCTGGCCGTCCACCACGTTGCCGCGCAGGTGATAGTTCTCGTGCGCGCTGTCGGCGAGGAAGAACAGATACCCCTCGTAATCGGCGTCGGTCGGCTTGCTCTCCAGCGCTTTCGAACTGTCGATGATCGGCTTGTCCGAGCGCCGCCCGAACACCGAGACGAGCGCGGCCTGATTGCCGTTGCCGATGTAGTGCTTGCCGCCGGTGGCCAGGAAGCCGCCGCCGTCCTGCGGCGTCACGACCATGTCGGTGGAGTAGACGTCGGCGCCGTGCTCCTTCTCGGAGAGACCGAACGCGAAGATCTCGCCGGAGTCCAGCAGGGTCGCGGCCCGCCGCTTGGCCGCCGCGTTGCCGCTCTGCCAGATCGGGCCGAGGCCGAGGATGCTGACCTGCCAGACGTACCAGTACTGCATGGAATAGAAGCCGAGGATCTTGCTCATCATCGCGATGCGCCCGGTGTCCCAGCGCTTGTCCGGGTCACCGTCGGCCTCGGCCGCCGGTGTGAGGAAGGTCGCGAAGACGCCCTCGCGCTTCACGAAATCGAGGAACTCGGCGTACCAGACCCGGTCCCGGTCCTCCTGCTTGAGCACCGCTTTGCCCCGGCCTTCGAACCAGTCGACGGTCGCGCGCAGCAGTCGCCGGGTGGTCGCGTCGAATTCGGCGAACTCGCAGGTCTTCGGGTTGAACAGGGTCGCGGTCATCAAAGACTCCTCGGGCGTGGCGGTAGCGGCTGGGTGCGATCCCACCGATTTCATTCGCGACTGTAGCATTTTTGTTCGCCGATGTAGGAAATTGATCTTCGGGCGCGGTACCAGCGGGAATTCGGGTTCGGCCGCTGCTATCTTGGTCCGCATGGGTAGCGATTCGGCGGTGCGGCAGCCACGCCAGCGGGCGCCGCACCTCGGTCCGGAACGCCGCAGGCCCCAGGTCTTGGACACCGCGTTGGCGATCGCGGTAGAGGACGGAATCGCGGCCGTCACGATGGCCGCCGTCGCCGACCGGATGGGGGTGACCCGTCCGGTGGTCTACGCCTGTTTCGCCGATCGCGTCGAGTTGATCGAGGCGCTCATCCAGCGCGAAGAGAGCTGCCTGATCGACGGCGTCCTCGAAGTCCTGCCGCCGCGCGCCGTGGACGCGGGCGAGACGGTGTTCATCGAGGGCTTCCGCGCGCTACTGGAGAAAGCCGCCGTCCGGCCCGACGCCTGGCGGCTGCTCTACGGCAATCCCGATCCCGCCGTTGCGGATTCGTTCGGGCGCGGTCGAGCGCTCGCGGTCGAGCGCTGCACCACATTGCTGCGCCCGACGCTGCGGGCCTGGGGCACCGAGGACGCCGAGCGCAAGCTGCCGGTCCTGGTCGAGCAGTGGGTCTCGGCGGGCGAGGGCGCGGTCCGCACGCTACTCGCCGACCAGGACGGATGGACGCCACGGGATCTCGGCGCCTTCGTCGGCGCGGCGGTGTACCGCGCCCTGCGGCACGCCTAGGGCGCTGCCTGACAAATAGCCAGCTACACACGCAACAGCTAGACGAAATGCCCGCCGATCCTCGAATGTTCCGACAGAATTCGCGCTGTCGGGGCTGAATTCCGCCACGGCGGCCGAGCCGCCGTCACTACGATGGTGACCAAACTAAAACCAGGCCACAAGCCAGGCAGGAGGTGCGGTCATGGCGTTCTATCGACAGGTAGGAGCAGTGCCGCCGAAGCGGCATACCCAACATCGAGACGAGCAGGGACAGCTCTACTACGAGGAGCTGATGGGCGAGGAGGGCTTCTCCGGCGACTCGTCCCTGCTGTACCACCGCGGGCTGCCGCCCGCGATCGTCGACTCGACGGTGTGGGAACTGCCCGATCAGTCGACGACGCCGAATCATCCACTGCGCCATCGGCATCTGAAGCTGCACGACTTGTTCCCGGACGACAGCCACGCGCGCACCGATGTGGTCACCGGCCGCAGGCTGATCCTCGGCAACGCCGACGTGCGCATTTCCTATGTCGTCGCCAAGGGCGGTTCTCCGCTGTACCGCAACGCGATCGGTGACGAACTGGTCTACGTGGAATCCGGCTCCGCGGTGGTGGAGACGGTGTTCGGGGCCGTGTTCGCCCGTCAGGGCGATCAGGTACTCATTCCGCGCGCGACCACCCATCGCTGGCTGCCCTCCGGCCCGGAGCCGTTGCGCGCCTACGTGATCGAGGCAGCCAGCCACATCACCCCGCCGAAGCGCTATCTGTCGAAGTTCGGCCAGCTGCTCGAGCACGCGCCCTACTGCGAGCGCGACCTGCACGGCCCGGCCGAAACCCTCACCGCCACCGGCAAGGACGTGGAGGTGCTGGTCAAGCACCGGGCCGGCGGGCAGGTCGTCGGCACCCGCATGGTGTATGCCGATCACCCGTTCGACGTGGTCGGCTGGGACGGCTGCCTGTATCCGATCACCTTCAACATCAGCGATTTCGAGCCGATCACCGGCCGCGTGCACCAGCCGCCGCCCGCGCATCAGGCCTTCGAGGGGATCAATTTCGTGGTGTGCAACTTCGTGCCGCGCAAGGTCGACTATCACCCGCTGTCGATCCCGGTGCCGTACTACCACTCCAACGTGGACTCCGACGAGATCATGTTCTACTGCGGCGGAAACTACGAGGCGCGCAAGGGATCCGGGATCGGGCAGGGCTCGGTGTCGGTGCACCCCGGCGGGTACGCGCACGGCCCGCAGCCCGGCGCCTACGAGCGCAGCATCGGACTCGAATATTTCGACGAACTCGCCGTCATGGTCGACACCTTCCGCCCGCTCGAACTGGGTGAGGGCGCCCTCGCCTGCGAAGACCCGGCGTACGCGTGGACCTGGTCGGGACGGGGGCCGCAGTGAGGACTCGACTCGAAGTACCCGCCGATTCGCTGTTCGGCGTGGACAACCTGCCCTACGGCGTGTTCGCCCCGGCGGGCCAGAACTATCGGGTGGGCACCCGCATCGGCGATGTCGTCGTCGATCTCGCTGCGACACTGGGTGATCCGGAGTTCGCCGGGCCGAGCCTGGCCGCGCTCATGGCGCAGGGACAGCAGCGCTGGCGCGAGGTGCGCGAGCGGGTGCGCGAACTCGTCGACACCGAGATCGACAGTGCCGCGGTGCATGCGCTGGCCGATGTGCGCCTCGGCCTGCCGGTCCCGATCGGTGACTATGTCGACTTCTACGCCAGCATCGACCACGCGACCAACCTCGGCAGGCTGTTCCGCCCCGACAGTGAACCTCTGCTGCCGAACTGGCGGCACCTGCCGGTCGGCTACCACGGCCGGGCGGGCACCGTCGTGGTGTCCGGCACCGAGGTGATCCGGCCCAGCGGACAGCGCCGGACCGATTCCGGCACACCGGATTTCGGTCCCTCCCGGCGGCTGGACATCGAGGCCGAGCTCGGCTTCCTGATCGGCGTCGGCTCCGAACTCGGCGCGCCGGTGGAGACCGGCGAGTTCGCCGAGCGGGTGTTCGGTGTGGCGCTGGTCAACGACTGGTCCGCGCGCGATATCCAGGCCTGGGAGTACCAGCCCCTCGGCCCCTTCCTCGGCAAGTCGTTCGCGACCTCGATCTCGCCGTGGGTCACGCCGCTCGCGGCGCTGGAGGCCGCCCGGGTGCCGACGCCGGAGCAGTCTCCGGAACCGCTGCCCTATCTCCAGGACAAGGAGCCGTGGGGTCTCGATATCGACCTGACGGTGTCGTGGAACGGGCAGGCCGTCACGCATCCGCCGTTCTCGCGGATGTATTGGTCGCCCGCGCAGATGCTGGCGCACCTCACCGCGAACGGCGCGGCCACCCGAACCGGCGACCTGTACGCCTCCGGCACCATCTCGGGGCCGGAGCCGGATCAGCGCGGATCGTTCATCGAACTGTCCTGGGGCGGTAAGGAACCAGTGTTGGTGAACGGTCAGCAACGCACCTTCCTGGAGGACGGCGACGAGGTGCGCATCACCGCGACCGCCCCGGGACCGGCCGACCGCCGCATCGGCCTCGGCGAGGTCACCGGCCGCATCTCGCCCGCCCGCCCACGGTGATGGTGCCCCGCGAATCACGGGCTGCTCGGCTCCCGCGCTGACCGGTAGCGTCCGGCAACGGAGAATTCTGCCGCTGCTCGACCTGCTGGCCACCGGCTCGTCCGGCGGTAAGTAGGTCCGCAGCCGGAAACGACACGAGCCGGGTCGATACCCATCGGCCCGGCTCGCGGTCTGTCCGAACCTATTCGGCCGCAACGGCTCCGCGGCCGGCGTGCAGCACGGTGAGGAACGCGGTGAGATCCGCGGTGAGGGTCTCGGCGCCGTCCGGGGCCTCGCCGTCGTCGTGATGGTGCAGCCAGTCCGCGACGAGTTCGAACATGCCGCCGATCGCAGCCAGCGCCAACGCGAGCCGGGCGCGCTGGACCGCCGGGTCGGCCGCGGGCTCGCCCGCCCACTCCCGATCCAGGAAGGCGGCCGCCCAGCGCCGGTTGCTGCGCCGCATCTTCTCCACCGTCGGTGAGATACCGCCCGCCTCACCGAAAGTCACCTTCGCCAGCCGCGGGTCGTCCGCGATCGCGTGCACGAACGCGTCGACCACCGCGGCCGCGCGCTCCGGCCAGCCCAGTCCCGCGGCCGCGGCCGCGCCCGCGGCCGCGCGTTGCTGGATCTGCGCGGTGAGCTGTTCGAGCAACGCGAGGTAGCACGCTTCCTTGCTCTCGAAGTGGTCGTAGAACCCCTTGGTTCCGACATAGGCGCGCTGGCAGATCTGCTCGATCGATGTTCCCGAATAGCTGTGCTCGGCAAACAGTTCGGTGGCCGCGTCGAGCAGTTGACTGCGCCGCTGGGCGCTGCGCTGTTCGGCGTCGAGTCCACGGATCCGGCGGCGCGCCGGACTCGGGGCAGGCCGCGCGGCGGATTTGCTGCGGGTCATCCCTCGACCATAGCTCGGCGCTGTTTAGAAAGAGCTCTTGTTGATAACACGCTCTCATGCTGTAATCGCTGTCACGCTGATGAGGAAGGACACGCACGTGTCAGTGATCAAAGGGGATCCGACCGGCCGAGTACGCACCGGAAGACGGGCGGTGGCGGTGCTGGTGACCATGGCGATCGCCGTGACCACCGTGCTGCTGGCCGGCGGCGTCAGACCCGCGCCGGCCGCGGCGATGCCACTCCCGCACGAAGATTCGTTCTACCAACCACCCGAAGGTTTCCAAGCCGAGGAGCCGGGCACCATCCTGCGGTCCCGCGAGGTGCGCTTGGCCGCCCTGACCGTACTGCCGCTGAACGTGCGTTCCTGGCAGTTGCTCTATCGCACCACGGATCTGGACGAACAACCCACCGTCGCGGTCACCACCGTGATCCTGCCCGCGGGCGCGGACCCGAATCGGCACCGGCCGCTGGTCTCGCTCCAGTTCTACTACGACAGCGCGAGCCTCGACTGCTCGCCTTCCTTTGTGCTGCAACAGGGTTCGGGCTTGGCCGGTATCGAAGGCGTGCACTCGCAGAGCGAGTTGATCGCCATCGCCGCACTGATCAGCCAGGGCTGGGCGATCTCGATCCCCGATTACGAGGGCCTCGACGGGCATCTCGCCGTCGCCAAGGAACCCGGCTACATGACCCTGGACGGTGTCCGGGCCGCTCAGCGTTTCGAGCCGCTCGGCCTGGACGGCGCGAATACGCCTGTCGCACTGTGGGGTTACTCCGGCGGCGGCATGGGCTCGGGGTGGGCGGCGGAAATGCAGCCGACCTATGCGCCCGAACTGAACGTCAAGGGCATCGCACTGGGCGCACCCACCTCGGACGTCGTGTCGCTGTTGCACGTCAACGGGTCGATGTTCTCCAGCCTGATCGGCATCGGTATCTCGTCGCTGCGCAAGGCTTACCCCAAGTTCAAGGAGGCCGCGGACCGGTACTTGACGCCGGAGGGCCGGGCGCTGATGGATCGCACTGAGCGGCAATGCCTTCCGCGCAACGCGCTCACCCAGATGTTCGTCGACTACGGCCGCATGCTGACCGTCTCGATCCCGGAGTTCCTCGCGGTCCCCGAGATCAAGGAGGTGTTCGAGGCGACCGTGCTCGGCCGCAACATCCCGACCGCGCCGATCTTCCTTTACCAGGGCGTGTTCGACGAGGCGGTGCCGGTGTGGACCAACGACCGGTTGAGCGGGCAGTGGTGCGCCGGCGGCGCTTCGGTGATCTACAAGCGAGACCATCTCAGCGAGCATCTGACCCTGCCGTCGCTCGGCATGGCCGACACGCTCAACTGGCTGAAGGGCCGGCTCGCGCCGAACGCACCCGATCAGTTCGGCTGCCGCACCGAGAACGTCGTGTCCATGCTCGCCGACTTCAACGCCCTGCTGACCCAGATCGAGATCAACCTGAACGCCACCTTCGGCGCGCTGGGATTCCCGATCGGCCCGCGCGAACGCTGACCCGGCGCTCGCGCACCACCTGCCCTCGACCGGAGCCACGGTCGAGGGCAGGTCTGTGCCACGGGCCGGCCGCTCGGCGGAACACACCGGCGCGGGATCGTCGCCACCGCCGCCGACTCGGACAATCCTCCGATCACCGGGCGCGGGTCCCAGGACGCCGGGTACTGTCGTGCTGGAAAATTTCACACGCCAACGGGGGCTCGCACCAGCGGGCTGAGAGGACGGCTAGGGGCCGTCGACCGTATGAACCTGACCGGGTAATGCCGGCGTAGGGAGGAAAAATCATGGCAACTGTTGCGTCCAAAGATGGGTCCGAGACCGTGGAATCGGTCACCACCGGACCGATCGAAGGCAGTGTCAAGCACTACACCGAGGCCGACGGGCTGCGGATTCCGGTGCGCCGGGTGAACCTGACCAACGGCGAGCACTTCGACCTCTACGACACCTCGGGGCCGTACACCGACGACGCCGCGGTGATCGATCTGGAAGCGGGTCTGCCCAAGCTGCGCGACACCTGGGACAAGCCCGAGGTCGACGGGCCGCCGACCCAGCTGGCCTGGGCCAGGCAGGGAATCGTCACGCCGGAGATGCGCTTCATCGCGGCCCGCGAGGGGGTGTCCCCCGAGCTGGTGCGCGACGAGGTCGCCGCCGGGCGCGCCGTCATTCCGGCCAACCACCGGCATCCGGAACTCGAACCGACGATCATCGGCAAGAAGTTCCTGGTGAAGATCAACGCGAACATCGGCAACTCGGCCGTCTCGTCGTCCATCGCCGAGGAGGTCGAGAAGATGGTGTGGGCCACCCGCTGGGGCGCCGACACCATCATGGACCTGTCCACCGGCAAGAACATCCACGAGACCCGCGAGTGGATCCTGCGCAATTCCCCGGTGCCGGTCGGCACCGTGCCGATCTACCAGGCGCTGGAGAAGGTGAACGGCGATCCGACCAAGCTCACCTGGGAGATCTACCGCGACACCGTGATCGAGCAGTGCGAGCAGGGCGTGGACTACATGACCGTGCACGCGGGTGTGCTGCTGCGCTACGTGCCGCTGACCGCCAAGCGGGTCACCGGCATCGTCTCCCGCGGCGGATCCATCATGGCCGCCTGGTGTCTGGCGCATCATCAGGAATCGTTCCTGTACACCAACTTCGCGGAACTGTGCGAGATCCTCGCGAAATACGACGTGACCTTCTCCCTCGGCGACGGCCTGCGGCCCGGGTCCATCGCCGACGCCAACGACGAGGCGCAGTTCGCCGAGCTGCGCACCCTCGGTGAGCTGACGAAGATCGCGAAATCCCATGGCGTGCAGGTGATGATCGAGGGCCCGGGCCACGTGCCGATGCACAAGATCGTGGAGAACGTGCGGCTCGAGGAGGAACTCTGCGAGGAGGCGCCGTTCTACACCCTCGGCCCGCTCGCCACCGATATCGCGCCCGCCTACGACCACATCACCTCGGCCATCGGCGCAGCGATCATCGCGCAGGCGGGCACCGCGATGCTCTGCTACGTCACCCCGAAGGAGCATCTCGGGCTGCCGAACCGCGACGACGTCAAGGTCGGCGTGATCACCTACAAGATCGCCGCGCACGCCGCCGACCTGGCCAAGGGGCATCCGCACGCACAGCAGCGCGATGACGAATTGTCCAAGGCGCGTTTCGAATTCCGCTGGCGCGACCAGTTCGCGCTGTCGCTGGATCCGGACACCGCCCGGGAGTACCACGACGAGACCCTGCCCGCCGAGCCGGCCAAGACCGCGCACTTCTGCTCGATGTGCGGGCCGAAGTTCTGCTCGATGCGCATCTCCGCCGATGTGCGCGAGTACGCCGCGCGCAACCAGCTGACCGACGTGGAGGCGATCGAGGCGGGCATGGCGGAGAAGTCCGCCGAGTTCATCGATCACGGCAACGCGGTGTACCTGCCGGTCGTCTCGTAATCCGCTGCGTCCGTACACCTCTCGCGCCGTCGAGGGGTGTACGGACGGTCAGTCCCGGCGCATGACCTCGAGCAGGGATTCGAGGTGGTCGGCGGGGACCACCTCCATCCACTCGCCGCTGCCGCGGATGGTGGCGGCGATATCGACGGTGATCCGATTGCGCCACCAGTAGATCGCGCGGCTGATCGGCCGCGCGTCGGCCTCGCCCGCGACGAGCAACTGGGCGAGCAGGCTGGTGCCCGCGAACACCGTCGGGCCGGTGATCGGATGGACCAGCACATGGGTGTGGCCGGGTAGCACCAGCAGCGCGCCCCACGGCCCGACCACCGGATAGTCGTCCAGCCATCGCACGTGCGCGGTGACGAAATCCGAAGCGCCGTAGATCATCTGGAGATCCACGTCGTCCATGCCGTCGATCTCGGCGGCCATCAGATCCAGTCCGCCTTCCGCGCGGGTATTGCGCTCGGCGATCGCGAACAGGTCGGATTCCTTTGCGCCCCAACGCTGCGCGGCCGCATAGGTCACCGGCACCATCAGTTCGCCGTAGTCGATGAGTACCCGCTGCAACAGGCCGGGTGCGACCAGCCTGCGCACGTCGTTGATCAATCCGCTCGTGCGCGCCGAACACAGCCGGGTGCGCAATTGCGGGCGCACCGCCGCCAACCGCGACAGATCCAGATGCCCCGCCGCCAGATCCGCCAGTTGCACGTCCAGCCGATCCCCGATCAGCGTCGCCCACAGTTGCCGCGGCACCCGGGCGACCAGCCGGTCCAGCCGCGTGTGCGGCAGCACCACCCGATACCCCGCACCCCCCGACAGCACGAACTCCCCCGCGGACGCCTCGAGCACCAACCCATGCCGCACCCCCACCTCGTTGACCAGCAGCTTCATCAACCCGGACGACACATCGCGCATAGCCCCTCGCTCTCGACCGCAACCACCCAAGTATATCGAACATATGTTCGAGGCAGTATCGGTCTCGGGTTCCCCTTCAGGTTGCCCCTGTCAACCAGTTGATTTCGTGCGCTGTGGCGCGCCCCTTCAACGGACTGGTCCATCATCATGGGCATCTCCGACGAAGAGACGCTCACGATTCTCCGGGGATTACAACGAAAGATCCCCTGGTGGGGCGTGCCATTGCCGCAGCACTCGAGTCCCCGCCCACGGTGACAACGGCCCGGGTCGGCAACGTCAGTGGTGACAACCAAGACTTGCGATCACAGGTTTCCGGGTTCGAACCGATTTCAGCGATTCAGCCCAGACGGACGGTATCTCCCACTGAGATCGTGCCGCGGCAAACCACTTCGGCCTTCAAGCCGAGAGTGTTGCTGTGTTCTCTGCCAAGGGATTTCAGTACCGAAGCGCTGAGTGAAACGCCGGTTCGGGGTTGGTCGATCATGACGCAGCGGGGCATCGCTACACCGAGGCGCAGAACAACAGTTGGGCCGATCGAGAGAATGGCGCCGCTCCAGCCGTCCTCGATGAACCCGATACCGTCGGTCTCGACGAGGAGGTTCGCGCGGGTTCGGTGCGGGTCGAAGGTCGTGTCGACAAGCTGTTCGACCCGCCGCACCGAGGAAGTGGTCACAATGTGCACGCCGCTTTCGTCATGGTGCTTGATCGTGGATTCCGCGCGAAGGACAAGTGGCTGCTCGAACGCCTCGGTCAGCGCCTTGTCCGCCAGCGGGTCACCCACTCGGTATCGCCTGTCGTCGCCATCCCACAGGTAGGCAAGGCCTGAGGGCACGTCCACTGCCGACCGCCACCGCATGAGGCCGGTGACCTTTCTGAACCGGCGCGTGGTCTTGCCACTGGCAATCCCCCCATCGGCCGTGTACACCGCCCACCGACGGTCGAAATGAAGTCCTCGTTCGTCGACAGCGGCTCCGGGCAGCGATTCACCCGCGGTGGATTTCACCGGAAAACGCCTGATCTCGGCAATCTGCCCGACCACCCGCGGGGCACACTCTCGCTGCGACAACTATTTCATCCCCCGCTCGAACCTCCGGCACCCTGGAAGGCACGCGCCCTTCCTGCAAACGATCAGGATGCCATATACGACCCACCCCGGCCGGGGCCAAGGCTGCCGCGCTGAGACACCGCAGCAGCACGCACTTCTTCCCCCGCGGCCGCCCACGCGTCGGCATTTATTGCGCGTTCCCAGGCCCACCGAACGCTCTTTCTGCAGCACACTTGTCGACACGGCCGACGGCACCGCAACCCGAAAGGAGTCGGCGATGGCAAGGGCGGGGGAACTGGTCACCGAGGTCTTCGATTACGACGGTGGGCGCCGGGTGTCGGTCTATGTTCCGGCGGATCGGCCGGAGGCGGTGGTGTTCGCCGGTGACGGCGAGTTGATTACGCAGTGGGGCGTTGATCTGGCGGCCGCGGACGTGCCGGCCACGGTGATCGTCGGGGTACACCGCGCGGCCGATGAGACGCAGCGGCTCCACGAGTACTCGCCGGGCTTCGATCCTGCGCGATTCTCGGCACATGAGCGGTTCTTCGGCGTAGACGTGAGCCGGTGGTTGCGATCACGGTTCGGGGTGGCCCTGCCCGCTGAGCGCACCGCGGTGTGCGGCGTGTCGGCCGGTGGAGAGCTGGCGCTGGCCATGGGACTGCGGCATCCAGACGTCTACGGCACCATCTGGTGCGCCTCCCCCGGCGGAGGATATCGACCACCTGCCGTCATGCCGAGTCCGCTGCCGCGCACGTACCTCGTCGCCGGCACCCTGGAGCCGTTCTTCCGCCAGAACGCGGCCCGGTGGGCGGACGCGCTGCGCGATGCGGGGGCAGATGTCGTGCTCAACGAGCGGGCCGGATCGCACGGCGGCGCATTCTGGCGTGCAGAGTTTCCGCTGATGGCGGCGTGGGCGTTCGGTCGTCGATGAACCGTTGGGACACAAGCCATTTCGGTTGATTACCGATTCGGTTGATCGACTGCGCAGCTGATCAGTAGTCGAGTGGTGTGCGTGATGTGGTCGCGCAGCAGGTGCTGTGCGTGGTCGGCGTCGCGGGCGAGGGCGGCGTCGAGCAGTGCCCGATGTTCGACGGCGACGTCGCGGTCGGGTTCGTCACCCAGGGATACAGACCACTGCCGGTACAGCTCGGCTTCCTGCCGTAGCGACCGCGCCGTGTCGAGCAGCCGCCGGTTGGGGCAGCCCGTCAGCAGCGCGTGATGGAAGGCTGCGTGGGCCTGCGACCATTCGTCGGTCAGACGGTCCGGATCGGCCGGGTCCCGGTATGGCGCGCGTTCCAGCAGGTGGTGTGCCGCAACGGCATCGGCCTCCCAGCGCATATCGCCCTCGGCCACGGACAGGCGCAGGACCAGGGATTCGATCTCCGCCCGCGCCTGCGTCAGCTCGGCCAGATCCTGATGGGACAGCGGCCGGACCTGGTAGCCCTGATGCGGTTTCGCCACCACCAGCCCCTCGGCGACCAGCCGGGTCAGCACCTCCCGGGTGGCACCGACGCTCACCTGGTAGCGGTCGGCCAGGTCCGGGAACTTGAGGCGTGCGCCTGGTACCAGCCGACCGCCGAGGATGTCGGCCCGCAACGCCTGATGGATGCCGTCGGTGCGGGTCGTCCCGCCACTCTTCGCCATGACCCCACTCTAGCAGTTTACGAATAACTCTTGAACTTTCGAAAGTTTGCGGCTAGTTTCGAAACCATCGGCAGCCCGGCCGTACCCGCCGGAAACCGTTGCCGAGCAGCGCTATTCGAGGAGTTGCCATGCACTCGCACACCGATGGCCGTCCGTCCGTGCTCCGCGGCGGGACCGTCCTCACCATGGATTCCGCCCGCACCGTGGTCGAGGGCCACGACGTGCTCGTGGTCGACGGCCGGATCGCCGCCATCGGCGTCGACCTCGTCGTTCCCGACGGCACCGACGAGATCGATGCCCGCGGCGGCATCGTGATGCCCGGGATGGTCGACACGCACCGGCACATGTGGCAGACCACGACCCGTGGCTACGGTGCGGACTGGACACTCACGCAGTACTTCGTCTGGTACTACCTGAACTGGGGCACGAAGTTCCGGCCCGAGGACATCTACGCCGGGAACCTCCTCGGCGCGCTGGAGGCGCTCGATGCCGGGGTCACCACCTGTGTGGACTGGTCGCACGGCCTGCAGACGATCGACCACGCCGACGCGGCGGTCGACGCGCTCGCCGCGGTACCGGGCAGGTTCGTGCTGGCCTACGGCAACATCCAGGACGCGCCCGCGAACTGGACGGGCACACCGGAGTTCCGCAGGTTCTTCGACCGCCGGGCCGGCGAGCTCGAGGGCTTCCAGATCGCCTTCGACGTCACCGGCGATCCGAGCTTTCCCGAGCAGCCGGCGTTCGAGGTCGCCCGCGAGCTGGACCTGGCCGTGACCACGCACGCCGGCGTGTGGGGCGCGACCGGCGACGACGCCGTGCGACTGATCCACGAGCACGGCTATGCCGAGTCCAGGACGGTGTACGTGCACGCCTCGACGCTGTCGGCGGACTCCTACGATCGCATCGCGGCGAGCGGCGGATCGGTGTCGGTGTCCACGGAGAGCGAGCAGAGTGCCGGGCAGGGTTATCCAGCCACGGCCGCCCTGCGCGCACACGGAATTCCCGTGTCGCTGTCGCTGGACAGCTGTGTGCTCTGCAGCGGAGACCTGTTCTCCGCGATGCGCACGACGTTGGGCGCCGACCGCGCCGCCGAGCATCAGGCGGCGCACGCGCGGGGTGAGACCGTCACCCACGCCTCGCTGCATGCCGAGCAGGTCGTCGAGTGGGCGACCCGGGGCGGCGCGCGAGCGATCGGGCGCGACAACGAGATCGGCAGTGTGCAGGTCGGCAAGAAGGCGGACCTCGTGCTCGTCCGCAACGACGCTTCGCCGGCGATGTCGCCGCTGCTCAACCCGCACGGACACGTCGTCCTGCATGCGCAGCGGGCAGATGTCGACACGGTCCTGGTCGACGGCCGGATCGTGAAACGCGACCACCGGCTGGTCGGTGTCGACCTGGCTGGGGCACGTCGGGCGGCGCAGGCGACGGTCGACTACCTGCGCGCCGAACTCGGGGAGCAGGCTTGGCGCGCGGGCATGAATCCGGAGATCCCCGAGACCAAGGTCCTCGACAACCCCTACACCTACACCGACTACCGGTCCGCGACCACGCACGGCGACCCCGTGCCGACACCTCGTTGACCCATCCGAACCGTTCACCTCTTTGGTCAGGAGTCCACACCATGCGTTTCGCCACCATCTCGGATCGGCTGTCGCTGATCACCGCGTCCGATACCGTCATCGACATAGCCCGAGCCAGCGGTGGGTGGTTCAGTCCGAATATCCAGGACGCCTACGAGCACTGGGACGAACTGCTCGAGTTCTGCCCGACCGTCACCGCCGAGGGCACGCCGCTGTCCGATTTCCCCGTGACGGAATTCGGCAATCCCGCCCCGAATCCGCGGCAGCTGTTCGCCATCGGCCTGAATTACGCCGACCACGCCGCGGAGTCCTCGCTCGGGGTGCCCGCAGAACCGCCGGTGTTCACGAAGTTCGTGACCTCGCTGGCTGATCCGTACGGAACGGTCACGCTGGTGCCGGGCAAGGTGGACTGGGAGGTCGAACTGGTTGTCGTACTCGGCCGCCGAGCGCATCGCGTCGCCGCCACGGACGCGTGGAGTTACGTCGCGGGAGTCACTGTGGGCCAGGATATTTCCGAACGTGTCCGGCAGCGGGTAGGCCCGGCGGCGCAGTTCAGCATGGGTAAGTCCTTCCCGGGCTTCGGCCCGATCGGACCGGTGCTGGTCACGCCGGACGAGTTCGATGACCCCGACGATCTGGAGCTGGGCTGCCTGATCAACGGCGAGCAGATGCAGCAGGGCCGGACCTCCGACATGGTTTTCCCGGTCACCGAGCTGATCGCACGGCTCTCCGCGATCACGCCGCTGCTGCCCGGCGATGTCATCTTCACCGGCACCCCGGCCGGCGTCGGGTTCGGTCGCACTCCGCAGCGGTACCTCGCCCCCGGCGACGAACTGGTCAGCTACGTGCGCGGCGTCGGCGAGATGCGTCATCTGATCGTCGCCGGGCAGTAGGCCCCCCGAATTCCCTGGAGACACAATGGCATTGCACCGCCTGTCGTCAGTCACCATCGGCGTACCAGATCCAGCCGCGACCCGCGATTACTACACCGAATTCGGGCTCGCACCCCGCCCCGACGGCTGGCTGTCCACCCGCGACGGCGGCGACCAACTCCGGCTCATCCGTGCCGCATCCCGGCGACTGGCCGAAATCGTCATCGGCGCAGACGATTCCGATGATCTGGACGCGGTGGCCGCCCGCCTGCACCAGCTCGGCCTGCCGGTGGAACGTACCGTCGACTCGGTCGCCACCATCGAGCCGGTCGCCAATTTCCGTGCCGTAGTGCGGATCTCGGGCCGTATCACCCAACCTCCCGCACCGGTGACCCCGTACAACGGCCCCGGCCGCATCGAACGCCAGGGCACCCGCGCCCCCGGGGTGCTGCGTGCGGATCCGATCCGGCCGCGCAAGCTCGGCCACGCGGTCCTGGGCTCGGTGGACTACGCGGCCACCCGCCGCTTCTTCGTCGACGGTCTGGGTTTCAAGCTCTCCGACGAGATCAAGGGCGAGGGCGCGTTCCTGCGCTGTTCCACCGACCACCACAACGTGCTGGTACTCAACGCGCCGGTCAACTTCCTGCACCACACCTCGTGGCAGCTCGACGACATCGATGACGTCGGCCGCGGCGCCACCGCCATGCTCGAAGGTCATCCGGAACGGCACATCTGGGGACTCGGACGCCACCACGCGGGCTCGAACTTCTTCTGGTACCTCAAGGATCCCGCGGGCAACTTCTCCGAGTACTACTCCGACATGGACTCGATCGTCGACGACCAACTCTGGACCCCGGAAGTCTTCGAAGGCGCCCAGGGCCTGTTCAGCTGGGGCCCGCCGCCACCGCCGTCGTTCCTGCACCCCGAAGACCTCGCCGCGCTGATGACCGGCGCACATCACGCCGGATAGCGGCCTACCCACATAGGAGAGATCATGTCTGACCTGTACGTACCGCAGATCCCGGACAACCTGAACATCCGATTCGTCGAGAACCGCATCGTCGTCGAACGCCCCGCGCAGGTCGTCTACGACTGGGCGACGACCTGGTCGAATCTGCCGAAATGGCTGCCCTTCGCGTCGGGGACCGAGGTGCGACGCGGCACCGAAGGGGTCCCCGCCGAACTCGGGGATGTGCTGCTCGAGTACATCTTTCCGGAATTGAACGAGAAGCCGAAGGAATACACCGTGGTGGCGCGGGTGCCCGGCAAGCTGTGGACCGTGGTCGGCCGCGACATCCTCGACGACGGCACCCCGGCACCCGCGATGCACGCCATCGCCACCTTCACCACCTTCGACCTCGGCGACGGAACGACCTTGTTCTGCAGGGTCTTTCAGCGGCTGATCCCCGACACCGAGCCGCCCGGCCCGCACCCGGTCGAAGACCCGGCGCAGGTCCAGCCCGGACTGGAACTGCTGAAGGCGCACATCGAGGGCACAGCCGGATAGCTCGGCGACCGGACGACGAAAACCCCTGGCATGGACGCGTTCTCGGAACGCGCCGCTGCCGCTCGAGCACATCACGAGGTAATCCGATGAACAGCGACACCACGCTTGCCAAGCCGTATCTGACCGGCCACTACCAGCCGGTACCGGACGAGGTGACCGCGCACAACCTGACGGTGCGCGGAACCATCCCCACCGAACTGAACGGCCGCTACTTCCGCAACGGCCATAATCCGAAACCCGGTGACATACCGACACATTGGTTCAAAGGCGCGGGCATGCTCCATGGCCTGCGGCTGCGTGACGGTCAAGCCGAGTGGTATCGCAACCGGTGGGTGAAGACGCCCGCCCTCGACGGCGCACCCTATATCCGCGAGGACGGCAGCATCGATTTGACCGCCAGTGTGGCGGGCACCCACATCATCGAGCACGCCGGCCGCATCCTGGCGCTGCAGGAGTCGAACCTGCCGTTCGAGGTGACCCCGGAGCTGGATACGGTGGGCGCCTACGACTTCGGCGGCAAGCTGAAAACCGCGATGACCGCGCACCCGAAGGTGGACCCGGTCACCGGTGAACTGCATTTCTTCGCCTACTCCCCCGTCGCGCCGCATCTGATCTACTACATCGCCTCGGCCGAGGGCGACATCCGCCACCAGCAGGTCGTCGAGGGCGCGGGCCCGTCGCTGATGCACGACTTCGCGATCACCGAGCACTACGCGGTGTGGCTGGACCTGTCGGTGACGTTCAACCCCGCCGAAACCTCCGGCATCCCTTACCGGTGGGACGACGCCTACCAGGCGCGCATGGGTATCCTGCCTCGCACCGGCACCGGTCCGGTGCGCTGGTTCGACGTGGAACCCGGTGCGATGCTGCATGTTTCGAATGCCTACGAAGACGAGGCCGGGCGGGTCGTCGTGGAAGGCCCCCGGCTGGACCGGTCGGCCTGGGAGACATCGTGGAAGTGGTGGATCGGCGCACCCGGATACCAGACCGACCCGGTCGCCGGGGCGCTGCAGTACCGCTGGGTCCTCGAACCCGGGCAGGGCACCGCACGCGAGGAAATGATGGACTCGCTGGTCACCGAATTCCCGACTATCAACCTCGACTACCTCGGGCGCCGCAACCGCTACAGCTACGCTGTCGCCTACCCCGGCTCCGGATATGACGGCGTCGGAATCGTCAAGTACGACAACGACACCGGCGCACGCCTGCTGGCCCCGACCGGCACGGGCCGCATCCCGGGTGAGGCCGTTTTCGTCCCCGCCGCCGATGCCACCGGCGAAGACGACGGCTACCTGCTCACGCTCGTCGGCGACCGCGCCGGCAAGGCGTCGGAGCTGCTGATACTCGACGCTCACGACTTCACCGCGCCGCCGGTCGCGGCCGTCGAGCTGCCCCGGCACGTGCCCGGCGGTATCCACGGCTCCTGGATCGCGGACTGATCATGTACTCCCGACGACAGCCCGTCCCCGCCACCCGAACCCCCACGCCGTCGGCCCGGGCATGGATCGGGCTCACCGTCCTGGCCACCGCGCAGTTCCTGGTGGTGCTGACCACCTCGATCGTCAATATCGCCCTGCCCGACATCGCGCGCGGGCTCGACCTGTCATCCGTCGGGCTCTCCTGGGTCGTCAACGGCTACGTACTCGTCTTCGGGGCCCTGTTGATTCTGGGCGGTCGAATCGGCGATGTATTCGGGCGGCGGCGGGTATTCCTCACCGGCACAGCGATTTTCGCGGCCACCTCGATCGCGGCGGGACTCGCCCCCACCGCCGCGGTTCTGCTCGCCGCCCGGGTCGGGCAGGGGGTGGGCGCGGCACTGCTCGCCCCGACCGCACTCGCCTTGGTGCTGACCTTGTTTCCCGCAGGCGCGGGCCGCGCGCGGGCGATCGGGGTGTGGGGTGCGGTATCGGGCATCGGCGGCGTCGCCGGGGTGCTCTCGGGCGGCCTCTTGTCCGGCGTATTCGGCTGGCGCGCGGTGTTTCTCATCGGCGCACCGGTAGCGATCGCGGTGCTGGCCGCCACGATATGGCTGGTGCCCGCCGACCTTCCGGCGGGTGGCCGGATCGACCTGTGGGGCGCGGCATTCGTGACCGGGGGGCTCGCCGCCCTCACCTACGCGCTCTCGGTCGGCGGGCAATATGGCTGGACCGCGCCCCGCGTCCTCGCCCCGCTGACCGCGGCGGTATTACTGCTCGTCCTCTTCGCCGGATCACAGCGGCGGCAGTCGCAGCCGCTCATCGCGCCAGCGCTCCTGCGTATCGGCGGAGTACTCGCCGCGAACATCGTCATGACACTGCTCGGCGCGGTATGGCTGGGACTGTTCTTCTTCCTCCCGCTCTACCAGCAGAAGGTGCTCGGCTTCACACCGATTCGAGCCGGTCTCACCCAACTGCCGCTGGCGATCATGATCACAGCGGCCTCCACGATCACCCCGCGCCTGACTCGATATCTCAATACCCGAGCCCTGCTGACCACCGCACTGGCACTGCTCGCAGCCGGCCTGGCCTGGCTGGCGCGCACCCCGGTCGACGGACGCTTCCTGACCGACATCGCCGCCCCGTCACTACTCATCGGCACCGGCCAAGGCGTCGCGTTCGTTCTGCTCACCGCACGCGCCACCACCGACGTCCCCGCCGAACACACCGGGTTGGCCGGCGGGCTGATCAACACCACCCGCCAGATCGGCGGCGCGCTAGGACTGGCCGGGCTACTCGCCATCACCACCGCGACCGGCGACTCCGGCCATTCCACCGCATCGCAGCTCGCGCACGCGTACGGCACCGCGTTCGCCGTTACCGCGGCCATCGCCGCAGCCGCGGCCCTGCTGACCGCCGTCCTCCGCGACAGACCCACAGGGTGAAATCGGCTGAACATCGCTTGGCCGTGCCCCGGTATGCCGATTTGTGATACGACTGGGGCACGCCATTTCGCTTGGTGTATAGGACAACTGGAGATCTCGACGTGCGTATTCGGATCGTTGTCGCCGCATTCGGCGCCGCACTCGTCCTCGTGGTCAGTGCGGTAGGGCTGTACTACTACGACGGCGGGTCCCGGGACCATACGCATCTCCAGGTCGGCGACTGCTGGGATTACAGCGCTCGATTCGATGAAGCGGTACACCTGAAGTCGTGTGCTGAGCCGCACTACGGCGAAGTGATCCTCGAGGCAGGGTACGGCGCTCTCGCCAAGCACCCGTCCGGAGGCCTCGACGCCTGGGGCTTCTGCAAACAGCGGCTGAGCGAAATCCTCGCCGAGAACACCCATCTCGACTACTGGATGGTCCCGAACGACGGAATCCTCTGTGCGGTGACCGCCGCAGACCATGCCGATACCCGGATCGGCGGTCTCACCGGCAGAGTCGACCGCTGAACCAACTCACGAATTGCACAGGGTGGGCGGACCATTGGCAGAGCAGACGAGCGAGCGGACGACACCCTCACCTGGGGGGCGGGCGATGGACAGGCGACTACGCCTACGGCGGATCGCCTGGCTGCTGGCGGTCGCCGCGCTGGCTGTGGCGGCCCTCGCGGCAGTACCCGCGATCTGGTGGTCGGACCGCTTCTACCGGTTTCAGCATGTCCCCTTGTGGGCTTTGCCGGTGTGTCTGCTCGGGTTGGCGTCACTGGTTCGTCTCGCGCCGAAGTCGGGCTGGCAACGCGGTTGGGCTCGGGTCGTACCCGCGGCACTGCTGACGCTGGCGATCTTGCCGCTCGTACCGGTGACAATGTTGTGGGCGGCCTTCGGTTCGGAGGACGAAAATCCCGTGGTCGTCGCGGTCAGCCCCGACGGTCGTCACGAGGCCCGCACGCATGACGTGGACGCCATGATCGACACCCTCTGTGGCGTCGAATTGCGGGAGCGCGGCGGCCTCTTCAGCAGGCGGATCCCGGTGTGGACAGCGCCCGAAGGTCAGCGCTGCCCACAGCGGGTGTCCTTCACGGGAAGCGACACGATCACCATCATTGATGCGCGCGGCAAGGAGATCACAGCACACTTCGACGCCCGCAGGCTGCAGGTGACCGAACTCGTGTCCCCGCCATCATGATCGACGCGAGATCCCCACGGACAGTGGGGATCTCGTCGCGTAACGGGGTCGATGACCGCGAACCGCACGCTCAGGCGACGAACACGTCCAGACCAAGCACGAACGACGTCGCGAGCGACAGCACGAGGAAGACCACGGCTCCCGACATGTTCCGGTCGCCGGTGCGGAGGTGGACGACGATCGCGCCGCCGAAGTAGAGCACCAGTCCGATCACGGCGGCGATCGCGAAGGGCGGGAACCAGATACCCCAGACCAGACCGATCGTCGCGGCGATCTGCAGGCTGCCGAGCACGGTGAGCTGGGAATCGGTGAGGTGGACCGCGTCGGCGAAGCGGCGGATCCACGCGGGGCGGACGAATTTCATCACGCCGGACTGGAGCATCGCCACGGCGAGTAGGACGGACAGGATCAAGGCTGCGATATGCATGGGGGAAACGCTAGAAATCCGATAGGTACCTTTTGGTAACCTTCGGGCCGTGCGTCCTCCTGCCGGAATCATGTTCATGTCCGACTGCCCTGCCCGCACAGCGCTCGAGGTCATCGCGAACAAGTGGTCGGTGGTCACCCTGTACGCGCTCGCGGACGGCCCCAAGCGGCACAGTGAACTCGTCGCCCTGTCCGGCGGCATCTCCCGGAAGGTGCTGACCCAGACTCTGCGCCGACTGCAGAGCAACGGCCTCATCGATCGGCACCGCTACGCCGAAGCACCCCCGCGGGTGGAATACAGCCTGACCCCGCTCGGCCGGACATTGCAGGAGCCGATAGCGATGCTGACGGAGTGGGCACAGGTGCACGGCGAAGCGCTCGTCGACTTCCAAGAATCGGCAGGCACAACCTGACCGGACCGCGGTGGAAAAATCTTGGGACGCGACCGATTAATTCGTTTCGGGGTCTCCGTCTTCTCAGGTGAACGCGCTACCCGGACAGCGCGACCAACCCAGAAGGAAAGACCATGACCGCCATCTCCGCCACCGCCGCCGCCACCACCGCCCGTCCCGGCAAGGTCCGCAATCGCGTCCTGTGGGGCCTGCAGATCGTGCTGGGCCTGTTCTTCATCCTGGCCTCGGGCCTGCCGAAGCTGCTGAACATGGTTCCCGAGGAGAACACGGTGGCCATGCGGGAAGCCGGTCTCGGTTCGCCGTGGCTCATGTACTTCATCGGCGTCTGCGAGATCGCGGGCGGTATCGGCCTGCTCGTGCGGTACCTGAGCGGGCTGGCCGCGGCCGGTCTGTCCGTGCTCACCCTGCTGGCCGCCGCCACCAACGTCTTCCTGACGGATATGCCCACGTACGCGCCCTTCCCGCTGGTGCTGTCGGCGATCTTCGCCTGGATCGCCTACGAGCGCCGCGACACCATCACCGGGCTGCGCTCGCTGCTCACCCGATGACCTCGCACTGAGACCGAGAACGATCGGCAGGCTCGAGCCTGCCGATCGTTTCCGGCGTTGCCGGCAAGGGTGTTCCAGGGGTTGGTCCCCCTTGCCGGCTCGGCCCTACTTCAGGTGCCGCGCGAAAAACCTGCTCCCCGAGTCGCCTTCGAAGTGCGGGACACCGGTGTGTCCGCCCATGTTGGCGTGCAGCGTCTTCTCCTTGGTGCCGAAGGCGTCGAACAGATCCAGCGCCAACTGCCGATCGTTGCCTTCGTCGTCCCATTGCAGCAGCACCAGCAGCGGGATGGTGACCTGCCCGGCTTCCTCGAACATGCTGCGCGGCACGAAACTTCCGGCGAACAGCAGGGCGGCCGCGATCCGCGGGTCGACCCGCGCCAACCGGATGCCGATGCCGATCGGCCCGCCCGAGTACCCGACCGGCCCACCGATCTCGGGCAGCGCGAGAACGGCGTCCATGGTGGTCTGCCATTCCGGGACGGCTTGTTCCACCAGCGGGAGGATCAGCCGGGCGACGATCTCGTCGTCGACCGGACCGCCGGCCGCGATGGCTCGGCGCAGGTCGAGGCGGGCCTGCTCGGCGGCGGCCGAACGGGGCCGGTCACCACCGCCCGGCAGTTCGATGGTGACCGAGGCATAGCCGTCCGCTGCTGCATGCCGGGCTCGGCCCACCAGCCGGGGGTACATGCCGGGCAGCCCGCCTGGGTGCCCGACCAGGATCAGCGGCGCGGGCGCGGCGGTGGCGGGCGTCCACAGGATGCCGGGGATCTCGCCGAGGGTGAAGGCGCGTTCGAGGACGCCGTCGTCGAAGCGCTGTTCGGAAGTGAAATGCATGGTCGTGCCTTTCGGGAGTGCGTTCAGCGGCGCTCCCGGACGACCTATCGCCCGACCGTGACCCCTGAGGGGAGCACCCATGTAGATACTGCGTTCACGGGTACCACCTCCTCGGACTTGCACGGTCACCGGAAACGTAGCAGTGGTCGCGTGGACGGCCAACCGGTTTTTCCGGTGGTGGGAGAACCTACCCGTAGGCGCGCCGCAAGTTCTGCGTCAGCCCGGTGCAAGAGCGCTCGAAAACCATTGAGGCATGGATGAATTCGATGTCGTGATCGTGGGAGCGGGCCCGGTCGGCCTGCTGCTCGCGTGCGAGCTGGGTCTGGCGCACTGTTCGGTGCTGGTGCTCGAGCGGGAACCGGACCCGGGCTCGCCGTGGCGGGACGAACCGCTGGGCCGCCGGGGGCTTTCCGCCGCCTCGGTCGAGGCGTTCTATCGCCGCGGGCTGCTGCCCGCGCTGCGGAAAGCTTCCGGCGCGGCCGACAACCTGCGCGCCGGCTTCGACGAGGAACTGCCGCCGCGCCATATCGGCCATTTCGCGGGCCTGGTCCTCGATCCGGCCCGGGTCGAGTTCGCGGACCTGCCGTACTACCTGCCCAGCCCGGCGCTGCAGTCGATGATGGTGACCCTCACCGCACTCGAGTCGGTGCTGACCGAGCGGGCCGTCGCGCTCGGAGTGCAGATCCAGCGCGGCACAGCGGGTTCCGCCATCGCCCAGGACGACGAGCGGGTACTCGTGCACGCCGGGGAGAGTGCCTACGCGGCGCACTGGGCGGTCGGCTGCGACGGTGGGCGCAGCGTGGTGCGCAAGCTGGCGGGCTTCGAATTCGTCGGCACCGAGCCACAATTCACCGGCTACGTCGCGCTCGCCGACCTCGCCGATCCGGCGCGGCTGGACGAGGGGATCATCAACCGCACCGAGACGGGCGTGTATCTCCGGCTGGCCGCGAACGGGCATATCGGCGTGATGGATTTCGACGGCGGCGCATTCGACCGCACGCAGCCGCTGACCCGCGACCATCTGCAAGAAGTGCTGCGCCGGGTCTCCGGCACCGGCGTCACGCTGGACGCGGTCCACTTCGCCTCCAGTTTCACCGATCGGGCGATGCAGACGACCACCTACCGGCAGGGGCGGGTGCTGCTCGCGGGCGATGCCGCGCACATCCACTCCCCGCTCGGCGGACAGGGCCTCAACCTCGGCATCGGTGACGCGATGAATCTGGGCTGGAAGCTCGCGGCGACCGTGCACGGCACCGCGCCGACCGGACTGCTCGATACCTATACCGCCGAACGGCATCCGATCGGGGCCGCGGTGCTCGACTGGTCCCGCGCTCAGGTGGCGATCCTGCGACCCGATCCGATCGCCGGCGCGCTGCGCGGGGTGATCCAGGATCTGCTCGCGACCGCCGACGGCACGACCTACGGTTTCGAACGCAGTTCGGGTGCCTCGATTCGCTACGACCTAGGCGGCACCCACCCGATGATCGGCCGCAGCGCACCGGATTTCAGGTTCGACGACGACACTCGTTTGGGCGACCTGACCCATGACGGGCGCGGTGTCCTGCTCGACTTCGGTGCCGATCCGAGCCTGCGCACGGCAGTTACCGCCTGGGCGAACCGGATTCGCTACGTCGCCGCCACGCCCCGCGAAGACCTCGGCGTCGGCGCAGTACTGATCCGCCCCGACGGTTTCGTGGCATGGGCGGGCGAACGCGACGCCGCGGCCTTCGAGTCCGCCGCCGCGCACTGGTTCCGCGCCGCCTGACTCACCGCCGTCGCCGCTCGCAGCGACGCTCTCGTTATCGCCTCACGTCAGCGGCTACTTCTTGATCTTTTCCAGGGGATACGCGGCCGTAGAGCAGACGACAATGGCGTAGACCGCCAAGAGAACCAGGACCGGCAGGGGGATTCGGCGCTCGGGATCCATCGCTACGTAGGCGGTGTAAGCAATGGGCGGAAGGCAGAGTGCCGCGGATAGAGTCGCCCAGAAGGCCACCAGGTTGTTCGCCTTCTTGCGACGCTGAGGGTCTGTGAGTGTGGTGTCCGGGATGCCCTCGCCGTAGCCCTCGCTAGGACTGGTTGCGACGCCTCGGTATCCCTTCGAGGCGGAATAGGTGCAGCTGACGAAGATCAGCCCGAATATCAAGCCGACGATGAATGCTTGCATAACCCCTCACTCACATCCGTTATCAGCTGGATGGGTCATCCTTCCACGCCGAACCCCCGCCGGTACCGAAGATGCAGCCAATGACCGCGTCATCGTCGCCGGACTTCGCAAGCGAGGCATCGGATTTCCGGTCCTTCAATGAAGCGCTCGACCCACTGCAGGGGGCGGGCGGTCTTTCCGTCTTGGCCGCGCTCGCCGAATTCATCCGCGAACTCATGGTCTACGGCACCTACGAGGGCCTGGCCGCCGCCCGGACCCACGGGCGGCGCGGAGCATCCGGCCCCGGATCAGACCGTGTCGCGCGGCGGGTTTGCGAGCGTGCGCAGATAGGTTGCGGCAGAATCTTTTTGGCCATATTCGGCGAATTCGAGCGGGGTGGCCTCGTGGTCGAGGTCTTCGATCGTGGGGTCCGCGCCGAGGGCGACGAGGGTTTCGGCCATGGGCACGTCGTCGTTCCATGCCGCCTCGTGCAGCGGGGTGCTGCGCCGCCGATGGTTGACGTCGAAGCCGAGGTCGACGAGCAGCCGGACCGCCGCGCGATGGCCGTGCTCGGCAGCCCGATTGATCAGATCGGGGGTGTCGGCGAGGGCCCGCGCCAGCAGTTCCGGCGCCGCCGTCGCGGCGGCACGGTCGCCCCGCAGGCAGGCGGCGACGAATTGGTCCTGCGGCTCGAGCACGCCGGAAGCGCCTGCAACCCTGAGGATTTCAGCCACTTCGCGGTGGCCGTTCAGCATGGCCAGTTCGTAGGGCGTCCGGCCGCCGAACGCCGGATGCGCACCGCGGCCGTCGATTTCGGCGCCGTGGTCGAGCAGCAATCGGGTGCGCCGGGGCCCGCCGCGCAACGCGGCGGTCGCCAGTTCCTCGCGCAGCAGTTGTGCGGGCGTGGCGAGGGTCGGCCCGAGTCGCGCCTTCCAGGGACCACCGTCGCCCGCGCCGAGGCCGAATTCCAGGAGCAGCTCCAGGTGCGTGGTGTCGTCGGACCAGGACCCACCGAGTCCCAGGTTGTACAGCGCCTGACTGTCGTTGGCGTTCGCACCCGCCTCGAGCAGCAGCCGGGCCAGCGCCAGCCCCTGCGGATGCCTCGGCTGATCCTCCTCCCCGCCGCCCAAGGCTCCGGTCACAGTGGTGAAAGGAGAGGGCAGCCCGTCCCAGAGAAAGCCCGCGTTCGGATCGGCACCGTGTTCGAGCAGCAGCCGCGCCGCATCGACGGCGCGCCCTGGCACGGCGAGGCGGGCATAGCAGAGGTAGAGCAACGGCGGCCAGTCGAACGGACCGCCGTCCGCGCGGGCGAGCGCGGGTTGTGCGGCGAGCAGCGCGCGCAGCGCATCGAAAGAACCGGTGGCGGCCATGGTGTAGACGTTCGCCTCGGCCGTTTGTTCGCGCAGTGCGTCCGCTGCCGGGATCCGGCCGGGATAGTCGTCACCGTAGGTGAGGCAGGCCAGCCGGAGAAATTCTGCGGGCAGGTCGGCACCGGTCTCGACCTGGTGCGGCGAACGGCTGTAGCGCGCGACGACGTCGATGTGCTGCTTCAGTCTCGGCCAGCTCGCGAAGCCGTAGCGCCGCGCCGTGACCAGCTGGGCCCCGGCCAGTTGCACCGGCGCGGCCGGGTCCGGGTGGAACTCGGCGAACAGCGCGAGCGCCGCGGGATCGCCCGCCGCGGCGGCCTTGCGCAGCGCTTTCGCCTGCTTGCGCAGATGTTCGAGGTCGGGGTTGTCGCACAAACGTTGGACGGGCACGATGGCCTCCTTTCCGTCAGCGCCTGGTGTCCGCGGCTCAGGCCGGAAAAGAGGAGATGCGTCGAGCGTCGCAACATCAGGTGGGCTACGCCCTTCCCGCGGACCGGTCGCACCCTGACGGTGCCCGACCAGCTTAACCGGAGCACGCGAGCCTGATCAGTACGACTGCAACTCGATCAAGGTGCCCTCCGGATCACGCACGTGCGCGGTGCGCAGGTTCGGTCCCCAGTGCGGCCGCTCGGTGACCCCGGTGACGACCGTCGCCCCGTGCCGGACGCACAGGTCGAAGCCCGCGGCCACCTCCGGGACGCGGCACACGAACATGACCGTGTCCTGCGCCGGCTGGACGGGTCGCGCGGCGGTCCCCACGACCTCGGCCATGGCCGCGCGGTCGAACAGCACCAGCACACCTTGGCCGTCCACGTCCCAGTTGGCATAGGGGCCCGCCGCGGTGCCCTTGATCAGCTCGGCGCCGAGCAGTTCGGGCAGCACGGCGGAATAGAAGTCGAAACATTCCGCGAAGCGGCCGACCAGCAGCCTCGGATGCAGCGCGTCCACGACGTCTCCTTTTGTAGGCGTGAACCTATTATTGGTAAGCACCTACAATAGATCGATGGACACCGGACGCGCAGCGCCGCCCAGCCTGCTCGAGCTCGACATCTACCTGCTGTCGCGAGTCGGCAAGACCGCCCGTGGCCGGTTCGCCGACCGGCTGGCCGAACGCGGACTTCGCCTGTGGCACATGGCGATCCTGGCCGCGCTCGCCGATTTCGGCCCGCACGCGCAACGCGATCTGGCCGAGCGACTGGCGATCCATCCGAGCGATATCGCGAAGATCGTCGACGAACTCGCGGCCGCGGGTCACGTCGAACGCACCCGCGACGACAACGATCGACGCCGGGTGACCGTCCGCATCACCCGCGCGGGCCGAGCCGCCCGCACCGCGCTGATCAAACAGGCCACCGCCGTAGGTGACGACCTGCTGGCACCGCTCACCCCTCGGGAACGCGCCCAACTGACCACGCTGCTCCGCAAGGTCGTCGACCACACCCAGGTCTGATCCACCGGGCAGGAGCACGGCCGCAGCGGCAGTGCCGGCCGCGCCGCAGCCGAGCCCAAAAGACGCCGAGTAACCACGCAGCGATGCGCGAACGCGGTTCAGGACAGCGGGAGCGACTGTTCGATCAGCAGGCGCGCGGCGCGGTCCGCGCGCTCGCTGTCGCCGGTGACGAGACGGTCTTGCAGAATGCCGCGCAGTCCCGAAATGAGCAGCGTGGCAACCAATTCCGGATCGTCGACCGTCCCGAGACCGCGCAGCCCGTCGGCCAGTGCGGCGATGAAGGTCGCGATCGCCGCCTTCGCGTATTCCGCGTAGGGACTCTCGGCCGCGCAGGCCGCGCCGAGCACCTGCAACATCACCCGGACACTGATCCGCCCGTCCCCCGCGGCGTTCGCCTGCCAGAAATCCCAGAGCCGGGCGCGGAGCGCGGCCGCGTCGGCGACCTCGGCGAACAGCGTGACGAGGTCGGGCCGCTGTGTCGCCAGTGCCTGCACCAGCAGCTCTTCCTTGGTGGCGAAGTAATAGATCAGCATCCGCGAGCTGGTGCCGAGTTCGGCGGCGAGCGGCCGCAGGGACAGGTCGACGAGACCGTGATCGGCGATGTAGCGCACCACGGCGGCGAGCAGTTCGGCGCGTTTGACGTGATCCAGGGGCCGGGCCATGGGTTGACTGTAGCGATTGCTACAGGTATTCATGACATCGTGACTGTAACGATCGCTTCAGAAACTCGGGACTCCGTCGTCGTCACCGGCTACGCGGCCACCACCTCGCTGGCCGGCGACATGGACACGACCTGGTCCGAGTTGCTGCTCGGGCACAGCGGGATCGGCGAGCTGACCGACGATTTCGTGCGCGACTACGACCTGCCGGTGCGCATCGGCGGCAAGTTGACGACGCCGCCCGGCGCCCACCTGACCAGGGTCGAACAGCGGCGACTGTCCTACGTCGAACAGCTGGCCCTGGTGCTGGGCCGCGAAGTGTGGCGCAGTGCGGGCGCGCCCGAGGTGGACGGCGAGCGGCTGGCGGTCGCGATCGGCACCGGACTCGGCGGCGCGGACGCGCTCATCGGCGCGGTCGACGCGATGCGCGGCGGCGGCTACCGGAAGGTGCCGCCGCTCTCGGTGCCGATGGTGATGCCGAACGGCCCGGCCGCCACGGTCGGCCTCGAAATCGGCGCCAAGGCAGGCGTTTTCGCGCCTGTCTCGGCCTGCTCGTCCGGTTCGGAAGCGATCGCGAACGCGTGGCGCCTGATCCGGACCGGCGAGGCCGACGTGGTGGTGGCGGGCGGGGTGGAAGGGCATATCCACGAGGTGCCGATCGCCAGCTTCGCCATCATGCGCGCGATGAGCACCCGCAACGACGAACCGCAACGGGCGTCCAGGCCGTTCGACCGGGACCGGGACGGGTTCGTCTTCGGCGAGGCGGGCGCGCTGCTGGTACTCGAATCGGAGCGGCACGCGCGGGCGCGCGGCGCCGAGATCCACGGGCGCGTGCTGGGTGCGGGCATCACCTCGGACTCCTTCCACATCGTCGCTTCCGAACCCGAGGGAGTCGGCGCGGCCCGCGCGATGCGCAAGGCGATCCAGACGGCGGGACTGCAGGCTTCGGATATCCAGCACGTCAACGCCCACGCGACCTCGACCTCGATCGGCGACGCCTCCGAGGCCAACGCGATCGCCGCGGTCGCCCCCGAGGCCTCGGTCTATGCGCCCAAATCCGCGCTCGGCCACTCGATCGGCGCGGTCGGCGCGCTGGAATCGCTGGTCACCATGTTGACGCTGCGGGATCAGATCGTCCCGCCCACCTTGAATCTCGACCACCAGGACCCGGCGATCGAGTTGGATATCGTGGCGGGCGCGCCGCGCGCCCAGCGGATCGAGTACGCGCTGAACAATTCGTTCGGGTTCGGCGGGCACAACGTCGCGCTGGCCTTCGGCCGGGTTTAGCCGGCCGCGCGGCGGAGCCCGGAATCCCGGGTGCGCAGCGGCCGTTGTACAACGGTTGACGACGTACCACCAGCAATGCCGCCGAACCGAAGGACGGACAACGACGTGAGCGACGCCTTCTACGTGCCCGATCCGGCTGATCCGCAGCGGTTCGTCTCGACCGAACTGACCCGCGGGCCCTGGTCACCGGACGCGCAGCACGCCGGCCCGCCGTCCGCGCTGCTCGGCCACGCGATCGAGCGGTGCGAGCCGCGCGAAGGCTTCCAGGTCGGCCGGGTGTCGGTGGAGATTCTCGGCCCGGTACCGCTCGCGCCGCTGACCGTCCGGACTCGCGTGGCGCGACCGGGCCGTAGCGTCGAGTTGATCGAAGCGACGTTGTCGACCGACCGCGGCCCGGTGATGCAGGCCAACGCCTGGCGATTCAAACGCGCCGACCCGGAGCTCGAACTGCCCGAACGGATCCTGCCGCAGGGTCTGCGTCCCGGACCGGCGCACGCCACACCGGAGCCGTTCCCATCCGATCAGCCGGTCGGGTTCCACACCGGTATCGAATACCGTTTCATCACAGGGTCTTTCGTAGACCCTGGCCCGGCTATCTGCTGGATCCGGCTGAAGTACCCGATCGTCGCGGGCACCGACCCGAGCCCGTTGGAACGCGCGCTGGCCGCCGCCGATTCGGGCAACGGCGTCAGCTCCGTACTGGACTGGTCGGCGTATCTGTTCATCAACACCGACCTGACCGTCACGCTGCATCGCCAGCCCGCGGGGGAATGGGTGTGCCTCGATGCGGCCACCTACCCGCAGCCGCACGGCATCGGGCTCGCCGAATCCGCACTGTACGACGAAAAAGGCCCGCTCGGACGCAGCACCCAAACGCTGTTGCTGGCCCCGCGCGGTTAGGGTTCAGGCGCGGCTGGAGATCTGCTGCACGGCCCAGCCGTTGCCGTCGGGATCGGTGAAGAACACGAAGCCGACATTGTCGAGCGGGTCGGGCATCGGCCGCGGGTTCTCGCCGAGCACCTGGACCTCGCCGACCGGCACGCCGCGAGCGGTCAACTCGGCGTGGGCTTTCCGGATATCGGGAACCACCAGCTGCAAGCCCTGCAGTGAGCCGGGAGTCATCGTCGTGAAGGAGCCCGAGCCGATCACGATGGAGCAGCCCGAGCCCGGCGGCGTGAGCTGCACCATGCGCATCTCGTCGCCGAACACCGTGTCGTGGTCCACGACGAATCCGAGTTTCTGCTCGTAGAATTCCTTGGCTCGGTCGACGTCCGATACGGGGACGATCACGACCTCGAGCGTCCAGTTCATGGCGGGTCCTTTCGCGGCCTGGTGCGGTATTCCTACCAGTGCAGACCGAGTCGGGCGGCGGAACTCACCGGTCTCGCGCAGCGGTTCACCGCCGTTCCCAGCGCCAGGCGAATTCACCCGGGGCCGGTGGCGGGCCCGGCAGGTCGCCCTCGACGGTCAGACCCGCGATCAGCATGGCGAGCACCCGGCGGCGCAACTGCGCGGTACGGGCCGGATCGGGCATCGCGATGGCGGCGCACGATTCGAGGACGAGGCCCAGATCCTCGGCGGTGACATTCGGACGCAGCTTTCCGGTGCCGTGTGCGCGGCGTACGAGCTCGGCGTTCACCTCACCCGCGTGCACCACGTCGGGCAGCATCGATTCGTCCGGGGTGAAGGTGCCCGCGAGATGCACGGTCAGCGAGTGCACGTCGGCGTCGACGACCCGCTCCAGGAAGCCGACCAGCGCCTGCCAGCCGTCCGGATCTTCCAGCGCCGCATCGGCTTCCACGTTGTACCGGCGCAGGCCTTCGTGGCACAGCGTGCGCAACAGCACCTCCTTGCTCGGATAGCGGCGATACAGCGCGCTGATCCCCACACCCGCCCGTTCGGCGACCGCCGCGATCGGGGCGTTGGCATCGGCCAGGAACACTGCCCGCGCGGCCGCCAGGATGATCCCGTCGTTGCGGGCGGCCTGCGCCTTGCGCCCGGGCAGACCCTTCTGAGCTGGGGCATCGGATGTTTTCGGCATGATTTCAGGATAACACTTGAAACGGAATGATCCGTTCTGTTACGGTTCAAACAGAACAGAGCATTCCGTTTCACTAGGAGATCAGATGACCGCCATCACCCCTTTCCGCATCAACATCGACCAGGCCGAGCTGGACGACCTGCAGGCTCGGCTGGCGCGCACCCGGTGGGCCGACCAGATCCCCGGCTCGGGCGAGACCTACGGGGTGAGCGTCGAGCGGGTCCGCCACCTGGTGAACTACTGGCGCGACGGGTTCGACTGGCGCGCGGTCGAGGCGAAGCTGAACGCCTACCCGCAGTTCACCACCGAGATCGATGGACAGAACATCCACTTCCTGCACGTGCAGTCGCCGCGGGACAACGCTTTTCCGCTGATCCTCAGCCATGGCTGGCCGGGCACGTTCGTCGAATTCCTCGGCGTCATCGAGCCGCTCACCGCCGCGGGCTTCGATCTGGTGATTCCCTCGGTGCCGGGCTACGGGTTCTCCGGACCGACCACCGAGGCCGGTTGGCACGACACCCGGATCGCCAAGGCTTGGGCCGAGCTGATGCGGCGTCTCGGGTATGAGAAGTACGGCGCGGTCGGCAACGACGGCGGCGCCCAGATCTCCCCCGAACTCGCCCGCGTCGACCCGGAACATGTTGTCGCCGTGCAGGTTTCCCAGGTCTACTCGTTCCCGTCCGGCGACCCGGCCGAGTTGGCCGATCTCACCGAGGACGAGGCGCAGTCGCTGGCCACGCTGGACTGGTTCGCCAAGAACAAGATGGGGTTCAACATCCTGCAGTCCCAGCAGCCGCAGACGCTGGCGCACGCGCTGATGGATTCGCCGACCGGGCTGGTCGGCTGGAACAGCCAGCTGCTCGGCCCGGATCTGGACGACGAGTTCGTGCTCACCAATATCGCGATCCATTGGCTCACCGGCACAGCGGGTTCCGCGATCCGGCACTACTTCGAGAAGGCGCGGGCCGAGCACGCCACCGAGCCGATCACGGTGCCGCTGTCGCTGTCGGGTTCGAAGGGCGATTTCCACGGCATCCGGCGCTTCGCCGAGCGCGATCACAGCAATATCGTGTCCTGGAAGACCCACGACGTGTACACGCACTACCTGCACCACGTCGCCCCCGAGCTGATGTCGGGCGAGATCGCCGAGTTCTTCGCGCAGTATCGCTGAGCGCGCCGACGCCGCTGAGACTGTCTCTTATGTCATCGAGATTCCCAGCCATGGTTCGTCTCGCTGTGCGCTGTTGTACTTGATCCAGCAACAGCACAACAGCTTTCGACAGGAAGAGAAAAACCATGAAAATCGCAGTCTTCGGCGCCACCAGCACCGTCGGTCGGCTGGTCGTCGAGCAGGCACTCGCCGAGGGACATCAGGTCACCGCGTTCACCCGGAGCGCGGCCGGCCTCACGCAGCGGCACGAGCGGCTCGATATCGTGGAAGGTGATGTGCTGGAATCGAATTCGGTGCAGCGCGCGGTGGCCGGCCAGGACGCGGTGCTGGTCTCGCTCGGCGCGGGTCGCAAAGGTGTGATCCGTGCCGAGGGCACCCGCGCGGTGATCGAGGCGATGAATCGGACCGGGGTGAAGCGGCTGATCGTGCAGACCACGCTCGGCGTCGGTGACAGCAAAGCCAACCTGAACTTCCTCTGGAAGTACGTCATGTTCGGGTTGTTGCTGCGCCAGGCCTTCGCCGATCACGTGCAGCAGGAGGCCTACGTGCGAGCCAGCGACCTGGACTGGACCATCGTGCGGCCGAGCGCCTTCACCGACGGCCCGCGCACCGGGGGTTTCCGGCGCGGCTTCCCGGCCGGCGAACGCGGTCTCACGCTGAAGATCGCCCGGGCCGATATCGCCGGTTTCATGCTCGAGCAGCTCACCGACACCACCTATCTGCGCCAGGCCCCCGGGATCTCCAACTGAGGCCCGGCCACCATGCCGCGGCCCCGCTGCCGCAGCCGGCCCCGCGACCCACGCCCCGCACCGGGCGTGGGTCGCCGTCGTTCACAGGTGCTCGTGCACTGCGCCCCAGGCCGGGAACGGATCGGGATAGCTCGCCCAAACCGCCGGTCCCGCAGCGAATTCCGCATCATCGAGCAGCGCATCGTCCAATAGCGCACGCACCCGTTCGCGATCCAGGTCCAGGCCGATGAAGACGATCTCCTGTCCCGCGGGCACTTCCAGCGACGACCACCACGCCGCGGGCTCGAAAACCAGATTGGGCCCGGCCTGGGACCAGATGGCGGCCAGCGTCGGGCGACTGGCGATCCAGCAGAAACCCTTGCTGCGCAACAATCCCCGTAATGTGCCGAGCACCTCGGACAGCCGCTGCGGATGAAACGGGCGGTCGGCGGTATAGGTCAGGCTGCGGATGCCGTACTCCTCGGTTTCGGGTGTGTGCCCGCCCGCGAGTTCCTCCGCCCAGCCGTCGGACTCGGCCGCGACCACCGGGTTGTAGCGGCCGGTCCCGAGCACCTCGTCCAGTGCGACCACGCCGTTGCGCGTCCGCAGCACGTGCGCACGCGGATTGAGTTTGCGCACAGTCGCTTCCACCCGCCCGACCGTGGCGTCGCCGACCAGGTCGGTCTTGTTCACCAGCAGCACGTCGGCGAATTCCACCTGATCGACCAGCAGGTCGGCGATGGTGCGCGCATCGCCCTCGCCCGCTTGCAGATTCCGGTCGGCCAGCGCCTGCCCGCGCGCCACCTCGGGCAGGAAGGTGGACGCGTCGACCACGGTCACCATGGTGTCCAGCCGCGCGATATCGCCGAGCTTGAAGCCGTCCTCGAATTCCCAGTCGAAGGTCGCGGCCACCGGCATCGGTTCGGAGATGCCCGTGGATTCGATGACGAGCTGATCGAACCGGCCCTCACGGGCGAGCCGGCCGACCGCCTCGATGAGGTCCGCACGCAGGGTGCAGCAGATGCACCCGTTCGTCAGCTCGACCAGTTTCTCCTCGGTGCGGGCCCACCCGTCGCCCGAACCCCAACCCTCATCGATCGGCTCCGCCGCGCGGCGCATATGCCCCTGCCCGGCGACGAGCGCCGCATCGATGTTGACCTCGCTCATGTCGTTGACGATGACCGCCACCCGGCGGCCTTCCCGGTTGGCGAGGATGTGGTTGAGCAGCGTGGTCTTGCCCGCACCGAGGAAGCCGGACAACACGGTGACGGGAAGCAGGTCGGGCTGCGGGGAGGTGGTCATCGCTTAATGATAATGGTTTTCATTTGCTATACCCGTGCGGGGTGGACGGTTGGTCACCACGACCCGCCCCGGCGGCCGTAGGGTTTGTGTCGTGAAGCTGTTGCCACTGACCCCCGGGGGCGAGACTCCCGTCCGGGTGCTCACCATCGCGGGCACCGACTCCGGCGGCGGCGCCGGTATCCAGGCCGATACCCGCACCATGGCACTGTGCGGCGTGCACGCCTGCGTGGCGGTCGCGGCGGTGACCGTGCAGAACTCGGTGGGAGTCAGCGACTTCCACGAGATCCCGCCGCATATCGTGGCCGGGCAGGTGCGCGCCGTGGCGACCGATATCGGGATCGGCGCGGTCAAGACCGGCATGCTGGCCTCGACCGCGATCATCGACGCCGTCGCGGCGGTCTGCGGCGAGGTGGGCATCGGCCGCAACGGCAGCATTCCGCTGATCGTCGATCCGGTCGCGGCCTCCATGCACGGCGATCCGCTGCTGCACGAGGAAGCGCTGGACGCCGTGCGCAACACGCTGATTCCGCTGGCCACCGTGGTCACCCCGAACCTCGACGAGGTGCGGCTGATCACCGGTATCGACGTGACCGACGACGCCACGGCCCGGCAGGCCGCGGTGGCGCTGCACAAGCTGGGCCCGCAGTGGGCGATCGTTAAGGGCGGGCACCTGCGCTCCTCCGAATACAGCACCGACCTGCTGTTCGACGGCGCCGACTTCCTGGAGTTCACCGCGCCGCGGATCAGCACCGGCAACGATCACGGCGGTGGCGACACCCTGGCGGCCGCGATCGCCTGCGCTCTGGCCAACGGCTACTCGGTGCCCGAGGCCGTGGAGTTCGCCAAGGAGTGGACCTACCGCTGTCTCGCCGCGTCCTATGACCTCGGCGCGGGCCACGGACCGGTGTCGCCGCTCTGGCGGCTGCACACCGACTGAACCCCATTCCTGTCGGTGGGTGCTGCGACAATAAGGGTGTCGCAAACGCAGCTGACCTCGACGAAGCGGCTCAGCGAGAACACCGTGGTTCGCGTGGTTGCGGCGGACCTCATTCGCTCGCGAAAGCGAGATGCAGTGGCAGATCGGCATCGATGGTGATGCCGTTGAGCCGGGCATTCGCTTCGGCCAGCGCGGAAATGGTTTCCGCGAGATAGGCGACGAACTTTTCGATCGGCATGGCCTGGGTCGACAGCCGATTCGCGCCGAGCCACCAGTCGGTGGCCGAGGCGACCGCGCCGAAGATCGAATAGATGACCAATTCCACCCCGTCGACCTCGACCGCCTTCTCCGCGAGCAGCTCCGCGAACAGATCGGCGGCGCGCTTGGCCGACTGGCGAGCCGATTGCAACGCGCGTTCGGAATCGTCGGACTGCTGCGCGAAATGGCTGTGCAGCATGAACCGGAAGACGTTCGGGTGCTCCGACACCACGAGCACATACTCCGCGGCGCCCCGGCGCACGAGTTCGCGCGCCGAATCGTTGGTCAGGTCGAAACTGGCGATGATCTGTTCCCACAGCATGTCGCGGACCCGGTCGACGATCGCGTTGTAGAGATCGGTCTTGTCCTCGAAATGCCGGTATAGCTTGGGTTTCGCGGCACCGGCCTCCTTGGCGATATCGCCCATGCTGACGTCCGGGCCGAACTTGTCCAGCGCACGGAAGGCCGCGTCCACGAACTCCGCGCGCACCTTCTGCCGGTGTTCGCGCCACCGCTCCGTGCGTGCGTCGACGCGCTTGCGCGGCACCTCGTCCAGTTTTCGCCCGCTGCGCATCACGATTCCGGATGCTACCTGCTACCAGCGGTACCGATGCCATCGTCCGGCCGTTGACCTCGCTCGAGCCGTGGGACCCGGCCCGGACACGGCGGCGAGCATCATCCTCGGTGGCGTACGGCGTCCGCGTGCCGATCGCCACGGACGCTAGCGCCTTTCGCCTCGTGCCGCGCCTGCCCTACGAGGATTCGGCGGCCCGCTGTACCGGCTGGGCACGGAATCACGTTGCCGCCCTTCGGTTCCGCGGCGGCACCGGCGCCGGTGGCGTGAGCAGGCCCGCCGTGATCCGGGCGCCCGCCTGTTTGCAGCGCTCCAGCACCGGGGTCAGTTCGAAACTGTGCACGCCGTCCAGGGCCGCCATCTTCGTCGTGACATAGCGGTACAGGTCATCGGCGGTCGCCGCGGTGAGCACCGCGTAGAGGTTGAACGGCCCGGTAACCGCTGCCGCGTAATCGGTTTCGGGATGCGCGATGAGGGCGCGGCCGACGGCGTCGAGCCGTGCGGGCGCGACGCGCAACCACAGGAAGGCCGACAGGCTCGGCCCCAGGGCGGCAGGGGCGATATCGAGGTCGAAGTAGAGAATATTCGCCGCCTGCAAGGCGGCGATCCGGCGCATCACCCGCCCGGTCGTCAGGCCGGTGGCCCGGGCCAGCGCCGAGTAGCCGGTGCGCCCGTCCCTGGACAACAACTCGACCAGGGCGAGATCCTCCGCACGCAGCCGGAGGTCCGCGTCGGCGTCTTCCGGAACGGCGGTGTCGGGCGCGCTCCGAGCGAATTGCCGACCGCGCCAATCGATCACGTTCGGCCCGACGAATCGGTGCAGCACCATCGCGGCCGTGATGTCGTGCACCGGCGCGGACCGCTGCAACCGCTGGACCAGCAGTTCGTCGCGTTCCTGCGCGCTGCGCGGGTGCAGGGAGAACGACACCTCGGCCCCCGCCGCGGCGATGCTCACCCAGGCCGCGTCGTCGCGGCGCGCCAGCGCCTCCGCCACCTGCCGGGCACCGTCCGGACGGCAGCGCACCCGGATGATCCAGTCGTTCTCGCCGAGCGCGCGTGGGTCGACGGCCCCGATCACCCGCACCACTCCGTCCCGGCGCAACCGGCGGTAGCGGCGGGCGACGGTCTGCTCGGCGACACCGAGCTCGGCGGCCAGTCGATTGAACGCCACCCGGGGATCGAACTGGAGCGCATGCACGATCTGCGCGTCCATCTCGTCCATCAGGGCACTTTTTTCTACCAGCGGGGTGGCCACAAGGAAGAAATCTACGCCCGATCGGCGGCGAGGCGACCGGTCATCGTGTCGCTGCGAATACTCGACGCCGTCTCACCTCCCCCCGAAACCCTGAGAGGACAACGGCTTTGCGAAAATGGCTGCCGCTGCTGACGGTGTGTCTGGGCACCTTCATGCTGCTGATCGACGTCACCATCGTGAACGTCGCACTACCGGACATACGAAACGATCTGGACGCATCGTTCAGCGCACTGCAGTGGGTCGTCGACGGCTACGCCCTCGCGATGGCGGCGCTGATGCTCGGGGCGGGCTCGATCGCCGACCTGGCCGGGCACCGGCACACCTACCTGATCGGCTCGATCGTGTTCGCCTTCGCCTCGCTGCTCTGCGGGATCGCGCCGAATCCGACCGTGCTGGTGGCGGCCCGCGTGGCGCAGGGCGTCGGCGCGACCGCCATGGCGTGCACTACCTTCGCGCTGCTGAACGCCGCGTACGACGGGCGGGACCGAGGCGTCGCCTACGGGGTCTGGGGTTCGGTCGCGGGCGCGTCCAGCGCCGTCGGGCCGATCATCGGCGGGCTGCTCACCGATCTTGCGTCCTGGCGGTGGATCTTCTTCGTCAACCTGCCGGTGAGCGCGGTGGCCATCGCGCTCACCTGCCGCGTGCTCGCCGAACCGGAACGGGCACAGCGCGGCCGCGTCGACCTGGCAGGCATGGCGACGTTCACCGTCAGCGCGGCGGCGGCCACCTACGCGCTGATCCGCGCCGGCGGGCACGGCTGGTCCGACCCGCTCACCTGGGGCTTGCTGCTGCTCGGCGCGGCGGCGCTGGCCGTGTTCCTGGTGATCGAACGGGTCTCGGCGCAACCCGTGCTCGACCTGGCGTTGCTGCGGGACCGCTCGTTCCTCGGCGTGCTGATCGCCGCGGGCACCTTGTTTTTCGGCGCTTTCGGCGCGCTGATGTACACCCAGATCTGGTTGCAATCGGTGCTCGGGCTCAGCGCGATCCAGGCCGGGGCGGCCGGACTTCCGTTGTCCGTCATGGCTTTTCTGGTTTCCGGCAGTATCGGCCGGTTCCTGCACGGCGAGCGTCGCGGTCCGATCATCGCGGGCGGGCTGGGCGCGACGGGTGCCGGCGGCGTCCTCGGCGCGCTGCTGGTGGACGGCGAATCCGGTTGGGTCGCATTGCTGCCCGGGTTCCTGGTGGTCGGCCTCGGCGTCGGCCTGGCCACCGCCACGCTGAGTTCGGCGGCCATGGCGGCGGTGCCGTGGCAGCGGGCGGGCATGGCGACCGGCTCGCTCAATACCGCGCAGCAGCTCAGCTTCACTTTCGGGATAGCCACGCTCGGCAGCGTCTTCACGGCCCGCGCAGGGGAGGTGCTCGCCGCGCACGGCGTACCGGAGCCGCAGGCCGCGGCGCGGGCGGTGGCCGGCGGGCAGTCCGCGATGCTGGTGCAACTGGCGCCCGTGCAGACGCGGGCGGCCCTCGACGAGGCGATCCGGAGCGCGGCCGCGGCGGGCGTGCAGGCGACCCTGGCGGTGAGCGGCGCGGTCGCGTTGCTCGGCGCGGTGGCGGCACTGGGGTTGCTACGTCGTCGAGGTGCGTCGCAGGTGCCCGCAGCCGAAGCCCGGGCACTCACCTGACCTGGGTCGACATCGTTCGGGTGCACCCACGGCGGAGTCGATGAGATCGCTGAGCGAGGATATCGGACGGCCTCGCTCAGCGGCGATCAACGCTTCTTCGGGTCGAGGATGCTCGGATCAGCGGCGGCTTTCGACTTCTTGTCGGCTCGCTTCTCCTTGAGCGACTTTCCGGATTTCTTCGACATCGAGCTGCGCGGAGACTTGTCGGACAAGCGTGGTCCTTTGCTCGCAGGACCTGAACGGCCCCGATACTTCGACCGTACGCTACGCCGAGGGGGTCGCGTACCGCTTCCAGCCCCCAGCAACCTCACAGCTGAGGCCCAGCTCCGTGGCAGCGTGACCGTCGAGGGTGGTCACCATGACCGAGACTGTGACCGTCGCGGCTGCGGAAAGAGCCGAGAAAAGCGGGACACCCGTGCTCGATGTGGTGATCCCGGTCTACAACGAAGAAACCGACCTCGGCGTCTGTGTGCGCAGGCTGCACGCGTATCTGCGCGAGGGGTTCCCCTTCACGGCGCGGATCACGGTCGCCGACAACGCCAGCACCGACGCCACCCTCGAGGTGGCGCGGCTGCTCGCGGACGAGCTGGACGGCGTACGGGTGGTGCACCTGGACGCCAAGGGCCGAGGGCGGGCGCTGCGCGCGGTGTGGGAACACTCCGACGCTCAGGTGGTCGCGTACATGGACGTCGACCTGTCCACCGATCTCAACGCGTTGCTGCCGCTGGTCGCGCCGCTGATCACCGGGCATTCCGACCTGGCGATCGGCACCCGGCTCAGCGCGTCGTCGCGGGTGGTGCGCGGACCGAAGCGGGAATTCATCTCGCGCTGCTACAACCTATTGCTGAAAGCGTCACTGCAAGCCCACTTTTCGGACGCCCAGTGCGGTTTCAAGGCGATGCGCACCGAGGTGGCGCGCCGGCTGCTGCCGCTGGTGCGCGACGGTGAATGGTTCTTCGACACCGAATTGCTGGTGCTCGCCGAGCGGGCCGGGCTGCGCATCCACGAGGTGCCGGTGGACTGGATCGACGATCCGGACAGCCGGGTCGACATCCTGGACACCGCGCGCAAGGATCTGCTCGGCATCGGCCGGCTCGGCCGGGCCCTGGCCACCGGCGCGCTGCCGATGGACGAGCTGCGCCGCGCAGTGGGACGCGAGCCGCTGGTGCCCGGCGTGCCGCTCGGCATGGTCGGCCAGCTGGTGCGCTTCGCGATCGTCGGCGTGCTCAGCACCCTCGCCTACCTCCTGCTTTACGTTGCGCTGCAATCGTTTACCGGCGCGCAGGTGGCCAACTTCCTCGCGTTGCTGATCACCGCCGTCGCGAACACGGCAGCCAACCGGGCCTTCACCTTCGGCGTGCGCGGATCGACCGGCGTGGTCTCGCATCAGTTCCAGGGACTGGTGATCTTCGGCATCGGGCTGGCCCTGACCAGCGGATCGCTGTTCACGCTGCACCATTGGGCGCCGGACGCACCGGTGCACCTGGAGCTGTTCGTACTCGTCGTGGCGAACCTGGTGGCCACCATTCTGCGCTTCGTCGGGTTGCGCTGGGTCTTCCGGAACACACCCGACAGCACGTCCCGGACGGCGGTGGCGGTGCGGCCCGAGACGAGCGACGCACCCGGCGCGACGGTGCTGGGCACCGAGGGAGGAAACCGATGACGGCGACCCTGGCGCCGCCGACCGCGGCACCCGAGCAACCCGCACGGCAGCACGGAAATCGCTGGGAATTACCGGCTTTGGCGGCTCTCCTGCTCGGCACGGGGATCGCATACCTGTGCAACCTGAGCGCCAACGGCTGGGCCAACTCGTTCTATTCCGCTGCGGTACAAGCCGGTTCGGTGTCCTGGAAGGCATTCTTCTTCGGTTCCTCGGATGCCGCGAACTCGATCACCGTGGACAAACCGCCCGCCTCGCTGTGGCTGATGGAGCTGTCGGTGCGCGCCTTCGGCCTGAACAGCTGGAGCATTCTGGTACCGGAGGTGCTGCTCGGCGTGGCGAGTGTGGCCCTGGTCTGGGCGACCGTGCGCCGTCCGTTCGGTCCGGCCGCCGGGCTGCTCGCCGGGCTGGTGCTCGCGGTGACTCCCGTTGCCGCACTGATGTTCCGGTTCAACAACCCGGACGCGCTGCTGGTGTTCCTTATGGTGGCCGCCGCGTGGGCGATCACCCGCGCGGTCGAGGACGGCCGGTGGCGCTGGCTGGTGCTCACCGGCGTATTCGTCGGATTCGGCTTCCTCACCAAGCAGTTGCAGGTGCTGCTGGTGGTGCCGCCGCTCGTGCTGACCTACCTGATCGCCGGACCGCCGAAACTCGGCAAGCGGGTGCTGCAACTGCTGGCAGCCGGGGCCGCCATGGTGGTGGCCGCGGGCTGGTGGCTGCTGGCCGTCGAGCTGTGGCCTGCCGCTTCGCGGCCGTGGATCGGTGGGTCACAGAACAATTCGATTCTCGAACTCACCCTCGGCTACAACGGGCTCGGCAGGCTGAACGGCAACGAGCGCGGCAGCGTCGGCATGGGTGGCGCCGACCTGCCGGCCGGTGGCGGCGGCATGTGGGGCAGTCCGGGCATCACCCGGATGTTCGAGCCCGCGCAGGGCGGTCAGATCGCGTGGCTGATCCCCGCCGCGCTGGTCGCCCTGGTGGCCGGAATCCTGTTGCGCGGCAAAGCCGCCCGGACCGATCGGCAGCGCGCCGGACTGATCCTGTGGGGCGGTTGGCTGTTGGCGACCGGACTGACCTTCAGCTTCATGGCCGGCATCTTCCATCAGTACTACACGGTGGCACTCGCGCCCGCGGTGGCGGCGCTGGCCGGAGCGGGCGCGGTGCTGCTGTGGCGGGAACGGCGGCGACTGTGGGTGCGGCTGATGCTCGCGCTCGCGGTCGGGCTGACCACCGCGACGGCGTGGATGTTGTTGTCCCGCAGCGTCCACTGGCAGCCCTGGCTGCGCTGGACCGTGCTCGTCGCCGGCATTCTCGCGACGCTCGTCGCGCTCGTTCCCGCACGGCGCAAGCTGGCCGTCGTCTCCGCGCTCACCATCGCGTTCACCGGTTTGGCCGGGCCGACCGCGTACGCCGTCGACACCATCGCGACCGCACACGAGGGCTCAATCCCGTCGGCGGGCCCGAATGTCGGCCGGTTCGGGATGTTCGGACCCGGCCCGTGGGGTGAGGGCATGCCCGGTGGCCGCATGCCGCGCGGTGACGGCGGACAAGGTCCTGGACATCAGGGCATGCCGGGCGGCCCGGCAGCCGGTCAGGGCCGCGAGATGCTGGGCGGCCCGGCGGGCGGGTTGCTCGGTGCGAGCAAACCCAGCGACAAGGTCGTCGCCCTGCTGGCGCAGGACGGCAGCACCTACACCTGGGCGGCCGCCGCCATCGGCTCCAACAGCGCGGCAGGGTTCCAGCTCGCCACCGAGCTACCCGTCATGCCCATCGGCGGCTTCAACGGCAGCGATCCCTCGCCGACCCTTGATCAGTTCAAACAGTATGTGGCAGAAGGGAAGATCCACTATTTCATCGGCAGCAATCGCGGCGAACGCGAAGGCGGGCCCGGCGACGGTGGACAATCCACCAGCAATCAGATCACGCAGTGGGTCAAGGACAACTACACCGCCACCGAGGTGGACGGCGTAACCCTGTACGACCTCACCGCCACCCGATAGTCCGCTCGATCCGCACCGGGTCCCTCGCCCGGTGCGGATTGCGCATGCCACCCCGATGTCACACTCGGGCGGGCTGGGTCGTCCTCTCTGTGAACGCGGCAGAACGCGCAGGAACACAGAGGAGTGCAACGATGACGAAGAAGATCGCGGTGGCCGGGGCGACGGGTCGGCTGGGACGGCACGTGGTGGACGTGCTGAACGAGCAGGGCCACGAGGTGGTGGCGTTCTCCCGGAAAGACGGCGTGGACATCGAGACCGGGGCGGCGCTGGCCGCGGCGCTGGCCGGCGTGCAGGTGGTCATCGACGCGTCCAGCACGCCGTCGGCGGACAAGGACATCGCGACCGAGTTCTTCACCGCCGCAGCGCGAAACCTGCACGAGGCGGGCCGGCAGGCCGGAGTCGAACGACTGGTGGTGGTCTCCATCATCGGCATCGACAACGCCACCGGCGGATACAACGCGGCCAAGCTGGCGCACGAGCGCGCGCTCGCGGCGGGCCCGCTGCCGGTACAGATTCTGCGCGCCGCCCAGTTCCACGAGCTGGTCGAGGTGATGACCCAGTGGGGCACGCAGGGTGATGTCGCCTACCTCGCGAACATGCGCACCCAGCTGGTCGCCGCGCGCACGGTGGCCGAAGCGCTGGTGGAGCTGGCCGTCGCCCCGGCGCCCGCGGCGACCGGTGCGCCGATCCCCGAGATCGCGGGCCCGCAGCCCGAGACCATGGCGGGCGCGGCCCGGCTGCTCGCCGCGCGGCGCGGCGCGGCCACTCGGATCATCGAATCCAGCGACCCGGCCAACCCGGATCGCGAGACCTTCGAGAACGGCGGACTGCTGGCCGGCGCACACGCCACCCTCGCAGGCCCCACCTTCGCCGAATGGCTGGCCGACGCCTATCCGGCGAAGTAGGGTGCTACAGCTCGGCGACCAGCTTGCCGTACACCGCGTCTCGGATCTTCGGACTGAGATCGCTCTGGCTGGTGAGCAATTCGAGCATCCGCAGGATCTGCAGGGCGCGCACGCGCTCGGCCAGCTCGGGTTCGGCGGGGTCGAACTTCGCGGCCTCGAGAAATCCGGGCCAGGCGGGCGCCAGCACCTCGGCGCCCGCGAAACCGACCGACCAAGCCCACCACGCGGGATCGAAGAGCGGGTCGGCGAGCCGGACGGACTCGAAATCGAGCAGGCCCGTGATGGTTTCGCCGTCGGTGAGGATATTGACCGGGGTGAAGTCCCCGTGCGCGAGCACCGTGCGACGCTCGGCGAACAGCGCGGGATAGGCCTTCAGCACTTGGTCCAGGTTCGCGCGCTGCGGGCCGGAGAGCTCGGGTTCGAGCCGGGCGGCCCAGCCGCTCGCCTGCTGGGCGAGCCGGGTCGGGGTGGCCCAGAGGTCGTCGAGTTGCAGGCCCGCGGTGGGCAGGCGGCGGAAGGCCGCGAGCAGCAGGCCCATCTCCCGTGCGATGGCCGGGAAACGCGCGCTGTCCGGACCGATCGCGGCGCTGGCCGGGACGGGCACTCCGGGCAGCGCGTCGAAGACGATCCAGGCGGGATCGGCGTCGAGATCGAAGCGGCGGATGCGCGGGATGGCGATGCCCCGCTTGGCGGCGGGCTCCAGCAGCGTGTGCATGATCCGCAACCTGCGCTCGGCATCGTCGGGATCGCGGTAGCGCTGCAGGACCATCCGATCGCCGTCGGCCAGGGTGAGCAGGTCGGTACGGTTCTGGAAGCCCCATTCGGCGGGCGCGCTACCGGCAATCGGCTGACCGAGGGTTTGCTCGAGCCCGCCGTACTCCGCACTGTCCATACGCCAGACCCTAAGGCAAGCAAGGACGGTTGCGCGCGGATCAGCTCAGGTGCGCCGACGACCGCGACCGGCACGCCCCGGTACCCGGCCGCACCGACCCGCGAAAGCCGGTGAAACACACGGCGTTGCCCCTGACTATGGGGGTCGACAAGGCACCGTTTCAGTCAATACCGTGCAGCCGTGAACGAACGCAGTGAGCCAACCGGGTGGCAGTGCACCGCGCGCCCGACGGAACCGAGCGCCGGCGAGGTGGCGTCATGAGTTCGGGCGACGACCGTTTCTTCACTGCCGTCGGCGCTTTCATGCAGGCGCTGTCGGCGCGCGAACCCGAGCAGACCCGGGCCGCGCAAGAGGAACTCATGGCCTCGCTGGACGGGGCGGGTTCCGAGATCATCGTGCGCGGCTGCAAAGCGCTCGCCCCGCTGCTCGACCATGTGCCGCCCGGGGCGCGGCCACAGATCGCGAACATGGTGGGCGCGTACGTGACCAGCGCGGACGATGCGGTGGAGTGCGCACCCGTGATCCTCGCGAATCTGGCCAAATCACTTGGATACGCCCGGCAATTCGCCGAGCAGTGGCGTGACAGTATGGGCACCGAGCCGCCCGACCCGGAGACCACCGACCCCGACTACGCGTGGCTCGACCGGTTCGGACTGGAGCCGCTGATGGGATGGTGGACGCTGCCCCAGTGGGTCTCGCCCGCGCTGGCGATGCTGCAGCATCAGCGGGTGCGAAAGTTGTTCGGGCCCGAGGGTTGTCAGATCCTGGCGCAACGCCACGACGACCTCGCCGAGTGCTCGGGGCGCTGGTTCAAGGAGCTGGCCCACATGTTGGCGCTGCTCGACGACGAACCCTTGGTGGCCCTGCACCGCGAAACCGGGACCGGCTACCTGCTGCGGATGACCGGGATCGCCGACAACTTCCAGCTGCACACCCTGCTCGCCGACGTGCTGCTCGGCGATCAGCACCTGCCCGGCGCGCGCCCGTCGGCCGAGGCGGCGGCGATGTGCCGCGACGCCGAGGGGCAGGCGCCCACCGTCGGCGCATTCAATCTCGTTGCGCCCGAGGGCGATTGGATATGGAACGAGGGCACGCCCGCGGATATCCCGGTGCTCGGCGGGTCCCGGGTGCTGGTGCTCGATCCGCCGCCGTACGAGCGCCACTGGCCCGCGGGCCGCTACTTCCCGTTCGTACCCGCCGATCTCGTGCTGGAGCGGGCCCTCACCGCCGACGAGGCGGCTCGATGGTTCGAGCACGTTCGCCCGGCGCACGGCCCGACCGGCGAATCGCCCGCGGTGCCCCGGGAATCGCAGGCGGACAACTGATCTCAGCCGCGGGCGTGCAGCGCCTCGTGCAGCGTCGCCGCCCACTGCTGCACGATGTCCTTGCGCCGCGCGGAGTCGTCGGTGAGCACGTCGGCCAGGCCGAGCCCGCGCGCCATGTCCAGCGTGGCCTGGACCAGATGATGGGTGACCGGATCGGAGTCGTCCACCCCGAGCGCCTCCACCGCGCGCCGGTGCGAGATCCGGCCGAACTTGGCTTCGAGCGGGACGATTCGCTCCCGCAGCGCCGGATCGGCGGCCGCGTGCGTCCACACCTGCAACGCCGCCTTGAACAGCGGGCTGGTGTACGACTCGACCAGCCCGGCGACCACCGCCTCGGTGCGGCCGACCCCGCTGGCCACCTCGGCCATGGCCACCGCCTCGTCCTTGGCCTGCTGGGTCCTGGTGTCGAACATGTACTCGAGCGCGGCGGTGATCAGATCCTCCCTGGTGGGGAAGTGATGCTGGGCCGCGCCCCGGGACACCCCCGCCCGCTCGGCGACCACCGCGACCGTCGCCGCCGCCCAGCCCGTTTCGGCCAGGCAGTCGATGGTCGCCTCCAGCAGGCGCTGCCGGGTGGCTCGGCTGCGGTCCTGCTTGGGTTCGTGGGGTGTCGCCATGAGGGCTATTCTGCCCAGCTCGCGGGACGGCGCTGCAGGAAGGCCAGCATGCCCTCGTGCACCTCGGGGGTGCCGAAGAAGCTCGCCGAGCGTTGCGCGAGTTCCTCGGCCGAGGTGTCGAACTCGGCCAGCATGGCCGCGTTGACCAGCCGCTTGCTCTCGGCCAGCCCCTGCGGCGAGCCTTTGCGCAGCTCCGCGCGCAGCCGCGCCACCTCGGCCACCGGATCGGCCGCGGCGGTGCTGATCAGCCCGATCTGCTCGGCCACCGCGGCATCGAACTTCTCCCCGGTCAAGAAGTAGCGCGACGCCGCCCGCGAGCTCAGGCGCGGCAGCAGGGTGAGCGAAATCATGAACGGGGCCAGCCCGATGCGCACCTCGGTGAGCGCGAAACTACTCGTCGGCCCGGCCACCGCGATATCGCAGGCCGCGACGATGCCCATCCCACCGGCCCGCACGTTGCCGTCGATCTGCGCGATCACCGGCTTGGGCGTGGCGATCAAGCGGCGCAGCACGCCGATCATCACGCGGGTGCGCTCGTCGGCGGCCACCGCGGGATCGGCGTTACTGGCCTCGGACAGGTCGGCGCCCGCACAGAACGTGTTGCCGGTGTGGGCGAGGACGATGCCGCGCACCTTGTCATCGGCCGCGGCCGCATCGAGGCCCTGCAAGAGTTCGGCCACCAGCTTCGACGACAGCGCGTTGCGGTTGTGCGGCGAATCCAGCGTGAGCGTCGCGAAACCGTCGGCGACGTCGTAGCGGACGTAGGGCGCGGTGGATGTCTCGGTCATCGAGTCTCCTGTCGCCCCGCCGGGGGTACCGCGCTCGGCACCCCCGGCGGGCGGACGTGGTCAGTAGGACTTGGGCAGGCCGAGCGAGTACTGCGCGACGAAGTTCAGCACCATTTCCCGGCTGACCGGGGCGATCCGGCCGATGCGCGCGGCGGCCAGCATCGCGGCCAGGCCGTACTCCTTGGTCAGGCCCGCGCCGCCGTGGGTCTGGATGGCCTGATCCAGCGCCTTGATACTCGCCTCCGCCGCAGCGTATTTCGCCATGTTCGCGGCCTCGGCGGCACCCATCTCGTCGCCGAGGTCGTAGAGCGTCGCGGCCTTGCGCATCATCAGCTTGGCCAGCTCCAGCTCGATTTTCACCTGCGCCAGCGGATGCGAGATGCCTTGGTGCGCACCGATCGGCGTCTTCCACACCGTGCGCTCCTTGGCGTACTCCACCGCACGATCGATGGCGTAGCGGCCCAGGCCGATCGCCATCGCGGCACCCATCACCCGCTCCGGGTTCAGACCGGCGAACAACTGCATCAGCGCGGCGTCTTCCTTGCCCACCAGCGCGTTCGCCGGCAGCCGCACGTCATCGAGGAACAGCGTGAACTGATGATCCGGCTCGATGATGTCCATTTCCTGCGGCGTCTTGTGGAAGCCTGCGGCATCGGTCGGCACGATGAACAGCGCGGGCTTGAGCTTGCCGGTCTTGTGATCCTCGGTACGCGAGACGATCAGCACGGCCTCGGCCTGATCCACCCCGGAGATGAAGATCTTGCGGCCGTTGAGGATCCACTCCTCGCCGTCGCGGCGCGCGGTGGTGGTGATCTGGTGCGAATTGGAACCCGCGTCCGGCTCCGTGATGCCGAACACCATTTTGCCGCTGCCGTCACCGAGTTTGGGCAGCCAGGTCTGCTTCTGCTCGTCGGTGCCGTACTTGGTGATGATGGTGCCGCAGATGGCCGGGGAGACCACCATCAGCAGCAGCCCCGCGCCCTGCGCGGACAGCTCCTCCATCACCAGCGCCAGCTCGTAGAGCCCCGCGCCACCGCCGCCGTACTCCTCCGGCAGATTCACCCCGAGGAAGCCGAGTTTGCCTGCCTCGTCCCACAATTCGGTGAGCGGCTCGTTGGCGCGGGCTTTCGGCAGCACGTAGTCGCGATAGTTGTACTTCGCGGCCAGCGCCGCAACAGCCGTTCTCAGCGCTTGCTGTTCTTCAGTCTCGACAAAGCTCATTCAGGACTCCTGGTGTTCGTTGCTCTCGGCGGGATCGACGACGGCAAGGACGGCGCCTACGTCGACCTGCTGGCCGACGGTGACATTGACGGCGCTGAGCACGCCGGCGGCGGGGGCGGCGATGGTGTGCTCCATCTTCATCGCCTCCAGCCACAGGATGGGCTGGCCCTGTTCGACCCGGCTGCCGACCTCGGCGCCGAGCCGGATCACGCTGCCGGGCATGGGCGCGAGCAGGGAGCCGGTGGCCACCTGGTCGGCCGGATCACTGAAGCGCGGCAGTTTGCGCGCGCTGACCGGCCCGAGCGGCGAGTCCACGCACACCAGATCGCCGTACCTGGCGACGGCGAAATGCCTACGGACCGAGCCTCTTTCGCCCGGCACCGCGAGCACCACGCGGTCGGCACGCGATTCGACGAGTTCGAGCCCGTCGTGGCCGTCCACCGCGACCACCCCGCGGGTGTAGCGGTAGCCGATATCGTGCGTGCCGCTGGTACGGCTCTCGAACAGCTTGTGCGTCGACTGCGACGGCAGGTTGCGCCAGCCGCTGGGCAGTCCACCGCCGGCCCGGGCGGCGACGCGGTTCGCCGCGGCGTCGGCGAGCGCGGCCGCGACCAGCGACAGCGCCTCGTCGGCTTCGGACACCAAAGGCGCTGCCAGCGTGTCCAATCCGTGCGTGCCGAAGAACGCGGTATCGGTGTCCCCGGCCAGAAAGGCCGGGTGACGCAGCACCCGGACCAGCAGGTCGCGGTTGGTCACCAGGCCGTGGATCTTTGCCCGGTGCAACGCGGTCGCCAGCAGCCGCGCCGCCTCGTCGCGGGTTTCGGCGTAGGAGATGACTTTGGCCAGCATCGGGTCGTAGTGCACGCCGACGACCGAACCGTCCACCACGCCGGTGTCCAGCCGGATGCCCGGACGGTCGAGCAGATCGAATTCGGTACGCACCAACGGGATGTCGAGTCGGTGCACAGTGCCGCTCTGCGGTTGCCAGTCCTGCGCCGGATCCTCGGCGTAGAGCCGGACCTCGATCGAATGCCCGTGCATCGCAGGCGGTTCCGACGGCAGCGCGGCGCCGTCGGCCACGTCGAGTTGCAGGCGAACCAGATCCAGGCCGGTGGTGCACTCGGTGACCGGATGTTCCACCTGCAAACGGGTATTCATCTCGAGGAAGAAGAATTCGCCGCGCTCGTCGGCGAGGAATTCCACCGTGCCCGCGCCGGTGTAATCGATCGCGCCGGCGGCCAGCCGCGCCGCCTCGAACAGCCGCTCGCGCATCCCTTCGGTGCGCTCGACCAGCGGCGAGGGCGCCTCCTCGACGACCTTCTGGTGCCTGCGCTGGATGGAGCATTCGCGCTCGCCGACCGCCCAGATGGTGCCGTGCGTATCGGCCATCACCTGCACCTCGATATGCCTGCCGGTTTCGAGGTACCGCTCGCAGAACACCGTCGGATCGCCGAAGGCCGACTCGGCCTCGCGCCGCGCCCCTTCGAGCTGCGGGGTCAACTCCGCCAGGCTGCGGACCACCCGCATGCCGCGCCCACCGCCGCCCGCGGACGCCTTGATCAGGACCGGCAGATGATCCTCGGTGACTTCGGCCGGGTCCAGCTCGGCGAGCACGGGGACGCCCGCGGCGTCCATCATCTTCTTCGAGGCGACCTTGGAGCCCATCTGCTCGATCGCCTCGACCGGCGGGCCGATCCAGATCAGCCCCGCCGCGAGCACCGCCTTCGCGAAATCGGCGTTCTCGGACATGAATCCGTAGCCGGGGTGTACGGCGTCGGCGCCCGCGGACAGCGCCGCCTCGATGATCAGATCACCGCGCAGGTAGGTTTCGGCCGGGGTGTTGCCGGGCAGCCGGACCGCCGAATCCGCCTCCGCCACATGCGGGGCGGCCGCGTCCGCGTCCGAATAGACCGCGACGGTGCTCAGACCGGTCCGCCGGCAGGTGGCGAACACGCGGCGAGCGATCTCACCCCGATTGGCAACCAGGACACTCGAGATTGGCATCTGATCCCTCACATTCGGAAGACGCCGAAGCCGTCGGCGCCCTTGATCGGGGCATTGTGAATGGCCGACAAGGACATTCCCAGCACGGTGCGGGTATCGCGCGGATCGATGACACCGTCGTCGTAGAGGCGACCGGACATGAACATGGCCAGCGACTCGGCCTCGATCTGCGCCTCGACCATGGCGCGCATCCCGGCGTCGGCCTCCTCGTTGAACGGCTGACCCTTGGCCTCGGCCGACGCCCGGCTCACGATCGAGATGACACCGGCCAGCTGCGCGCCACCCATCACGGCGGATTTCGCACTGGGCCAGGCGAAGACGAAACGTGGGTCGTAAGCCCGGCCGCACATGCCGTAGTGCCCGGCGCCGTAGGAGGCGCCCATGAGCACCGAGATATGCGGCACCGTCGAATTGGACACCGCGTTGATCATCATCGCACCGTGCTTGATGATGCCCTTCTGCTCGTACTCTTTGCCGACCATGTAGCCGGTGGTGTTGTGCAGGAACAGCAGTGGCGTGTCGGTCTTGTTCGCCAGCTGGATGAACTGGGTGGCCTTCTGCGATTCCTCGGAGAACAGCACGCCCCGCGCGTTGGCCAGGATGCCGATCGGATAGCCGTGCAGCTCCGCCCAACCGGTGACCAGGCTGCTGCCGTACAGCGGCTTGAACTCGTCGAAATCGGAGCCGTCCACGATGCGCGCGATCACCTCGCGCGGGTCGAACGGGATCTTCAGATCCGAGGGCACGATGCCGAGCAGATCCTCGGGGTCGTACAGCGGCTCGAGCACGCTCGGGCGCGGCGCCGGGCCCTGCTTGCGCCAGTTCAGCCTGCGGACGATGGCGCGGCCGAGCCGGATCGCGTCCTGCTCGTCGATCGCGTAGTAGTCGGCCAGGCCCGAGACGCGGGCGTGCATATCGGCGCCGCCGAGCGATTCGTCGTCGGACTCCTCTCCCGTCGCCATCTTGACCAGTGGCGGTCCGCCGAGGAACACCTTGGAGCGCTCCTTGATCATCACTACGTGATCGGACATGCCGGGAATGTAGGCGCCACCCGCGGTCGAGTTACCGAAAACCAGTGCGATGGTGGGGATTCCGGCCGCGGAGGCGCGGGTGAGGTCGCGGAACATGCGACCGCCGGGCACGAAGACTTCCTTCTGCGTCGGCAGGTCCGCGCCGCCGGACTCCACCAGCGAGATCACCGGCAACCGGTTCTCCCGCACGATGTCGTTGATCCGCAACGTCTTTCGCAGCGTCCACGGGTTCGACGTGCCGCCGCGCACGGTCGGGTCGGGCGCGACGATCATGCATTCGACGCCCTCCACGATCCCGATGCCCGCGATGGTGCTCGCGCCGACGTGGAATTCGCTGCCCCACCCCGCCAGCGGGCACAGCTCCAGGAACGGCGAATCCTCGTCGACGAGCAGCTCGATCCGCTCGCGCGCGGTCAGCTTGCCGCGCTTGCGATGCCGGGCCAGCTTCTCCGGCCCGCCGCCCGCGATCGCCTTGGCGAACTCCCCCTCCACCTCGGTGAGCTTGGCGGTCATGGCGTCCGCCGCGGCCGCGTAATCCGGCGACGCGGTGTCCAATGTGCTGCGCAGGGTGGTCAAGACTGGTACCCCAATCGTTTGGCGGCAAGGCCGGTCAGGATTTCGGTGGTGCCACCGCCGATGCCGAGGATGCGCATGTCGCGGTATTGGCGTTCGATCTCGGATTCGCGCATGTAGCCGAGGCCGCCGAACAGCTGGACCGCCTGGTTGGCCACCCATTCGCCCGCCTCGACGGCGGTGTTCTTGGCGAAGCAGACCTCGGCGATCAGGTCGGTCTCGCCGTTCGCGCTGCGCTGGGCCACATCCCGGGTGTAGACGCGGGCGACGTCGATGCGCCGCGCCATCTCGGTGACCGTGTTCTGCACGGCCTGCCTGCTGATCAGCGGGCGGCCGAAGGTTTCCCGGCTGCGCACCCAGTCCAGGGTGAGATCGAGGCAGCGTTGCGCGCTCGAATACGCCTGCACCGCAAGGCCGACCCGCTCGCTGACGAACGCGCCCGCGATCTGGAAGAAGCCGGAGTTCTCCGCGCCGACCAGGTTCGCCGCAGGCACCCGGACGTCCACGTAGGACAGTTCGGCGGTGTCGGAGGCGCGCCAGCCCATCTTGTCCAGCTTGCGGCTCACGGTGAAGCCCGGCGTGCCCTTCTCCACCACCAGCAGCGAAATCCCTTGCGAACCGGGGCCGCCCGTGCGGACGGCGGTGACCACGTAGTCGGCCCGGCAGGCCGAGGTGATATAGGTCTTGGCGCCGTTGACGATGTAGTGGTCGCCGTCACGGCGCGCGGTGGTGGTGAGGTGGCCGACATCGGAACCGCCGCCGGGCTCGGTGATGGCGAGCGAGCCGATCTTCTCCCCCGCCAGCGTCGGGCGCACCCAGCGCTCGATCTGCTCGGGGTTGCCCGCGGCGATCATGTGCGGCACCGCGATACCGCAGGTGAACAACGAGGCGAACAAGCCGCCGGAGGCCCCCGCCTGGTGCAGTTCCTCGCAGACGATCATCGCGTCGATACCGTCACCGCCGGAACCGCCCGCGGATTCCGGGAATTGGATGCCCAGCAGGCCCAGCGCACCCGCCTTCTTGTGCAACTCGCGCGGGATCTCGCCGTCGCGCTCCCACTCGTCCATATAGGGCAGGATCTCGCGCTCCGCGAAACTGCGCACCGTGGCACGCAATTCGCGCCGCTCAGGAGTATTCCAACGCCCACCCGTCGCCCGACCGCCGCCCCCGACGGAATCGCTTCGCGATACTGAATTCATAGAAACTCCAATGGAATGTCGAGATGACGGGACCGCAGCCATTCGCCGAGTCCTTTGGCCTGTGGGTCGAATCGGGCCTGATAGGCGACGCCCTGTCCGAGCAGTCCCTCGATGATGAAATTGACCGCGCGCAGATTGGGCAGCATGTGCCGGGTCACGGACAGCGTGGCGGCCTCGGGCAACAGCTCTTTCACCCGGTCGACGGTGAGTGTGTGTACCAGCCAACGCCATTGGTCCTCGGTGCGCACCCAGACACCGACATTGGCGTTGCCACCCTTGTCGCCGCTGCGCGCCAGCGCGATGCTGCCGAGCGGTGCGCGCCGGGTTTCCTTGCCCACCAACGGTTCCGGCAGCGCGGGCGCGCTTACCTCGGCCAACGCCAGCGTGTCCGCGGGGGGCGCGATATCGGTGCGTGAACCATCCGGCAGCACCGCGACGTGCGGCACCTCGGTGGCCGCGACGTAGCCCGGCGTGTACACCCCGTAGGGCGAGCCGTTGCCGGGCAGCGTGGTGAAGCTGCACCCCGGGTAGCTGGCGAGCGCCAATTCGACGGCGACGCTGGAGAAGGCACGGCCCACCTTGTTCGGGTCGGCGTCGCGCACCACACAGCGCAGCAGCGCGCTGGCCTGCTCCTCGGTGTCGGCGTCGGGCCGGTCCAGGCGGGCCAGTGTCCAGTCCAGCTCCGCGGGCTTGCTCGGCAGCCAGGACTCCAACTGCCGCTGCGCCAGTTCGGCTTTCGCCTCGATATCGAGTCCGGTGAGGATGAAGGCCATCTCGTTGCGGAAGCCGCCGAGGGTGTTCAGCGAGACCTTCAGGGTGTCGGGCGGGGCCTCGCCGGCGACACCGCTGATCAGCACCCGGTCCGGGCCGTCTGCGGCGAGTCGCACGGTGTCCAGCCGGGACGTGACATCCGGCCCGGCGTAGCGCGCGCCCTGGATCTCGTACATGAGCTGCGCCGCGACCGTGTCGACCGTGACCGCGCCGCCGGTGCCCTCGTGCTTGGTGATGACACTGCTGCCGTCCCTGCGGATTTCGGCGATCGGGAAGCCGGGCCGGCCGAGATCGGCGAGTTCGGTGAAGAAGGCGAAGTTGCCGCCGGTGGCCTGGGTGCTGCACTCGATCACGTGCCCGGCCACCACCGCACCCGCCAGTTGGTCGTAATCGGTTCGGCCCCAGCCGAAGTGGGCGGCCGCCGGGCCGACGACCACCGACGCGTCGGTGACCCGCCCGGTCACCACGATATCGGCGCCGGCGTGCAGGCATTCGACGATGCCCCAGGCACCGAGGTAGGCATTGGCGGTGAGCGGGGCGCCGAGGCCGAGTTCGCTTGCGCGCCCGACCAGATCGTCGCCTTCGACGTAGGCGATCTTGGCGTCGAGGCCGAGGTCCGCGGCCACCTTGCGCAGTCGCTCCGCGAGCCCTGCGGGATTCAGACCGCCTGCGTTCGCGACGATCTGCACGTTGCGTTCCAACGCCAGCCCGAGGCAGTCCTCGAGCTGCTTGACGAAGGTCTTGGCGTAACCGAGGCTCGGGTCCTTCATCCGGTCCCGGCCGAGGATCAGCATGGTCAACTCGGCGAGGTAGTCCCCGGTGAGCACGTCGAGCTGCCCACCTTCGAGCATCTCGCGCATCGCGCTGAACCGATCACCGTAGAAGCCGGAACAGTTGCCGATCCGGAGGACCTCCGGATTCGCGGCCAGCGTACTCATCAGCGGGTATGCCTCCTCTGCGGTGCCGGACCGGCAGGGCGCAGCCGCGTGCCGCACCCGTGAAGTCCGCGTTCCGGGTTCAGCATCACACCGCGCACAGAAAAAAGCAAGCGCGCGTGCTTGTTACTCGGCTGTGGGTCAGATCACCGCAGGAAGCGCGTGCGAAGCGAGTCATCAGGACAGAGCACAATGGGCCCCGTGTCTACTGATGTCACCGTGATTCTCTTGATCGCCCTGGCCGGATTCCTGCTCGGCGGGGCGTATACGACGTGGAAGACCGCGCGACCGCTGTCGATCGCACTCGGGGTCTGCGCGGTACTCGCCGCGGCGGGCGGCATCACCTGGTGGATCGGGTCCTGACTCAGTTCTCGGACAGCCGGAAGATGCGCAGGTCCTCGGGGACCCCGCTGAGCGGCGCGGCGAAGAAGCTGCGGCGGTACGGCTTCACGACATAGCCCAGTTCCGCGAGCGTCTCCGGCTGCAGCGACTGCAACGTCGCCTCGGACAGCATGGTGTTGCCGTTGCCGCCCGCCTCCATCACCCGGGCCGCGATGGTGACGTCCACGCCGAGCCAGTCGCCGCCGATCTCCCGCGGCGAGCCGGTGTGCAGGCCGATCCGCATCTGCGGGCGGTAGTCCCGCACCTTCACGTCGGCCAGGTTGCGTTTGGCGTTGATCGCGGCGCGCACCGCGCGCTCGGCGGACGGGAACACCGCCATGACGCCGTCCCCCATCCGCTTGACCACCTGACCGCCGCGCTCGGCGATCGGCGGCTCGATGGCCTTGGCCACACGGCGGAGCAACTCCAGGGTCGCCTCGTCGCCCGCGGACAGCGACCAACTGGAGAACGCGACCAGGTCGGTGAACATGACGGTTATCTCTTGGTTACCTTTGCCGCGGCCGACACGCTCCAGCATCGCCTGCCAGACCTGCAACGCGCCGAAGCCGATCTCCCTGGCCGCGCTGGGGGTGTCGCCGACCAGCTTGTCCGCGGCACGCGCGACGGCCCGCGCGCCACCGGGGCCCGAAACCGACAGCGGGTCACCGAAAGAAGGATCACCGGGCAGCTGCTCGCGCGCTTTGCGGAGCACTCCGATGAGATCTTTCCGGTTGTTCGCCGCGTTCATCAGCGTGGACAGCTGACCTTTGCGCAGCCCCGCGCGGGAGCGGCGGATCGGGCCGTCCGCGTCCGCGGGTACCAGCGGGATGACGACCTCGGGCGGAAGGGCATCCTCGCCCTCCGAATCCGACCCGGGCGCAGCACCGCCGGAAGGTGTTTCGCTCACGTGCAGAGGGTATCTCAGCCGTCCCGCGGCTGGTGGATCGCTGATCATGGCCACCTTGCTACCTCCCGACGGACGCAGCGGGCACGACATTGGGGCCGCCGACGGATAACGAGCTGGTTGCTGGTTCGAACTGTACCCGCGGATCCGGCCCCGCTGAAGCGACGTGATTCACAGTTTCCGCGATGTTCACAGTGCCCGCCGACCGGCCATAATGCCCTCGGCCGAAACCTCATCGACCCGGCACGAAGGGGATTCGCACCGGGCCGATGAGCACACCGTCCACCGGGCAGTGGCGGGCGGTGCAGGGGCGCGCGGACCTCCCGACAAGGTCGGCGCCCCGACCCGAGTGGCGAGGGAAGGCGACTCGGGTAGTTCCAGGTCAGGCGTCGCGCTGGTTCACCAGGACCAGTGCGGCGCCGTAGACGATCGCCGTGAAGGCGGCGAAGTAGAGCAGGCTGCCCCACGGACCCCAGTGCCAGTTGGCGCCGGAATCCGAGACGCTCAGGAAGTGGCTGGCGTTCTGGAACGGCAGGAACGGTCCCACGTTGCGCCCGAAGCTGCCGAATGCGCCCAGCAGCGGCTCGATCAGCAGCGACCACAGCACGATCAGCGAGATCGCGGCCGCCGACTGCCGGACCAGCACACCGACGCCGATCGCGACGGCGATCATGAGGAAGGCGTAGATCGGGATGCCGTAGACCGCCCGCCACTGTCCGTCCAGGGCCAGATCGGCGTTCGAGGCCGAGCCCGCGATCGCCTTGGCCACGCCGACGGCGAGGAAGGCCAGGATCGTGGTGAGCACGGCGCTGAAGACACCGACCAAAGCGGTCTTGGTCAACAGCACCTTGGTGCGGTTGGGCACCGCCTGGAACGTGGTCCGGATGACGCCGAAGCGGTACTCGCTGGTCACGGTCAACGCGGCCATGATCATCAGCACCATCACGCCGAACCCGACGACACCCGAGGTCGCGGTGCTCACGTCCAGATTCGGCGTGCCCTGCGCGGGCTCGTCCCCGGAGGACTTGACCACCAGCGAGAACAGCGCGGCTAGGCCGAGACCGAGTGCGACGACGACCGCCGAGCACCACCAGGGCGACCTGGTCGAGGTGAGCTTGATTCGTTCTGCTGCCAGCACGCCCATCAGAGCGCACCTCCCATCGCCTGATCGAGGCCTTCGCCGTGGTACTGCACCGCGCCGCCGGTCATCCGCATGAACGCTTCCTCCAGCGAGGCGCGCTGCGGCGCGAGCTCGAACAGCGTGATGTCGTTCGCGCCGGCCAGTTTGCCGACCGCGTCGCTGGCCACACCGGCCACGACCAGCGCGGGACCGTCCTGGCCGCTGCCGTCTTCACGCACGGTCATGCCGTTGGAGGTGAGCAGGCTGCGCAACTGGTCGAGCTGCGGGCTGCGCACGCGCACCGACTGTTCGGAGGCGCGCTCGATGAATTCCTGGGTGGTGGTGTCGGAGATCAGCTGTCCGCGCCCGATCACCACGAGGTGCTCGGCGGTCTGCGCCATCTCCGAGAGCAGGTGGCTGGACACCAGCACGGTGCGGCCCTCGGCGGCCAGGCGCTGCATGAACCGGCGGATCCACAGGATGCCCTCCGGGTCGAGGCCGTTGACCGGCTCGTCGAACAGCAGCACCTGCGGGTCGCCGAGCAGCGCGCCGGCCAGGCCGAGCCGCTGCGACATACCGAGCGAGAAGCCGCCCGCGGTCTTGCCCGCCACCTCGGACAGGCCGACCAGCCGCAGCACCTCCTCCACCCGCGACTTCGGGATGTCGTTGGAGGCGGCCATCCACTCGAGGTGGGCGCGCGCCGAACGGTTCGGATGCACCCACTTGGCGTCGAGCAATGCGCCGACGGTGCGCAGCGGATGGTCCAGTTCGCGGTACGGCTTGCCCAAGATGTGCGCGGTCCCCGCGGTGGGCTTGTCCAGCCCGAGGATCATTCGCATCGTCGTCGACTTACCGGCGCCGTTCGGGCCCAGGAACCCCGTCACCTGTCCGGGTCGAACGGTGAAGGAGAGATCCTGAACCGCGACGGTCTGCCCGTAGTGCTTGGTCAGCCCTCTCAGCTCGATCATGATGACCAGCATTCCCGAAAATCAGGCGACGCGCGTCACCAGAAGGTGTCGATTTCGATCATCCTCGAGGATGATCGACACCCTGACGAGCTGATACCCGCACCCTGGCAAACCCCGAAGATCACGTACCGGGGGTCATCCTTCAGGGATAGTTCCTGGTCAGAGTGCGGGTGAGGAAGCCTGCGCCCAGAACCGTTTCGGGATCCGGCCCGCCTGCCTGGCCAGGTACCCGGCCCGCACCGCCGCCGCCATCGCCTCGGCCATCAACTCCGGTTGACGCGCCCTGGTCACCGCGGTGGCCAGCAGCACCGCCGAGCAGCCCAGTTCCATGGCGAGCGCGGCATCGCTCGCGGTGCCGATGCCCGCGTCCAGGATGACCGGGACCTTCGCCTCGGCGACGATCATCTCGATGTTGTGCGGGTTGCCGATGCCCAGGCCGGTGCCGATCGGCGCGCCGAGCGGCATCACCGCGACGCAGCCCGCCTCCTCCAGCCGGCGCGCCAGGATCGGGTCGTCGCTGGTGTAGGGCAGCACGGTGAAGCCGTCGTCGACCAATTGTTCGGCGGCGGTGAGCAATTCGACCGGATCGGGCAGCAGCGTGCGCTCGTCGGCGACCACCTCGAGCTTCACCCAGTCGGTGCCGAGCGCCTCCCGGGCCAGTTGCGCGGTGAGCACCGCCTCGGCCGCGGTGCGGCAGCCCGCCGTATTGGGCAGCGGCTGAATGTCCAAGCGCTTCAACAGATCCAGCACGCCGGTGCCGCCCGCGGCGTCCACCCGGCGCATGGCGACCGTGGTCAGCTCGGTGCCCGAGGCGACCAGCGCCTCCTCCAGCACCGCGAGGTTGTCCGCCCCGCCCGTGCCCATGATGAGCCGGGAACCGAACTCGCGGTCCGCGATGCGCAGCGGGGCGTATGCCTCAGCCACCCTGGACCGCCGTGAGCACCTCGATCTGCCAGCCCCGCCCGACCGGTTCGTCCCAGCGGGACTTGGGGAACACCGCGCCGTCCACCGCGAGCGCGATGCCCTGACAGGGCAGCTCGAGGCGGCTCAGCAACTCACGCACGGTGAGGGTGTCGGCGAACTCGTGATCGGTACCGTTCACGGTGACGCCGATGGGGACGGATGTCGAAGTCATCGAACTCCTCCTGCGGATGACAAGGACGGCTGGTGAGCCGTCGAAAAGCGTTGCGGGTCGGCGTGTTCCGCCTCGGGCAACGGGGTTCCGGCGAGCTGGGCGAGCACCGCGTCCACGGTCAGCGGCATGGTCAGCATGCCGTTGCGACCGTGGCCGGTGGCCGCGATGATCCGGTCGGTCAGCCTGCCGAGCAGCGGCAGGTTGTCCGGGGTGCCGGGGCGCGCGCCGGCGCTCGCCTCGGCCAGCTCGTATTCGCCGATGCTCGGGAATATCGCCTCGGCGTCGGCGATCAGGTCGCGGACCCCGGCGACGGTCACCGTCGTGTCGAAACCCGCCTCGTATTGGGTTGCGCCGACCACGATGCCGTCGGCGCGCGGAACCAGGTACACCGCACGGCCGTGCACCCTGGCCCGGATCACCCGCTGCGGCGCGGGCGCCACGCCGGGCCGCTGCCGCAGCCGCAGGATCTCGCCCTTGACCGGGCGGACCGGCAGCCCGGGCCACAGCCGGGCCGAGGCGGCGCCGGCGGCGAGCACGATCTGATCGTGGTCGAGGACGTCGAGCGAGTCGACCGATTCGGCGCGGATCCGCACCCCGGCCGCCTCGGCCGCCTGGCGCAATCCGGCCACGAGCCGTCGATTGTCGATCGCGGGCTCGGCGGGCGCGTGCAGTCCGGCGCGCACCGTGCGTGCCAGGGACGGCTCCAGCGCGCGGACGCCCGCGCGATCCAGCAGCCGCAGGTCGTGCCCGCGGCCACCGACCCAGTCGGCCACAGTGCGCAGGTCCGCGACGTCGGCGGCATCGAGCGCGACGGTCAGGGTCGCATCGGCCACCAGGACCGCCACCCCGCCGGCTGCCTCGATCCGAGCGGCGAACTCGGGCCAGCGGGCCAGTGCGGCGGCGCCGAAATCGAGCACCCGATCCTCGCCCGGCCAGCCTTCCGACAACGGAGCGAGCATCCCGCCCGCCACCCAGGAGGCCCCCGATCCGACGGCGGGATCGAACAGGGTGACCGACCAGCCCGCCTCGGCGGCCCGCCAGGCCACACCGAGTCCGATGACGCCGCCACCGACGACGGCCAGCGTCCGCATCCGTTCCACCTGCCTTTGTATCTGGTCGGCGACGTTCCGGGCGCCTTCCTGGTCACCCGCGCCCGAACTCCGGCGGGCCGCCGTGCGCGGCCATCGCGCGAGCGGCCGGCGGGCCCGGCGCTCGTGCCGCCGTTCGCTTCCCCACGGTAGCGCGGCTACGGTCGAAGGCGTGCAACCGTCCCACCCCAATCGACCCGCATCGCCCAGGGAGCGCTTGGCCACCGCTCGGCTCTATCTCTGTACCGACGCCCGGCGGGAAAAGGGCGACCTCGCCAAGTTCGCCGAAGCCGCGCTCGCGGGTGGGGTCGACATCATCCAGCTCCGCGACAAGGGTTCGCCCGGCGAGGCGAAGTTCGGTCCGCTGGAGGCGCGGGCCGAGCTCGGCGCGCTGGCCGAGCTGAAGGCCGCGGCCCGCAGGCACGGCGCGCTGGTCGCGGTGAACGACCGCGCCGATATCGCGCTGGCCGCCGGCGCCGACATCCTGCACCTCGGGCAGGGCGATCTGCCGCCCTGGTACGCCCGCCGCATCCTGGGCCAGGACGTGGTGATCGGCCGCTCCACGCACAACCGCGCGCAGGCCGGTCTCGCCGCGATCGACGAGCACATCGACTACTTCTGCACCGGTCCGGTGTACGCGACACCGACCAAGCCGGGCCGCCAGGCCGCGGGCATCGACCTGGTCCGGTCCACCTCCGACGCCCACCCGACCCGGCCCTGGTTCGCGATCGGCGGCATCGACGCGCACAACCTGCCGGAGGTGCTCGACGCGGGCGCGACGCGCATCGTGGTGGTCCGCGCGATCACCGCGGCCGACGACCCGCAATCGGCGGCCCGAGCTCTGAAGACCGCACTCCTCGCGAACGCCTGACCGCTCGAACAGCGTGCGGCGGTGGCAGTTCCGATGCTCGGCACCCTCAGGAGAGCACTTGGCCCCTGCTGAGCGACAGCACGGTGCCCGCCGGCGCGTCGTCGGACGGGGTGTCGGTGATGCGTGCGCAGTCACCGGGGCCGTCGGGATCGGTGTGCAGCCAGAAGAAGCCGCGGGCCGCGAGGTCGACGGTGCGCGGCAGCGCCGCGGCGACGGCCCGGTCCTCGTCGAGTTCGTCGAGACAGACCCGGGCCGGCGCGGCGCGCAGGCCGGGCCAGGCCGCCGCGAAGCCCGGATGCAGCAGCCGCGCCGCGACCTCGGCCTCCGGAATCCAGGCGAGTTCGGAACTCTCACGGTTGCGGCTGGTCGGCAGCGTGCGGTCGGCGTCGGCGATCACCGTCGTGTAGGTCCAGCCGCTCTGCGCGGCGGCGGTCACCCGCTCGCTGCGCACCCGGACATCGGCGGGATCGATGCCCGCTTCCTCCCAGGCCTCGCGCACCGCGGCGTGCACCGGGGTCTCGTGACTGTCCCGGGCGCCGCCGGGCAGGGCCCAGGTGCCGCCCTGATGACTCCACGCCGCCCGATGCTGCATCAGCACCGCCGAGCCGCCGTCGGTGAGCGGCGCGCGCAGCAGCAGCCCCGCGGCGCCGAAGCGGCCCCAATGTTTCAATCCGTCGGCCCCCCGCGACCACCCGTCACCGTCACCACGCATCTCGTACCCATCTTCATCCTGCCGTCCCCGGACCTACCGCTGACTGCCAACCAGGGGTATTTCACACGCCACGGCGCCACTACGACCACAATAAACTCCGCACCAGCACACGCGGAGCGATCGACCGGCCGGTGCGACCGTCGAGAAATCCGCGAATACGGCCCAGACTGAGGAGGTGGACATGGCTCGAACCGGGCAGACAACGACAGCACTACGACCGTCGTCGATCGCCGAGCCGGCCGCTGCGGACAGTCCGGCGGCACTGCGGGTCGCGTTCGTGCGCGAACAGTTCGACCCTGCCCGGCTGCGACTGTTCGCTCGCTCCTCGCCCGGCCGGTTGATCGCGATCGGGCTGCTGCTCATCGGATTGTGCGTGGCCGCAGGCTGGGTGACCGGCGCGACCGTGGGCGACCGGCAGCAGGCACTCAATGTCCTGCTCGACGACACCGAACCGGATTCCTACTCCGCGCACCGCCTCTACACCTCGCTGTCGATCGCCGACGCGGCGGCGAGCACCGCGTTCATCGCGGGCGGGCTGGAGCCGCAGACCGTGCGCGATCGCTATACCCAGGCCATCGGTGAGGCGGCCGCGGAACTGGTCGCGCAGACCGGCCACAGCCGGGGCGCCGGGGCGGGCGTGGCCGACACGACCGACACGAACCTCCGGATCGGAATTGCCACCCGGTTGCCGGTGTACACGGGCGTCATCGAGACCGCGCGGACCAACAACCGCAGCGGTTATCCGGTCGGCGGCGCGTATCTGAGCGAAGCGTCCAACCAGATGCAGACCGATGTGCTGCCGATGGCCGAGGAACTACAGAACCGGCGTTCGGCGGCGGTGACCGAGGCCCAGCGCAATCATGTCCGCCCGCCGTGGACCGCGATCGTGCTGCTGATCCTCGCGCTGGCGGCGTTGGTGTGGGCGCAGTTCGATCTCGCGAAGCGCTGGCGCCGGGTGCTCAACCCCGGGCTGCTGCTGGCCTCGGCGGCGGTGGTCGTGCTGCTGGTGTGGACCGTGGTCGCGGGCGCGATCTCGGCCACCTCGATGATTCGCGCCCGCGACGACGGCGCGGTGCCCGCCTCCCGGCTGACCGAGAGCCGGATCCTGGCCCAGCAGGCCCGCTCCGCGGAAACGCTGAAACTGGCCCGCCGCGATGCCACCGGCGACTACGACCGCACCTTCGACGCGAACATCGCCCGCCTCGCCGATCTGCTCGGCGGGTATCCGAGTTCCGCGCCCGCCGCCGAGGACGTGCGCAATGCCGTTCCGGCGCTGTCCCGTTGGCGGGTGGCGCACCAGCGGATGAACGACACCCTGGCCCGCGGCGACTTCAACGGTGCGGCGACGGTGGCGACCGGTCCAGGCGCGGCCGACGCCGCGGCGCAGGTCGAGGCGCTGGACAGCGCACTGGAAAAGGGCATCGACAAGACGCGTAATACGTTACGGGACAAGATATTCCGCGCCGCCTGGGTGCTCGACTTCATGGGCCCCGGGGCGTTGCTGCTCGGCATCGTGGCCGCGGGCTGTGTCGGAATCGGCCTCTGGCCTCGATTACGGGAGTACCGATGAGACCCGGCCGCGGCCTGCTCGCCGCCACACTCGCCGCGGTCGCGCTGCTCGGCGGTTGTACGAGCCAACCCGCCGCACCGCTGCCGACCAACACGACCAAGTACACCGAACCGCCCTATCCGGCCAAAGCCATTCCGGTGCTGACGGATTCGCCGTTCTCCTCGGACAAGGCGCCGCAATGCGGCGACCCGACATTGAGCCTGCGCCCCACCGGCGCCGCGGCCGGGGCGCGCGGTCCCAGCATCGACGCGATCCGGGCCCGCGGTCGCCTGCTCGTCGGATTGGACGCGGGCAGTAACCTTTTCAGCTTCCGCGACCCGATCACCGGGTCCATCGTCGGCTTCGACTCCGATATCGCCCGCGAGGTCGCGCGCGATCTGCTCGGCAGCCCGGACCTGGTCGAGTACCGGATGCTCGGCTCCGCCGACCGGGAGATCGCCTTGCAGAGCCACGATGTGGACATCGTGGCCAAGACCATGACGATCACCTGCGAGCGGCGGCAGCGGGTCACCTTCTCCACCGTCTATCTGCACTCCTATCAGCGGGTGCTCGCGTTCAAGAACTCCGGGATCAACGGCGTCGGCGATCTGGCGGGCAAGCGGGTGTGCGTGGTGCGCGGCACCACGTCGCTGGATCGCATCCGCGTGCAGCAGCCCGCCGCCACCATTCTCACCGTGCCCAATTGGGCCGACTGCCTGGTCGTGCTGCAGCAGGGCCAGGTCGACGCGGTGACCACCGATGACTCCATCCTCGCCGGCTTGGCCGCGCAGGACCCCTACACCCAGGTGGTCGGCGACAAGATCAGCGTGGAGCCGTACGGCATCGGCATCCCCAAGGGCGACGACGACCTGGTGCGGTTCGTGAACGGCACCCTGGAGCGCATTCGCAACGACGGGACCTGGGATCGCTTCTACCGCCAGTGGTTGTCCGTCCTCGGCCCGTCGCCCGGTCCGCCCGCACCGAACTACCTGGACTGACCGCCGATGAACGACTCCGACGATCCTTCCCTCGACGCGGACGAAAGCGCCGCCGCCCCGGGCGGTTCGACCGCTTCGTCCGATGTGACGGTGTACTCGAACCGCACGCCGAAACCCGCGGCGACCTCGGCCGCCGAGCCGCCGCACACCGAGTTGGCCAGGGCCGAGAACCGTCCGGCGGCCAAGTCCGCCGCGGCGGCGGAAACCGTGGTCGGCGTGGAACGGCCCAATTCGGAGCCGGGTTCGGCGGCGACCATGCGCACCTCCGGCCGCAGCTTCCGGACCGCGCGGTCGCGGCCGACGGTGCGCAGGCTCGGCGGTGGGCTGGTGCCCATCCAATCGGTCGCCCCCGCCGACCCGCGGGCCGCGGTGCTCACCGACCCGGTGGTGTCGGAGGGCAGGCGGTTCTGCTGGCGCTGCGGCAGCCCCGTCGGCCGGGCCAGCGCGACGCGCCCCGCGGTGACCGCCGGTACCTGCGAAACCTGTTCCGCTCCTTATGATTTCCGGCCGTCGCTGCACGAGGGCGATATGGTGTCCGGCCAGTACGAGGTGCAGGGGTGCATCGCGCACGGCGGGCTCGGCTGGATCTACCTGGCGATCGACCGCAACGTCAGCGATCGCTGGGTGGTGCTCAAGGGCCTGCTGCACGCCGGTGACGCGGAAGCACAGGCCGTGGCCGTCGCCGAACGCCAATTCCTCGCCGAGGTGGCCCATCCCAGCATCGTGAAGATCCACAACTTCGTCGAGCACACCGACGACGACGGCGCGCCGATCGGCTACATCGTGATGGAGTACGTCGGCGGGCGCTCGCTGCGCGACATTCTCAACTCCTATGCGCGACCGCATCGGATGCCGGTCGCCGAGGCGATCGCGTACCTGCTCGAAATCCTGCCCGCGCTGGACTATCTGCACAACATCGGGCTGACCTACAACGACCTCAAACCGGACAACATCATGGTCACCGAGGACCAGGTCAAGCTGATCGACCTCGGTGCCGTGGCCACCATCGAATCCTACGGAAACCTGTACGGCACCAGGGGATTCCAGGCGCCCGAGATCGCCAAGACCGGCCCCACGGTCGCCTCGGACATCTACACCGTCGGGCGCACGCTGGCCGTGCTGACCCTGGAGATGCCGATGGAGCAGGGGCGCTACCTCGACGGCATCCCCGACCCCGCCGACCATCCCCTGCTCGAGCGCTACGAGTTCTTCCACCGCTTGCTGCTCTGCGCCACCGATCCCGATCCCGAGCGCCGCTTCCCGTCCGCCCGCGCGATGTCGGCGCAGCTGTCCGGGGTGCTGCGGGAGATTCTGGCGCTGGACACCGATACCGAACACCCGCAGCTGTCGACGGTGTTCGGCCCGCAGCGCGGCAGTTTCGGCACCGAGGAAGTGATCAGCCAGACCGACGCCTACGCCGACGGCCAGGGCCGCAGCAAACAGCTCGAGGCGCGCGAAGTCGTTGCGGCGCTGCCCACTCCGCTGCTCGATTCGGCCGATCCGTCGGCGCCGCTGCTCGCCTCGACGGTGCATCCCGAGCCGGAACAGTCGCTCGAGGCGTTGCGTACCGCCCGCGAGCGCGCCGAGTCCGATCCCGGCAACGTCCCGGAGACCTTGGATCTGGAGCTGGCGCTGGCCGAGGCCCGGGTGCGGCTCGACCTCGGCGAGTCGGCGGCGGTGCTGCACCTGCTCGCCCGATTGCCCGAGAACGATTGGCGGGTCGACTGGTATCGCGGCCTGGCGCAACTGCTCGACCTGGCCTACGAGCCCGCCTTCGCCAGCTTCGACGAGGTGCTGCGGGTGCTGCCCGGCGAGATCGGGCCGAAGCTGGCCTTGGCCGCCACCGCGGAATTGATCCTGCAGCAGTGGGATGCGCCGGACCCCGAGCAATGGCGGCGCTACGCCGAGAAGTTCTACGACACCGTGTGGCGCACCGACCGCGCGGTGGTGAGCGCCGCCTTCGGCCTGGCCAGGCAGCTCGCCGCGGCCGACCGGGTGACCGACGCCGTGCACGCGCTCGACGAAGTGCCCGCCGCCTCACGGCATTTCACCACCGCGCGAATGACCGCGGTGCTCTTGCTGCTCACCGCGGCCCCGGTGGCCGAGCTGGACGAGGCCACCCTGCACATCTCGGCGGCGCGGGTGTCGAGCCTGCCCGCGGGCGAGGGGCGCGCGGTCCAGATGCGCGTCCTCGTGCTCGGCGCGGCGCTGGCCTGGCTGCAGGCGGGCAACACCCCGAAACGAGCGGACGCCACGCTTTTCGGCGCTCCGTTCACCGAACGCGACCTGCGGATGGGCACCGAGGCGGGCCTGCGCGCCCTTGCCCGCAGCGCACCGGGCCGCAACCACCGCTACGCCCTGGTCGACCTGGCGAACTCGATCCGCGCCAAAACCTGGGTGTGAGCGGCACTCTCACGAAAAACTCATACTGTGTCCGGCAGAGTCGGTCGCGGATCAGGTTCATCCGGCCTACCGGGCGCCGATCCGCCGCAACCCTCCCGGGACCCGATGCCCTCGCGGACCCGGCACACGGCACCGGACTGCCCTCCGGCCCGTGTCGCGGCGGACGACGCGTCCGGTGCGCCAGCTGCTCCGAGCGGCGGATCCGGCCCGGTCGGTCTTCCCTCCCGACCGGGCGCTCGCCGCCGCATCCCGGCTTCCGCGCGGACCGAAAATTGGTCGCCGATAAGGTAATTCGGCTAGCGAGGCGCTTCCGCCTCGGCGACATCGTGCGCCGCGCGGGCGATCGCCAACTCTTCGTTCGTCGGCACGACCAGTACCGCCACCTCCGCGTCCGGCGGTGAAATGCGCCGCGCAGTACGGTCTTTCGCGGTGTTCGCGGCCGCGTCGACCTCGATGCCGAAGCGGGACAAGCCCGCCAGCGCGTCCGCGCGCACCTGCGGGCTGTTCTCGCCGACGCCCGCGGTGAAGGTGATCGCGTCGACGCCGCCCAGGTCGACCAGATAGGCGCCGAGGTAGCGGCGCAGCCGGTGGATGTAGACGTCGTAGGCGAGGCGCGCGGCACTGTCCCCGCCATCGATGAGGCGTTGCAATTCGCGGAAGTCGTTGACCCCCGACAGACCCTTGATGCCGGAATCCCGGTTGAGCAGGGTGTCGATCTGATCGATATCCATGTCCGCGGAACGCACCAGGTGCGCGACGATGCCGGGATCGAGGTCACCGGACCTGGTCCCCATCACCAGGCCCTCCAGTGGGGTCAGCCCCATCGTGGTGTCGACCGGCCGGCCCCCGCGGATCGCCGAGGCCGACGCGCCGTTGCCCAGATGGAAGACGATCTGGTTCAGCTCCGCCGGATCGCGGCCGAGCAGCTCGGCGACCTGGCCGGAGACGTACTCGTGTGAGGTGCCGTGGAAGCCGTACTTGCGGATGCCATGCGCGGCAGCCACTTTCGCGTCGATTGCGTAGGTCTTCGCGGCGTCGGGCAGGCCGTGGAAGAACGCGGTGTCGAACACCGCGACCTGCGGCACGCCGGGCAGCAGCGTGCGCGCGCTCTCGATACCGGCCACGTTCGCCGGATTGTGCAGCGGGGCAAGCGAAGACAGCTTCGAGATCGCCGCGACCACCTTATCGTCGATCAATGTCGGCCGATAGAACACCTCGCCGCCGTGCACCACCCGGTGCCCGACCGCGCGCACACCCGCCGCGGCGAGGTCGTGTCCGGTATCGGCGAACATCTCGAAGACCAGCCGCAATCCGGCGGTGTGGTCGGCGATCGGCCCGCGGTGCTCGGTGCTCGCACCGTCGGCGTGATGCTCGATCCCGCCGTTCTCCTCGCCGATCCGCTCGACCATGCCGGACGCGGTCACCGCGCTCGACTCCGGGTCCAGGAGTTGGTATTTGATGGACGACGAGCCGGAATTGATCACCAGCACCAGGTCGTCGGCAGGTGTGCTCATCAGCCCTCCTGTGTTTCGCGGGTGCTCCGCACTCCCTCGGCAACCACCGGCGCCGGACGCCTGTTCCGTAGCGCGCTCCGGCTGTGGCCGACGAGACACCTCTCAGTCCCCCTGCGCCTGGATCGCGGTGATCGCCACCGTGTTGACGATGTCGGCGACCAGCGCGCCCCGGGACAGGTCGTTGACCGGCTTGCGCAGGCCCTGCAGCACCGGGCCGATCGCGATGGCACCCGCGCTGCGCTGCACCGCCTTATAGGTGTTGTTACCGGTATTGAGGTCGGGAAACACGAACACCGTTGCGCGCCCGGCCACCTCGGAGTCCGGCAGTTTGGTGGTGGCGACCGTCGGCTCGATCGCCGCGTCGTACTGGATCGGTCCCTCGACCGGCAGCTGCGGCGCGCGCTCCCGGACCAGCTTGGTGGCCACCCGCACCTTGTCCACGTCGGCGCCGCTGCCGGACTCACCGGTCGAGTAGGACAGCATCGCGATGCGCGGGTCGATGCCGAACCGGGCCGCCGTGCCCGCCGAGGAGATCGCGATATCGGCCAGCTGCTCCGAGGACGGGTCCGGTACCACCGCGCAGTCGCCGTAGGCGAGCACCCGGTCGGCCAGGCACATCAGGAACACGCTCGACACCGTGGACACCCCGGGCACGGTCTTGATGATCTCGAACGAGGGCCGGATGGTGTGCGCCGTGGTGTGCGCGGCGCCGGAGACCATGCCGTCGGCGATCCCCTTGTAGACCATCATGGTGCCGAAATACGAGATATCGGACATGGTTTCGCGCGCCCGCTCGACCGTCATGCCCTTGTGCTTGCGCAGTTCGGTGTATTCCTTGGCGAACTCGTCCAGGTGCCCGGAGGCGCGCGGATCGAGCACCTGCGCGGCCGAGATGTCCACGCCCAGCTCCGCGGCGCGCGCCCGGACCGACTGCTCGTCACCGAGAATGACCAGATCGGCGATCTTGCGCTGCAGCACCCGGCCCGCCGCGCGCAGAATGCGGTCGTCGTCGCCCTCGGGCAGCACGATTCGCTTGCGATCGCCGCGGGCCCGCTCGATGAGCTGGTATTCGAACATCTGCGGGGTCACCACGTTGGTGATCGGAACCTCGATGCGCCGCAACAACTCCGCGGCGTCGACATGCTCCTCCATCAGCGCGAGCGCGGTGTCCACCTTGCGCGGGCTGCCCGCCGACATCCGGCCGCGGGTGCGGTAGGCGGCGCTGGCGGTGTCGTAGGTGCCGAGTTCGGTGGTGAGGATCGGCAGCTTCGGTTTCAGGCCGGTCATCAGCCGGGCCACCGCGGGATGGGGCAGCATGCCGCCGTTCATGATGATGCCCGACAGCGACGGAAAGCCTTCCGCCTCATGCGCGTTCACCACGCTGAGCAGCACGTCGGAGCGATCGCCGGGCGCGATCACCACCACACCGTCGGTGAGCCGCTCCAGGATGTGTTCGGCGGTCATGCCGCCGACCATGATCTTCAACGCCTCCCGCTGCAGCAATTCCTGGTCGCCGCTGTACATTTCGCCGTCGATGGCGCTACACAGCTCGGCCATCGTCGGCGAGATCAGCAGCGGCACCTCGGGCAGCGTCCACGAGGGCACCGCGAAACCGTCCAGCGCGGAACGCACTTCGCCGAGTTGCTCCGGATCGCAGCGATTGGCCACGATCGCGACCAGCTGCGCGTGCTCCAGGGCCAGCTCGCTGGCGCACAGTTCGGCCAGGTGCTTCACCTCGGCGGGCGTGCGCCCCGAACCGCGCACCACCAGCAGCATCCCCGCGCCGAGGTTCACCGCGATCCGCGCGTTGAAGCGCAGCTCGCTCGGGCTGGCCACGTCGGTGTAGTCGCTGCCGACCACCACCACCGCGTCGCAGACCTTCGCCACCTCGTGGAAGCGCATCACGATCTCGCTGATTGCGGCGTCCGGGTCGGCGTGCACCTGCTCGTAGGTGACACCGATCGCCTGCGCGTAGTCGATATCGGCGGTGCTGTGCTCGAGCAGCAGCTCCAGGATGTAGTCCGGTTCGGTGGTCGACCGCGTGATCGGCCGGAACACCCCGACTCGCGCGGTGGTCGCGCACAGCATCTGCAACACCCCGAGGGCCACCGTCGACTTCCCGGTGTCCCCCTCCGGCGAGGCGATGTACACGGTGGATGGAGCGTGATCGGCCATGCCCAGAGCTTAGTGAACCCGCCGCTATCTCGGCTGCGCCGCGAGACCGTCATCACGAACCGGACCGAATCGGACAACCCGCAGACAGCCTCTACGCCCGGCCACCGCTCACGCATTGCACAGCGAGCGGTAGCAGCCAACGCGCACCTGGCGACGCTCACGCAGGGCGCGACGGATGGCAGGTGACCGATATAGTCCGGGCATGGTTGAGCAGTTCCCGCATCGGGAGTGGGGTTCGCGGGACAGCGGACTGTCCCGGGTAGCAAGCAAATTCGCCGCGACCAAAGCGGGTTCCTGGTGCGTCCGCAAGCTCACTCCGCTGGACCGCGCGGTGCTCGAACGCACCGACGCCAAGTACACCGTGCTCGGCCCGATCGGCGCACCGGTGATCCTGCTGACCACCATCGGCCGCAAGTCCGGCGCGCCACGCACCCAGCCGCTGCTCTACGTGCACGACGGCGACGTGCTCTATGTGATCGGCAGCAATTTCGGCCAGCAGCACCACCCCGCCTGGACCGCCAACCTGCTGGCCACCCCCACCGCGACCGTCGCCATCGCCGGCGAACGCATCCCCGTCACCGCAAGCCCCGTGGTCGACCCGGCCGAGAAGGACGCCATCTTCCGCCGCTTCGTCGACGTAGCCGCCGCCTACGCCGCCTACCGCGACCGCACCACCCGCGACCTCCGCATCTTCGCCCTCCGCCGGGCATAGACCCACAGGCCTTCCGCACGTCTCACAGGGCCTACACGCCCTGTGAACCGTATGAACCGTCTGTGGTTTCCGAGTACCAATCGCCAGTTCGGCGACCGCCGCGCGCGATTTCTGCCGCATGGGCCAGTCGGGACAGCCAGTAGCCGCGCCGAACCCGTTGCCATCGAACGGTATTCAGCTCGCGATCGGTGTAGCCCGCTCCGAGTGCGTCTTGTCGCGCGATGACGTTCATGTCATCGATCCTCGATGCGCGGCGGCGAGCCGACCATCCCCACTCGGCCCGATGGGGATAGGTCGGGGTTGGGGATAACTAGACCCACAGGCACTCCACACGCCTCACAAAGACTCGAGCCTCTGTGAGGCGTACGGTGCGTCTGTGCGAGCTAGGCGAGGGCGCGCAGGCGCGGGGCCAGGTCGCGCTGGAACAGGTCGAGGAAGCGGCGCTGGTCGTGGCCGGGGGCGTGGAAGACCAGGTGGTTGAGGCCCGCGTCGAGGTAGGGCTTGATCAGGTCGACGGCCTGGTCGGGGTCGCTGGCGACGATCCAGCGCTTGGCGATCTGCTCGATCGGGAGGGCGTCGGCGGCGGCCTCCATCTCGATCGGATCGGTGATGCTGTGCTTCTGCTCGGGGGTGAGGCTGAGCGGCGCCCAGAAGCGGGTGTTCTCCAGCGCCAGTTCGGGATCGGTGTCGTAGGAGATCTTGATCTCGATCATCCGATCGATGTCGTCGACGGTGCGGCCGGCCTTGGCGGCGCCCTCCGCGACGGCGGGCATGAGCTTGTCGGTGTAGAGGTCCATGCCCTTGCCGGAGGTACAGATGAAACCGTCCCCGGCACGCCCCGCGTACCGGGCCACCAGCGGACCACCCGCCGCGACGTAGACCGGGATGCCGCCCTTCGGCACGTCGTAGATGGACGCGCCGACGGTGTTGTAGTACTCGCCCTGGAAGTCGACGCGGTCGCCGGTCCACAGCGCGCGCATGAGTTCGACGGCTTCGCGCAGGCGCGCGAAACGTTCCTTGAAGTCCGGCCAGTCACCCTTATAGCCGGTGGCGATCTCGTTGAGCGCCTCGCCGGTGCCGACACCGAGCATGACCCGCTCGGGGTACAGGCAGCCCATGGTCGCGAAGGCCTGCGCGATCACCGCCGGGTTGTAGCGGAAGGTGGGGGTGAGCACCGAGGTGCCGAGCTGGATCCGCTTCGTGCGCTCGCCGACCGCGGCCATCCACGCCAGCGAGAACGGCGCGTGGCCGCCCTTGTGCCGCCACGGCTGGAAATGGTCGCTCACCGAGGCACTGTCGAGGCCGTGCTCCTCGGCGAGTACCGCGATCTCCACCAGTTCCCGTGGTCCGAACTGTTCTGCCGAGGCCTTGTATCCGAGCTTGAGTTCACCCATGTGCGCCACTCCTGTCGCTTCGCTGCACACCTGTGCGCGGGCATTCCCGCGCACCGTCGTCGGCCGCAGGCGCGCTGCGGTCATGTCTCGCTACAACCGCCGCCCGCCCGCGGACGTTCCCGTGCGGCGGCGATCGTTCGAGTGCGTCCGACGCGCCTCGACGGCCGACTTCGACCATAGTCAGCACGGACCCCGGTTGTGCGAAGGGTCGCATCGACCCGGACTTGCCCCCGATTACGCGTCCGTTAGCGGACAATTGTCTGGTGACTGATGAACCGATCCTGTCCTATCTCACCGACATGGACGGTGTCCTGGTGCACGAGGACCAGCTGGTGCCCGGCGCCGACGAGTTCCTCGCCGAGCTGCGCGCCAACGAGACCCCGTTCCTGGTGCTGACCAACAACTCCATTCGCACACCGCGTGACCTGCAGGCCAGGCTGCGTCAGACCGGGCTCGACATCCCGGAGGAATCGATCTGGACCTCGGCGCTGGCCACCGCGACGTTCCTGAACGAGCAGCGCCCGAACGGCACCGCGTACGTGGTCGGCGAATCCGGCCTCACCACCGCGCTGCACGAGATCGGGTATGTGCTCACCGAGATCGAGCCCGACTACGTGGTGCTCGGCGAGACCCGCAACTACTCGTTCGAGGCGATCACCACCGCCATCCGGTTGGTCGAGCGCGGCGCGAGCTTCATCGCGACCAACCCGGACCCGACCGGACCGTCGCGGGACGGTTCGCTGCCCGCGACCGGTTCGGTGGCCGCGCTGATCACCCGCGCCACCGGCCGCGACCCGTACTACATCGGCAAACCCAATCCGCTGATGATGCGCTCGGCGCTGCGCAGGCTCGGTGCGCACTCGCAGTCCACCGTGATGATCGGCGACCGGATGGACACCGACGTCATCTCCGGTCTGGAGGCGGGCATGCGCACGATCCTGGTGACCACGGGCATCTCCACCCGATCCTCGGTCGAGGCGTACCCGTACCGGCCCACGACGGTCCTCGATTCGGTGGCCGACCTCGTCGGACGGACCAAGGACCCGTTCGCCTGACCGATGCGATGACCGAGTGATCGCGGAGGCCGGCCGGCGGAGCCCCGAATCCGGCGGATCGCCGCCGCGATCAGCCGGTCTCGGTGATCGCGTCCAGTGCGGCGGAGAGCTCGGTGAGCGCGGCGACGGTCGCTGCGAGTTGCTCGTGACCGAGCTCGGCCACCAGCCGCTGCGCGACGACGGCGTGCTGCGGGTCGATGCGGCGGACCGCCGCGAGACCCGCGTCGGTGACGGCGACGAGTTTGGCCCGCCGGTGCGCGGGGTTCGGCCGGTATTCGGCAAGTCCCTTGTCCACCAGCAGATCCGCGATGCGCTGCACGCTCTGCCTGGTGATACCCATCTCCCTGGCGATGCCGGCCACCGGCAGCGGCGCCCGCAGCACCGCGCCGAGCACCTGCCACCAGGCCGCGGTGAGCCCTGCGGGGCGGGCCAGTTCCTCGGCGATGGCGAGGAACTGGCCGTTCAGCCGAAATGACGTGATCGCGGCGGTCGCGAAGAGTTCCTGTTCATCCTTGGTCACCCGTGCCTCCTCGCGATCCGGCCGAGCGGCCGGATCGCCGTGCGATTCTTCCTCATCCGGCCGCGGCCGCGGACTGCTGCTCGTCGTAGGCCGCGAGCACCTCCCAGCCCGCGCCGTCGGACTGTCCGTACAGCTGATACCACCCCGCGAGCACGTGCGGCTCGTACACGCCGAGCTTGCCGAGTACCTCGCGCGCGAATTCGAACGGCGACGTGCCGCCCGCGGTGATCAGCTCGCCGTCGGTCACCGCGGCCTCGTCGACATAGTGGTCCGCCCCCGCGTATCCGCTGTAGAGCAGGAATTCTCGAACGTTGCTGGTGTGCTTGCGCTCGTCGAGCAGGCCCTCGAGCGCCAACCCCAGGGTCGCGCCGCAGATCGCCGCGACCGGCACGCCCGCCGCGAGGAACTCGCGCGCCTTGCGGGCGAACGGCTTCAGTTCTTCGGTGTCCCACGTGTCCGCACCCGCCAGGATCAGCATCGCACTGTCTTCGGGTCGCAGGTCGGCCAGCGCCATTTCCGGCGTGACGTGCATGCCGCCGAGCGTGGTGATCGGTGCGGTGGTCGGCCCGACCGTCTTGGTCTGCCACGTGCCCGGCTCCTTCTGCCAGTGCGTCCGGTTGATGTGCGCGGTGGCCGCGCCGATCTCCCAGTCGGAGAAGGTGTTGTAGACGGCTACGTGGACTGTTCTCTTCGTCATGACAGTATCCTGTCATCTTTGACAGCATGCTGTCAACAGATTGGCCGCGACGACTTAATCTGGAGGTATGCGGATCTCTGTGGCAGCAGACGAGAACGTCGGAGTGGCACCGGAACTGGTGGCCGAACTGGCCGCGCGCGGACACGAGACAGTCCTGCACGGCGCGCTGTCCGATACCGAACGTGACGACTGGGCCTGGGCCAGCGCGGCCGCCGCCACGGACGTCGCGCACGGCCGCGCCGATCAGGCGATCGTGTGCTGCTGGACCGGGACGGGCGCGTCGATCGCCGCGAACAAGGTCGCGGGCATCCGCGCCGCGCTGTGCGGCGACGCGACGACCGCCGCGGGCGCGCGCAAATGGAACGACGCGAACGTCCTCGCGCTGAGCCTGCGCCTGACGTCGACCGCCGAACTACGCGAGATCCTCGACGCCTGGTTCGGCACGAACCCGAGCACCGACCCCGTCGATCAGGCCAACGTGGCGCACCTCGGCGAAATCGGCTGACATCACAGACAGTTCATCCGGTTCACAGGGCGCGTAAGCCCTGTGAACCGGATGGAACCTCTGTGGTTCAGCTCAGCGCGTGGTCGAGGTCGGCGAGGAGGTCGTCGAGGTCTTCCAGGCCGACGGAGATGCGGACGACGCCGTCGGTGAGGCCGATGGTGGCGCGGCCGTCGGGGCCCATCGCGCGGTGGGTTGTGGTGGCGGGGTGGGTGATCAGGGATTTCGCGTCGCCGAGGTTGTTGGAGATGTCGATGACGCGCAACCGGTTGAGCACCTCGAAGGCGCGCTTCTTGGCCTCGTGCGCGGGTGCGTCCAGTTCGAAGGTGACCACGGTGCCGCCGCCGCTCATCTGGCTCGCGGCCAGCTCGTGCTGCGGATGTGATTCCAGGAACGGGTATTTCACCCAACTGACGGCCTTGTTGGACTCCAGGAACCGGGCGATGCGCAGCGCGGACTCGGTGGAATGCCGGACCCGCAGCGGCATCGTCTCCAAACCCTTGAGCAGGGTCCACGCGTTGAACGGGCTCAGCGCCGGACCGGTATGGCGCATAAGGGTTTTCACCGGGCCCTCGATGTAGTCCCGGGCACCGAGGATGGCGCCGCCGAGCACCCGGCCCTGGCCGTCGATGTGTTTGGTACCCGAATAGACCACCACATCGGCGCCGAGTTCGAAGCCGCGTTGCAGCAGCGGCGTGGCGAAGACGTTGTCCAGCACCACTTTCGCGCCCGCGGCGTGCGCGAGTTCGGCGACCCGGCGCACGTCCACGAGGGTCTGCATCGGGTTGGCGGGCGTCTCGAAGAACACCGCCTGGGTCGGCACCGACAGCGCCGCTTCCCACTGATCCATATCCTCGCCGTCGACGAAGACGGTTTCCACGCCCCAGCGCGGCAGGATCTCGTTGCACACCACGAAGCAGGAACCGAACAGGCTGCGCGCGGCCACGAGTCGGTCACCGGCGCCGAGCAGGGCGCCCAAAGCCGTGAATACCGCCGACATTCCGCTCGCGGTCGCGAAGCACGCCTCGGCGCCGTCGAGCAGCCGCATCCGCTCCTCGAACATGGCGACCGTCGGATTGCCGTAGCGGGAGTAGACGAAATGCTCGACGTCGCCGGTGAACGCGGCCTCGGCCGCCTCGGCGCTCTCGTAGACGAACCCGGAGGTCAGGTACAGCGCCTCGGAAGTTTCCTCGAAACCCGAGCGGCGCAACCCGCCTCGCACACCGAGGGTCGCGGGACCGACGCCTTCGGGCAGCGGCTTGTCGAACGCACCACCGGTGATCACAACTGCCTCCCCGAGTTCCGCACACCACCGAACATCGGCGCGCTACAGCACGCCCCCGCGTTCACGACTGCCGCCAGGGCAGGCCGAGGGCACGCCAGCCGGAGCCGCCGCGGTGCCCGTGTTCGTCGAGCGGACCTTCGAATCCTTCGAGCACGTTGTAGGAGGCGCTGAAGCCGGCGGCGGTCGAGGCGACCGCCGCGCCGATGGAACGCTGCCCCGAACGACAGAGGAAGATCACCGGCGCCTCCGGCTTGCGCCCGTCGAGCGCCGCGAGCAGCTGGTCGGTGAACTCGCCGTTGCGCGTCCCGCTGCTGTCGACCCACTCGATCAGGACCGTCTGCCGGTCGATCGAGCTGGTGTCGGGCACCCCGACGAACTTCCATTCGGCCGTGGTGCGCACGTCGACCAGAATGGCATCGGGATTGTCGCGCAACAGTTCCCACGCCTGCTGCGGCGTGATGTCACCGGCATAAGACATATGGACCTCCTAGAATCCGCACTTGCCGCGCTCGATTGACGCGCGGCCAGGTCGTCACCCGGAGCACCCCACCGCGGAGGAGGGTTGCCGACCAGTATTGCCGGGGCTTGACACTGGTTCTCATGACCTTCAGCTGAGATTGCCTGGACAAGGGTCACCGTGTCAAACGGCTGCTCACGCTGTGGGAACGGTCAATCGCAGACCAGCCATTTGTCACCGGATCTGGTCAGATTCCAGAGGGCGGTGGCCTCGTTGCCCTCGACCTTGGTGGTGACGGTCGCCTTGGCGCGGTCGCCGTCGACCATCGGGTTCTCGATTTTCGTTACCTCTACAGTCTTTCCGGCACCGGAGCGCCCCGCCAGTGGGGACCGCTTCGGATCGAAATCCGGGCAGCCCGTGCCTGGTGGCGGCACCGCACTGGTCTGGTTGCTGCCCTCGACGAAGCGGTTGACGGCGGCAGTGATCCGGTCGGATTCTGTGACATTTTTCTCAGCGGGCGAGACCACCCCGCCGATGATGATCGCCGCGAGCACGAGCACCGCGAAAATCCCGGCCGCGGCGAACGGCACCACCGAGCGCCGATCGGTCTGATCGACCACGATGGGCTCGTCTGCGGCGGGCGGCTGCGGCTCAGTCATACGACGATGATCCCTGGTGGGCGGCGCAATCCGGCGATCGGCCCCGCATCGCGGCCGCGACGACGCCGAACTCCGCTGCGGCACGCGAGGATCAGCGCGAGCAGATCGGGTAACCAGGACAGAACGCCCGGGGTGGCATCCGCTCAGTTCACGCACCGCCGCGGGCGGGCCCGCGCAGCACCGATAGAATCGCAAGACTGCGGCCTGCTGTCATAGCCGCGACGGAGTGGGCCACGAGCCGACGGCTCCGGGGTCCGCATCGGTAGGTGCAACCAGCCAGCGCGTGACTTAGCCTAGGCTAAGCAAGACGCCGTTAATTTGTTCTCGACCATAAGGGTGCCGTTAAAGATGACCGAACAGAGTGCCGCTACCCGCCCGCTCCGCATCGCCATCGTCGGCGCCGGGCCGGCCGGGATCTACGCCGCCGACGCCCTGATGAAGTCCGACGCCGAGGTGAGCATCGACCTGTTCGAGCGCATGCCCGCGCCGTTCGGCCTGATCCGCTACGGCGTCGCGCCGGACCACCCGCGGATCAAAGGCATCATCACCGCGCTGCACAAGGTGCTCGACAAGCCGCAGGTGCGGCTGCTCGGCAACATCGACTACGGCACCGACATCACCCTGGACGACCTGCGCATCTTCTATGACGCGGTGATCTTCTCCACCGGCGCCAACGCCGACCGCGCGCTCGGCATCCCCGGCATCGGGCTGGACGGCTCCTACGGCGCCGCCGACTTCGTGTCCTGGTACGACGGCCACCCGGACGTGCCGCGCACCTGGCCGCTGGACGCGGAGAAGGTCGCCGTGCTCGGTGTCGGCAACGTCGCGCTCGACGTGGCACGCGTGCTGGCCAAGACCGGTGACGAACTGCTGCCGACCGAGATCCCGCCGAACGTCTACGCCGGCCTGAAGGCCAACAAGGCGGTCGAGGTGCACGTCTTCGGACGACGCGGCCCGGCCCAGGCCAAGTTCACCCCGCTGGAACTGCGCGAACTGGACCACTCGCCGACCATCGAGGTCATCGTCGATCCCGAGGACATCGACTACGACGAGGGCTCCGAGGCCGCGCGCCGGCACTCCAAGCAGGTCGACATGATCGCGAACACGCTGGAGCAGTGGGCCATTCGCGATGTCGGCAACCGGCCGCACAAGCTGTTCCTGCACTTCTTCGAGTCGCCCGCCGAGATCCTCGGCGAGGACGGCAAGGTCGTCGGCCTGCGCACCGAGCGCACCCAGCTCGACGGCACCGGCAACGTCAAGGGCACCGGCGTCTTCAAGGACTGGGACGTGCAGGCGATCTACCGCGCCGTCGGCTACCTGTCGCAGAACCTGACCAACCTGCCGTTCGACGACCAGGCCGGCACCGTGCCCAACGAGGCGGGCCGCGTCATCGCCGACGAGAACGCCGACGGCGCCGACCGCTACATTCCGGCCACCTACGTCACCGGCTGGATCAAGCGCGGCCCGGTCGGCCTCATCGGCCACACCAAGGGCGACGCCAACGAGACCGTGGCCTGCCTGCTCGACGACAGCAAGGACTTCACCCCGGCCGAGCGCCCCGAGCTGGACGCGGTCACCGAGTTCCTCGAGGGCAAGGGCATCCCGTTCACCACTTGGCAGGGCTGGTACCGCCTGGACGCGCACGAGCGCGCCCTCGGCGAGCCGGAGGGCCGCGAGCGCGTCAAGGTGGTCGAGCGCGAGGACATGCTGCGCGCCAGCGAGCCGCACAAGGTCTGAGCCCCGGCTCGCCGGTAACCGTCGCGACAGCGAAACTTCGCGCACTGAGGCATTCTGTACAAGTGTTCGATGCCCATCTCCATATCTTCGACCCACGGTTCCCGCGGGTCGAGAACGAGGGCTACCTGCCCGACCCGTTCACCATCGCCGACTATCGAAAGCGCATGTCGCGCTTCGATATCGACGGTGGTGCCGTGGTCAGCGGGTCATTCCAGGGCACCGATCAGACCTATCTGCGGGCCGCCCTCGCCGAACTGGGCGAGGGCTGGGTCGGCGTCACCCGGCTCGATCTCGACGCCACCGACGACGAGATCATCGAGCTGGACCGGATCGGCGTGCGCGGGCTGCGGTTCAACCTCAAGCGCGCCGCCGCCGACATCACCGGCATGACCCTGCAGGCGCTGCGCGCGCACGAACTGGTCGGCTGGCATGTCGAGGTCTACATCGACGGCACGATGCTCACCTCGCTGCAGCCGGTGCTGTCCAAGCTGCCCGCGTTCACCATCGACCATCTCGGCATGTCCGAGGAGGGCCTGCCCTACCTGCTCGATCTCGTCGATCGCGGGGCGCGGGTCAAGGCAACGGGTTTCGGCCGGGTCGCGTTGCCGGTCGCGGACACGCTGCGCCGGATCCACGCCGTCAATCCCGAGGCGCTGATGTTCGGCACCGACCTGCCCGGCACCCGCGCGGGCCGCCCCTTCCAGGATTCCGACGTCGACCTGCTCTGCGATGTCGTCGGCACCGACATGTTCGCCGTGCTCGAGGACAACGCCCGCGCCTGTTACCGCCTGCCCGCCAAGGTCCGCCCCGTCCCCGAAGATCCGGCCCCAACTCTCCCCCTGCACCGCGCCGAACAACCCACCCTCCCCATCCGCCGCGACGCCCTCCCCACCCCGGACACCACCGACACCCTCCCCCTCCCCATCATCGAGTAACGCTCGGGCACAGGGCCTTCGGCGACTCAGCGGTTCACGCGACGAGGGCGCCGACGAGCCAGACGCCGGTGGCGAGCAGGGCGCCGAGGAGTTCGATGAGCATGGAGAGGCCGACGCCTTTGAGGGCGTGCATCGTTGCCTGCCAAGCCTGTTGGTTGACGCGCAGGCGGTGTAGTTCGGAAAGGTAAACGCCGAGAACGAATCCGACGAACAGGCCGACGACGGGGATGACGAAGAAGCCGACGATGCCGAGTACCGCGCCGAAGAACAGCGAGCGGTTGGCCACGCCCGCGTCCTTCAGCTTCCGGCCGGGCCAGGTGTATTTGATGACGCCGGACAGCACGAGCAGGGCCGTGCTGATACCGAAGACGGTCCAGGCGGTGGCGCCGCCGGTCACAAACGCCCAGACGGCGATCGCGCCGAAGATCAGGATGACGCCGGGCAGGATCGGGACGATGATCCCGAGCAGGCCGACGAGGATGACGAGACCGACGACGATCTCCCCGGCGACGCTCATGCCGAAGCCTCGCTGACCAGCGGCCGCGCCGTGCGCTGTGCCATGACTCCACCTCACTGCGCTGTCGCCGGACGCTCCCGCGGTTGTCGCGCTTGCGAGGATTGTGACGTACCAGGTCCGCCGGCGCACAGCAACCGGGGCTGGGTGAGTGCGGCGAAGTTATTGTCATACTGTCAATACATCCGCCGGCGGCTCCGGCGGCAGCGCCGGGGCGCCGGTGCGCTGGATCAACGACGAACCGAGGTAGGGCGTGAGCACTCCATCCACCGCCGCAAAGGGCCCGCTCGCGGGCATCAAGGTCATCGAGCTCGCCGGGATCGGGCCGGGTCCGCACGCGGCATTGCTGCTTGCCGATCTGGGCGCCGACGTGGTGCGGGTACAGCGGGCCGGGCAGCTGCCGGGCGGGTTCGACCGCCCGCAGCTGCGCGGGCGCACCATCGTCGAGGCCAACCTCAAGGATCCGGCCGATATCGAGAAGGTGCTCGGGCTCATCGAAAAGGCCGACGTCCTGATCGAGGGCTTCCGGCCGGGCGTCACCGAGCGGATGGGTCTCGGCCCGGACGACGCGCTGGCCCGCAACCCGCGGCTGATCTACGGCCGGATGACCGGCTGGGGTCAGGAGGGCCCGCTCGCCGATCGCGCCGGGCACGACATCAACTACATCTCCATCACCGGCGTGCTGCACGCGATCGGCCGCAAGGGTGAGCGTCCGGTGCCGCCGTTGAACATGGTCGGCGATTTCGGCGGCGGCTCGATGTTCCTGGTCTTCGGCCTGCTCGCCGCGTTGGTCGAGCGGCAGAGCTCGGGCAAAGGGCAGGTCGTCGACGCGGCGATGGTCGATGGGGCGCTGGCCCTTTCGCACATGATCTGGGGCATGCGCGGCCACGGGGCGTGGTCCGACGAGCGCGGCGTGAACCTGCTCGACACCGGCATGTCGTTCTACGACACCTACGAGACCGCCGACGGCAAGTACATGGCGGTGGGCGCGATCGAACCGCAGTTCTACGCGCAACTGCTCGCCGGGCTGGAAGTCGACCCGGAGGGCCTGCCCTACCAGATCGACCCCGCCGGTCAGGAAACGCTGAAAAAGGTGTTCACCGAACGGTTCCGGGACAAGACCAGGGACGAGTGGACGGCGATCTTCGCGGGCACCGACGCCTGCGTCACGCCGGTGCTCACGTTCGAGGAGGCCACGCAGAACGAGCACATCGCGGCCCGCGGCTCACTGATCGAGGTCGACGACATCACCCAGCACGCGCCCGCCCCGCGCTTCTCCCGCACCCCGAACGGCGTCCCCACGCCGCCGCCGTCCGTCGCGACCCCGATCGAAACCGTTTGGGCGGACTGAGTTTCACGGCGAAGGCCCCGGCTGGTCAGCCGGGGCCTGCCCACTCGGAGCAGACCACACCCGGAACGGACCGCACCCGGCACGAACCACACCCGGAACGGACGGCGGCGAGCCCGGCGAACCGCAAAGCTCGACCGGCTCGGCGATCCGCGTCACCGGCACCCGGCACCCCCGCACCGAAAACTGCCGTCAGTAGCAGGTGAGCGGCTGCAGCGGGTCGGCGGCGCGCGGCGTCAACGCGGTATAGGCCGCGGCAATCCCCTTGACCGCCAGCCGGAGTTCCGGCTCCTGATGGGTGAACGGCAACCGGATGAACCGCTCGAAAGCACCTTGCACACCGAAACGCGGTCCGGCAGCGAGTAATACGCCGTGGTTGGGCGCGGTGGCGGCCAGCGCGGTCGACACCGGGGCGGGCAGCTGCGCCCACACCGACATGCCGCCCGCGCCGTAACCGACCCGCCAGTCCGGCAATTCCTCGGCGAGGGTTTCGACCAGCGCGGTCCGCTGCGCCCGCAGCTGGTCGCGGCGGCGGTCGAGGATGGTGTCGGCGTTGGCGAGCAGGTGCACGGTCGCCAGCTGGTCCATCACCGGCGTGCCGAGGTCGACCGTGGAACGGATGCCGAGCAGCTTGGTGATCAAGGGCTGGTTCGTGCGGATCCAGCCGACCCGCAGGCCGCCCCAGAACGATTTCGAGGCCGAGCCGATGGTGACGATCTCGTTGCCCTTGGCGAACGCGGCGACGGGCGGCTGCTGTGGCTCGCCCGCCAGGTGCAGATCCGCCATCGACTCGTCGATCACCACGGTCATCCTGGTTTCCCGGGCGATCGCGGCCAGTTCGGCGCGGCCGTCCGCGTCGAGCAGTAGGCCGGTGGGGTTGTTGAAATCGGGCACCAGGTAGGCCAGCGTGGCCGCGGTCTGCCTGGCCGCACTGCGGATACCGTCCAGATCCCAGCCCTGGTCAGGTGTTTCGGGGCGCAGCGGCACCGGTACCGGGCGGGCGCCGACATCCCGGATCGCCTCGATCGCGTTCGGGTAGGTGGGGTGATCGATGAGCACCCGGGCCGCGGGCGCGGTGAGCACGTTCAGCAGCAGGCGCAGGCCGTGCTGGGCACCGAGGGTGACCAGGATCTGGTCCGGATCGGTGGGCAGGCCGCGTTCGGTGTAGCGGCGCGCGATCGCCTCGCGCAGCGCGAGCACACCCACCGGGTCCATGCCGTGCGTGCCGAGGTAGGTCGGAATACCCTCCAGCGCAACGGAATAGGCCTCCTGCATCTCCAGTGGCGCGGCCATCGCGGCGTAGGTCATATCGATGGTCGGCAGCTCCGAGGCGGCCATCATCGCCAGGATGGACCTGGCCGGCTTGCTGCCGTCGTGCTGCACGTCGCGCGGCAGCGCGACCGTGCTGCGCGAACCCTGACGGCTGATCAGGTAGCCGTTCTCGCGGAGCAGCGAGTAGGTGGAGGTGATCGTCGTGCGGCTGACGCCGAGGGTCGCCGCGAGGTCGCGCTCGCTGGGCAGCGCGACCCCGAGCGGCGCCCGTCCGTCGTGGATGAGCAGCCGAATGCCTTCGGCGAGAGCCAGATACGCCGGACGCGTGGCCCGCCGGGTGGCCGGCTCGCCGCCGTCCTCGTCCACGTTGCGCCACCCACCGAGGTCACGGGCCAGCGTGCCCGCGCCGATCACTCTCGTCGCCATACAGTCCAGTATCGAGGGAGTGGATATTTAAAGCAAGGCCAGTCGGGCGCAATCTGGTGGCATGATCACCTTTGCCACCCTCCTCGTCGTCGCCGTCCTCGGCTATCTCATCTATCACTACCTGCCGAAGGGTGCCGAGCGTGCGTTCCGGCTGGAGCGTTTCCAGCCGCGCGGCCCGTTGTCGGACTGGACCGCGTCCTACTATGACGAGCAGCGGCGCTACGCCGATCTCGCCGCGATCTACGGACGCAACGACACACCGGAAACCGTGGCCGAACCGGTCCGCCCGGCCGCGCCGGAAACCATCGCCGAACTGGGACGCACCGAGCGGAAGCTGACCTCGGTCCGATCCGAGGCCGCTACCCGGCATCGGAGCAGCGTGCACCATGCCACCTTCGACAGGAAGGCCAGTTGAGCAAAACTGGCCTTATCTGACTGGACCTGTCGGTGCCACGGTGCACACTGACTACATGAGCGACCCGCGTTGCCTGACCGCCGAGGCAACCCTCTTCGACACCGCGATCGGCATCTGCGCCATCGCATGGAGCGGTCCGACCGTGATCCGGTTCCAGCTCCCCGAAGCAAGCCCGGCCGCGACCCGTGCGCGCATCACGCGCCGCCGCGCCGGCCTGCCGGACGACGAGGTCCGCGAAGAGACCCCCACCGGCGTGATCGCCGAGGCCGTCGCGGGCGTGCGCGCCCACCTCGCCGGCGAACTCGACGACCTGCGCTGGATTCCGGTGGACCTCAGCGGGATTCCGGAGTTCAACCGGGCGGTGCTCGAGGTCACCCGCGCCATCGACCCCGGCCGCACCCTCACCTACGGGCAGGTCGCGCACCGCATCGGACAGCCCGGTGGCGCGCAGGCCGTCGGACAAGCCTTGGGCCGCAACCCGATTCCCCTGATCATCCCGTGCCACCGGGTGCTCGCCGCGGACAACGCGCTCACCGGCTTCTCCGCCCCCGGCGGCGTCAGCACCAAACAGCACCTGCTGGAGATCGAGCGCACCCCAGGCTTCGGCGAGCCGACGCTGTTCTGAGGGCCGCCGTGGCCGATCGAGCGCCGCGATGAGTTTCCTGCGCCTGCCCCGTCTGCACGAGTACAGGCCGCAGCGAACCGCGGCCGGCCACCTCATCGAAAGTGAGACTGCTGTGCAGACAGTGACCTCCGCCGACGGCACCGTGCTCGCCTACGACCAGCTCGACGGCGTCGCCGGAACCGTGATCCTGATCGGTGGCGCGTTCGGCTACCGGAAGTTCCCCAAGATGGTGGCGCTGGCCGAAACGCTGCACAAGCAGTACGGATTGACCGTCCTGAACTACGACCGGCGTGGTCGCGGCGACAGCACCGACCGGGCCGCCGGGTACGACGTCCGGCACGAGATCGACGACCTCACCGCACTGGTGGCGGCCGCGGGCGGCTCGGCGATGCTGTTCGGCTGGTCTTCCGGGGCGGGACTGGCGTTGCGGGCCGCGGCGTCCGGACAGATCCCGGGGATCACCAAGGTCGTCGCCTTCGAACCGCCGTTCGTGGTCGATCACGAGAACTTCGTGCCCGCCGCCGACCTGGAGACCACCCTGCACGAATTGATCGCCGCCGGTAAGCGATCCGAGACGGTGCGCTTCTACATGACCAAGGCGATGGGCATTCCGCGCGGCTTCGTCACACTCATGCGCTGGACCCCGTTCTGGCGCAACCTGCGCGCCACCGCCCACTCGACCGCCTACGACTGGGCCGTCATGCGCGAGTTCATGCGCGGCGAACCGCTGCGCACCGAGGACTGGTCCGGTGTCAAAGCCCAAACCTTGGTCATCGCGGGCGCGAAAAGCGATGCGCTGCTGCGCACCGGCGCCCGCGCCATCGCCGCCGTCCTCCCCGACGCCGAGTTCACCGAGATCCCCCGCCTCAGCCACAACCCCGACATCCGCCTGCTCGCCCCACCCGCAGGCGAATTCCTCACCACCGCATAGACTTCCGCACCGGCCACCCGCCCCGCTCCGGCCCGGCATCCGCACGGGTCCAGCCTTCCCGCACCGCAGCAGGGCCGCGGGCACCACGGCACAGCCTCCGTACGGGTCCAGCCTTCCCGCACCGCAGCAGGGCCGCGGGCACCACGGCACAGCCTCCGTACGGGTCCAGCCTTCCCGCACCGCAGCTCGCTCAGGGCTGGCACACGGCACAGCTTCCGCACAGCTCCGGCCACCGCACCGGCCCGGGAGCAAGCGCGGGGTCAGGGGGTGGATTCGCCGCGCATGAGGGCGCCGAGGGATTCGCGGTCGGTGACGTCCATCTTGATGCAGGCGCGGTAGAGGTGGCCTTCGACGGTGCGGACGGAAACGGTGAGGCGGTCGGCGATCTGGCGGTTGGACAGACCGGCCGCGACGAGGTTCGCGATCTCGCGTTCGCGGGCGGTGAGCGGGAGCGGTTGGGCTGCCTGCCGCAATGCGGGGGTGCTCGCCCCGCCACAGGCCGCCGCGAGCCGGTTCGCCGCGGCGGCGGACTCGAGCAGGCGACGGCGATCCCCGGCGCGTTCGTGCGCCGACGCGGCCTGCGCGGAGGCGTCTGCGGCGGAAAGCAACGCGCCGAGCTGTTCGAATTCTGCTGCGGCAGCGTCCAACCCGGGTCCGTCGTGCGCCGCGAGGGCGACCGCGTGCCTGGCTTGCACCTGCACCAGCTTGCCGTCCACCATGGCCGCCAGATCTGCTAATCGGCCTGCGGCGGAATGCTCCCCGAAGCGGGCCGCGGCATGCAGCGCCATAGCCTCGATGCCGTGCTGATTGGACCGGGCGGCAGCATCGGCCGCCCCCAGCGCGAGCCGGATGGCCGGGGTGACGGTGCCTTCGGCGGCCGCGTGCCAGGCGCGGGCGACTTCGAGCTGCGGCTCGTACACGGCACTGTGCCTGCCGCCGCGGGCGGTGGCTTCGGCGATCGCCTCGGCGGCCTCGGCCGCCCGGCCGAGCGCCGAATACGCCTCGGCGAGACGGATTCTCGCCGGGAACATCCAGGCCGCCGCGCCTTCCGCGGCGAGCGCGGCCAACGCCTGCTCCAGGTTCTCGATACCGTCCGGGAAGTGCCCCTGCGCCACGTCGACGGTGCCCTGCAGGATCTTCGACATGCCCCACGCCAGATACTGCCCTGGTGCGGAATAGCCGAAATAGTCTGCGGCGCAACGACGAGCGGCATCGAGCTGCCCGGTCAACACCAGCCCGAGCACCTCGGCATGGGTGGACATGAAGCGGTTGAGACCGTCGATCTCGGTCTCCACCTCGTGCCCACGGACCGCGTACTGTTGCGCCGCATCGCCTTTACCCATCAGCGCCAAGGCCAGGCTGCCGCCGAAGGAGGCCCACCAGACCGCCCAGGCCGGTGCGCCTTTGACGTTGATCGCCTTCTCCGCGTCGGCGATCGCGGTGTCGATCCGGTTCTCGTTCACGGCGCAGGCGGAGGCGAGTCCGTCGAGCAGCGCCACGTTCTTCGGATGCTTTGTCTTGCCGCGGACCAGAGTGAGCACCTCGTCGGCGAGATCGGCGTCGCCCATGGCCCACAACAGGTTCGCCACCCGCGTGCTACCCCACCGGACCAGCTGCACCTCGCTGAGCTCGTCGGGGTCGAAGCTGGCGAGCATGCGTTCGGCTTCGATCCGATGCCCCTGCCACAGCAGCGCCCGCGCGAGCAGATCGGCGGACTCGACCCCGCCGCGCCGTTCCACCGCGGCCCGGGCGAATCGCTCGCCGAGCGGCAGGTTCGCCAAGCCGATGGCGTCGGCGGCGGCCGCCTCGAACAGTTCGAGGTCGGCGGATTTGTCGCTGTCCAAAGCCAATTCGGCGAGCCGGATACGATCGGCGGCGGAATTTATCGGCCGCTCCTTCAGCGAGGAGTACAACCGTCCGCGCAACCGCCGCGCCGAGGCGATGCCGAGCCGGCGCCGGATCACCTCGCCGAACAGCGGATGGTTGTACCGCACGATCAGCTGGTGCGAATTCTGCACAACCCGGATCACACCCCGGGTTTCGGCGGCTTCCACCGCCTCCTCGCCGGCCAGCTCGGACAGCACGTCGAGGTCGATCGGTTCGCAGAAGGTGAGCAGCTCCAGTACGTGCAGCACGTCGTCGGGCAGTTGCTCGACCCGATCTTCCAGCAGCGCAGCCAGTTCCGAGGTGACCGCGGCCCGGCCGCGCAGCTGCCAGACGCCGTTCACCTGACGCAGCGAACCCGCCTCGAGCGCGCCCTCGACCAAATGCCGCAGGAACAACGCGTTTCCGCCGGAGGACTCCCACATCAGGTTGGCGGTGAAGCCTTCCAGCTGCCCGCCCAGCATCGATTCGACCAGGTCCACACTCTGGCGCTGACTGAACGGATTCAGATCGATGCGCAGCAGATGACCGTCTTTCCACAGCGAGGTGACCGCGTCGGGCACCTGCACCCCGCTGCGCACGGTGGCCACGATGTGCGCCGCCTTGTCGATCGCCAGCTGCAGCAGCAGGGTGGCCGACAACTGATCGAGCAGGTGGGCGTCGTCGACGCCGATGATGGTGTGCCCGTCCGCGAGCAACGCCTCGCGCGCGGCGGACATGAACGTCACCGGATCGTGCGCCGTATAAACGCCGACCATGTGCGCGAACACCCCCAACGGAATGCTGCGCGCCGATTCGGTGCCCGCGACCCAGCGGATGTTGCCGCCGACCGCCGCGGTCGCCTGCCTGGCCAGCGTGGTTTTCCCGACACCGGCATCACCGGTGAGGACCGCGCCGACATGCGCCCTGCCGGTGAGGGCCGCGCGGATCGCCTCGAACTCGGTCTCGCGCTCGATCATCGGCCAGTTCCGAGCCATAGCTCTTACTGTAGTTGCCAGAGGTTCATGATCGAAGCCCTGCAGCTATTACGCTGCGTCTCACCGCGACGGTCGCGCGGCGGTGAAGTGGACGCACCGGTCGGCCAAACCCTTTGAACGACGGCCGTTTAGGTCACGGCCGCCGCCCCGCTCAGCCCAGGACGTCGTGCCGGACGATGGTCTGATCGCGGCCGGGCCCGACGCCGATGCAGGAGATCCGCGCCCCGGACAGCTCCTCCAGCCGCAGCACGTACGCCTGCGCGTTGGCGGGCAGTTCCTCGAAGGTCCGCGCCCCCGAGATGTCCTCCCACCAGCCGGGCATCTCTTCGTAGATCGGCTTCGCGTGGTGGAACTCGGTCTGTGTGGTCGGCATCTGCTCGACCCGCTCGCCGTCCACGTCGTAGGCGACGCAGATCGGCACCGTCTCCAGGCTGGACAGCACGTCGAGCTTGGTGAGGAAGTAGTCGGTGATGCCGTTGACCCGGGTCGCGTAGCGCGCGATCACCGCGTCGAACCAACCGCAGCGCCGGGCGCGTCCGGTGGTCACGCCGACCTCGCCGCCGGTCTTGGCCAGGTAGGTGCCGAACTCGTCGAACAGCTCGGTCGGGAACGGGCCGGAGCCGACCCGGGTGGTGTAGCACTTGAGGATGCCGAGCACCGTGCTGATCTTGTTCGGCCCGACGCCGGCGCCGACCGCCGCGCCACCCGAGGTCGGGTTGGACGACGTGACGTACGGGTAGGTGCCGTGATCCACGTCGAGCAGGGTGCCCTGCGAGCCTTCCAGCAGCACGGTCTCGCCGCGCTCGAGCGCCACGTTGAGCTTCAGCCGGGTGTCGGCGATCCGGTGCTTGAAGCTTTCGGCCTGCGCGAGCACCTCGTCGACCACCTGCTGCGGGTCGAGCGCGCGGCGGTTGTAGATCTTGACCAGCACCTGGTTCTTGAACTCCAGCGCGGCCTCGACCTTCTGGGTGAGGATCTTCTCGTCCAGCACATCGGCGACGCGCACCCCGACGCGAGCGACCTTGTCCTGGTAGCAGGGGCCGATACCGCGGCCGGTGGTGCCGATCTTCTTGTTGCCGAGGAAGCGTTCGGTGACCTTATCGATGGCCACGTGGTACGGCATGATCAGGTGCGCGTCGGCGGAGAGCAGCAGACCGGAGGTGTCGACCCCGCGCTCTTCCAGTCCGGCGAGTTCGTCGAGGAGCACGCCCGGGTCGATGACGACGCCGTTGCCGATGACATTCGTCACGCCGGGGGTGAGGATGCCGGAGGGGATCAGGTGCAGCGCGAAATTGTCGCCATTGGGCAGCACCACGGTGTGGCCCGCGTTGTTGCCACCCTGGTATCGGACCACCCATTGCACCCGGCCACCGAGTAGATCGGTCGCTTTGCCCTTACCTTCGTCGCCCCACTGGGCGCCGATCAGGACGATTGCCGGCATGGTCGTGTCTCCTACGGTTCGACTTGCAACACCCGGGTAGATGGCAGTCGGCAGAGCCGACCGGGCGGTATTCGCCGGTGTTGCAGCTACCTGCCGTATCGAGGCGGTGGCCGGGAGCACAGTCTAGTCGACGCGTCGTCAACAGCGTGGGACCGGATCTCGTCGTAGGCTCGACAACCGTGTGGCCGATGCCGGGCAGGGCTAAGGTTGCACCCGTTGGTCCGACGACGTCGGCTCGAACCGAGGAGGGTGTACGGCAGTTTGAGTACCCACGTTCTCCGTTGCGACGGCGCACCGGTACCTATCGCCCTCGCGGCGCTGCCGACCAGTTCGACGGCCGCCATCCCCGATACCGCAGAGATCGACGAGTTGCTTCCGGTGCTCGCCGCCGACAGCCTCCCGCGGCTGATCGTGCTCGGTGACGACGCCGCGCTCGCCGCGGTGCTGACCCACCTGATGCGCACCGAACGGCTGCACGTCGAGATCGGCTACGTCCCGGTGGACAAGACCTACGGCTCCCGCGCCTACCAGACCGGCACCGGCAACGCCGCCGCCAAGCGGGCCATCGACGGGCGCGCGACCGAGGTGCCGCTCATCCGCGACGACACCGGCAAGGTGCTGATCGGCCGCGCCAAGATCACCGGGCCGGGTGCGGAAAAGCTCGAAGGCGAGGCCTACGTGGACGACTTCCAGCTGTTCTCCGGCAAGGTCACCGCCATGCTGATCTCGCCGACACTGCATCAGCCCGGGGTCCGGGCCACGGTGCAGAAGGGCATGCGCAAGCGCCGCTGGGCCGAAGGTCGCGCCGCCCAGCTCGGCACCCCCGGCGCGGTGGTGACCAGGGACGGTATCCGCACCGACCGCACGGTGCCCCGGTCCAGTTTCTACCGGCACCACGAGCCCTGGCTGCTGGTCCGATGACGTCCGCGTTCTTCGCCGAACGGCGCTCCCGCGCGGTGCGCCCGAGCCCGATCTTCCTGTTGGTCGTCGTCATCACGATCGTCGGCGGCGTGCTCGCCTGGGATGCCCCGCTGGACTCCACCCGGGCCAAGGCCGGGGTGTTCGTGCTGGTCGTGTTCGGCTGGGTGATCACGCTGTGCCTGCACGAGTTCGCGCACGCGTTCACGGCGTGGCGGGCCGGTGACCGCGAGGTCGAACTGCGCGGCTACCTCACGTTGAATCCGCTGAAGTACAGCCATCCGCTGCTATCGATCGTGCTGCCGATGGTGTTCATCGCGCTGGGCGGCATCGGCCTGCCCGGCGGCGCGGTCTACGTGCACACCCACAATTTCGCCCCGCGCACCCAGCGGCTCATCAGTGCGGCGGGTCCCGCGGTGAACGCGCTGTGCGCGGTGCTGTTGCTGGTGGTCGTGCAGCTGTTCGGCAGTACGAGTTCGCATCCCGCGCTGTGGTTCGGCTTGAGCTTCCTCGCGTTCCTGCAGATCACCGCGACCCTGCTGAACCTGATTCCGCTGCCCGGCCTGGACGGCTACGGCATTCTCGAACCGTCGCTGAGCTATCAGACCCGCCGCTCGCTCGACCAGTTCAAGCCGTTCGGCATGCTGATCCTGTTCGCGCTGCTGTTCACGCCCGCGATCAACGGTGTCTTCTTCGACGCGGTGTACGCGCTGTTCGAGGTGTCCGGCGTGCCCGCCGACTGGTCGCGCTACGGCAGCTATCTGACCCGCTTCTGGACTTAGAGCGGATTTCGATGATCGTCCCGGGCCGAATCGGGTAATCCCCGGCCAGTCGACCCGGGCGCGTACGTGCGCCCTGTACGAGCGTGCTCCCGGCCCACCGGTCGGCGCGCACGCTGTCATCAGCACACGTTGGAGCACACCAGCATGACCGACAACCCTTCGGCGACGGTGCTTTCCGTCATCATCCCGGCCCTCAACGAGGCGACCCGGATCGAGCGCACCCTCGATCGCCTGGTCCGCCAGGACGCCGTCGACGAGATCATCGTCGTCGACAACGGCAGCACCGACGACACCCGCCGCATCGTGCACGACTACGCGCGGACCCATCCAGAGGTCGCGCTCATCGAGGAAACCACGCCCGGCATCCCGGCCGCGCGCAACGCCGGATTCGACCGGGCCCGTGGCGATTTCCTGGCCAGGACCGATGCCGACACCCTGGTCGACGCGGACTGGGCCGCGGTGGTCCGCGCGCATCTGAGCGCACACCCCGACACCGCGGCGGTCACCGGGATCACCACCTATCACGACTCGCCGGTGGGCTTCTTCTTGAAACTCGGCTACTACCTGCAGGATCGGCGCGGCAAGCTCGGCGGGCGGGTCGGCAACCTGCACGGGCCGAACATGGCCATCCGCCGGGCGGCGTGGCTGCAGGTCGGCGCGGACACCACCACGCGCGCCGACGTGGCCGAGGACCTGGATCTCGCGCTGTGCCTGACCAAGCGCGGATTTCGCATCGATCAGCTGAAAAGCATGCGGGCCGCGACTTCGGCCCGGCGCCGCCGGACCAACCCGCGAGAATGGTGGCACTTCCAGCTGACCGGCTTGCGCACCATCGCCGAGCAGGGATACCAGGTGCTGCCGCTGCATCGCGCGATCATCGTCGGCGCCTGGCTCACGCACACCGTGCAGTGGCCGATCTATCGATTCTGGGACTTCGACCGTCGCCGGTTCACACTGCGCCCGGCGCCGCCGCGGGTCTCCGCGGTCGGGGAATCCTGAAAGTACACAGGGCCGTCCGGCCTGACCTCCCCTGGACCGGACGGCTCTGCTCTTCGCAGCGGGCGAATCCACCCCTACCCGCCCGGCCACCACACCCATGGCCGGCGGGGTGGTTCGCTGATGTGCGAAGTGTGCGACCGCAACACCCCTCGCTTCGTTGCGGTCTCTTGATCAAGGTAGGGCGCGGCATCCGCCGGAACACGAGTAGCGCACTACCCAAAGATCATCATCGAGTCCCCGCACACCGGCGGCCGGAGCACTCGCACGCGGCGCCGGCTACGTAGTCGGCTCAGTCTTCCGGCACGACCCACGGCTTGGGGACGGTCGGCGGGAGCAGCGCCATCGCCGAGATGCGCTTCATCCCGCACACCTGCATCAGGTCGACCACGATCGAACGCACCTGCGCGAACACCACGTGCGCCGAAAGCCCGGCACCCTCAACGAGTTCCGGGCGTGCCTCCTTGGCGACCGACCGCAGCACCCGAGCGCCCTCCGCCTGATCGGGCTGTTCACCCGGGTCGGCGAGCATCATCCGGCGCACCACATCGACTGCCTGGCCGAGCCTTTCGACCTCGTCGATCAACCGGGGATCGAGAATCTCGTCGTCCTGGACCAGCGTCAGCGAGCGGCGCAACAGCACCCTGGTATTGCGCACCGCGTTGTCCAGCGGGTCGGCGGTGGCCTTGATGCGTTCGAGGCGGGCGCGAGAGTTCCAGTACAGCGGCGAGATTCGGCTGATCTCCCGGCCACCCTCCAGCGTGGCGCGCATCGCGTCGATCTGCGGTTGCGTCGCGCGGACCGCGGCGAGCGCCGCCCGCAGCTTGTCCGGATCCTGCGCCAGCAGGCCGTCGCCGCACTCGGTGAGCGACTTGCCCATCACGCCAAGGATTTCCGCGGCCTGCTCGCGGGCGCGGCGCACCGGATGCAGCGGAATCGAAGCCACCACAACCACTCCCACCAGACCGCCGACCAGCGCGTCGATCATCCGGGAGAAGCCGCCGCCCGCCGACGGCGGCAACAGCGTGGCGACCAGCACCGCCGAACCCGCGGCCTGCATGGTGATGATCGAGCCGCCGTCCAGGAACACCGCCGCCGCCATGGCGACCGCGACCACCAGCGCGATCTGCCACACCCCGGTCCCGGCGTTGGTGATGAACAGGTCACCGATGCCGATGCCGACCGCGACGCCGACCACCAGCTCCACCGAACGCCGCAGCCGGGCGCCGAACGAGATGCCGATCGAGACCACGGCCGCCGTCGGCGCGAAGAACGGTTGCGGGTGGCCGACGATCTCCCGCGCGATGAACCAGGCCAGGGCCGCGCCGACGGCGCACTGCACGATCGGCAGCGCGGACAGGCGCAGCCGCGCCCAGGAGGCGCGCAGCCGGTCCACCGTGCTCGTGCGCGCGACATCCACGCGCGGTTTGAAGTCGAGCAGGGACAATTCAGTCCAGGCCCAGCTCAGCCGCCGCGCGGGGATCGCAATCTTCGAGCAGGTCCAGGCAGCGCGCGTACTCCTCGGTCTCGCCGACCACCTTGGCCGCGCGGGCCAGCGCGCCGACGCTGCGCAGGAAGCCACGGTTGGGCTCGTGGCTCCACGGCACCGGGCCGAAACCCTTCCAGCCATTACGCCGCAACAGGTCGAGGCCGCGGTGGTAGCCGGTGCGGGCGAACGCGTAGGCGGCGACGATGTCGTGATTGATCGGCTCGTCCTGGGCTTCCCCCCTGGTGAGCGCGGCCTCGGCCAGATAGGCCCAGGCGATCGAGGCCGCCGGATGGTCGGCGGCGACACGCACCGGATCGGTGCCTTCGAGCAACGCGTCTTCGGCGTCGGAGATTTCGGGGAGGAGTACCGGTTGCGGGCCTAGCAGATCACCGAACGAGGTCATGCGGTTCATTGTGCACCGACGCGATAATCGCCGGTGACGCGTACCGCCGCATTCCCTGCCGCCGTGCGGGGTCTGAAGTCGGACTTCGCCGGACCCTGGCCGTTAAGCTGGCCGTCGAGTTCAAGATGTTCCGCCTGACCGAGGGGTAGTGCGTGTCCGACCCGAACGACAACAAGAACCCGGCGCGGGAGAGCGCCGACCCGGCAACCCCGGCCGGACCCGGCGCACGCCCCGGCGCCGACGCGGCGAGCAACCCGAGCGCGAACAGCGGAGATCGCCCGGCCGACGCCGGCGCGACCCGTCCTATCCCCGCCTCGGGTGGTGCTGGTGGTGCCGCACCGAACGCCGGTGCACAGGGCACGTCCACGCCGAGTACCCACGGCACCGGTTCAACCCCACGCGGAACGCAAGACCCCGGCACTGCGCCGGGCACGACACCGACCTCCGGCACTCCGGGCGCTGCGACACCGCGCCCCGGCACCCAAGACCCCGCCGCGCCGAGCGGTTCGGCCACCAGCGCAACCCAGCCCGGCGCAAGCACCCCCGCCACAGGTCGGCCCGGTTCGGGCGCGCCGACGATCAGCACGCCCGGGCAGTCCGCGCCGAGCGGGTCGACGACTCCCGCCACCGGCCGACCCGCCGCACCGGCCGAGTCCGGTCACGACAGCGGATCAACCAGCCAAGGTGCGCAAAGCGGCCCAGGCACCGCAGACCCCACCGTGCCTGGTGCGCCGAAAGCCGCAGGAACTCAACAGAGCAGCGCACCGAACAGCGGCACCGCCGAAACCGAGGTGATCGCACGGCAGAACAGGCCCGCCGCAGCAGCACCGGACGCGGCCGCCCCGACGGGACAGCCGGGTAACCCAGCGGGAACACCTGGTACACCGAAAGCTTCCGAGGCCGAAACGGTCGCGATGAAACGCGCAGCTCAGCCGAGCACGGCCGCCGACGGGTCCGGGCCAGTCGCGAACGCCATACCAGCACAGACGGGCGGCTCGGCAGGTTCGCCGCGACCCGCTCAGGGCGCGGGTACCGACAGCACTTCGGCAGTGCCTGACGCCACGAAAGGCGCTGCAGCACAGCCTGATCCGACCCGCCCCGGCCAGATCCCCGGTGCAGCAGCCGCGAGCGCGCAGGCCAGTGCCCAGGCAGGCGCATCGGGCAGCCCGGCAGGCACCGATGACGCAGCGGCACAGCCCGGCGGCCCGGCAGGTGCACCCGGCGCCGGACGGAACGCCGGCGCCGACGCCGCACCCGCGTCGCCCGGCGGCACGGAAAGCGCTGCAGCCCAGGCCGCTTCGGCGCAGAGCGAGCCCGGCGACACGAAGGGTGCGGCAGC
>NZ_BAFT02000071.1 GCF_000308475.2 Nocardia brasiliensis NBRC 14402 | reverse complement strand
CCGCACGCGCTTCGAGGAGATGGCCGCCGAACACGAAGGCTGGCTCACCGAGATGTTCGCCGGTTTCGGCCGCGCCAACGAGCAAGCGTTGTTCGACCTGCTCGGCAAGCTCCGCATCCACCTCGCCACCACGGCCGAGCTCGACACCGATCCATCGACCCCACGGGACCTCGCATGACCCAGCACCTCGATCCCGCCCTGCGCGCGGCGAACCGCAGCACGCTCGCCGACTACACCGGCGAACACTTCCGCTGGCAGGTCGAAGCCGGTGTCGGCACGATCGTGCTCGACCGCCCCGCACGGAAGAACCCGTTGACCTTCGACTCCTACGCCGAGCTGCGAGATCTGTTCCGCTGCTTGGCCTATGCCGAGGACGTCAGCGTGATCGTGCTGTCCGGCGCCGGGGAGAACTTCTGCTCCGGCGGCGACGTGCACGACATCATCGGCCCGTTGATCGCGCTGCCCGCACCCGAGCTGCTGATGTTCACCCGGATGACCGGCGATCTGGTCAAGGCGATGCGCGCGTGCCCGCAACCGATCGTCGCGGCGATCGACGGGGTGTGCGCGGGCGCCGGCGCGATCCTGGCCATGGCCGCGGATCTGCGCGTCGGCACCGCGCGCAGCAAGACCGCGTTCCTGTTCACCCGGGTGGGCCTCGCCGGGTGCGATATGGGCGCCTGCGCGATCCTGCCGCGGATCATCGGGCAGGGCCGCGCGTCCGAACTGCTGTACACCGGTCGGACGATGACCGGGGCCGAAGCGTACGCGTGGGGCTTCTTCAACCAGCTGACCGAGCCGGAACAGGTACTCGGCGCGGCCGGCGAGCTGGCGCGCCGCCTGGCCGAGGGGCCGACCTTCGCCCAGGGCATCACGAAAACCATGCTGCACCAGGAGTGGTCGATGACGGTGGACCAGGCCATCGAGGCCGAAGCGCAGGCCCAAGCCCTCTGCATGCTCACCCAGGATTTCGCCCGCGCGTACCACGCGTTCCGGGACAAAGCGCGGCCGAAGTTCGAAGGGAACTAGTCCGATGCACGCCGACCATTGGGACTGGCCGTTCTTCGCGGACGAGCACCGCAAACACGGTGCCGCCCTGAGTGATTGGGCAGCGGAACGGCTGGGCGGGGACACCGAAACCGACCTCGACGACCGGTGCCGCCGACTGGTCCGGGAACTCGGGGACGCGGGCTGGTTGCGGCAGGCCGTCGCGGGCACCGACTTCGGCGGCAGTCACGACCGGATCGACACGCGCGCCCTGTGTCTCACCCGCGAGATCCTGGCCGAGCGCGACGCATTGGCCGACTTCGCTTTCGCGATGCAGGGACTCGGTTCCGGGGCGATCAGCCTGGCGGGCACCGACGAACAGAAGCGGCGCTACCTGCCGCGGGTAGCGACCGGCACGGCGATCGCGGCCTTCGCCCTGTCGGAAACCGCCGCGGGCTCCGATGCCGCCGCATTGTCCTGCGCCGCGCGTGCCGACGGCGGCGATATCGTGCTCGACGGCGAGAAGACCTGGATCTCCAACGGCGGTATCGCGGACTTCTACGTCGTGTTCGCCCGCACCGGCGAAGCCCCTGGCGCGAAAGGCATTTCGGCTTTCCTGGTCGACGCCGACAATCCGGGCCTGCACATCGCCGAACGCCTGGACGTGATCTCCCCGCACCCGCTCGCCCGTCTGCGCTTCGACGGGTGCCGGATACCGGCGACACAGCGGATCGGCGCCGCGGGCGGTGGTTTCGGTGTCGCGATGCGCACCCTCGACGTCTTCCGGACCTCGGTGGCGGCCGCCGCGCTCGGCTTCGCCAGGCGCGCACTGGCCGCAGCGCTGGAACGCACCACCTCGCGACGGATGTTCGGCGGCGTGCTGGCCGACTTCCAGCTCACCCGAGCCGAACTCGCGCGCATGGCGACCACGATCGACTCGACCGCGCTGCTCACCTATCGGGCCGCGTGGCAACGCGATCAGAGCCGTCCGGTCACCAGGGAGGCCGCCATGGCCAAGATGGCCGCGACCGAAGGCGCCCAGCAGGTCATCGACGCCGCCGTACAGATGTGGGGTGCGCTCGGGGTGGTCCGCGACCAACCGGTCGAGCGGCTCTACCGCGATATCCGCGCCCTGCGCATCTACGAGGGCGCCACCGAGGTGCAGCAGTTGATCATCGCCCGCGAACTGCTGCGCGGCATCCCACCCGATCCGTCCTGATCTCCGATCACCCTCTCCCCCACAAGGTTCGACCATGACAAGCGCCCACATCGACACCTTCGCCCGCGACCACCTGCCGCCGCTGGACCAGTGGCCCGACCTCGTGTTCGATCGGCCGGAACTCCGCTTCCCCAGCCGACTCAATTGCGCCACCGAACTACTCGACCGGCATGTGCTCGACGGCAACGGCGACCGGCTCTGCATCCAGGCCCCCGGTGGACCTCGCTGGACCTATGCCGAACTACACGACCAGGCCAACCGAATCGCGGCGGTGCTGGTGCACGACATGGGTCTGGTGCCGGGCAACCGGGTACTCCTGGACGCCCCCAACAATCCGATGCTCGCGGCCTGCTGGTTCGCGGTGATGAAGGCCGGCGGCATCGCCGTGACGGCCATGCCGCTGCTGCGCGTCAAAGAACTCACCCAGATCGTCGACAAGGCGCAGATCACCCACGCGCTGTGCGATGTGGCACTGGCCGGTCAGCTCGCGGCGGTCGCGGCCGCCTGCCCCACCCTCGACCGGATCCGCTACTTCCACAGCAGTTCCGGCGACGGACTGGAAGCGCTGATGGCCCGCCACGACGGCTGGTTCGACACCGTGGCGACCGCGGCCGACGACGTCTGCCTCATCGCCTTCACCTCCGGCACCACCGGAGTTCCGAAGGCCACCGCGCACTTTCACCGCGACGTGCTGGCGATCTGCCACACCTTCCCGCGGCACATCCTGCGGCCCGAACCCGACGACGTGTTCATCGGCAGCCCGCCACTGGCTTTCACGTTCGGGCTCGGCGGACTGCTGTTGTTCCCCATGACGGTCGGGGCGTCGACAGTGCTGGTCGAGCAGGCGAGTCCGGCCCGATTGCTGGAGGCCATCACCGAATTCGGGGCGACGGTGCTGTTCACCGCGCCCACCTCCTATCGGATTCTCGCCCGGCACGGGGTCGGACTGCGCGGCACCACACTGCGCAAATGCGTTTCCGCGGGTGAACCGTTGCCGCCGTCGACCCGCACCCGCTGGCGCGAGGCCACGGGGATCGAGCTGATCGACGGTATCGGCGCCACCGAACTGCTGCACATCTTCATCTCGGCCGACGAGGCGCACGCGCGACCGGGCGCGACCGGGTTGCCGGTGCCGGGATATCAGGCCCGGGTGGTGGACGCGGACGGAAACACGGTGGGGCCCGGGGAAGTCGGGCTGCTCGCGGTGCGCGGGCCGACGGGTTGCCGCTATCTCGCCGACGAGCGGCAGACGTCCTATGTGCGCGACGGCTGGAACTACACCGGCGACGCGTACTGGGTCGACGCCGACGGCTATTTCCACTATCAGGCCCGCTCCGACGACATGATCGTGTCGTCCGGTTACAACATCGCCGCGCCCGAGGTGGAAGATGCCCTGGCGGGACATGCCGCCGTGGCCGACTGCGCGGTGGTCGGCGTGCCCGACGAGGATCGTGGTCAGATCGTCAAAGCCTATGTGGTGCTTCGTCCGGAGATCGACGCCACCGACGGGATGGTCGAGGAATTGCAGGACTTCGTGAAACGTACTGTGGCCCCGTACAAGTACCCGCGGGCCATCGCCTTCGTCGCGGATCTGCCGCGCACCCCGACCGGCAAGCTGCAGCGCTTCCGCTTACGCGAAACCGGTGCGATGCACGGTGATTCGGCGGCGACGGCATGAGGGTGCTGCAACCGCCGGGGTGGCCGCGGCCGCGCGGTTACGCGAACGGCGTCGTCGCGCGCGGCGAGCTGGTGTTCGTGGCGGGCATGGTCGGCTGGGACAGCGACGGCGTGTTCCGCGCCCACGACCTCGCCGGCCAGGTCCGGCAAGCGCTGCGCAATGTCGTCGCGGTGCTGGCCGAGGCGGGCGCCGAGCCCGCGCATATCGTCCGGATGACGTGGTACGTCACCGACGCCGACGCCTACATCGCGGCCCAGCGCGATATCGGCACCGCCTTCCGGGAGATCATCGGCACCTTCGACGCCGCGATGACCGCCATCGAGGTCAGCCGGCTCATCGAAAAGGAAGCGATGGTGGAAATCGAGGTCACCGCCGTGATCCCCGACCGCGCGTAGGACCGGACCCCTGCTTGTGCGTACGCCGCATAACCGCAGGCAGGAGCCGTGCATATGGCCGAAATGCGGTCGCCGTGCACAGGATCCGAGCCGATGATCGGCCGAATTTCCGAAGGAAGTGGCCGAACCCGCTGGCGTCGGGCGAACATTCTGGAGACACTGTTCGGACCTCCGGAAAATTCTGGAGGTGGGGGAACACCTGAAGAGAGACAGTCAACGGCGCTCGAAACGGACACCGGGCGCCTTCGCCGACCGGGCCGCGCCCCGGCAGTGCACACGGAGTACACGATGTTTTCGCGATGGAAGAACACCGCCGCCTGCGCGGCCGCCATGGTCACCGCAGTCCTGCCGGTCGGCGCGGCGACGACCGCACAAGCCGCCCCGCAACACTGCCCCGAAATGTACGTGGTCGCGGTGCCCGGCACCTGGGAGACCTCGAACGCCGAGCCGGGCAAGGGGATGCTCGCCGCCGTCGCCGACAACTTGCCCGGCGATGTCGCGACCGACTACGTCGCCTACCCGGCGACCGCGTTCCCGTGGGAAGGCGACGTCTACGGACGTTCCAAGCAGGAAGCCATCAACGGCACCCGCGCACTGCTCACCGGCATGGCCCAGCGCTGCGACTCGACCCGGTTCGCGCTGCTCGGCTACAGCCAGGGCGCGGACGCGGCCGGTGACGTGGCCGCCGAGATCGGCACCGGGCTCGGCGTCGTGCGCCCCGAGCGCGTCGCCCTGGTCGGGCTCATCTCCGATCCGCGCCGCTCGCCCACCGACACGCTGATCGGCCCGCCGGTCCTCGGTGCGGGCGCGGGCGGTCCGCGCCTGGGTGGCTTCGGCTGGCTCACCCCGCAGACCTACACCTTCTGCGCCGCGGGCGATCTGTACTGCGCGATCCCCGACGGTGATTTCGCGGCCCGCATCGCCGGCTTCTTCGCCCAGGTCTCGAACCCCAACCCCGCGCTGCTCGACGTCTACCAGCAGCAGGCCAACGCGCTCATCGCCGACGCGCTCGCCGCCGGTGGTCTCGGGCTGCTGTCCGACCAGCTGAACAACTCGGCCTACGAAGAGCGCAAGCAGCAGATCGACGACTTCCTGAAGTCCGGCATCCACCAGAGCTACCCGCACTACGCGGTCGGCGGCGGGGACACCCCGCTGACCTGGCTGCGTGAGCGGTTGATCGAGGTGTCCAGGGGCTGAGCCCGGCGCGGCGGTCCGGCGCTGAACGCCGGACCGCCGCAACACTATTCGGCTTGCCGCCGACCGTGCACGAGGCGGCAGAGTTCGGCGGCCTCTGCGGGGTCGGTGTCGAAGCGGTCGAAGCCTTGCGGCACACCGGCTCCCGCGAACAACACCGCGCTGCCCTCGGCTCCCGGCACCGGGGTGCGCATCGCCGCGTGCAGATCGGCGACACCGGTGGCGTCCAGCGCCGCGACGGCATTCGACGGGCGGACACCGCCGCACGCCATCACGTCGAGCGCACCCGCGGCCCGCCCCACCAGATCCCTGATCACCGCCGCCCCTTCGAGAACCGCCCGCTGCCTGCCTGCGGTGAGCACCCTGGTGAAACCGAGTTCGATCACCTGATCCAGAGTCCGCTGCGAAGACGCACTGACGTCGATCGCCCGGTGAAAGGTGATGTCCAGGTGTTCGGCCGCCGCGACGAACGCCTCGCAAACCGGATCGACCGCGCCCGACCCGTCGAGCGCCCCGACGACGACTCCGTCGGCGCCGGCCACCCGCGCCGCGGCGATATCGCGGACCATCAGCTCGATCTCGTCGCGCGTGTACACGAAGTCACCCGGCCTGGGCCGGATCAGCACGTGCACTTGGGTTTTCGCGGTGGCGGCGATCGCGTGCTCGAGCAGGCCGAGGCTGGGCGTGAGCCCGCCGTCGGACAACCCGCCGCACAACTCGATCCGATCCGCACCCACCTGTTCGGCGATTCGCACCCCGTTGACCGACTCCACACAGATCTCTACGCGCACAGCAGCGAGTATCCCCCGCCAGTCTGTTCAACTCGGCAGTGGATCCGCACCGAGGGTTTTCGTCCCGTTCGCCGCGGAAAGCCGCACCATCGCGAACCCCTCGTCGAGCATGTCCCGCTCGTAGTCGCGGATCGCGTCGAGTAGTGAGTCCTGATCTGTCGCGGCGGCCAGCGCCGTGGCGAGGGCCGCGGCGTCCCGCAGCGCCATGTTCGCGCCCGCACCGGCCGCGGGGCTCATGGCGTGGATCGCGTCACCGAGCAACGTCACGGTCGAACTCGGCCAAGGTGCGACGGGCACGCTGCTGCGCACGACGATCGGGCGAACGCTCGACGGGATCCAGCTCCCGACGATGCAGGTGACCAGCGGATGCCAGCCGGACAGCTGGCCGAGCACCAGGTTTCGCAGCTGTGCGCCATCCGCCGAGTGAAGGTCGTTGTCGCCCAGGGGGAGTCGGTCGGCGTGGTAACCGAACAGCACGGCGAGAGTGTCCGTCACCGCTCCCAGCCGGAGTCCGGGGGCCAGCCGCGCGGCGGCCGTCGCCGGAGGTTCGCGGTATTGCACGGGCGCGATACCGACGAAGCGCCGGTCCGGATCCACCACGGAATTGAACACGCTGAACATCGTCGGCGGGAGGGCACGTCGTAGTTCGGGCGTGAGCGGCACCCGGCCGTAGATCAGCCGCGTTCGTGTATCGACCACGCGGGCCTGTGGCAGCCGCACCCCTCGAATCGCCGACCCGACACCGTCCGCGGCGACCAGCACCGTGCCGCGCGCCTGTCCACCGTCCGCGAATCGCGCTGTCACACCGCCTTTTTCACTGACGTATCCCACGCAACGTCGCCCGAAATGCACGACGTCGCCGAGACCGGACAGGAGGATGCTCCGTAATATCCGCCGGTCGATCACCGTGTGCGCGGGCATGACCTCGGCCCCGGCGCTCTGCTCAGGTGCCGGTTCGTCCAGAGCGAACACCCCCGTCGGACTCAGCTGCGCATCGAAGCCGTGCACCAGGGGCGCAGGGCGTCCGGCAATCGCACCGATGAGCGAGAACAGCTGCGGCGGAAGGCTTTCCGCCAGTGCCCGCCGCCCGCGCCAGTCGAGGTGCAGCCGATGCCCCTGCGCCCTGACAGCTACCGCAGCATCCCGTTCGTACACGGCGACACCGATCCCGGCCCGCCGCAATCCTTGGGCCAGACAGAGCCCACCCAGCCCCGCGCCGATCACGATGACATCCGGACACACCGAATCGAGCTTGCGCACAACACACCTCACCGAAGTCGATTACGACTCCCACCTCCCCGATGCCGTCGGACATCGAGAAACCGTGCAGTGAGGCCGAAGCCCGCGAGCGTCCACAGGACCCTCCGGTGAGAAGACCAGCCCAGCCTACCATCGGTCGGACGAATACCGCCGCGCCCGTTGGTTGCTCGAGGTATACTGCGGGTACGCGGATGATTGTGCGAGACGAAACCCATTGCGGCGCAAGCACGGTGCGTCACGGGTGGTATCGAGATCGAATCCCTTCGCGGAGAACATGTTCGGCCTCGGGTCGAATTCTGCTGATAGATCGCCACACTGGCTGTTCGGGGGAACTGCCCACTGCATCGGGGTCCGAGTCGGCACGCGGAGAAAAGGAGTTGCCCATGCAGCGAACGAGCAACGATGCGACCACCCGGCTGATGAGTGACCACGGCGTCCGGATCGGACGTTCCCATCAACGGCAGCAAAGGATTTCGCGGATAGCGCACACCGGCGCGTACGCGTCCGGATCCGCGCCGGTCCGCCACATCGAACCACCCGCCGGCCGCAGTGCGACCCTGCGTTACGTTCGCTTGGGGCTCGGCTGGGCAACGTTCGACGGCACGCACCTCGCCGCCGACCTCGACGCCACCGCCCTGCTCTTCGACGGCCGCCGCCTGCTCGACGCCGTCTATTTCGCCCAGCTCACCTCCGGTGACAACGCGGTCCGCCACCACGGCACCGGCCACCTCGGCAGCGGTCCCGGCGACAGCGAGATCATCACCGCCGATCTGTCGCGCGCCCACCCGCGCGTCAGCACGGTCCTGTTCGTCGTCACCTCGTACCTGCGCCACACCTTCGACCGCGTTCCCGACGCCTACTGCCGGGTCGTGGACGGCGTCAGCCGGACCGAGCTCGCCTACCTCGACCTGACCCGCACTGCACACACCGGCATGGTGGTCGCCGCCGTGCACCGCACCGGTCACGGCTGGAAGCTGCGTCGCATCGCCCGTCCGATCACCGCCACCCACCCGCTCGAGGCGGTCCCGCTGATCGGCGCCCACCTCGTGTGAGCTACGGACCGATCACCACCAGCCGAGGATCGGTTGCAGCCGGCGGCCGAGTTCCGGTGCGAGCGAACGGGAATAGCTGGCGGTCAGGTGATGCTCGTCGTGATAGATCAGGATGTTGCCCTCCGCGATCGGGCAGACCTCCGGCTCGCACACCGCGTCGGTGAGGTCGAGCGGGAACACATTCGGATACGAGGCGGCGGGCGCGGCGGCCGGATCGACGGCGTCCAGCGCGTCCGCCCGCTTCATGCCGCAGCTGACCCGGTCGCCACCGTGCGCGAGGCAATCGATGCCGCGGTAGCGAATCCCGTTGCGCCGCAACCACGGGGTGTCCCGCATGGCGAGCAGGTTCAGGTTGCGCTCGGACAGCGCCGACCACACGTCGAGATACTCGGGCGGCGTCTCGTCGCCGATATCGTCGCGCGGGCGGGTGCTGGTGGTGAAGACCCAGTCGGGGCGGTCCGCCCCCAGCCGGTCGAGCACGTCCCGGGACCAGTCGCGGCAGTCCGGGTTCGGTTCCCCTTTGTAGCTCACCTCTTCGGCGATCGTCAGCGGGCACCCCATCTTCAGATACACCTCGACGCGGAACTGGTGTTCCTTCCCGAGCAGGTCGAGCGCGGGCACCCAGTGTTCGGCGTGCGAACTGCCGGTCACCGCGATGGTCCGGGACGCGGCGACATCGCCGTAGCTACAGGTGATCACGTCCCGAGTCAGCCAGTCCGCGATGCACCCGTCGACGCTCGGGTAGGCGGCTTCGGCGGGCGCCTCGAACACCGTCGGCCGCATCCGCGCGGCGGGCACCTCGGCGCCCGAGACCAGCGCTTCGGCCCCCGGATAGTGCAGGGGGTCGAGCAGCGCGGCGGGTTTCGGCGGATTCGCCCGGACCACGATGTGCCAGCCGAATCCGACACCGACCACGCAGAAGCCCACCAGCCCAACGGCGACGCCCGCGGTCCGGCGATAGACCAGCGCGGCACGCAGTGCCGGCGCGCGCCCGGACCGCGTGCGCAACGGCTCTTCGATCAAGTGGTGCGTGAGGTAGGCGAGGACCAGTGACACCACGATGACCAGCGCGCCGTCGGTGAGGCCGATCGCGCTGGTCCCGCGCTCGGTGAGCACGAAGATCAGGATCGGCCAATGCCACAGATACAGCGGGTAGGCGAGTTCCCCCAGCGCGACCATGGGACGGGTGGCGAGCAACCTGCTCGGCAGCGGACGCGCCGCGGGCGGAACTCCGTTGCCCGCCATGATCAGAGCCGCGGCGGCGGCCACCGGGAACAGGGCGGCCGGACCGGGGAAAGAATTCGCGCCGTCGAAGAGCAGCCCGCACAGCAATACCGCAGCGGTCCCGAACGCGGCGAGCAGCAGCCGCACCCACCGACGCGCACGCAACCACGGCACAGCGATCGCGAGCAGACCGCCGGCCAGCAGTTCCCACGCCCGCGCGCCGCTGTCGTAGTAGTTCCAGCCCTGCCGGTGCGCGACGCCCAGGGTGGCGTAGACCAGCGACATCGCCGCGAGCCCGCCCAGCACCGAGGCGAGCACGACGCGTAGGTGCGCGGCGTGCCCGAAGGTTCGGCACGCCGCCGCGACCAGCGCGATCACCAGCAGAATCGCCAGATAGAACTGGCTCTGCACCGACATCGACCACAGATGCTGCAGCGGACTCACCGACGGATCCGCGGCGAGGTAATCCGCCCACGAGAGCGCCAGATCCCAATTCTGGTAGTACAGCACCGAGGCCAGCGTCTGGTCGGCGATATCGGACCACTGGGTGTAGGGCCGCAGCACGACGGTGGCCACCAGGACCGCCGCCAGCACCACCAGCAGCGCGGGATACAACCGCCGTGCGGTCCGGCGCACCGTCCACACCACGCCGAGCGCGCCGGACTCCGCGCGGCGCAACACCATTCCGGTGAAGAAGAATCCCGACAGCACCAGGAATACGTCGACTCCGCCCGACACCTTCCCGAACCACACGTGGAACACCACGACCAGGGCGATCGCGACACCGCGCAATCCGTCGAGGTCACGGCGGTAACGCGGGTCGTCGGCGCGGGCAGGTGCGGGATGGGCCGGCTCGCTCCGCGGCGCACCGGTGACCGTAGGCGCCGCTTCGGATTCCGTCATCGGCGCCGCACGTACCGCTGCGAGGCCGGCGCTGCCGGTCCGGGCGAATCAGGTTTGCGACGCACCCTATTCTCCTATCACGTCGGTCGGACTCCGGTCATATCCGCGATAGCGACGAGTGTGCCCATCGTCTCATTCGCGCGGTGCCAAACGTAGCCTGCCGGAACCATTGATTTGCGAGTTGTTAACTCTACGTCGGTATCGTCCGCACATATGAGTCGTCGACAGGCGTGCACGTGGCTGTTTCTCACCGCGGTAACCGTCGGCGCCGCTTGGCTTTTGGGCAAGGTCGGCTTTCCCGCGCCGCAGATGATCCTCGCGTTGCTGGTCGGCGCGGTGCTGGCGCTGGCAGCCAGACTGCCCGCGCCACTGCCCGCGAATGTGTCGCTCGGCACGCAGGCGATGCTCGGCGTGTTGATGGGCAGCTATCTGCAGGTGAAGCTGCTCGCCCGGATCGGCTGGGCGATCGTGCCGGTCACCGCGGTCGCCGCGGGGAGTCTGGTCGCCAGCTGCGCGGCGGCGTATGTGTTCGCCCGGGTGACCAAGGTCGACCTCGCCACCTCGACGCTGGGCATGATCGCCGGCGGTTCCGCGGCCGTGGTGGCCGCGGCCGACGAAGCGGGCGCGGATTCCCGGATCGTCGCGTTCATGCAGTACCTGCGAGTCGGGATCGTCGTGCTGACCGCGCCGCTGGTCGCCACCGTGATCCGGGACGGCGATCTCTCCGCCGACGGCCCGCACGTCGACGGGCACGCGGCGGTCGACGCGGCCCTGCCGGGCTGGGTGATGGTCGGGCGCGGCGATCAGGTGGCCGGACTATCGATCGCGATCGTGCTGGCCATCGCCGGTATCTGGCTCGGTCGCCGATTGCGCCTGCCCAACGCCCCGCTGATCGGCCCGATGCTGATCACGGCGGTGCTCACCACCACGGGCGTGACGCACGGTTTCGCGCCGGCCAACCTGTTCCGGGATGTGCTGTTCGTGCTCATCGGTTTCGAGGTCGGCGCGCGCTTCACCAAACCGGTGGTGCGGCAGATGTTCCGGATGATCCCGGCGATGGTGGCGGCCATCGTCGCGTTGTGCGCGACCGTCGGCGGGGTCGCCGCGGTGGTCTCGGTCCTGGCCGGTCTGGAGTATTCCGACGTCTACCTGGCCACCACACCGGGCGGCATCAATGCCGTGCTCGGCATCGCGGAGTCACTGAACAGCGACCTCACGCTCATCGCCGGCGCGCAAAGCCTGCGCCTGTTCGCGATGGTGCTGGCGCTGCCGCTGGTCCTGCGGCTGCTGCGGGGCCGGGAGCCGCGCGCCGAGCCGGAGGTCGAATGCCCGGTCACCGCCGAGGCGCAGGCGACGGTGCCAGAGCAGCGCTGAGCGCCGAGCCTCAGGTGACCTTCGCGGAGCGCCGGATGGCCGCGGCCAGATCCTCCAGCAGCGGTGCGGCGCCCGCGTGCGAGAACCGGAACACCGGCTGCCAGTCGGCGACCTGACCCGCGCGCACCGCGGGCAGGCTGCGCCACACCGGATTCGCGTTGAGCGCGTCCAGTGACAGCGCGGCCGCGCGGTGATCGAGCAGGATCAGGTCGGCGGGGTATTTGTCGGTGCGTTCCCAGCTCAACTCCTCGAAGAAGCCGTCACCCGCGACGTTGTCGGGCACCACCATGTGCACGCCGAGTTCCGCGAAATAGCTCAGGTCGGCCGACACCCTCGGGTCGGACACGTAGAAGATGCCGGGCGCGGCCGAGGCAGCCATCACACGCAAACCCGGGCGCTCGGCCAGCGCGTCGCGGACCGCCTGTACGGCGGCGTCGAAACGAGCCTTGGCCTGCGCCGACCGGGGTGCGTTCAGATCCGCGCCCAGCGCCGTGGCCAGCTCGCCGTAGCGGGTGATGAGCTGCGGCAACGTCTTCCGGGCGATCCGCACCGCGACGACGTTCGGATTGATCGCCAGGATCTTGTCCTTGCTCGAATCCGGGACGTACCACAGCCGATCCGGCACGTATTCGTCGGTGATCAGCAGGTCGGGTTCGAGGCTCGCGTATTTCTCCAGATTGAAATCGCCCCAGTTGTTGCCGAGGACGGTCACCTTCTGTACATCCAAGTCGCCGGCCAGCGCGGAGGCCTGTCCGGTGGGGGTCACCGCTTCACCGAACACGCCGACGACCCGATCCTGCAGGCCGTAATCGGCGAGCAGTCCGGCGGAACCGCCGAAGGCGACGATCCGGCTCGGGATTCCGTCGGTGCGGACCGTACTGCCGCGATCGTCGGTGAAGCTCCAGCTGCCGCCTGCCGCGGACGGATCGTCCGCGGGCGACCGGCCGGTGCACGCGGTGACGACGGCACCGAGTCCGGCTGCGCAAGCGGTGGCGAGCAGACGGCGGCGAGATAGCTGGATTGTGTCCATGACGGCCATTAGAACATATCGGTTAGGCAAGCCTTACCTGGATCGAGGACCTGAGCGGCCCGTTCCCCAGCGCGCAACTGGGGAAATCGCCACTAGGACCAGTCGAACTGGACATGTGACCATCAAGCATGCGCACAGCGATGACACGGACACTGGCCACGGCACGAACGCACGGCCGACGATGGGTGGCCGGTGCCGCCGTCGCGATGATCGGATGTTCGACGTTGGTCGGCTTGCCCGCGCAAGCCGCGCCGACCCCGGATGCACCGGCGCTCAGCCGGATTCAAGCCCAAGGCGCCTACCTCGTCGACGCGCAGGGCCGAAAAGTGCTGCTGCACGGCGTCAACAACGTCGACAAGGACGCGCCGTACGTCGAGCCGGGCGACGGTTTCACCGTGACCGACGAAGACGCCGCCCTGCTAGCCCGCCACGGGTTCAACACGGTGCGGCTCGGCGTGAACTTCGCCGGGCTGATGCCCACCCGCGGCGTGGTCGACACCGCTTATCTCGACCGTGTTGCGAAAGTTGTCGATACCCTTGCGGCACAAGGCATATACACCTTGCTCGACAACCATCAGGACGGACTGTCGAAGATCTGGGGCGGCAATGGTTTCCCGGAGTGGTCGCTGCGCGCCCGCCCGGGCAAGCTGGAACCGAATCCCGGCTTCCCGCTGTACTACCTGATGCCGAGCATGAACCGCGGCTGGGACGAGGTGTGGGACAACAGCAATGGCGTGCTGGACCAGCTCGGCACGGCGCTCGCCGCGTTGGCGGAGAAGGTCAAGGGCCGCACCGGCGTGCTCGGCCTCGAACTGCTGAACGAACCGTGGCCCGGCTCGGCCTTCCTGAGTTGCTTCCCGGACGGCTGCCCCCGCTTCGACACCAAATACCAAGCGGCAATGCAGAAGCTGACCGACGCGGTACGGGCCCGCAATCCCGACCTGCCTATTTTCTGGGAACCGAACGTGACCTGGAACGAGACGATGCCCTCGCATCTGGGCAAGAATCCGCCGATCACGTCACCCGATATCGTGTTCGCGCCGCACGATTACTGCATTCCGAGCCAGCTGGCGATCTATCTCGGGCTACCCGAGGAATTGCGCGGGGTGTGCCCGGTGCAGCAGGACAAGACCTGGGGCAATATCGACTCCTTCGCCCGGCGCACCGGAATCCCCACGCTGGTCACCGAATTCGGCGACGGGGATGCGACGGTGCTGCGCAACACGCTCACCCGGGCCGACGAGCGATTCATCGGCTGGCACTACTGGCACTACGCGTCCCGCTTCGGGCAGGGCGGTCCGAAACCCGACCCGTTCCTCGGCGAGATCGGACGCGACCTGGTGCGCACCTATCCCCGCGCGACCGCGGGCACCCCGGAACGCCCGCAATTCGACCCTGCCACCGGAGATTTCGTCTACCGGTACACGCCGCAGGCGCTGTCCGCGCCCACCGAGATCTACGTCTCCGATCTGCACTATCCGAACGGCTACGAGGTCCGCGTCGACGGCGGGAAAGTCACCTCGGCGGCCGGCGCCCGAGTCGTCACCGTCGAAGCGACCGGCTCGGCCCCGGTCACGGTGCAGATCCATCGGCCGGGATCGAAGGGGGCCACCGTACCGGCCGGACCGATCAGCGGCACGCGCTGACCGGTCCTGGCCGGTCACTCCTCCCGGTCGAAGTCCGCGACACCGCGCTTCCAGTACCCGGCGATCAGGAAATCTTTCGGGCCGACGCCGAGTTCGGTACGCACCCAGCGGCGGATCGGGCGCAGACAGCCCGCCTCCGCCGCCACCCACACGTAGATGCGTTGTCCGGCAGGCGGTTCCACGGTGCGGATCGCCCGCTCCAGTGCGTCGCTCTGCCCGGGTGCCGCCGCACCGCGATGCACCCACCGCACCCGCATCCCGGGCGGGGCCGTCAGCGGGAGCTCCGCATCGGCCCCGCCCACTTCGATGAACGCCCAACCGGACGCGTCGTCCGGCAGCCATTCGAGCCAGCGAGCGATGGCGGGCAACGCGGTGATGTCTCCGGCGAACAGGTACCGGTCGTAGTTCGCCGGCACCACCACGCCACCCGGCGGGCCCGCGAGATGGATGCGGGCGCCCGGCCGCACCGTTTCCGCCCAGGCCGAGGCGAGGCCGCCGGGATGGATCGCGAAATCGATGTCCAGCTCACCGTTCTCGGCGTCGTAGCGGCGCACCGTGTACTCCCGCGATACCGGTCGCGGATTGCCCCACTCCAGGGACAACCCGTCCCGGCGCGGCAGGTGCAACTCCCCCGCCGCGTCCGGAAAGATCAGGCGCACATGCTCATCCGGCACATAGCTGTGGAACCCGGCCAGTTCCGGGCCGCCGAAGGTGATCCGCACCAGGCCGGAACCGACCGGCGCCCAGCGCAATACCTCGATCTCGCGCAAGCCGATCGGATAGCCCACCTTCGCGCCGTGCAACCCGGCCGATACCTCCGCGATGCGTTCGGCGTATGCGGCCCGATCCATCAGTCGTCCTCCTTGCCGGACAACGGTCCCGCGCAGGTCACTTGAAGCGCGCCTCGAGCAAGTCGAGAGTGTTCATGGCGTTGCGGTAGTCCGGGCGCTGGCTGGTCGGCGGCAGCTCGTAGACCTGGCCCGACTGGAACGCGGGCAGCTTGGCCATCAGCGGATCCTGCTTCAACTGTTCGACCGTGCGACCGCCGTCGAGCTGCACCACGATCACCGCGGGCGCGTCGACCACCGTGGTCAGCAGTTCCTGGCTGAACGCGACCCAGTCCGCGGCCGCGGCCCGGGTCGGGTTGCCCGCCTTGGCTTCCACCTGGTTGTCGATGGTGAAACCGACGTCGGTGAGCAGCGTGGCCAGCGGCGTGCCGGGGGCGATCACCGACGGCTTCAGATCCTTGCGCGACTGGAAAACGGCGACCGCGCCCTGCGGCGGCTTGATCGCGGACCTGACCTTCGCGACCCGGTCCCGGTACGCGGTGATCAGCGCGTCCACCTTGTCGGCCCGGCCGATGGTCTCGGCCACCACCTTCAACTGGTCCTGCCAGTTGTTGAGGGTGGTCGGCACCAGCACGGTCGGGGCGATGGCGGAGAGCTGGTCGTAGGCCTGCAACGACTGCTGGCCCGGATATCCCTGGCCGCCGCCGATGATCAGATCCGGCTGCTGGGCCGCGATGAATTCCAGGTTGATGTCGTCGCCCGACGGAAGCAGCGCGGTCCCTTGCTTTTTGGCGTCCGCGTCCCAGGCGGCCGGGAACTCGCCCGGCTGCAACGTGACGCCGAGGACCCGCGGATCGGCGGCCTTGACGTTGGCGCCGAGGTCGAAGAGGTAACCCGCGAGCGCGCCGTTGACGACCGCGATGCGCTGCGGTTCGGCAGGCACCGTCACCGCGCCGCGCTCGGTCTGCACCTGCCGGGTGGCGGACTTGTCCGCGGCGTCCGAACCGGAACTGCTACAACCGGCCACCGCGACCAGCGCGAGGATCAGTAGGGCGACGGCGGCGCGCAGGCGGGCCGTCATTCGGGACAGCGTCATGAATCGGTGTTCCTTCTTCTCTCGGTGGTGGGCAGGCTCATACGCGTCTCAGCCGACGCGGGCGGCATTCTCCGCCAGCGGAATGACCAGTGGCGCACCGGTTTCCGGGTCGTCGATGATCCGGCACCCGAGATCGAAGACCTCGCGCACCAATTCGGCGGTGACGATCTGCTTCGGCGGGCCGGCGGCGACCACCCGGCCGTCCTTCATCGCGATGAGATGGCCCGCGTAGCGGAAAGCGTGGTTCAGGTCGTGCAGGACGGCGACCACGGTGCGGCCGGAGTCGCGGTGCAGCGCCCGGCACAGGTCGAGCAGGTGGATCTGGTGCGCGATATCGAGGTAGGTGGTCGGTTCGTCGAGCAGGATCACCGGGGTGTCCTGCGCGAGCACCATGGCGATCCACACGCGCTGGCGCTGCCCGCCGGACAGCTCGTCGACCGGGCGCGCCGACAGTTCGGTGACGCCCGTCGCGGCCATGGCCGCCGCCACCGCGTCCGCGTCGGCCTGTGACCACTGGCGCAGCAGCGACTGATGCGGGTACCGGCCGCGCGCGACCAGATCGGCCACCCGAATGCCGTCCGGCGCGAGGGAAGTCTGTGGCAGCAGGCCGATCCGGCGGGCCACCTCCTTCGCCGGATAGGTGGCGATGGACTTGCCGTCCAGCAGCACCGCGCCGGATTCCGGGGCGAGCAGGCGGGCCAGGGCACGCAGCAACGTGGACTTGCCGCACGCGTTCGGGCCGATCACGACGGTGAATTCACCGTCGGGCACGTCGACGGACAGCTGGTCGCTGATCGTGCGCCCGCGATAGCCCAGCCGTACCCGATCCGCCCGCAGCGCAGCCTGTTTCGCGGCGCCGACGCCCGATTCGACCGGGGCGCCGTTGTTTTCGCTCATCTTCGCTTCCTCAGTTCCTGCACCCGGCACTACGTCCGCCGTGCCTCGGTCACCAGCAGGTACGCCAGATACAGGCCGCCGATCGAGACGGTGACCACGCCGACGGGCAGCTGCGTCGGCGCGAACGCGCGCTGGGCGACCCAGTCCCCGGCGATCAGCAGCAGCGCGCCCATCGCCGCGGCCGGCGCGAGGGCGGTCGACGGGCTGCGCGCCAACCGGCGGCCCAATTGCGGTGCGGCGAGGGCGACGAACGCGATCGGCCCCGCGACGGCGGTGGCGACCGCGGTCAGCGCGACGCTCAACACGATCAGCAGCAGCCGCGTCCGCCCGACCCGGACGCCGAACGAACTCGCCAGATCGTCACCCAGTTCCAGCACGTGCAGCCGCGGCGCGGCCGGAATCACGAGCAGCGCGAGCACTCCCAGCAGGATGAGCGCCGGACCCACTTGCGGCCAGGACAATCCGTTCAGCGAACCCGCGCCCCAGGCCGTGGCCGACATCGCGGAATTCAGATCGGCGCGCAGGATGAGCCAGGTGTTCACCGAGGCCAGCATCGCGCTCACGCCGATACCGATGATGATCAACCGGAAGCCGGTGACGTTGTTGCGGAACGCGAGCAGCTGAATGACCAGGGCCGCCGCCAGACCACCGATCAGCGCGCCGAGGGCGGTCTGGAAGTGCCCACCGCCGACGGCGAGCAGTACCAGCAGCGCGCCGGTGTAGGCGCCGGTGTTGAAACCGACGATATCGGGGCTGCCCAGCGGGTTTCGGGTCACCGACTGCAGGATCGCGCCGCTGAGGCCCAGCGCCGCACCCAGGGCCAGCGCCAAGACCACACGGGGAAAACGCCACTGCCACACTACGAGCCGATCGAATCGGTTGTCCCCGACCAGCAAAGCCCGCAGCACCCGGTCCGGCGGGATCACGTAATCGCCGGTGCCGAGGGCGAGTACGGCCACGGCGCACGCGGCGAGCACCAGCACCACGCAGACCACGGTGGTGCGCACGCTGATTCGCGCGCCGAACCCGCGCGGGGCGCGCAGCACCACCATCGCGCGGCCGAAATCGATCGGCGCGCTCACGCGGCACTCACCCGGTCACGCCGGGCCAGCCAGATCAGCACCGGCGCACCGAGGAACGCGGTCACCAGACCGGCGGGCACCTCGTCGGGCCGAATGATGATGCGGCCGACCACATCCGAACCGAGCACCAGGATCGGTGCGAGCAGCAGCGAATAGGCGATGATCCAGCGCTGGTCGGGGCCGACGATCCAGCGCGCCACGTGCGGCACCGCCAGCCCGACGAAGGTGATCGGCCCCACCGCCGCGGTCGCCGTGCCGCACAGCAGCGTCAGCGCCACCGCGGTGAGCAGCCGGGAACGCCCGACGTGCACGCCGAGCGAACGGGCGAGGTCGTCGCCGAGCGCGAGGGCGTTGAGCGAGCGGGCCGCGACCACCGCGGCGAGCAGGCCGACGACGATGAACGGCGCCGCGCCCGCGATCACGTCGTAGCCGCGTCCGGTCAGCGAACCCGAATCCCACTGCCGCCACTCCTCGAAAGCCTTGGGGTTCAACAGGATCAGGCCCTTGGTCAGGCCGGAGAGCACCGCGGTCACCGCGACGCCGGCCAGGGTGAGCCGGATCGGATCCGAGCCCTGCCTGCCCGCGGTGCCCAGCCGGTACACCACCAGCGACACCAGGGCGGCCCCGGCGAAGCCGAACCACACGTACGCCGTGATCTGGGTGACGCCCAGGAACGCGACCGCGAGCGTGATCGCGAACGCCGCGCCCGCGTTGATGCCGAGCAGGCCGGGATCGGCCAGGGGGTTGCGGGTGAGTCCCTGCATCAGGCAGCCCGCGACGCCCAGCGCGAGCCCGGCGAGCAAGCCGAGCAGGGTGCGCGGCAGGCGATATTCGGTGACGATCAGGTGATCGGGCGAGCCGTCACCGCCCCAGAGCGCGGCCCAGACCTCCCCCAGCGGAATCGCTTTCGTGCCCACGATCAGGCTCAGCAGGCACGCGGCAGCCAGCACCGCCGCCGCCAACAACCACCCTGACCAGCGCAGGGGCTGGTTGCTCGGCAGGTCCATCGGGTTCTATCTCCAGTGCGGTCGGGCGGCAATCAATGCAGCTTAGCCTTACCTACCTCCCCGAATGGAAATTGTCCGAATGAGACCTTCGCAACGCGGTCGCTCCGCTACGCGGCGAGGGTGAGGTGCGCGCCCCGGATCCGGCCGGTCCCGCCCGCCCGGGTCAGCAGGCGTTCGAGCGCCTCGGCGACCTGATTCGGCTGCTCGAGAATCACCGAGTGCCCGGCACCCTCGACCAGCACCAGATCCGCATACTCGACGGCCGCGGCCATCGCCACGGAATGCGCGGGCGGGGTCATCAAATCGGCGGTGCCGCACAGCACCAGGGTGGGGATCTTCGAGAGCAGGGCGAGCGCGTCGGTCTGGTCGTAGACCATGAAGGCGCTCAGGAAACTCGCCATCGTCACGATCGGCGTCTGGTTGTGCATCGCGTTCGCCAGCGCGAGCACCCGCGGGCTCACCTGGCGATCGCCGAACTCGGCGGCCCGGATCACCGGCGCGAACACCTTGCAGGCCACCAACTTCGCGCGCTGCATCAGCCGGGGCGCCCGTCGCACCGCGGCCTGGAAGACCGAGATCACCGGATTGCGCAGCAGGCGGCCGAAACCCGCGTCGGCGAGCCCGCTGGCCGCGGTCGCGACGAGCGCGACCCCCGCGACGCGGGTGCCGAGCACGTGCGGACGCCGGCTGAGGTAGGTCAGGACGGTCATGCCGCCCATCGAGTGACCGACCAGGACGACCGGGCCGTACGGCGCCACCACGTCGAGCACCCGGCTCAGATCATGGGCGAGCTGCTCGAGCCGGTAGGTCTGCCGGGGCGCGACCGCGGAGTCGCCGTGGCCACGATGGTCGTAGCAGACCACCCGGACGCCGGCGTACCGGCGCAGCAGCGCGTCGCGCACATCGGTCCACGACTCCGAGCGCAGGCAATGCCCGTGCACCAGCACCACGGTGAGGTCCGCCTGCCGCGGCCCGTACTCGTGCACCGCAAGGGCCACACCGTCTTCGGCCAGCACCGTGGCACGCCGCGCGGCCGGGACGGCGAAGGTGCTCGAGGTGCGCATCGGTCCCTCCGATTCGAGTAGGTGGTGACACGTCCTACTCTCCGCCGCGCCCGCCCCGCGCAGCAGCACCCCGAGTACTGGGGTCCGTTCCCCAAGGTGGCGCAGACCCCCACCCAGGGTGCGGTTCAGGCACGCGGTTGCGGACCAGCAGCGCCCTTCGGCTCCGGGCAGAAACAAGCCCGCCGCCCTTCTCGAGTGCGAGGGGCGGCGGGCGGTGGTAGGTGTTCGGGATCAGGTCAGGTGGTCGTGGTCGCCGCGGACCCAGGACACGTAGCGTGCGGCGGAGGTGCGGATGGTGGCGCGGGCGTCGGTGTCGAGCGTTTTGCCGAAGTTGTCGTAGAGACGGGTGAACTCGAACTCCTCGACGACCTTGGTGACGCGCTCTACCACGTTGGGCGACAAAGGAATCCGGTTCGGATAGCTGCGCATGAACGCGACCGACTTGCGGTCCGGGTTGGCCTGGATGGTGTCGGCGCTGAACAGCACGCCTTGCCCGCCCGCGCCGGCCGCCCAGTGCGCGACCGCGCTGCCCGGGAAATGGCCGCCGAGCTGGCGCAGGGTGAGGCCGGGCAGCACTTCCAGCCGCCCGGACCAGGGACGGATCACCGGGTCCGGGCGCGCGATCCATTCCAGATCGGCCTCCGCGACGAACACCGGCACCCCGCCGAGTGCCCGGCTCCATTCCACCTGCACGCCGTAATGGTGCGGGTGCGACGGCACAATGGCGACGACTTCGCCGAGTTCCCGGACCCGGCGCACCGCATCCTCGTCGACGTAACCGGTCACGTCCCACAGCAGGTTGCCCGCGGGCGTGCGCACCAGGTGCGCTTCCTGGCCGATGCCGACCTGGGGCTCGGCCGTCAAACCGAAGAGGTCCGGTTCGAGTTCACGCATCGCCACCCTGTGCCCAGCCGCGGCCAGTTCCGCCAAGGTGATCCACCGCTGGCCGTCGGCGGGCATCCACTGCCGCTCGTCGGCACAGATGCGGCAGAGCTGCGCCGCGGCGTCGTGCTCCACCGCGCAGGTCTGACAGATCTTCCACATATCACCCTCGCTATCCGGTACACCCACCCCTGTTTCTACACAGCGGACGAATTCCGTGCAGCGAGTTACGTGATTGCGCGGCCGGTTCGGGTACGGCAGTGCTCGCCTGCGGCACCCGAATCCGCCTTACACAGTGCTCGCCTCGACCGGAACGGGCTCCGACGACGCGGCAGGTTCCGGCTGCGCCGGTGTCTCGGTGCGCCCACGGGCCAGGATCAACACCACGATCGCCGCGACCACGCTGGTGGTCGCGATCAACGCGGCCACCCGCCCGGTCGCGTCGCCGACCGCACCCGACAGGTCCAGGTCGACGCTGCCGAAGGCCACGGTGGCCACTGCCGCGCCGATCGCGCCGCCCAGGTTGTGGAACGTCCACGAGGCGCCGACCGCGAACCCGGTGCGGGTCGGTTCGACCGACGAGATCGCGAGCACGGTCGCCGGACCGAGCACCAGCGCCCAGCCCGCGCCGAACAACACCAGCGCGACCAAGAGCAGTGCCAACCCATCGCCGAACGCCGCCACGGCGATACCGAGCCCCGCCAGGGCCAGCAGCCCGAAACCCCACGGCAGCAACGCAGGTGGGCCGAAGCGATCGACGAACCGGCCCGCGACCGGGGACGAGAGCGCCAGCGTCCCACTGACCAGCAGCAGCAGGAAGCCCGCCTGCCGCACATCGAAATCCCGGCCCTGGGTGAGATAGGTCGGGATCACCAGCAGCGCGGACGCGTAGAACAGACCCAGCGCGAAATCCGAGACGATCGCGGCGACGAATCGGCGCTTGCCGAACAAGGCGGGGTCGATCAGCGGATTCGCCGCGCGGCGTGCCACGAGGATCCCGCCGGCGATCGCGACGACGAGCACGACGGCCGCGGCGATCACCCACGGCGACGAGAACCCGCGCAGGTCGCCGAGCACGAAGATGCCGACCGCAGAGACGACGGCGAAGGCGACCGCCACCTGACCCGGCCAGTCGGTGCCGCCGGTCTTGTCCGGCACGCTCGGCGGCACCGCGAAGGCGATGGCGGCGAGTGCGGCCAGGCCCAGCGGCAAGTTGATCCAGAAGATCGATTGCCAGCCCAGGCTCGGCACCAGCAGTCCGCCGAGCACCGGCCCGATGGCCAGGCCGAGCCCGTTCACCGAGTACAGCCAGCCGATCGCCTTACCCCGATCCCCTTGCGGGAAAAGCGATTCCACCAGCGTCGAGGTGCTCGTGTACAGCACCGCGCAGGCCGCGCCCTGGACGAAGCGCGCGACGATCAGGGCACCGATCGACCACGCCGCGGCCGCGCCCACCGACGCGACCACGAACAGCGCGAGCCCGAACAGCAGCACCCGCCGCCGCCCGAACCGGTCGGCGATACGGCCCGCCGTCACCATGAACATCGACAGCGCCATCAGGAAAACGCCCAGCGTCAGTTCGGTATTCGACGGACCCGCGTGCAGATCGTCACCGATGGCGGGCAACGCGGTGGTGACGATCGTCAGGTCGATGCAGCCGAGGAACGACGCCACCGCGAGTCCGCCGAACCCCACGACCCGGCGCCGCGCGGGAATCTCGGCGGTCGTCACTGCTCCCCTGCCGCGCCGTGCAACGCCGACTTCCGCTTCTTGAAACGCAAAGGGAGCCAAGCGACCCGGTCCGGATGCTCCGGCACGACGAACAGTTCGCGGGTACGCCCCATCGCCGCCGAGATGCGTTGCGGGTAGATCACGAAATCGAAGCCCTCGTGCGCCCACAGCGGCATGATGATCGGGCATTCCTCCAAAAGGTAAGCGCGGCAGGCTTTCCGGACCGACTCCTGATCGACGTCGGGTTCCCGGCTGAGCCTGCGCTCGATAAAGCGGTCGATGGTGCTGTCGACCGCGTGCCGGTATGGTTCGTCGGTCTCGTAGGCGTGCTCGACGGCGTCGTACAGGTCACCGTAGCGTGGATGCGACAGCGCGAAGTCCCAGCGCAGCACGTTGGTGGGGCAGTCGATCTGGTCCAGCAGGGTGCTGTTGCGGGCGATCCATTCGTCACCGGCGATGCGGGCCCGGGCATGCCGGTCGATATCGGTGCCGCCGCTGAGATTGTGCCGTTGCAGCGTGTCCGCGACCGCGATCGAGACCCGGCCGAAATTCGACCTGTTGATCAGATCGATGGTGGCCGCAAGCTTTTCGCCCTCGTGATAGTCGGCGCCGACGCTGACCAGCAGCACGGTGGAGCGGCCGTCGGTGGTGATGCCGTCGGACCGCAGATCGTAAGCGGCCTTGTGCGACGCGGAGAGCAGCGTGGTGGTGGTCATCGTCAGCTCCAAACCTTCAGCGCGGCAGCCGGATCGCTCACCCCGATGAACAGACCGATGGTGATGCGCGGGCGATCCTGCGACGGTGCGACCGCGTGCACGCGGCGCGGATCGATGAAGATCGCGTCGCCGACCCGCGGGGCGATGACCAGCGCGGGCGCACCGACCTGCGCCCGATCGATGCCGTACACCCGATCGCCGGAACGATCCCGATACTCGTGCTCGTCCGGGTAGTCGTCCCAGATCTCCAGTTCCCCGCCCTGCTCAGGCACGTCCAGGTAGACGTTCACCGACAACTGACGCGTGATCCGAACCGCGAAGTCCGCCGGCAGGTTTCGGCTCACGTTGTCGGTATGCGGCTCGAGATCGACCCCCTCGAGTTGATAGCGCGCGACACCGGCGAAGAAGGCTTGCCCGTCCTGGCGCAGCAGACTCGCACCGGTCGGCCAGATCTCGTCGAGCAGCAGCCGAAGATCGTCCGCGGGATACGAATACGGCGCGGCGATCTCCCGCAGGCGCTCGATATTGTCCCGCGCGTGCTCGAAATACTGCGCCCGGCCGCTGTCGGTGCTCGTCTCAGAGAAGGCGTGACCAATCCGGCGGAACTGCGGGTCGGTGGCCAGCGGGCCGTGGTCCTGCCTGCCCACGAACGCCTTTCGCAGATGTGCGCGCGCGTCCGGCCGGACGAACCCCGACAGCCGCACGGCGTGCACGTCTCCGTTCAACAGTGCGGTCAGGGACGCACGGTCGAATCCCTGCCTGGTGGTGTCCAACACGCGTTCTCCGAGAGATGGCGTGGCCGTAGTCATGTCGTTCCCCTCTGGTTGTCGCTCGGTGGACCGGGCACAGGCCCAGGCAGGAGAGGAGAGTTCGGCCAGTAGACATGGTTCGACCCCCAATTCTCTCGAGAGGGCCCCAGTTCTCGACGGAGCCCGCGCTTGCCCGGGCCGCGGTGAGCGGCTCGGCCTGGTCTTGACCCGGGGCACCCCGCCGCGGATGGAGGGTTGCCGGCCAGCTAGCCGGGGACTTGACGCTGGCACTCTTGACCTGGCTCAAGAATCCGGCACGGCAGAACCGTTGTCACGCTTTAGAATCGCGCTGAGTTTCAAGATCCCGAAGAGGGCCGCCCGTCAGGTATTCAGGCCCGCCCGGATCGCCCGCTCCACCGGGGAGTAGTCGCCGTCCGGCCGATCCAGCACGCACGGACCGCGCGAAAGCAGCGGCGGCTGTGCGAGAAAACGCGGCGTGTGACCCCGATGTCGTTGTGCGGCATGCACCAGGAACGGATGGCAGAGGTAGACGTCGCCTGCTCGGCCGGTGGCGGTGGTGACCGGCAGGTCGGCCGTGGCCCGTACGTAGTCGAATCGGGCGAGATCCGCGCCGGGCGCCCCGAACGGCGCCAGCAGTGGTGGTATACGCAGATGTGAACCGACCCGGATGCGGGTCGGTGCGTCCTGCTCCCCCACATCCGAGAACAGGAACAGCATCAGCAGCGCCCGGCCCCGCGACCACAGATTCACCCGCCAGGTCAGGTAGTCGGCAGGGTCGTCGCCGGGAAAACTGACATCGATATGCCAACCGTCGTCACCCGGCGCCCCGCCGACCGGAAACCGAATCGGGAACGTGCCGATACTGTTTCGCGGCAGCCACCGGCCGACCCCCACCAACTGGTCGAACGCCGCCGTCAGCGCGGGCGAATGCACCGCCGCCGCAAAAGGCGCATCACCACGATCCCCCACCCGCACCACCGGCTGCGTCCACGAACTCCGATCCTCCGGATCACACCCACTCAACCCCCACAGGATCTCCCGCCCCGCCGCAGCCACCTCCCCCGAAAACGCCCCCGCCACCTTCACGAACCCCTCAGCCACAAACGACTCGACCTGCCCACCGTCCAACATCCGAACCTCCCACCCCCACCCTCCCCCTGACGACAACCCCACGCCACCGAATTTCAGGCGGTCGATACGAAGAAGAGAACTGCGGCTGGCGGTTCAGGCCGATGCTGCGGTCCAGGTGTGGGTCCAGGTGCGGGCTATGCGGCGGGCTCGTTCCGGGGAGATGCGGGTGGGTTCGGTGATGGTGGCGATGGCCAGGCCGTCGAGTAGGGCGAGGAGTTCGGCTGCGGCGGCGGGGGATTCGGCGGCGCGGGCGACGAGCGCCAGCCACACCCGGGTCAGGCGGTCGTCAGGGGTGGGGCTGAGTAGCAGTTCGGTGAGGCCGAGCAACTGATCCGCGGGGGCGAGGTCGGCGACGCCGGACTGCCGGAACCGTTCGGCGGCCTGGGCGCGCACGTGATGCCACGCGGAGAGGAGCAGTTCGGTCTCTCGACCCTCTCGCTCCACCTCGAAGCGGACCCGTCTCAGTGCACCGTAACGCCTGCCGCCGTTCCAGCCGAGGAAAGCACTACCAATGGCTCTCATACGTACGTCCGACAGCAACACATAATCAAAGCTAGTGTTCTAATACGTTCTATGGTGGCGTGCTTCCACGGCCCGATACGCGCGCAGATCGGACCTCTTATGCATGTCCAGCGCACCCGCTGACACTGCCGGCCATCCTCGCGGCATGGACGTTCTGGTACCGCAAGCGTCGGCGAGCGAGGCAATCCGCAGTCCTCGCAACAGATTTCGAGATGAGCCGGTGAGCTAGGTTCTAGTGAGGCGGGCCATCAGCAGCTGCACCGCTTCTCGGGATTTGCACCTTTTCTGGGCGTCCGGAAGGGGTGTGAATCTTGAGAAGTGTTGCAGGTGTGTGGCTTTCGCGTGTCGACACGGGGCTAACTGTCGCTTGGTTTGCTTGCGTTCGGGGTTGTCGGCTGGCTGCCAAGTGTTACTTGCCCGGATTGGTGTGCCTGCCGCGGGAGTTACCGGGATAGCGCCGAGCACGTCGGGTGAGGTTCCCGGCTTTAGGCGCAGGCCAGGTGCGTAAAGGTGGGGTTCCGGCGTAGTCGCCTGGCTGTGGTGCTGTTTTCGAGAGTTCCTTGACGAGGTGTCAGCGGTTTCGGGTGGGTGACGTTGTGGCTCGGCGTGTTTCGCTGGGCGCGTCGCGGGGTCACAGACCTTCCATACCCTTCACAGCAGCTACAACCCCTGTGAACCGTAGGAAACCCCTGTGACCCCCCACCTATCTGTCGCTTGGTCCAGACCAACCGGTCCGCTCCCCAACCGCCCTCTCTTTCCCAAGCCGCTCGAGACGCCACCACAGCCAGATGACCACGCTGGAACCCGCCTCATACATCTGACGTGCACCTAGTGCCGAGCCGGCGTGGTCGTGGGGACCGTGCTCGCCGGCAACTGACCGACGACGGCGGTCAGCGGCGTGGAGACCGGGGGCAGCGGCTCCATCTGCTGGTCATCCCACCGCACGACGAACAACGCGACGAATACGAGCAGAAAGGCCGCACACCCACCGAGCAGGGGTCGGAGGTAGGCGCGCACAAGCGGACTATCGACGTCCGGGACGGCTACGTTACGCCACCGTAGGTTCAGGGTTTGCGCTTGCGCGTGGCAGCCGCCGACGAGGCGGACGACACCAGCACGATCACCACAAGGAAGGTGACCAGCTCGAGGGTGTCCCAGCCGAACGGATCGGGGATGATCTCGACCGGACTGTACGGAAGCGCGGCGACCGGGGTCGCCGGTGGCGGGGCCGGTACCGCCACCGGCGCGGCCACCGGAACCGGGGCAGGCACCCCAGGAACGCCCGGTACCAGCGACAGCGGGATGAGCAACGGCGGGAACGCCGGGATGGGTGGCGAGCCGGCCGGGATCGCGAGCAGACAACTCGTCGCCGCACTACCGCTGAGCAGGCCACCGACCACGCTGCCGCCGAGCGCCGAGCCGCTCGAGCCGAGCGCGGCACTGCCGAGACCGGTCACACTCGAACCCACGACGGCGCTACCGATCGCGGAACCGCTGGAACCCGGTCCGATCATGCCCGGCCCGATCAGCGCGGAGCCTGTCGCCAACCCGAGCACGGTCGCGCCGCTGCTCACCGTCGAGCTCCCCGCGCACGGCGCGGCGCTGCCCGCCTCCAGGCCCAGCAGAACGGGAGTCGCCAGTTCCGCCGGGTCGACCCCGATCTCGTCCCCGGCCTCGGCCACCGCCTCGAGATCGAGTGGCCGACCGACGGAAGGCGGCCTCGGCGGCTCGAGCGCCAGCTCGATTCCGGTTGCGGCACTTCCGGTTGCGGCGAACTGCGGGTCCGCGCTGCCGGTCTCGCCGAACTGCGGGTCCGCGCTGCGGGTCCCGGCCGTCCCTGAGTCCGGGCTCACACCATGTGGCGGGGCCGCGCCGCTCGTCGTGACCGATCCTTGCGCGACCCCCGCAGCACTACCCGTAGCTACCTCGCCGAGGACCGGCACCACATCCTCGGCAACAGCTGGCCCCGTGCACAGCACCGCCATCGACAGAAGTGCGCTCACTATGACGAAAGCCTTTGCAACACCTGGCATTCCAACGAAACGCCCACCCCGGGACGGGCGATCCGGCGGCGCACCGCTCATTGCTGCTCGGGCCCGCGTACGGTGCCCTCGTAGTGGGATTGGACGTAGGTGAAGGCATCCTGCGGAATCCTGATCGCCCCCGCGAACGGCCGCTCCAGGTCGTGGATGGCGAGCAGGACGCCGCCGATCACCAACCCGAGCAGCGCGGTCATCGCGATGCTGCGCCAGGTGACCTGCATGCCGGACAGCACCGGATTCAGCATCACCATGATGGCACCGAGAAGTAGTGTGATGTAAAGGAATTCGGGAATGCGGCGTTCCGCGTCGATCGCTCGGTCATGCCTGGCCTGGGTGACCCGATCGATGCCGGCGAGCGCGCGGGACCTGGCCTCGGTCACGGCCGGATCGGCCGAATGCAGCGACACCACATCGGCCCGCAGCGCGTTGAGCGTCTCGCCGGTGGCCGGACTCAGCCGGTTCTCGTTCTCCATCATCGGCCATTCCTGACCGATGACCTGATCGGTGTAGGCGCGCAACTGGGCCTCGAGCCTGCGCTGCTCCGGCTCCGGCATGGCCTTCGCCGCCCAGTAGGTGTCGACGAGCCCCTTCGACTCGGTGATGGTGTGGGCATAGGCGTTCTGATTCTGCTGCCAGCACGTCACGAAGACGAACGCGACGACCGCGGTGAAGAACGTCTTGGCCAGGTCGAGCGCGAGCGTGCTCGCGGATTCGTCGCTGACATGCCGCCACGTGTTCGGCCGCAACATATCGCCGACGACGAATATCGATACGGCAATGGTCGCGGCACCGATAGCGACGAGCAATTCCTGAGCCATCTCGCTTCACTTTCCCGGTCAGAGTCGGTGACAACCTAATTCCGAGCGTATGTTCGAGCGGCCGGATACTCACGGCACTGGCACCATAGCAAGAGCTAGGGTGGAACATTAGACCTGGCCAGGCGACCATATATCGCACCGTTACCGAACTGTTACCACAATGGCGGGCGTAGCGATTCGGCAGCAAATACCTGGATCTCGCACCATTCCACCAATCGCCACCGCGCGGATAGATGCCACCCTCCGTTATCACCGAGAAACACGCGAACCATCCCCGGTTTCGCGAAGTCCGCACCGCACCGGAGTGCATGAATCGCAGGCGGCAAACAATGAAACCGCCATAGTCGCGCGAATCGACGCGAAGTCCGGGCGACAACTCCGCTGATCCCGCACACCCCGCCAAGACCCTGTCGCGACCGCAGTCGGCGCGTGCGATCTGGGTCACATCAACCCCTTGAATGTGACCCACGTTGGTGCTAAACATTGTGGCACACAACGCAATATGCGTTGCATATATTGCAACACAACGAAGTGGCTCTCCGAAGGAAATCGATGGTGCACCGTAGGCTCCGGCCCAAACCCGTTGGCGGGCAAGTACAACGAGCACTCATCGGTGCGGCCGCGGTCCTGCTGCTCGCGGGTTGCGCACCGGTACAGTCCGATCCGGCCGGGATCGGCGGCGACGAGCAGACCGGGACCGTGCGCGTGTGGCTCTTCGACGAGGCGACGCGCGCGCCGAAGGAAGCCGTGATCGACGAGGCGATCGCCGAGTTCACCGCGACCAGGCCCGATGTGCGCGTCGACGTGCAGTGGGTACCGGTCGCGGCCCGAGCGGAGAAGTTCGCCGGCGCCTTCAACGATCCGGCCAGCGCGCCCGACGTCGCCGAGTTCGGCAACACCGACCTCGCGGGCTACGCGGTGAGCGGCGCGTTCGCGGATCTCACCGCCGATCTCGCGGCCTGGCCGGAGGGCAAGGACCTGGTGCCCTCGGTGCTGGACACCGCGAAATCGGGCGGCAAGGTCTACGGCCTGCCCTGGTACACGGGCATCCGGGCGCTGTACTACCGCACTGACATCTTCGCCGAACTCGGCCTGCGACCGCCTGGCACGCTGGCCGAACTCACCGAGACCGCGAGGCGCATTCGCGCGGCCAAGCCTGAGCTGTACGGGATTTCGGTGGGCGGCAAGTACACCTTCGCGATGCTGCCGTTCCTCTGGGCACACGGCGGCGAGATCGCCGAGTACGACGGCACGATGTGGAATTCGACGATCAACTCCGATCGGGCCGAGGAAGGCGTCACCCGCTACGCGGAGCTCATCCGCGACGACATCTGCCCGCCCGCCCAGTGCGTCGACTTCACCGGGACGCAGAGCGTCCAGGCGTTCGCGGGCGGCAAGGCCGCGATGACGGTCGGCGGCGACTTCAACCGCAAGGCGGTCGAACAGGGCGCGGCCAAGGGCAAGTACGCGGTGGTTCCGCTGCCCGGCGTCCAAAGCGGTTCGGTCGCACCGGCGTTCGCTGGCGGCAATCTGCTGGGCGTGTTCCGGGCGAGCAAGCACCGCGGCCTCGCCCGCGATTTCATCGAATTGCTGGGCGGGGCACGGTATCAGGAAAAGATGTACCGCGCGATGGGCAACCTGCCGACCCTGGCCGGCGTGCAGCGGCAGCTCGCCGCGAACGACCCGTTCCTCGCCCCGTTCGTCGAGTCGCTCGGTGCCGGAACGAAGTTCGTGCCGAGCACCCCGGCCTGGTCCAAGATCGACAGCCAGAACGTGCTGCCGACCGCGGTGCAGCAGATCGCCACGGGCAGCAAGGCCCCGGGAGCGGCACTCAATGCGGCCGCCGCCGTGATGAACAAGGCATTCAGGTAGGCACACATGGCTATTCGAGAACTACCGACTACCGCACCGGCGCCGCGCATCGCGCCGAAACCACGCAGGCTGCGCCGGGACACGATCGCCGCCTGGCTCTATCTCGCGCCCGCGGGCCTCCTGCTCGCCGCCGTGCTGGTGTACCCGATCTATCAGATCGTGCTCATTTCGTTCTACGACTACGGGCAGGCGCAGGCGACGGGCGCCGCGCCGCTGGAGTTCGTCGGCCTCGGCAACTATCGAGAACTGCTCGCCGACAGTCAGTTCTGGATCGTGCTCGCCAACACCTTCGTGTTCGGCGGAGTCTGCGTGATCGGCGGGCTGGTGGTCGGCACGGCGCTGGCGGTGCTCGCCACCCGGGTCCGGCCGCTGCCGCGGATGCTGCTGTTCCTCGCGGCGCTCGGCGCGTGGGCGACCCCGGCCATGGCGGGCTCCTATGTCTGGCTTTTCCTGTTCGACACCGACTTCGGTGTGGTGAACGAGGCGCTGTCCGGCCTCGGGTTGCGCTCGATGGAGGGCCACTCGTGGACCTTCGGCACCCTCAGCGCGTTCGGTGTGGTTGCCGCCGAGGTGATCTGGTGCTCGTTCCCGTTCGTCATGGTGACGATGTACGCGGGCATCAAGGCCATCCCGGAAGAGGTGCTCGAGGCCGCGGCGCTGGACGGCGCGTCCGCGTGGCGCTCGGCCCGCTCGGTGATCCTGCCGATGCTGCGCCCGCTGCTGCTGATCGCGACGGTGCAGTCGATCATCTGGGACTTCAAGGTGTTCACCCAGATCTACGTGATGACCAATGGCGGCGGCGTGGCCGGGCGGAACCTGGTGCTCAACGTCTACGCCTACCAAAAAGCTTTCGCCGGGCAGGAATACGGGCTCGGCTCCGCGATCGGAGTCCTGATGACGCTGTTGCTGTTGTCGATCACCGGCCTCTATGTCCGGTCCCAGCGCAGGAGCACGAAGTGGGTGTGACGACAACGGTGCGCCGCACCCCGCGCAAACCGGGCCGCCTGATCGCCGAGGCTGTCACGGTGGTGATCGCGGGCCTGGTCGCCTTCCCGCTGTACTGGATGGTGCTCTCGGCGATCAAGCCGCCGGGTGAGATCCAATCGGCCGATCCCAAGCCGTGGACCCTCGCGCCGAGCCTGGACAGTTTCAGCCGGGTGCTCTCGATGAACGGGTTCGGCCGCTTCTTCCTGAACAGCTTGCTGATTGCCGTTGTGGTGGTGCTGTTCTCGCTGCTGCTGTCGTTTCTGTCCGCGGTGGCACTGACCCGGTTCCGCTTCCGCGGCCGCACTGTGCTGCTGGTGATGATCCTGGTCGCGCAGATGGTTCCGGTCGAGGCGCTGACGATCCCGCTGTTCTTCCTGATGCGCGAGATCGGCGGCACGGTGCCCGCGCTCGGGCTCAACGAACTCGGCTCGATCATGCTGGTGGACCTGGTGTTCAGCCTGCCGCTGGCGATCTGGCTGCTGCGCGGTTTCGTCGCCGCGATACCGGACGAGCTGGAGGAGGCCGCCAAACTCGATGGGGCGAGCCGGATCCGGTTCGCCTGGCAGATCCTGCTGCCGCTCGTCGCGCCCGGTCTCGTCTCGGTGAGCGTGCTGTCGTTCATCCACGCGTGGAACGACTTCCTGTTCGCGAAAACGTTCATCATCTCCAAAACCGAGAATCAGACACTGCCGCAGGCGATCCTGGTCTTCTTCAAGCCCGAGGACACCGACTGGGGCGCGGTGATGGCCGCCTCCACCCTGATGACAATTCCGGCTCTCGTCCTGTTCATCCTGGTGCAGCGCAAGCTGGTCTCGGGCCTGGGCGGAGCGGTGAAAGGCTGACATGCCCGGTTTCGACACCCTGCTCCCCCGCCCGGTCTCGGCGACCCCGATGCCCGGCACCTGTCCATGGCCCGCCACGGCCGATATCCGCAGCGGCACAGGTCTTCCGGCCGAGGGCTACCGACTGGAGATCACCCCGGACGGCATCACGCTCACTGCCGCGGATCACGCGGGCCGGGTCTACGGAGAGCAGACGCTGCGCCAGCTCGCCGGTCCGGAAGCGTTGCGGGCCGCCCCGATCGGCGGACGGGAGCTGTCGGTGCCGTGTGGTGTCGTCGAAGACTATCCGCGCTTCGCTTGGCGCGGTTGCCTGCTCGACGTCGCCCGGAACTTCCGGACCAAGGCCGAGGTGCTGCGGTTCCTCGACCTGCTGGCCGCGCACAAACTCAACGTCCTGCACCTGCACCTGACCGACGACCAGGGCTGGCGATTCGCGGTGCCGGGCTATCCGCGATTGACCGAGGTCGCTTCGTGGCGAAGCGGATCGATGGTCGGCAGGCACGACGGCCCGGAACGGGACGGACGCCCGCACGGCGGCTACTACACCGACGACGACCTCCGGGAGATCGTGGCCTACGCCGCGGAACGCGCGATCACCGTGATACCGGAAATCGACGTGCCCGGTCATGCGCGGGCGCTGCTCGCCGCCTATCCCGAACTCGGTCCCGATCCCGAAAAGCAGTGGGAGGTATGGACTTCGTGGGGCGTCAGCACCCCGCTGCTCGATCCGACACCGGACACCATGGCGTTCTTCCGCCGCGTCTTCGACCACGTGCTCACCCTTTTCCCCGCACCGGTCATCGGCCTCGGTGGTGACGAGGTGCCCGGTGCGACCCCGGCGCACGGTCGTTTCGTCGCCGACCTGGCCGCCTATCTGACGACCCAGGGGCGGCGGGCGCTCGGCTGGGACGAGGTCCTCGACGCCGGCGAGCTGCCGCCGATGGTGATCGGGGCCTGGCGTGACGAGGCCGCGGCCGAGCGGGCCGCCAAGGCGGGCCACGAGGTCGTGCTGTGCCCGGAAGATCAGGTCTACCTCGATCATCGGCAGTCCGATCACCCGGACGAACCCATCCCGGTCGGCTACCTGCGCACGCTCGAAGACATGTACAGCTACGAGCCCGCCTACACCGGGCCCGGCGTCATCGGCCTGCAAGCCCAGATCTGGAGCGAGCACCTCGACACCGTGCGGCGGGTCGACTACGCGGCCTTCCCGCGGCTCTGCGCGATCGCCGAAACCGCTTGGAGCCCAGCCGATCGCGACCTCGCCGAGTTCCTGACCCGGCTCCGCGAGCACCATCTCCCTCGCCTCGACGCCCTCGGGGTGGAGTATCGGCCGCTCGACGGGCCGCACCCGTGGCAGACCCGGCCCGACGTCCCCAGTTCCGCGCACCGGCCGCGCTGAACGCTCAGGGGCGGAGTCGATGGAAGGCGGCCACCCGCTCTCGGTGGTACTCGAGGTCGTCCGCGTCATGCTCGACGCCGCGGGCGACCGCGAGGTCGAAATAGACTGCCTCTCTGCGTAAGCGGTGCCGCATCAGCTGTGCCAGGGCCACCTCGTCGAAGGGGACCGCGGTGCCGCCCGCCGCGTGATAGGTCTCGACGAACGCCCGGACGCCGGACAGGTCGCGGCCGTACTCGTCACCGAATTCCAATGCGGCGGAGGCCAGTTCGACCTCGGGCGGGGCGACGAGCGCTTCGTCCCAGTCGAGCACCGCGGTGACGTGACCGGCGCGCGCGAGCAGATTGCCCTCGTAGTAGTCCCCGTGCAGCGGCTGCGGGCGCGCGGCGCGGGTGAAGTCGGCGAGCCAGCGGTCCAGGTCGGGGTCCGGCAGTTCCGCCGACGGTGCACCGTCCAGTCCGATCTCCAGGAACGATCGGGTCGGCCGCGGCGGCGGCCGGTGCTCGGCCAGCGCGCGGTGCACCCGTGCCAGCAGCACGGCCGCCTCCTCGCGCTGCACCGGATCTTCGCTACTCGCCCACTCGCCTTCGATGAAGGGCCACACCGTGATCGGACGACCCGCGACCACGTACACGGTCGAACCGTCGGCACGCGCCAGCGGCGCGACCGCCTCCGGAACCTGACGGGCCGCCGCGGCGGCGATGCCGTTGCACCATTCGAGCTGCGCCGGATCGCGGTCCTGCGGGCCGATCCGGACGACCACGTCGCCCACCCGGTAGGCCGCGGACTCCTCGCCGCCGAAAAGCCGTACGCCGTCGCCTTTGTGCCCCCATTCGGCCGCGACGGCCGCTCTGATGTCCTCGGTCAGCGGGATCTCGACGTAAACCACGCGACAAGTTCTACCAGTGCCCGCGCGCCCGACGCAGGTGGATTTCCGCCGCCCCGGCGGATAACAGACCGGTTAGTGCACTATTTCCATTCGGGAGGTACCTTGGCGATCGTGCGTACCGAGGGAGATACCTGGGACATCACCACCAGCGTCGGGTCCACCGCGTTGTTCGTCGCCGCGGCCCGCGCACTCGCCGGTCGGCGACCCGACCCGTTGGCGGTCGATCCGTTCGCCGAGATCTTCCTCCGCGCCGCCGGCGCGGAATGGGCGGACCTGCTCGACGGCAAAGCTCCGGACCAGCCGCTGCTCGCGCCCGGATTCGGCGAGGTCTTCCAGACCTTCCTGGAAGCCAGGACCAAGTATTTCGACGACTACTGCGCCGCGGCGTCCGCGGCCGGGGTCCGGCAGGTCGTCATCCTGGCCGCCGGCCTCGACGCGCGCGCCTATCGGCTGCCCTGGCCCGACGGCACCGTCGTCTACGAACTGGATCAACCCAGCGTGCTGGCGTTCAAACAGCAGACCTTGGCCGCCCACGGCGACGAGCCGCGCGCCGAACGTCGCGAGGTGCCGGTCGATCTGCGCGAGGACTGGCCGAAGGCGTTGCGCGCGAAGGGTTTCGACGTGACCGCCCCGACCGCGTGGCTGGTCGAGGGGCTGCTGCCCTATCTGCCCGCCGTCGCGGTGGATCAGCTTTTCGAGCACATCACCCTGATCAGCGCTCCCGGCAGCCGGGTCGCCATCGAGGAACTGGACGTCGTACCCGAACCGACCCGCGCCGCACTCGCTGAGCAACCGGAACTTCCGTTGAACGGCGGCGCCGACTGGGTGCACCTGATCTACAACGAACAGCGCAGTGACGCGGCGCAGTGGTTCGGCGCGCACGGTTGGCACACGGCGGGTCGCACCCTGCCGGACTACCTGGCCGCGGTGGGCCGGGACATCGGCGCGCCCACCTCGGACGCACCGGTACTGCCCGCGCTGGTACGCCTGGTGACCGCGATCCGGCCCTGAATTTCGCCACGCTCGTCGTCCCGGGTAGCTCGCTCCCTTTCGGCGTACTACGCGCGTATTATGTTGTCTGTGGGTTTCGAGTGGCCTGACTGGGCACTGGACATGCTCATCGGGATCACGCCGGACGAGGTGATGCAGGTGCTGACCAGACAACGACGATGGCCCCGCCGTGGTCGCGGCGTCGAAGGCATCCAGCTGCTCACCATCTGGGGCCGTACCGCGGCAGGCCGGCCGCTGATCGTCGGTTTGCGGCAGGCCGAGTCCTGGCAATGGCAGATCGTCGCCGCTCGCCCGATGAGCCCGGAGCAGGTAACCGAGTTCGAAAAATGGGAACAGGAGAACCAGTGATGGGCGACAACAACTTCCCGGCCACCCCGCAGGGGGTGGACGAACTGATGGACAGCCTCGTGTTCGACGACCGACCCGTGCACGAGGCCGACGTGCCGCGGCCGCTCGCGCCCGGCGAGGACATCATGGTGGTGCGCTCGCTGCGCATTCCGCTCGATATGGATCAATCCCTCAAGGCCGAGGCGCGCCGCCGCGGCGTCACCATGAGCGAACTCATCCGGGACTGGCTCGCCGTGGAACTCGCCGCGCTCGCCGACGACCAGCCCATCTCCCGGGCCGACGCCCTGCGCGCCCTCGCCGGCGTCCGCCCCATCCATCCCCGGGCGAGTTGACTACCCGGCGACCAGCCACTTACCGAGCCGCGCCCGATACTCCCCCACGAGTTCCGGTTGCCAGCGCGCGAAATACGCGGTCTGGTTCAACGCGTACAGGCCGACGCCCAGCCGCAGCCGCACCTCGTCGGCCGGGTCCGCCGGGAAATGGTCGCGGTACGACTCCAGGAACGGTTCTTCCGCACCCGGCCACCATTCGAACAGCAGCTCGCTGAGCTTGCCGAAATCGGCGAATCTGTCGTAGTAGTGCGCGTGTTCGAAGTCGAGCAGTGCCGCGGGTGCACCGTTGTCGACCAGCATGTTGTCCAGGTACAGATCACCGTGCACCAGCGAGGCGGGCTCGCCGGGGCCGAGTTCGGCGATCGCCTGAGCGAAGGCCGACGCGATCGTCGCGGGGGCGGCGGGCAGCGCCGCTTCGGGAACCGCGCGCAGTGCGGCCTCGACCTGATCGGTGGCAGCCGACGCCCAGGTCGTCCGCTGCGCCGAACCGGTGACCGCGCCGAAGGTTTCGCGCCGAACGCCGTGCAGGGTGCCCAGCCAGTCGCCGAGTGTGCTCGCCAGCAGGCGCAGATCCGCCCGGTCCGCGCGCAGCGCGGCGGTCCCGCTCTCGCCGGGCAGGTATTCCTGAATGGTCACCGGCAGGCCGAGCGGGGTGTGCGGAACGAATTCGTGATAGCGCACGGTCGGCACGCCGGCCTCGCTCGCCAGCCGGGTCGCCGTCACCGTGGCGCGGACATATTCGGGATCGGTGCTTCGCCCGGGAATGCGCACGAGCAACCGGCCGTCGACGGTCTCGGCCAGCCAGAGACAGTTGCTGTAGCTGGGCGGACCCGGTCGGATCGAGGTCACCCGAGCCGCCGGGCAAGCCTGCGCCAGCACCCCGGCGACATCCCCCGCCGTCCACTCGGCGGCGCTGCGAACCGGCTGACTGACCACGCTCCAGTTCTACCAGCGCGCGCCCGGGTCCCGCAGATCGGTTTCGCCGTGCCTGCTCAGCGGTCGTCGGCCATCTCGAAGGCGCCTGCGGCCAAGCGATCGATCAGGCGCTGCGTCCATTCGGCACGGCTGTCCGCCGTGTGCAGCCACAGGCCGAGCACCTCGCCGACCGGGCCCCAGGTATCGAGATCGGTACCGGGCGAGAGATGTTCGGTGATGCTCGCGCGCCACCGTGCCATCTGCTCGGCGCGCTGCCGGAGCAGCTCGATGGCTTCCGCGCGCGGCAGATCGTCGATCAGCCCGACCGCGGCGGCGAGCACGTCCAGCCGCGGATCACGCTGGGCGAGCGCCGCGCGCAGCAGGCCGAGATAAGCCTGCTGCCCTGCGTCGGTGGTCTCGTATTCGATGCGCGGCGGACCGCCGGTGGTGCTCGCGGTGGTTTCGTGCGCGATCAGCAGGTGTTCGGCCGTCATCGCCTTGAGCGCGTGATAGACCGACCCGGATTTGACCCCCGCCCATTCGTGGGCGCCCCACGATTCCAGATCGGCCCGGACCTGATAGCCGTGCGCGCGTCCGCGCCGCCGCACCGCGCCGAGCACCAAGAGCCGAACTGCCGACATCGGTCCTACCTTTCGCACCGGGAGCGTGTCACTGATCGGCTCGCCACGCGGCCAGAATACGGCGCAGCTCCGCGACCCCGGCCATGGCGTCGGCCAGCGCGGCACGGTCCTCGCCGGTCAGCGGGATGGCTGCGATCCGTGTGAGCAGGGCCTCGGCACAGGCCGGATCATCCTGGCGCACAGCGAGTTCGGCACGATAGGCGAGCGCATCGACCAGATCGACCGTCGTCGCGCTGCCTTCGGTGCGCCGCAACGTCGCATCGAGGATCTTCGCCGCCTGAGCGTCCTCGCCGCGCGAATCCGCCTGCACCACAGCGTCATCGATCGCCTTGCGGAGTCTCGACGTCGGGCCCGCCGCATCGGTGGCGCGCATCGGGAAGAAGCGGATCCAGTTTCCACCGGGATCGACCACGAGGAAACCGGTGAGATTTCCGGTGTTCTTGCGCCGCCGGGGACGGGTCATCCGCGGCGTCCCGGCCACCAGCAGTTTGCCGTGCTTCGCCCGCATTCCGGCCGCGAACGAGTCGAACAGTGCGCCGATATCGGGCACCTGCACCACGCACGACCCATAGGAGTCGGCGGGCACGAAGCCGGGCATCCCGAAGAACTGCAACCCGATGTCCTCGCGCTGCATCCCTATGGCGGGATTGGGCCGGGTCTGACGGTAGGTCTGCTCGAACCCGAGCATCCGATAGAACTCGCCCATCTCGTCGATGTCCACGCAGGGCAACAGCGGCGTGGTGATCTCTCCGGCCATCTCGGCACATCCTTCGCGGCAAGACTCGATTACTAGCCAAACTTGGCTAGCAAGTCGAGCGTAGCCGCAGCTGGCCCACTAAGCAAACTTGGCTAGTCCGTCGATCGGTGGCCGGTCGGTCAGGCCAGTGCGATCCCGGCGATCGCGCCCATGGCCAGCACCAGCCCGAAAACCTGGGTGCGGGTGAGGCGTTCGCGCAATACCGTGAGGCCGAGTACTACCGGAATGACGGGGTACAGGGCGGCGAGTACGACGGCGATGGCGAGCAGTTGCTGCCAGGTGGCCCAGGTGTAGAGGGCGATCGCCAGTGTGCCGAGCGCGCCGGTGCCCAGCGTGCCGAGCAGCAGCGGCGGCCGCATCCGCAGCGGGGCGCGCGCGCCGATCGCGAGCGGCACGATCGCGAGCACCGACGCGAACCGGCTGGCGACCAGCGGCCACAGCCCCGCATCCGAACCGACCCGGGCCAACGCGATGAATTGCAGCGCGAAACCGGCCCCCGCGATCAGCCCGGCCACGCTGCCCGTGCCGAGGTCGCCGTCGTCGTCCTCGGCGGACCGGGAGACGAACCACAGCGCCGGGACGGCGGCCGCGATGCCGAGCCAGCTCAGCACCGACGGACGTTCCCGCAGCAGCAGCACGCCGACCAACACCGGGAGCAACAGCGCACCGACGTCACTGAGCGGCACCACCACGCTCAAGCGTCCCGTGCTGACGCCGCGGTACAGGAAGGTGACGCCGATCCCGGTGCCGACACCCGACAGCGCACCCCAGGCCAGCGCCGCCGCGCTGATATTCGGCGCCGCCACCAGCGGGGCAGCCGCCACGATCACGGCGCAACCGCCTAGTTGCGCGTACAGCGCCACCGTCGTCGCGTCGGCGTGCCGGGCGAGCAGCGCGCTCAGGAAGTGCGTGATGCCGAAGAACACCGCGGAGGCCAATGCCAGCGACTCGCCTGTGCCCATGATCCGTGCCTCCCGCCGTTGGTGCCCGTCGCGATCCGAGCCGCGCGTCACCCAGCCGAGATCAGGTCTGGGTGGGGCATAACCGGCTGACGGATGTCGAAACCCCGGCCGGCCGTAGGGTCGAGCCGGTGGAACTGCGTCAACTCCGGTATTTCGTCACTGTCGCGGAGGAATTGCACTTCGGGCGGGCCGCCGAACGGCTGCACATCGTCCAGTCGGCGGTCAGTCAGCAGGTGCGCCGGCTCGAACGCGAGCTCGGCGTCGAACTGTTCGATCGGTCGCCGCGGCGGGTGGTGCTGACCGAGGCGGGCGTGCACTTCCTGCCCGGCGCCCGGGACGCGCTGGCGGCGGCCGCTCGCGCGCAGGCCTCGATCACCGGGTTCGTCGCGGGCGCCACGCTGCGGCTCGGCACCGGCACCGGGCTGGGCGACCACTTCGATCGCATCGTGGCACGGCTGGTGCCGCAGGTGCGGGTCGAGCCGGTGTCCGCGTCCACCCGCGTCCGGGTCGAGCAGGTGCTCGACGGCCGCCTCGACGCCGCGTTCGTCCGCGGTCCGTTCGAGCATCCCGGCTTGCGTCGCATCCCGGTGTGGGACGACCCGTTGCTGGTCGCGATCTCGGCCCGGCATCCGCTCGCCGCGGCACCGGAACTCGCGCTGGCCGACCTCGCGCCCTACCCGCTGCGGATCACCGAGCGCCGGCTCAATCCCCCGCTGGTCGATCTCGTCGTCGGCGCCTGTCACGACGCCGGATTCGAGCCGGTGCCGGGTCCGGTCAGCGCCGCGCTACCGGACACCCTGGCGATGATCGGCTCCGACAGCAGCTGGACCGTCGTGTACGCCGCACACGCGCGCCAGCTGCGCAGCACCAGGGTGGTGTTCAGTTCCCTTGCCGCGCCAGGACTTTCGCTGGAGACGGCACTCGTGGTGCGGGCCACGCAAGCGCCGCCCGCGTTGCCGATCCTGCTGGCCGCCTGCGAATTCGACGATCGCGATCGGTGATCGCAGCGTGCGCGGACTGCTGCTTGGACCGGCCGCGCGGGTGCAGCAGATTGGTCGGTAGGCCCGCCCGAAACCGCGCGGGGCACACCGAGAAAGGGATTCCACCATGCCGAATGTCGTCGTCCAGCAGCTGCCCAAGACCGACGAGGCCAAGCGCGAGCTGGTGCGCCGGATCACCGACGCGTTCGTCGACGCCTACAAGTCGCCGGCCGAGTCGGTGCACGTCTGGATCGAGGAGTACCCGGCCGACGGCTACGCGGTCGGCGGAAAGTTCATCGCCGACAAGTAGACCTGCACGTCGAGGCGACCGCCCCCGTCGCCACCGACGGGGCCGGTCTCGACAAAAGCGCTGATCAGCGGCGTGTCGGCGGGTTAGCGCGGACCACGCGATGCCACGATGAGCAGGCACTGGGCAACGTTGTCGGAGGCTCGTCGAGGGAGCATGCATGTCGCGTCGCCGTCTGGCCTGCCTCGTTGTCCCGCTGTTGCTTCCGTTCGTCCCCGCTGCGGCGCACGCCGAAACCGCGGTCGATACCAGCCGGTACGTGAATCCGTTCGTCGGCACCCAGGACGGTGGGCCCGATTTCGGGCACGGCGGCGGCGCGGGCATGACCTTTCCCGGCGCGGTGGCCCCCTTCGGGATGATGCAGTGGAGCCCGGACACCGTGCGCACCGCGGGCGGCGGGTACAAGTACGAGGACAACCGGCTGTACGGGTTCTCGATGACGCATATCTCCGGGCCGGGATGCACTGGCGCGCAAGACTTTCCGGTACTGCCGATCAGCGGCTCGATCGGCCGGTCGCCGGCCGTCGACGGCGTGGGCTATTTGCAGACCTTCGACCACGCGAACGAGCGGGCCGACCCGGGCTACTACGGCGTGACCACCGATTCCGGCGTGCGGACCGAGCTGACCACCGCCACCCGCGGCGGCGTCGCCCGGTTCACCTTCCCCACCGGTCGCCCCGGCACGGTGCTGCTCGACGTCACCGGCTCGGTCAACGGCGTCGAGGACGCCGAGATCACCCTCGACGGCAATGCGGTATCCGGCTGGGCGCACACCGGCGGGTTCTGCGGCGCGAAGAGCCGGTACCGGGTGCACTTCCACGCCACCTTCGATCGTCCGATCACGGCGTCGGGCACGTGGCGCGACGATGTCCTGGAGCCCGGCAACCACTCCGTCACGGGTAAGGCGCAGACGCGCCGCACCCGGTCCGGCGAGATCGCCGCCAACGGCCAGGGCAGCGGACTGTTCCTGCAATTCGACTCCGACCGGCCGGTGCAGATGCGCACCGCCATCTCCTATGTCAGCGTCGAGGGCGCCCGGCGTAATCTCGCCGCCGAGATCGGCGCCAAGGATTTCGACACCGTGCGGGCGGAGGCGCACGCAGCCTGGCAGCGCAGACTGGACCAGATCGCGGTGACGGGCGGTGCGCCAGATCGGTTGCGTACCTTCTATTCCGCGCTCTACCACGTGTTCTTGCAGCCGTACATTTTCGACGATGTCGACGGTAACTACACCGGGTTCGACGGTCGTGTCCATCAGGTGCGCCCCGGCCATCATCACTACGCCACCTTCTCCGGGTGGGACATCTATCGCAGTGCGGCACAACTGCTCGCCTGGCTCGCACCCGACGTCGCCTCGGATATCGCGCAGTCCATGTACGACAACGCGCACGCGCTCGGGGACGTGTGGGACCGGTGGTCGCATCAGAACACCGTCACCGGTGTGATGAACGGCGACCCGTACCATTCGATCCTCGCCAGCGCCTACGCTTTCGGCGCACGGGATTTCGCGGCCGCGGCCGCACTGGCGTCGATGATCGCCGGCGCCGAGCGCGTCGGCGAGCTGTCCGGTTATACCGAGCGCCCCGGCAACGACCAGTATCTGCGGCTCGGCTGGGTACCGGATCAGGTGTCGGACACCCTGGAATACAACATCGCCGATTTCGGCATCGCCCAACTGGCCGCGCGACTGGGCGAAATCGAGCAGCACGACACCTTCCTGCGCCGTGCCGGCGGGTGGGAGCATCTGTTCAATCCGTTCACCGGCTGGCTGCAACCGCGTTCCGCGCTCGGCTTCTTCGGGCTCCTGTTCGATCCGGCGGCCACCGGGGGGTACGTGGAAGGCAATGGGGCACAATACCATTGGATGGTTCTGCACGATGTGGGTGCGCTCTTCGCCAAGATGGGCGGCCGGGACCGCGCCGCCGCCCGGCTCGACGAGTTCTTCACCGAACTCAACGCGGGCCCGCACGCGCCGCACGCCTACCTCGGCAACGAACCGTCGTTGCAGACCCCGTGGCTGTACGCCTGGGCCGGGCGGCCGCACCGCACCCAGGACGTGGTGCACCGGGCCCGCACCGAACTCTTCGGCCCGGAGGCCGACGGCCTGGCGGGCAACGACGACCTGGGCACGATGTCGGCCTGGTACGTCTGGGCCGCGCTCGGGCTCTACCCCGTGATCCCGGGCCGCGCCGAGCTTTTCGTGCACGGGCCCGCGTTCGAGTCCGCGGTGGTGCGCCGTTCGACCGGCGCCGAATTCACCATCGTCGCGCCCGGAACCTCCGATGCCGACCGCTACATCCAGTCATTGCGGGTCGACGGCGCGGAAACGACGCGGGCGTGGCTGCCCGAGTCGTTCGCGCTGTCCGGCGGACGCCTCGACTTCAGCATGGGTCCGCGACCCGCGCCGCGGTTCGGCGCCACGGACGCCGACACGCCGCCGTCGTTCGGCGCGCTGCGGTAGCCACTGGGCGCGGCGCTGGGCGCGGCGCGATGGAATCGCCTTTGCTGCGGACGAACCGACCCGTTCACGTCGGCATCGATCCCACTATTGACTATGGACACAGACGAAGTGGCGGCGGACGAAGTAGGCAGGCTCGTCGGTGCGGTGGCACCGACCGATTCGTTCCCTACGGTCGAGGAATTGGACCACTTCGTCGACGCGCTGGCCCGCGCGTTACCCGATCGGGTCACCGTCACCGAAATCGGCGGGTCGCGCGGCGGGCACCCGATCAGGTGCGTGCGAGTCGGCGCCGGGCCCCGGCAGGTGGTGGTGGTCGGTAACCCGCATCCGAACGAGCCGATCGGCATGGCGACCATCCGGCACCTGCTGGGCAGGCTCACCCACGAAGACGACCGAACCCTCGGCGCGACTTGGCATTTCGTGCTGTGCCTGGACCCGGACGGCACCCGGCTCAACGAGGCCTGGTTCGCCGGGCCGCGCACGAGAACCACTGTCGCACACGGCTTCTATCGGCCACCGGCCGCCGAGCAACCGGAGTGGTGCTTCCCGACCAGCTGGCGCGGCATCGCGGTGGGCGTGCCGCTGCCCGAGACGAAAGCGCTGATGGATCTGATCGATCGAACCCGGCCCGCGCTGATCGTGTCGTTGCACAACGCCGATTTCGGCGGCGGATTCTTCTACACCACCGGCGGTGACCCCGAGTACTGGTCCGGGTTGACCGGACAGCTCGCAGCCGCCGGCGTGCCGATCTACACCGGCGAGCCCGACGTTCCCGGCGCGACGACCTGGCAGCCCGGGATCTTCGAACTGCCGTCGTTCCAACGGATCGCCGAGGCGCTGGCCGGCGACGGCATCGAACCGCTGGCGATGATGTACGGCGGCGGCATCCGCGACTACGCCGCGTCCCACGGCACCGCCATCCTGGTGTGCGAACTGCCGCTGTGGGTGGACCCGAGGGTCGCCGACGAGACGCCGAGCGGCAACCGGGTCGCCGATGTCCTGCACGCCACCGCGACCGACTACGAGGAAATCGCCGACCTGGTGAGCGGGATACTCGGTCGCCTCGGGGCGCACCTGGACAACAGCAGCCCTTTCCAGCGGGCTTTGACCGACACGGTCCGGGCCCTGCGCGGAAACGCGATCGCCAAACGTTCGGCCACGGATACGCGGCAAGCCACCGTCGGCGAGATCTTCATCGAGAAGTATGTGTGGGCGGGGGTAGCCCGGCTGCGGGCCGGCGGCATGTTGCTCCGGCTGCTCGAGTCGTACGCGGGCACCGGGCCGGAAGACGTGGTCGCCGAACGCCTCCGCTTCGCGCCGATCTTCGACAAGTGGTGCGCCGATATCGAGACCAACGCGCCCGGACTGCCCGTGCCGATTCCGCACCTGGTCGCCGTCCAGTCCGCTGCCATCGTGACCGCCGTGACCCGGCTGCGCGACGGCCGTCCGATCTGACCCTGACCGGCGGATACGCCATCGATTTCGAAGTCACGGTTTCGTAACGGGCGGCGTTGGGTAATCACAGATACATGACATCGACGGATAACCGACCCAGCCGCATCGCCGGCCTGGAGTCGGGGACCGCGGTTTTGGCATTCGCTACGTGCCTTGCCTTTTCGATCGGCATTGCCACTCTTACGCAGTCTGCTGTCACCACGGTCCTCGCCTGCCTCAGCATCGCGGCCGGACTCGTACTCGTACTGAACATCTTGCCGCACAAGGCCTGACACCCAACTCCCCCGCTCGCGGCCGGGTCTTGCATCCCGCGCACAACCCTGGTGCCATTGCGCCGAACCGTTCGGCGTAATTCGGAGGCGAGCATGCTGTCCCTGCAAGAGATTTCCGATCGCATGGAGATCCAGGACCTGATGGTCCGGTATTCGCACGCGGTCGACACCGGGCAGTGGGACCTGCTGGACGACATCTTCACCGGTGACGCGCACATCGACTACGCCGCGATGGGCGGTCCCGCGGGCGACGTGGCGGCGACGAAGCAATTCCTCGCCGCCATGCTGCCCAACTTTCCTGCGTTCCAGCACCTCATCAGCAATTCCTCGATCACCGTCGAGGGTGACACGGCCACCGGCCGCACCATGTGCCACAACCCGATGATGATGTCCGGCGGGGGCGGTCCGTCGAGCCTCATGCTGTGCGGGCTGTGGTACCTGGACACTTTCGTCCGCGTCGACGGGCACTGGCGCATCGCGCGCCGGGTCGAGGAGAAGAGCTATATGTTCGTCGCGCAGCCGCTGCCGGGCACCGGTTAGCCCAGGATCGGCAAGCCGCGCTCGGCGCACAGTCGCGTCAACGCGTCCTGCATGACGCCGGTGACATGGTCGTAGGCGGCGTCGAGATCCAGTTCGGGCCCGTGCTCGGAGCGCAGATCGATGGGCGGGAGGAATTCGATCGTCACCTTGCTCGGCAGCGGGATGTGCCCGGCGAGATCGCCGATGTTGAGGCCCCAGGGCAGCGCCAGCGAAATCGGAAACACCTTGAGGCGCAACATCTGATCCAGCCGCAGCAGCCGCGCCAGCCGGTCCCCGCGGCTGAGCATCAGGGCGGTCTGCTGCGCACCGGCATTGACAAAAGGGACGATGGGAACGTGTGCGTCCCAGGCCAATCGGAGAAAGCCCGTGCGGCCCGCGAAATCGATTTGGTCTTCCTCCCAGGTCGGTCGATGCACCTCCCAGTCGCCGCCGGGATACACCAGCACCGCCGCGCCGTCCCGGAGCACCTGGCGCGCGCGTTCCGGATCCGCGCCCACCGTGCCGAAGCGCCGCAGCAGCGTGCCGATCACCGGATAGGCCATCACCATGTCGTGCGCGAGTTGAAAGAACGGCCGATGCGGCCCGAACCGGCGCACGAACGCCAGCGTGGTGACGAGCACCTCCGGGGAAACGTTGCCCCCGGAATGATTGCCGACCAACAGGACCGGGCCCTCGTCCGGGATGTGATCGAGGCCGCGGACCTCCGCCCGGAAGTACATCCGGGCGAACAGCCACGCGGGACCCACGGTGTCGATGATGAATTCGGGATCACGGTCGGCCGGGTCGGCCGCCGGGACCCGCGACTTCACCTGGTGGGCGACCCAATCGGCGAGTCGGTCGATCCGATCGGTCGGCAATCCGGGCAACTTCATGGGCAACGATTCCGTCGTTCGGTGTCTACGATTCGATGGTCAGCAACCGCCGGAAGAACCCGCGGTAGCCGCGCAAGGCCTGCCGCAGTTCCTCGGTGTCGGCGTCCTGTAAACCCGAGCTGTGCTCCTCGAGCAGGCGCTTACGTTCGGCGTACGCGGTGGTCAGCTGGTAGATGACGTCGCTGACGATCTTGTCCGCCTGCGTGACCGCGTCGCGCGGACTGTCGACGAACGCGCCCTGTACCTCGCGCCACTGGGTACGCAGCCGATCGAGATCGGCCTCCCCGAACAGCGCGGCGCCGACGCCGTCGAGCGAAGTTCGCTGCCCCTCAGTGGTATTCGCGGTCGACCCGGGATGCCCGATCTCGGTGTCGGCGGTGGTCCCGGGATCCGCAGCGGGCTCGTCGAGGCGTGCTTCGGTGGCCGCGTCCTGCTCCGAATCCGTGGTGCTCGCCGCGGTGGCGTGCGGGTCCACATCGTCTTCGGTCAGCGCCTCGTCGTGCTGGTCCGCGGCGGATACGTGCCCGCCGGAATCGCTTTCACCGAACACGTCGGCACGCTGTGGCGAGCCCACCGTGCTCGACGCGGTCAACGTCTGTTCCGTTTCGGTGCCGTACTCGGCGGCCGCCGCTGCCCGCTCGTCCGCGTGCGCTTCGGATTCCGCCGTGGCCCACCGATTCTCGTGTTCTTTCGGCGAGTCCGCTGCGGTGGCTCGCTCGGGCTGCACGGTGCGGTCGTATTCGGTGCTCATGACAGTGCCTTCTTGTCGTGCTGGGTCTGCTCGGTCGTCTCGTGCTGCGCCTGCTGCTCGGCGGCGGTCGTGTCCCGTTCGGCCGTCTCGACGGGTGCGGTCTTCTTGTTGTCGGACGCGCCGTTCAGCAAGTCCTGGAACAGATCCCGGTAGTGCACGATCGCGGTGCGCCGGTCCTCGGTGGACACCGCGGTCCCGCTGGGCCGGGTCGCGATCTCGTGCGCGGCCCGGTAGTGCCCGAGCGGTTCCGCGTGCTCCACCGACAGATCGGCCACCTGCTGATCGAAATTCTCGGTGGGATAACCACGTTCGGCCATCACGGTGGTCAGCAGGCGATCGGCGGCGAGCAGGGCCGCCGCCGGATCGTCGATGAACTGCTCCTGCACCTCGACCCAGCGGGCCGTGTACAGCTGCTTCTGCTCGTCGGACAGCGTGCGCAGTTCGAGCTCGGCATGGCGGCGTTCGCGTTCGGCCAGTTCACGTTCCGCGGCGCGGCGATCGTCGTGTTCCTGGACCGTCCGGTCGTATTCCGGTCCGAATCGGCTGCGCAGCCGTTGCCTGCGCACCATCGGCCACACCAGTAAGGCGATGACCACCGCAGCGAGGACGACCAGAACGATCACTGTGATCAACACTCCAGACGACACTTGAACCTCCTTGCCGAGCCTGTCGTATCGGACAGGTAATGCCTCGCCGCCGAGGTTCCAAACTCTTGATCTCCCGCAGTCACTTTCGCGCCGCTACCCGATGATCACCGCGGCGGCGCACTCGCGGCTTTGGCGAATTCCTCGATCAGCACGGGATATTGCTCGGCGCCGTGCCCGGCCGCGATCGCCCGGTCCGCCATCGCCTTGATCAGTTCGGGCAGTTCGGTATTGACGCCGACCGCCGCGCTCTCCTCGAGCAGGTGTGCCATCGCCCGCACATCGGTCTCCAACGCGGATACCTGCGCTGGGAAGGCGCCCCGATCGATCTGCTCGGCATAGCCCGGCAGCCAACTCGCGACGCCGGACGCGATCTGTTGCGCGAACGGCGCGTACGCCGCGGCGTCGACACCCGCCGTGCGGAGCATCGCGGTGCCGTGCAGCCACGCGTTCAGCACGCTCCACATCATCGCCAGTCCCGCCACGTCGTACAGGGACGCCAGTCCGTGGTCCGCACCGAGGTAGGTCACGGTGCCGAGCGCGTCGAGGGTCGGCCGGTGCGAATCGAAGTCCGCCTGCGGTCCGCTGTGCAGGATGACCGCTTCGGCGGTGCCGATGGTCGACGGGATCGCCATGACGGCCCCGTCCAGATACCGCGCGCCGCGCGCAGCGGCCCACGCGGCGGCGGTTCTGGCCTGCGCGGAGTCGCCCGAGGTCAGGTTGATCAGCGTCGTCGCGCCGAGATCATGGGTGTCGAGTAGTTCGCGCACGGCCTGGTAATCGGTGAGGCAGATGATCGTCAGCGGGCTCGCCGCGAGCGCGTCGGCGAGGGTAGGCGCCTGCCGGGCACCCTCGGCTACCAACTGGTCGGCTTTATCTGTGGTGCGATTCCACACCGTGGTCGGATGGCCTGCCCGCAGGAACGCCGCGGCGAGTGCCCGGCCCATCAGTCCGAGTCCGAGGACGGTCACCGTGGTCTGTTGTGTACTCATGGCAGCATCTTCAACGTTGATATCGGTGTGAAGGTCAAGTGAGGTTTCGATGCGAATCGGCGAACTGAGCCGTCGGACGGGCGTCAACGCCCATCAGCTGCGGTATTACGAGGCTCAGGGCTTGTTGGCAGCGGCGCGGGGCGCGAACGGTTACCGCGAGTACGACGAGGACGCCCTGCTGCGCGTGCAGCAGATCCGGCACCTGCTCGGGGCAGGCCTGTCCTCCGAGGACATCGCCTACTTGCTGCCGTGCGCCGTCGGCCCGGCCCCGGAACTACTCGGGTGCCCGGAGTTGTTGTCCGCCATGCGGTCCCGGCTGCAGCGGCTCGACGAGCGGCTGCGCGGGCTCGCGCAGTCGCGCGATGCGCTCGCCCGGTACATCGCCGCCGCCGAGCAGACCGGCGCCGAGCACTACCCACCGTTCGACGCGGTCCCGGCCTGACTTCCCGCGTTCCCGCACCCGCTACCACGGGCCGGAGCGGGTGCGGGAGGTCAGCAGGGGTGCGTGCGGTCAGGGGGTGCGGCGCAGGGCCTCGACGGGACAGCTGTCCACGACCAACTGGACGAGTTCCGGGTCGGACTCGGTGGCCGGCTCCGCGAGCGGTTCGACGATGCCGTCGTCGCCCACGCGGAACAGGCTGGGGGCCAAGGCTTCACACATCCCGTGGCCCTCGCAGCGGGCGCGGTCGGCGACGATCCTCACGACAGCCGTGCCAGCCGGATCGGGAGACCGTCCGCGGGCATCGGGCCGGTGCCCGCGACGAGCGGCACCTCGTAGCCGGGCCGCAGCGACCAGCGGTAGCGCAGCAGCATCTGGTGCAGCACGGCTTTCACGGTCATGCCGCCGAAGTAGAGGCCGATGCACTTGTGCGCGCCGCCGCCGAACGGGGCCCAGGCCAACCGATGCGATTTGTCCTCGCGCCGGTCCGCGGCGAACCGTTCGGGATCGAACGCGTCCGGATCGTGCCAGTAGGCCGCGGTGCGCATCATCGGGTAGGCGCCGACGACGACGAGCGTGCCCCGCGGCAGATAGTGCCCCAGGATATCGGTGTCCCTGGTGGTTTCCCGAACCTGCTGCGCCACCGGCGAATACAGCCGCAATGCCTCCTTGAACGCGAGATCGAGCCCGGGCAGGCGGTCGAGGTCGGCGTAGTCGAGCGTGGGTTTGCCGAGCGCCAGGGACTCGGCCCGCAGCCGCTCCTGCCAGTCCGGATGGCGGGCCAGCTCGTAGGCCAGCATAGTCGCGGCGATCGTGCTCGTATCGTGCGCGGCCATCATTACGAAGATCATGTGCTCGATCACTTCGCGATCCGAGAACGTATGCCCCTCTTCACTTTCCGCCGTGCAGAGCACGCTGAACAGGTCCTTGCCCGCACCCGCGCGTTTGGCGGGCAGTTCGCGCCGGAAGTAGTCGGCCAGCATGCGGCGACCGCGGAGGCCACGCGACCACACACCGCCGGGCACATTGGTCCGCAGCAGCGCGGTCGCGCCGTGCACCGCGTCTTCGAAAGCCCTGCTGAGCATGACGCTTTCGGGCCCGAGTTCGGCGCCGGCGAAGACCTCGGTCGCCTGCGCGAGCAGGATCTTCTTGACCTCGTCGTACAGCGCGAAGTGCGCACCGGGCCGCCACTGCGCGATCCCCCGGGTGATCCGCGGCGTCGTCAGCTCGAGGTAGCCGACCAGGCGCGGCCTGGTGAACGCCTGCTGCATGATCCGGCGGTGGAACAGATGCTCGTCGAAATCCCGCAGCAGCAGACCGCCGTGGAAGAACGGGCCGATCACGAATTCCCAGCCGCGCTGTGCCGAGAACACCTTGTCCCGGTCGAGCAGCACCGCCTCGACCGCGGCGGGACTGAACACACCGACCGTCCGGCGACCGAGCAGACCCATCCAGCTCACCGGACCATAACGGTCGAATCGGTTGCGCGCCAGCCCGATCGGGTCGCTCAGCGCATGCAGGGTGTAGCCGATGCCCGGCGCGCCGAAGTCGCCGAGGACGGGCCGCAGGTCACTGCCCGCCGGCGGTGGCGCGAGCGGCCGCGCCGTGGACGGATAGCGCTCGACGACCCGGGCGCCGAGAGTTTGCGCCTGCCTGGCGAGCCGCGCCCGCAAGTGCCGGACATCCCCTGACACATCGGTAATTCTCTGGGGCACAAGAAGACTCATTGCGGCCGTCCCTTCGCGACGCTGCGATGCTCCGACCATACCGGAAACATGCGTTTCCGTAAACACTTGTTTCCCGACTTCTGCTGTGCGAGGCTCCTGAGGTGACCCGAGCATTCAGCGGCACCTATCGCGGCACGTCCACCGCCGAGCGCCGGGAAGATCGACGCAGGCGGTTGATCGACGCCGCCCTGGACATCGTCGGCACCCAGGGGTTGTCGGCGCTGACCGTGCGCGGGGTCTGCGAACAGGCCAAGGTCGGCCCGCGCTTCTTCTACGAGGCCTTTCCCGACCTGGACGTGCTCGCCGCCGAGTTGCTGCTCGAGGTCCAGGAGGCCGCCCTCGAACGGGCCCGGGCTGCGATCGCGGACACCGCGGGCACCCCCGCCGACCGGATCCGGGCGGGCGTCGCCGCGTTGATCATCGAGGTCACCGACGATCCGCGCCGCGCGCAGATCATCTTCGCGCAGGCGTACGGCAGCGAGGCGCTCATGCGCTCGCGGTTCGCGGGGATGCGCCGGGTCGCCGACGTGATCATCGAGCAGACCCGGCTGGTGCTCGCCCTACCCGCGGGCCAGGACACGGCCGTGGCCGCCACCTCGCAGCTGATCACCG
>NZ_BAFT02000072.1 GCF_000308475.2 Nocardia brasiliensis NBRC 14402 | reverse complement strand
CCCAGCCGGGTCAGCCGCACCAGCGTCGCCCGCTTGTCGACCGGGTCCGGTATCCGGTCGACCCAGCCTTCGGCGACCAGCTGATCGGTCAAGCCGGTGACGTTGCCTCCAGTGACCATCAGGTAGCGCGACAGCGCGCTCATCCGCAGGCCGTCGTGATGACGGTCGAGCTGTGCCAGATAGTCGAAGCGGGGCAGTGAGGTCGCGAATCGCAGGCGCAGCCGGGTCCGGATCTCCTGCTCGATCTCGTTGGTGGTGGCCAGGAGTCGCAACCACAGCCGCACGTCGAGATGATCGCCGGAGGCGGCGCGGGCTTCCATCCCGATGCGCTCGTCACCTAGCACCGGCCCGGCGTCACGCTGCGCGGTCACCTCACATCACCTCCCCGCCGCTGACCGAGATCGACTGTCCGGTCAGCGCATCGGCCGCATCCGAGCAGAGCCAGGCGACGGTCGCGGCGACCTCCGCGGGTTCGATCAGCCGCCCCTGCGGGTTGTGCCGGACGAAGGCCGCGCGCGCCTCCTCGGTGCTGCGCCCGGTGGTTTCGATCACGTGTGCCACGCTTTCCTGGAGCAGGTCGGTATCGGTGAAGCCCGGGCAGACCGCGTTCACCGTGACGGCTGTGCCCGAAAGTTCCAGTGCCAGTGCGCGAGTCAGTCCGACCACGCCGTGTTTGGCTGCCGCGTAGGCGGTCACATAGGGGTAGCCGCGCAGTCCGGCCGTGCTGGCGATGTTGACCACCCGCCCGCGTCCGCTGGCGAGCATGTCCGGCACGGCGTTCCTGGTGCACAGGAAGGTGCCGGTGAGATTGACCGCGAGCATGCGCTGCCACAGCTCGTCGGTGGTGTGCCGCAACGGCGCACTGGCCGCCTGCCCGGCGTTGTTGACCAGGATGTCGATCGCGCCGTGCCGTGCGCGGGCGTCGGCCAAAGCCGCCGTGACGGCCGCCGGATCCGTGACATCGCACGATATTGCCTGCGCAGCAGCGGATTTCGGCAATCGGGCAATGGTTTCGGTGGCTCGGGCGAGGTCGCGGGCCAGCAGGGTGAGCCGCACACCGTCCTGCGCGAGCCTGCTCGCGATCGCCGCGCCGATCCCGCGCGATCCGCCGGTGATCAGCGCGTGCCTGCCGCGGGTGCGTTGCGCCATCCCCGTCATCCCTTCGCCGTCGCGGCGGCCTGCTGGCGCTGGATGTTCGCTTCGAATTGCCGCTTGGCGGCGCGATATTGCTTCGGCCAGCTGAGATCGGTGTAGCCGATCTTGGCCGCCTCGGTGAGCGTCCACGCCGGATTCGCCAGGTGCGGGCGGGCGATCGCACACAGGTCGGCGCGTCCGGCCGCCACGATGCTGTTCACGTGGTCGGCTTCGGAGATCGCCCCCACCGCGATCGTGGCGATCCCGGCTTCCTGGCGCACCCGGTCGGCGAACGGCGTCTGCCACATCCGGCCGAAGGTGGGCTGCTCCGCCTTCGACACCTGTCCGGCGGAGCAGTCGATCAGGTCTGCGCCCGCCTGCTTGAACTGCTTCGCGATCTCGACGGCGTCGGCCGGGGTGATCCCGCCGTCCACCCAGTCGTGCGCCGAAATGCGCACCGACATGGGCAATTCGGCGGGCCACGCGGCCCGCACCGCGGCGAACACTGCCAGCGGATAGCGCAACCGGTTCGACAGGGAACCGCCGTAGTCGTCGGTGCGCCGGTTGGTCAGCGGCGAGATGAAGCTGGACAGCAGATAGCCGTGCGCACAATGCAATTCGAGCCAGTCGAAGCCCGCTGCCGCCGACCGTCGGGTGGCTTCGACGAATTGCTGTGTCACCTCGGCCATGTCGTCCTCGGTCATCGCACGCGACCATTGGCTCACCCCGGGCAGATACTGCTGGGGCGAGGCGGAGATCAACGGCCAGTTCGGTTCGTCGTCCGCGGCGGTGAGCGGTTGATCGGTGCCGTCCCACATGCGGCGCGTGGAGCCCTTCGCACCCGAATGGCCGAGCTGCATGCCGATTTTCGCGTCCGTGTTGGTGTGCACCCAGTCGACGATGCGTTGCCACGCCCGCTGCTGCTCGTCGGTGTAGAGCCCCGGGCAGCCGGGCGTGATCCGACCGGTGGGGCTCACGCAGGTCATCTCGGCGAAGACCAGTCCGGCCCCGCCGGTGGCACGCGCGCCGAGATGGACCAGGTGGAAATCGGTCGGCACGCCGTGCACCGCCGAGTACTGCGCCATCGGCGAGACGATCACCCGGTTCTTCAAGGTCACCGACCGGGCCGTGTAGGGGGTGAACATCGGTGGGACGGAGGGCTCTTCGGCGGAGCGGGACACACCCGCCCGGGCGTCGAACCACCGCTCGTAGTCCTCGAGCCAGTCCTTGTCGCGTAAACGCAGATTCTCGTGGCTGATCCGCTGGCTGCGGGTGAGCATCGAGTACATGAACTGCTCAGGTTCGAGCTGGTCGCAATAGCGTTCACCGCACACCTCGAACCACTCCATGGCGTTCCACGCCGCGTTCTGCAAGCGCAGTGCGTCGATCGAACGCACCTCTTGATACCGGGTCAGTACCGCGGGCAGGTCGGCGGGGGAGTCGCCGTGCGCGCCGAACTGCCGCACGAGTTCGATGGCGTCCTCGAGCGCCAGCTTGGTGCCCGAGCCGATCGCGAAATGCGCGGTGTGCACCGCGTCGCCCATCAGCACGACATGACTGTCGCCGTTGTCGAGCCACCACTGATCGCATTTGACCCGCTGGAAGTTCTGCCACCCGGACCCCGGCAGATGTCGCGAGTTGGTCATCAGTTTCTGGCCCTGGAGATTGTCGGCGAACAGCCGCTCGCAGAACGCCACCGATTCGTCCGGCTCGGCCCGGTCGAGTCCATGGGCGCGCCAGACACGTTCCGGGCATTCGACGATGAAGGTGCTGGTGTTCTCGTCGAACTTGTAGATGTGCGCCTGCACCCAGCCGTGTTCGGTCTGTACGAAGTCGAAAGTGAAAGCGTCGTAGAGCTTTTCGGTGCCGAGCCAGATGTAGCGGTTCGGCCGGGTCACCAGATCGGGTGCGAACACGTCGCGGTGCCCGGTGCGGATCCTGGAATTGATGCCGTCGGCGGCGACGATGAGGTCCGCGTCCGGGAATTCGCGATCCGAGTGGACTTCCCGGTCGAACTCCAGCTTCACCCCGACCTCTTCGCACCGCTCCTGCAAGATATTGAGCAGCTTCTTACGGCCGATGCCGACGAAACCGTGTCCGCCGGAGCGCAATACCCGGCCCTTGAACCGCAGTTCGATATCGTCCCAGTGATTGAACGCCGACTGGATCCGGTCCGCGGTCGGGCGATCCCACTCCCGCATGTTGTCCATCGTGGCGTCGGAGAACACCACGCCCCACCCGAAGGTGTCATACGGCCGGTTACGTTCGATGACGGTGATCTCGTGCTGGGCATTGAGCTGCTTCATCAGCAACCCGAAGTACAGGCCGGCGGGTCCGCCGCCGATGCACACGACCTTCATCTGCTCTCCTCTGAAGTCGCGGTAGCAGTACTTTACAACTAAAGCTTTAGTTGTGAAGTAGTTTCCGGCCACGGATTTCCCCGGCGGTGAGTGCGATGATCTCGACATGAGTTCGACAAGAGCGGCATGGCTGGTGCTGGCGGGAGCAGCCGCGGCGTGGGGCGTCTTCGTCGCGTCCGAGCCGCTGTACCAGGTCTCTTCGTGCGAGGTCGTGCAAATGGACGCGGCGTGCGGCGACCCGATGTTCGCCCACTACGGAATGCGGCTGGTGCTCTTGCTGGCGGTACCGGTGGTGCTGTGTGCGGTGCCCGCGCTGCAAGCTGCGCGTGGACTGTCCTGGTTGATCGCGGGCGTCTTGGTGCTCGGCTCACTGATCGCCCTACCCGCAACGGATTCCGTGTTCGCCGCGTGGGGGTACTACCTGCCGGTGGGCGCTGTCGCGGTTCTAGTGGCCCGGTTTTCGAGTTGGTACGAACGTCGCGGGGTCGCGGTCGCGCGCTAGTGGGGGTGTAGGCCTGCGGCGGTTTCGGTTGCCGGAGTGGCGGTTCGGCGTTCGATTCTGTCGCCTGGCTGAAGCGCAGATGTAGTCGCTCGCGAACCTGTTAGGGAGTGCCGGCACGACGTTACATCGGCAGCCAGCCGACCAGCCCTAACGCAAGGACGGCTGCGAGAACCGGCCACCGGGGCGGGCGGATTGGACCAAGCGACAGATAGGGCCAGGGTTCACAGAGCTTGCACACTCTTCACAGGGTCTATAGCCGCTGTGAACAGTAGAGAAAGTCTGTGAACCTGCGGACTCGCGGCTCTGGGCGCGCCCTCAGCGGCGGAAGCGGCGGCGCAGGCGGGCGCGCAGGGTGGTGGCGGGTTCGGCTGCGGGAGTGGTGGTTTCGGTGGCGCTCTCGGCCGCGGTCGCCTGGGCGAAGCGCACGTGCAGTTGCTCGCGGACCTGTTCGGGGGTGTAGGCGCGCCGACGTCGCTCGGCGCGCACGACCACCACGCCCGTGGCGACCACGCCGGCTGCACCTGCCAATCCCACTGCCTTCCACCACCGCATAGCGCATAGGCTACGGCCATGACGGGGACGGGCATCGATCTGGATCGGGCACTCGAGCTGACCAGGACCGGCGACATCTGGTTGTTCCGTGGGCATTCGGCCGCTGACCGGGCGATTCGGCTGACGACGAACAGTCCGGTGAACCATGTCGGGATGTCGGTGGTGCTCGATGATCTGCCTGCGCTGATCTGGCATGCCGAACTCGGCCGGTCGCTGCCGGACATGTGGTCGGGGGCAGCGCATCGCGGCGTCCAATTGCACAATCTGCGCGACGCGGTGCTGGTGTGGGCGCATCGCTACGGCCAGCAGGCCTGGTTGCGGCAGTTGGACCGGCCGGCGACGCGGGAGATGGAAGACAGCCTGCTGCGCACCATTGCCCGGCTCGACGGCACCCCGTTCCCCTCCACCGCCGGTCTGGCCGGACGCTGGCTGCGCGGCCGGGCGAGCCTGCCGCTGCGAAAATCGCGCAGAGCTGCCGCCCGCGAGCTGGAAAGTGCGTATTGCGCGGAGATCGTTGCCGCGACCTACCAGGCGATGGGGTTGCTGCCGGAGCGTCGCAGCCCCAATTGGTATGACCCGGGCCGCTTCTGGAGCGGCGACAACCTTCAGCTTTCCGGTGGCTACACGCTGGGCGGCGAGATCGCGGTGCGGACACCGCCCGCGCCCGAGGCCTGACCGTCCGGCGCGCGGGCATCGAGCCCGCTGTGTGATCCGTTCGATTTCGTGCCGCCGAGTCGCCGCTTTCGCTGAACATCAGGCTGAATCCAGTGGTAGCAGGCGTGCTGCGAGTATGTCCTATGGCATATTGCCGAACGGCAAAGATTTCTGTTACCGTGCGTCACGGTAATAATCCGCCCACCGCGGCGAGCCGGGGCCGTCGTATCGAGGGCCGTCGACGGGCCGGCGAACGGGACCGGCGCAGGAGCGCCGCGTATTTGCGGAGAAGAAGGCTCGACGCTCGAACGGATAGCGGAGAAAGTCATGAAGAGTGCCTGGGTATACGGCGTGGTATTCCTGGTTCTGGGCCTGACGGCCCTCTTCATCGCGCGGTTGCGGCTGAGCGAGATCGAGGATCTGGCGATCGGGCATTCCAGCCCGCCCCCGATGCTCGGCCAGTTGCGCGAGAAAGTCATCGACTACGAGATCGACGGCCCACCGGGCGCGCCGGTGCACCTGTCCTATTTGGACGAGCAGGGCAAGGTCAAAGACGTGTCGACCGAACTTCCATGGCGCACCTCCCTGCGCACCCGCAAGCTCGCTCTGCCGACCGGCGTTGTCGCGCAGGCCAATTCCGACCAGGTCTCGTGCCGGATCGTGATCAACGGGCAGGCCCGGGATGCACAAGCGGCCAGTGGCCCGTTCGCCGCAGTCAACTGCACGGTGCCGGTGTCATGACGAACTTCGTGCGGCGGCGCGGGAAAGAGTCGCGAGAATCGTTGCGGGAGCGGCTGCGTGCGCTGCTCCCCGAAGTGCGCCATGAGTTCTCGGTGCCGTTCGACCGTACGCTGCTGCGACGCGCCCCCGGCCGGCCGTTGTTCGCGCGCCTGCTCTACATGTTCTCGCTGCCCATCATCGCGATCTGGCTGCTGCTCGCGGGCGGCTTGAATCTCGTTGTGCCCCAGTTGGAAACGGTGGTCAACGGGCATGCGCGATCTTTCCTGCCGGACGAGGCGTCGTCGGTGCAGGCGATCGTCAAAATGGGTGATTCGTTCGGCGGTGCAGGCACGAACAATTTCGTCTACGTGCTGCTCGAAGGCGACACCCCGCTCGGCGGTGACGCACATCGGTACTACTTGACGCTGCTGGATCGGCTGACGCAGGACACGAAGCACGTCAACTCCGCGATGGATCTGTGGTCCAGTCCGGACTTCGCGCCCGCCAGTGAGAGCGCCGACGGCAAGGCCGCCTACGTGCTGCTCAACCTGGCCGGGAACATGGGCACCGCGCTGGCGATGGAATCCACCCAGGCGGCTCGCGACATCATCGCCGACAACCCGCCGCCCGCCGGCATCACGGTCCACCTGACCGGACCGTCGGCGGTGGTCAACGACGAACTCGTTTCGATCAACGATTCGATTCTGCTGCTCATCATCATGTGTGCCGTGCTCGTCGGCGGCGTGATGCTGTGCGTCTACCGGTCGCCGATCACGGTCGCGATGCCGCTGCTGACCGTCGGGATGGGTTTGGCGGTGGCCCGGCCCGTGGTCGCGTATCTCGGCGAACACGAGGTGATCGGCGTTTCGATCTTCGCCTCCGCGCTGCTCGCGGTGATCGTGCTCGGCGCGGGTACCAACTACGGCATCTTCCTGCTCGGTCGCTACCAAGAGGCCAGGCGCGCGGGGGAGGACCCGGAAACGGCGTATTACACAGCGCTGCACGGGGTTCTGCACATCATCATCGCGTCCGGGTTGACCGTCGCGGGTGCGACGGCGTGCATGTCTTTCACCCGCCTCGCGATCTTCAGCACCTCCGGCCTGCCGTGCACGATCGCGGTATCGGTCACCCTCGCCGCCGCGTTGACACTGGGGCCCGCGCTGCTGGCGCTCGGCAGCAGGCTCGGCTTCCTCGAACCGCGTGCGCAGTCCTCGCAGCGCCGCTGGCGGCGGATCGCGACCGCCGTGGTGCGCTGGCCGGGCCCGGTGCTGGTCGCGAGCCTGGCCGTGCTCGTGCTCGCCATCCTCGTGCTGCCGACCTTCCAGCCGAGTTTCAACGAGCGCATCGCCCAGCCGAGCGATTCGCCCGCGAATCTCGGCATCGCGGCGGCCGACCGGCATCTGCCGCCGAACATCATGGCGCCCAGCATCCTGCTGGTCCAATCGGACCACGATCTGCGCAATCCCGCCGATCTGGTGGCGCTCGCGAAGCTGACCAACGCCGTGGTGAAGGTGCCGGGAGTCAGTGCGGTGCAGGGCATTACGCGGCCGCTGACCACCCCGCTCGAACTCGGTACGCTCACCGGCCAGGCCGGCTACATCGGCAGCCGGTTCACCCAGATGAAAGACATGCTCACCCCGCGCCTCGATGATCTGACCACCCTCGCCGGACGCATCGATCAGCTGAATCTCACCATCAAGGGTCTCGAAACCGCGCTTGCCACCGGACAGCAGGGATTCGGCCAGGTGAACACCAGCGCCGCCGCCATGCAGTCGGCCGTCTCCGGGGTGGTCGACAAACTCGATACGCTGCGCGAGACCGCCGGTCCGGCACGGGAGTTCGTGAACTCGATTCCGAATTGCCAAGACATCCAGGCTTGCCGGGCGGCACAAACTGGGTTCTCCCTGTTCGACGACACCGACCAGCTCGACGGCACCGTCGACGGACTCGTCAACGGTCTGCGCACCGCGTCGCAGGCGCTTCCACAACTTGCCACTCAGGTGGACGGCCTCAAAGGCTTTGTCGCGCAGGTCAAGAGCGTGATCGCGCCGCTGCAGGGCACCCTCGACATCTTGCTCCCGCAGATCTCGGACATCACCCGGTTCCTCGACGAGGTCGCCGGCGGTTTCACCACCGCGGATCCCGGCGAATTCTTCTTCCTGCCGAGTCAGGCGTTCGACAGCCCGCTGTTCAAGAACGCGCTGCCGTTCTTCTTCTCGGCGGACGGCAAGGTGACGCGGATGATCGTGACTCCGCAGATGGAGGGTTTCAGCCGGGAGGCGATGGACCTCAGCGCGCAGATCATTCCGGCCTCGCTACAGGCGATGAAGGGCACGTCGCTGGCGGGCAGCACGGTGAGCATCGGCGGGCCGGGCGGCACGCTGCTCAACATCGAGGCGTTCGTGCACGAAGATTTCGTCACCAGCGTGGTCGCCGCGTTCGCCTTCGTGTTCTGCGTCGTCCTGATCCTGCTGCGCAGCCTGGTCGCCGCCATCGCGGTGATCGGCACCGTCGCGCTGTCGTATCTGTCCGCGCTGGGCTTGACCGTGTTCATCTGGCAGCACATCGTCGGTAATCCGCTGCACTGGTCGGTGGCGCCGGTCTCGTTCACCTTCCTGGTAGCCGTGGGGGCGGACTACAACATGCTGCTGGTCAGCAGATTCAAAGAAGAGTTGAAGGCGGGCATCAATACCGGCATCATCCGGTCGATGGTCAACACCGGCGGCGTGGTGACCACGGCGGGCCTCGTCTTCGGCGTGACCATGTTCGCGATGCTGGTGAGCTACGCGCACAACATCGCCCAGATCGGCACCACCGTCGGCATCGGACTCTTCCTCGACACCCTGATCGTCCGCTCCTTCGTCGTCCCGACCATCGCCGCGCTCACCGGGCGCTGGTTCTGGTGGCCGATCAACATCCTGCGGAAACCGGAGCCGAAACAGCCTCGGCCGCGGGCGGTGCCGGTCCAGGTGAACGGGATACGCCCGGCCGCACCGGCTTTGGATGCCGCACGCGGCGGTCAGTGACTATCGGCTGCTGACCGGAACCGGCTCCGGGGCGGGTTCGGCCGCCTGCTGCGACAGGTTGCCGAACACCGCCACGGCCACCGCGCCACCGATGGCGAGGAAAAAGCCCAGGATGGCAAGCCATTCCAGGCCGGGCCGGGAAGTGTCACCGAGCAGCAGCACACCGACGATGCCGGGCACCACCGTCTCGCCGACCACCAGCGCCGCGGTCGCGCCGTTCACCGAACCGAGTTGCAGCGCAACGGTATGCAGATAGAAGCCGCCGATGCCCGCGATCGCGATCGTCCACGCGGCCGGGTCGGTGAGCAGCGCGGGCACGTCGAACGGATCGATCCCGTGCACGATCCGGACCGCGATCGCCAACGCACCGAACAGCATTCCCGCGGCCAGGCCCGCCGCCACCGCGCCCCGCGAACCCAGCCGCCGCACCACCAGCTGACTGGCGGTGAACAGCAGGACCGACACGATCAGCACACCCCAGTGCAGCGCCGGGTCGTCGCTACCGCCACCTTCGTGCCCGGCCGCGGCGCCGAGCGCGGCCAGCGCGAAGATCACCGAGCAGATCGCCACCCAATCGCGCAGGTGCAACCGGATGCCGAGCACGAAGATGCCCAGCACCGCGGTGATGATCAGGTTCGCGCTCATGATCGTCTGCGAGAGGAACAAGGGAATCAGCCGCGCCGAGACCGCGTTCCCGGCGAAGCCGACCACATCGAGCACGCTGCCCAGGATGAACGTCACGGTCAACACCGCCGCCACGGTCGAAGCCACGGTCGGCGCCCCGGTCTCGGTCACCTGCCCGCCCGCACCCCGCGCCAGCGCCGCCGCCGCGGACTGCCGCGCCGCGTACGCCTGCAACACCGAGGCCACGCCGTAACCCAGGCAGGCCAGCAACGCCGCGATCAGCCCGATCAGCATGTGATCGGCTTCCGGAGGGGAGAGGTGGTCGTTGTGTGCACAACCGACCATAACGTTCGCCAGGCGAACTATCTTCCCGTGGTCCCGGCGTCGGCTGCACCCTGCTCCCCGTCGAAAACCCGTACCGTCTGGGTGGTCGACAGCGGCTCGTAGTGATCGGTGAACAGTTTGGCGATCAGCTCGCCGCGGCTGGTGACGCCGACCTTCTCGAAGATCGCCTTCACGTGATCGCGCACGGTATGCGCGGACAGGAACAGGGTGCTCGCGATCTCACCGGTGGACCGGCCGCGCGCGATCAGCTCGGTGACGTCGAGCTCGCGCCGGGTCAACTCGTAGGCGGCCACCACCAGCGACGCGACCTCGGCGGGCGTGGCGGGTTCGATCACCAGCGCGGTCATGCCCGGCGCACCGGTCAGGTCGCGCAGGCACGAGGCGTGACAGACCAGCCAGCGTCCGGTGGTGGTGCGAATGCGGATCCGGGAGTTCTCGCCGGTGATGCGGGCGCGGCCCGCGGTGCTGAGAATCCAGACGGGCAGCGGTATTTCGATGCCGTTCGCGGTGGTGGTCGCGGGGCCGGGCGGCATCTCGGCGAGCAGCTGCTGCGCCTCGTCGTTGATCGATACGAGGCCGCCGTGCTGGTCGAACAGCAGCATGCCAGGCGCTTCCGGCTGCCCGCTCGCCGCGGTGGCGGCGTACGGTTGCGCGAAACTGCGCAGCCGCCGTGCCATCGGCGTCGACAGCCCGCTCACCAGCGCTATTTCCTTGCCCTGGAACGGCTTTCGCCCCCGCTCGCGGAACAGGCTGAGCTGGCCCCACGGCTGCCCGTCGACTCGGAGCACGGCGCGCAGTTCGTCGTCGAATCCGCGCGGGCACATGAAGTTCCGATACAGCGGGCTCAGGCCCGGATCGTCGCCGGTCACCGCCCGCAGCCCCGCGACCGGGACCGGCGCGTGCGCCAGCTCGCGGAAAAGGTTGACGTGCTCGGAGAAAAGCTCCGACTCCCAATAGGTTCCACATCCGCCCTCGTGCAGGTTCTCCACCCGCACCGGCGCGGTGGTGAGCCCGTTGATCGGATCGGTCGCCACCCACACCGCCGCGTCGAACGGCGCGATCCGCCGCAGCCGCGCCGAGGTCTGCGCGAACAGCGCGTGCGCGTCCGCGGCTGCTTCGATTCCCGCCAGCAGTCCACCCATGCCGACCGACGCCACACTCATGCACGCAACCATGCCGGGTCCGCCGTCGGACCGCCATCCCTCATTTGCGGGGGTGCGAAGTTGCGGCCCGAACCCCGCAAACGAGGGATGTCCCCGGTGGCCGCGTCCGGGTGAGGCTGGTCCGGTCTCAGTGATCGGAAGGAAAACAGCATGGATCTCGGCATCATCGGTGCGGGCGCGGCGGCGGTCGCGCTGCTCGACGCGCTCGCGGCCACTTCGGGCACGGCGGGCAGCATCACGGTGTTCGACGGCTCGACCGCGGTCTGGCGCGGGCGGCCGTACCAGGCGGACGTCGAGGCGGTTCGGGTGAACGCGCCGCCGGCGCTGATGTCGGTGCGTGCCACCGACCGCGCGCACTATGAGCGGTGGCTGCAGGGGCGGCCCGAGACGGCCCGCTACTTCGACGAGGGCCTCGGGCAGCCGCTGGTACCGCGCGGCATGTACGGCGAGTATCTGGAGCAGACCGCCCGGAGCGCGATCGACCGCCTGCGGCGCAGGGGCTGGCGGGTCAGCGTGGTGAACGCGCGCGTCGTCGGCTTCTCCCGTGCTGCGGGCAGTAAGGCGTTGCTGCACACCGCGGCCGGTGCCCATCCGGTCGATCGGGCGGTGCTCAGCGTCGGAAGTGGCCGTCCCCGCGACCATTACGGGCTGAGCGGTGCGCCGGGCTACGTCAACGAGCCATACCCGTTGGGGGACACGATCACCGAGGTACCGCCCGACGCGCACGTCGCGGTGATCGGCAGCGGATTGACGGCGGTCGATACCGCCGTGGCGCTCACAGCGAACGGCCACACCGGGCCGATCAGCCTGCTGTCGCGCAGCGGCGTCCTGCCGTTCGTGCAACAGCGACCCCTTCCGCTCGCCCCGAAACACCTCACCGCGGCCAACGGGCTGCGACTGGCCGCCGCCGGTGTCGTGCGGCTGCCGCAACTGGTCGACCTCATGCGCGCCGAACTCGCCGAGCTGGGACAGGATTTCGACACGTTCGCCACGCAGCTCCGCGCCACCGAGGACCCGGTGGCCCGGCTGCGCCGGCAGCTGACCGAGCTGGACGACCCGCATCAGGGCCGCCGCCTGCTCACCATGGCGATCCGGGTGCTCGGCCCGATCGTCTGGCCGCTGCTGCCGGAATCGGATCGAACCATGCTGCGCGCCGAGCACTTTCGCACCATCAGCAGTTCGAGTTCGCCGATGGTGCCGCACAACGCGAAAATCGTGCTGCGGCTGTTGGATTCGGGACAGTTGCGGCTTCGCGCCGGACTCCGCAAGATCGAGGCGCGCACCGGCGGCGGTTTCACCGTGCACGACGGCATCGAGTGGCCCGCGGACACGGTCTTCAACGCGGTCAACCCGCCTGCCTACACCACGCCTACCGAGACCGAGCCGCTGATCAGCGCGTTGCTGGCCTGCGGCGCAGCCGAATCCGCGACCGCCGGGGGAGTGCGCACCGAATCCGGCACCCGCCGTCTGCTCGTCGCGGGCCGGCCCGACCCGACCTGGCACGTCCTGGGCAATCTCGCCGCCGACGCGATGTTCATCGCCACGAATCCGCCGGGGCTCGCTGTGGAGGCCGCCGGCCTTGTGCGGCACCTGGTGCCTTGAACGTCACAGGATGGATCGGTAACTGGATCTTGCGGACAAAAGGTGCTACCAATTAGGTGAGGCTTACCTCGTTAGGTTAGCCTCGCTTACTAGTTGAAGCCTACCTGCGAGGGTCGACCGTGTACGTCTGTATCTGCAACGCCGTCTCCGAGGCGGACGTGCACAGTTGCGTCGCCGCAGGTGCCGCGACGGTGAAGCAGGTCAAAGCGGTCTGCGGCTGGAAGCCGGGTTGCGGCAGCTGCACCCGCAGGCTCGTCGACGCGATCGGGCAAGCCCGGACGACTGTCCGGTCCGAGGCACCCGCCGCCTGAGCGAGATAGGCAATCCTTCCTGGAAAGCTCCGGTGTGACGTGTGACACCATCCGTGGCCATGGAAGGCGACAAGGACATCATCAACGTGCTCAACGAGCAACTGACCGCGGAACTGACCGCGATCAACCAGTACTTCCTGCACGCCAAAATGCAGGCGAACTGGGGTTTCACCAAGCTCGCCAAGCACACCCGCTACGAGTCCATCGACGAGATGAAGCACGCGGAGATCCTCACCGACCGCATCCTCTTCCTCGATGGCCTGCCCAACTATCAGAAGCTGAACCCGCTGCGCATCGGCCAGACCGTGCCCGAACAGCTGAAGGCCGACCTGCAGATCGAGCTCGAAGCCGTCGAGCGGTTGCGCGGCGGTATCGAGCTGATGCGTTCCCGCGGCGACGTGACCTCCGCTCGCATCTTCGAGGCCATCCTCGAAGACGAGGAGCACCACGTCGACTATCTGGAAACCGAACTCGCCCTGCTGGAAAAGCTCGGCGAGCAGCTGTACCTGCAGCGCTACACCGACATTCCCGAAGGGGACTGAGCGGCGGCGACAGCGGTGGTCTGCCGAGCGATCACGTCGGCAGGCCACCGCCATCGTCGTGGATTCGGCTCCGGAGGGGTCCGGGGCGAGTGCGCTTAGCGTGCTCGCGTGGCTCGAGCTGCCCTTCGGCCTGGGTGCCGGTCTCGCCGGCATCGTCACCGCCGTTGCCTTCTTCGCGACATTCAGCGTCTGCCTGAAGCGCCGCAGGCGTGACTCGTGGACAACCCCGTTGGCCGCACGCAGGCGTGCACCGAGTTGCTGTGCGGCGCTTGGGCCGGGCAGGCTGGTCTTCGCTCGCAACGGCGCATTCCCGCAGGAGGATGGACCAGATGCCGAACTGGCCGACGCTCGACCCGATCGAACAGCACGACAAGCTCACCGAGATCACGCGCGAGGTGCTTCCCACCCTGCCGATCGGCTGGACTCGGCTTGTGGTGCGCGCCAAGATGATCGGGCCGCACGCGGAATCCGATACCGGAGTGCGTATGCCCGACGGTACGATCCGAGCCTGGTCCTTCCCCCCCTGATGTCTGGCGAAAGTTTCAGCAACTGCGGAAAGGAATGTATGTCCAGGGACTCGGCTCATGGATCGAGTTCGAGTACATCCTGGATCCGCCCGACCGCTTCACCATCCGATACAACCGAGACCAGCTGCCGGCCTTCTCGACACCGCCGACAGCTGAGCACTTCGGCACCGAGAACAGGTGGTTTCCGCGGACGGATCAAGACATGCCGGAGTGGTTCCGCGAGGGGCTGAGCCGAGCCTAGCGACTGCTTGCCTGCGCCCGCGGAACCGCCGGCGCGATCAATGCTGCTGATTCGACGGTGACCAGGCTGGAAGGCGTGCATCCGGTCATGGTGCGGCGGACGCTGCTGTCTCGAAATCCACGCCGTCCACCAACTCCGGCGCCGCACCGTCGTCGGCGACGCAGGCCACGGCTCGGCGGATTTCGGCATGCAGGACTTCGACCACGTCGAAACCGAGGGCCGCGAGAAGCGGTTCGGCGCTGCGCTCGAGCAGCGCCATCGCCAGGGCCCAGTTGTCGCGGAGGGCCGCATAGAGCTGACGCAAAGCGATTGCCGGCGCCCGGTGCAGCAGCACGGGGAACAGTTCGGTGATCACCTCGTGGTATACGGACAGATCCGGGTCGAGGTCGAGTGGGGCGGCGTCCGTGAGCAATTCGACCGGGTCGACCAGTGCGGCACAGGTCTGCGATACCGCGAACTGGAGCAGCGTGACGACGCGGGTGGCCCGATCACGGCGGTGCGCCTCGGCGAGAATTTCCGTGCTGAGTTCGCGAAGCAGCGCGTCCCCGGCCGGGCGCAGCCCCGCGGCGAACGCGACCAGGCCCGCGACCGCGGGCAGCCGGTCGCCGGTCATCAGCTCGCGGACTCGATCGGCGAAGTCCCGATAAGGAGCCCTGCCCGGCGGATGGAACAGCAGGTCCACCAGTGCGGCGTAGAGCGGGTCGGGGATGCGTGGCATCGGCGCGGACACCGTCGGCTGTCCGGTACTCGAGATGATCAGATGTTCATGGACCCACGCCATGGCATGGCTGATGCTCCACAGCAGTTCGTCGAATCCGGTTCCCTCCGAAGGCACGGACAGTGTCGCGGCGTGCAGCTGCCGATAAGGGGGGAACGGTCGGCTGCCCTGCACCGCACTGATCATGTACCCCGACGAACCCTCGTAGCCGAACACCATCGCGAACGCGTCGGTCAGATATCGCGCTCCGCTCTGGGACAGGAACGCCATGGCGGAATCGGCCTCATACGGGATTAGCCAGAAGGCGGCGTCGAACCGGGTGCGATGGTCCGGGCGCACGTAGGCGAAGGGAGTCGCATCGAGTCCGTCGTCGAAAACCCAGTCGTAGCGCCGCATTCGGGCGAGCGCCGTACGGAACTCCGCCCACAGGCTGTTCGCTGTTTCGTCGGTGCTGTCGAGCGCAACGCTCGCGGCGAACTGGAACATCGTGGCCAAGCCGACCACCCGCTCTCCGTCGTCGGCCAGCGCGTCGACCAGTGCGATCGCGCGCCGCAGATCGTGGCGAGCGAGGTGTTGGGCGAAGACCCGGGCGGTGCGTGCCCAGCTGTAGGGGTTTGCGATTGCTCTCGGGCCGGGTGCCAGCGCGCGGACCGCGTCGCCGGGTGAGCGGTAGAAGCGGGTACGGCACAGCGTCGCCCAGTCGCGCATGTGATTGTGCAAATACACGACGGCAAGTTCGCGCGCACCCGGCGCGTCGGCCCGCTCGCCGTCCGCAAGCCGGAACGGCACGGTTTTCGGGCGGTCGACCAGCGGGCGGACCTCGCCGGGCCGGTCGAGGCATTCGTGCAGCAGCGCGGTCGCCTGCTCGGTGTCGCCGACGTCCAGGTGACGATGCGCGAGCAGCGCGAGGACACTGTAGCGGTCCGTAACCATGTGGGACCAGGTGGTTTCCGTCAGCTCCCTGGCTACCGCGGACGCTCGGCTTAGGTCGAACTCGGCGAAACCCAATGCGACACTACGCAATTGGCTTTCCCGGTGCATCCGGCTGATGATGTCCAGGTCCGGCCGGTGTGCGGGGATCGTGGCATGCGCGTCCTCGATCATTTCCGCTGCGCCGGCCGTGTCGAACTCGGCCACCACCGAAGCCCGCTCGACTCGGCACCAGACTGAGTTGTTCCACTCGTAGAGTTGGTTCAGCAGCCGGCCACTCTCGAATACCGCACCCCATCTCGCCTGCAGGCGTGCCGCTCGCAGAAACGCGCCTTCGGTGTGGCCGTCGACGGGGACGGTCGAGAGACGGCCGAGCAGGTGCTGAGCCGTCGCCCGATCGATGTCGGCCAATTCGGTGGCGGCGTCGACCAAGCCGCGCCCGAGCGCGCCCGCGTCGTCGCCGTCCTGCTCGATTTCCGCGAGCAGCTCCGCCCGATGCCGATCGGCACGGGCCGCCTCGTGCGGCAGCCAGGCCCGGAAAAGCCTGGCGCGGCAATGCAAACGGCCCGCCGTCGTGGCTTCGGTGAGACTCGACTCGGCCAGCCGAAGCAGCTCCGGCACGTCCTCGGTGTCGGGGCGGGCGGCGAGATCCAGGTAGTCACCAGCTTGATCGGTCTGGATCGCGGCGACGAGTCCTCGTGCCGTGCGGCCGTCACTGGCTGCCGCGGCCGCGCGATACACCGCGTCCGGTGGGTGGTCCTCGCGCCAGCCGGAGTCGGGTCGCCGGGCCCGCTCCCACAGCACGAGGGCGCGATCGAGATCGTACGGCGCGATAGCGGTCGCGGCCCATCGCAGCGGGTACTGGACCGGTTGCAGCGTGCCGATCTCGCTTGCCGGTACCGTCAACGCGCTCTGCACCAACAGATCGCGCAGGCGGGCGTCGCTCGTGCCCCCTGGCGTGTGCCGCACGATCTCGTGCATGCCCAGGAACTGCCGATAGGACGACGGCACGGCAAGCACATATTCGATCGCTGCCTCGGTGCGCCCCATGCGAGCCAGCAGGCCGAGAACGCCGGGCGCTACGTCGTGCACCGCGCGCAGCGCTTGCCGGCGGACCACGCCCAGATACAGGATCGCCGGTAATCCCGTTGTCAGCGAGGGGTTTTCGAGAACTCGCGCTGCGGCGAGTTCGACCAGTCCGAGGAAGTGGCGGTCGCTGCCGAGGGTGGTCCGGATGGCGCGACGCAGCCCAGAACAGACGAGGTCGGCTAGCTCCGATGCGACGGCAGCGCGGCTGCCGGCCATGTGCCTGCCCAGGTGGACGAGCCCGTAACGGTTGACACTGTCCCAGTCGACGGCGGCCCAGGTGGCGGCTCGGCCGCGGTAGTGGCGGACGATGCGCTCGTGCCACTCCTGGGCGTCGACCGCGTACTCGGGTCGCTGCCGGTGGGTCGGCTCGCTGGTGAGGAATTCGCCGATCGAGTTGTGATACAGGGTGATTCGATCGTCGTGAACGTCGAGCAACCAGCGCAGCCGGGCCAGGATGCTGCGTACCGAACTCGGCCAGACCCGCACGCCGGCCAGCGTGCTGAGTTCCTCGGTCGTCAACGAGTCCCCGGCTACCGCGAGCACGCCGAGAATCGGCTGCACCACCCCTTCCCAGGCCGGTGTCAGCATGTCGTCGGCGCTGACGGGATCACGGATCTCGAGTAGGCCGAGCCGGGTGAGGTCGGTGCGCAGGGTGTCGATGAAATACGAGTACAGACCTGCCAGACCGGGTGGCAGCCCGACGACCTCGAGCAGTCGCGCGGTCTGTGGCGTATCCGCGGCGAGGGCGTCGGTCAGTGCCCGCGCGTAGGTGGACAAATAGAGAAAGTTTCCGTCGGCTCGGCGGGCGACATCACGGTGGAACTGATCGAGCAGATAGCCCTGTGCCAGCGCGGCCGCCGCGATGGGTTCGGTGCTCAGCACCCGCCGGGCGTAGCCGACGAGGTCGTCGGCCACCTGTGGGGAGCCTGGATCGATGAGTATCTCAGCGAGCTGTCCGACGCGCGCGGATCGCAGCTGACCGAGTCCGGCATGGGGCCGAGAGGTCATGAGGACACAGATGTTCGGCGGCAGTTCGGGTCCGTCGGCGAGCCAGCGCAAGAGACTCGGTGCGGCTTGGTCGCCCGCCAATTCGTCGAGCGCGTCGAGCAGGATCACGATCCTGGCGGCCGGGTCCGCCGCGAGCAGGACTTCGGCCGGCGCGATCAATGCCAGATGCGCCAGGTTGTCCGGCTCCAGCAGCCGGGGTTCGAGAGCGGCGTAACCGATTTCGATACCGGTCACCGTCCCCGAGACCTTGCTGACCCGCTGTTCCACCTCGAGGACGGCGGTGCGATGGAACGGGGAGACGGTCAGGTCCTCGATACGGATGCCGATCGATCGACCTCCGTGCGCGACCGTCTCGATGTGCTGGCGGACGACGACCGAGAGGCGTTCGGGCTCGAACAGCTCCGGCCGTGCGCGAGCGAGCTGGTGGCCGATGGACAGCAGAAACGACTGGATGTCCCCGCCTGCCGCCCGGGTTCGGCTGTCCTGGCGGATGAAGTAGCGGAGCCAGTCGGGATGGGCGTGCGACAAACCGGCGAGCAGGCTCGTCTTGCCCGCCCCTGGCTCGCCGATCACCAGGACGTACCTGTTGGCTGCGGCTGCCGCTGTCACGCTGTGCCGCAACCATTTACGGTCGACGAAGTCCGGCCCGACCCGGTCCTGGATCAGCTCGGCGAACGGGCGCGGCCCGCGATCACCGCTCCCGGCGGTCGGCTCCGAGGTCGACTCCAATGGCTTGCCCTCCCGCGGCCACCTCGCGCACCCGCGTGTGGCCTTCGATCGTGCCCTCGGCGCGGTCGGCCCGCACCGCGGCCACGTAGCCTGCTACCTGGTCCGCGTCGATGCTGCCGCGCACCTGCGCAGCTTCTCGCCCCTCGCCCGCGAACACGACCGGCGTACCGTGGATCGTCTCCAGCACCCGGCGTAGTGCGTCGACGAGATGGAGCAGGCGTTCGTCCGACGGCGCAACCGGATCCACACCGGCCGCGTATTCGTGCAGATCGCTGCGCAACGCGCGCAATTCGGGTTCGAATCGCTCCACCTGTGCCATGTCCGGCGCGGGGAGTTGTTCGGGTTCGGTCACGACCGGCGGCGTCTCGAAGTCGGTGCCCGTGTCCGATTCCGTGTCCGAACCCGCACGCGCGCGTCGCCGCCGGAGCAACTCACCCGCCTGGTCGTAGAGAAACCTGACACCCTCGGACAACGCGGCCGTACCCAACGCGGCCAAGGGCAGAAATTCCTCCACCGGGCCGATGCTACCCGAGAGGTACACGTGCAGAACTCTTTTCGAGACGGGGCCGCGTCGGCGCTGCCCTGCTCGTCCGGCTCGACTCCGTTCGATCGGCCGCTGGGGAGCGACCTCAGGGCTTGTGGTGTCATCTTGCGCACCAAGGCCACCAAAGTCTTGACAGGTTAATATTAACAAAGCAACATTCAGGACATGGACCTGTTCTCCTACCCCAGCCTTCGCACACATGTGCCGCCGGCGGTGGCGGACGGAGTCACCAAGCGGCGCAAGCGAGAAGGAGATGACGTCGGATGGCTGAAGCCTTGGTGGGGGATGGTCGGCGGCGGGGTGAATGGGCAGTGATTGCCGGTTCGTCGGGTGGGATCGGACGGGAAGCCGCAGTGCGGCTCGCCGAGGATGGATATTCGATACTGGCTTGCGGTGGTGACGGCACCGGTGTGACGGAAACCTGCGAATTGATCGAGTGGGCCGGGGGCCGGGCGGTCGATCTGGTGGCAGATCTCCGGGATCCTGCGGCCGCGCCTCGGTTGATCGGGGAGATGGCCCGATTGTTATCGGGTGTTCCGGTGCAGGTGCTGGTCAACAATGCCGGGGAAGTCGATTACGGATCGACCGAGGACGTGTTCGACACCGTGTTCAATCTGAATGTGCGGATGCCTTTGCTGTTGGCGGGCGCGCTCGCCCCATCGATGGCGGCACGCGGCGCGGGGGCGATCGTCAACGTCGGCGGGTTCGGCGCTCGGGCGGGTAAGCCGGACAATGGCTGGGCGCGGGCGGCGCGGGCGGCGCTGGTCGAGTTGACCAGGTCGTGGTCGGCCGAGTACGGGCCGAGTGGGGTCCGGGTCAATTTCGTGGATCCCGGCGACTTGTTCGCTCCGCCCGGGGAATTGCGTCCGGGCGAGGTATCGCAGGGTGATAGCGGGCCTGCGGAGGTCGCGGAAGCCATCCGGTTTCTCGCCTCTCGCCGGGCCGCCCATGTACACGGGGCGTTGTTGACCATGAATGGCGAAGCGGGCGCGGCGGAGCGCTGTTATCCGTCGGCTCGATTCACCGGGCCAGCGAAAGGTGTTGCCTTATAGCGTAAGCGGCCCGACTCGGCGTTTCCGGGCGACGATGGTCCGCAGCGGCGGCGCGGATGGCTATTCGTGGCTCGGTTCGAGCAAGGTGGCGATCATCGCCGTGGCGAGCCACCGCTCGAATTCCCGGTGACTCCAGCCGCGTTCGTCGACCAGGCGCTGATAGTTCGTGTACTGGAGTTGCAACCAGAGCACGTCGATGGCCGCGCGGCGGGAGATCCCCCGGCGCAGCGATCGGGTCGCCGCGACGGCCGCCACGACGCTACCGGCTGTCTCGAGGAGTCGCTGCTGCGTCGATTTCAGGAGTTCCGCCAGCTCGGGATCGGTGCCCGCGGCCTGCTCGAGCACTCCCTGCAACGGCCGCGCTCGCCGCATGATCGCGGCCGTGTGCGTGGCGAACCGCTCGAGCAGCCGGCGGGGGTCGTCGATCTCGAGAATCTGCGTCATCGTCGAATCGGCTTCGGCGCCGTCACCGTCGTTGTCTACGTATTGGCGGGCGAGCGCGAACAATTGGGCTTTATTGCCCGCGGCGAACACCGTCGGACGGGAGACGCCGGCGCAGTTCGCTATCTGGTCGATGGTGGCGCCGGCGTATCCGCGTTCCGCGAACACCTGCATCGCGGCGCGCACCACGATGTCTCGGGTGCGCCGCGCAGCATCCTCGCGCACCGGGGAACGGTAGGTGCGCTGTAAGCGATTGTCGTCTGCCATCTGGTCCGATTTACTCTCAGTTACGTTAATTTATTCATGATAAGCGGAAGGCGGGCGGACGTGAACATGCCGGGATCGCAGGTTCAGTGACCTGAGGCAGTGCGGCCGCCGGTAGATGTCGGCGCACGCCACTCTCGTTGGCGTCTAGCTGATGTCGGCCTCATCCGGTGTCGTCCCCTCCCACCTGCGGCGGTGTCCGCCGGAATGTTTTCTACGACAGGGAGCGTATCAGTCCGATGTGCGAACTTGTCGGACGCTGGTGACAATGCCGTTCGGGGATAGAGAAACGGCCGATCGAAACAGAAACTGACGGATGCTGGCGCGCGCAACCGAATTCAATGATGTCATCGAACGGCTCACAATACCTATGAGGCTCCCGTGCATTCTCCGGAAAGTCCGGGCGCGGACCGGGTGATGAGATGTTCGCCAGAATGCAGGAATACGCGAGATGAGCAGCAGGCTACTGCCTACGCCGACTACCTGTGCACGCCAGGCTCGAACAGCAGATGCTGGACGGAGGAGGGCCGAAAATCGGTCGTGCGCCGCATGGCGTGGTTGCTACCGTGCATCTATGAAGGTCAACTCAGGAATCGCTGCCGCCGCCGCACGAGCTCTCAGCTCGCCGGTCGCTGCCGCCTGACCTTCTCCCCACGCCGGCTGACCGGAAACGGTCCGCTGGCATGCGTCGGTCTTGTTGCAGGACTTGCCATCTGCGGGCGCTTCCGGTCGATTTCCCATCGATGGAGCAATCACCGTGATCACGACAGACCAGACTGTTCGAACCTTCCTCGACTTCTTCCGCGAACGCGGGCACGAACTTGCGCCGGGCGGATCGCTCATTCCCCCGCCGGGGGATCAGGTGCTGTTCACCACCTCCGGCATGCACCCGTTGACCCCCTATCTCATGGGCAGACCTCACCCGCTGGGCCGGCGGCTCACCGGCCTGCAACGCTGCCTGCGCACCACCGATCTCGCGGAGGTCGGCGACGACACCCACCTCACCGTGTTCGAGATGCTCGGGTCCTGGTCGCTCGGTGACTACGACGGGCCGCAAAGCCTGCGTTGGGGATTCGAGCTGCTGCGCGACGGGTTCGGTATCGATCCCGGCCGGATGCACGTCACGGTGTTCGGCGGTGACGAACAGGTCGAGCCGGACCATGAGTCGTGGCGCACATGCGATGGACTGGACTTGCCGGTCGAACCGACCACCGACGAGAACTGGTGGTCCAACGGCCCGACCGGACTCTGCGGACCCGATGCTGAGATCTTCGTCTGGACGGGAGACGAAATGCCGCAGGGGACACCGACATCCGATGACCGGTGGGTGGAAGTGTGGAATCACGTCATGATGCGATACGTCCGGCATCCCGACGGCATCCTCGAACCGTTGCGCCGGCCTGGTATCGACACCGGGCTGGGTCTGGAACGACTGGTGCGCATCCTGCGAAACACGCAGTCCGTCTTCGAGATCGACGTCTTCCTGCCCTGGTTGACCACTCTGCGCCGACTTTGGGGCCCGCTGGACGAACGGTCGCTGCGATTGCTGTCCGACCATTTGCGATCCAGCATCGTTGTCCTCGGCGATCGGGTCACTCCCTCCCCGTCCGGCCGCGGTTACGTACTCCGCCGGTTGATCCGCCGCACCCTGACCACGCTATGGCGCGACGACCCGACCCGGACCCTCTCCGATCTACCGATCGAGCTGATCGAACACACCCTCGGGCACTTCCGGCAATCTGTCCACCCACACGATGTGCGCGCCGTCCTGCTCGACGAGGAACGCAAATTCGACCGGCTGCTCCAGCGTGGACGAAAGATATTGTCCCACAGCCGTTTCACCGGACGCTCCCTGACCGAGGACGACTACCGCTATCTGCACGACACCCACGGCCTGCCCCGCGATCTGTTGGTGTACCTGAACATCGGAGCCGATGTCGGTTGACACCGGGCTGTGTCGGGTCAACTCGGCAGTATCGAATGTCGAACGCCATAGGCCGCCTTCACCGTGCTCTGGTACGCGATGGCCGACCTGAGGTGGCGTGGCTCGTCGGCGGTCTCCACCGAACTGGCTCGGGACGTTGCGTACTTCGGCAGGCAACCCCCTTTGCTTTGTTTCCATACAGATGACATAATACAGTTGACTTGGAAAGGGGTGTCGAACGATGACCGCTCGACCAGGGATGTTCGCCAGCCTCGAGCTGGAAGCGGAATATTTCGCGGCCTACGACGCGGTAATGAGGTATTGGCCGGTACCGGCCGAGACGGTAGATCTTCCGGGTCGGTACGGAACGACACGAGTCACGTCCGCAGGTTCGACCGCAGCGCCGTCGCTGGTCCTGCTCCACGGATACAGCGGGACGGCCGGAATGTGGTATCCGGTCATCGGTTCGCTCGCCGAGGAGCATCACGTGCGGGCCGTGGACATCATCGGCGAGCCGGGCCGCAGTCGGCACACCGGCGCGGCCGTGACCAATATGGACGATCTCGTGGACTGGCTCGCGGAAACGTTCGATCTGCTCGGACTGCCCGCCGCCGACCTGTGCGGCCAGTCGCTGGGCGGGCACCTCGCGTTCCGGTTCGCGCTCGCCCATCCCGAACGGGTGCGGCGGCTGGTCCTGCTCGATCCGCCGCTGGTCTTCGCCGGGCTCAGCCCCGAGTTCGAGGAGTTGGGCCGCAACCGCGACCCGCACCCGACGTTCGAGGATGCCCGCGCGATGCTCGCACCGGGCGCGCCCGGCAGCGGGCCTGCGCATCTGGAGGCATACCTCGATCTGCTCGCGCACGGGGCCGCGCATTTCCCGGCCTCGCCGATCGTTCATCCCCACCTGCCGGACGGGCTGCCGCACCTGCCGGTCCCGACCCTCGTTGCTCTGGCCGGGGCGAGCCAGGTGCACGATTCGGCGGCGGCCGCGCAGGTCGCACGGCGTGCCGGGGCGCACACGGTGATTCTCCCCGGTGCGGGGCACGGCCTCCTGGCCGACATCGAACCGGTCCGCAGCCTCGTCCTCGAACACCTCCGGCAGACGGACTCGCCGACCTGATACCGCGACAGCGAACCCGACAGGACCGATGGACATCGTGGCGGTGCGCGCCCGCGTCGGCAACGCGTGCACTGTCCCGGCGAAACATGTTGGCGGTGGGCGGCGGAGGTCGGTCACCGAGAGCTGGCGTTCGCCGCTCGTCACCCCCCCCAGTTGGATCCGGACGTCCCGGTGAACGAGTGACTAGTGGCGGACACTCAGGCAGGCGACCCGCGCGCCTGCCATACCCGCGTTGCCGTCAGTGGTGTCGGTTCTCTTCTCGTGCAAGACAATCGAGGCGGGCTGGCCCTTACGGAAGGGCCATTCGACGGTGGCGACCTGTGCGGCCTTGCCGTCCTTGTCGGTGGTGAAGTCGAGCCAGAGCTCGTTCTGCGGGTTGGCATATCGCGCGTCCATGGACATGGTGTCCTTGGCGTTCGGGTCTTGCACATTCTGGTAGTGGAAACCGGAATCAGCCGGCTTGGCGCCACACGGCTTCAGGTGCGCGTGCGAGCCGTAGACGCGGTTGGGGAGCAGCCCGCTGACGAGCAGGACCGCCGTGGTCTTCTCGTCGTCGCTGACGGCGACGAGCATGGCACGGCTGCCGGCGGGGGCGAGTTTCTGGTCGTAGGTGACGGCGTCGGCACCGTCCCGCCAGGGCTCGAAAGTCCCTGAGGAATAGATGGGTTCGGCGGCGCTCGCGGGCGCCGCAGGAATCAACAGAGCGGCGGCAATGGCGCCGAGAAGCAGCGGCTTGTAGTTCATGCGACCAGGCTCCGCCGCGGTGACAAACCACGTCAATGCCCTCATGTGGGGAATGCCCGCGTCTGCCCTCGGTGTGATTGCTGTTGGGCAGCAACCTGTCTGGGCAGTACACTTAGTTCAATACTTGAACAAAATAGGAATGAATATGGCGAAGCCGACTGCTGTGGACAAGTTCTCGTTCGGGTTGTGGACCGTGGGCTGGCAGGGGAGAGATCCGTTCGGAGACGCCACCCGGCCGGAATTGGACGCGGTCGAGGCGGTGCATCGGCTCGCTGAGCTCGGGGCCTACGGCCTTAGCTTCCACGACGACGACCTGTTCCCGTTCGGGTGTACTGCCGCCGAACGGCAGCGTCGCATCGACCGGCTACGCACGGCGCTGGCCGACACCGGAATGGTGGTGCCGATGGTCACCACCAACCTGTTCACTCATCCGGTGTTCAAGGACGGCGGCTTCACCAGCAACGACCGAAGTGTGCGCAGGTTCGCGCTGCGCAAGGTGCTGCACAACGTCGAGTTGGCCGCCGACATCGGTGCGCGGACCTACGTGCTGTGGGGCGGTCGCGAGGGTGCGGAATACGACTGCGCGAAGGACGTGCGAGCGGCGCTCGACCGCTACCGCGAAAGCCTGAACCTGCTCACCGAATTCGTGCGCGACCGCGGCTATGACCTGCGCTTCGCGCTGGAGCCCAAACCCAATGAGCCGCGCGGGGACATTCTGCTGCCGACCGTCGGACACGCGCTCGCGTTCATCACCACCCTCGACCATCCCGAGCTGGTCGGCGTGAATCCCGAAGTGGGGCACGAGCAGATGGCGGGATTGAACTTCACGCACGGAATCGCGCAGGCGCTGTGGCAGGGCAAGCTGTTCCATATCGATCTCAACGGCCAGCGTGGCATCAAGTACGACCAGGACCTGGTGTTCGGCCACGGCGACCTGATGAACGCCTTCGGTCTGGTAGATCTGCTGGAGAACGGCGGCCCCGGCGGCGCACCTGCCTACGACGGTCCGCGCCATTTCGACTACAAACCCTCTCGCACCGAAGACATTGCCGGAGTGTGGGATTCGGCGGCCGCCAATATGCGCACCTACCTCCTGCTGAAGGAACGCGCCGGCGCCTTCCGGGCGGATCCCGAAGTGCAGCAGGCACTGTCGGTCGCGGGGGTCGCCGATCTGCGCACCCCGACGCTGGCCGCGGGAGAGGGATACACACAGCTGCTGACGGATCCCGCTACGGCCGACTTCGATCCTGCCCGTGCCGGGGAACGCGGGTACGGGTTCGTCCGGTTGAACCAACTGGCGCTGGAACATCTGCTGGGCGCGCGGTGATCGGATGACACCGGTCGCCGGGGGCGATTTCGCGACCCGGTCGCGGTGTCTCGGCCGATGAGTTCGCGGCCCGGCCCGGCCCACTTGCGGCAGGTGCGCACCGGAAATCTGCGGGCGCTGCTGCTGGCCGTGCTCGACGGCCCGGCCTCGCGGGCTGAGCTCGCCAAGCGCACCGGCCTGACCAAGGCCACAGTCGCCAGCATCGCGGAACCGCTACTGCGGCAACGAATTCTGACCGAGGACCCGGTGGTGAACACCGGCCGCGGCCGGCCGTCGCGGCCGTTGCGCTTTTCGGAGGCTGCTCCCGTGGCGATCGGCGCGGAGATCAACGTGTCCCACCTCGCGGTCACCGTGCAGCGACTGGACGGGTCCACCGCGCTCGAACGACGTCTCGACCTCGACAACCGGCACCGCGAGACCGAGGATCTGATCGAGCGGCTGGCCGTGCTCGTCCGCGGGGCGAGGACGGAATCGGGGGCGGACCTGCTGGGCGTCGGGCTGGCCGTGCCCGGCCTCGTCCGCGACGGAACGGTCCTGGACGCCCCGAACGTGCCCGGCCTCAATGGAATCCGGATCGGTGACCGCTTGGCCGCCGCGCTCGGAGAGTCCGCGGTGGCGGTGGACAACGAAGCCAATCTCGCCGCCCTTGCGCACGTGTGGCCGCACCGCTTGGCCGGTGACGACTTCGTCCATGTGTCCGGCGATGTCGGTATCGGCGCTGGAATCGTCATGGGCGGGAGCCTGTTTCGCGGGAGCGGCGGTTTCGCCGGTGAGCTCGGGCACGTCGTCGTCGAGCGCGGCGGCCGGCACTGCACGTGCGGCAGCCGCGGCTGTGTCGAGCAATACGCGGGCTTGGCGGCGATTCTCGCTGCCGCGGGCACGCCGGGACTCGCCACATTGCGCAGCGCCCTGGATCGGGGCGACACGCGCAGTCGTTCCGCCGTCGACTGCGCCGGATCGGCCCTGGGTACCGCGCTCGCGTCCTTGATCAACATCTGCGATGTCGCAACCGTCGTGCTCGGCGGCGGCTACGCAACGTTTTTCGACGATCTCGCGCCCGGTGTTCGCGCCGAACTCGGTACCGGCGTCGTAGCGGCCGCCGATCGCCCGGTCACACTCACCGCCTCGCCGCTGGGACGCGGCGCCGTCGTCCGCGGCGCCGCCGCACTCATCACCCGCCGCAGTTGCCTCGAACCCGAACTCCTGCTGGCCGCGGCGCCGAGCCGGCTCTGACCTCAGCGCAGATATTTGGCGGGCCTGGTGGTCGCGTTGAGCAGATACTCCAGGGGCCCGCGCCGGAAGAAGCGGGACCAGATCGTCGCGAACACCATGGCCCCGAGGATCAATACCAGCAGCGGGGTCCAGGAGGCCGCGGACGGCGGGCCGGACTTGCCGGGCGGCAGGGCCAGTGCGGACATCACGACGAAGTGGCCGACGTAGGCAGTCAGGGACATCGCGCCCACGGCGATGAGCGGCCCGGCCATGCGGCGTAGCCGCGGCAGGTACTCCGTCGCCGCTGTCGCGCCCACGATCACCAGGATCGCGAATCCGACGCTGCCGATGATGTCGAATGTCGTGTTGCTGTGCGGTCCGGCCGCCAACAGCGACGAGGCCGGCATCTGCGAGATGGCCTCGCTGCCGACGGGCGGCATCGCACCGCTGTCGGGGCCGGATTCCGCCGTGCTCTTCAGTGCGTCGGGGCCACCGAGCAGCCGGGACGAGCCGTATCCGAGGACGGTGAGGGTCGCGCCGAGTGCGGCCACGCGCCGCTGCACGGCGCCCGAGGCCAGGTCGAGGCGGGCCAGCGCCATGCCGGCGACGATGAACGACATCCACGTGATCGTCGGGTACATGCCGGTGAGCGCCAGATCGACAACGCCCACGCCACTGATCCTTTCGAGGGGGTCGTAGGCATCGATGGCCTGCCGGACCGGCTCGGTCAGCGCCGATCGCAGCAGGTACGCGAGCTGCGGCGTGCTGAGTGCGAGCGCGGCCGCGATGATCGCGAGCGTCTCGGCCCGCAGCCGGGCCAGCGGCAGGGCCAGCAGGAAATAGCAGCCGTAGCAGGCGAGGATCACCACGTCCCCGTAGAACACCGTCATCAGGGTGCCCAGCGCGATGAGAATCAGGGCCCGGATCGCGATCCGGGCCTTCGCCTGCCGACCCGCCCGGCCGGTCTTGGGCCGGCGTCCGGCGATGAGCACCAGCGAGAACCCGGCCAGGGTGGCGAACAGAATCGAGGAACGCCCGTCGACCAGATATCGAATCCAGCCGCCGACGCCGTGGGTGGCCGACAGTGGCGGGCCGACGTGCACGGCATACATGCCGAAAACGGCCAGCGCCCGAGCCAGGTCCACGCCGACCAGCCGTCCGATCGAGGAATCGGACGGAGTCGGCGCGGTGTCGTCGCGCGGTGACGAGGATGTCTGTTGCGACGGCTGTACCGAGGTCATGGATCCAGCGTCGCGGCGCGATGGGCGGATCGACCATCCGCCAGTTTGCGGTTTCTACCCCGCCGGTCGGCGGCCCGCGGTCAGTCGCCGATGCGGGCGATGGTCTCGGCCACTCGCTCCAGATGCTCGGCCATCGCCGCCCGCGCCTGCTCGGGCGAGCCCGCCTCGATGGCCCGCACGATCGCCTCGTGCTCGCGATCGGAGTCGGCGCGACGATCCTGGGTGACATTGAGGAATTCGGACTGCGGGTCGAGCGCGCGGCGGGTGTCGGCGACGAAGGTCGTGAGCATGGCGTTTCCGCTCGCGGCCGCAATGGCGGTATGCAATTCGCCGTCGTAGCGCACCCATTCGCGGGCGTCGGTGGTGTCGGACAGTTCGGCCAAGAGGGTGAACAGGTGGGCCAGCTGCTGCGGGGTGTGGCGTTCGGCAGCGTACCCGGCGGCGGGAATCTCGATGAGGCGGCGGGCCTCGATGAGATCCGCGGCCTGTACACCCGCGAAGGTCAGCCGCGGGCTCTCCTTCTTCGAGATTATGAAAGTGCCTCGGCCGGTATGGGTTTCGGTGAGCCCCAGGGTGGCGCAGGCGTGCAGTGCCTCGCGCACCACGGGACGGCTCACGCCGAACTCCTTGGCCAGGGCGAGTTCGCCCGGCAGCCGGTCGCCGACCGCGTACTGCGTGCCCTGGATCAGGCTCTTGAGTCGCCGGAAGACCGCTTCTGTAGCGCCGATGCGCTGCACCTGTCCCTCGTCGACCGTCACGCGACCAAGTATCCAGAGCGGGTCATACGGCGTCAAAGTGGTCGGGCTACCGCATGTCGGGGGTGCGTTGACAGTACGTTGTGACCCGCGTTACTGTCTGCCTGTCTTACAGCCAGACAGGTTGGCGTCGCCGCCGTCGCGGGCTGGATTCGGCCGAGGAAGGTTCCCATGCAGCACCACGACGAACTGCCGGCGCCCGACGCGTCGGCAGCCAAAGTCGACGTCGGCGATGCCGGCTATCACAAACAGCTCCGCAAACGCCATATGCAGATGATCGCCATCGGCGGATCCATCGGCACCGGGCTGTTCCTCGGCGCGAGTGGGCGCATGGCGCTGGCCGGCCCGTCGCTGGCGATCGTCTACATCGTGTGCGGCATCTTCACCTTCATGGTGGTGCGAGCGCTCGGCGAGCTGGTCATGTATCGGCCCTCGTCGGGAGCCTTCGTCTCCTACGCGCGGGAGTTCCTGGGCGAGCGTGGCGCCTATACCGTGGGGTGGCTGTACTTTTTGAACTGGTCGACCACGCTGGTCGCCGATATCACCGCGGTGGCGCTGTACGCGCACTTCTGGGCAATGTTCGTGCCGGTGCCGCAGTGGGTGCTGGCGCTCATCGCGCTGGCAGTGGTGGTCGCGCTCAATGTGGTTTCGGTGCGGCTGTTCGGCGAACTGGAATTCTGGTTCGCGCTCATCAAGGTCGCGACCATCGTGATCTTCATGCTGGTCGCCGTGGGGTTGATCGTCACCGGCACTTCGATCGATGGGAATGTCCCAGGCATTTCCACGATCACCGACAACGGCGGCCTGTTCCCGAAGGGCTTGGCCCCGATGCTGACCATTGCCCTGGGTGTGGTGTTCGCCTTCGGCGGTACCGAGCTGATCGGAGTCGCGGCGGGCGAGTCGGAGAATCCGAAGGCCGTGGTACCGCGTGCGGTGAACTCGATCATGTGGCGGATCATCCTGTTCTACGCGGGCTCGGTCATCCTGTTCACGCTGCTGCTGCCGTGGACGGCGTACTCCGCCGGCGAGAGCCCGTTCGTCACGGTGATGAGTTCGATCGGTATTCCGCATGCCGGCGACGTCATGAACCTGGTCGTGCTCACCGCCGCTATGTCGAGTCTGAACGCGGGTCTGTATGCGACGGGGCGCACGCTGCGTTCGATGGCCGTGGCCGGCACCGCGCCGCGCTTCGCGGCGCGGATGAACCGCCATGGCGTGCCCTACGGCGGCATTCTGATCACCAGTGTGGTCGGGATCGCCGGTGTCGTGCTGAATCTCGTGCTGCCGCACAAGGCTTTCGAGATCGTGCTGAACCTGGCGGGGCTGGGCATTGTCGGCACCTGGGTGTCGATCATGGTGTGTCACTGGATCTTTGTGCGCCGAGCCGAGCGCGGCGAGTATGTGCGACCGGCCTTCCGGCTGCCGTTCGCTCCGGTGCTGAACATCGCCACCCTGGTGTTTCTGGCCGGTGTCGTGCTGCTCATGTGCTTCGATGCCGAGATCGGGCGGATCACCGTGGTGGCGTTCCTGGCGGTGGTGGTCGCGATGGTGGTCGGGTGGTTCCGGGTGCGGGGCAGGCTCGCCGCCGATGTGCTTGCGCCGGTGGATCGTTCATGAGTTCCGACCCGGTCCGTGTCGGGATTCTCTATACCGGTGGGACCTTCGGGATGGTCGACAGCGGGGCCGGGATGCGGCCCCGCGCGGGTCTGGCGGCCGAGATCTCGGAGATGGTCGCCGAATTCGAGTCGGCTGCAGGGGTTTGCGTCGATGTCCGCTACCGCGAGTTCGATCAGGTTATCGACAGCGCGCTCGCCGAGGCGGGTACGGCGTGCCGCATCGCCGCGACGGTTCGAGCGGGTATCGCCTCCGATGAACCGGACGGCGTGATCGTCGTTCACGGCACCGACACCATGGCTTACATCGGCGCGCGGATGGCGTTCGAGTTGCGCGACAGTGCGACCCCGGTGGTGCTGACCGGGGCGCAGATTCCGCTGGGACAGCCGGGCAGTGACGCGCGCAGCAACCTGCACCTGGCGTTGGCGACGATCGTCGGGCAGCCTGCGCCAGCCACCTATCTGGCCTTCGGTTCGAAGCTGCATCCGGCGGTACGGGCCTCCAAACGGGCGATCGAGGACTACGACGGTTTCACCACCATCCGCGACTGCACGCCGCCGCCGGTGCCGCCCGCGCTCCCGATCCGGCACGGGGCGGGTGCGCCGGTGGGTCTGCTCACCATATTTCCCGGCATGCACGCGGAGCTGCTGGACGCGGCCCTTCGGTATTACCGCGGCGGCCTGGTGCTCGAGTGCTACGGGGCGGGCACCGCACCCGACCTGGCCGGGTCCGTCCGCGTCGCGACCGGACGGGGGACCCCGGTGGTTGTGATCAGTCAATGTGACAGCGGCTCAGTGGATCTCGACCGATATCAACCCGGACGCGCGCTACTCGACGCCGGTGCGCTGAGCGGCGGCGACATGACCAGGGAAGCGGCACTGGCCAAGCTCTCCTACCTCGTCGACCACGGATTCGGCGGTGCCGAGCTGCGGCACTGGATGGTGACGAACCTACTCGGTGAACTCGCGAACAACCCTGCCGCACCGGCGGTCTCGTCCCGGGCGGCCGACAACGACTCGAACTCTTGGAGCTACCGGTGACCGACACTCGACTCGAAAGCGACTCCCTGGGTGCGGTGGCGGTGCCACGCGCGGCCTACTGGGGCGTCCACACCGCTCGCGCGCTGGAGAACTTCTCCGTCACCGGCGACCGCATCGGAAACTACCCGGCTCTGATCGTCGCACTCGCTTCGGTGAAACTCGCCGCCTGCCGCGCCAATCGTGAGCTGGGAGTGCTCGATGACCGCCGTGCCGCGGCGATCGAAAGCGCCTGTGCGGAAATACGCGCGGGCGAGTTGCACGATCAATTCCCGATCGACCCCATCCAGGGCGGGGCGGGCACCTCGACGAACATGAACGTCAACGAGGTCATTGCCAACCGTGCCCTCGAACTGCTCGGCCACGCCCGCGGCAACTACGGCGAACTCGATCCGCTCGATCATGTGAACCTCGGTCAGTCGACCAACGATGTGTATCCGACCGCGGTGAATGTTGCTGTGGTGCGCCATATCCGGGATCTCGTCGCCGCGCTGCACCGCCTCGCGGACGCCTTCGAGCAGAAGGCCGGCGAGTTCGCCGGAGTCATCAAAATGGGGCGCACGCAGTTGCAGGACGCCGTCCCCATGACCCTCGGACAGGAATTCGGCACCTTCGCGCTCATGGTGCGCGAGGACTGCCTGCGACTCGAAGAGGCCATCCCGCTGCTGTGCGAGAGCAATCTCGGCGGTACCGCGATCGGCACCGGAATCAACGGTCACCCAGGGTATTCCGCGCTCGCCTGCGCCTTTCTGAGCGAGCTCACCGGTGAGGCGGTGACTCCGGCCGAGAACCTCATCGAGGCCACCCAGGACGCCGGGGCGTTCGTGCAGGTATCGGGCATCCTCAAGCGCGTCGCGGTGAAGCTGTCCAAGACCTGCAATGACCTGCGGCTCATGTCCTCCGGTCCGGTCACCGGTTTCGGTGAGATCCGTTTGCCCGCAAGGCAGGCCGGATCGTCCATCATGCCGGGCAAGGTCAACCCGGTGATCCCCGAACTGGTCAATCAGATCGCGTTCGAAGCCATCGGCAACGACCTGACCGTCACCATGGCCGCCGAAGCAGGACAATTGCAGCTCAATGCCTTCGAGCCGATCATCGCCTACAGTCTGTTGAAGACGACCACCCATCTCATCGCGGCGGCCGACGCGCTGGCGACCAAGTGCGTTTCCGGCATCACCGCAGACCAGGAGCACCTGGAAGCCGGTGTCCGCCGCTCGATCGGCATCGTTACCGCCCTCGCCCCGCATATCGGCTACGCCGCGAGCGCCGCCATCGCGAAACAGGCTCTGCTGACAGGGCAGTTCGTCGGCGATATCGCGGTCGAACTCGGCCTGCTCACCCCGGAGCAGGTCGCCGAGCTCCTCGCCCCGCACCGCCTGGCCGGTCTGCCCACCCCGGTCGTCGAGGGTGCGGCATCGGTCTACTCCGTTCCGTAGCCCGCCATGTGTAGCTCGTCGCTGGGCCTTCGGTGTGGACCCGAATGGGTCATAATTCATCTCTCGGACTACGTCGATCAGTACGCCTGCCCGGCCCTTGGAGCAATCATGAGCACTCCGTCGCCCGATCAAGAGCTGTGGGATGCGTTCGTCGCAGCAAAACGCGAGCTGAACCGCAGGCAAGCCGACTTCTATCAGAACGCGAAGAACAGGACCGAAATCCTCAAAGGCGCCCTGGCCGCCGACAGTTGGCAGCGGGCGACCGCCCTCAGCTACCTGGCGACGTTCTCCGACGACAGCCTCGAACTGCTGCCACAGCTCGTGGACTTATCCCTGACCCACGCGTATGCATTGTCCGCTCGGCAGGCCGTCGACCGGATCCCTCGGCATAAACTCTGGCCCGTGCTCGAACCGCTCGTCTCGGCGTATCTCGACGCGGTCGACCCTGACGACTATCTGCGTATCGCAGAACTCCTCGCTCATATCCAGGCGTGGCCGCTGCTGGAACAGCTCATCCGCCGCGCCCGGACCATCGACGACCCCGACATGCTCGAACTGGCCGAGGACTACGACCGGCACGGGCCCACGTGGCTGGCGAAACCCTGAGCCGTCCAGCGGAACTCGTGATGTTTCGGCGCTGCCTGACACAGGTCCGCCCGAACATGTGCGCTTTGCCGAAGGGCTTGTTGCTGGTCACGATCAAACTCGCGCGCTCGTAGCGGGACGAGACCAGCTGGAGGAACAGATTCGCGGCCTCGGACTCGAACGGGGATGTATCCGACCCCGTCGACTACGAGCAGTGGAATACGGCCCAGCATTATCAGTTCTGCTTGCCGTTTTCCGGCGGAGTGAGCCTCGGCCAGCCGCGCGACCCGTTCCGCGGCGGTCGTGAGCGCGACCCGATGCCCTGCCCGGCAGGCCCGGATGGACGGCCCGATCGACAGATGGGTCTCGGCGCCCGGAAGTCCAGGGGCGGGTCGGCCCGAAAGCTGACCAGCATGCTGGGCTGAGCGATACCACATGGACTCCGAGGTCTTCTGCGAGCGCGCACTACGTTTGCTCGTCGGTGCCGTCGGGCCCGAGCCGGTGATGCTTGGCAGCGACTATCCGTAAAGAGCGACTTCCTTACGTCCGCCAAGCGGGGCACTTATGTCGGCGGGAATGCCGAGCGATTCCTGGGTCTGCGATAGTCCCCGGTCACGATCAGTGCGAGGCCGATCTTTGCGCCGAAAAGAAGTGTCCTGATTCTGAACACAAAGCCTTGAACCTCCAGTGGTCGAATGTGTCACCGGACACATGCCGGCCCATCGCCGATCGCCCGAACGAGGTGTGGTTCACGGACGAAACGGCTTTTGGCAGAACATGACGGCTGCATAGGGAAAGGCCTGCACTGTATGGAAGAACATGGTGAGCTGCCAGTAAGTACGGCGGCGCCCGGCGCTTCGCGTCCTGCGGTATTGCCTCGACGACGGGTGCTGACCGGGATCGCGGCTGCGGCCATGGTGGGCCCGGTCTCCGCGTTGCTCGGACCTGGGCGCTCGGGCGCGGACCCGGCGCGTGGGCGGCGGGTCGCGGTCTTCGGTGGCGGACCCGGGGGAATGGCGGCGGCACACGAATTGGCGGAGCGTGGTTTCCAGGTCACGGTGTATGACAAGAACGAGCGGCTCGGCGGAATGGTCCGGGCCTACACCAACCCGCCCGGCAGCTCTCCGTATCCCTTCGAGATGAGTGCCCAGCATTTCATCCTGCCGAGTTACGCGATCTTGCCCGAAACGCTCAAGCGAATTCCCGACGGCCGGGGCGGCAGCGTGTTCGATCGCGCCGCGTTCATTCCGGAGAATCCCGGAGTTCCGGCGGGCACTCAGGGACAACGTGTTCCGATCGCCATCGGCCAGACGAGGCTCAACGCCCCACTTCCGCTGACGGCCGCCGCGATCCGCAGCATGCCGATCGAGAAATACCCGCAATACTTCCTGGAGGCTTTCGCTCAGCTCGGTGGCTACACTCCGGCCGACGCGGCATTGCTGGCCAGTAAGACAGCCGCCTGGATCACGTCGGGGCCGGCCAGGTGTCGCGGCCAGCTCGACAGCATGACCCTGCGCGAATTCTTCCGCACCGACCAGATGTCACCGAATGCCGCGTGGATCCCTTGGGGTATAGAGCATTGCCTCGGCAGCGACGCCAAAGACCAAGGCGGATCGGCGAATGCGCTGAAGGACTTCTTCATCGAGCCCATTTTCCGAACAGCGGAAGGGCGGCCGGGGTACTACTGGGGCCTGAATCCCGCTGCGACGTCGGCCCTTCCGGCCGGGATCTGCTTCGACGGTCCGGAAACCGAGGTGTGGTTCGATCCGTGGGCGCGGTACCTGGAATCGCATGGCGCCTCGTTCAACCTGCAGCACACGCTGACCGAGCTCACCCTCGACAGCGGCCGGATCGTCGGTGCTACGGTCCGGGATCCGGCGGGCCGGGCGATCGGGGTGCAGGCGGACTATTTCGTTGTGGCGATACCGGGTGACCGGATGCAGAGTGTGTTCACACCCGATCTGCTCGCTGCCGACAGTGGGCTGCGTGACGCGTGGAATGTGGTGCCCGCCTACGAGACCGGCTTCCAGCTGTTCTTCCGCGAGCTGGACGTCACTCTCGGATTCATCGCACCACAGGATCAGTGGTACATGTTCCTCGGCGGCGTCAACGCCATCTGGCAGCGAGATCTGCGGCGGTACGGGTCCGGCGAGGCCGGGGCCGCACTCGATATCGAGATCTTCTCCACCTCGCTGTTCTCGGTACCCGGCACCGTGTACGGCAAGCCGATGCTGCAACTGACCCAGGAAGAGACCCTCGTCGAACTGCGCGAATTCCTGATCAGATACGCGGGCATGGCGGATGCGTTCCGGCCGGGAAACTTCGTGGGCTGGACCCCGCACACCACACTGCGGTGGGCGAATTCGGGTTGGCAGGTAACTGATACCCGGGCCGGAGACGCGCTCGGGAACGCGGGCCGCAGCCCGCGGCCGGCCCCGGTCGGCGCGATTCCCAATCTGTTCCTCGCCGGTGGCGCGGTCCGTAATTCCACCGCGGTCGACTCGCAGGAAAGCGCGATGGAGACCGCCCGCATCGCCGTCAACGGCATTCTCGACCAGGCGGGCGCGCGCGAGGGGCGCTGCTGGTTGCCGGACTATTCGCCGCCGAAGCTGCTCGAGGGGATCCGCGCCGAGGATGACCGGCGCTATGCCGCGGGCCTGCCCAATGTCTTCGATGTCATCGCCCCTGCGCCGATGCCGAGCGGCGGTTAGTCGGTATGGGGTTCGAATTGTTCACCATTCGGGTCAGCCGGAGTGCGCGGTCTGGCCCGCTCGACAAGTCCTGGAAGTCGAGGCTTCGGGAGAGAAAGTGGTCCGGTATGTTCGATGTCACCAGTTCTGTTCGATATCATCGTAACCTGTTGCCCCGCAGTGAAAATCGTCTTGGTGCTGCGGTTGGACCGCGGCGGCGACGCGGATGGTGGGCGACCGTGGCGCGATCGTCGATTGCCTTGTTCGCCATCACCGTCGCGGTGGTCGGCTCGCCCGGCGCCGCGGTGGCGGTGCCGCCGGAGTGGGAGCCTACTTCCTACGACCTCGATCCGAACGACTATCCCGTTCGGGTCGCGACGCCGGAGGACTCGCAGCTCGAACGCAACGAGTTCGGCGATGTCGGCATCTCCTGGTGGTGGCTCAAGGATCCGCAGAACCCGCAACGGATGATCGTTGTGGTGGAAGCCGAGCCGTTCTGGGGTGAGCGAGCGATCGGCAAAGGTGGTCCGTTCATGTGGGCGGTCGGGCAGCTGTCCTACGAGAAGGGGCCGCAGCTCCCGTTCATGAACGGGATCCTGTCGTTCAAGGACGGGCTGCCCGGCGGGGGTTGGGCGGATTGGGCGACGGCCGACGGCAAACCGGGAATGCGTGGCTCCAACTACAGCATCAATTACGCGGCGGACACCAATAGCTGGCAGGTTAAGGGCTCTTCGCCACTGGCCGCCGCCGACTTCACCGCTACCGAACCGGTGGCCGGGCCGCATGGACTGATCAAGGTCGGCGGTGATCCCGGTACCGATTCGCTGATGGACGAGATCGTGCTCAACAGCAGAGCGACCGGCTCGGTCACCATCGCGGGCCGGCAGATCGATATCACCGGCTGGCGTGCGGGTTACTGGCGCATGCGCATGTTCGGCAGCGTGGTGGATTCCATACTGGACCCGAACAAGTCCTGGGCAGGCTGGGAATACGCGCCGGTAATGGAGCCCGACGGCGGCGCGAGCGAGTTCTACGGCATCATGCGCAACGACGGACGGTACTCAGGATCGCTGATCGACGCGCGTCCGTCAGGGACGCGGATCTGCTCGAAAACGACGCTGGAATTCGGTGATTACAAACAGGGACGGCCGATGGTCGGGCAGCTGACGCCGCCGTTCACGTTGCACACCATTCCCGGGTGGATAAAAGTCAAATGCGCACCCGGACAGGAGGTTCAGATGGAGAAGACGTTCTACACCGACTCGACGGATTACGTCTCGGCCGGCTGGCTCGACGGCACAGAAATGCCGGTGCACACCGTGCCGGGATCCTTCGGTACCTATGAGCACTTCCGGTGGGCCTACTACAAGCTGAAGCCACAGGGCAACTAGTCCGCCGCGAGGGAGGTGAGTGTGGTGCCGGTATCGGCACCACACTCACGCCTTTTGTGCGGTCGGGATGGCGATCGTTACTCCTGACCAGCATCGTGAAGATCGCGCGCTGTCGCAATTTTTACCGATACACTACGTCTCACTCGAATCCGGTCGACCGTACGCGGTGGGCTCGCGAGGTGTCAGAGGAGGTCGGATGAGCAGCCAGCGTTCCCTGTTACGGCCGATCATTGCCGCGTCATGGCGGCGCGCCGAACTGGCTGGCCTGGACCCTGCGGTACCCGTGCGCAGCGCGGGGATCGACGAGGTGGATCCGCAGAGCCGGTTGGCCCGAGCCGCATCGCCGGTCCTCGAAGATCTCGGCGCTGTCCTCGGCGGTGCCGAGGTCGCCGTGGTGCTGGCCGACCGGGACCTGCGGCTGGCCGACCTCGCCAGCGGCGACACGCGCTCTCGAACCCGGCTCGAACGGATGGGCCTCATCACCGGCCGCCGCCTGGACGAAGCGGCCATCGGTACGAACTCGCTGGCCACGGCCGCCGAAGCCGGCGTCGGCGTGGCGGTGCAGGGCGGCGAGCACTATATCGACGAGCTCAAGCAGTTCAACTGCTATGGGCACCCGATCACCCATCCGGTGACCCGCAGGCTCGAGGGTGTCCTCGATATCACCTGCTCGGCGACCGAGTCCAGCCAGTTGCTGGCGCCGTTCGTGCTCTCCGCGGTGCGGCGGATCGAGCAGCGACTGACCTCCGATGCCAAACTTTCCGAGCAGCGACTTTTCGGCAGCTTTCAATCGGCGGTGTTGCGGGATCGCACCGTCGCGGTCGCGGCGGTCAGCGGCGAGTTGTTCGTGGCCAACAAGATCGCGATCGAAACGCTCGAACCCGCCGATCACGCGGTACTGCGGGGTATCGCCGGCGATACCCCGCGCGCGCAGACCCGCATGACGCTGAACCTCAGCTCCGGGCGCACGGTGCGTGTCGCGGTGCATCCGGTCGGCGGCGGTGTGCTGTTCATCTTCGAGCGGGGCACAGCCGAGCCGCCGGTAGCCGATCCGCTGCAGGACGGGCACGTCGCGATCTGCGGCGAGCCCGGTACCGGGCGCACCCGCACGGCCCGCGACATTGCCGGTCATTGCACGACGACCTGGTTCGACGCGAGCGACACCGTCACGCTCGACCCTGCCGCATGGCTCGGGCGGGTGACCGATGCCTTGGCGAATACCGACGTCGTGATCATCGAGTCGACCGAGCTGCTCACCGAGTCGACGGCACGATGTCTCGCGCGAGCGCTGACCGGCAGCCGGGCGCGTGTGGTGCTGACCAGCGTGCCCGAGAGCAGGCTCGACGCCCACCACGGCACCGTGCGGGCACATTGCGTGCATCAAATCGACTTGCTGCCCTTGCGATCCCGCTCGAGCGACGTCCCCGCCCTGGTGCTGTCGATGACGGCGGAGCTGGGTGCGCCGCGGGAATTGCGATGGACGACCGCTGCGTTGGAGTCGCTCGCCGCGCAGGCGTGGCCGGGAAACCTCACGGAGCTACACGCGGTCGTGCGGCATGTGGTGAGTACGCGACGCATCGGGGACGTGACGGTGCACGACCTGCCGGAGCGCTACCGGGGCCGAGCCCCGATCCGGAAGCTGACGCCGATCGAGCGGGCCGAACACGACGCCATCGTCGACGCATTACGTGCCGCTGAGGGAAACAAACTGGCCGCGGCCAAGCGGCTGGGCATCAGCCGAACCACGTTGTATCGCGCGATCCGCCGGTACGGTATCGCGCCGCCGACCTCCGCGCGGTGAGCGGGATCCCTGCCGGACCACGCAAACCGCGGTGACGATTGTCAGATGGACGGCGACGCGGGTCCGCTCAGGTCAGCGGGTAGTGGATGATCTGTGCCCCGCCGGTGGCGTAGTTCGCGACGTCGGCGACCACGGCCTGCCCCTCCGGGGAGGTGATCGCCGCCCCCATGGCCGCCTGCGAATCGAATTCTGCCTCCCACACCGCGAAGTACGGGCTCTCGCCGTCCACCGCGGCGACCTCGAGGCTGTACCGCATCGATTGCAGGCCAGGCAATTTCGCCGCCAGCGGCAAGTGAGTCGAGAGGTAGTAGCTGGTGAAGTGGTCGGCGTCGGCAGGGGGCGGGTAGAGCACGGTCAATCGGTACATGCGATCTCCTCACTGGTGTGGTCCAGTTCGAAGCTTGGCCCGATCTCCTGTCGCGCGGTGTCGCAGATGTGAACAGCGGTCCGCGCCTGATGTCGGTCGCCACGCGGGCGCATGGCGCGGCGTGTCCAGAATTGGGTCACCGCGCACCCCGGCGGGAGTCGCATTCTGCACTCGGAGCGATCGAGCGGGCGGATGCTCGCCCCGAATGTCGAGGAGACGAATGTGACCATCGCCGTTGAATTCCCGGTACTGCCCGCGGTCGGTGAATTTGTGAGTACCTCCCGGAACATGCTGATCGGGGGCGAGTGGGTGCCTGCGGCGTCGGGCAAGGTGTTTGCGACGCACGATCCGGCGACCGGCGAGGTCTTGACGACCGTCGCCCATGGGGAGCGCGAGGACGTCGACCGTGCGGTCAGAGCGGCACGAGCAGCGTTCGAGGACGGCCCGTGGGCGCGGATGAAGCCGAATGAACGCGAACGCCTGATCTGGCGCGTCGGCGACCTGATCACCGAGCGGGCCGAGATCTTCGGTCAGTTGGAGTCGCTCGACAACGGCAAGTCGGCGGGTGTCGCGCAGGTGGTGGATGCGGGCTGGTCGGGGGACATCTTCCGCTACTGCGCGGGGTGGGCCAGCAAGATCGAGGGCACGACGGTCTCGGTCTCGATGCCGTTCGCGCCGGGCGGTGAATTCCACGCCTACACACTGCGTGAGCCACTGGGCGTGTGCGGGCAGATCACGCCGTGGAACTTTCCGCTGCTGATGGCCACGATGAAGATCGCGCCGGCCCTGGCCGCCGGGAACACTGTGGTGCTCAAGCCCGCCGAGCAGACCCCGCTGACCTCACTGCTGCTGGGCAGCCTGTTCGAGGAGGCGGGGTTTCCACCGGGTGTGGTGAACGTGGTGCCCGGTTTCGGTGACGCCGGTGCCGCGCTGGCCGCCCACCACGACGTGGACAAGATCGCGTTCACCGGCTCGACGGAGGTGGGCAAGCGGGTGCTCGCCGCGGCGGGCGGCAACCTCAAGAAGGTCTCGCTCGAGCTCGGCGGCAAGAGCCCCAGCATCGTGTTCGCCGACGCGGATCCGGCGGTGGCGGTGCCCGGTGCGGTCAACGGATTGCTGTTCAACCACGGCCAGTCGTGTGTGGCCGGAACCAGGCTCTTCGTGGAGGACTCGATCTTCGACGAGTTCACCCGCGCGGTGTCCGACGCCGTCGCGGCGGTGAAGATCGGACCGGGTCTCGATCCCGCGACCCAGCTCGGGCCGCTGGTTTCGCAGGAACAGCTCGACCGGGTCGTCGGGTACATGGCCCAGGGGCACGCCGACGGCGCGCGGGCGTTGACCGGCGGAAAGCGTTGGGGCAACACCGGTTACTACGTCGAACCCACGGTCTTCGTCGACGTCCACCCGCAGCAGAGCATCGTTCGCGACGAGATCTTCGGTCCGGTCGTGGTGGCCCAGCGGTTCACCGCCGCGGACGGCCCGATCGCCGCTGCCAACGATTCGATCTACGGGCTGGCGGCGGGCATCTTCACCCGCGACCTCTCCAAGGCGCACCGCACCGCCAAAGCGTTGAAAGCGGGCTCGGTCTGGATCAACCAGTACAACGCCTTCGACAGCGCATTGCCGTTCGGCGGGTTCAAACAGTCGGGTTGGGGACGCGAGCTCGGCGGCGCGCTGGATCTGTACCTGCAGACCAAAGCGGTGAACATTGCACTCTGAAGAAGCATCGGACGCATCAGCGGGCACCACCGCGGCCGACCTCGCGCGGGCCCGGCGCCACGGAGTCGCAGATCTGCTGCATCGCACTGCTCGCCGGTACCCGGGCAAACTCGCCGTCATCGATGGGGCCCGGCGCTTCACCTACGCCGAGTTCGACGCGGCGGTCGACCGCGCCGCGCACGCGCTCGACGACCGCGGTATCGAAAAGGGTGACCGGCTGGCTCTGCTGAGCCACAACCGGTGGGAGTTCGCGGTGCTCACCTTCGCGACGGCCCGATTGGGGGTGGTGCTGGTGCCGATCAATTTCATGCTGACGAGCCGGGAAGTCGCCTACATCCTGACCGACTCGCAAGCCTCGGGGTTGCTCGCCGAAGACGCCCTGGTGCCGACCGCGGCCGAGGCGATAACTCGAGCCGGTCTGTCGATCGCCCTGCGCGGACAGCTCGGTGGGGAACCGGCCGCGGGTTGGTCGGACGCGAGCCGATGGTGTCTCAGCGGGTCCACTACGCCGATCGACGTCCCGATCGCGGACGACGATCCGATCCGGTTGATGTACACCTCGGGCACCGAGTCGAGCCCGAAGGGGGTGATCCACACCAGCCGCTCGTTGATCAGCCAATACGTCAGCTGTGCGGTAGACGGTGAGATGAGCGTCGACGATGTGGAGGTGCACGCGCTGCCGATGTATCACTGCGCGCAGTTGGACTGTTTCTTCGCGGTGGACGTGTATCTCGGGGCGACCAGCGTCATCCTGCCCAACCCCGACCCGGAGGTGCTGCTCGCGAGCATCGAGAGCCACCGCATCACGAAGTTGTTCGCGCCCCCTACGGTGTGGATCTCGTTGCTGCGCAGTGCCGCCTTCGACACCACCGATCTGTCGAGCCTGCGCAAGGGGTACTACGGGGCCTCGCCCATGCCGGTGGAGGTGCTGCAGGAAATGCGGCGTCGCCTGCCCGGCGTGCGGTTGTGGAATTTCTACGGCCAGACCGAACTCGCCCCGATGGCGACCATCCTGCGTCCGGAGGAGCAGATCGACCATGCCGGCAGTGCGGGCCGGCCCGCGATCAACGTCGAGACCGCGGTGGTGGACGACGACGGCAATCCGGTGCCCGCCGGCGTGGTCGGCGAGATCGTGCATCGCAGCCCGCACGTCGCCGCGGGCTATCACAACGACGCGCCCAAGACAGCCGAGGCTTTCCGGCGTGGCTGGTTCCATTCGGGCGACCTCGGCGTGCTGAGCCCGGACGGCTACCTAAGCGTGGTCGACCGCAAGAAGGACATGATCAAGAGCGGGGGAGAGAACGTCGCTTCCCGTGAGGTCGAGGAGGCGTTGTACGGGGTCGACGGCGTCGCCGAGGTCGCGGTGTTCGGTATCCCGCACCCGCATTGGATCGAGGCGGTGACCGCGGTGATCGTCGTCAGAGACGGACATGAGGTCACCGTGGACGCGGTCCTCGACCACGCGAAAACGGTGCTGGCGCCGTACAAGCGGCCGAAGTATGTCGTGTTCGTGGACGCGCTGCCCAAGAATCCGAGCGGAAAGATCGTCAAACGCGAACTACGCGCGCAGTTCGGTGGATTGGCTCAGTAGCTCCGCGTTGCGGTGCGGCGGCGGTCAGGGCTGGGTGGTGAGGGCGGGCCAGAGGGCGGCGGCGAGCTGTTCGGGCAGCCGGGCGCGGGTGGCAGTGTCGTCGCCGCGCAGGAACGCGCCGAAGAAGGCGCCGAAGACCATGGTCGCTACGGTGCGGGTGTCGGTATCGGCGCGGACTGCGCCGCGGTCGATGAGCCGGCGCAGCACGTCTTCGACCTGGGAGACGCGGGGTTCGACGGCGCGGGTGACGACGTGGGCGAGGAGTTCGGGCACGCGTTCGGCTTCGCTGATGAATCCGCCCTGCAGGATGATGGCGTCGGGGTTGTAGTAGCAGGGGTCGACGCGGCGGATGGCCTCGGTGAACGCCTCTTCCGGTGTCATATCGTCCAGCGGGAAGGGTGGGGTGGCGGCGAGCTGGGCGCGCAGGCCGTAGTCGAGGGCGTCGATGACGAGTTCGAGTTTGCCTGGCCAGCGCCGGTAGAGAGTGGGGCGGGTGACTCCGGCATCGGCGGCGATATCGCCCAGGGCCATGCCGATGTAGCCGTCGGTGACCAGGCGGCGGCGCGTGGCGACGAGGATCGACTCGTCGACGGCGGGGTCGCGGGGACGTCCGCCGCGCGGGCCGGAACGGCGGCCTTGCGGGTGGTCGGTGGCTGCGCTGCGCTGGGTCATGGCCTCCCCGATCGTGTTTCGTTACAGGACACGACTGTATTCCTTCATCGGGTGCGGGCGGCGTCGGGACGGCGATCGGTGTGCCCCTGCGTTCTCACCGGTGTGCGGTGGTGGTGCCGTGGGTGGGTGGGGCCAAGTGGTAGCGGGCGATGACGTCGTCGAGCCAGTCGGGGTGGCCATAGGTCAGCCCGTACCGGGCCGCGAGATCGTCGAACGCGGTGGGGGCCGTCGCGTCATCGGCCAGCAGGTCACCGAGTTCGGCGAAGTACTGTTCGAAACCGCCGGGGACGATGATCTCGACGATCCGGCCGGGCACAGTGCCCGCGTTCCACATGGCGTGCATCTCACCGCGCGGCTTCAGCACGTACCCGCCGGGGCTGAGCACGATCTCGGCGTCCCCGCAGCGGAACCCGATCTCGCCCTCCAGCACGATCGAGTACTCGTCTTCGAAGGTATGGGTGTGCGGTGGGGTGATCTGGCCGACGGCGAAGGGGTGCTCCACCATCGACACCGCGCCGTGGGTCAGATAGGTGTCGAATTTGAAGTCCGCACCGAACCCGGGGATCGGCACGTGCCGTCCTTCACCCGGGCGGACCACGGTGAACGGCGGAATGATTGTGTGCGGCATGGGTTTTCTCCTCTGGGCGCGAGCGCGCGGGGTGTGGTGGCCGGACAGCGAACGGGTCAGGCGCTGCGGGCGGGCACTGCGCGGGTCCGCTCGGCCAGCTCGATCAGGCCGTCCAGCAGCTGGCGCAGCAGGGTCCGGGTGATCTCGTCGGGGACGAACGTGCCGGTGGCGTCGAGGCGCAGGTGGGATCGGAAGACGGTCACCTCGGGCCCGGCGACCACCGGAGCGCCGATGCGGTGCAGGATCTGGCGCAGGACCAGCTGGGCGCGGGCGGTGCCGAACTGCGACGGGGACGCACCCAGGATCGCGACCGGTTTCCCACCCAGCGCAGGGTCGGTGGCGGGGCGCGACAGCCAGTCCAGGGCGTTGCCCAGTACACCCGGGATTGCGGAGTTGTATTCGGGGGTGGCGAGCAGGACCCCGTCCGCGGCGGCTACCCGTTGCCGCAATTCGGCAACCGCCGCGGGTGGGTCGGTTTCGAGGTCCTGGTTGAAGTGGGGCAGGGCACCCAGGTCGGTGTCGAGGTCGATGGTCACTCCGGCGGGGGCGAGCGCGGCCAGCGCGGCCAGCAGGCCGGTGTTGTGCGAGCCGCGGCGCAGGCTGCCGGACAGGGCGAGAAACCGCAGGTCGGACATGATAGTGGTACTCCTGATCAGCGGGAAGGATGTAGTAGTGGCGGCGGGGAGGGGCGTCCCCTCCCCGGTCATCGGCAGCGAACGCGGGTCAGCGGGTGCCCTGATACGCCTGCTCGATCACCTCGACGACCGCGTCGGGGTGGCTGAGCATGACCGCGTGCGAGGAATCGACCTCGCTGACGGTGGCGCCGGCGCGGTTGGCCATGAACCGTTCCAGGCGCGGCGCGATGGCGTGGTCCTTGGTCGCGACCAGCGCCCAGGAGGGGATGGTCTTCCATCCGGCGGCCGTGGCCGGTTCACCGAACGCCTCGGCGGCGACCGGGCGCTGGGAGATCGCCAGGTAGGCGGCGGTGGCGGCGTCGACGTCGGCGGCGAACGCGTTCGCGAACCGGGCGTGGTCCAGCCACACCTCCGTCCCGGTCGACCCGTCGGGACGGGTGTACTGGAACACCTGCTGCGGCAGCGGCGGCACCGACGCGTCGGCGTGCGCTTCGAGGAGGCCGCCGAGCGCCTCGCCCGTGTCGGGGACGAACGCCGCGACGAACACCAGCGCCGTGACGTCGGCGATGGCGGGGGCGGCATTGGAGATGACCGCGCCGGCGTAGGAGTGCCCGACCAGGATCTTCGGACCCTCGATCCCGGCCAGCAAGCCTTGGAGGTAGGCGCTGTCGTGGGCTAGGCCGCGAAGCGGGTTCGGGACCGCGATCACCGGGAACCCGCGCCGGTGCAGCCGCGCGGCGACGGCTGCCCAGCCGGAGGCGTCCGCGAACGCGCCGTGCACCAGCACCACTGTCGGCTTCGGCGCCCCATCCTCGGCACGGTCGGTGTGCGCGCCCGGCACCAGGGAGGCAAGGGCGGCCTTGATCGAGACGGCGAAGTGGTTGCTCATGGATGTCTCTCCTTCAAACGAGGGTGGTCTCGCCCGCTCTGGTGCGGGAGAGCCACCTACTTTCGTTACAGTGAGTGACTGTAACGTAACTCGGGATGTTTGCCAAACTAAGGATTTGCGGTCCGCGACGTCCGACGCCTGCGCGCGCCCGGGCCTCGGCTACCGGGACCGGGCGCGGACCGTCAGCTCGGTGAGGTTGGCGCAGATCAGCGCGCGCAGTGCGGCAATTTGCGCGGGTGCATGGAATCGCGGGGAGAAGGCGAGCTCGAGGCTGGCGCGCCCGGCGAAGGTGGAGACGAAATAGCCGACCCAGGAAACCGGTTCGGAGGTCGCGAAGCCGTGGAAGTCGACGATCTCGACCCCGGCCGGGACGGCGAGGTCGGGCACCACGCCCCAGTTGGTGAGGAAGTTTCCCACACCCTTGCGCGGTCCGCCGTGTGCGGCGTTCCCCGCTGCGGCCCGCATAACTGTCAGTGCCGCTCCGGTCTGAATTCCGGCGACGATCTGCGTCTTGGCCTCGGCCGCAAGGACTTCCAGGTCGGTGCCGGGCTCGCAGGCGGTGACCGTCGGCGCGAATCCCAGCGCATTGGTGACCTCGTCCGCTCGCGCCACGGGCCACAGGTGGGCGCGCAGGTCCACCAGATGAAACATGATCATCGGCAGATCGGTGGCGTCGCCGAACTCGGTGTGGATCGCGCGTTCGGCGCGCACGATCGCCGCGGTCAGCAGAGCGTGCAGCGTCACGCCCGCTGCCCGCGCGTGCGCGCGTAGCGCGGCGGTGTCGGCCCGGGACAGGGTGATCCGTCCTTCCGGCGCGGGCGCGAATCCTGCCCCTTCACCGCGGTCGGCGGCCGGGATGCTGTGTACCGCGCCCGACGCTGGGAGATCGAGCTCGGGCAAGGCCAAGCCCCGCGCACGGTAGGCGTGTTCGAGACTGTGCGGGTAGACCGGAGTGGTGCCGGGGAACGCGGTGGTCCTGGCGAGGGTGGCGGCGGTGTGCCAGAAAAACGCGAGTAGCTCCAAGCCGAGGGTGGCGTCGTTGATCGCGTGACTGACCTGCAGCGCGACCGCAGTCCGGTCGCGGTCGCTGACGATGGTGAGTTTCGCCAGGCTGTGGGCAGGATCGAGGGGGGAACGTGCCGCGGTGGCGAGCCAGTCGGCGATCGGGCCCACCACAGTGTCGGTGCCGGCCGCGCTGGTGCCGTCGCCGGGAATCCGGAGGCAGCACTCGTCGCCGGTGATCTCGATCGTGCCGGTCAGCATCGGATACTTGCGGCACAACAACCCGAAGGCGGTGTGCAGCAGCGCGATATCGACCGTCCCGGTACAGATCGCCACATAGCTGACGGTGAGTTTGCGCGGCACGAAACCGTGATCGATCTGTCCCAGCCGGTGTCGCGTGCTGCTGTCCACTCCTGCTGGCGCGGACCGGCTCACGCCAGCCCCAGCAGCGCCGGGTCGGTGGCGCGCGAACGCAATTCTCGGGCGGGGTCGGCGACCATGCGTCGGGTCCGCATATCCAGCAAGCCGCTGACACTGTGCACCTCGGCGACCAAGGTGCCGTCGGGTTTGGTCAACGTGTGTTCGACGCGATGGGTCTTGCCCGGACCCCACACGAACACGCATGTCACATCGACAGTGTCGTCGGCGCGCAACTCGGCGTGGTGGCGCACGGTGGTTTCGAGGTTGATCGGCCCCAGCCCGTCAGCCAGCAGCCGCTGCGGAGACAGCCCCGCGGCCTGCCCGCAGGCGAACCGAGTGTGTTCGGCGTACTGCAGATACACCGTTGAGGCCAAGTGATGGTTGGTGTCGAGCTCGTAGCTGCGCACCGCGAATCGCAACGTGAACTGCGTGGTGCCAGTCGCATCCGAGGACCTCGTCTGCGGGGACGCTGTTGCGGGCGTGTCTGTTTCGGTCATGACAGGTGGACTCCTCGTCATAGGGGATGTCGAATGGTGCGGATCGCAGCTTGCCGGGGTCGCGGCACCGGTACCAAGACACTGGTGACACTGGTGTCGCCAGCACCCGGCAACCGTCTGGCATCCCTGCCGGGTGTGGCCGATGATGGACGCCGTGACCGTCTCCGCCTCGCCTCGCCGTACCGAACTGGCCGCCTTCCTACGCAGCCGCCGCGACCGGCTGTCCCCCGTCCAGGTCGGGCTGGCACCGGGATTGCGGCGCAAGACACCAGGATTGCGCCGCGAGGAGGTCGCCGGACTGGCTGGGGTGTCGGTCACCTGGTACACCTGGCTCGAACAGGGCCGCCGGATCAATGTCGGCGCGCAGGTCCTCGACGCCATCGCCGCCGCGCTGCGCCTGGACGGCGCCGAACGCGCCCACCTCTACCGTCTGGCCGAGGTTCCGATCCCGGCCACCGCCACCCGTGCCGAAGCGCTCACCCCCACCGTGCAATCGATCCTCGACGCCATCACCGCGTATCCGGCCGCAGCGATCAACACCCGCTGGGACCTGTTGGGCCACAACGCCGCCGCCGCGGCGCTATGGCCGCGCCTGACCGCCCCCGAGGGCTCCCGCAACGTGTTGTGGGAGTTGTTCACCACTCCCGCCGAAGCCCGCTGCTTCGTCAACCGGGACGCCGGCCTGCCGCACATGGTCGCCTCGTTCCGCGCCGACTTCGCCCACCACCTGCACGACCCCGCCTGGACCGACCTGATTCGCGGACTCGCCACCGCCAGCCCGGAATTCACCCGCCTGTGGGCCACCCGCGACGTCGCCGCCCCACCCACCCAAACCATGATCTACCGCCACCCCAGCGCCGGGGAGCTGGCGCTCACGCTGACCCGCATGGAACTACCCGCCACCCCCGACACCATCCTCACCGTGTGGACTCCCGTCGATGACGACAACCGCGGGCGGCTCGACGCGCTGCTCGCCCACTCCGACACCCTCGCACCCCTGCACTGACCATCCGCGGCCGATTGCACAACGCCGAAAGATACTCGGCCGAGAACTTCGGGCATGCAGGAAATCGTCGGCGTAGCAACAGGTTTCAGTCGTCGGCGGCGTCCGGATCGCGCGGTGCCCGGTGCCGGGTAGACGGTCACCAGGGTGTGTTCAGCGTGGGAAGGGAACCACCGCAGTGGTGGTTCCCTTCCTCCCCTCCTTGTCTTCGGCGCGTGGGGTCAGCGCAGGCCGATGAGGGCGGCCGCGTCCGTCGGGATCATGTCGACGACATCGCGGGGAATCATGGCGCTGATCTCAGCGGGCACGGGCAGTGGAGCGGCCACCGGCGCAAGCGCCTCGGGCGCGGTCACCGCCGCAGCGTCCACAACATGCGCCGCAACGGGCTTTCCCTGGCCGGCCTGGCGGGAGCGCTGCAGGTTGGCCTGGGAGTCCGCGGTCGCCGCACCGGTGTCGGCTCCGTTCATCTCGCCGATGGGCCCACCGATCGCTCCGCCGATCGCAGCACCCACGCCGGCACCGACTGCGGCGCCGGCGCCCGCACCGATGACGGGGCCGTACACGGTCCCGGCCACACCGACGATGATGCCGCCGATAACGGCACCGGGCAGGCATCCGATGAGCAGTGCCGGCAAGCCGACGACGCAGCCGAGGCCCATGCCGGTGAGCGCGCCGATAGCCGGCCCGGCCACCAGACCGGCTGCGGCGCCGGTGGCGGCGCCGACTCCCGCACCGATCACGGCGCCGTCGGCGGCGCCGAGGGCCGTGCCGTTGACTCCGCCGGTGGCCGCACCGTCGACGGCGCCGTCGCGGACCGCGTCGTCGTGCAGTTGGTCGAGTTCGGCCTCGGACAGCTCGCCGCTCTCCGTATTCGATGTCGTGCGGGGGTTACCGGGCAGGGTCGTGCGGCCGTCATCGAGATTCGACCACGAGGGCGGGGCCACCGGCAGGTTCATCAGGGGCGGCATCGGGTTGGCCGGTGCCGCCGCTGGGGGGTTGTTGTAGATGATGACGTCGGCATTGGCCGTGGCCGTCTGAAGGACCAAGGACGTGGCCGCAGCGATACACACGCTACCGGTCGCAACACACAGAATCTTTTTCATCGAGAGATACTCCTCAGGTGTGGCTAATTCCCGGCTACCACCAGGTGCATGTGTTCGCCACTGGTCGACTGCAAGGAAATGCTTGTGCGATATGCCAAAGACTTCAACATCGCCGATAGATGGAAAGCAACCTGCTCGGGCACTGGTTTACGCAGCTCAACCGCCAGTTACTCGGGATTACACTGGTGAAATGGCACCCCTGAACGACGATAATGACGCACATCACGAATTGGCGGACTACCTGGCAAGGGTGCGCCAATCCAGGGGGGCGCCGAGTTTACGAGCAATCGCTTCCGACACCCACTACAGCCACACCACGATCGCGCGGGTCTTCAACCCGGGCGCGCCGCTGCCGTCCTGGCCGATAGTCGAGCAGGTCGCCCGAGTGCTGGGAGCGGACGCGGCCCGCGTGCGCCAACTGTGGGAATGCGCGTCCGCGCCGGCCCCCTCTGCCGACGAATCGGGGCCGGCCGTGGCGACCGGGCAGGGCGAACCGCCAGCGCCAGTGTTGCGGATCGGGTTGCTGCTGCTGGGCTTGATGCTGTGCGTGAGCATGGTCATTATCGCCGTGGTCCAGGCCATCGACACCAATGGGGAACACGCGCTCGCTATCACTGACCTATCGCAGATAGTGTTCGGAAGCTCAGCGGTGGCGATCCTTCTGGTGCGGGTGTGGCTGTTCCGTCGACGTGGCGATCGCCTCAACACCGGTTACTTCGGGCTGTTGCTCGCCGCGGTCGCCGCGTGGACCGGCGGGCAGGTGGCGTGGTTCGTGGCTCGGAATATCCAGGGTCAGGACATGCCGCCGGGGCACCTGCACGACGTCGGTTTTCTCGCGATGCCGGTCTTCTTGGCCGCGGCGCTGTGGATCCGCGCCAGGCGACTCGGCATCGCCAGCGTACGCAGCGATATCGACAACGCGGTCACTTACTTCTGCATGTTCTGCGGGGCGTATGCGGCGGTCTTGTGGTTGCTCGTCGCCTTGAACCGCGACGTCGAGTCCACCCTGACGCTTGTGTTCGCCCTCTATCCCGCCACGGACATCACCCTGAGCCTGGCTGCGTTCGGACCACTGATCTGCGGTCGCAGGATCGTCGGCTCGGCCTTCCTCGCCACCGCGCTCTTGGCCGCAGCGGCCTCCGACATCGGCTATCTGCTGTTGAAGACATCACCGGATGCTCAGGGCTTCCCGCCGACGGCGGGCCTCGGCTACGTCGCGTTCACGGCAATACTGTCGGTGTACGCACTGATCACCCAACCGCTGCCGACCACCAATCGACCGCCTCGGGCCATCCGCGGCATATCCGCCCGCCCTCGTCACCTCGTCACTGCCATCACCGGCCTCGCGGCGACCGTCACCACGGCCGCCGCGGCTCTCACGTTACGAAATTCTCTACCCGCCCCGCTCTCGACCACACTCACCACGCTGACCATCCTGACCACCCTGGCCCTCGCCCTCGCCTACTTCAACAGGGAGAGGATCGATGAATCGCCTCGGTGAGTCCGGAGATGATGTGTCCTGGATTTTCGGGGTCGGTTTGGTTGACTGCTGGGCCCCTGCGGACTCGAACTCGGGCCTGAGCGGCCGCCTGCTCAGAGACGGCTATGCCCTCCGCGGCGATCCGGCCACGGCTCGGTATCTCGGCCCGTGTCGATGTCGCACAGGCCGAAAGTGCTTCGGATACAACACATTCGGCGAACAGTGGGTCCGTGCAGGCGGCTGCGGCGTCGAACACGTTCCGAAACCGTAGCAGTCTCAGCGGGTTCCGCTCCGACCAACCCGGAGGCGGCGCTGGTCACGCTGCGTAGCCGAACAGATGCGGGGCTGCCCCCGGTTCGTTGCTCCCGGCCCCGGGACTCCGCCCTCGCCGCAAGGATGTCCATTTCACCGCCGTGTCCGGCGGAGTTCCGCCGATGTGATCAGCCTTCGGCCTGCTGTTTCGGTTCGGGCTTTTGCCCGATATGCCTGTGGCGCTTGTGGACTGGAAGCGGAGGGGGCAACCCGTGCTGTGCTGCACGTACCTGTGGCGTGGTTATATGGGTACCGATCGGGAAGGCTGACCGCAGGTGACCTAGGGGGTGGCGGCAACGCTGGGAGAACAGCGTCGGAGCGGGTTGTCGGTGGGCGATCGCCGCCCGGATATGGGGGAGTGAAACTGTGCGAACCGAGTTGAAGCCTGATCTCGAGACCACCGACAAGCGATCTTTTCGCTACGCGCTGCTGATCTCGCTGGCGAGCGGGATCGGTTATCTGCCATTCGCTTTGACGATCCCGATCCTGCCCGGCTACGTCACCGACCGGTTGCACGGGGGCCCGGCGGAGGTCGGCGCGGTCATCGGCGCTTACGCGGTGACCTCACTGCTGGTCCGCCCGGTATCGGGCGCGCTGATGAACCGTCTCGGCGCCCGCGCCCTGACCATCGGCGGAACGGTGCTGACGACGCTCGCCACCGTCTGTTATCCGCTCGCCGGATCGATCACCGAGCTGATCGCCCTGCGCCTCTTGGTAGGGGTCGGGATGGGCGTGATGCTGGCTGCGACCGGGGTCTGGCCGGTGCAGCTGGTCGCCAAGGATCGACAGACCTGGGCGCTCGGTTTGAGCGGCACCGTCGTCTACGTGTCCATCGGTCTCGGCGCTCCGCTGGGTACCTTGCTGGAGCACCTGGTGGGCACGGCCGCCACGTTCGTGATCGCCGGGCTGGTTCCCCTGCTCGTCATCCCGATCGCCCTGTACGTGCCCGAGGTGCGTATCTCCGCGAAGAAGGAGCGGACCGGCATGGAGCGGGGCCGGGCGCTGGTGGGCACCGTGCTGCCCTGCGTCGCGCTGATCTTCAGCGCGTTCGGTTTCGCGGCCGTCTCCAGCTTCGCGGTCGCAAAGTTCAATTCCCTCGGTATCTCCGGGGGAGCGGCCGTGGTCACCGCGTATTCGATGACCGTGGTGCTGTTGCGAACAGCGAGTACCTGGATCCGTTGGGAGGCCACGCGACCGGTGGCGCTGGCCGGCCTGTTCGTCGTCGAGGCCGCGGGGCTCGCGCTCCTCGGCGTGTCTGATGGTCTCGTTGTCGGTGCGATCGGCGGTGTACTCATCGGTGTCGGAATGTGGCAGATCTACCCGGTGCTGGGGGTGATCGTGGTGCGCTCGGTCAGCGAAAGACAGCGCGCCACAGCGCTGTCGACCTTCGGGGCTTGCTTCACCGTGGGCGTCGCGGTGGGCAGCGGCTCCCTCGGTCTGGTTGCCGATGCCGCCGGATATCAGGCGATGTTCCTCGTCTGCGCAGCCTGTGTCGGTGTGGGGCTGTCGGTCGCGGTGACCGCGGCCCGAGTGGCCCGGATCAGCTGAAGGCCCGACATCCAGCGGCGATCGACGTCAATGGTCGGCTTCGCTCAATTGCCGGACCAGCTCGACGAATTCCGCCGCGGTCGAATGGCGGTAGAACTGCTTCGGTGACACCTTCGGCAGGTTTCGTTCCCGCATCTCGGTGAGCACCCGGACGACCAGCAACGAGTTTCCGCCGAGGGTGAAGAAATTGTCCTGCAGGCTCACCTCGGTGTTCAGCTGCTTGCGCCAGATGGTCAAGATGTCCTCGGCGATTCCACCGGAGGCGGGCTCCTGCGCGACGGGTGTTCCGGCGGATCTGATGTGCGGCTCGGGCAGTTCGGCGATATTCGGTTTGCCGTTGATCGTCAGCGGAATCTCGGCGACCTCGGTGATCGTCGCGGGCATCATGTAGTCGGGCAGTATCGCTCTGGCATGCGCGAGCACCTGTGCGGTGGACGTGGCGGACTCGAGGACGACATAAGCGTCGATCCGGCTGCTCGCCGGATCATCCGGCTGTTCCCGGTTGACCACGACGGCCGCGGCGGCCACCCGGGGTGCACCCAGCAGCACCGTGCGGATCTCGTCCAGCTCGATGCGGTGCCCGCGCACCTTGACCTGGTTGTCCAGGCGGCCGAGGTGGTCGAGGCGGCCGTCGGGGTGCAGCCGCCCCTTGTCGCCGCTGCGATAGATCCGTTCCCCGGTCAGCTCATCGAGCATGAACCGTTGCTCGGTCAGCTCGGGCCGGCCGAGGTAGTGGCTGGCCACCCCCGCACCGCCTACGTAGATCTCACCCGGGGGACCGGGCGGCAGGACCCGTCCCCGTGCATCCCGAATGGACACCGACCACCCCGGCAGCGGACGGCCGACCGAGCGTGAGCCCGTCACGACTTGCTCCGGAGTTATCGTCTGCGCGGTCACGTGCACGGTGGTCTCGGTGATGCCGAACATGTTGACCACCCGGCAGTCGGTGGCCGGGTGCCGGGCGAACCAGGGCGCCAGCATGCGCACGTCGAGTGGTTCACCGCCGAAGATGATCAATCGAAGGGCCAGGTCCCCGCGGACGCGGTGATCGGTGTGTACGAGCTGGGCGAACGCCGACGGCGTCTGGTTCAGCACCGTGACGCGTTGCTCGGTCAGCAGGGCGTAGAACTCCTCGGTATCGCGGGTGGTCCAATAGGGCACGACGACGAGGCGACCGCCGGTGAGCAGGCAACCCCAGATCTCCCACACGGAGAAATCGAAAGCGCTGGAATGGAACAGCATCCAGGTGTCGTCCCAGCCGAGGGCGAAATCCTCGGCGGTGGCCTGCAACAGCGCCAGCACGTTGCGGTGGGGCACGACCACGCCCTTGGGTGTGCCGGTGGATCCGGAGGTGTAGATCACGTAGGCGGGGTCGTCACCCGCAGCGGCGGATCGGGCATCGGCTGTCGCCCGACCTGCACCGAGTTCCGTCAGCATGGCGGGAGTCAGCAGCCGGGTACCGGGAACCCGCGGGAACTCCGGTGCCGACGTGATGACGACGGGCATCCCCGCGTTCTCCGCGGTGAAGCGCAGGCGCTGCACCGGATAGCGCGGATCCATCGGTACATACGCACAACCCGCCTTGAGCACGCCGAGCAGCGTGACCACCAGATCGGCGTCCCGTTCCAGACAAACACCGATCAGGTTGCCCGGTGCGATGTCCAGCGCGCACAGGCCTGCCGCCACCGCGTCTGCCCGATCGTTCAGCTGCTGGTAGGTCAGCTGCTCGTCGCCGGCCAGCAACGCCACGGCGTCCGGCTGTTTGGCCGCCATCTCCTCGAAAGTGTGATCGATGCGTCCCCGCACGTGCGGTGCGGCACCCGCGCGCAGGAGTTCGGCCTGTTCGTGGCGCGGCAACAATTCCAGCCCGGCCAGCGGCCGATCCGGTGTTCCGTTCGCAAGCTGTTCGGCCAGATGCGCCACATGCGCGCAGAACCGCTGCGCGACAGCGGTATTCACGATGCCCTGATCGAACCGGCAGATCGCGCGGTACGAGCCTCGATCCAGCTGGACAGTGACCGGGAAGATCGGCGTGAGGCATGCCGTATAGCTGCCTTCGGCGAAGGCCGGGCTCAGGACGACGCCGACGGACGGCGGCTCCTGCGGCGTGACCGGCGTCTGATCGAACTGGCGGAGGAACTCGGCGCACGACCACTCCGCAGGCTCGTCCACCGAGTGGACGCGAATATGTTCGCCCGCACCGTCGTTCAAGTCCAGCACACCCAACGCCACTCGGTCACCGCCGCCGTATCGGCTCAGGGCCAGGGCGAGCGCGGGAAGGAAGAGTCGTTCGGCTTGCCCGCCGAGGACAGTGAGATCGATGTGCGCGCTGCCGACGACTCCGTGCAGCTCCGGATCGCCTAAGCCCCAAGCGATTTCACCGTTGTACCGGAAGCCCGGCCGCGCTTCGGCGAGGCGGGGCGCCACGTCATCGCCGGGCCCGTCCAGCGGCAGCCGGGCGATTCGCCGCAGCGTGGCCGGCGGGATCACCGCGCGGACGGTCACCAGCACCAGGTCCATGGTCCCGTCGGCGTACCGCAGGGCTACGGCTCGCAATGGAGGGGCGTCCGGGTGAATCGGCCGCAGAGATTCGGCGCGCCTGCGCTCGGCGGCCGGCGACTCGTCCGCGCCGACCGGCACCGAGGTCTGCCAGACCTGGACCGGATCGGACACTGCCTCGGACAGCAGACGCGCCGGATCGGTGGCGCCGGGGAGTCGCAGCACGAGGCTGTGGCATCCGGCGGCGGGATCATTGAGGGTCGAGATTGTCACGGGTGGTCCTCCTGCTCATCGGGAGGTGAAGCCGCCGTCCACGGTCAGCACGCTGCCGGTGACCTGGCGGGATTCGTCCGTCGCGAGCCACAGTGCCGCGCTCGCGATGTCGGACGGATCGATCAGCGCGTTCATCGGCTGATCCTGGACGAAAATCTGCTCGTGCTCGGCGACCGGAACCTCCAGCGATCGGGCGATTTCGGCGAGCATCCGGCCTTCCAGCACGGGGTCGTCCCGGACTGAGCCGGGACACAACGCGTTCACCCGTACCCGCATCGGGGCGTAGTCCAGGGCCGCGGCCTTGGTCAGTCCGATCAGCCCGTGCTTGGCCGCCACGTAGCTCGCGAAATGCCGATATCCGACCGTGCCCGCCGTCGAGGACACGTTGATGATGCTGCCGGATCTGCGTTGGACCATCACCGGGGCGACCGCCTTCATCATCCGCCAGGCGCCCGAAAGGTCGACGTCGAGCATGAGCGACCACTCCCGCTCGGTGATGTCATGGGCGATCTTCCCGGAGGGCGAGGCGATTCCGGCATTGTTGACCAGCACGTCCACCGTGCCGAAGCGGTCCAGCGCCTGGTCTACCGCCAGCGCGCACTGGTGGGCGTCACGCACGTCGACGGCGGCGGTCACGGTCGCGGCGCCCGCGCGTTCACACAGGGCCGCAGTATGTTTCAACTGGCTCGCTGATCCGAGTGGATAAGGCACGTCGGCGAGATCCCTGGTGATGTCCAGCAGCAGCAGGTCGGCGCCCTCGTCGGCGAACCGGAGCGCGCAGGCGCGGCCGAGGCCGCGGGCCGCGCCGGTGATGACCACGGTCTTGCCGGTCAGCCCCATTCCGAGCTCCCGGCTATCAGACGTAGCAGCTGTTCCGGCTCATCGACCAGATACATATGGCCGCCGGGAAGTTCCCGGTAGGCAAAGCGACCCCGGGTCACCGTGGTCCATTGTTCGGCCTGTTCCCGGGAGACGAGTTCGTCCCGTTCCCCGCGCAGGGCGGTGATCGGCACCGAGAGCGGCTCGGTGCTGGTGGCCCGGTAGTTCTCGTGCATCTCCACGTCGGCGCGCAGCACCGGAAGCAGGACTTCGACCAGTTCGGGATCGTCGAAGGCCGCATGCCGGTAACCGGCGAATCGTTGTACCCCGGCCAGGAATTCCGCGTCGGCCAGGCCGGTCGCTCGCTCGGTCCGTCCGTTGTGCGGACCCGGTGATCCGCTGACGAACAGGTGATGCAGTCCGGGGTGACCGATCCGCTCGAGTTCCCTGGCGATCTCGTAGGCGAGCACTGCGCCGAGGCTGTGCCCGAACAACGCGATGGCCGCCTGTTCGCCGGCGTCGGCCAGGATCTTCGGGGTCAGTTCGGCGACGGCGGCGGCGACCTCGGTGAACGGGTCGTCCGGGAATCGCTCCTCGCGTCCGGGCAACTGGACCGGAAGCACGGTGACCTCCGGTATGTCCAGTTTTTCCCATTCTCGGAAGAATCCGGCACCACTGCCCGCGAAAGGCAGACAGGCGAGAAACAGCTGATGTGTACCCATGGCTACCCTTATCTTTCCTCGTCGGACCTCGTCATTCAGGACGTATCTCGACGTATCTCGACAACCCCCAGTGCCAGTTCGCAGCGTACTCGGCCGCCAAGTCACTGTAAAGGCATCAACAATGGCGGACGGATACCTGACATATTGCGGATGAAGCTGTTGTCCCGAGGGTGGGGTGTGGTTAGGCTCGCTGGTAATGGGGCGATCGCGATCGGGTCGATCGGGAACGCTGCCGGAGTTATCGGACCGGGTGTGAGATTATTCCCTCCACGCTGGGCGATATTCACTGAGCATGGCAACCGCTGGGCAATACCAGCGTATCGCCGGGCAGTATCGAATGATCATGGAAGCAGACGACATCAGGATGTGATGCCATGAGTACCCGTCAGCCCCCGGTCACCCAGACGGAGCGTATCCTCGCCGAAATTTGGTGTGACGTAGTCGAACTCGATGAGGTCGACGTGCTCGACAACTTCTTCGAAGTCGGTGGGTACTCGATGCTCATGCAGCTGGTGCGAGAGCAGATCGCGCAGCGCATCGGTATCCGCCCGACCTTGACAGAATTGTTCACCCACACCACCATCCGGTCGTGCGCCGCTTTCCTTGACGGGTCAATAAAAGAGCAGTCGCCGGTAATTGCGAGCGAAAAAGGCGGCAGTTCCGACGCTGTATTCCAGGTAGCCGATCGACGTGAAACGGATATTGCTGTCGTCGGACTCGCCTGTCGTTTTCCGGATGCGGTGGATATCGACCAGTTCTGGGGTAATCTGATATCCGGCGTGGATAGCGTCAGCCGTTTCGCTCCGAAAAGCATTGCCGGTCCCGGTGGCAGCAAGCGGGAATATGTGCCCGCGGGCGGATTGCTGCAGAATCCGGAATGGTTCGACGCGGGTTATTTCGGATATACCCCGCGCGAGGCGCTGCTCATCGATCCGCAGCATCGGGTCCTGCTGGAATGTGCGGTCGAGGCGATCGAGGGCGCCGGATACGACCCGGACCGATTCCCCGGCTTGATCGGCATCTACGCCGGATGCAGCCTGTCCACCTACACGGAGACCCTGCGGGCCAAGCAACTCGAAGACGGCTCGATCACCACCTGGGACATCTTGACCGGCAGCACCAGTGACTATCTGGCCAGCCGCATCGCCTACAAGCTGGGCCTGCGTGGACCGGCCACCAACGTGCAGGCGGCGTGCGCGACCTCGCTGTATGCCGTGCATTACGCCGCGCGGGCACTGCTGGCCGGGGAATGCGATCTCGCACTGGCCGGCGGCAGTTCGGTGCGGCTGCCCGCCGCGCTGGACAACTACCGAATCGGCGGAATCACCTCGCCCACCGGTGCGTGCCGCCCGTTCGACGCGGCCGCGGACGGGGTGATCGGTGGTCAGGGGTGCGGGATCACCGTGCTGAAGCGGTTGTCCGAGGCGATCGCCGACGGGGACCACATCCATGCCGTGCTGCGTGGTTCCGCGGTGAACAACGACGGCAGGGACCGTGCCGGATTCACTGCGCCGGGAGTCCGCGGGCAGTTCGAGGTGGTGCGCGCGGCGCAGCACGCGGCAGGCGTCACGCCCTCGTCCATCACCTACGTCGAGGCACACGGCACCGGCACCCGGGTGGGCGATCCGATCGAGGTCGCCGGGCTGAATCAGGCGTTCGCCGACGGGAACTCACGCGAGCAGCCGTGCCTGCTCGGCTCGGTGAAGGGAAATATCGGGCATACCGATGCCGCCGCGGGTATCGCGGGGTTCATCAAGACGGTGCTGGCCGTGGAACACGGGATCATTCCGCCGAGCCTGCATTACTCCGAGCCGAACCCGGACATCGACTTCACCGCGGGCCCGTTCGCCGTGGTGACCGAACCGACGCCATGGGCGCCCACCGGGTTGCTGCGCCGGGCCGGTGTCACCGCGCGCGGGCTCGGCGGTGGCAACGCGCACGTCGTGCTGGAGCAGCCGCCGTCACCGCTGCCGCGGGCGGTGACCGCGCAGCCCCAGGTGCTGGTGCTGTCCGCGCATACCCCGGCGGCCCTCAACGAGCTGACGGCGCGGCTGGCCGGCTGGTTCGCCGATCAGCCCGAGCTCGAACTGGCGGATGTGGCGTGGACGCTGCAGGTCGGCAGGCGGCTGCACGGACACCGTCGGTACGCGGTGGTGCGTGATCGGCAGGACGCACTGCGGGTGCTCAACGGTGCGGCGCCGGAGCGACTGGTCACCGGTGATCACGCCAGAGATGCGCGAGCTGTCGCCCTGCTGGTGCGGGAGACGGCCGACACGGAAGTACTGCGGCATTGGCGGGCCCTCGGACTGGAACCGGACCTCATCCTGCATCCGGACTGCAGCGACGACGAGATCGGAGCTGCTTTGGATACGCCGGGCCGGCTGTTCCTGGCGATCGATGACACGGGGTTGTCCGCACGCCTGCGGGAGCATCCCCTGTGGACGCCGGAGCACATTGTCGTCACGGTCACCGATCCGCTGGCCGCACTCGGTGAGCTGTGGCTGGCCGGGCTGCCGATCGACTGGGCAGCAGCCCACACGGAACAGGTGAGAAGGGTCGCTCTGCCCGCCTACCCGTTCCAGCGGCAGCCCTATCTGCTGACGGCGGAGACCGCCGCCCCTACGCGACCGTCCACGCCGGACGCCGGTCTGGACACCGAACAGACGGTGACCATGCTGTTCACCGAATTTCTCGGCTTGCCGGATGTCGACCCGGCGGACAGCTTCTTCGATCTCGGCGGGGATTCGCTGGTCGCGACCGACCTGGTGATCAAGCTAGGGGAGTTGCTGCCGGTGGAACTGGAGGTGCGGGAGATGTATCTCGCGCCATCGGTGCGCGAGCTCACCGCGTTGATCGAGGAGCACCTGCGCGACTCGGCGAGTGCGTCATGACCGGAGTACGGGTGATCGAGCGCCCGGCGCCGGCCACCGCAGTAGCCACCATGTACTGCTTTCCGCACGCGGGCGGTGCGGCGGGGGAGTACGCGCGGTGGGCCGCGTATACGCCCGGATTGCGACTGGTGGCCGTCCAGCCGCCGGGCAGGGCGCACGATCTCGGGGCGCAGGCGTTCACATCGATGCCGGAATTGGTGCGCGAGATCCTTGCGCGGGTGCAGTTCACCCCGCCGTTCGCGCTGTTCGGTCACAGCCTGGGCGCGCTCGTTGCCTACGAGGTGGCAAGAGCCTTGGGGGCGAAGCCATTACGGCTTTTCCTCTCCTCGTGTCCGCCGCCGCCACTGCGCGCGCGGGCCGAGCCGTTGCACCTGCTCGACGATGCCGAGCTGCATGCCCGGATCGAACGACTCTGGGGCCCGCTGCCCGCTGCGACCGATTCCGACAAGGATCTGCGGGCCGCCGCACTGGCCTGCTATCGCGCGGATCTCCAGGTGCTGGAGACCTACGAGCACGCCCCCCGACCCCGGCTGCGTTGCCCCGTCACCGCCATCGCCGGTGCCGAGGAGTCCAGTGGCGGGGACTTGATGGCGGGATGGCAGGAGCACACCGACGGGGCCTTCGAGTCGCTCGGGCGGCCGGGAGGTCATTTCCACACCCGGGCGGACCCCGAGGGCCTGGGCAGGCTGCTCAGCGACACCGTACGCGCCGATCTGATTCGAGCCGAGCGAGGCATGACCAGATGACTGGCGGGGAGGTCGCCGGGGCGCTGGAACAACAGAGAGTGGAGGTCAGTCTTGCATCGGAGTATCACCAGGACCTATCTCAAACATTTCGCGAACGTCCACCAGGGAGCCGACGAGCTGATGCCGCTGACCGGCGCCCAGCGGAGGTTCCAGCACACCCGGTCCGCCGACCCACTCGACCGGGTCAGGATCCTGCCGGTCTTCATGGAATTCCCGCCCGGCCTGTTGTCGGCCGCCCGGCTGGAACGGGCGACGCGCTCGGTCCTGCTGCGGCATCCGGCGTTGCGCGGGGTGGCGGACACGGTCGGCGGCGTGCCCGTACTGCGCATACGTCCGGTACCCGCGGATCCGATCGTGCAGGAAATCGTGTCCTCGGACACCGACAGCGCGGTATGGGCCGCGTTGGCCGACTGGCCCGCCCGGCGTGGTTCGTTCCGGGTGCTGCTGGCCAGGGACGAGAAGCGGGATCTGCTGGCCATCGGATTCGACCACCTCGTCTGTGACGGTGAATCCACCGGCCTGGTGCTGGACGAGCTGATGTCCGGTTATCAGAGCGCGGAGCAGGTGCCGGATTCGGTCGCCGCCACGGAACTGAGCCGTTATCGGGAGGTGGTGCAGCGACGGCTGGCGAAGGAACACGCGGCCAGCGCTCCGGAGGCGTTGGCGCACTGGATATCCCGGGTGCGGGACGCGGGGCCCGGGCGGTGGGGCAGCGACCGGGACCCGGGTGAACCGGGTGGGCTGGCCACCGCCTGGCAGCACATCGTACTGCCGGAATCAGCCACGGATCGGCCGTTCTCGGTGTTGCTGGCCGCCTGCCACACGGCGCTGGCCCGGATACCGGGAACCGCGCCTGTCGCCTATACCTGGGGCGGCCACGACGAGGCGGGGGTGGTCGGCTGCTTCATCAACACGGTGCTGGCCAACCCGCAGGGCGAGGGTGTTCGCGAGAGTTGGTGGGAGGACCTGGAATTCGTGGATACCCCGTTCGACGAAGTCGTGCGCGCCGCCAGAGCGTCCCATGCGCCGTGGACCGGCCACCTCGATCTCGTGCTGACCGTCGTCGATCGCACGCATCGCCCGGTGCCGGTGCTGGACGGCGTGGCAGGCACCTTCAGGTACCCGTCGGGTAACCGGGTCGAGGATCCGGTGGTTGTCATGGCCGTCCATGACGAGGGGGAGTTGTCGTTGCGCATCGATCACGATCCGACGATCGTGCCTGCGGCCGCCGCGACCGAAATCGCGCACGTCATCGGCGAATCCTTTGTGGGCACAGGTCATGTCGCGGGCTGAACGCACCGATCGGTCACTGCTGATCTGTCTCGACGGGCCGTCACCGGTCGTGGAGTTGCCCAACGGCGACAGTGTGTTGTTCGGCTGGCAGGGCGGGGAGATCGCCGTCGGCGCGGACCAGGAGCTGACCGCGGGCCGGATCCATGCCTTCGGTGACTATTGGCTGATGTCGAACTGCGGCACGGTGGGTACCTACTGCGTGGAGAACCTGGAGGGGGCAGGGGAATACGTGAAGGTGCGGCCCGGCCGGGCCGGGGTGCCGATTCCCTTCGAGCTGAGCCGGGTGACGCTGAGCGTGGGTGCCGGGGGCAACAGCTTCACCGTCTACGCCCCCGACCGCGGATCCATCGCCGAGCCGGATGGCGCCGGAATTCCGTTGCTGGACGAGGAAAGCCGGTATTTCCAGGTGCTGGTCTGCCTGTGTGAGCCGGGATTGCGGGACTGTGGTGTGTCGGCGGTACCTACCCCGGCGCAGGTCTCGGCTCGGTTGTCCGCCGCCGCCCGGCCGCTCGGTCGCTCCGCGGTCAACTATCACATCGACTATCTGGCAACGAAACTCGGGATCGTGGCCCCGCGCGGCATGACCCGGGCGTGGAAGCGGGTCACCCTGGTGACGCAGGCGCTGAAGTTCGACCTGGTGCGCCCCGAGCATCTCGGCCTCATTCCCGGACCTGTTCCGGGATAAGGTCTTTCGACGGCCGACCGGCACCGCGGCGCCCCTGCCCGTGCGGTGCCGTCTCGGCGGAGCCGACGATTTTCGTGACGGCCTTGGTGAACTCTCCTAGGGTCGTCTTTTCGAACATGATCCGCATCGGCACGTGATGGCCCAGATCGGCGCGGATCCGGCCCACCGCGTGCACCGCGAGCAGCGAATGTCCGCCGCGGTGGAAGAAGTCGTCGTGTTCGCGCAATTCGACGCCGCCCAGCACTTGCGACCACACCCGGCGAACCACCTCCCGCACCGGGCCCGCGGTGGGGGTCGGGCTGTTCGTGGTGCGCACCGTGCTCGTGGCGTGCGCGGCGCGCAAGGCCGCGAGATCTACTTTGCCCCGGTCGGTCATCGGCAACCGATCCACGAACGTGATCGCGGTCGGCACCATGTGGCCCGGCAGCCGGTCCCGCAGGTAATCCTGTATCTCCTCGGCCGGCCGTCGGTTCGCCGCGGGCACCACATACGCGGTGAGCGTCTGATCCTGGGGCAGGATCACGCAGTCCGCGACGCCCGGATGTGCGCGCAGCGCGAACTGTACTTCCCCGATCTCCACCCGGAGTCCGTTGATCTGGACCTGATCGTCGTTGCGGCCGAGGAACTCCAGCACACCCGCAGCGGTCATCCGGACGCGATCACCGGACCGGAATACCCGGCCCCGGTTCGGCAGCCGGACGAAACGCTGCGCCGTGAGCGCGGCGTCGCCGAGGTAGCCACGCGCGACGCAGGTGCCACCGATCAGCAACTCCTCGTCCGGTGCGATACGCAGCTCGGCGCCGGTGATGCCACGGCCGATCGGTACCTCCGGCCCGTCGTCCGTGCCGGCATCGAACTCGTGGTAGGTCACCGCCACGGCCGCTTCGGTCGGTCCGTACCGGTTGAAAAGCCTTACCCCGGGCAGTATTTCGGTGATTCGGCGGGCCACCGAGGTCGGCAGCCGATCCCCGCCGCTGATCAGGTACCGCAGGCCGGTCGCCTTGCGGAATTCCGGTTCGCCGAGCAGCAGCGACAGTATCGCCGGAGGGAGCCGGACCGCGGTGATCTCGTGCTCGACGAGCGCGGTCGCGATGGCGAGTGGGTCCAGATGTTCGCCCTCGGCGAGTGAGATCACCGCGGCGCCCGCGCCGAGCGGCCAGAAGAAGTCGGTCAGCGACGCGTCGAATGTGTACGGTGCCACCTGCAACAGCCGGTCGCCCGGCCCGAGCGGTAGTCGCTCGGCCAGCCAGGCCAGATGCGGCGTGAGGTTACGGTGCTCGACGACCACGCCTTTGGGCGTGCCGGACGATCCGGAGGTGTACACGACGTACGCGGGATCGTCCGGCGTGCCGGCGTCGGCCGGTTCGCCATCGCCGTTGCCGGCTATGTGCAGGGTGCGGACGCGGTGCTGCCGGAACCGGTCCGCCGTCGCGTCGTGTACCAGCGTCACGGCCGGTGCGCAGTCCGCGAGGATCAGCGCCAGTCGAGGGGCGGGTTCCTGCAGGCCGAGCGGCACGAAAGCCGCACCGGCGCGCAGCGCGCCGAGCATCGCGACCGCCATGTCGGCTCCGCGCTCCAGGAACAGCGCGACCCGCCGGCCGGGACCGGCGCCCGCGTCGGTCAGACGCCGCGCGAGCTGTCCGGACCGCTCGATCAAATCCTGATAGGTCAGTGGCTGTCCGGCACTGTCGAGCCAGGCCGTGGCCTCCTTCGCCTGATCGAGAACCGAAGTGTGCAGCAGGTTTTCGTTCGACATCCTCATCCCCCGTGGGTGGATCGATTACCGAGCCTCAATCCGATCACGGGCCGGTGGCCGAGTCATCCTGTCGAACGTCAGGGACGGTCGAGCGCCCCGGACTGGCATAACTGAACATGAGGAAATTCCTCGGACGACCGCAGGACCGCACCGCGGCTCCCGCACGCCGCGAGATGAGGAGACGCCACGCTCATGGACGCCGTTTCGAGTATTCCGCTATCCGACGGTCAGGAGGCGATGCGCCGGATGGCCGCCGTATGGGAGCAGGTGCTGGGGCAGGACGGGATCGAGCCGGATGACTCGTTCTTCACCCTGGGCGGGCATTCCGTGCTGGCCGGTGCACTGCTGAGTGCGGTAGGAGAGCAGTTCGGGGTGCGGATCCCGATCCGGACGCTGTTCGAGCATTCCCGGCTGGCCGAATTCACCGAGCATGTGCTGGGTTCGGCGGCGCCTGCGACAGCGCCGCCGGAAGCCGTTGTCACCGATGTTCCCTTGGCAATGACCGCTTTCCAGCGGCGGATCTGGCTGGCCGAACTGATCGATCCGAGCGTGCGCAATCATGTGCCGCTCGCCTGGCTGGTAGAAGGGCGGCTCGACCCCGACCGGCTGCGTACCGCGCTGGGTCGACTGGTGGCCGAGTACGAGATATTGCGCACCCGATTCGTCGACGACGATTTCGCGCTTTCCGTGCGGCTGCGGGAACCGTGGGTGCCGCCGCTGGAACTGCTCGACCTGCGCGATGCCCCCGAAGGCATGACGCAATGGCAGGCCGCAGCCCTGCGCACGCCCTTCGATCTCGCGTCCGGCGAGCTGCTGCGGGTCGCCCTCGGCGAGCTCGGCGCCGGCCGCCAGGCGCTGCTGCTCTGCCTGCATCACCTGGTGATCGACGGGGAGTCGATTCCCGTCCTGCTCGCGGAGCTGGACCGGCATTACGCCGCAGCGCAACGGCCGCGCCCGGTCGTGCAGTATCGAGAATTCGCCGCTTACCAAGAGGCACAGCGGGACAGCGATTCCTGGAACGCCGATCTGGACTACTGGGCAGCCACCTTGGCGGGCGCATCCGCGGATACGCCGTTGCCCGCGCCGAGCGCGCCGGAACCGAACGGCGCGTTCCAGATTCCGTTGCCCGAAGGGCTGTTGGATTCGCTGCGCGCGGCGCAGTCCGAGCACGGCGTCAGCTGGTTCATGGTGGCCGCCACCGCGCTGATGGTGACCTTGCATCGGTGGACCGGCCTCGACGATGTCACCATCGGGTCGCCGACGGCGAACCGGAATCAGCCCCGATTCGTCGATCTGCTCGGCCCCTGTCTGAACACCGCGGTGCTGCGTTCCCGGGTGACCACGGACAGCACCGTGCTGGATGTGCTGCTGCGGATACGCGGCACGGCGCTCGGTGCGCTGGAGCACCAGGCCGTCGAGTTCGACGACGTGGTCGCCCGGCTGAATCCGGCCCGGCGGTTCGGGCATACGCCCTATGTGAACGTCACGCTGAACATGAACCTGCTGGACGGCCACGCCACGGAGCTGGGCGGGACCCGGCTGACGCCGGTACTGAACGACACCCTGCGCAGCGACAACGCCAAATTCGGCCTGACGGTGACCATGGCGCAACGGGACGGACACCTGATCGGGCTGGTGGCCTATCGCGGAGATCAGCTCAGCGCCGAACACGCCCGCGAACTGGCCGACCAGTTCACCGATCTACTGGCCCGATTCCCGAAGGCCTTGGACGAGCCGGTCATCCGGGAAAGCTGAGCCGTGTCGCGCGCCTCAGTGCTGGCCCGGCAGCTCGGTGATGGGATGTCCGACGACGCTGTGCGGCTGGTACGGCTCTTCGAGGTAGTTGATCTCTTCCTCGTCGAGTTCCACGTCCAGGGCATCGATGGCGTCTTGGAGATGGCTCATCTTGGTGGCGCCGACGATGGGGGAGGTGATCGTCGGCTTGGCGAGCATCCAGGCGAGCGCGAGTTGCGCCATCGGCAGTTCCCGTTTCGCGGCCAGTTGTCCGAGCCGGTCGACGATCTCGCGATCGGTGTCGCGGTAGAGGGTCTTGCCGAACGCGTCGGTTTCGCTGCGGGCGCTGACGCTGTCCCACTCCCTGGTGAGTCGTCCCCGGGCCAGCGGGCTCCACGGGATGACGCCGATGCCCTGGTCGGCGCACAGGGGCAGCATTTCCCGCTCTTCTTCGCGGTAGATCAGGTTGTAATGATTCTGCATGGTGCTGAAGGGGGTCCAGCCGTTGCGCTCGGCGGTGTACTGGGCTTTGGCGAACTGCCACGCCCACATCGACGACGCGCCGATGTGCAGCGCCTTGCCCGCCTGCACCACGTCGTGCAGCGCCTGCATGGTGGTCTCGATCGGCGTCGCCGGATCCCACCGGTGGATCTGGTACAGGTCGACGTAGTCGGTGCCGAGCCTGCGCAGGCTGTTGTCGATCTCGGTCATGATCGCCTTGCGAGACAGTCCAACGCCGTTGGGGCCGGGGCGGGTTCGCCCGTGCACCTTGGTCGCCAGCACGATCTCGTCCCGATGGCCGTATTCGCGCAGGATCTGCCCGACGATCTGTTCACTGGTCCCGGCGGAGTAGACGTTCGCGGTGTCCACGAAGTTCACGCCGGATTCCAGGGCGTGCAGCATCATCGGCCGTGCTTGTTCGAGGTCCAGGGTCCAGCGGTGGACGCCGTCGCCGGGCACGCCGAAACTCAAGGCGCCCAGGCAGATTCGCGACACATCCAGGCCGGTCGAGCCCAACTTGACATACTTCAAGATGTTCCTCCTCGATCGAATCAATATCGGAACGGCAACACCCTGATGGTGGCAAGCACGCGGCGGTGCTTGCAAGCGATTGCGACAGAGTTTCGGACGAAAGGTGAATGTAGGAGCCAGATCTGGTGCTTCGACGGGATGGCCATCCGGGCAGTCGGCAAATCTCTTCCGCCGATTCAGAGGCGTGTCGAAAAAACTTTCCCGACAGCGGAATACGCGCAGTTGTCCGGTCGGCATGCTGTGTGGTCGGCTAGCGCAGATCGCCGAGGGCGATCCGGGCTTCGTCGACGAAGTCGGCGGCGGCGGGGCCCCACGCGTAGCGGGCTGCGTCGAGGGCACCGATCGCGGCGCCCAGTGGGTCGGGGTTGGTGGCTTGGTGCAGCGCGGACCAGAACCAGTAGTTCGTCCGGTCACCGACGGTCGATCGACGTGCGCGCAGTTCGGCTTCCGCTGTCAGAGTGCGGGTCTCGATGCAGGCGACCACGTCGGGGTCGTCGACCAACTGCACGTATTCGGCAGTTCGGCCGACGGCCCACCACGCCATTGCCTGCTGGCGTTCGGTGGGCAGCTCCGTCAGCAGGTCGGTGTCGGCACCAAGCGGGCCGTGCCCGCGATTGGCGCGAGATCCATCGGATCGGCGCGACACAGGGTTGAGCTCACCGAGCAACGGCAGCACGGCAAAGCCGATCCCGGCCGATGCCACCCGGGCGAGATCACTCTCGGTGAACGCGCTCCCGGTGAAACGTTCCACTGCGACAAGCCCTTTGGCGATCCGGTTGCGGTAATCATCGAAATCCAGGTCGCGCAAGATCGGTTCGAGCGTGCGATCGCGCTGCTGCTCACCGAGTTCGAAGGCGGCGACGATCCGGCCGTCGGCGGCGAACGACAACTGAGTCAGACCGTTGACGTTCCAGTACAGCGACGCGGCGCGAGTACCGCGGGACAGCGCGCGCAGCTCCGGGCCCCGGCTGCCTTGATAACCGTTGTACTCCACCGCCAGTACCGCGTCGGTGAGGGACGCCACCGCGATCCACGGACGCTCCATCGCGCGTTCCTCGAGTTCATCCATTCGCTCGGGGACGGCCGGGTCGGCGCCGAAGGCCCGTACCACGGTCTCGGGATCGACCGCGGCGACAACGGTGATCGTCCCGGCTTCCGCGAGCGCGGTCTTCTCGACCCAGCGATAGGCGTCCTCGGGTTCGGCCACGAGCGGTGGTTCGGCCTCGCCGCGCAAACGGTGCCCGAGTCGATCGGTCCGCTTGTGCACCACCGTTTCCGTGTCCGGTGACTGCCACACGGCCAGCTTGTAGGACTCCCCGCCGTCGGCGTCGTCGCGGCCGGTGGCATGCACCCGGACCCGGTAGGTACCCGGCCACGGCGGCGTCTGTTCGACCAGCGAACCGTGGCCACCGTAGCCCGGGGACTGTGGCGCACCGAGTATCGATGCCAGGCCCCGGGTCGCGGTCCAAGCGACCTCGACCACCTCGTCCCATGCGCTCGCGTCGATCTCGGCCGGTGGACTGTCGAACACCTCGACCCGCACCTGAACGACGGCATCGGCGGTCCCGGTCCGCACCACCAGCCCCGCCGGACTCACGACCACCAGACCGTTGTCCCGGAAATCGGCGGTATCGGGAAAGTCCGACTCGGTCAGCGCGAACCGATGGTCGCGAGCCTGCACGGTACCCGAGGAATACCGCGGATACAGATACCCGGCGCGGATCTTCGCGATCCGCGCGGCGTCGTATGCGGCCGGCATCGGGGCAGCGCGCAGCAGTGGACACGCCGCGGTCAGTGCGGCGCCGACCACCGTCGCCGGATCACCGCCATACCCCAGATTGCGCAGTACGATCACCGCCACCGCCACCCCCAGTGCCAAGTGGGACGCGCCATGAGCCGCCGCGACCGCGGCCTCGTCCGGCGCGCCGTCGGCGTCGCGCACCGGAGCCGAACGCAGTTGTGCGACAACGTCGCAGTGTTCGCTCAACCGGGCGGTCAGCGCCACGACCAGCGCCAGTGCGCCGGGCCGGAAGGCCTCGAGTTCGTTGATCGCCGTCGTCGTCGCACCGGCGCCCACCATGTGACCGACCATGACGGCCCGCCCGTCGTCGGGCATGGGCAGCAGCGCGGCCAGGCTCGGCACCACCGGCACGACGAGTTCGGCTACCAGCAACTCGAGCGCGCCGAGTATCCGTTCCGGCAGTAACTGCCCGAGCCGCGACAGCTCACCACGAATCCCGCTCTCGCCGAACGCATACGCCCCGAACTCATCGCTCGACAGCCGTAATCGGCCCAGCGTCGCCGCGGGGGAGGCGGGTATCCGTGGCCGCACCGTCCGCATCGTCTCGGCCACAGCCGATCCGAGTTCCTCGACGACCGCGTCCGCGATATCGGTCATGGTTCCCCCTGGTTGCGCCGCTGGTGCGCCCTCGAATGTACCCAACGCGCTTCGATGTCGATCCCCGCTGTTCCCTGCCTGCGAGGCAGCCGTCAAGGGCACGCGGCATGGTTCGACCCGGCGGTCGTCGGCGGCGGCTGCACAATGACAGGCAGGCAAACTGTCCAGCGGGCCGGTACGGGCTCCGCGCGTTTGGGGCTCAACGCGCACAGCCCTCCGATGACCAGCGCCAGTAGCAGCGCAAATCCCAGCAGCGGCCGGACCAACCGCTGCCCACGCGGCCGAGCGAGCTCGTGCACGAGCCACCGGTGCACTCGACGCCACCAGATCAGTAGGCATTTCTTCATCGCACAGCCCTGCTTTCGCCTGTACGAATCGAATCGCTCTGGCGAGCAACATGTTACGGGACGCCGCGGAGTCGCCCATACTCGATCGCCGCGGACAGAATCAGGCGTCGTGCAGGGCGTTGACATCAGCGCCGGGAGGCTGCAGCCGATCTGTTCGAGAAGTCGGTTACCTGATTCCTCCTGACCGCTTGTCCGGCAGTGAGTTTCAGAAACTGCTCGGCGCGCGCAGAGGGGTGTCGAGGGTCAGCGCAGCGGCTTGTGGAAGATGAGGAAATCGCAGGGGGTGGCGAGCAGCGGCACCAGATCGGGGTAGCTCTCCTCCAACTCGCCTTTACGTTCGAGGACGTACCCGAGGCGCTGATACCAGCCGTGCGAGAACTCCTTTACCGGATGCGTCCAGTTGCGGGGCACCAGGAGCTCCAGTTGCATCGTCCGCGCGCCCTGCTCGACACAGTGACGCTCGGCGAAATCGACCAGGGCCCGGCCGATTCCGGCGCCACGCCGTTCGGGCGCGCACACCAGCATGCCGAATTCGCCTGTACCGTCGGTTAATTGCTGAATGCGGACGGCGCCGACGATTCGGCCGCCCTCGTCGCGGGCCACCGCGATCTCCGCGGCGGTGATCAACCCCGCCAGTTCGGATGTCGTTGTGCGGCTGGCGCCGTCACGCCACAAACCTTCTTCGGCGACCTCGTACACTCGATTCACCAGGTCGGCCAACTCGGCGACCAGCGCGGTATCGTCCGCGGCCTCGGTCGGCACCATCTCGATGGTCACCATTGGTACCTCTCTCATCGTGGCGTTCTCGTGTCCGTGATCGCATCCAGGTATACCCGTGGCCAGGAATCGGTGGTCGGCCGTGGTTCATCGGCTACCGAATCGCGGAGGTGACGGCCGCACGCGGATCCCCGGCCTGGGTGGCATAGACGGGAGTGGACAAAGCGTGTAATTCGCCCACTGCTACTGCCCCTGGCGGCGCTCGTCGGTGGTCAGTGCTGCCTGCAGCTGCGGCACGAACGTTGCGGCAACGAACGTTTCGATGCTGGTTGTGCGCGGCGGTCATCCCGATGTCGGCGGTGCTGATGAAGGGCATCGCGACATCGGGATCGAACGGCGCACAGATGACCCCGGCGCTGCGGATGGTCTCGACCTGACCGAGCAGGTTCTCCATGAAGCTGCTCAGGGTCACCACCCGCCGGACTCCCGCGCCGGCGAGCGCCGTGGTCATGGCGTCGACGATGGGACGCTGGTGTGCCAGAAAGTCGGGGCTGTCGGGGATGTAATCGGGCTGGATCATCACATAGACCCCCTCGGCTCCGTCGAAGGCGTCCGCGAGTGCGGCGTGGTCGGTCGGATCGGCCACGAACGCTTGCGCGCCAACAGCTTCCATCGGCGCCAACCGTTCGTGACTGCGTCCGATGGCGCGCACGGCGCGGTCGGCTCGCAGTAGCTCCTCGACCACCACACGCTGCACCAGCACGTGCTGAGCATTCCCGATCAACCCGAGCTGCAGCTGTGGATCTACCAAGCCGAGCCGGGTTCCGAACATGCTGTACGCAAGCTCGCAGGGTCAGTGAGGGCAACGCCTTGCGTGTAAAGCGCGGTCGTGGCCCGCAGGCCTTGGATGTTGCGGGCCAGCGACTGCTGATTCGTACACGGAATACTCCGTAGCCGATGTGGTCTCCGCTGCGGCCACACGCGGCGCTTTCGATCGACCGCCCGCATAGGGGAGGAGGTTGCCTGCGCCGAGTCGTGCCACGAACTTGCGCCCGTACTCGGTGGAGTTGGTCGTCGAGGAGGTCGAATGCGCTGACGCAGTTGGGCGCGCGTTCGCGCGCAGCCGGACCGCGTGCGAACTCGCCCCGGGCTAGGCGGCCGCTTTCTCGTAAGCGGCTACGACCTCGGCGGCGATCCGGCCACGGCTCGACACCTCGACCCCGTTCTGCCGCGCCCACTCCCGGATCGCGGCGGTCTGCTCACGATCGCGCACCGAGCGCCCCTTACCCTCTTTACCCCGCGGCGCCCGGCCGACCCGGCGAGCTGCCTCGATCCAAGGTGCCAGTGCCGCACGCAACTTGTCCGCGTTCTTCGCCGACAAGTCGATCTCGTAGTCGACCCCGTCGATGCCGAACCGGACAGTATCTTCGGCCTTGGATTCGCCGTCGAAGTCGTCCACGAGTTCGACAGTCACCTTGCGCGCCACAACAACTCCTTCTGTTCAGTCCGAAACCGGGAAACGCCAGCCTAATCCGAACACGAGCAGAATTCAGTTCGCCGCGCGCCAGGCACGCCGATGAGTACCCGAAATTACCGGGCATGTGACCGTCGCCGGAAACAGCAGGGCGCCGGATCTTGTGATGCACCGCCTACGCAGGCGAGTCTTCGCCCATCACACATCCTTTCGCCAACCCAACGAGTGCACCCTGTCCCGTCGGCTCCTCCTGATCATCCAACCCGGGCGGGGTGCGGTGCGGGGCGCTTGCTCAGAAGCCGTGGTAGAACCGGTACCAGGGGCCGTCGAAGTGTGTGTAGCCGTCCTCGGGACTGCGTGGCTGCTGCTTGCTCGAACGCGTCTCGCGACAACGCCCAGCCGACTTTTGCTCGGTCCTGCCCGTGTTCGAATCGGCAACTGGGGATGCGAAAACAACTGTGTGCCAGGATAATTGTGGACGACCTGGTCAACCGTGCATGAATCGTCACGGCGCCGTGGATTCGTGGGTGACCGCACTTTGCCGGCCCCTGCCGGGCCGCGTTCGCGTTGGAGGACGGTCGTGCGTCGTCGTAATTTTCTGCGGGTGAGTGTGGTCGGTGGATCCGCCGCCGCGTTCGGTGGCGCGTCCTGGCTCGAGGCCTTCAGTGCCGGCGCCGAGGCCGGACAGTCCCCGTACGGGCCGTTGGCGAAGCGGCCGGACGCCAACGGCTTGTTCCTGCCGAAGGGCTTCACGAGCCGGATCGTCGCCCGGTCGGGCAGGCAGGTGGCCGCGTCGAACTACACCTGGCATGCCGCGCCGGACGGCGGCGCTTGCTTCGCCGACGGCTCAGGCTGGATCTACGTGTCCAACAGCGAAATCGACGCCACCGGCGGAGTCGGTGCGATCAAGTTCGCCGCGGACGGGTCGATCGTCGGCGCGCACCGCACGCTGTCCCGGACCAACCGCAACTGCGCGGGCGGCGCCACGCCGTGGCGCACCTGGTTGTCCTGCGAAGAGGTCGAGCGCGGCGCGGTGTTCGAAACCGATCCTTGGGGCGTCAAGCCCGCCGTGCGCAGACCCGAGATGGGATTGTTCACCCATGAGGCGTGCGCCGTCGACCCGGAACGCCGAGTCGTGTACATGACCGAGGACCGCTCCGACGGCCGGTTCTATCGTTTCGTTCCCGCGGTCTGGCCCGACCTCGGCGCGGGCAGACTCGAGGTGCTCGTCGACAACAACGGCACCGTGAGCTGGCGGGAAATACCGGACCGGTCGGGGGCGGCCACGCCGACTCGGCGCCAGGTATCCGAGTCGAAGCCGTTCAACGGCGGCGAAGGATGCTACTACGCAGACGGAACATGCTGGTTCACTACCAAGGGCGACAACAGGGTCTGGGCGTATGAGGCTGCGAGCAACCAGCTTTCGATCATCTACGAACCCGGTGGCGGTGCGCCGCTGTCGGGAGTGGACAACGTGACCGGCGCGGCCAACGGTGACCTGTTCGTCGCCGAGGACGGTGGCGATATGCAGATCTGCATCATTTCCGGCGGCGTGGTCGCGCCGTTCCTCCAGGTGGACAAGTCCAGCCGGTCCGAGATCACCGGACCGGCCTTCAACCCGCCGGGCAACCGCCTCTATTTCTCCTCCCAGCGCGGCACCCGCGGCTCGAACAGCGACGGCATCACCTACGAGGTGACCGGCCCCTTCCGGCGCTGACAGTGGCATCACCCGCGCCGGTTCGATCGGCCGGTGCGCAACCGGCGGCTAGGTATCTCGGCGGGCCCCGCAGCATGTGGTCGGTCGACGCCCGGCAGACTGAGGGGATGGGTTCTGCTTCGTCAGCACGGCCGTCGCCCGCGGATCTGGCCGCGGCGCAGGACAGGACTATTCCGGATCTAATCGGTCCCGGCTTGCGTGTGCTGTTCTGCGGCATCAATCCGGGCCTGTGGTCCGGGGCCACCGGACACCACTTCGCTCGTCCGGGAAATCGGTTCTGGCCCGCCCTGCACCGATCCGGCTTCACGCCACGCCTGATGCAGCCCGACGAACAGCAAGAACTCCTCGACCTGGGCTTGGGTATCACGAACGTGGCCGCACGCACGACCGCCAAGGCAGAGCAACTGACCGCCGACGAACTACGCGCCGGCGGACGTGCTTTGGTCGAAAGGGTCGAGCAATATCAACCCCGGGTGCTGGCCGTCCTCGGTATCGGCGCCTACCGCACAGCTTTCGGCCGTCCACGCACCACAGTCGGCCCCCAACCCGAGCGGATCGGGGAAACCGAACTGTGGGTGCTGCCCAACCCGAGCGGACTCAACGCCCACTACACCCTCGATGCCCTCGCCGCGGAATTCCGTACGTTGCGCGAGGCGGTCGACAAGCATTCACCCTGAGCCGCAACGGGATTCCGATCTACTGCTCGCAGCTTGCGGATTCGCCTGCGGCGCAGTTGATTTCATGGACGGTTCCACATGCGGGCCTGTCGCCGTTCAAGCGTCCACCGGGTGCACACGCTGTGCGCCGATCCGATCGATCCGCCGTTTACCCCATTCGCCGAGCGGCTCGAGTGCGCGGTTGAGCGCGACACCGAGTTCCGTGAGCTGATATTCGACGCGCGGCGGCACTTCGCGATAGACCTCGCGGTGCACGATCCCGTCCTGCTCAAGCTCGCGCAACTGCTGGATCAGCATCTTCTCCGAGACGCCGGGCAGTCCGCGGCGCAGCTCTCCGAAACGCCGGACGCCGTGGTTCGCCAACTCCCAGAGAATCAGCGATTTCCATTTGCCGCCGATCACGTCCATCGCGGCGTCGATGCCACAGAAGTATGGCCCCGATCTCTTCTCGCCCATCGCCCGACCTCGCTACCTGTTCACATACCCAACAGTAAGTACCCGACAAAATAGTAGGTACTTGTCGCCATCGCAGGCAAAGAGCAGCCTTGGTTTCAGCGCGCTGACCACTCAGTCCACGAACTTCCAAGGAGTTGACCCCGCAATGGCGGAATCCACGAACACCTCGGTGACGGTCCTCGGTCTCGGCGCGATGGGCCAGGCCCTGGCCGCGACCGCGCTCAAGGGCGGCAAGCAGGCCGTGGTGTGGAATCGCACCCCCGGCAAGGATGCCGACCTCACCGCCGCAGGCGCCATCAGCGCCGCCACGGTCGCCGAGGCACTCGACGCGGGCGGCCCGATCATCGCCGTCCTGTTCGACCACGCCTCCGTGCACGAAACCCTCGACCCCGTCGCCGAAAAGCTCCGCGGCAGACAACTCGTCAACCTGACCAGCACCGCCCCCAACGAGGCCCGCGAACTCGCCGCCTGGGCCGCCGAGCACGGCATCGACTACCTCGACGGCGGCATCATGGCCGTCCCCCCGATGATCGGCCACCCGGGCGCGTCGATTCTCTACAGCGGCTCCCGCACCGTCTACGACGACAACCTACCTACCCTCCAATTGTTCGCCACCGCAGAGTATTTCGGCGACGACGCAGGCTTCGCCGCCACCTACGACTTCGCCCTGCTCTCCGGCATGTACACCATGTTCGGCGGCTTCCTGCACGGCGCCGCCATGATGCGTTCCGTCGGCGTCCCCGCCACCGAATTCGCCGAACGCGCCATGCGCTGGGTGAGCGCCATGACCCAATCCCTGCCCGCCTTCGGCGCCCTCATCGACTCCGGCAACTACGCCGACCCCACCCAAACCATCTCCTTCCACAAAGCCGCCATCGACGCCATCACCCGCGCAACCCGCGACGCCGGCGTCACCACCGACTTCATCGCCCCCCTCAAAACCCTCATCGACCGCCAAGTAGCCGACGGCAACGGCGCCGCCGACCTGGCCCGCACCGTCGAAGAACTCCACTGACCCACCCGACCGGGGCCGCCACCCCCACGGCCCCCCAACTCCCGCGTAAAACGCGAGGTAGAACCGCGATTTGGTCCACGCGCCCACATCCGATAATCTTCTTGAGCACCACCGGTCCGGGTGGCGGAATGGCAGACGCGCTAGCTTGAGGTGCTAGTGCCCTTTATCGGGCGTGGGGGTTCAAGTCCCCCTCCGGACACTTCACTCGATCGACGGCTCATGCTCATAGAGAGCATGGGCCGTTTCTCGTTTCGTCATGTTTGTGGGGGCGCAGCCCCCACGCCCCGCCCGGCGGGGCTTTGCCCCCGGACCCCTCCGCAGCTCGGCTGACTGAACTCGAAGTGCACCAGCCCGGTCCGCAGGATCTTGACAAGGCCGCCCAATGCGTTGACGAGATCACGAATTTCGTTGCAGTTCAGGGTCGGACACCTCTGCATCGGCTTCCATGGCGGGGGTTTCCCGGCTGCGCCGTCGCGTTCGGCTTGGACTTGACGGGTCCAGTTGGCGATCAGTTGAGGGTCGGTGCCCGCCTAGAGAGCGGCGCGGTAGTTGTTGAGTTTGCGGTCGTAGTCGAGCATTGATTGCCGGAGAGCGGTCATGGACGCGACAGCTGCACTGTTGTCTGCCTGTGACTGTTCGAGCATCGTGAGAGTGTGCTCGACATGGTCGCGGTGGAAGACCCGGGCGAGCCAGGAGTCGACCGGGCCGACGATCTGCTCTTCACGCAGGTAGACGACTCTGGGGTGGTCGATCTTGTTGGCAAGCGCGTATTCGGCGGGATAGCGGCAGCGGTAGTGGGCTCTGTCGTGATTCCAGTTGCCTTGCATCCGGCGTCCGCAGCTCTGGTGTACCAGCAGTCCTTTGAACGCGTAAGGATGCTGGATGCTGATCTTATTGCGGGTGG
>NZ_BAFT02000073.1 GCF_000308475.2 Nocardia brasiliensis NBRC 14402 | reverse complement strand
TCCCGCACGACTCTCACCGTCCCGCACGACTCTCACCGTCCCGCACGACTCTCACCGTCCCGCACGGCTTTCCCCATCCCGCACGGCTTTCCCCATCCCGCACGGCTTTCCCCATCCCGCGCGCGTGTCGTTCGAACGACACGCGCGCGGGGCGGCGGAACGTGCGCGGGGGTGCGGCTAGTGGGCGACGTATTCGATTGTGCAGTCGCCGTTGGTGTAGTTCTGGTCTTCGCCGTGGTTGAACACGCTCAGGGTCAGGGCGATGCGGCCTGGTTTGGTGTCTACGGCGGGGATCGAGAGGACGTTGTCGGGGCCCTGTACGCGGGCCGAGGTGTCGCCGCCGCCGTTGCGGCCGGTGTCGAGATTCGCCCAGACCACGCGGAACTGCTGGTCGTATCCGGTTTCGGAGTTGGCGTCGGTGTACAGCGTGAGGTCGAAGGTGCCGTCGTTGTGCGAGGACGCGAACGCTTCACTGGCGGCGTAGGTGGAGAAATCGCCTTCCGGCGTCGGATATTTGATGGTGCACAGGTGCTCGCCGGGGGTGTCGGGAGCCGCGACCGCGGCAGGTGTGCCGCCTAACGCCGCCGCCAAGCATACGGCGGCTCCGATCAGGGCCGAACGTGTCAGTGATTTCATCGAACCGTCCCATCTGTACCGTGATCCAGCAGGTCGAACACGGTTGACCGAGGCCGATTCCCACCGAATGGAAGCGATCGGCAACCAGCCCGAGCGTACCCACCACCGCTCGATTACGCTGGCAAACGATTCCTAACTCCCTCAGTATCAACGGTTTTCGGCTGAGCAATGCGCAACACCGGTGCAGTACCGCAATTCTGACGCACCCACCCGGAATTGCCGGAAGCGAACATCCTGGTAGCCAAAGCGGAATTCGGCCGGTCCACAATTCCTGGCCCGCCCGTTCCCCGGTGATGCGGGGAAAATGCCCGCGCTGTGATCCCGACCACGCCCGGCCCGGCGAAATTGCCCAGAGCTTGCGCTTTCCCCCGACGGCGATCGCCCGCCCATAGCGACATCGGCCCGTCCTGGCGTGCCCAACGCGAACTTCCCGGCCGCGGACGGCAGTATGTCGGCCATGCGCGTACTCATCCAGCTTCGCCCGTCCGTCGATGTGATTACCGCAGTGGCCGATCGCGCCGTTCCGGTCGCCACGGCCGATGTCGCCGGGCATCTGTCCGGCATCACGCTCGATCAGTCCTATGCCCCGGTCGCGGTGCCGAAGCCGGTGCCCGCCGCGGCCGCCATCGAGCGACTGAGCTACTCATTGGACCCGGTGGACGCATCAGTGGTGGTGCGCGGCGAGATCGCGGACGACGACCTCGCCCGCGGCGTCGCTCAGCTGTCCGAATCCCGCAGCGTCACGGGAGTATTCGCCGATCCGGTGATCCAGACCAGTCTGACCTGTGGCGACACGCCCGCGGTCGGGAACTGGCACGACGTCGAAACATTGGTGCGACGTGGTGATTTGGGAGCCGCCGGACTGGACGGCAAAGGGGTGGCACTGGCCATCGTCGACACCGGCATCAACGCCGCGCACGTTCAGCAGGCCAGGGGCGGCGCAGTGCACATCGATCAGGCGCGCAGCTGGAATCCCCCCGGTGTCAATGGAACCGCGGGCGAGTTCCCGGTGGCGCACGGCAGCATGTGCGCCTTCGACGCGCTCATCGCCGCACCCCAGGCCACCCTGCTCGACATCCCGGTGCTGCAGAGCACCCGGCAGGGCGGCAGCACCATGGACGGACTGCTCTCGGACGCGCTGGCCGCCTACGCGCACCTGCGCACCGTGCTGACGGACCAGCCCGCCGCATCCCGCGCGCTGGTGATCAGCAACAGCTGGGGCTCCTTCTCGCCGAGCTGGGACTTCCCGGTCGGGCGGCCGGGCAACTACTCCGACAATCCGTCGCATCCGTTCAACGTGATCGTCGGGTCGCTGGAGGCCGCGGGCGCCGATATCGTTTTCGCCGCAGGCAATTGCGGCCGCGACTGCCCCGACGGCCGCTGCGCCTACAAGGACCGCCCGATCGGCGGCGCGAACTCCCATCCCGGCGTGCTGTCCATCGCGGGTGTCGACACCAAGAACCAGCGGGTGGGCTACTCCTCGCAGGGGCCGGGCCGTTTGACCGATCGCAAGCCCGACATCTGCTCCTACACGCACTTTCTCGGGTCGAAGGCCTTCGGTGCGACCGAGCCCGACACCGGCACCTCGGCCGCCTGCCCGGTGGCGGCCGGCCTGGTCGCCGCCGTGCGCACGCAGTGGTCCGCCACCGCGCTGCCGCCGGCCCAACTGCGAACGTTGTTGCAGCGCACCGCGACCGCGCAGGCCGGTGGCTACAACTATGACTACGGCTACGGCATCGCCGACACGGCCGCGCTGCTCGCGGAACTGAACAAATCGGCCTCCCGCGCGTAACGTGGGAGCATGCCGTTGCTCACGATCCGGCTTCCCGCGAACGCGACCCTGGCCGTCGCACTGCGCGAACTGAAGCTCACGGTCGACGACGTAGACACCGCGTACGGTCTCATCCCCGTCGATCCCGCGCAGGGGCTCTACGCCCTGCGCGTGACCGACTCGGCGGCCGCGCGGCTGGACATCGACCAGGTCGAGATCTTCGCCGACCCCCGCATCGAGGCGATGGACGACCCGAAACCACCTGTCTGAGCAGCTGATTCAGCCCACCCCCCGCGGCGCCGCGCCCGCGTTCCTGCGCACCGCAATCGTTGCCGCCTACACCGCGCCGCCATGTGACGCGCCGCCTCCCCCGCGTACGCTTGCCCTTCGCCGCATCGCGCGTCGCCCTCGCCGCGCCACGCCAACTTCCCTGCGCCGCCTCCGCCGCGCCACGCGCCGCCTTCCCCGCGTACGCCCTACCCTTCGTCGCGTCGCCTTCCCCGCGCCGCCTCCGCCGCGCCGCGCGAAGCTCCCCCGCGCCGCCTCCGCCGCGTTACGGCCTCCCCTTCGCCGCGTCGCGCGCCGCCTTCGCCGCATCACCTTGACCGCGTCGCCCTCGCCGCATTACGCCATACCCTTCGCCGGTCGCGCGCCACCCTCCCCCGTGACACGCACCACCTTTCGCGCACTACCGGCCCCTGGCCGAGATCGGGCGTCAGCTTGTCGCGGGCCGAATCAGGCGCGCCGCCTGCGTGATTGAGCGATTGCGCAAGAGTTGCCTTCGCGTAGCCGATCGGCCGCTACGGATCTGCCCAGAGCGTGCACTGGACCAGTTTCCGGTGAATTTCCCGGTCCGCCAGACTGATTCAGCGTTCTCCCAGTACGACGCACGGTGCGCGACAGCCCCCACGCGACATATCGAATGCACAACATTCCGTATTGGAACCCGACATCGGCCCACACTGGAACCCTCCCGTCTAAGATCCGACCCATGGGTACGCGAGCGGTGCACTTCGTCGGCAGTTTTCCGGCCGAGAGCACAGCTACCGCGATGCAAGCAATGCTCGACACTTCCGGTTCCCTGCTACGAACGCTGCCCACCGGTGAGACCCGACGCTACGAGTTCTACGTCAAACCGATAATCGAAGATCTGGTCGCGCAGGGCGCCTTGGAATTGAAGAAGGCGGGCGAGTGGAACACCAGCCAGCAGCGCACGATTTACCGGCCCGCGCGCGGTAAACGACTCACCGCCGACCTGATGGATCTGGGTTATCTGCACGAGGCCGAGGAGGCCCTGCCGGTTTTCCTGGCGGCGCGTGAGCGGCACGGACTGCCCGGACTCACCCTGCAGATCGGCATGCCCACCGATTTCACGCTCGCCTTCATCGCCATGGGCTTCACCGGCCTGCTGCGGCATCGAAAAGCGTTCACCGCGGCCGCGCTCCGCGATATCGCCGCGATCCAGCGGCTCACCGGCGGTGACGTGGTCATTCAACTGGAAGCCACCGCGGAACTGGTGCTGCTCGCGCAGACGCAGCCGCGGCACCGGATGGTGAACCGGGTGCTGGGGTTGAGCAAGCGGATCGCCGCACTGGCCGCCGCCGCGCCCGCGGGCACCCGGTTCGGCGTGCACATGTGCGTGGGCAGCCTGCACAACAAGTCCCGGGCCACGCTGCGGGACGCACGCCCGATCGTCGACTTCGCCAATTGCCTTGCCCGGCAGTGGCCTTCGGACCGCCCGCTGGAATTCATCCACGCCCCGTTCGCGGCCGGGGACAAGCCGCCCTCGACCGAGAGCACGTTCTATGCGCCGCTGTCGGGCCTGAAGCTGCGCGAGGGCACCCGCTTCTACGCGGGGCTGGTACACGACATACCCACCGAGGCAGCGCAATTGCAGACGTTGCGGCAGATCGAGCAGGCCCTCGGCCGGCCGGTCGACGGGGTCGCCACCGCGTGCGGCCTGGGCCGGCGCGCCCGCCCTGTCGCCGACACGCTGATGGCACGGGCAGCCAGGCTTGCTGAACAGGAGTGACTCGCGCGCGGCGCGCCGATAACGGCTACGCCGAGTATCTGTACGGAACCACGCCGCGGTTCCAGTCGAAAATTCGGCCCTGACGGGCGGATTATGACGCTTTGCCGTGCGCCGGGCCGGCTGCTCGAACGCTACGCTCGAGATCGAGCAAGCCGAGACCCACCGGGAGGAAACCTTGTCGGGGATGGACCGAGCGCCTGGACTCAATCCCGCAGTGCCGAGTTCCGCGCGCATCTATGACTACATGCTGGGCGGTAAGGACAACTACGAGGTCGACCGCCAGGTCGCCCATCGTATGCTCGCCATCGCCCCGGACACCAAGACCCTGGCCTGGTTCATTCGCCAATTCCTGGTCCGCGCAGTCGAATCGGCCGCCGACGCGGGCGTCAAACAGTTCATCGACCTCGGCGCGGGCATCCCGACCTCGCCCAACGTGCACGAAGTCGCCCGGGAGATAGAGCCTTCGGCCAGAGTCGTCTACGTCGACAACGACCCCGTCGTGCGCGCGCACTGCGACGCGCTGCTGGCCAACTCGCCCGGCCTATCGGTCATGCAGGCCGACATCCGCCGCCCGCGCGAGATCATCGACCGCCTGCGGGCGGAGTCGCTCATCGACTTCGAGGAACCGGTCGCCGTGCTGATGATCGGTGTACTGCACTACGTGATGGACGAGGAGAAGCCCGCCGATATCCTCGCCGCGTTCCGCGATGCCATGGCGCCGGGCAGCTACCTGGCCATCACCCACGGGTCCAACGAGACCAATCCGGACTTCATCAGTCAATCCCAGTCCGACACCGAGAACACCCCCTCCCAGGTGCGTTACCGATCGGCGGAGGAGATCGAGGCCCTCATGACCGGCTTCGAGTTGATCCCGCCCGGCGTCGCGCCGGCACAGCAGTTCCTCCGCACGGATCTGCCCGCGACTCGCCTGGTGATCTACGGCGGTCTCGGCCGCAAATCAGCCGGCTGACCGTTTACGCCGCGACGCGTCGGCCGGTGCCGCTTCGGGTGGCAGCCGGAAACCGACGCGGGCACCAGGGCCGGGCTCGGCGAACACCGTGCCGTGATGCGCGGTCACGATGTCGTCGACGATTGCGAGACCGAGGCCGGAACCCGGCGTACTCTGCGTGTTCGCGGCCCGATAGAAACGGTCGAAGACGGCGGTGATATCGGCGGGCGCGATGCCGGGCCCGTGGTCGCGCACCGTCAATTCCGTGCCCTCGACCCGCACTTCGATCGGCGTATCCGCCGGGCTGAACTTGATCGCGTTTCCCAGCAGATTGTCGATACACCGCTCCAGCGCGCGCAACCGGCCGAGCACTGGCTGTGTCCCCGTCGCGGTGACCGTGATGGTCCGCCCGCTGCGGTGCCGGAAACGCTGCGCACAATCCTCGGCCAGCGTCGCCAGGTCCAGCGAGGTGACGTCCTCCGTGGTGCGCTGATCGGTAGCCAGCTCGACCAGTTCGGCGACGAGCGCGTCCAGCGCGACGGACTCCTGGACCAACGTGTGCAGCACCTTGGTTTCGTCCTCGGGAGCGAGCCGCCCCCGGGCGCGCTGCAGGAGTTCCGCGCTGCCGCGAATGGAGGTCAGCGGGGTCCGCAGCTCATGGCTGGCGTCTTGCACGAGCCGGTGCTGCTGCTCGCGCGAACGGCGCAGCGCGGCCAGCATGGTCGCGAAACTGCCGGTGAGCCTGCCGATTTCGTCGCGGCCGGTGGGCGGCAGCGGCACCGAGAGATCCTGGGTCGAGCTGATGTGCTCGGTCGCGGCGAGCAATCGGCGTACCGGCCGCAGGATGCGACCGATCACCAGCCAGCTGAGCAGCGCCGACACCGCCACCGCGAGCGCGGTGATACCGCCTGTGCGCCAGAGGAATTCCTGGTCGATCTGATCCGGCTTCTCGTACCGCTGGGCCACCATCACGGCGCCGCCGCCCGGCCGCGGCTTGGTCAGGATGCCGTATGGCTTGCCGTCCAGATCGATGTTGTATTCGGCTGTGCCGCTGCCGGTTCTGGCGACCGCCCGATCGGCATCGGCGACCGGCAGTACGATCCGGTCCGCGACGAGCGGGTGTGCGATGCCGTCCGCGCCCAGCAGTTGCTCGATGGTGTCGGGCCGTTCGGGCAATACCGCGGGCAGCACCGCGAGGACCGCGTCGGCCCGATCGTTGAGGCTGTGCGCGAACTGCGCGCTGATCAGGCCCACGACCCCGCGGTAGGACGTCGCGAGCGTGACGATGATGGCGGCCACGATCGCGACCACGACGACCAGGGTGATCCGTGCCCGCAGCATCACGCGGGCCGCACGGAGTAGCCGACGTTGCGCACGGTGTGGATCAGCCGGGGTTCGCCGTTCTCTTCGGTCTTGCGCCGCAGATACCCGATGTAGACATCGAGTGAGCGGGACTCGGTATCGAAGTCGAAACCCCAGATGTGCTCGTAGATCCGGCTGCGGCTCAACACGATCCGCGCGTTGCGCAGCAGCAGCTCCAGCACGTCGAACTCGGTCTTGGTGAGTTCGATCGGGCGGTCGCCGCGATGCACCTGCCTGGTCGCGGTGTTCAGGGTCAGGTCGTCGACCGCCAGCACGGTGTCGTCGGCCTCGTCGAAGGTGCTGCGCCGCAGCAGCGCTCGCAACCGGGCGAGCAGCTCGTCAGTGGCGAACGGCTTGGGCAGATAGTCGTCGGCGCCCGCGTCGAGACCGGCCACCCGGTCGCCGATCTGCTGCCGGGCGGTGAGCACCAGGATCGGTAGCCGGTCACCGCGCCGGCGCAGCAGCCGGCACAGCGACAGGCCGTCGAGGCGCGGCATCTCCACATCGACCACCGCCAGGTCCGGCCGCTGCTGCGCCAGCAGCTCCAGGGCTTCCTGCCCGTCCGCGGCGAGGTACACCTGATAGCCCTCGAAGCGCAGCAGTTGGTCCAGCGTGCTGCGCACGTGCGGATCGTCCTCCGCGACGAGGACCGACGCGGCGGGTACTGACGAGCTGGTGGTGTTCACTCCGTCATTGTTGCTGGTGAGTAGCGATGCCGCAGGGGTCAGGCCGTTCACTTCGTGACCATCGTCACGCCGCGCTCGCCGAGCGCCGGTCAGACCCCCACCAGCACCTTCGCGCGGTCCCTGGAATTCTTACCTGTTTCTTGCGTGGCCCTCGCAATGCGCTGACATCCACCGCACAGGATCTGTCCCATACCGCAACCGAATGCGGGAAGCGTTCCGACAAAGGGGATTTCGACGATGCGCAAGAGTATGCGGGCAGTCGCGAGTGTGCTGGCGGCCCTCGCCGCGGCGACCATGATCACGGCGTGCGCCGACGGCGCCGCCCCACCCGGACCCGACTGGTGCCCGACCGTGCCGGGCCATCGGGTCGAGTGCGGGGTGCAGTCCCGGCCATTGATCGCGGATCAGCCCGAATCAGGCACTGTGGCAGTGAGTTACGCGCTCATCCGGCGCAGCAAACTGGACGCGCCCGCGGTGGGTACCATCGCACCGAATCCCGGTGGACCCGGTGTGCCGCTGATCGCGCACGCCGAGCAGGCGGCCCAGCTCTCCGCGCTGATGCTCGAAGACCACGATCTGCTGCTCGTCGATCCGCGCGGCACCGGGCTGTCCAGCCCGTTGGACTGCGGCGCGGACGAGACGGGCTACCAGCTCGGCACCCGTGACCAGCAGCAGCAAATGGTGGCCCGGTGCGCCGAACAGCTCGGCTCGCGCGCCGCGGGCTACACCTCGGCGGCCACCGCGGACGATTTCGATGCCGTGCGGGCCCGCCTCGGTATTCCGAAGCTGGTGCTCTACGGCATCTCCTACGGCACCTACCTGATGCCGATCTACGCCGAGCGCCACCCTGACAGCGTGCAGTCCATGGTGCTGACCGGCGCCTACCCGCCCGACTTCGATCTGCTCTCCCGGCCCAGTGCCGAGGCGTTGTCGCTTGCGCTGCAACGGATCTGCGAGCGCAGCCGAGCGTGTGACGGTGCGACGGCCGTGGCCGATCTGACCGCCGTGACGCAACGTCTGGCCGCGCATCCGCTGACGATCGACGGTCCCGCGCCGTGGCAACTCGACGAAAGCAAGCTGGCCACACTGGCTTTCGAGGTAGGCACCAGCAATCTGGGTGCGAATCCGACGGAGCTGACCCCGCTCGGCACGTTGCCCGCCGCGCTGCACGCGGCCGTGCGGGGTGACGATACGCCGTTGCGGCAGTTCGCCGCTCGCGCCGGCGGCGAGCCGGCCACGGAGAACATCGACCTGTTCCTCACCGTCGCGTGCAACGACTATCCCACGCTGTGGTCGCGGCAGGCGTCGTTGCCCGAGCGCGATCAGCAGTACCGGCACAGTGTCGAAGCGGCGGGCCGCACCGGCGCCTTCAGCGCGGCCGGCTTCAGCGGGGGTATGCGCGACGGCGGCAACGCCTGCCTGCGCTGGCCCGCGGTCACCGAGGCGCACACCGCCCCGGCACGCGGCACGCTGCCCGACGTGCCGGTGCTGGTGCTCTCCGGCGACCTGGACGCCATCACGCCGGACGCGAACGGGCAGCGGGTCGCGGCGATGTTCCCGCGCGCCACGTTCCTGTCCGTCCCCAACACCGGCCACATCCCGGATCTGGAGCCCAGCGGCTGCGTCGTCGGCATCGTCGACCATTTCGTCCGCACCGGCACCACCGGTTCGACCGACTGTGTGGGGACCGTACCGCCGATCCAGGTCACCCCGGTGCCGCACTGATCCGCAACCAGGCCACCGACCGGTGGGCGACGCGCAGGACGCGTCGCCCACCGCGTCATTTCGGCAGCCGCCCCGGTTTGCGGCCGAACCCGGTTCCTCTCGATCCGCGGTGCTCTTACTCCGGCAGCGTGCCGAGCAGCTGTTCGAAGTTGTCCGAGGCGATCAACGCGAGGCTGCTCTCGGTGCGGCGGGTGCTGATCGCGAGCGAGAGATGCCCTTCGTACCAGCGGTAGATCGATTGGCTGACCGGCCAGGGTTGTTCCGCGAAACCGTTGACGGCGAGCTGGGCCAGCACGGCCCCGGCCCGGAGTACCTCGAGATCGTTGATCGGGTAGGCGTACATGTGCTGTTTGGCGGGCAGGATCACCAGCGCGCCCGCCGCCCCGGTCACCGGGTAGTCGCCGAGCCAGCGGACGTGCGCCGTGGCGTACTCCGAGCCCGACAGCAGCGACAGCGGTAACCCTTCGGCGAGCGGATCGTCGAATTCGTGCACCGTGACCTCCAGCGGGCCGTCGGCGCGGACATTGCGTTCGGCCAGCGCGAACAGATCGTACTCACCGATCTGCCACTCCCGGCGCATTTCGTGGGTGACCTGGGCGACGGTGTGCACGCGATCGAGGACGACGCGCTGCACCAACCCCGGCGCGACCATCCGGCGCACCGCGTCCTCCGCGCGCATCGTGCTGGGGTACAGCCGGGTTCGGATCGAGTCGCGCACCGCCGCGAAGCTGTCCACGCCGTCGTGCGCGGCGAGTTCGAGGGTGGCGATGCCGGTGGCCAGATGATCGGCGGCCAGCGCGAACCAGTTCGCTTGCGGCTCACCGGCGGCCACCCGGCGCAGGTTGGCCAGCGACGTCTCGAAGCGCCCGCGCCCGCCGTGCAACACGATGTGGTCGGCGGACACGATCCGGCAGGAAAACCCTTGCCGCCTTGCGGCTTCGACGAAAGCCTCCGACAGGAGATCGCGTTCCGGCATGAACAGCCCCCTCCACCAGCACAATCCGCGTTCCGCGCCGAGCCGATGCGCGGTTCCCCCTCGATTCTGTCAGCTTTCGCCGCCGCGGGCGCGATGGGCGGCCGGGCCCCAGTTCAGGAATACCGGCAAACGGCCTGCCGGTCCGGTCAGCGGACCATCGGATGCGTATCGGCGCGGAACGGCACTCGCGAACGTTCGCGAACCATATGATCGCCACAGAGTTGAGAGTGGAGATCGCCGCATGACCGCAGTCGCCGACGCCGGCACCACCGGGTACGCCCGTGTCATCGCCCCACCGGGCTGGAGTCGCTGGCTGGTGCCGCCGGCGGCATTGTCCATTCATCTGGCCATCGGGCAGGCGTACGCGTGGAGTGTGTTCAAGCCGCCGCTGGAAAAGGCGATGGACGTCTCGGGCACCGGCAGCGCATTGCCGTTCCAGATCGCCATCGTCATGCTCGGCCTGTCCGCGGCCTTCGGCGGCACCCTCGTCGAACGCCGCGGGCCGCGCTGGGCGATGACGGTCTCGCTGGTGTGTTTCTGCTCCGGGCTGCTGATCTCGGCTCTCGGCGCGGCGACCGGCGCCTACTGGCTCATCGTGTTCGGTTACGGCTTCGTCGGTGGCATCGGGCTCGGCATCGGCTACATCTCGCCGGTGTCGACACTGATCAAGTGGTTCCCCGACCGGCCGGGCATGGCTACGGGTTTCGCGATCATGGGCTTCGGCGGCGGCGCGTTGATCGCCTCGCCGTGGACCACCCAGCTGCTGTCGGGTTTCGGCAAGGACGACGCGGGGATCGCGAAAACCTTTCTGGTGATGGGCCTGACCTACGCCGTGTTCATGTCGGTGGGCGTGCTGCTCGTCCGCGTTCCGCCGCCGGGCTGGCGTCCGGCAGGCTGGATGCCGTCGAAAAAGACCGGGCGACTGGTCAGCGACAACGACGTCGAAGCCAACGTCGCCCTCCGCACGCCGCAGTTCTGGCTGCTGTGGATCGTGCTGTGCTGCAACGTGACCGCGGGTATCGGCATCCTGGAAAAGGCGGCGCCGATGGTGCTCGACTTCTTCGCACAGACCTCGACGCCGGTCACCGTCACCGCGGCGGCGGGTTTCGTCGCGGTGTTGTCCGCGGCCAATATGGCGGGACGGATCGGCTGGTCCTCGCTCTCGGACGTGATCGGCCGCAAGAACATGTACCGCGTCTACCTCGGCGTCGGCGCGCTGGCCTACGCCATGGTGTGGTCGGTCGGCCAGACGAGCAAGCCGCTGTTCATCCTGGGCGCGATGGTGATCCTGTCGTTCTACGGCGGCGGATTCGCCACCGTCCCGGCCTATCTCAAGGATCTGTTCGGCACCTACCAGGTGGGCGCCATCCACGGCAGGCTGCTCACCGCCTGGTCGGTGGCCGGTGTCGCCGGACCGTTGATCGTCAACGCCATCGCCGATTCCGGTGCCCGGCACGGCAAGACCGGCCCAGAACTGTACGGGACCTCGTTCGCGATCATGATCACGCTGCTCTGCGTGGGTTTCGCGGCCAATGAACTGATTCGCCCGGTGGCGGCGAAACACCATCGCACGGCCGAGCCGACGGTCGTCGTCACGGAGAAGGACCCGGTATGACCCACGCCGAACGCACCGAATCGACACTGCCCCGGCGCATTCCGCTGCTGATCTTCGCCTGGCTGTGGGTGGCGATCCCGTTCGCCTACGGCGTGGATCGGTTGATCGTGAACCTGCTCAAGCTGTTTCACTGAACACCGCCGCTCGGACGTCCGGCAGCACACAGTTGATCATGATCGCGTCATGAGAAAGTCATCATGGCTTGATCCGATGGCGGTCGTAATGTCCGACTTCGAGACGAGGAACTGCCTTGCCGCTGACCAAGCCCACGAGGCTGAGCATCATCGCCGCACTCGCCACCACCTGTATGGCGATCCCCTGCCAAGCGACGGCTGCCCCCGCGGCCACGCCGGAACTGCGCGTGCTGACCTACAACACCTTTCTGTTCAGCAAGAACCTGTACCCCAACTGGGGCCAGGACCATCGCGCCGCCGAGATCCCGAAAACCGATTTCTTCCACGGCAACGACGTCGTCGTGCTGCAGGAAGCGTTCGACAACGGCGCCTCCGACGCGCTGAAATCCGCTGCGGCAGGTGAATATCCACACCAGACACCGGTGGTCGGCCGGTCCAGGAACGGCTGGGACGCGACGGGCGGCAAGTATTCCGCCACCACACCGGAGGATGGCGGCGTCACCATCCTGAGCAAGTGGCCGATCCTGCGCAGAGAGCAGTTCGTCTTCGCCGACGCCTGCGGCGCCGACTGGTGGTCGAACAAGGGTTTCGCCTACGCGATGCTCTCGGTGAACGGCAGCAAAGTGCACGTGATCGGCACGCACGCGCAGTCGACCGATCCCGGCTGCGGCACGGGCGAAGCGGCCCGCGATCGTTCCCTGCAGTTCAAGGAGATCGACGCGTTTCTCAAAGGAAAGAACATCCCCGCGACCGAGCAGGTGCTGGTGGCGGGCGATATGAATGTCGATTCCCGCACCGCCGAGTACGGTTCGATGCTCGCCGACGCCGGATTGGAGCCTGCGACCTCGCGCACCGGTCATCAGTACTCCTTCGACACCGCGGAGAATTCGATCGCGCACGACCGTTACCCGAACGACCCGCGCGAAGACCTGGACTACGTCCTGCACCGCAAGGGCCACGCCAAGCCGTCGTCGTGGCAGAACAACGTCATCAAGGAATCGTGTCCGCCCTGGACGGTGACCAGTCAGGGTAAGGACTACACCTACACCAATTTGTCCGATCACTACCCGGTGATCGCAGGCGGCTGACCGCGCACCGCCCGTGCTGCGCACCGGGTGCCGGCACGGGCGGATTACCGCTTTGGCGAACGCTTTTCGGCGAGATCCGCTAGTTTGCTTGCTATGCGGTCACGTTGGGGTGCTCTACTCGCCATTGCCGTCTTGTCCTCGATCGGTCCGGTCGTCGGCGCGACCCCGGCCACGGCCGGCCCGCCCGTGGTGACGTGCGCGTTCACGCCGACCGCGCCGGACAATCCGGCCGCCCGCCCCGTGGCGCCGCCACTGCCGGTCGCACTCGGCGTCGGCACCATCGACGTCACGTTCCACTACAACTACGGCCCGGTCACCATCCGGCTCAACCGCGCGGGCGCCGCGCCGTGCGCGGTGCAGAACATGACAAGCCTGGTGGCACAACGCTTCTACGACCAGAGTCAGTGCTGGCGGCTCACCGACAGCGCCCGCCTCGGCGTGCTGCAATGCGGCGATATCTTCGAAGTGGAGAAGGGCGGGCCCGGCTACCAGTTCCCGGACGAGGTCGACGGCACCGAAACCTATCCGCGCGGCACCGTGGCGATGGGCAACCAGGGCCCCGGCACCAATGGCAGCGAATTCTTCATCGTCCATTCGTTCGCCAATATTCCGGCGAACTACTCGGTGCTGGGTCAGGTCGTAGCCGGTATGGATGTCCTCGATCGCATGGTCGCCGCGGGTATCACGCCGACCGAACGCGGGCCGCGCGACGGCCTGCCCGCCGAGCCGGTCGTGATCACCAGCGCCACGCTGTCCTGAACGGCGCGCCGGCCGGGAACCGAAGAGCCGCCCCACCTTTGGGGCCGAGCGGCCGACCGGCCTGCGGACTAGACGCCTGCGGCGACCTTCTTGCCCGTCTTCTTCGCGGTCTTCTTGGCGGGTTCGACGAACGAGGGCACCGCGGGCTTCTTCGAACTCGCCGCGGGCGCTTTGGGGGCCGCTACCGGGGCAGCCTCCGGCGCTTCGTGCGCGGCCCGGTAGGCGGCGGTGACCTCGGCCGAGATCCGGCCGCGCGTCGAAACCCGGTGGCCGTTCTCGGCGGCCCAGGTCCGGATGGCGGCGAGCTGGCCGTCGCCCGAGGCGCTGCGGGCCCGCGGGGTGGCGCTCGCCCGCGCACCGGCGCGGCCCGTCTTGCGCGCCTTTTCCGCCCACGGATCGACGAGGGCACGCAGCTTGGCCGCGTTCGCATACGACAGGTCGATTTCGTACATGCGGCCATCGAAACCGAACGAGACCGTTTCATCAGCCTTCGAGCCGTCAAGGTCGTCGATCAACGCCTCGATGATTTGCCTTGCCATTCTTGATTCCCTTCGAGGAAATACGGAGCGGGGTCAGCGGCGACGTTAGCACGGCGGATACCGCGACATACAGTTGCATACGTTGCCCGGAGCGCATTTTCAGCTTTGAAATCCGGTGGTGAAGATAGCTGCACCGCATCACCGATCCACGCAATTCGTACGCATTCCGGTGGATCGTCGCGGCACACCCGCCGCGGCAAGTGGCGCGGGTATTTCGATGAGCGAACCGCGCCGTCGACGGCGACCGGGCGAACATGTCAGGGTGGGCGCGGCCGGGAGCGGAGCACGAACGAATCGGGAGCGGGAAAGCATGGTCGAGCACAAGGACGCGGTCACTCGGCCGGACGGAGCCGAACTGTTGTATCGGCCGGCCAGGCGGGCGAGTGCGCAGAACGCCGCCTTTTCACCGGACGGTAATGCCGTGGTGTTCACGCAGTTCGACGCGGGCTACAACCTCGGTGGGGCGAGTTTGTGGCTGCTGCGCACGTCCGGTGGGCCACCGGAAGTGCTGGTGCGCAAAGGCGATCAGGCGGCGGTGAATCTGCCGGGCGCGGCGTGGAACAAGCCGACCGGGCTGATCACCTTCTCCTATGACGTCACCGACCTGGACGAGATCTGGACGATCGCACCGGGCAGCGCACCGACGCGGGTGACCACACACGACAGCATCCGCGGTTACACCGAACCGAGTTTCGCCCCGGACGGCGAATGGATCGTCTTCCAGGAGAACGACACCCAGACCGGCCCCGGGGCGCGCGGCAGCATCTGGAAAGTGCGCCGGGCCGACGGCCTGCCCATCGAACTCGTGGACGGCCCGGGCACCGGCACCGACAACCGCCAGCCGAACTGGTCCCCGCGCGGTGATCGGATCGTATTCCAGTCGCGCCGTGCGGATTCCGCGGACTGGGACCTGGTCACCATTGCGCCGGACGGCACCGGACGTGCGACGCTCACCGACGGCGCGGACGAGGACACCGACGCCAGCTTCTCCCCGGACGGGAACTGGGTGGTGTATTCCTCCGATCACGCGCACACCCCGCACGCTCAGATCTTCGCGCACCGAGCCGACGGCACCGGCCGGCCCGTACGCGTCACCACCTCCGAGCACTACGACGGCGCACCGAGCTGGTCACCGGACGGACGCTGGATCACCTTCGAGTCCAGTGCCGACGGCGCAGCCGCCACCGCCCTCTGGCGCATCCCGACCCGAATTCTGGGCTAGCGGAACGGCGGCTCGTTGAACGTGCGCAGCTTGCGGGAATGCAGCCGGTCCCCCTCGGCGCGCAGGAATTCCACTGCGCGGATACCGATTTGGAGATGCTCGGAGATGGCGCCCTCGTAGAAGCGGTTCGCCTGACCCGGCAGCTTGATCTCACCGTGCAGCGGCTTGTCCGAGACACACAGCAGCGTGCCGTAGGGCACCCGGAAGCGATAGCCTTGCGCCGCGATGGTGGCGCTTTCCATGTCGACGGCGACCGCGCGGCTGAGGTTGAACCGCAGGGCCGACGCCGAATAGCGCAGCTCCCAGTTCCGGTCGTCGGTGGTGACCACGGTGCCGGTGCGCAACCGCTGCTTCACCGCTTCGCCCGGCATACCGCTCACCGTCTTGGTCGCGTCGTACAGCGCCCGCTGCACCTCCGCGATGCTGGGAATCGGAATATCCGGCGGCAGTACGGAATCCAGCACGTGGTCATCGCGCAGATAGGCGTGCGCGAGCACGTAGTCACCGATCGCCTGGCTCTCGCGCAGCCCGCCGCAGTGGCCGATCATCAGCCAGGCGTGCGGGCGCAGCACCGCGAGGTGATCACAGATGGTCTTCGCGTTCGACGGGCCGACACCGATGTTCACCAGGGTGATACCGCGCCGTCCGGGCGCGGTGAGATGCCAGGCGGGCATCTGGTGTTTCTTCCACGCGAGGTCGGAGATCAGCCCGACGCCCGCGGTCTCGGCGCTGATCACGGTGCCGCCCGCGCAGGAAAGACGGTCATAGGGGCCGTCCGGATCGGCGATCTGCTCGCCGGCCCAGCGCACGAACTCGTCGACATAGCGCGAGTAATTGGTGAACAGCACGAACGACTGGAAGTGCTCGGCGGGCGTGCCCGTGTAATGCTGCAGCCGGGCCAGCGAGAAGTCGGTGCGCAACGCGTCGAAATGACTGAGCGGGAAGGTGTCGGCCGGGTCGAGGATGCCGTCCGCGGTTTCGTCACCGATCGTGGCCAGATCGGTGGTGGGGAAATACTTCGCGAGCGCCGCGGCCATCGAACGATCCAGCGCGAGGTCGGCGCGATCGATCACGTACGGGAATGGGATGTCCTGGTGCGACGGCGATACCTCGACGCGCACATCGTAGTCGTGTTCGATCATCGCCAACTGCTCCGACAGATAGTGACGCAGCAGGTCGGGCCGGGTGACGGTGGTGGCGTAGCTGCCCGGCCGGGTGAACCGCCCCCACGCGCGGGAGCGGTTCTTCGGCGCGGCGGCACCGTCCCAGCTGATCCGCAATTCCGGGTAGGCGAACGCGCCGGCGGCGCGGGCGGCCGCGTCGGGCACGGTGCCGTTCTCGACGAAGTCCCGCAACGCGGTCCGCAGCGCGCCGACCGACTGCTGATAGAGCGCGTCCAGGCGGTCCAGCGCCTCGGCCCCGGTCAACGAGGTGCCTTCGTGCTTGCCCGGCATGTGTCCTCCCAGCTCACGTTCGCCCAGCCGTCGTGAGGACACCGTATTTCAAGCCCGACCCGCCTTCAAAGTGCGCTGGTGACGGCCCCGGCCGCGCATCGAGCGGCCATCCGCTTCGCCAGCAGCAGCACCGCCTGCTCGCGCAGCAAGCCGATCCGACCCGCGCAGTTGTCGGCCAGGGCCAGCGCCATACCGTCGTGCACGCTGCCGGGATCGCTCAGTAGTTCGTCCAATTCCATGCCCGCCCTGGCCTGCTCGCAGGTGAGCATGCGGTGGGGCAACCAGCTGAGGCACCAGGCTTTGCGGTCGTGCTCCGCGATGCGGGAGGCGAATTCCGGGGTGGTATCGCTGGTCATCGACCACGCGGTGATGTAGAGCGCCATATCGAACTCCTTCTGCGCCCGGATCCGAGCGCTACCACGCCCCGCCCGGACCACCGGCGGTGAGCCCACCCAGGGCGTCGCCCACGGCGCCCAGCCCGCCGAGCGCGTCACCGAGCCCGCCGAACTCGGCACCGAATTCACCGAAGATGTCGCCGAGGCCGCCGTACGCGTCGCCGCCGCCGGTGAGATCGCCTAGCCCGTCGTCGAAACCGTTGCTCCAGGGATCGAACGCATCGCCGCTGTCCGGCGTCGCACCGTCCTCGGCGAAGTCGTCGAAGCCGTTGCTCCACGGGTCGAACGACGAATCGTCGCTGTCCTGCGTCGCATCGCCGGCATCCTCGCTCCAGGAATCACCGGAAGGCTCGCTGTCGTCGGAGCCTTCGCTCCAAGGATCCTCGAACGCCTCGGTGTCGTCCTCGGTCGAACTGTCCTCGCCGGACCCATCGCCTTCGTCGCTGGTGTCGCCGAAACCGTCGTCGCCGGTTTCGATCGAAGAGTCCTCGCCGGCGGGTGCCTCGTCGTCGCTACCGGGCTTGTCTTTGTCACCGTCGGACGGTTTCTGGTCGCCGCCCGACGGTTTGTCCTTGTCACCACCCGATGGTTTCCCCTTGTCCTTCTCTTTGTCCTTGCCTTTGTCGTCCTTACCCTTGTCGTCCTTGTCCTTGCCGGAGCCGCCCGAGGTGCCGAAATCCTGTGTCCAGTAGGCAGTTCCGGTACTGCTCTTGGCGTAGCCGACCCCGATGTCCTGCAGCTTGCAGTCCAGGATGTTCGCCCGGTGCCCCTCGCTGTTCATCCACGCGTCGACGACCTCGGACGCACTCGTCTGCCCCTCGGCGATGTTCTCGGCCCAGCCCTGGGCCTGGTACCCGGCCGCGCCGATCCGGTCGCCGGGATCGCCCTTCGACGAGTTGTGGTCCAGAAAACCGTTGTCCGCCATGTCTTTCGTGTGCGCCTGGGCGGCGGCGGTGAGCTTCTTGTCCGCCTTCAGGTCCGAACAGCCCGCCTCGGCCCGCGCGGCATTGGTCAGGCTGATCACCTGCTCGGCCGGCGAGCCGGATTCGGGAGCCGCTGCGGCCCTGGAGGTTCCGGCGATGGTGACGGCGAAGGCCGACACCCCGAACGCGGTGGACAGTGTGAGCATGGTCGCGGGAGAATAGCGGTTCTTTCCCGGTGCGCTGTGCTTGCCCATCGAATGCCTTCTCGTTGCTCGTTGGCAGTGAACTCGCCGGGCCGGGCTCAGGCGCTGCCGGAGAGCAGGCCGAGCAGCGGGGCCAGCCCGCCCAGGCCCGCGCTGCCGCTGCTCGCGCTGCCGGACACGGCGGTGCTGCCGGTGCCGAGCGCCTTGCCCAGCGGGGCGATGGCCGAGCTGCCGGTGTTCAGGCTCTTCGCCAGTCCGCTCAGCGCGGCGCTGCCACTGTTCAACAGCTCCAACGGATCCGGGGCCGCCTTGGGCTTGTCCGCCGCAGGCTTCGGCTTGTCCGCAGCAGGCTTCGGCTTGCGCTTCTTCGGCGGCACCGCGTTGCGGCTCTCCTGCCCGCCATGGTGACTGACGGTCTGGGCGACCGCGCCGCCGACTCGCTTGGCCGGGGCGGGCGCCACGTCGTCGGTCCGGTGCGTCGCGCTGATGGTCGAATCCGCCGTCGCCGCGCCCGCGCCGCTCTGCGCCGAGATACCGAGGCCGATCAGTGTGGCCGTCGACAGAATCGCCAATTGCGCCGGGACATGATTTTTCCGAGGTGCGCTGTGCTTACCCATGAAATTCTTTCCTTCGATATGGTCGGCCGCGCGCCGAATCGCCTGTCCGCCAATGGATCAGGCTGGTCGCCGCCGAGGTGGATCCGCCTGTCGGAACCCGCCGAGCAGCGTTGGTCGGTGGCCTGGCTCCCGGTTGCACCGGATGGTCGAGCACTGATCCGAGACTAGGACGCGGCGCGCCGGACGACGAGTTGTATGCCGCATTCTAAAAGCGAGTTGAGGCATGATTAAAAGCAGATCGATCAATCACGACACGATCACAGCCGAATCACACCCGATCACGACGCGGGCTGCGTCAGCATCCGCGTACCTCCCGACCACGTTGGGCAGCAACGGCTCTCACGGGCTGCCGGTCACCCGACGCCGCCGCACGCCGATCGCAGAGGCAACGCTTCGAGCCCGCCGTCCGCACTGACGCTCACACCGAAATCGCGGCAAGGTCGATGCCGCGTAATGGGGTCGCGGTGACGTCATGCACCCGCGGCGCCCAGACCGCGTGGCCGTGACCGGACCACAGGGGTGCAACCGGGAGGTCGCGCAGTAGCTGGTTCTCGGCGAGGCGATACAGCTGAGCGCTGTCCACCGTGACGTCCGCGGCATCGGCGGCGGCCAGCAGCTCGGCGAACCCGTCGTCGGCGTACCCGGCGGCGCGGGCCAGCGCGCTGAGGAGTTCGTGCGGGCTGGACGTGCGCAGCGAGCGGGACACCACGAACGGGCCGTCCACGGGCGCGCTCGTCTCCTCGTCCCGTGGCCGCGCGGTCGCCGCCACCCCGAGCGCCGTGCGCCACTGCTCGACGAGCGGCCGTGCCCAATGCTCCTGCCCGGCAGCAAAATACACGCTGACCGGCCCGGCGAAGGAAACCTGCCCGAGCAGCGACTTCGCCGCGGCCCCGTCGTGGCGGCACGGACGGCAGGTGGAGGACCGTTCGCCGGGCGCGACGCCGGGCGGCAACAGCGTGCTCGCGGGATCTACCTGCCGCGCCAGCGGTCCCGCGGCCAGAGCCGGACGGTCCACCGCCATGGCGAACGCGAACCGTGCCGCCGCGTCCTCGAAACGCTTGTCCGACAGTGGAAATGCGAGATAGTCTGCCTCCGGCAGCGGCCACATGACGTGGCGCTCGGCGAAGTCGTGATGCATGGCGTCGTGCCGCTCCCCGGGCACCGTGGCGACCAGATCCAGCTCACCCGCTTTCACCTGGTCGTACTGCTCGGCGGGTGCACCGACGCGGAATTCGATCGCACGGACCTTGCCCGCGACTTCCTCGACCCGCTCGAGCCGTCCGCCCGACCCCGCTCGCCATGGACCCGCCAACCGGAACGGCCCGTTGCCGATCGGCTGCGCGGCGAAGCCGGTCCAGTCCCGGGAGGCCAGCACCGCAGCGGGCAGCGGCAGCAGCGCCTGCGCCGCGAGTACGGCGGGCACCTGGCCGAACGGCCGGTCGAGCACGATACGCAGGGTGTACTCGCTCGGTGCGCTGATCTCCGTGGCGCGCAACACCTCGGTGAGCGCGCTCGCACCGCTCCATCGCTCCTCGACCACGGTGCGCCAGGTGTCGACATAGGATTTCGCGGTCACCGGCGTCCCGTCGTGGAAGCGGCCATCGGTGCGCAGGTCGATCTGCCAGGTCATCCGGTCCGCGGTCGAGATCGCCGCCGCGGCCCGGGGAACGGTCCGTCCGGTGGCCGGGTCGTAGTCCACCAGCGGCGTCCACAACGCGCCGGCCAGTAGCCGACCGGCCTGGTCACGCAGATCGCCGGGAACCAGTCCGGCCGGCTCACCGATGCCGACCGTCAAGACACCGGGCCGGGCCGCCGCCTCCGGAGTTCCGGTGCAGCCGGCGCTGCCGACCAGCAGCGCGGCGCACAGGACCGCGAGCGGCCCGCACCATCCCGGTCTCCTCGACGGTCGAGCGCATAGCACCCGCCGCACCTGTAACACCAGAATTACCAGCATCATTCACCCTCCGCCGCGCGAATCACACACCTGCCTCAGGCATCATGGGACGCGCCACGCGAAAGTGGTTCCCCAGTTGCGGTACCGCGATGTGGGTATCGCGAATTCGCCACGGCGGCACTTACAGTGAGGCTTCCCCATGACCGAGCATCCCCGGTCATGGGGAATTCATGGCCCGCTGGGAGGTAGTCGTGCGCCGTTGGTTGCTCCGCTCGTCTCTGCTCTTGGTCACCGTGACCGCGGCGCTCGCCGCGACCACGCTGCCCGCCATGGCCTGCGGGGAGGAGGAGACGCACGGTCCACATATTGCGGCCGCCCGGTCCACCGGCGCCCCCGGCGCGGAGAAGAACGTCAAGGCGGTCGGCAACGTGCCGGATGCGCAAGGCGCGATCGCGTTGCAGTTCCTCCAGTACGGCAACCGGGACGTGATGGTGGTCTCCGGCGAATTCGGCTTGAAAACCTATGACCTGACCGCGAATCCGGCGGCACCGAAACTGATCGGCAAGCTGGATATGCCGGGCATGTGGGAAACCGAGGACACCGAGGTCGACCCGGTGCGCAAACGTGTCTTCCTGTCCCGCGATCCGCGCGCCTTCGGGGGCAACGTGCGCACGGGCGAATCCGGCGTCTACATCGTGGATCTGGCCAAGCCGGAGAAGCCGACCGTGTTGAGCTACGTCAAGGTGCCCGCGGGGCACACCACCAGCTGCATCAACGACTGCCAGTATCTGTGGACCGGCGGTCCGGCCAAGGCGGACAGCCAGCCCGCCGAATGGGGTGGCCGCCCGATCTGGGTCACCGATATCCGGGATCCGCGCAAGCCGAAGGTCTTCCCGCAGCCGATCGAGTTGGCGCGCAACGACGGCAAGACCGATTATGTGCACGACGTCCAGATCGACGCGGCCGGTGTCGCCTGGGCCTCCGGCCGCGGTGGGGTGCGCGGATATTGGACCGAGGGCATGCACAAGGACCCGGTGACCGGCAAGTTCCGCCCCGCCTCGCCGACCGATCCGGTGCCCTACGCCGGCGGCGGGATCAACGAGACCGCCGCGCCGTCCAAGTTCATGCACAACAGTTTCCGGCCGGTCGGCAGTCTGGCGCCGGACGGCGGCAGCGCCGGGCACTGGGGCAACGGGAACCTGATCTATGCCACCGAGGAGAGCTTCCTCGACGGCTGCGCGGGCGACGGCGTGCTGGTGATCGCGTCACTGGAGGGGTCCTACGGTGGCGAGGGGTGGCGGTCGACGCCGCAAAAGCCGTACCGGCTCAAAACAATCGGCACCTGGGGCGTGGCCGGGCAGGAAGGCAGCGATCCCGCCTCGGCGGACTGTTCGGCCCACTACTTCGATGTCCGCGACAAGGTGCTGGTGCAGTCGTTCTACGCGCAGGGCACCCGGTTCCTGGACGTCAGCGATCCGACCAACCCCAAGCAGATCGCGTACTACCGTCCCGCCGATGCGGCCGCCTGGGCGCCGTACTGGCACCGCGGTTTCGCCTACGTGGCCGACAACAACCGCGGCATCGACATCCTCCAGCTCACGGCCTGAACCGACTGCCCCGCAACGCAAAAAAGCTGCCCCGCATACGAAAACGTATGCGGGGCAGCAGCAATGCGCTCAGCGGTGCTCGATCACCTGGTCCAGCAGGGTGGGCGCGATACCGAGATAGTTCCGCGGGCGGAGCAACTCGCGGATCTCCTCGGCGCCGAGCCGCTCGCTGACCGTGGGATTGGCGGACAGCACATCGGCCAGCGCTGCACCGGACTCCGCGGCTTCGAAGGCGGCCGCTTGCAAGACCTTCTTGGCTTGGACCCGACCGAGCAGTGGAGTCAGGCGGATGGACAGGCGCTCCGAGACCAGCTGGCCGTGGCTCATGGCGAGGATCTCGCTCATCCGGGCCTCGTCGGCGCGCAGGCCGTCGGCCAGTTCGGCGGCGGTGTGCGCGCTGCCGCCGACCAGCAGCAGGCACTCCCGCAGCGGCTGCCACTCGGCATGCCAGGCGCCGGGTGAGCGTTCGTCCTCGGCGAGCATCGCGCCGAACAGGGTGGACGCCAGTGCCGGCACTTGCAGCGAGGCGGACCGGATCATGGTGGCGAGCACCGGATTACGCTTCTGCGGCATGGCCGAGGACTCACCGCGGCCGGCCGCGGCGGGCTCGTACACCTCCATCACCTCGGTCCGGGCCTGAGAGAGCACGTCGACGGCGAATTTGCCGAGCGCGCCCGAGGTGGTGGCCAGCACGGCACCGAGATCGGCGATCGGCGTCCGGACGCTGTGCCAGGGCGCCGCGCTGGGTGCCAGCGACAGCTCCGCCGCGAACTCGTCGGTCAACCTGGCGTAGATCTGCCCGGGGCTCGCGTCGGCCAGCGCGCCGCCGCTGCGCCGGGCACATTCCACGTACGACGCGAATGTCCCTGCAGCGCCGCCGAGTTGGACGGGCAGGCCGTGCTCGCGGACCTGCCGCAGCCGGTCGGCCGCGGCGAGCAGGCCCTGGATCCAGGTGGTGACCCGGGCGCCGAAGGTGGTCGGAACCGCGTGCATGCCCAGGGTTCTGGCGGCGATCACGGTATCGCGGTGCTGGTCGGCCAGCCGGGTCAGCGAGTCGACGCTCGCCTCCACGTCGGCGCTGATCACCGTCAACGCCCGCGCCGCGACCAGCATCGACGCGGTATCGAAGATGTCCTGGCTGGTCGAACCCCAGTGCACGTGATCGGCAGCGGCCGAATCGGTTTCGGCGACCACGCGCTGCAACTGCTGCACGAACGACACCACGGGATTGGCGGCCCCGCGTGCGGCCGTGGCGATCGCGCGCACGTCGAATCGATGGGTGCCGACCGCGGCGGTGATCTGCCCGACGGCGTCCACCGGGATCAGGCCGAGCCGCGCCTGGGCGCGGGCCAGGGCGAGCTCGACCTCCAGCATCGCCTCCAGCCAGGCGTCGTCGGACACCACCGACTCCACCGGCACGCCCGCGCGCACCGGAGCGAGCAATCCCTTATCTATGACCATCGGCGTAGTCCTTTCGCTGTAGCGGGCCGGCCGCCGTCCGGTAGTCGGTGAGGATGGAACGCGCGACGCTGTCGCTGTCGGACAGCGTCACCGAGTTCACGCCGGGCCGCGGTCCGGCCGCGGTCACCCAGTGCACGGCCTCGGTGGGCACGCCGACCGCGAAACGACGCGGATGCGGCCGTCCTGCGGCGTCGAGGACCGCGTGCGAGTCACGGGCCACCTCCAGACCTCCGGTGCGATAGTGGCTGCCGTCGGGGTTCGTCAGGGTGAAACCTCGAATATCCTCCGATCGCAGCAGGTTCCGCAACAGCACGTCGCCGGTCGCCCGCAGATCGGGCTCGGGCAGCCGCGCATCGATGAGCACCCGGCCGGTGACCGTCGACCCCGCCACCATGGGCGAACTCGCCACGAAACACCCTGCCTCCGCATCGAGCCGCACGCGCATGCCCGGCCCGATGATCCGCACGACGCCCGCTCTGATCAGCGCCGCGAGTTCGGCGATCCGCGCGGTGGGCGGGCCGATCGAGAGGAAGGCGTTCAACGGCGTGTACCAACCGTCGAGATCGTCGCGGTACGACTGGCCGGTGATACCACCGTGGTCGACGATCAGGCGCACCTCGTTGCGCAGATCCCGCAGTACGTCCAGGGTCGCCTTGACCGGGCCGCGCACATTGCCGAGCCGGGCGTTGCGCACATCGGCGTCCAGGTAATCGACCAGCCAGCTGTGGAATTCGGCGACATCGCCGAAGTGGCGGCCCGCGGTGGGATCGCCGAGCAACTCCCAATTCCACCGCTGCTCCGGCGCGATCCGGTACTCGGCGAGGATGGCCGCGGCCGCCTCCTCGGTGGGTGCCGCGAGGTAGCGCGCGCGGAAGCCGCGCAGCTCGCGCGGGCTGATCTGATCGTCGATCACCAACGAGTAGTAGACCGTCTCCACCTCCCGCGCGACCAGGGGCCACACGTCGCGCCGGAACGAGATGTCCCCGAAACGATCGGCCCGGCTGCGTAATTCGGCGATTCGCCGCGGGTCGAGCAGGGTGGGAATGTGGCGTTCGTCGATGCCCTTCTGATTCTCGCCGCGCGCGTGATGCGGTACGCCGCGCCGGCACCCCGCCACGATCAACGGTTCTCGCCCGGACGGGATGTACTTCAGCACCCCCTCCGTGTCGGTCTGCTCGAATCGGCCGTCCCGGCCGACCGTGAGCAGCGCCATGTAGTCGAAGAAGGTCAGGCCGAGACCGCGGATGATCGTGGTTTCCCGCTCGGGCACCTGGTCGATGTCGACATCGGCGGCATTGACCGGGGCGATGTGCAGCAGCCCCAACCGTTGCACCTGTCCGTCGGGCCAGCCGGGATCCACCGGCTGCCGCGGCGAGACGTGACCCTGCGCGAGCACGACGGCGTGCAGCGCGTCGATGCGCTCCCCCGTATCCAGCGTCAGCTCTTGGCGACCCGTCGGATCGTCGCGCAGATCCGTTGCGGTGGCGGTGATCTCGTAGGTGCGCACCCAGCCGGCGTAACGATCGCGGATGTGCTCGTAGGCCCAGCGCAGGTAGTAGCCGTAGATGGCGCGGGTGGGATAGGTATTGGGCGCGGTACGGCACGCCTCCGCGTAGAACTCGTCGGGCAGGTCGGCGAAATTGCCGACCTTCGCCAGGAAACTCGTCCATTCGTACAGGCTCGGCCCCGGCACCACGGGACCTTCCATCGCCACACTGTCGTCGGTGAAGATCGTCACCTGCGACGCCACCGTATTCATCAGCAGATGTTCGGATTGGTCGGTGCGCCAGACCGATCCGGTGCCGACCCGGGTCGAATCGATCAGATAGATCTCGGTGCGGAAGCGATCGCCGTTGCGCACGATATTGGCGCAGATCCGCTCATAGCAGCTCAGCCCGCGCGGGCCGACACCGACGACGGCGATGCGCAGTGCGTCGGGTGCGCCGGGGCGGTCGGGCCGGGGAAACCTGCGCAGCGTCTCGGGAAAGAGCACCACTGCCGATTGCTCGCCGTCTTCGAGTTCCTCGGCGCCGGGGGAAGTTATCAGTTCACGGGTTCCTAGCTTGTGGCTGGACACGGTGTCACCTTCATCTGATTCGCGCTTTAGCGATGCGGGTTACAGACACGGACCTGGCCATGTCCGGAGACAGCTGTGCGCCCGGGTACCTGAAATCGGCACCCGGGCATGGTGACAGCGTCAGACGACCACCTTTTCGGGTCGCGATTCCACCACGGCGTCCGCCTCTTCGCCGCGGGTGTTGACCGTGCGCAGCGCCGTCAGCGCGCCCACCGTCGCGAAGATCGCGGCGACCAGCAGCGCGCGCCGGAACCCGGCGGTCGTCGCGTCCAGCGGTAGCGCACCGTGTGCCAGCTCGGTGTTGGTGTGCGAGATGGAGATCGCGGTGAGCACCGCGACGCCGATGGCGACACCGAGTTGCTGCGCGGTGCTGAGCAGGGCGGCGGCCAGTCCGGCCTTGTCCGCGGGCACGCCCGCGTTGGCCGCGGTGGTGTTGGCGACGAAAACCGCGGCCGAGCCGGCGGCCGTGATCACCAAGCCGGGCAACAGGTCCGACAGGTACGCGCCGTCGGTCGGGATCTGGGCGAGCAGGAAGATGCCGATGCCGGTGATCACCGAGCCGATGATGATCACCGGACGGGTTCCGGTGCGCGGCACGATCTTTGTCGTCACGCCGGAGACCACCACGATGGTCGCGCTGAACGGCAGATAGGCCAGCCCCGCCTTGATCTCCCCCCAGCCGAGGACTTCCTGGGTGTAGAGGGTGATGAAGAAGAACAGCGACATCATGCCCGCGGCCACCAGCATCTGCGTCACGTCGGCGGCGCCGAGGCCACGGATGCGGAAGATCGACAGCGGCACCAGCGGATTCGAGATCTTGTGCTCGTTGATCACGAACCCGGCCAGCAGCGCGGCCGCCGCCGCGAGCACGAGAACCGTACGGGCACTGCCCCATCCGTGCTCCGGCGCCTCGACCAGGCCGTAGACCAGCGTCATCAGGCCACCGGTGCCGAGCGCGGTGCCGAGGATGTCGAAGCTGCCCTTGATGTCGTTGCGCCGGTCGCTGGGCACCAGCAGCGGCAGCACGATCAGGATCAGGAGGCAGACCGGCACATTGACGTAGAACACCCACCGCCAGCCGGGCCCCTGGGTGATCAGACCGCCGAGCAGCAGCCCGGACGCCGCACCGAGACCGGCGATGCCGGCCCACACGCCGAGCGCGGTGCTGCGGTCGGTGCCGCTGCGGAAACTGGTGGTCAGGATCGACAGCGCGGCGGGCAGCATGAGCGCGGCGCCGATGCCCTGGGTGAACCGGGCGCCGATCAGCAGTTCACTGTTCTGCGCCAGACCTGCTGCGGCCGAGGAGATTCCGATGATGGCGGTGCCCGCCATGAGGATCCGGCGCCGCCCGAGCAGGTCGGCCAGGCGCCCGCCGAGCAGCATCAGGCCGCCATAGGTCAGCAGGTAGCCGGTGGTGATCCACTGCAGGGTCGACACCGACAGATCCATCTCGCCCTGGATCGCCGGGAGCGCGAGATTGACGATCGAACTGTCGACGAAGTCGAGGAACGCGGCCGTGCACAGCAGCACCAGCGTGAGCTTGCCGCGGCGGGTCGCGAGAAAGGACGGTGACTCGGTAGGTGCACTCACTACGCTGTCTCTCTTTCCGGGATGAATGAAGTCGTATTTCGGCTGTGCGGTGCCTCACCACTCGACGAGGGTGAGTCCCACCGCCATTCCGCCCCCGAAGCCGACGAGCAGAACTTTGTCGCCCGGGCGTATCCCGCCCGTGCGTGCCGCGTTGTCCAGGGTGATCGGTATCGACGCGGCACCCGTGTTCCCGTAATAGCGAACCGTCGTGTGCATAGTGGCGTTGACCAGCCCGAGTTCCTCCGCCAGTTCGGCCAGCATGACGCCGTTGGCCTGATGCGGAATCAGGTGGGTGATGTCGTCCGGCGCCACGCCGGAGTCGTGCAGGAATTGCTTGACCAGCACGGGCAGCGAGCCGTTGACGAAGGCCCGGACGCCGCGGCCGTCCATCGTGAAGTACTGCGCCCCGAGTTCGTGCGCGGCCGGATCGTAGGGCTGGCGGCTGCCGCCGGCCGGGACCCGGATCAGCGAGGTCAGGTCGCCGAAGGTGTGCAGGCCGAATCGGCGCAGGCCGCCGGACGCGGACGGCCCGAGCACCACCGCGCCCGCACCGTCGCCGAACAGCACCACCGTGCGCCGGTCCGCCGGATTGAGGATCCTGGAGTAGACGTCGGCGCCCACGACCAGCCCGTATCCCCCACCCGCCCGCGCGATCGCGGCCTCCACCGCGGAAAGCGCGAAGACGAAGCCCGAGCACACCGCGTTCACGTCGAAGGCCGAGGCGCCGCGGGCGCCCAGGTTGTGCTGGACGAAGGCCGCGGTGGGCGGTTGCGGGTGGTCGGGTGTGGAGGTCGCGACCACGAGCGCGCTCACCTCGTCCGCGCCGATGCCCGCGGCGTCCAGCGCGGCGCGCGCCGCGCGGGTCGCCAGGTCGGAGGTCGCCTGGTCCGGCAGTGCCCAGCGCCGCTCGCGGATCGCGGTCTTGCGGATGATCCATTCGCTGTCGACGTCGGCGCCGGAGCCGACCTCGCTGTTGGACACGATGCGATCCGGCAGATAGGACCCGGTGCCGAGCACGGCGATGTTGTTCACGTGACGTTCCTCCTGGCATGAATGCCGTCGACGGCGGCCGAATATTCGGCCGCGGCGCAGCCGCAATAGCACGGCGTGCGGTGGTCGGCGACGCGGGAATCCCCTGCCGGATATGCGATTTTCTGCGGCCGTTCCGCAAGTTCTTGGCGCATGATGATCCACCGTTGTTTCTGCTCGAATAAAAAGGCACCGGCCGCCGGAGGTGCCAGGTCCGGGCGGCCGGTGCGTTATGGGTGGCAGGTCAACGGACGGTGGAATTCACTGTCTGCGGTTCGTTCGAACTCGCCACCACGGGCTTCGGTTCGCTCGACACCACCATGGTTTCCGGTTTCTCCTCGTCCTTCGGCGCGGTGCGCCGGCGACCGGAGAACCTGGTCATCAGTGGCAGATCGATCCAGTGGTACATGGCCGCGCCGGCCACGGTCGAGACGACCATGGACAACAGCGCCCACCCCAGCCAGCCGGCCCAGCCGAACTGGTGCCCGCCGATGAACAGTCTGGTGATCAGCACCATCACCGGGAACTGGATCAGATAGAAGGCGAACGAGACGTTCCCGAGCCACACCATCGTCTTGGACGAATTCAGGCCCGGAATGCCTTGCAGATCCCGCGCGGCGAGCGTGGCCACCACTGCGGTCATCGGCGCCAGCAGCAGCGCCGACATCTTGTAGTTCACCGGCAGCACCCAGGTGGCCGCGTAGGCGAGCGCGAGCAGCGCCAGCGGCGGACCCATCTTGACGTTGCGCCACCGGCCCTCGAGCACCATCCGGGCCGCGAGCACGCCGAGGAAGAACTCGGGCAGCCGCGACAGCGGGAAGTTGTAGCTCAGCCAGTACGACAGCGCGACGGGGATGTCGTCGCGAGCGAACCACGCCGGCGAGGCGTGCAATTCGTACATCGGCGAGGCATCACCGGGCACCAGCCGGGGTGCGAAAGCGTTCTCGATGCCCTTCGGGCCGTCGACGAACAGGAAATACGCGGTGTGCAACGCGAGGATGAACAGGAAAAGCACCACCATCGCCCGCACCAGGTGTTCGGTGCGGATGCGCCGGACCAGCGGCAGCACCAGCGGGAAGCTGAGGTAGAACAGCATCTCCGAGGCCAGCGACCAGGACGGCACATTGAGCCCGCCGACGGTGGTGGACTTCGGAATCCAGGTGTGCACCAGCAACAGGTTCGGCACCCAGACCACCAGGCGGTGCAGCGGCACACTGGCGACCACGATGAAGGCCAGCGCCGCGACCAGATGCGACGGATAGATCTTCAGTACGCGCCGCCAATAGAACCGCAGCACCGAAGCGCCGGGCTTGAACGACCAGTAGATGATGAATCCGGAGAGCACGAAGAAGAACGTGACGCCGGCCGCCCCCAGCTGCATGGGCATGAAGAAGTGGATCTGACGGAACAGTTCCGATTTCTGGAACGGATAGACCGGCAGAAACACCAGGGCATGTAGGAGAAAGACGGCGAATGCCGCCCACCACCGGGCCCCCGTCAACGACGGCAGGGCCGGGCGGCTTTGCGCGATCTCGGGCGACACCGCGGGGGTCCCCCGCGGTGTCGATCGGGTGTCGGTCACGGCGACCTCGTTCTATCGCGTGCTCAGTAGCCGGGCTTCGGATCGAAGCCGGGGTCCGACAGGGTCGGCGGGGCCGGCTTCGGTGCGGGCGCGGGCTCCGGGGCCGGCTTCGGCG
>NZ_BAFT02000074.1 GCF_000308475.2 Nocardia brasiliensis NBRC 14402 | reverse complement strand
TCCGCCCGAGCCTTCAACTCGTCGGGATACTTCTTCGGTGCTGCCACTGATGAACTTCTAGTGATGGGAGGCCGTCACATGCGGTCATCCTCAGGATCTGTCACGCCGGAGTCGCGTTGCGGCGGATGGTCACGACGGGAGCGTGACGCAGTTCACACATTGCCCACGATCGAGCGGTGTCGTGCTGGCTGTCAGGCCGAGTCGGATGAACGCCGGGTGAATCACTGATCACAGACAGCGTGAACACCCACGGAAAGATTGCTAGAAATTCGCCATTCGGGTGTGATGCATGCGAGAACATGTCACATGACGGGCTGGATCGCGGCTGTGTGGCAGCGGCACTAGGGGGAATGTGTGACTAGGAAGGTCGTAGGGCTGTCTCGTTGCGTGGCGGATAGTGGTTTGCTAGCGGGCAACGTCGTGCGGGCGGTGACGGTGTCTGCGGCGAGTCCGGTCGCTGACGAAGCTGGGGAGGTCGACGCGGCGGGCTGGGATTGGGTCGGGTCCACCGTGATCGCGAGGATGTCACGATCCTCAGCCGGGGCACCTTTATCGCTCACACGATTGTCAGCGTCCTCGGGTGCCGAGGGCAGCCAACCTGATCGCCGCCGCCGGGCTCGGCACCAAACCTTGCGCTGGAGAACGAGTTTCGATCGTGTGGAAAGTTGGCATCAGCGTGGGCGCGGTTTCGCCGCGCTCGTCCGTGAGCACGCCCGCATCGGGATCCGCTAGCCGAGGACTCGGTTACCGATCCGCGGAAACACATCCGCCTCTGACCATCCACCCTGCCAAAAAGGCTAAGGAGAGCTTGCATGTCATTCGACACCGACAGCCCCGCACACCGTCGTGAGCGCGCAAAATCGGCGCAATGGGCACCGGTCGCGCTCCTCGGCGGGTTGGGCATGCTCGTCGCCGCGTTCGCCACGCTCGACCGTGTCCCTGGCTGGGGCGAGGACTACGGCGCTGTGCTGATCTATCTCGCCTTCTTCCTGTGGATGTCGATCGCCGGACGCCTCACCTGGTGGGCCATCGACACCCTGGCCGACCGGATCAGGAAGCGCCGATGACCCCACGTACGGGCTGCGGCCTGGTGATGGCGGCTGCGGCCGCATTCGGAATTGCCGCCGCACTGTTCGGTGCCGCGACAGCGTCTGCGCAACCGGATATCCCGTGCGATCAGTGGCAGCAGATGCACCCAGGGTGGCCTTGTATCCCGGTGCCCAAGCCGCCGCCAGGACCCCCGCCCGCGGCGCCGAGCACGCCCCCGGCGCTGACCACGCCGGCGTTGCCGGGACAACCACCAGGCCCCAGCGCGGGGACCGGCGGGAAAGCGGGCGCGCTCACCCCGCCGCCGATCCCGCCGGGCAACGGCACCCCGATCGTCCCGGTCCCAGGTGAGGCTCCCGCACCCCAACCACAGCACACACCGAACCCGCAACCCCTGTCCCCGGCCACCGCCGAGGCGCACGCGGCGGACCCGGCCGAGTTGGCGCCACCGCCCGTGCAGGGTGCGGAAAATGACCTCCTGTCTCAACTCGAGCGCGCGGCCCGGCTCCACGAGCAAGGAGTTCTGTCCGATCAGCAGTTCGCCGAGCTCAAACAACAACTGCTCGGTGCCACCAGCACCCCGCCGTCGCCTCCATCACCGCCACCGGCGCGGACCGAATCCGCCCCACCGGCGACCTCGAGCACCGGCGGAAGCGACCCGCGAATCCCGGCGCTGCTTGTCCTCGGCCTGGCCGGGTTCGTCTCCGGCGGTCTGCGACGGCGGCAGGTGCGCGATGGCCCTGCCCCGGCCCAAGCCCCCGGCACAGGCGACGGTTCGGGCACGAGCTATGAACTCAACGACGGCACCATCGTCGAGTTCGACCCCAGCGGCCGCTTCCTCACCCCGAGCTGGGTAGAAGGCGGCACGGACACCGCCACCTCAGTCCACATCTTCCCGAAACCCGAAGTTACAGCAGACAATCCATCGCTGCGCGAGCGCGGACTCCCCGCCACGATCGAGGGCGGGATCACCCTGCCCAGCAGCCCCAACGACACGATGTATCTCTCCCGCGTGCCGGGTCCGGAAGGAGACGACCACAACTGATATATCGCCTACACCTTCCTCGACCCACGCCTGGACGACCCCGCCTCGAGCACCAAACCCGGCTGGGTGCCCTACGCGCTCATCGTCGAAGACCAGTACGGCTACCACCAAGTCACCGACCCACCCGCCAAAGGAAGCGGCGCCGCCGCAGCCATGGCCGCCGGCCTGGCCATGTGGGGATTCCAACGCCAACCACCAGGGCAAGGATCACGCGGCCCCGGCGGAACCATCAAATACACCGACCCGGTACCGTTCAAGGCCGAACCCAGACAGCTGCAGAAAAAGTACAAACACGCAGGCGATTTCGGCGTGAACACGCCGTGGGGCAAAGCAGGCGAGGCAGAGTACAAAGACGCGCTGCAGAAACATATCGACAACCCCGACACCAAACATATCCAAGGCACATATCGAGGAGACCCCGCGATCCTGAACTACAATCCGAACACCGGCCTCGTGGTGGTGCAATCACCGACCGGCGGATTCGTCACCGGATGGAAAGTCAACTCAGAACAAGCAGAAAACATTCTTCAACGCGGCTCACTCGGAGGCGGTTAGATGACCCACCAGAACCATGCCGAGCTACAGGGCTTAGCCCTCTACGAGGACATCCTCCGCCGTTTCATTTCCGGTGAAATCGACGCACCGACGTTCGAATCGGAATACCTCACCGCATTCAAGTCCGAAAAGACACGATTCGGGCCACCCGTATTCGACCTGCTGGACGCGCTGTTCGCTGACGTCGATGACTACGTCGCCGACGCACAGCTACGCGCCGAAGCCGGCGGTCTCGACGATGAACAACTACGCCAGCGCGCGAGTGCCACCTACCGCCGACTGTTCACGGACCCAAACTGCGGAGCAGTGATACCCGATCGGCGGCCGTAAGAACCTGCAAGGACCAACCTGAAAGATGCTGCGCGACAGCAACGTAGCCGCAGACACTGAGACTGCCGCGCGGCAGTCGGCCCTTGCCGCCACAGGTGCCCTTACTGATGGGACCGGATCGCCGTCGCAGGCGGGGCTCGTGCGGTTAGGGCATGATCTACAGCACAGCGGGGAACCGGAGTGTGGTGGTCTGCGTCCAACTCGCTGACGGAGATCCCATGGCGACGGTAGGGGCATCGGTAGATACCGGCGATCGGGTGGGCTTGCCGAGATGGCGCCGGACCGGCGGTGGCTCGGCGAGGTGAGAGGCGATCGACGTGGTCTCGACACGGTCGACTTCAGGGTTCCTCTCGCGTCTACTGCAGGTGGCCTGAGGGAAAGCAATGCCGCGTCGGCTGCGTCCCCGGTGCCCAAGGTTGAGAGCGATCCGATGTGAAAGCTCGCGTGAGTTCGCCGAATTCCCGGTGTGGTCGGGAGGCGCGGTGGCTGCAGAACTGCAGGTCCGGATCGACCGGCTCCACGAGGCCGCGCGTTTTGCCCGCTGACCCGGCCGCAGCGCTCCGGGCCGAGGGGAGCTCGATGACACGATCGGCAAGGAACTGCTCGCCGATGGGTGGCAAGACCGTGCGGTGAGGGTCGACCTCGCCCAACCAGTCCTCGACCATGCGACCGAACGCGGCCATCGCCTGATCTGCATTTGAGTTGGTCGAGCACGGCGGCCACTGCGCAGCAGCTCGCGCACGAGAAGTGGATGGCCGGGGTGGGCGAGAATCTCGACGAGCTGCGCGAGGTCGCACGCAAGGCACACACCAACTACACGACCGCGATCGAGACCAACACCCGGACGTGGCCGTGAGATGGCCCGCCGACCGTGGTGGTGGATCCGGACGGATTCACCCACGCCGCCAGCGAATACAAGCGGGTCCACAACACTCTCGTCTTTCATATTACCGCGCTGAGCAACCACCTGGCCAAGAGTGGGGGGCGGCGCGGACTTCGATCGGTTTCGGGCCGAGGATGATGAGGACCGCTATTGATGCTGGTGGGCTGGAATTGTCGGACCCGAGGTCTATGGTGTGCGGCCATGGAGCCAGCTACAGCGGCCGTCGCCCAGATCGTCACGGGTATTTCCCCGTGCGACAGCCTTGAACGGCAACATCAGCGCGAGACGCTGGCATGGCTCACGGCGACCGATGACATCGTCCGACGCCGCAATCCCGCGACCCCACCACGACATCTTGTGGTTTACGCGGTTCCTGTCGACCCCGTTGCCCGGGTGGTTCTGCTTGGCAGACATCGTCTTTCGCAATTGTGGCTACCGCCGGGCGGTTACGTGGAACCCGGAGAACAGCCGCTGGCGGCGGCGCGACGTGAAGCGCGGGAGGAAATGGGCGTCGATGCCGAGTTCAGCGTTGCCGGTACCGATCCGCTGCTGCTGAGCCTCACCCCGATCGGCGACGTCGAGGACGGGCACGAACATGTCACCTTGTGGTATTTGATCAGTGGCGTCCGGTCTCAGGACCCGTGGCTGGATCCGCGTGAGTTCGACGGCGGGCGGTGGTGGGATATCGACCGTTTCGCCATACCGGAATCCGATCCGAGTTTCGCGCGGTTCGTGCCCAAACCCGAAGCGGCACTGGCATTGCGAGTCCCATGGTGAGCGTCCTGGTCACCATCCGAGGCAACTCGGCCTCGGGCAAGTCAACCGTCGCCGCTGGTGTTCAGCGTCGCTTCGGCCGTGGCGAGTGCGTGCTCGTTGCACAAGATGTGGTGCGCCGAGGGATGCTGCGGGAATCCGACGAGCCCGGCGCCTTCAATATCACGCTGATCGAACAGATCGCCCGGACATGCCTGGCAAGCGAGCGGGTAGTCCTTGTCGAAGGCATTCTTGATGCGCTTCGGTACGGACCGATGCTGCAACGGCTGAGCGTCAGCGCGCCCCAAGCCTTGCATTACGGTTTCGATCTCAGTTTCGAAGAGACCTTGACTCGCCATGCCGGGCGCCCGCAGGCAGCGACGATCCCGGAGCAGATGATGGCGAAGTGGTATCACGGCTGGCAACCGCTGCCCGGTATCGAGGAGCTCCGCATCGACGCCCGCTGGACGGTCGAGGAGATAGTCGACCGAATCCACGGCGATATCCTCACCGCACCGTCGCGCCGATAATGCGTTGTCATCTCCACCGTGAATGTGCAGGATCGGGTGGATGGTCGTGTGCAGGGTCGGTGAGGACCGATGGCAGCTTGCGCGTACGGTTCGCCTTGAGGCTTTAGTCGAATCCCGTTCCGGCGTATTCGGTTCCGCCTTCGAGTCGCCTCGGCGTTGACGAAGGATCAATGGCTGGATGGATGCAACGCCTCGGCGCCACCTCGAACAACCCCACCTGAACAACCACACCGCGTCATTGAGAGGAAGCACCGACGGCGCCAGCTGAACACGCTGAAATCGGTGCGGGCTTAGGCGGTCAACGCAACACCTCTTCGAGTGCTTCTGATGGTGTGCGGAATCCGAGGGTTTGTCGAGGGCGCCCGTTGAGTTCATCGGCAATCGCATCGAAGTCGGCCTGACCGTAGGTGCGTAGGTCCAGATGTCGGGGAAGGTATTGGCGGAGAAGTCCGTTGGTGTTCTCATTACTGCCGCGCTGCCAGGGACTTTTCGGATCGCAGAAGTAGACCGAGACACCGGTGGCGATGGTGAAGGCGGCGTGTTCGGCCATTTCGTAGCCCTGGTCCCAGGTCAAGGTCCGCCGCAACGCATCGGGCAGGGTGAGGATCCGGGCAGCTAGGGCTTCGGCGACCAGATCAGCTCGTTTGCCGTCGGGCAGAGCGACGAGCAGCAGGAACCGGGTGGACCGTTCCACCAGGGTGGCGACCGGAGACATGCCGCGCCCGAACAGCAGATCACCTTCCCAATGCCCGGGAACAGCTCGATCGGCGGCCTCGGCGGGGCGTTCGGCGATGGTGAGCACGCCGCGGCGCTGACCGCGCCCGTCGGGCTCGCGCTTGACCTTGGGTCGCCGCATGGCCCGGTGGGTGCGTAGATAGCGGGTCAGCTCGTGGCGCAGCTCGCCGCGCGCTTGGATGAACAAGGCCCGGTAGATCGTCTCGTGCGACACATAACCCATGCTGGACTGCGGATTTCGGCGCAGCCAGCCCGCGATCTGCTGCGGCGACCACGCCAGAGCGAGTTTCTCGGCCACCACCGCGGCCAATGCCGGATCGCGAGACAATTTGGTCGGTTTCGGTCGTGTGGCCCGAGCCCACGCCGCCTGATCCGCGGGCAAGGCCCGATAGGCGAAACGACCACCACGCCCGGCGACCTCCCGCGAGATCGTCGAGGGCGCTCGCCCCAGCCTGCGGGCGATACCGCGCAGCGAGTCCCCTGCCGCCAATCCACGCGAGATCTCTTCTCGCTCAGCCAAACTCAGGCGCAACATGCTGCGGCGGCGAGGTATCGGCTGGACTCCGCCACAGCGTTTGAGTAGGTCACGCACCGTCGAGGGGTGCCGGCGCATCTCCCGGGCCAGGACCTTGATCGCTTGTCCGGACCGCCACCGCCGCCACACCTCCTCGACCTGAGCCTCGGTCAACGGGGTTCTGTTCTCCGACAGTGGTCTACTCGAGGCCATCGCACATCACATCCGTTCCTCACCAGGAGATTCCAGTGTGTTGCGCTGACCCATTGAGACCAAGGGCATGATCGGGCGCTGCGCCGCAGCGGATCTCGCGCGGCCAGTTGACCCGTAAGCGGCGGATGCGGACGTTCCGTGGGGCGGCCGGACCGGCGCTGTCGAGGAGATGACCTATCCGGCACGTCCTCGACAGCTCGTATTCGAACTGGCACGCCGTGCTCGCGGGCACTGCACGCACCAGGACGACATTCGGTACCGGCCGCCGCATGGATGGGGCGTCACTGAGCTGCTTGCGGTCTGGCCACCGAGCCGAGGCTCACTGACGCATGCTCGGTGTTGTAGCTGAGAACCAGAGCTCTCTGTGCCGATCTAGCTGACCTCGCGAGCGTCGCCGGCTTCCGCACGCCACAACTGCTCGAGCTCGACCTTCAAGCGCTCCACAGCAGCCGCCGCGCTGTATGTGTCCGTACAGCTGACGCCGGGGAACTGGACTGCCGAAGCTTCGTATACGCCCTCACGTGGCAGCCATCGAATACGGAAAATGGCCTGTGCCAGGTCTTGGTTGGTGGCATCCACGGCGCGACCTCACCTCGGGAGGGATAAACATCTACCGTCGACTGTGCCACCCTCGCCGTCGCGGCAACCCCGCACAAAGTCAGCCACTCGAAGGCCTTTCGACCTCACCCGCTGCACGGCGTGGTGGTCATCGCGGAGTCGACGGGACGTCTCCGGCGAGGTGTCCCGTCAACCAGCGGGCTAAGCGGGTGGAGCTGCTACCAGATCGTGTGGACGATCCCGTCGACTCATTTCGCTGCGGCGCGCGCCGCAGCGGCGAAACAACAGGCAGCAGCCGAGTTTCACCAGCGAGCACGCGAGGCGCGGGAATTCCAGAACGCCTCACTCATCGATCTGGCGGGGAGCTGAGCACCCGGCAGACTGGCGTTCCCGCACCTCGGAGTAGCGGCGATGGCCAGCACCGACGAGGCCCTGGCCCGGCATCAGCGTCGATCAGTGGCGCAGGGTGTGGCTGGGGCTGTGTCGGTCATCATGGTGCGTCGATGTTGCCAGGTGCGATCCCCTCTCCGAACCAGGTCTGCAGTGTGGTGAGGCTGCGGTTCCAGCGGCGCGGCGGTGTCGAGCGCGCTTCGCGCTAGCGCTGAGATGTCGGCTGTCGCTCGCGGAGATAACGCACGTTCGCTCGTATTTCGATCGAAGTGAGCTGCGTTGGGCGGGACTCTTCGGCTCCTATCAGTGCAGCTTTGTGCGGATCTGTCTTGCGAGGTCCGGTTTCCTGCGGCGATGAATCGCTGCCGCTGGCCGATCGCTGTCCGGATGTCGGTCCTCGAGGTGAGGTCGTAGTCGAGGGTGAGCGGCGATCTCTGGAGGTCGGTGACGGTGAATCCGGCGGTGACATGGCATAGACCGGTGGAGCTGAAGTCGACGCCGATACGTCCAGGGGTTTGCCGTCTTCGGATTCGACCGTCTGGAGTTTCTGTCAGGCGGGGTTGCCGAGGCTTCCGCAGGGCGGCCTGTCAGAGCCGGAGAAAGGAGTTAGCGCCGGCCCGTCGGCGCCAACCCGGCATCGTCCCCCACCAACCGAAAACATTACTATGCGCGTACCTTTCAGCTTTCTCGCCCGCAAACCGACCAGCGGAGAATCGAATTGGCCGGTCGCCCAGGCCGACTGTGCACCGTGCCAAGTCGCCGATTCCCAGGCGGGAAGAGATCAGATGTGCAGGACCGCTGACCGGGGGAAGGTGACCGGGAGGGCGTTGAGGGCGCGGTAGAAGGGGCCGGTTCGCCAGGTCGGCGGGCCGAACTCCGGATCGAGGCGCATGTCCGGAAGTGCGTCCAGCAGTTGGTCGATCGCGTCCTGCGCGATGAGATATGCCGCGGATTGGGCGGGGCACGCGTGCGGGCCGACACCCCAGGCCAGGTGCGCGCGATTGCCGATCTGGTCCGTGGTCCGGATCGCCGGATCGTTGTTGCAGCCTGCCATGCTGATCACCACCGGTTGATGGGCGGGTAGCCAGACACCATCGATGAGGATGGGCTGGCGCGGATAGCTGACCAGCAGGTTGGCCAGCGGGGGATCGTCGAAGAGCACGCCGTCCAATGCCCCACGGACCGAAAGGCTGCCACCGACCACGCCGCTGCCGACTCGATCGTCGGTGATGATCGTCAGCAGCGTATTCGCGATCAGGTGCAGCAAGATCTCTATGCACGTGCCGTAGATCTGGCCCACCTGGTTCACCAGTTCGAATTCGTCGAGTCCGGCGGGGTGACGCATTATTACCGTGGTCATGTCATTGCCCGGCTCGACCCGTTTGAGCGCGACCAGTTCGCGCAACGCTTCGAACACGATCTGGTTGCCGGCCTCCACATCCATGCCGTCGCCGACCGTGGTGGTGCCCGCCATCAGCCGATGTCCGATCTCCGGCGGGCACCCGAGCAGCGAGTTGATCACTTGACACACCAGGGGATACACGTACTGGCTGAGCAGGTTCGCGGAGCCGGTGGTGCAGAAGGTGTTGATCAACGGAATGGCCATTTGTTCCACGAGATCGTGCAGGGCATAGAGATCTATCGCATCGATGCCCGCGGTGGTGGCCTGACGATAACGTTCGAACTCCGGCCCGGCACTGCGGCTCGCAGTCGGCCGCCATCCGAGCTGCAACAGAACCGGGCAGTCACCGGGTATGTGTTGCTGCCACAGGCGGGGGTCCGCGGGAAAACGGCTGGGATCGTTGAGGATTCGTAACGCGGTGTGGTAGCCGATCACCAGGGTGGCCGGCACCTGCGGTGCCAGCAGCACCGGCACCAGTGGTCCGTATCGGTCCCGCATGTCGCGGTAGCAGCGATGCGGATCGGCGGCGAATTCCGGTGAGTACAGGGGAATTCGGGGACCGTCGGCAGCGGTCGGCGAGCTGTGCACGAGCGGGCCGGGCTCGCTCGACGGGGGGACGTTCAAGGACGAGACTCCAGACGTGAGTTCATGATTCGACGCGACTCTCAGTGGAAGGAGCTGAGCGGCGGGCGGAGAAGACCGCGTCGTCCCAGCCTGCGAAGTCCTGCCAGGTCCGGATGTAGTCGGCAGAGAAGATCGGCGCGGGCAGGACGGGAGTATCGAACGCGGTGACGAGGGCCGGCAGGTGCGCGGCCACTAACGCGTGGTGCTGGTGTAATTCGGCGGACAGTTTCGCCGTCCGGTGCGGCGACATGCGCAGATGCTCGGTGTACCAGGCACCGCGCGCGTAGATCCGCTCCAGCGCATAGACCGCGGCCACCGACGTCGCCGCGGTCGCCGCGGCCGGATCGGCTACTGCGGCCGCCGCGTCGAGCAGCGCTGTCGCCGCCAGTCGTTCCGCTGTCGCCGTGGCGAGTTCGATGGCCGCCGAGTCGGGACCGGGAGCGATACCGGCGGATGCGTAGCTGCCGTCGTGCATACTTATCGCGATCTTCTGTTCGCGTTCGACGAGAAGGGCTGCGTACCAGGGTAATTGGGTAGACGTGTCGGGTAGTCGCAAACCGACGAGGTCCGTGCCTGCCTTGCCCGCGGTGATCAGCAGGATCTGGTTCTCTCCCTCAGCGGTGATGATCGCCTCGAGGTTGCCGATCCAGTCGGGAATGTGATTGACCCGCAACGATCCCTGTGCGGCGGTGCGCTGCCTGCACATCAGCAGCACCCGGTGCGCGGTGTCGGACAGCAGCGGTTTGGCCAGCATCGACCACAGCGCCTGTGCCGCGGGCGTGACGGTGGGGTCGGCGCGCATGTCCCGAATTCGGCGCCCCAGCACGCTGGCCGCGTACACCGCGCAGACGGCCGAGACGGGGTCGCGGCGCACTGCGTCACGGTCGCCAGCACCAGATCTCTGGACACCCTGCGCCCGGGTGGCCTGATCATCGCCGTTCCCTCGGGTGTCTCACCTGACCTGCGGGAACGTGCCGCCGCGCGCGGCATGCGGGCCAAGCCATTCCTCGTCGAACCCGATGGGCACGCGTTGGCCCAGATCGCCGCACTGATCGATGATGGCGAGGTGCACGTCGAGGTGGAAGAAGTTCTCCCGCTCGACCAGGCCGCCGAGGCGCACCGGCGCATCGAGCAGGGTCGTACTCGCGGAAAACTCGTCCTGCACGTCGCCTGAAACCAGAGATACGGTGAGTCGCCCCGGCCGGTCGCCTACGGCATCAGCCGAAAGGGTCGCGTTGCGCGATGAGGTATAGGCCAAGCGCGATCAGGGCGATGCCGGCGATGCGTTCTGCCGCTTCAGATCAAGAGGCCGGTTGTACGGCACCGGGCTCGCGGGCGGGCAGGCCACGTAACAGCGTGTCGAGGAACAGGTCGAATCTCGGTGCGTCGGCGCCGAGGTGGAGGGGATTCTCGGTTGCCGCCAGCCAGCTGACGACACAGGTGACGAAGATCTGCCAGCTGTGCTCGGCCATCTCGGCGGTGACCCCGGACTGGCGGAGAACGGCCCCGACCGCACCCCTGAGCCGGTCGATGGAGTGCGCGTTGTGTTGATGTGGCCGGGACAGGTGTGTGGCATAGCCGGGCAGGGCGAGGAATTCGTCGTGCATCGCCCATGCGAGGCGGGTGAGCCAGGCTCGCCATTCCGGGTCCCCGACATCGGCACGCAGCAGGATTCGCTCGACGACGACCTCGCTCAGGAGATCGAAGAGCTCGTCACGGTTCTTGATCCACCGGTAGAGCGCGCTGTGGCTGACGCCGAGGCTCGCCGCGAGTTCGCGCATGGTCAGCGTGTCAACGTTGTCGGCCAGCGACACTGCTTCGACGATCTTGTCCCGGCTGATCTGGGCGGGACGTCCCGGACGTCGGCGCTCGGCCACTTCGTCGGTCATGGCATGACGATAGCGAGAACGCGCCGCCGATCTCGTCGTCGTGCGCCGCCCGGGGGGTGACGAATCTGACAGCGGCGCCTCCAACAGCAATTAGTGACCTGTGGTCACTAATTGGCTAGGCTGAGTCGTGTCCGACAGATCGGTCATCACCGAGGCAGCGGGAGAGACGATGAGAGAAGCAATCGAGGACACGGCCGGCATCCGGGGCGAGGTCGCGCCGGGATTCGAGGCCGTGCGCGAGCAGTTCGCCGCACTGCTTGCCGCAGAGGGCAGCGGACTGGACGCCCAAGTGGCGGCCTACCACCGCGGGGAAAAGGTCGTCGACCTGTGGGCCGGGCCGGATACGAACGCCGACTCGATCATGGGGATCTACTCGGCGAGTAAGGGGGTCACCCACCTAGTGGTGGCGCTGCTGGTCCAGGACGGCGTCATCGACCTGGACCAGAAGGTAAGTCACTACTGGCCGCAGTTCGCGGTCGAAGGCAAGCAGGACCTCCTGGTGCGCGAACTGCTCGCCCACCAGGCCGGTCTGGTCGGCGCCACCAACGGGTTCATGATGGAGGAACTCGCCGATGACCAGCTCGTCGCCGAGCGACTCGGCGCGCAGCGCCCGCTCTGGCGACCGGGCCGGACAGCCGGATACCACGCGCTGGTGATGGCTGCGCTGAGCGGAGAACTTGTGCGCCGCGCCACCGGCCGCACCGTCCAAGAACACTTCACCGAACGGCTCCGAGCGCCGCTGAAGCTCGACCTGCATTTGGGCCTGCCCGCGGGGCAGGACCATCGGTTCCTCAGCGCGCAACCGATGACGGCGACTCCGGAACGTCTGCGCGAGCTGGCCGCGACCGCGACCGCCCCCGACAGTCTCAGCGGTATCGCCTTCAACCGCCACCATCCGCGCAACCGCGAGGTGTGGGAACTGCCTAACCTTCCGGTCGTCCGCTCCCGCGGGACGGCCTCGTTCGGGGGCATCGGCACCGCCCGCAGCCTGGCCAAGCTGTACTCGGCGCTGGTGTCGCCGGTCGAGGGCGTCGACCCGCTGCTCGAACCCGCCACTACGTCGGCGTTCGGCCAGATCCAGTCCAACGGCTTCGATTTGGTCCTGCGGCAGCCCAAGGCGTGGGCGGTCGGATTCCACGCGTCGTCGGAGATCTACCCGGTTCTCGGCGCCGGCGCGTTCGGCCACAGCGGAGCCGGTGGGCAACAGGCGTTGGTCGACCCGCGCCACGAGCTGTCCTACGCCTTCCTGCGCCGACGCTTCCTGTTCCCAGCCCAGGCCGACGTCGACCATCTGCGACTGCTGAGCGCGCTGGTCACCGCCGCGCGAAGGGCCTGATCCCGCGCGCAGCGGCGGTGGCCCGGCTCGCCGAACAGCTTCGGGTGGGTCCGGTCGTGATCGGCTCGTACGGCAAGCGCGTCAAGACCCGTACCGAGCATGTGCGGCTGGCCGCCTAGTAACCGGGATGGCGGGCGGCCGCGTCGTCGGAGTCGAAGGAGCTGTACGAGTTCCTGCCGACGCGGGCGATGGAGCACGATTCCCCGGCGGTCCTCTTCGAATGGCGTCGATCAGGGGCACGAAACGCGCGTTATGCGAGATGCCCATCCGGGCGCACGAGCCCTGCGGGGGTCTCGACGTGCTGCCCGGTCCGCAGCCGTTCGAACAGCGTGGAACCGTCGGGGAGCGAGAGGTTGGGTACGCGCCTGCCGGTGGCGTAGGCGACGTCGAGGCCCGACAACCGTTCGGCGAGTCGGCGGGACATGTCCGGAACAGTTGCGATCATGCCGCTCAGCAGGGCGCGCAGGGCGCGGCCGTCCGGCGAGTACGCCGACATCAGCGCGGTCTGGGCCTTGGTGTGTTCGAGCAGCGTCGCGCCGACGGGATGGCGTTCGGTGTGATAGGTGTCCAGCAGCGTCTGCTCCGCGCGGCCCGTGACGACGGCTGCGAGCTTCCAGCCCAGGTTGTGCGCGTCCTGGAGGCCGACGTTCATGCCGACGCCGCCGGCGGGGAAATGCATGTGCGCGGCGTCGCCTGCGAGCAGCACGGAGCCGAGGCGATAGGCGTCGGCCTGACGGCTTGCATTGCCGAAACGCGACAGCCACACCGGATCCCGCATGCCGTAGTCGGTGCCCGCGATCCGCCGGACCGTCGTGCGCAACTCGTCGAAGGTGAGGTCGCCCGGCCATTCCGAACGATTGCTCGCCGGATCGCCGCCGACGAGCCGGTGGATCCCGCCGGGCAGCGGCATCATCATCAACCCGCCGTCGGCGCCGCTGATGCTGGTGACGCCGTGCGGCGGTGGATCGTCGAGAACGACGTCGCCGAGCCATCCCCAGGTGGTGGTGTCGCCACCGGGGAAGCCGATGCCCGCGGCGGCCCGGACGGTGCTGCGGGCGCCGTCGCAGCCCGCCACGTAGCGAGCCGCGACGACCTCCCCGGTGGACAGCTCGACGCCCTCGTCGGTCAGCCCGGTCACCCGGCAGCCGCGGCGAATGGTCACGCCCAGGTGCCGCGCCCGTTCTTCGAGCAGTTCCTCGGTGCGGGCCTGTACGACGGCCAGGGTGAACGGAAACGGGGTGTCCAGCACCGAGAAGTCCAGCCGGTCGGGGAGCCCGCCGAAATGCCCATTCGGTATGCGGAAGCCCTCGGCCAGAAACGTTTCCGCGATGCCGCGGCAGTCGAAGATCTCGATCGTGCGCGGATGGATCGTCAGCGCCTTCGAGTTCGGGTTCCGGGTGTGTCGTGTCTCGAGCACGGTGACGGCGGCGCCCCCGAGGCGCAGTTCGGCGGCGAGCCACAGGCCGGTCGGCCCAGCTCCCACTACGACTACATCGCTCATGATTCCTCCTTGGTCACTGACCAATAGCCTCACATTCAGTAGACTAGGTCGGTGACCAAGAGTCAAGCGGACGTTGTGCGGACTGCCCTGGAGATTCTCGACGAGCACGGTGTCGACGCAGTGTCGCTGCGCGCGATCGCCGGGCGGCTCGGCGTGCGGATGAACACGGTCCTGTGGCACGCCAAGAGCAAGGCGCGGCTCGAGGAGCTGATGGCCGACGCGATCGTCGCCGGAGTCTCACTCGACCGCCTGCCCGAGGATTGGCGCGAGCGCGCGACCGAGGTCGCCCGCCGCTATCGCCGCGCCCTGCTGGCGCATCGCGACGGCGCCGTCGTCGTCACCGGCACCTACGCCGCGGAACCGGCCACCTTGGACGTCACCGAGGCCCTCGTCGCCGCCCTCCTCGACGGCGGGCTGCCGTCCCGGGAGGCAGCCTGGACCTGCTGGGGCATAATCTATTTCACGCTCGGGCTGTGTCAGGAGGAGCAGGCGTTTCCGAACCGATCCGTCCAGGACCTCGATGTCGGGGAACGCCCCGCGCTGCAACGCGTCGTCGCGGCGATGGCCGACGACGCCTTCGACGAGCGCTTCGAATTCGGCGTCGCCCGACTCCTCGGCGCCGCCGCCACACGACGTAGCCATCGACCTACCTGAACTTGTCGGCGGCGTTGCCAGTACGTAAGTGGGTGCCCTGCTCACGGCCCGCCGCGAGGGCCGGCGTGCGGACGATACCGGCGGTGCTCTCGACACCCATACCGTACGACCTTCGGGCCGGTATGGATCCGTCACTCACCGGCCATACCATGACTCCATGGCGAGGAGAGCCGAGCGGGGTCGGCATCTATCTGAAGCCGGGCGAACGCAAGTGGCTCACCGTCACCCGTGGAGCCGGGGGAGAACGAAAAGGTCGGTGACATATACGCTTTCGATATCATCACGACCGAGGAGTCGAACGACAAGGTGTACGGGGCGGCCCGGATGTACGTGGTGGTGACCGCGTAGTCGAATCGACTGGGGCGCGGGCGGCGGGGCCATCTCGCTCCCGCCGCCTCATCCGTCGTTGACTCGACGATCTGAGCTGTTCGCGATCGGGTGCAGGACAACCGAATCCAGTCGGCCGACGTGGATGCGTGCGGTCAGATAGGTGTGCTGCGGTTGTCTGCGCCGGTCCGTCGGTGAGCCGGGGTTGAGCAGCCGGCATCCGGTCGCGGTGACGCTGTCCCATGGAATGTGGCTGTGTCCGAACACCAGTAGGTCGGTGTCCGGGAAGTCCCGCGCGCAGCGCTGCTCGCGCCCCTTCGCCGGCCCGGTCTCGTGCACGACCGCCAGCCGCACCCCGGCCAGCTCGGCACGGGCGATCAGGGGCAGCCGGGCCTGCAGCTGCGCGCCGTCGTTGTTGCCGTATACGCCGATCAGGCGCCGGCAGCGCGCCTCGAGTCGATCCAGCAAAGCGACCTCGGTCCAGTCGCCCGCGTGCACGACCACGTCGGCTGCGGCCACCTCACGCCAGATGACATCCGGCAGATCACGTGCGCGCTTGGGGACGTGCGTGTCGGAGATGATGAGCAGCCGCATGGTGTCCGGTGTATCACTCGGAAACGTTCCGGACGGGGTATCCGTCGATCACGGCGCGGCGGCCTCGAGCGGGACAACGTCGAAGTACTCCTCGATAGTCGAAGCGCCGGTGGGTGTGCCCAAAATGCCGAGCACGCGAAGACATACGGGCGGTGGAGTCACCGTCCGATCGACCTGCAGCCGTGAGGGCGGCGATCTGCTCGTCGGTCAGGCGCCGCGACGTTCTCCTCGAGGGTGCGCGATCGAGGAGGTACCGGGATAGGGAAGAGCATGTCGGAGCGGGCCAGCAGCCAGGCCGGCGCGGCCTGCGTGGGCGGCGATCCGGTGTGCTTCGCGATCTCGGCGACGACGCCGCCGGGCTGAGCGAGCGCACCGCTCATCACCGGCCGCCAGGGCATGAACGGGATGCGGTAGCGATCGTCGGCCCGGCCATGGCGACCTCGTAGAGTTCGGTGCGCGCGTGGTCGTTCGCCGCGGCGAACGACCTGCACCGCCAACGCCACCTCGAATGTCCCGATGCCGTCGAAGCTGAGGGCCGCGACGCGGTGCGCGGCCTCCGGTGATGGCATAACCTCTTCCCGCATGGGTTCGGTGCCGTGGTCGAACATCTGCCGCTAGTGGTCGTCGACGAGGCGTCGAGTGCCTGACCCGGCATCGATCAGCCGGTAGGAGTCGGCGGTCCGGACTGCGCGTATCAGCTGTTTGCTCTCGGCACGGTCGCTGGCGCACCTTCCTGCGCGCCCAGCGTGGATTCAGGTGTCCAGGAGTAGATTTCGCTCATCGAGCGTAGATACCCCGAGTGCGGCGCCGACCACACGAGACCGTTGCGGAGCGCGACCTGCACCGGATTGCGCCACTGCGCGACCCGCCCCCAGGCGGCCGAGGCGCGCGCCAATCGCTGCGTCCGTTCGCGCCGGGCCAGGTCGTAGCCGACCACCAGGGCTTGCGCCGTGGGCAGCCGGGCGGCGAGTTGACCGAGCGTCGCGGCGTCCTCCAGCGCCTGCGCCACGCCCTGTCCGAAATCGGGCGCGTGCGCCGCGTCGCCGAGCAGGACGACTCGTTTGCGCGCATAAGTGGGCAACGGAGCCTCCAGGGAATAGATGCCCTGTCGCAGGAGCGATTCCGGTGGCGTGGCCGCGAGCAACCGGGGGATGGGATCGTGCCAGTCGCGGAAAAGTCGCGCGACCGTGTCGATGCTCGTCTCGGCGTAGGCGTGCGGCGGGGCCGACAGCGTGGCGTACCAGGACGCCTGCCCGCCGGTGAGCGCCATGAAGCCGAATCGCTGTCCGCGGCCCCAACTCTCGATCAACGCACGGCTCGCGTCGATACCGGCCGCAGCGTCGGCGGGTACTACGCCCTGCCAGGTGAGATACCCCGCGTAGGCCATTCCTGCGTGGTGGGGGAACAGGCGTGCCCGGGTCGGACTGTAGCGGCCGTCCGCCGCGACAACGAGTTCCGCGCTACGCGAGCCGGTTTCGCCGTCCGGGCGCAGGAACGTCACGGTACCGGTACTGGGATCTACTGCCGTCACCTGATGTCCGGTGCACAACTCGGTCTGCCGCAGCGCCTCGGCGAGCCAGGCGTGCACGTCGGCTTGGTGCAGCGCGTATGCCGAGACGCCGAATCGGCGGCGCACCTCGCGCACGTCTCCCTGCATCAGCCACCGCCCGGATGCCGTCCGGATCCCTGTGATTCCCTGCGCTGCGTCCAGCGTCCGAAGCCGGTCGGACAAACCTAGTCCGTGCAGTGCTCGAACCGCGTTGGGCGTCAGCATCACTCCCGCACCGACCGTACCGAACTCGTCGGCTTGTTCCAGCAGGGTTACCCGCCGACCGGCGCGTGCCAAGCCGAGCGCCGCGCCCAATCCGCCGATGCCGCCGCCGATTACGATTGCGGTGTTCATGCTGCCCTCTCCCGTGCTCTCGCGATGCGTTGATACTGGGCGAATTCGGTGCTGCCTCGGGCTCGGCGAAACAAGGTCAGAGGTGAACACCGCCGAAGGAATGAGCCGGTAGCACCGGCGCTTCGGCTGCGCGATCGATGAGGTCCTGGACCAGCCGCGTGCTGTCGGCGAGCGACCGGCCCGCCAGGTCGGGCACCGTCACATCGACGCCGCCGCCGCGGTGCAGCCGCTGGGCGACCTCGTGGTAGGGGGCCGGTTGCAGCCAGGCACCGTGCCGGATGATCAAGGGGCGCATGCTCTTCGTTCTACTTGTGGCAGCGTAATTTCTCCGTCAGTTTCAGGTCTGTCGGCGGCGTGCCGCCGCACCCGCTGTCGCCGTGGCGAAATCCGTGCAAGCCTGGCCGACCGACGCGGCGGACGCCGCGCGGCAGAACAGATCCTCAGAATGCCTTGCGCCGCAAGCCGAAAGGCGTGAGCACGCTCAGGGTGACCAGGCTGAAGATGGCTCGTCCGCCACGTCGGCTGCCGCGCACCCAGATCGGCAGGCCGATCGTGCCGCGGCGCTGTCCCGAGTCCAGATGGAGCACACCTTTGTCACCGGTCGGCGAACAGCTCCTGGAGGTGCTGATCGATGGCGGCGAGGACCTGCTGTGGGGTGACGACACCGAGTTCGAGCAGCGGGGTGAAACCGGTGAGGGCGAGCAGGCGATCGGTTTCGAGGACCGAATCGCGGTCGCCGGCGATCGCACCGTCGGTGATCGCGCGCCGGACGAGCTGTTCCACGAGATCACGCCCCTGGAGCAAGCCCGCGCGAGCGCGGGCGTGAACGGCTGGGTCGTGCAGTGCTACCAGCACGTATGCCGCGTGCAAGCGGCTGGTCGCCCGGGCGTCGGGGTGCAGCGGAAGCATCTCGGTCAGCAGCACGCGCAGCGCCGCACGTGGGTGTGGGTCCGCACCGAGGGCCTGTCGCACGCGCAGCCCGGTCTGCTCGCCGGCGAAGTCCACGGCGAAACTCAGCATGGCCTCGCGAGAGGCGAAATAGTGCTGCAACTGCCCCAGCGACATATCCGCCGCCTGGGCGACCTCGCGCATGCTCAGCCGGAAGACGCCGCGCTCATCCACCACACGCCACAGCGCGCGGGCGATCAGCGCCCGGCGTTCGTCGTGATCCACCTGCTTCGGCATGCCTACCCCTTTTCAATACAGCTGACATAATACGGCTGACTCCGAGTGCAGCGCGTCAGGAGGCGACGGCATGCCCGAGGCGCGGTGGGCATCGACGGCTCTATCGAGCGCGAGCAGGCCTTCGACGCGGTAGCTGACCGCTATTCGCCGAGATGAACTGACTCGCGTCGAGATTTGGGCGGGTGGAAACGACCGAGCCGTGGCTACGGGTGGGCGGTCCACCCACGCGTTATCATCAGCGCTGGCGCGGTGCGGCCCGGGCGGGCTGAGCGGCGCCGGCGCTGGTGGACTTCCAACATCGGAGAACCCATGACCGCAGAACCGGCCCGGATCGTCGTCGACCCCCGAGTCGCAGAATTAGGGCCGACGGCGTTGCGGATCGCGGTCGGTGGCCAACTCCGCAAGCTGCGTGAGCAATGTGGCGTCACACCGCAAGAGGCGGGCGACCACATTCGTGGCTCGTATGCCAAGATCAGCCGGCTCGAGTTGGGGCGCACCGGGTTCAAAGAACGTGACATCGCGGATCTGCTGGATCTCTACGGGGTGACCGACTCCGAGCAGCGAAAGATGTTCATCGATCTGGCCCGCAAGGCCAACGAGCCGGGCTGGTGGCATCGATACAACGACCTGTTGCCGCAATGGTTCGAGACCTACGTCGGTCTCGAGGGCGCGGCACAGATGATCAGAACCTATGAGGGCCAACTGGTTCCGGGTCTGTTGCAGACCGGGAACTACGCTGCCGCCGTTGTCGAGATGGGCGAGGACAGCAACGAGGCGGCGCGTCGCGTGGAGTTGCGGACCAACCGGCAGCGGATTCTGGATGCCCCTGGCGGACCGTTTCTTTGGGCGGTGCTCGATGAGGCGGTGCTGCACCGGCCGGTCGGCGGTAGGGCGGTCCAGCGGGAACAGATCGAGCATCTCGTCAATATGTCGGCCAAGCCCAACGTGACGATCCAGGTGCTGTCCTACGGCTCCGGAGGCAGCGCGGCCGCGGGAAGTTCGTTCACCATCTTGCGCTTCGCCGAACAGGAACTGACCGACATCATCTACTTGGAGCAGCTGACCACCGCGCTGTATCTGGATCGTCCGGAGGATGTTCGGCTCTACCGCGGGGTCATGGACCGCCTCTCGATTCAGGCGGAATCACCGGAACGTTCCCGGGCGCTGATGATCGCCGCCGCCGCGGCGCTGTGAGTCGAGCCTGGGTGGCTTCGGGCCGGTTCGCCGCGTAGGTCGTCGATTCCGGAGGTGGTGAACGTCGCCGAAATTTTTCGCTTAGGAACAGCTCTGTCCTAAGCGCTCAATACCGTCGACGTCATGACAAACATCCCGGACAGCATCCGCCCCTTCCGCATCGAATTTCCGCAGGCCGAGCTCGATGACCTGCACGCGCGGCTCGCCAACACCCGCTGGCCCGGCGAGGTGCCCGGCGTGGGCTGGAGTCGAGGCGTGCCGGTCGGGTACCTGCGAGAGCTTGCCGCCTATTGGCGCACCGAATTCGATTGGCGGGCAGAGGAAGCGATGCTCAACGAACTCCCGCAGTTCATTACCACGGTCGACGGGCAGAACGTCCACTTCCTGCACGTCCGCTCGCCGGAGCCGGATGCGACGCCGTTGCTGCTGCTGCACGGATGGCCGGGCGGGTTCACCGACTTTCTCGACGTGATCGGCCCGCTGTCGAATCCCGTTGCGCACGGCGGGGATCCGGCCGACGCCTTCCATCTGGTCATCCCGTCGCTGCCCGGTTTCGGGTTCTCTACGCCGCTGGCCGGTCCGGGCATGAGCACCGACAGGATGGCAACGGTTTTCGGCCGGTTGATGACTCGGCTCGGGTACGACCGCTACGGGGTACACGGTTATGACACCGGCGCTTTCGTCGCCCCGCACCTGGGCAGGCAGTACCCGGAGCATGTGGTCGGCATTCACGTCGGCGCGATGATCACGTTCCCGATCGGGGCCGACGGCGAGATGGACGGGCTGAGCGAGGTCGAACAGCAACGCTGGGACCGGATGCTGAACTTCAACGATGCCTATCTGCAATGCAATTCGAAGCGGCCGCAGACGGTGGCCTACGGGTTGCACGATTCTCCGGTGGGCCAGCTCGCCTGGATCGTGGAGAAGTTCAAGGAGCTGACCATGCCCGAAGACGGTCTGCCCGAGGACAGCATCGGCCGTGATCGCATCCTCCTCGACATCTCGCTGTATTGGCTGACCGGCACCGCGGGTTCGGCGGCGCAGGTCTACTACGAGGATGTCGTCGCGAACGTATGGAGCGGTGCGGACTGGTCCGCCGACACCGCGGGGGACTGGGGTGACGGCGCGGGCGCGGGACAAACGAGCGTGGACAGCAGCGCCCCGGACAAGCACGACTGGGACACTGGGCAATCCGACGGTGCCGCGGACTGGCCAACCGCCGTGCGCAGCACCGTGCCGACCGCCGTGCTGGTCTCCGCCCACGACGTCACCATCCGCCGCTGGGCCGAACGCGACCACCACATCGTCCGCTGGACCGAACTAGACCACGGCGGCCACTTCCTGTCCATGGAAGCCCCTGACTCGCTGATCACGGACCTGCGCACCTTCTTCGCGAAACTCGACTGACAGCGCCGCCCGCCACCACATGGCTGGACGGCGGCGATCTCCGCTCCCTACGCTGAGTCCATGGTGCGAACAACGCCGCCCAGGCCGGTCGACGTGGAAGCCGTATTCCCCGAGCTCGCCGAGCATCGACGGGAGGCGGTGCGTCCTGCATCCACGCTCCGGTCGGCCGGGCTCGCGGGACAGTTCGCTGGGGCGGCCCGCTGCTGTGGCCGCGAGGAGAACCTTGGCCCCGATGCTTCGACACACACGGAGACTCGCCGAACCGCACAGCCTGGTACGCGAGTAAGCGGGCCGCACCGAACGGTGAACCACTCGTGGCGGTGCTGCAACTATTCGCCAACGACGTTCCCGAACTGCCATTCCCAACCGAAACCGATGTCCTACAAGAGCTTTGGTGCCCCAGCTGCACCCGCCCAACCCAGTCCTGATCCACCGCGATCTCGCACACCTCATCAACCCGCACGGACTCAACCTCGGCGATGCGGGCGGCATCTACATCTTCGACTGCCGTACTTGCCCCTACTATCCGTACACCTACCGCTACGACTGCTCATAAACCAGCTCGCTCAGGATGATGATCGCCGGTTCGAAGAGCGAGGCGAAACCGAAGCGGCGCAACGGGATCTCCAGCTCGCGCCGATCGGCGGGCGAATCAGCGGTTGCGGCGCCAGATGCCGGCCGAGAGCACGGTGGCGAAGGCGCACCAGGCGGGGTATAGGGCCGATGCGCGGCCGACGGGGTGGGTTGCGCAGACTCGTCGGCTGAGGTCGGCGCTGCTGGCGGTGAGCGCGGCGGCGACCGCAGTGGCGGCGCCGAGGCGGTGGGCGCGGAAGAACACCCAGCTCCAGCTCGCGTTCAATACCAGGTTCACCGCCAAAGCGGTTCGGAGTGAGCGCTTCTCGGACTCGGCGGCGTTGTCGAGCGCGTAGGCGCTGGTTACGGCGATATCGCCGTAGAGCAGCGTCCAGGCGATGGGGAACACGGCCGACGGTGGTTGGTAGCCGGGCTTGTTCACCCGCCGATACCAGGTCGATCCCGGTCCTGCCGCCGCCGAGCCGGCCAGCGCGGTCGCCGCGACTGCCGCGCCCGTGCGTAGCAGCGTGGCGGGCGCGGGTGGGCGAAAACTATTCGTGGTGTTCATCTTTTGTCCTCTCGACTGGTGCTGTGACAGTGTGGTGACCTGGGTGTGCGGCTCGAAGGACATGCCCGCCGACCTGATCTGTTGCGGTGCTGTCCGGTGCGAAGCGGGCGATCATGTCCTGCCAGCCGAGGTCCTCGATATCACCGAAGCCGAATTCGGTCAGCTTGGCGGCGATCTCGTCTGCTGTGAACAGCGACAACCATGGCTCGCCGATGGCCGCCATGACTCCGGCGAGAACTTCGACCATGGCCCGGTTGTCCGGGGGCAGAGCCGATATCGGCTCGCTGTAGTCGATGATCAACTGACTCGGCGCGGGCAGTTCGGCGATGAAACCCAGGGTGGTGTCGATCGCTGCGGCGGTGAGGTATTGAACCACGCCCAGCCAGAGGAAGAAGGTCGGCGCGGCGGGATCGAATCCGGATTCGCGCAGCCGGGTCGAGAGCGAGTCGGTCTCGAAATCCACCGCTACGAAACGCAACGAGGCGGGAACCGTGATCCGGGCATCGGTGAGGCGGTCTCGTTTCCAGGCCTGGGTTTCGGGGTGATCGACCTCGAAGACCGTCATGCTCGGATAGGTGTTGCGCACTCCGAAGGTGTCCAGACCGGCGCCCAGAACCACGACCTGACGCACGTCGTGCGCGCGGGCGGCGAGTTCGTCTTCGGCGAAGCGGTGCCGCATCGCAAGGAAAAGCCTTGCCTCCCAAGGTACTTCCCGATCCTCGGCCGATAGTGCGGCGGCCGCCTCGGCGATCGGGACAGCCAGCGGATCGTGAAAGATCACTGGTTCATCGGCGCTCTGGTGCACCGCGCGCCCGCGGGCAGCGCCCAACGCGGTCCGGCTCGGCTGGCCCACTCGCATAAAAGAACTCCTTGATCTCTGGACTTGTCGTCGAAGGGGTGGACCGGCCGTCGACGCGAGGCCACCGGTGCGACCTCGCGTCGACAATGAACTGCGCCGGATCACCGGGTGGACAGACACCCCTGCAACGTTTGGAAGTCGCCGGCGAACGCGAGTCCGCCGCCGCAGGTGGGTCCGGTCTGCCCGGTCAGTTCGACGGTGGCACCCGGCCCGGCGATGGCGAGCGACAGTCCCGGGCGCACTCCGGCGGCGTTGACGGTGGCGCCGGGGCCGATGGCAATGGCGGCCGGACCTGCCAGGGATTGCGATCGTGCGGTGGCGGTGCCGCCGTTCTGCGCCAGCGCCAGCGCCAGGCTCGCGGGACCGGCGTCGGCGTACGCGGCGCCGTCGAAGCCGAACGCCGCAGCGGCGCTGCCCTCGACGCTGGTCGCCCCGCACTGCGCTCCGTCGAGCGCACCGACGACCCGGCTGGCACCGGGCGCGCGGCAATCCACCGCGGGTGCGGCCGCGGCTTGTGGTGCGGCGATCCAGGCCGCACCCACGGTCGAGAGGCCGAGCCCGAGCAGGCTTGCGGTCAATCGGCGAGAAGTGTTGTGGAACATGGGTTCTCCCTAATTCTGTCGATCTTTGCCACAAGGTGGCCATCCACCAGCCGGTTGCCCTACGCCAACAATCTCAAACACTTAATAGTTAAGCAAATGAACTATGTTGATCAGGGTACCTTGCATCAATAGTGCATCGTTAGTTGGTATCGTGCAGCAAAGAACCGATCTGAGGAGACGCGATGGTGCCTGGCCGCCCGCTTGCGCTCGGTGATGGTTCGTGAACGGCATCGAGGGCACGGAAAAAGGTGGCTCCCGGGCGCCCGCCGTCGAATACACCGTGGGGCAGGCGGCGCGGATGGTCGGGATCCCCGTCGCGACGTTGCGCAGCTGGACGCAGCGCTATGGGCTCGGTCCGTCCCTGCATCGGCCGGGCAGGCACCGGCACTATTCGCAGACCGATCTCGCCGTGATCACGCGAATGGTGGGGTTGGTGCGGGCCGGGGCGAGTCCGGGTAACGCCGCCCGGGCGGCGCGCGCGGTCGCCGTTCCGGTTCCGGCGCTCGGCGATACGGCGCCCGCGCTGGCGGCCGCGGAACGCCTGGACCCTACGGAACTGCTGGCGGCGATCATCGGTCACTTCGTCGGCTACGGCGTCGTCGCGACGTGGAATCGGTTGTGCCGACCGGCTTTTGCCGAGATCGAACGGCGGCAGGCCGACGGTGACCGATTGATCGACGTCGAACACATGTTGTCCTGGGCGGTGGCCACCAGTCTGCACCGGGTGGTGCCGCTGCTGCGGCCGGTGGCCGGTGTGCCGGTGGTCGTGCTCGCGTGCGTCGCGGGCGAGACGCACTCGCTGCCGCTGGAAGTGCTGCGTGCGGCGTTGGCCGAGCGTGGTATCCCCGCGGTGCTGCTGGGTGCGTCGGTGCCGGCGGGTGCGCTCGCCGACGCGATGGCGAAGCAGGGGCCGGGCAGTGTCGCGGTGTTGTGGTCGCATACGCGCGCGACGGCGAGTCCGGAGCCGGTGCGGACTGTGCGCGACACTGCGCCGCGCATCGTCGTCGCGGGGCCCGGATGGTGTGCGGACGACCTGCCCGAGGGGGTGATTCAGGTCGACTCGCTGGAGGGGGCGATCGACCTTCTCGGCTGAATTGTCAGGGAAGGGCTTGGCAAATGATTAAGTTTCTGAAAGAGTCTGACGGGCCGTGCCGGGTGCGCGGCGTCCCGTCGCGACGGACGGCTCGATGGCGAGCCGGGCCTGTCGGCGCTGCAGTGTTGTGCTGCAGGGGGTTTGAGGTAAATGCCCGAAAGTTCAGGAACCGGACAATGCTGCCGCCAGGATGCATCGTTTTCGCATCGTTTAGCGTAGGATGTGTCTGAACCGCCCGAGAGGAGCTTGCGTGGGTTCGTACCCGTACGGTCTTCCCGATCGGCGCCATGCCAGTCGGCACAGAGGTGTCGATCGGTGCCGAGGCGGTAAACGCGAGGCAGCGACCCTGCTCCGGCGGCGTCGAAGCCTTGCTGGGGCGGGCGGCAGCGTCGCCGCCCGCCGTCCGGAGCGCAGGGCACGACATGGCCGGCGCCTACCTGGCGACCAGCGAAGGAACAGTTGCATGGCTCGATATCTGATCGCGGCGTCACCGATTCCCGGACATGTGACACCCATGCTGGCGGTGGCGGCCGAGTTGCGTCGGCGTGGTCACGACGTGCGGTTCCTGACCGGTGCGGCCTTCGTGGACGCGGTCCGGGCGAGTGGCGTGGCGGCGACGTCCCTGCCGCACGAAGCCGAGGTGGCACGCGTGACGGCCGTTCGCGGCCGCACGCCGAACCTGGTGCGGCGCTGGCGAACCGGCACGATCGAGATGCGAACCGGCTTCCTGTCGCCACTGCGCGCCCAGTATCGCGCGCTGCACGCCATGCTGGAGCGGGCCGAATTCGATGCGGTGCTGGTCGATGTCATGTTCACCGGCGCGATACCGCTCGTGCTCGGTGCCGCGGCGCGTCCGCCGGTACTCGCCTGCGGCGTCGTGCCGCTGATGCTGTCGAGCGCGGACTGCGCGCCGTTCGGCACCGGTTGGCAGCCCCGCGCGGGGCGCGACTACACCGCGATGAACCGCGTTGTGCAGCGCCTGCTCTTGCGCGGGGCGCAGACCCGCCTCGACGCGGTGCTGGGTGACCTCGGCGTGGGTCCCGCGCCGCGTTTTCTGCTGGACTGGCCGGTACTGGCCGACCGGGTCCTGCAGTTCACCGTGCCCGGGTTCGAATACCCGCGTGCCGACCTGCCCGGCTCGGTGGTCTTCACCGGACCGATCCCGCCCGGCACCGCCCCGGATCCGGCGTTGCCGGTGTGGTGGGACGCGTTGCGTACCGGGCGCACAGTGGTGCACGTGACCCAAGGAACTTGGGACAACCGCGATTTCGGCCAATTGATCCGGCCGACGCTGACGGCGTTGCGCGACCGTCGAGACCTGCTGGTGGTCGCGTGTACCGGTGGTGCGCCCATGCCCGCGGGCCCGGTTCCGGCGAATGCGTACGTCACCGACTTCATTCCCTACGAACACTTGATGCCCCACGTGGATGTGATGATCACCAACGGCGGGTACGGCGGCGTGCAGCAGGCGTTGCGGCACGGGGTGCCGCTGATCGTCGCGGGCGACACCTCCGACAAGCCCGAAATCGCCGCCCGTGTCGCCTATTCCGGCGTCGGCGTCGATCTGGGCACCGCTCGTCCCCGGCCTGCCGCGCTCGCGGCGGCCGTCGATCACGTCGCGGCTGCTCCGCACATCCGTGCGGCGGCCCGGCGGATGGCCACCGAGATCGCCGAATACGCCCCGTTCGAGTCGATCGCCACGGCGTTGGCGCAGGTGTCGTCTGTTCATGCCAGGCAACGAGCCGATCCCGGCGTCGCGGCTACCCGAAACGGAGAACCCCAGTGAGCACAGTGTATTTCGATCCGGTCGGGCCGTCGAGCACGGTGGCCGGGTGGGAGCGCGGGCGCGATTTCGCCCGCTGGCAGCAGGAACTTCGGGATCGAGTGCTCGGCGAACTCGAAGACTTCTTGCGGCAGGCTCGAATCGAGGAGCTGGCGATCACGGGTGTCGACGAGGTGTTGCGGCAGTACGTGCTCGGCGGCAAGTGCCTGCGGTCCACCTTCATGTACCTGGGCTGGCTGTGCGGGGAGGAGCCGGATCCGGCCGCCGTGCGGGCGGCCGCCAGCCTGGAGTTGTTGCACGCCTTCGCTTTGCTGCAAGACGATGTGATGGACGAGGGGATGCTGCGCCGTGGCGAAGCAGCCGCCCATCTGCGACTGGCCGAGCGACATCACACGAACGGCCGATCCGGTTCGGCGGCCCGGTTCGGCGCGTCGGCGGCGACACTGCTCGGCGACATGTGCCTGGTGTGGGCCGAACAGATGCTGCGCGACAGCGGGATCGCGCCCGATGCGCTGGCGCGATTGTGGTCGCTGTACGACCGGATGCGGATCGAACTGGCGGTGGGGCAGTTCGCCGACCTGTCCAACGACAGCCGGGAAATGCCCAGCCTGGACGCGGTGCTGGCCATCGCGCGCGCGAAATCGGGCAACTACACCGTGCGCCGGCCGCTGGAACTCGGTGCGGCACTGGCCGATTGCCCGGCGGCGACGAGAACCGTGCTGGGCCACTACGGGACCCTCATCGGCGAGGCCTTCCAGCTGCGCGATGATCTGCTCGGCATTTTCGGGTCCGCCGCGGTCACCGGGAAGCCGGAAGACAGTGACCTGGGCCAGCACAAAGCGACCAGCGTGGTGGTCACCGCGTTCGAGGTGGCCGACAGTGCTACGCGAATCGAGCTGGCGGAGTTGACCGATCAGCCGGTGCTCGACACCGTGGCGATCGCGCGCTGCCGGGAGCTGATCGCGGCGAGCGGGGCGCCGGAGTACATCGAGTCGATGATCGCCGACCGGGTGACCGATGCCACCGCGATGCTCGGCGCCGCCGCGCTGGCCTCGGATCGGCGTGCGGCACTGGAACATATGGCGCTGCTGTGCACTGCGCGGCAGCTGTGACGAGGGAGAGATGATGCGCACCGTAAAAGGCCGCACCGATCATGTCGTGGTCGTCGGCGCGGGTCTGGCGGGTTTGTCGACCGCCATGCACCTGGCCGGCCGAGGGCGTTCGGTCACCGTGGTCGAGCGGGACGCCACGCCGGGCGGCCGGATGGGTCGGCTCGATATCGACGGCTATCGCATCGACACCGGCCCGACCGTACTCACGATGCCCGACCTGCTCGATGACGTTTTCGCGGCGGTCGGGGAGAAGACCGCGGACCGGGTGGAGCTGATCCCGGTGACTCCCGCCTATCAGGCGCGCTTCGCCGACGGCCGCACGCTCGACGTGCACAGCGACGCCGAGGAGATGACGCGGCGGGTCGACGCGTTCGCCGGTCCCGGGCAAGCCGCGGGATACCGCAGGCTGCGTGACTGGCTGGCCGAACTGTATGCGGCGGAGTTCGATCGCTTCATCGGGTCGAACTTCGAATCGCCGCTGTCGCTGGTTTCGCCCGCTCTGGCCCGGCTGGTCGCGCTGGGCGGATTCCGCGGCTGGGACCGCAAGGTCGCCGAGTTCATCAGCGATCCGCAATTGCGGCGGGTCTTCACCTTTCAGTCGCTGTACGCCGGCGTCGCGCCCCAGCGCGCGCTGGCGGCGTACGCCGTGATCGCCCACATGGACACCATGGCGGGGGTGTACTTTCCGCGCGGGGGCATGCGTGCGGTGCCCGACGCGTTGGCGGCGGCGGCCACCGATGCCGGTGTGCGGTTCCGTTATGGCGCGTCGGTGACGGAGCTGGTCCGGTCCGGCGGTCGAGTACACGCCGTGCGTACCGATCAGGGTGACGAAATAGCCTGTGACGCAGTGGTCCTGACCACCGAACTGCACCGTAGCCACGCTCTGCTCGGTCATCGTTCGCGCCGTCCGATCGCCGTGCGCGCCGCCCCCTCGGCGGTGATCCTGCACCTCGGTTGTGACCGCGGCAGCGAGATCGCGCACCATTCACTGCTGTTCGGTGCCGCGTGGGAAAGCGTCTTCCGCGACATCACCGCTGACGGGCGGGTCATGTCCGACCCCTCGCTGCTGCTCACGCGCCCCACCGCCGCGGATCCCGCGTTGGCCCCGCCGGGGCGCGACCTGTTCTATCTGCTCGCACCCGCGCCGAATCTGTCCCGCGGCGAAATAGATTGGGACCGAACAGGTCCGGAATACGCCGAGCAGATCCTCGCCATCGCGCGCCAGCGGCTGGGACCCGATGCGCTGCGCGGCGCCGAGGTGCTGCAGGTGGTGACGCCCGCGGACTGGGCCCGTCAGGACATGCTCGACGGCAGCCCCTTCGCCTTGGCGCACACCTTCGCGCAAACGGGTCCGTTCCGCCCCGCCAACATGATCCGCGGTATCGAGAACGTGGTGCTGGCCGGCGGTTCCACCGTTCCGGGGGTCGGGATACCGCCGGTGCTGATCTCCGGCCGCCTCGCCGCGGATCGAGTGACCGGCTCATGGAGCGAGGCCGGGCGGGCGGTCTTCGCGGATCGGCAGGCCCGATGACGCGCACCGAACTCGACGCCGCCGGGATCAGCGATCCGGCGCTACGCCGGTCCTACCGAGAATGCCGGGCGCTCAACGCCGAACACGGCAAAACCTTCTTCCTCGCGACGCGGTTGCTCGCGCCGGATCAGCGACCCGCGGTGCACGCCCTCTACGGGTTCGCACGGCGTGCGGACGATATCCTCGACGGTTTCGATCCGCTGCTCACCGTGCCCGAGCGCGCTAGCCGATTGGGCCTGCTGGCCAAGCAATTCGAGTCCGGCGACGCCGACGGCGACCCGGTGCTCGCCGCGGTGCTGCACACCGCCGAACGCTATCGAATCCCCGGACATCTCTTCGACGCGTTCCTGACCTCGATGCGAATGGACCTGTCGGTCACCGACTATGCGAACCGGTCCGAACTCGACGACTATGTCTACGGTTCGGCCGAAGTGATCGGACTGCAGCTGCTGCCGGTGCTCGGGACCGCGACATCGGTGGCCCAGGCCGCACCGTACGCGGCAGCCCTGGGTAAAGCGTTCCAGCTCACCAACTTTCTGCGCGATATCGACGAGGATTTGGCGCGCGACCGCGTGTACCTGCCCGCCGACGAGCTCGCCGCGCACGGCGTCGATCGCGAACTGCTGCTGTGGTGCAGCAGGAACCGCAAGACCGAGCCGCGGGTCCGTGCCGCGTTGGCCGCACAACACGAGATCACCCGTGGTATCTACGATTACGCTCGCGCCGGCATCGAGTCGCTGGCACCGCGTTCCCAGCCCTGCGTGGCGACGGCGCTGACGCTCTACGCGCGCATTCTCGACCGGATCGAACAGCGCGACTTCGAAGTCTTCGGCCATCGGGCCAGGGTCGGCACCGGGACGCGGCTGCGCGTCGGCGTATCCGGTGCTGTCGAAGCCTGGTGGGTCCGGCGGCGCAGTGACGCGCGACCTGCGCCGGTTTCGGCGCCCGCACCGGTGCGCGGCACCGCCCACGAGGATCGTTGAGGAGGGCGCGTGGACCGATGGCACTATCTCCTCGTGCTGCTGGCGTGCGTGCTGCTGACGGTCCCGCTGGAATTCGTCGGCCAGGGCGTGTATCGCAGGCCTCGACTGCTGCTCGGCACCCTCGTGCCCGTCGCCGCGTTCGTCATCTGGGATCTCGTCGCGATCGCCGCGGGCGTATGGAGTTTCAACTCGCGGTACCTGATCGGCGTCCTGCTGCCGGGCGGGCTACCGCTGGAGGAACTGCTGTTCTTCGTGGTGGTACCGCTATGCGGGCTACTGACCTTCGTAGCGGTCGAGCGGCTGCTGCGCACCGCCGCGACGTTGCGCCGGAAGCGGGCCGAGCGGTGAACTTCGGTGGCATCGGCTACACGCTGCCCGCCGTCGCGGCGGTCGCCGTGGTGTGCGTGCTGGAGTGGAAATGGCTGCGCACCGGGCTGTTTCGCCGCCCGGCCTACTGGCTGTCGATGGTGATCGTGCTCGGCTTCCAGATCCCGGTCGACGGCTGGCTGACCAAACTGCATGCCCCCATCGTCAGCTACGACCCGAATCATATTCTCGGACTTCGTTTTCCGCTGGACATCCCGGTAGAAGACTTTCTTTTCGGGTTCGCGCTGGTGACCGCGGTGCTGCTCGGCTGGGAGCGGACGCGGCAGCGACAGGAGGAACCTCGACGATGACCACCGTCACCGAAATCGGGCGCGATGCGCGCCGGGTGCGTTACCCGGCAGCGCCGGGCCTGGCCGATCTCGGCCGAGGGGGCATACGGCCCAGAGCGGTCGTCGTGGGCGCGGGTATCGCGGGGTTGGCCGCCGCGACCGGCTTGGCCGAGCGCGGAGTCGACGTCGAGGTCGTCGAGCGGGAGCACTATCTGGGTGGGCGGGTGGGCGGCTGGGCACACCGGCTCCCCGACGGCACCCCGGTCGCCATGAATCGCGGCTTCCACGCCTTCTTCGCGCAGTACTACAACTTGCGAAAGTTGTTGTCGCGCAGTGATCCGCAGCTCGGCAGGTTGCGCAGGCTGGACGATTACCCGCTGATCGACGGCCACGGCCGCGTGGACAGCTTTCGCGGCCTGCCCAGGACGCCACCATGGAACGCGCTCGCCTTTGCGTTGCGCAGTCCCACGTTCCGGCTACGGGATCTGATCCGGCTCGATGCGCGCGCGGCGGCGCCGCTGGCCGCGGTCTCGGTGCCGGGTATCTACGAGTTGCTCGACCACCTGGACGCGGAAACCTTCCTGCGCGAGATCAACTTCCCGGAAGCGGCCCGGCACTTGGCCTTCGAGGTGTTCTCGCGCAGCTTCTTCGTCGAACCCCGGCACATGTCGGCCGCGGAACTGGCGACGATGTTCCACATCTATTTCCTCGGTTCCAGCGAGGGGCTGGTATTCGACGTCGCGGCGGACAATTTCGACGCGAGCCTGTGGACGCCGCTGCGGGAGTACCTCACCGCATCCGATGTACGGGGACGCCCGGGAAACGTCCGGTTCCATACGGGCGTAGCGGTGGACCGGATCGAAACCACCGGCGGCGGTTTCCTCGTCACCGACGACGCGGGCGCGGCGATCTCGGCCGACGCGGTGGTGCTGGCTGCCGATATCGCCGGGCTGCGTCGCATCGTGGCCGCGTCGCCGACGCTCGGCACCGCCGAATGGCGCTCTGACATAGCGGATTTGGCAACAGCGCCGAGCTTCGCCGTCTATCGCCTGTGGCTGGACCGTCCGGTGCGCGCGGATCGGCCCGGATTCCTGGGGACCGGTGGGATGGATCCGCTGGACAACATCAGCGTCGTGGACACCTACGAACGCCAGGCGTCCGACTGGGCCCGCGAACACGGTGGCAGCGTCATCGAATTGCACGCCTATGCGGTAGCGGACGGGCCGCCGCCGGACGGGCAGGCCGAGCAGGTGCGCCGCCGACTGCTCGATCGGCTGCACGAGATCTATCCCGAGACCGCCGACGCACAGATTGTCGGTGAAACCATGTTGTGGCGCCAGGACTGCCCTCGATTCGCCCCCGGCGACTTCGCACGCAGGCCCGGAGTGCGGACACCGCAACCCGGACTCGTGCTGGCCGGTGACGGCATCCGTGTCGACCTACCGGTCGCGCTGATGGAACGGGCCGCGACCACCGGCTGGCTCGCGGCGAACGCGCTGCTGAGCCGGTGGGGCGGTGCGGGGCACCGGTTGCAGACGGTACCGGGCCAGGGGCGCTCGGCGGTATTGCGTTCGCTGGCTGCCCGCGGAAGGACTGATCGATGAACAAGATTCCGCTGCAACGGTTCTCCCCGGAGAAGTGGTCACGGCAACGTCCCACCTACGGCGACGCCGATCCGGCGCTGATCGCGGCGGCGCTGCGCTGGTCCCAGGGGCGGCCGTCGGGCAATTGGTACGTCATCGCCGGGAGCCGGGAGATCCGCGAGGATCGGCCGTTCGCCACCACGGTCGCCGGTGTAGAGGTCGTCGCGTGGCGCGATCGCAGCGGCAGCCTGCACGTCGGTCCCGGGGCGTGCCCACACCTGGGGGCCGATCTCGCGACCGCGCAGATCGAAGACGCCGCGCTGATCTGCCGGTGGCACGGACTGCGAGTCGGCGCGCAGGGCTCCTCGCGATGGTGCCCGTATCCCGGTCACGACGACGGGGTGCTCGCCTGGGTGCGCCTGGACGCGCTCGGCGGCGAAGAACCCACCGCCACACCGATTCTCGGCGATCGACCGGCCGATGCGACCGTGCACGCCGTGACCCGCCTGGTCGGCAACTGCGAACCCCGCGACATCATCGCCAACCGACTCGACCCGTGGCACGGATCATGGTTCCACCCGTACTCTTTCGCCCGTTTGGAGGTGACGCAGACACCGCCACGCCACGGCATCACCGACGACAATCATCGGTTCCTGCTGACGGTGACCTTCCGGGTGACCCGCCGTCTCGGCGTGCCGGTCGAGGCGGAATTCACCTGTCCGGACCCGCGCACCATCGTCATGCGCATCATTTCCGGCGAAGGGACCGGCAGCGTGGTCGAAACCCATGCCACCCCACTGGGTCCGGGCCCGGACGGCCGCGCCCGGACCTCCGTGGTCGAGGCGGTGATCGCCTATTCCGAGCGTCCGGGCTTCCGGCACGCCAGACCGGTGCTGCCGCTGTTGCGTCCGATGATGCGGTATGCGGCCGAACGGCTGTGGCGGGATGACCTGATCTATGCCGAGCGCCGCTATCACCTGCGCAACCGGCCGCGGTGAGGCCGGAAACCACGGGGACCCGGCCCCTCAAGTGGACGGGCGTACCACGTTAAGCTACCCGGACCATGGACAACGACGAGCCGACGAGAGACCCACGCCCGGGGGGAGCGCGCGCGGAGCTGGAGCAGGCGATCGCCCTCGACATCCGGGCGCTGACCGCGGTCTCCGAGGAGATCGGCCATGTATTCGCTCGGTCGAACGATCTGCGGCCCAATGATTTTCGAGCCTTGCTGCTCATTGCCGTCGCGGACATGGAGGGCAAGCCGCTCACCGCGGGACAACTCGGCGGCATGCTCGGCGTCACCTCGGCGGCCGTGACGTACCTGGTCGAACGAATGATCGCGTCCGGGCACATTCGAAGGGAAACCGACGCCGCCGACCGCCGCAAGGTGATCCTGCGCTACGACGAGCACGGGATGCGGGTCGCGCGCGAGTTCTTCACACCGGTGAGCAATCACATCAGCTCCGCCTTGACCGGCATGACGGATACGGAATTGACCGCCGCGCACAAAGTGCTGCACTCCGTGATCGAGGCGATGCGCCACTACTACAGCGCTCTGGCGCCGGAGCGTTGAGTTCGGATTCCGGGATCCAGCTCTGCGGAGCGTCGCTCGGGGATCGGTCCGCCGTCGTCTTAGCCTGAGATGGTGCCGCGATGGTCATGGCGGGAGTAGCGCGGCCGCGGATCGCGAACTCGAGGAGGTTATGTCCTTGTGGCTGTGCTGACCCCGCGCGAACGTCCTAGGCGTTGGTCGCTGGACGACATCGTCGTCACCGATCCGCCGATCATCCGCCGGGCGATCGGCGCGGCGAGCATCGGCAATATCACCGAGTGGTACGACTTCGGCGTCTACGCCTATTTCGAACCCACGATCAAAGAGGTGTTCTTCGCCGATCTCGGCGACACCGCCGGTACGATCGCCACCTTCGGCCTGTTCGCGGTGGCGTTCCTCGTCCGCCCGTTGGGCGGTATGTTCTTCGGTCCGCTGGCCGACCGTATCGGCCGTAATCGGGTGCTGGCGACCACGATGATCCTGATGGCGCTCGGCACCTTCGCCATCGGCTGCATCCCGGACCAGAATTCGATCGGTTTCTGGGCGCCCATGCTGCTGCTGTGCGCGCGGCTGTTGCAAGGCTTCTCCACGGGCGGTGAATACGGCAATGCGATGACCTTCATCGCCGAATACGCGCCGGACCGGCGACGCGGATTTCTCGGCAGCTGGCTGGAATTCGGCACTTTCACCGGATATCTGCTCGGCGCGCTGATCGTCACGCTCGCCGATGCGACACTGAGCCACGAGCAGTTGCTCTCGTGGGGCTGGCGGCTGCCGTTCTTCCTCGCGCTGCCGCTCGGCATCGTCGGCGTCTACCTGCGCATGCGTTTGGCCGACACCCCCGCTTTCGCCGCATTGGAGAAAGAGTCCGAGCAGCGCGAGAAGGCGAACAAGACCGGCGACGAGGCCAAGATTCTGGCCGAGCTGTGGCCGTACGTCCTGGTCTGCATGGGTCTGGTCGTGGTCTGGAATGTCCCCAATTACATGCTGACCTCCTACATGCCGACCTATGTCACCGCCACGGTGCCCGACGCTACCGGCGGTGGGGTGTCCTCATCGGTCTCGCAGTGGCTGCAGATCGCCGTGATGGCCGTCGCGTTGCTGACCATTCCGGTGATCGGTTTCCTCTCCGATCGGGTCGGCCGTAAACCGATTATCTGGACCGGTATCGCAGCCTTGGTCGTGCTGTCGTTCCCGATGGTGCTACTGGTCCGCACGAACAATGCGTTCACCGTTTTCGTGGGTTTGCTGATGATGGGGCTGACGCTCATCTGCTTCAGCGCGACGATGCCCTCGACCCTGCCCTCGCTGTTTCCCACGAAGGTGCGCGGCGCAGGCCTGTCGGTCGCATTCAACGTCGCGGTCTCCCTGTTCGCGGGCACCACCTCGGTGGTCGTCGGCGCGCTCGTCGGCCTGACCGGCGATTTGAACTGGCCCGCCTACTACCTGATCATCGCGGGCATAGTAGGCGCCGCATCCGTGTACTTCCTCCAAGAACCCAATGGCAGACACATGTGGGGTTCGGCCCCCGCCGCTCGATCCGAAGAGGAAGCAGCCGAATTCGTCGGTTCGCAAGCACCGACGTAGCGTGTGTGACCCGCGCGATGTCTTGCAGAAGATGAGGAAATCGCCGGGGCAAGGAGGGTGCCGTTCCCATGATCACCTCTACGATGCCGACAGTAGTTCGTGTTCGGCGAGGACTTTCTTGATGGTGAACATGAACTCCATTGCGCGGGGAAAGCCGCAGTAGACGGCCGAATGGAGAGCGGTTTCGAGTAGTTCTTCCGAGGTAAGCCCCGCCGTGAGAGCCGCCTTGGCGTGCACCGTGAGTTCGCGCTCGCACCCGCCCAGCGCGGCCAGCATGCCGAGTGTGACCAGTTGCCGGGAGCGATTTCGGGTGGTTTCGTCCGGGTTCGACACAGGATCGACCATCGAATGTCCTTTCAGGGGCTGATAAACCGACGCAGGAGGGCAATACGCACGGCAGGCGTGCCTGTCGCCCGAAATTAGCGAATTTCCGCGACGGCGCACACCACCGAACGGATGAACGGCGACAGCCACTCGGCTGCCGCCCACCATCCTCCGGGCGGTCCGCACTCGACGGCGAGAGCAGCGCGGCAGCGAGATCGGCTGTCTAGTCGGAGCTTTCGTCGATCGCGGCGGCGCGGTAGGCGCCCGGAGTCTGTCCCATGGTGCGACTGAACGTGTCGACGAAGGCGCTGGGCGTGGCCCAGCCGCAGCGGTGCGCCGTCTGCGTGACGGAAGCGCCGGCGGTGAGTTCGAGCATGGCCTGGAAGACCCGGGTGGTGGTGCGCCACTGCGGGTAGGTGGTGCCGAACTCGCCGCGGAACAGGCGCGCGAGGTGGCGTTCACTCGTGCCCACTTGCCGGGCCAGCCAGGTCATGGTGCGGGGCCGGCTCAGATCGTCGACGACGAGTTGGCAGGCGCGAGCCAGGCGCGGGTCCTGCGGTTGCGGCAGAGCCAGTGGCGTGACGTGGGCGCGGCGGAGACGGTCGCGGATGACGGCGCGCAATCGGGTCGATTCATCGTGGGGGAGTTCGGGTTCCGTGGCGGCGATGAGTAATTCGCGCAGCAGTGCGGACACCGCGAGGACGGTCGGTGAGTCGTCGGGGAACAGTGTGTCGTGGGCGGGAAACTCGAGCAGATGCACGTCGGCGCGTCCGTAGACGCGATGCTCGTGCCACGTGCCCGCGGGTGTCCACACGGCGCGGTGGGCACCGGCGACCCAGGTGCCGTGCTCGGTGCGCACCGCGAAAATGCCGCTGCTGACATACATCAGCTGATGTACGTCGTGCCGGTGCCGAGCGATGACCTCGCCCGCCGGAAAGTTCTGTCGGATTTGCGACACAACTGGACAGTTTATCGGAAGATCGAACCTCCGCCGCCGCGCATCGTAGAGACATGCGAGCGACGAGATCACTGGGAAAGCCATCGCCGAGTCCCCGCCCCGCGGTGGCACCGCCCCGTGACCGGCTGCGACGCATGGTGGCCGACACCAGGCCGCTGGCGCACGCGGGCTTCCGGCGCATCTTCCTCGGGCAGTCGACCGCCGTCGTCGGGATGATGGTCACCTCGGTGACCGTTGCGGTGCAACTGTTTTCGCTGACCGGGTCGTCATTGGTGGTGGGGCTGGCCGGGTTGGTCGGGCTGGTGCCGACGATCGTGTTCGGCCTCTACGGTGGCGCTGTCGCCGACGCCATCGATCGCCGCAAGCTGTATCTGTTCTCGTCGTCGCTGACCTGGGCGATCACGCTCGCGCTGCTGGCGCAGAGCGTACTGGGGATCCGTTCTCCCGCACTGATTCTGGTGCTGGTCGCGGTGCAGGCCGGTGGTTTCGCGGTGTCGGCGGCGGTACGCGGCGCACTCATACCGATGTTGGTGCCCGCCGAACAACTACCGGCCGCCAACGCGCTGAACTACACCGCGGGCACGCTCGGGCAAGTTCTCGGACCGCTGCTCGCGGGCGTATTGCTCGCGCTGCCACACGGATTCGCGCTCGCCTATGGCGCCGATGCCGTGCTGTTCACCGCCGCGCTGTACGCCGCCGCGCGGTTGCCACCGTTGCCCGCGGCCGCGGTGGCCGCCCGTCCCGGCCTGCGTTCGGTGTTCGAAGGCCTGCGTTTCCTGGCCACGAACCCGGTGCTGTCGACCTCGTTCGCGCTGGATACCGCCGCGATGGTGTTGGCGATGCCGACGGCACTGTTCCCCCAGGCCGCGGCCGAACGATGGCACGGCGGCGCGGGCGTGGGGGTGTTGTACTCCGCGATCGCCGTCGGTGCGTTGCTGGCGGGTGTGTTCGGGGGATGGATCGGCCGCGTGCGCCGCCAGGGGGTGGCGTTGGGCGTCGCGGTGGTGGTGTGGGCCGCGGCCATCGCCGCCGCCGGGGCGGTCCGGAGTTTGTGGGCCGTTGTGGGATTGCTGGTCTTGGCGGGGGCGGCGGACCTGGTCAGCGCCGTCTACCGGGAGACGATGTTGCAGACCCAGGTGCCCGATGGAATGCGCGGACGTTTACAAGGTGTGTTCACCGTGGTCGTCGCGGGTGGTCCCCGTCTCGGTGACCTCAGAGCCGGTGCGATGGCGGCTGCCACGACGCTCACGATCGCCTGGTCCGGCGGGGCACTCGTCTGCATTGCCGTGGCAGTGATGGTGGCCATGAGCGTGCGATCGTTCTGGCGCTACGACAGCGCGGCGCGTACGTGATCGGCCTTGCGGCGACTGTGGATCCGGGCATTCGTACGGATATCCCAGTTGACGGGCTCGTATTCATGGATCCGTACGGGCCGTCAACCGTCCCGGCCGGCGCCGTGGTCTCGCGCGGGCCCGTGGCGCGCTGGCTCTGGGAGCTCGAGGCCCGATCGCCGGTGGCGTCGACCTCGTCCCGGGCGGCGATGGCCGCGAGGAGACCGCGGTGCAGCCGGGCGCGCGCGGCCGTCTCCGGGACCCAGGGCATGGCGCCGATCTGTTCGGTGACTGCGACGCTGAGCGTGTCGTACAGCTCGGTGAGCAGGGTGTTTTCGCCTGCGCGCATGCCCCACGCCCAGCTGCTCGACGAGATCGTGTTCAGGGGGTATCCGCATGCCGACCGGCCAGGTGCCGAGGCGATCAGCTCGCGCAGCGTGTCCACAGATTGCGCGGACAAACTCGCGACGCGGCGTGGGGCGCGAAGTCCACTGGCCGCGTCGCTCGCGCAAGGTGTTCAGGTGCGCAGGTAGGACGCGCCGTTGAGATCGAGGATCGTGCCCGAGGCCCAGGCGGCGTCGGGGGAGGCGAGGTAGAGCACGGCGGCGGCGATTTCGCCCGGTGTACCGACCCGGCCGAAGGGGCTCTGCGCGCGGACCTCGTCACCGGCGTCGCTCGCGAGTTTCGCTTCTTGCCGTTCGGTGCTGATGAATCCGGGTGCCACGGAGGTCACCGCGATGCCATGGGGTGCGAGTGCGACCGCCATGGACTGTCCGAAGGCGTGCAGCGCGGCCTTGCTCGCCGCGTATGCGGGAAATTCGGGTTCGCCCCGGAACGCGCCGCGGGAGCCGATGTTGATGATGCGGCCGGGCTCACCGCGGTCGATCAGATGCCGGGCCACCCCATACGTCAGGTGCACCGCGCCGAGCAGGTTGACCTCGAGCATCTGTTGCCAAATACGTTGCCATTGCCCGAAATCGACCTCGGCGACCGCGTGCCGGGTGGTGGCCGAGGTGGCGACGGCGGCATTGTTGACCAGGATGTCGATTCCGCCCAGCGCGTCCACGGCCGTTTCGACCACCTGCCGAGCGGTCTCCGGATCACCGAGGTCACCGGTGATCGTGGTGTGCCCCGCGCCGGGCAACAGCCGCAGAGTTTGCGCCGCGGCGTCGGCGTCCTTGCCGTAGTGCACCGCCACGCGATCGCCGTTTTCGGCGAACGCCACTGCCACTGCCCGGCCGATCCCGCGGGACGCCCCGGTCACCAACACTCGTCTCATCGGGCGAACACCTGCGTCTCGTCGGCGAACGCCTTGAACTCCAATGCATTACCGGCTGGATCCCGGAAGAACATCGTCCACTGTTCCGCTGGGCGATCGGGGAATCGCAGGTATGGCTCGATCAGGAATTCCACACCGGCCGTGCGTAGCCGCTCGGCCAGGGCGTGGAAGTCGTTCGCGGGCAGCAGTAGTCCGAAATGGGGCACCGGCACATGGTGTCCGTCGACTTCGCTAAGTCCCTGCGCGGTGATCTCGCCCGTCACCAGATGGGTCACCAACTGGTGGCCGTGCAGGTTCCAGTCGATCCAGTGGTCGCTGCTGCGCCCTTGTTCGAGTCCGAGGATGTCTCCGTAGAAGCGGCGGGCGGCGTCCAGGTCATCGACCGGGATTGCCAAATGCATGGCGGGGCGGGTTGGCATGGTCAGCACTCCTTCTTCCTGCAATCCGGCTTTCAGCTTGCTCCGCGCCATGTCCTAATGTCAACATTAGGACATGAACTTACCGTTGCCCAGGGCGGCACGTCGCGGGCTCGCGAACGAAGCCGCCGACGTCATCCGCGACGCGATCTTCGCCGGAGACATCGCCCCCGGTGCGCCGCTTCGCGAGGTCGAACTCGCCGCCGCGCTCGGTGTCAGCCGCGGATCGGTTCGCGAAGGCCTGGCCCTGCTGCAGCGGGAGGGCTTGATCCGCAGCGGTTGGCATCGCGGCACCGCCGTCATCGAGGTCACGCCACAGGACATCGAAGAGGTTTACGCGGTCCGCGGTGCGCTCGACCGGCTGGCCGCGATCAGCGCCCAGGCCACCGCGAGTCCGCAGCAGTTGGCGCCGCTGGACGACCTGGTCGCGGCGATGGCGGGCGAGATCGCCGGTGCGGCATCTGGGCCGCGACTGCTCGCTCTCGACATCGCCTTCCACGACCAGATCTATGACGCCGCAGGCAACCAACGGCTCAGCCAAGCGTGGCAGGCCGTGCGATCTCAGGTCTACCTGTTCCAGATGCACCGTGTCGCAGCGGGATACGAGCACTATCGGGACCGGGTGATCGATGAGCATCGCGAGCTGGCGGAGTTGCTGCGGTCCGGTGATCGCGACACGCTGGCGCGCTGCGCCGAGGAGCACGTCGACTCGGCCCGGCGCAGTCTGCTCGCCCACCTCTCGGCCTGAGTGCGCCGCGAATCGTTCCCGCAGCCGGTGCCGGCCATGGGTGCCGCGCAAGGTTTCGTACGGCGCGTGCGTGTTGCTCGGCAGACACGCGCGCGGGGCGACGAAATGTGCGCGGCGGGCACTACGTTCAGTCGGGACCCGTGCCCTGCGCCGATAGCGTCCCGGATGACTTGGCCGGCCCGGCGGTACCGGTTCCGTTCTGCCGATCCTCGGTACGACCGACATCGAGATGGGCGGTGTCCATGTCGATTCGGCCGCACACGCACGCGCAAGGTGCTGGCGGTCGACCTCGGCGATCCGGTGTCGGACGGCCCCCTGATCGACCAGGTGTAGCAGGACCGTTGAAATCGGCCTCCCTCGACTGCAAAAGCACATCAGTCGGGCAGGTGTGACCCCACGAAACGCGACTGAAGCTCGCGGCGACCGGGGCGGCTCGACAGTCCGTAGCTTTGTCCCGCGGGGGTGGGTCGCGGATTACCAGGATCGGAATGCTGTAGTTGGTAGATGTCGCTGCTGATAATCGACGCTGTTTGGTGGCAGTTACGCTTGGTCCAGCACCGGCCTCGCCGATCAGTGGTGCGGCCACGAGACAACGCGGAACGTCCATCGCGGACCGGTCACCGATACCGATGCGCGCGCGTGATGGGTTCCGTCCGCGCGCTGTGCGTGCCGGTGCGCAGCGCTACCGAGACCGCGAACGCCGTCCGGCGGATCAAAGCGCACGCGCTGTCGATGTCGAACCGCGCGACGGTATCCCCGATCGCGATCGCCGCGACGGGACGCCGCCGCCGATCCATCACCGGGGTGGCCACGCAGCGCACCCCACGGGTGAATTCCTCGTCGCTGGTAGCGATTCCGCTGCTGCGCACGCGGGTGAGATGCGATTTCAGCTCCGCGCCCTCGGTTATCGTGCGCGGCGTCATCCGGTCGAGGCACTTGGCCCGCAGGAGGTCGGCGGGCTGATCGAGGGCGAACGCCAGCAGGACCTTGCCGATCGCGGTGCAGTGGACCGGCGCGAAGGTCTGACCGAACGACGGCGTCCGCGCCGCCGCGTGCCCGTAGATCCGCTCCGTGTACCGCACCTGGGAGCCGGCCAGGACGCCCAATGACACCGTCGCCCCGGTGCGTACATGCAAGTCGACCAGGAATGGAACGGCCGCCGCGCGCAACAGATCTCGGTTCTCCGGCGGCGGCACGGCGATACGCATCAGTCGTTGCCCGACAACGTAACCCGGCCCCTGCTGCTCGATCAGCCCGTTGGCGCACAGCACTCTGATCAGTCGCCACACCGTGGTCTTGGGCAACTCGGCCCGGCGCGCGAGGTCGGCGGGGCTGACCGGTTCGACCTGATCGCCGAGCAGATCCAGCAGTCGGGCGGATCGAGCGACCAGGCCCTCCGGCTGCTCAGGCATCGCACCGGAGTTCGCGCGGCCGCGCCGGGGGAGTTCCCCGCTCGGTTGCCGCCTCCGGCAAGTGGACAGGGTTTTCGCTCTCGCGCACGAGCGGGCGTGGATACCGCGGCATGATGGACATCGATCACTCCCTTGTGGCAACTACTTCCGAGCCCGCCGAGCCCGAACCTACTCAGGAAGATCCGCGCCGTAACCCCCTGCTCGGAGTTTGCACGCCCTGGGTGCAGAACGCCGTTCCCCCAATCGACCGATCCCAGCCGGAAACTACTGATTTGCCCACTTCGTCGCCGCCTGCTGAAGTTTGTCCAGCTTGCCCCGGTAACGCCCGGCGGTCCGCGCGTCGAGGAGGTCGGTCGCGCGCTTGATCGTGCCCTCATCGGCGCGGATCGCCGACTTGGCGGTCGCGCTGTTCACCTTGCCGCCCTTGGTCATTGCGAGAATTGTCGCCAGCGTCGATGCCATGCTCGGTCCTTTCGATCGGGAGGGCCGTCGCTCGGCCCTGCGATCTCCAAGATATATGCGAAAGTGTGCATATATCGACGCCTGCTGGCAATTTCTCAGTGAATGCACAGATCACCACAGGCCCGACGACGCACACGCGTAGAGCACGTCACGGTCTGGTCGGTTGATCACCAGGTAATGGTGGCGGAGGGCTCTTGGCTGATGCCGCAACCATTACCTGGTGATCGTTCGTCCAACTGCGATCCGGCTACGTCCCGGCGACCGGTGTGGCGAGGACGGGCCGCAGTGGCGATCACTTCGCGGAGGTGCCGGACAACCTGGCGATCGCTCGGCCGACGTCGGGGCGGGGAAGTGCTGCGGTGCGGGCGTTCATGCGCGGCGTCCGAGCGGGATCGTCCAGGTGCGTACGGCGCCGGCCCGTTGCAGCGCCGTCTTGACGGTGACGGCTTGCTCGTCGTTCTCGACGAGCGCGATCATGCAGCCGCCCAGGCCGCCGCCGGTCAGTTTCGCGCCCGCCGCGCCGGCCTCGATCGCGGCGGCGACCAGCCGATCGAGTGCGCCGCAGCTGACCCCGATTTCGCACAGCATGGCGTGGAAAGCGGTGCAGTGCTTGCCCAACTCGGCTACCCGTCCGGCGGCGAGATCCTCGGCCGCCATCCGGGTCAGCGCCGCTGCGTTGACCAAATGTGTTCGTGCCTGGTTGATCTCGCTGGCGAGCTGGGTGCGGACCTGGGTGACCGCGGCCTTGGTGCTGCCCGTGATCCCGGTATCGGCGACCACGATGCGGGCCCGCGTCGACCCCGAAAGCGGTTGCACCCAGCCCGATTCGAACCAGACCGGTCCCTCTGCCATACAGGCGACCGCGTCGATGCCGCTCGCGCTGCCGTGGGCCAGGTCTTCGCCGTGTTGTACCGCGCGGTGCAGGATCTCCGGTGTCAGTACGCAATCGAGATGATCGGCGAGCGCCCGCACAGCCGCGACGGCGCATGCGGCGCCGGCGCCGAGGCCCCGGCCGGGCGGTATCGCGGACCGCAGGACGAGGTCGACGCCACGCTCCGTGTAACCCACCAACCGCATGAACGCGTGTGCGGCCACTTCGACGCTGTCTCCCGACCGGCCGTCGGAACGCGGGTCGACGTGTACGAGGTGGCTGCGCGAGCGTTGTGCGTCGAGCACGGCGTCCGCGGCCGGGGAGCCGGCCGCCGCGCGACCGTACGCGGTGGCGTGCGCGCGGAGTTCGGGCATCGGTACCGCGATGGCCGGCATGCCGTACACCACCATGTGCTCACCGAGCAGAATGATCTTGCCGTGCGCGCTCCCCGCGCCTGCTCGGTATTCCTGTGCGGTGCGGTACAGGTTGTCGGAAATCACGCTCGAGCTCCCAACTCTGCGGCGGGTGAAGGTCTTTCGATTGCACCGGTGTGCGGCCCCCGCCTGCCACCCGCCGTTCCGCGGAACGGAACAAAGATCGACAACCGTCCTGTCGCACCCTGCAGACGACCGGCGGCGGTGCGGGTTCGTCCGCGAGCTCCAAGAGCTGCGCCGCCAACTGGCCGACCGCATGGTCGCCGGCAATCCTGCTGCGGGCGAGACCTTCTCGACGTTGACGGCGACTCTGACCGGCAAGGTCTCGGCGACCGACGCGGTAGCTGCCGACGAGGAGCCTGCTCCTCGCCCATGGTCGGCCTTCGATACGCAGGCATCGGGCGAGCCGGCCGCGATGGTGACCGGCGGCGGCGTGCGCGCGCCGTCAGGAGTTCGTATTCAGCCGCTCAGGCCTGGCGCGCACGTCCGGCGTAGTCGTTTTCGGCGTACCACTCGCCGCGCCCGGCGGGGAGCAGGTCCAGGATGTTCCAGACGGGGGAGAGGAGGTCGATGCCGCGTTGGGCGTCGTCGAGGAAGTTGGCGGGCAGGGTGTAAAAGTGGCGCACCGTGTCGCCCTCGGTGGTGAAGACGCTGATCATCGGGCGTTGGTCGCCGTCGGGCCGTTCGGCGTTCAGGTCGGCGTTGAAGGTGGTGTCGTGGCTGGAGAGAATGCGCAGGCCGTCCCAGCCGCGGCGCAGCGCCCAGCCGCGCAGTTTCGGCAGCGGGGCCTTGGCGACGACGGCGAAGCTGGTGCGCTGGCCCAGATGATGGGCGACGCCTTGGAAGCCGTCGACCCACATCGAGCACATCGGGCAGGCCGCATCGTCGTCCGGATGGAACATCAGGTGGTAGACGACGAGGGTGTCGTGCTCGCCGAACAGTTCCCGCAGTCTCGTGGTCCGGATGGGTCCGGGCCTGCCGAGGTCGGCCGGGCCCTCGGCGAAGGCGTAGTCGTCGAGGGTGCGTCCGGGCGGCATCGCCCGGCGGGCGGCGGCCACCGCCTCGATCTGATCGCGTAGCGTGCGTTCGGCTTTCGCCAGTTCGATACGGGCCGTGACGTATTCGTCGCTCGCGCCCTTGGGCCACATCGGTTCCATCGCCGCGGCATCCACTTCGCCCATGACGGGGGATCTCCTCTGGTTTCGGATAGTGAACGTGCCCTCGCGTCAAGGTACACGAAGCTACCGCGAACTAGGACTTGCCTCCGCCCCGCAGGCAGTTACTATATATTTATATACCTACCTGGCATGGTGGTGAGGAGTGC
>NZ_BAFT02000075.1 GCF_000308475.2 Nocardia brasiliensis NBRC 14402 | reverse complement strand
CCCCGCACCGACAGCGACCCGGCCCGCGGCAACACCGCCCGCCGCCGCAGCGAACTCCCCCCACCCCACCCCCAACCCAACGTCCGCTACCGCGAACGTGATGCGAGCCGCACCGAACGCCGCCGGCCCGAAAACCTCTGAGCGGGTCGCACGCCCGACTGTCCGCAGTCACACTCCGCGATGCCACGACCAGGCAGTGGTCAGCCGGACAGTCCGACGTCGCGCTCAGCAACGTCGCGATCACTGAGCCATCCGCCGGCCCGACGGGCCGTCAGTCACGGTCGGCGATGCCGCGACCACCGAGCCGCCACAAGCCGGTGCTCGCGGTCTCCCGTCAGACCTGATCCACCGCGAGCCGGACTGTCGCCAAAGCCATTCGGCGATGCCAGGACCGACGCCACCGGCCCAGACTGCCGCAGTCCTGCTCGGGCAATTCTGCTGCGGCCGCTGAGCCGCCACAAGCTGGGCTGCCCGCGATCTCTCCTCGCACCTGACCCCGCGACCGGACTGCCCCCGTGCCACTCGGCGATCATGACCGCGCCCCGGATTGCCGCGTCCCGCTGGGCGACAGCGACCAGAACCGCCGCGCGTCGGCGGGCGTGCCGCCGTTTGCACGCACATTTGCAAGTACATTTTGGTAGTTCCAGTGCCAGACTCGATGTCGTGAACGCAGAGCAGGGCTTCGAATGCACCGAGTGGGCCGGGACCCGGGAGAGCACCAATATCGGCGATGTGCCGACGGTGCTGCGTCGGATGTTGGGGTTGCGCCTCCAGCAACTGCGTAAGGAACGGGGGTTGACCCAGCACGAGGTCGCCCGGCAGCTCTACTGGACCGGATCCAAGGTCAGCCGGATCGAATCCGGCATGGTCGGCCTCAACCGGCCCGACGTGGTCGAGTTGCTGCACTGCTACGGCGTCACCGATCCCGACGAGCACGACCGGTATTTGTCGCTCGTGCAGCTGGGCAACCGTCCCGGCTGGTGGCACAGCGACAGTGACTCGCTCCCCAAGGGATTCGAGCTGCTCAGCCTCGAAGGGGCGGCGCGCACGATCCGCTGCTACGAACCAGCGGTCGTCCCCGACCTTTTGCAAACGCCCGAATACGCAAGGGCAGCACTGCGTTTACGGAATCCGTACCGCCCCGACACCGAGATCGACCAGCTGTTGGCGGTGCGCCGGCAGCGGCAGCAGATCCTGTACCGCGACAATCCGCCGTACCTGTGGATCCTGGTCGAAGAGAACGCGTTACGCAGGCAGATCGGCGGTGCCGCGGTCTGGCGGGCACAACTGGAGTACCTGGAACGGTGTATCGAGCGGGAGCACATTGTGATCCAGATCGTGGACGAGTCCGCCTTCGGGCCCGCGATCGTGGACAGCGCGTTCGTCTATCTGCGCTTCGCCGAGACCCTGCTGCCGGATGTCGTGTGTATCGCGCAACCCACCAGCACGCTGTACCTGGAGGAACGGGAAAACATCGTCCGCTATCTCAATATCGCGGAGACCCTGGCTCAGCAGTCCGCACGACCGTCCGAAACCGGTCGGCTCCTCCAGACGCTGCTGGAGTCCGCGTGAGCACCCACCCGCCGCAGGAGGAACGCAACTCCCAGCCGAGCCCACCACCGCCCGCACCCCCGTGGCGGGAACTCGCCGCCGCCGTAGCCACCGCCGCACCGGTCGGCCTTCTGGTCGACTGGCCGACAGCGGTACAGGTACTGCTCACCGTCTTCGCGGGCCTGACCGCCGCACGCCGATGCCCCGACCACGAATGACGCTCCGCACCAACGGCGGATGCTGCACCGAGGCGGATGCGTGCGCACCACTGACGAGCACCTGCATCGACGGCGGATGCCCGATCAGCGACGAAGGCCTCGCATCGAACGGCGGACCGCCTCACCTCGGCGGCGAATAACCTAGGCCAGCAACAGGTCCCCTGCACCACGGCAGGCACCAGTGTCAGCGGCAGGTTGCCCTGCACGAAGGGCGGATGCCTTGCCAACAGCCGATGCCCTGCACCAACAGCCAGTGCCCCGCACCAACAGCCAGTGCCCTGCGCCGACAACCAGTGCCCCGCACCAACAGCCAGTGCCCCGCACCGACAGCCGATGCCCTGCTCCGAAGCCGGGTGGCCTGCGTCAGCAGCCGACGACCCGCGCCGTCGCCAGGGGTCCTGCGTTCAGCGACGGGTGGCGGTGCGCAGTTCTCGGGGGAGGGAGAAGACCAGGGTTTCGTTGGCGGTGGTAACCGGTTGGACGTCGCCGAAACCGTGCTCCGCGAGCATGTCGAGCACGCCGCGCACCAGGATGTCGGGCACCGAGGCGCCGGAGGTGATGCCGATCGTCTGCACACCGTCGAGCCAGGCGGTATCCACCTCGCGGGCGAAGTCGACCAGGTAGGCCGCCTTCGCGCCCGCGTTGAGCGCGACCTCGACCAAGCGGACCGAGTTGGAGGAGTTCTTCGAGCCGACGACGATCACCAGATCGCATTCGGGCGCCATCGCCTTCACCGCCGTCTGACGGTTCGAGGTGGCGTAGCAGATGTCGTCGCTCGGCGGATCCTGCAGCGTGGGGAACCGCTCGCGCAGCCGCCGCACCGTCTCCATCGTTTCGTCGACGCTGAGCGTGGTCTGGGACAACCAGATCACCTTCGACTCGTCGCGCACGGTGACGTTGTCCACGGAATCGGGGCCGTCGACGAGCTGGATGTGCTCGGGCGCCTCGCCCGCCGTGCCCTCGACCTCTTCGTGGCCTTCGTGGCCGATCAGCAGGATGTCGTAGTCGTCGCGGGCGAATCGCTTGGCCTCCTGGTGCACCTTGGTCACCAGCGGGCAGGTCGCGTCGATGGTGTGCAGGTTGCGGGCGGCCGCCGATTCGTGCACCGCGGGCGAGACGCCGTGCGCGGAGAACACGACCAGCGCGCCCTCGGGCACCTCGTCGGTTTCGTCGACGAAGATGACCCCGCGCTCACGCAGCGTCTCCACCACATGCCGGTTGTGCACGATCTCCTTGCGCACGTAGATCGGCGCGCCATGCTTGTCCAGCGCCTTCTCGACGGTTTCCACCGCGCGGTCCACGCCGGCGCAGTACCCGCGCGGCTCCGCTAGCAGCACCCGCTTGCCACCGGCGCGCTCGGCGGTTCCGGCTCCCGTCGAGCGGGCGATTCCGAGGTTCAAGGGTATGGCCGTGGACATGCCGACAGCTTACGTGCGGACACCGACCTCGCGCTGTCCGGGCGCTGGCGTGCTCAGCGTCCGCGCGGGCCGAACACCGCGGTCTACGTGCCCGGCGACCGACCCCGCCGATCGGGCGCGCGCCACCGCGATGGTGTGCCATCTCACCGCCGGATCGAGCCGCGAACTCTGCCGCACCCCGGCGGCGAGGCGCGCGACGCGCGCGCCCGTTCATCCGCCAGAATCACACCCCGTGATCCCCGACCTTTGCTTAGCACACCATTTCGGGCAGGCTAGGACCATGTTTCGACCACCGTTCCTGGCCCGGGTAGCCGCCGGGGCCGCCGTTTACGCCATCGAGGAGACTCGTCGGCTACCCACGGCCGCAATGAATTTGCCGATCACCGCCATCAGCCAGCTGCTGCAGACGACGATGCACGTCCAGCAGTTCGTGACCAGCCTCGCGCTCAAGGGCGACGCGGTCTTCGACCGGTTGGCCAATACGCCGGAGGAGCAGCCGGAGTGGGCGACCTTCGACGAGGACCTGCCCGCCGAACCGGCGTCCGGCCAGGTCCGCGCGAGCCGCTTCGACCTGTACGCCGACGACCCGGAGCCCGCCTCGTTCACCACCCCGGCCGAGACCCGCGCGGGCGAGCGCAACGGCCATGGCGCCACCGTGCCCGCCATCGAGCCGGAACCCGTTGCCCCCGTGGCAGAACCCGAGATCGACCGCGCGGCCGACCCCGCGCCGGAGATCCGTGAGCCGGAAGTAGCCACCCGCTACGACTACGCGAACATGACTTTGGCCCAGCTGCGCGCCCGCCTGCGCATGCTGAGCCTCGAAGACCTTTCCGCGCTGCTCGAGTACGAGCAGCAGACCCTCGCCAGGGCACCGTTCGTGACCATGCTGACGAATCGGATCGCCACCGTGCGGGCGCAGTGACCGAACCCCGGACCTCACCGTCGCAGGCGGGCCGGGAAACCCCCGGTCCGCCGCGCGAATCCGGCCCCGCCGCGGGCGCGCCGAACGCCGCGCCCGGCCGGGAGAATTCCGCCGAACAGCCGTGGCCGGTCCGCTCCGTCGCGCTCAAGGTCGCCCAGTGGATCGACCGGCTCGGCAGCATCTGGGTCGAAGGGCAGATCACCCAGATCAATCTGCGGCCGGGCACCCGCACCGCGTTCCTGGTGCTGCGCGATCCGTCGGCCGATATGTCGCTGTCGGTCACCTGCGACCCGGATCTCATTCGCCGATCGCCCGTTCCGCTGCAGGAGGGCAGCCGCGTGGTGGTCTACGGCAAGCTCGCGTTCTTCACCGGCCGCGGCACCCTGTCCCTGCGGGTCATCGAGATCCGCCCGGTCGGCGTCGGCGAATTGCTCGCCCGCATCGAACGACTCAAAGCGCTGCTGGCCGCCGAGGGACTCTTCGATCCGCGGCTCAAGCGCGCGCTGCCGTTCCTGCCCAAGACGATCGGCCTGATCACCGGTCGGGCCAGCGCCGCCGAACGCGACGTCCTGACCGTAGCCCGTAACCGTTGGCCCGCAGTACGTTTCGAGATCCGCAATACCGCGGTGCAGGGACCGACCGCGGTCCCGCAGATGCTGGAGGCGCTGGCGCAGCTCGATCGCGACCCGGCGGTCGAGGTGATCGTGCTCGCCCGCGGCGGGGGCAGCGTCGAGGATCTGCTGCCGTTCTCCGACGAGGCCCTCTGCCGCGCGATCGTCGCCGCGACCACCCCCATTGTCAGCGCGATCGGGCACGAACCCGACAACCCGCTCAGCGATCTCGTCGCCGACCTGCGGGCCGCGACACCGACCGACGCCGCCAAGCGTGTGGTGCCCGACGCCGCCGCGGAACTGGCGGGGGTGCGCGAGATGCGCGCCCGCTCGGCCGCCGCGCTGCGGGGCTGGGTCGAGCGGGAAACGCGCGCGCTCACCCAGCTGCGGTCGCGTCCGGTCCTGGCCGACCCGCTGCGCGAAATCGACCGCCGCACCGAGGAAGTCGAACGGCTGCGCGCCTCGGCCCGGCGCTGCGCCGAACAGTTCATCCGTACCGAGGCGACCGCGACCCGCCACCTGCGCGAAAAGCTCACCGCCGTGGGACCGGCCGCGACCCTGGCCCGTGGTTACGCTGTCGTGCAGCGCGTCACGGGCACCGAACGCCACGTGGTGCGCACCATCGAGGACGCCCCCGCGGGCAGCCAGCTACGCATCCGCGTCGCCGACGGCGCGATCACCGCGGCGGGACTGGGCACGCAGGCGCTGGGGCCGCGGGCCACCGACAACGACACCGAAACGAGAAGGAGCTGATCCTTGGCCGAGCCCGGTAAGGACACCGACACCGAACTGGCCGAGATCGCTACCTTCGGTTACGAACGTGCCCGTGACGAACTGGTCAATGTCGTGAAGATGCTGGAGCAGGGCGGCCTCGACCTGGACGAGTCGCTCACCCTGTGGGAGCGTGGCGAGGCCCTGGCCAACCGTTGCGAAGAGCATCTGGCCGGCGCCAGGAAGCGCGTCGAGGACGCCCTGTCGCGCACCGACCTCGAGGACGAGAAATGACGATCCGGCGCGCCACCCCCGACATCCGTACCGACGATATCGAGCGCAGCCGCGAGTTCTACCGGCTGCTCGGGTTCGAGGAGGCGATGGATCTCGGCTGGGTCGTCACCATGGTGTCCCCGGCCAACCCGACCGCCCAGGTGCTGCTCGTCGGGCCGGACGCGGAGCAGCTCCAGCCGAATATGAGCGTGGAGGTCGAGGATGTCGACGCGGTGCACGCGGCGATGACCGCGGCGGGCGCCGACATCGTCTATCCCCTACGCGACGAACAGTGGGGCGTACGAAGGTTTTTCGTCCGCGATCCGAGCGGCACCATCGTCAACGTGGTCAGCCACCGCTAGGGAAAGTGCACGCGGGCTCGAATTGTCGACGTAGCCGGGTCGGCGGGGTCAGGCGCCGGCTTTGAGGGGCTGTGCGGCGACGACGGCCTGGGCCAGGGTGGTGAAGGCGGCCCGGTCGCCCGCGCCGGTGATCAGCACCCGGGACTGGCCGAGGTCGGCGACCCAGGCCGGTTCCGAACCGGGTTCGGAGTACACGACCCACTTCTGGTCGCCGATCGTTTCGGCACCGGTGGCGTAGCGCGAACCCAGGACGTAGCGCGAGAGCGCCTCTTCGGTCGCGTTGCTCTGCGTGAACCGCATGTAGGTGCCCTGCGTAGTGATATAGCCGACAGTGCTGACCGGTCCGCCGCCGGTGCCGCTGATGGCTTGGCGACTGCCGGAGTTCGGCGTCCAGTCCGCCGGCACGGCCGGGTTCCGGATCGGGAACGGCAGCGAGCGCGCGTCGGCGGTGAGCGCGGCCTTGACGTCGAAATGCGGGATCTGGCCCTGCGTCGGACCGTTTCCGGCGAAACTGCACTGGCTGGCGAGCCCGGCGAACACCACCGCGATCAGCACCAGCGGAATCAGCGACCAGAACAGATCCCGGTAGTCGTTCAGGATGCGCGGCTTTTGGTTGGGCACGGTTCCAGTATCCACTCGCCCCTACGGTGTGCCTTCTCGCACCCCGATCGACCGAGCAGGGTGTACGGCCGTCTCAAACCGAGTGAGACAATCGTCCGGTACGTACCGACGCACAGGAGGCACCCCGCAATGACGGCATCTTCCCCGACACCGAGCCGCCGCGAGGCGCCGGACCGCAACCTCGCGCTCGAGTTGGTCCGCGTCACCGAGGCCGGGGCGATGGCCGCCGGCCGGTGGGTCGGCCGTGGTGACAAGGAGGGCGGCGACGGCGCGGCCGTCGACGCGATGCGGCAGCTGGTCAATTCGGTGTCCATGCGCGGCATCGTGGTGATCGGTGAGGGCGAGAAGGACGAGGCGCCCATGCTGTTCAACGGTGAGCTGGTCGGTGACGGCACCGGCCCCGAGGTCGACTTCGCGGTGGACCCGGTGGACGGCACCACCCTGATGTCGAAGGGTTCGCCGGGCGCCATCGCCGTGCTCGCGGTCGCCCAGCGCGGCGCGATGTTCGATCCGTCCGCGGTGTTCTACATGAGCAAGATCGCGGTCGGCCCCGACGCCGCCGACGTGATCGATATCTCGGTGCCGATCAGCGAGAACATCCGCCGCGTCGCCAAGGCCAAGGGGCTGTCGAAGTCGGACCTGACCGTCTGCATCCTGGACCGCCCCCGCCACGCCGACCTCATCCAGCAGGTGCGCGACGCGGGCGCGCGCATCCGCCTGATCTCCGACGGTGACGTCGCGGGCGCCATCGCCGCGGCCCGCCCCGATTCGGGCACCGACATCCTGGTCGGCGTCGGCGGCACCCCGGAGGGCATCATCGCCGCCGCCGCCATGCGCTGTATGGGCGGCGAACTCCAGGGCATGCTCGCGCCCACCGACGACGACGAGAAGCAGAAGGCGATCGACGCGGGCCACGACCTGGACCGCGTGCTCACCACCGAAGACCTGGTGGCCGGCGACAATGTCTTCTTCTGCGCCACCGGCGTCACCGACGGCGACCTGCTGCGCGGCGTCCGCTACTACGGGGGCGGCGCGTCGACCCAGTCGATCGTCATGCGCTCCAAGTCCGGCACCGTCCGGATGATCGACGCCTACCACCGCCTCACCAAGCTGCGCGAGTACTCCTCGGTCGATTTCATCGGCGACGAACACGCGGTCCCGCCGCTCCCCTGACCGGGACCTAGGCATAGATCAAGGCGCGCAGGCACATCCGCCCGCGCGCCTTTTTCGTGCCGGCACCCCTATTCCCGATCGATGCTGCCACGGCGGTGTGCGAATCACTACAGGCGTGGCAGCCCCACTGCGCTCCGCTCGGGCATATGGTCGGAAACATGGCAGACGAGACGCAGTACCGCATCGAGCACGACACCATGGGCGAGGTCCGGGTCCCGGTGGATGCGCTGTGGCGGGCGCAGACCCAGCGGGCCGTGGAGAACTTCCCGATCAGCGGACGCGGCCTGGAGCGCGCGCAGATCCGCGCGCTCGGACTGCTGAAGGGCGCCTGCGCCAAGGTGAACAAGGACCTCGGCCTGCTCGATCCGGCCAAGGCGGACGCCATCATCGCCGCCGCGAACGAGATCGCCGCGGGCGCGCACGACGACCAGTTCCCGATCGATGTGTTCCAGACCGGCTCGGGCACCAGCTCGAACATGAACGCCAACGAGGTGATCGCCTCGATCGCGAAGGCCAACGGCGTCACCGTGCATCCGAACGACGACGTGAACATGTCCCAGTCGTCCAACGACACCTTCCCGACGGCCGTGCACCTGGCCGCCACCGAGGCCGTGATCACCGACCTGGTGCCCGCGCTGGAGCATCTGCGGCTCGCGCTGCTGGACAAGTCGACCGAGTGGCGGACGGTGGTCAAGTCCGGCCGCACCCACCTGATGGACGCGGTCCCGGTGACGCTCGGCCAGGAGTTCGGCGGGTACACCCGGCAGATCGCCGCGAGCATCGACCGCGTGATGGCGACCCTGCCGCGCCTCGGTGAGCTGCCGATCGGCGGCACCGCGGTGGGCAGCGGCCTGAACGCGCCGGACGGCTTCGGCGGCAAGGTCGTCGCGGAACTGGTCCGCGCGACCGGGATCGACGCGCTGCGCGAGGCGCGCGATCACTTCGAGGCGCAGGCCGCCCGGGATGGTCTGGTGGAGGCGTCGGGGGCGGTGCGCACCGTCGCGGTGAGCCTCACCAAGGTCGCCAACGACATTCGCTGGATGGGTTCGGGCCCGCTCACCGGTCTCGGTGAACTCCAGCTGCCCGATCTGCAGCCCGGCAGTTCGATCATGCCCGGCAAGGTGAATCCCGTGCTGCCCGAGGCGGTGACGCAGGTCGCCGCTCAGGTCATCGGCAACGATGCCGCGGTCGCCTTCGGCGGCGCGAACGGCGCGTTCGAACTGAACGTCTACATTCCGGTGATGGCGCGCAATCTGCTCGAATCGATTCGCTTGCTCGCCAACGTTTCCCGGCTGTTCGCGGACAAGTGCGTGCACGGTTTGGTCGCGAATGTGGAACACCTGCGCACGCTTGCCGAATCGTCGCCGTCCATTGTGACGCCGCTGAATTCGGCGATCGGTTACGAGGAGGCCGCCGCGGTAGCCAAGGAAGCGTTGAAGAACAAGAAGACAATTCGACAGACCGTCATCGACCGCGGCCTGCTCGACGAGAAACTCACCGAAGCAGAACTCGACCGCCGATTGGATGTGCTGTCGATGGCGAAGGTGAAAGACGGGAAATAGAAATACTCTTCGAGCGTCACGTCGGATGCGCTGCGAACTGCACCGACGTGACGTCCGAAAAACGTGCGCGCGGGTACGTCAGTCGAAGTCGGACGTACCCGCGCCGGGCATCACAGGAAGATGCCGAGTGCCGCGAGGAACGCGCCTGCGCCGACCGTGGCCAGAGCGAGAAGACCGCCGAGAATTGCACTGATCATTGTTCTTTCCTTTCTTGCTCCCGCCGAAGCGGGCGTACACACAGCTAATCGCTGGCTATACGACGTGTGTTTCACCACATTTTCACGAGAGCAGAAAGAAAACCGGCCGGCGCCAGAAATCCTGGCGCCGACCGGGAGTAATTCAGCGCAGGTGGGAAAGTTCCTCGCGGGCCTTTTCACCCGCATCACCGAGATCGGTACGCGTGAAAACGTTCCACCGCTGCAGCAGCGGCTTGAAAACCAGCTCGTCCTGGCGCGCCGGATCGTAGATCCCGGCTTCGGCGAGCACATCGTCGCTGTTGCGCCCGTCGGCCAGGGTCACCGACGGCACCGCGAAATCGGCGATCCGATCGGCGATGGCCCGCATCGTCTGATCCGGCGCCACGTTGAAGCCCGCCTCGACCATCTTCGCGAAGAACTCGGCCTGCAGTTCGTCGTCGCGCGCGATGCGCTCGGCGATCGCGGTGACCATCGGGCTCTCGTTCAGCGCGGCGGTGTTGCGGTGCCGGATCGCGGCGGCGACCTCTTCGAAGGCGCACGCGGCGAGCACGTCGAGCAGGTGCATGCCGGGGCGGCGGAAGCCGGTGGTCATGTGTGCCATCCGCATCCGCTCCAGTTCGACCGGGTCCACCGACCTGGTCACCATGAGGAAGTTGCGGATCAAGATCTCGTGGCGGTTCTCCTCGGCGGTCCAGCGGCCGACCCAGCGCCACCAGGCCCCGGTGCGCAGGTACTTGCCGAGCTCGCGATGGTACGAGGGCAGGTTGTCCGCGATGAGCACGCTGACGGTCAAGGCCAGCTTGGCCACCTCGCTGAGTTCGGACTGCTCCGGATCCCAGTCGATACCACCGAGGAACGAGAAGTTACGGCCGTCGTCCCACGGCACGTAGTCGTGCGGCTGCCACCCGTCGGCGACGTCGATGTGACGGCGCAGGGTGGATTCCACGTCCAGCTCGAGCGATTCGAGCAACTCGCGATCGGTCAAGAGAGTTTGCACCTAGACAACCTAGCGGTTGAGCCCGTGATACGGGGATTCAATGAATGAGACCGGACGGGCGTCCGGGACCGCCGTGGCGGCCCCGGACGCCGAAGTGCCAACTACTTCATCGTGACGGTAGTCTTGCCGTCCACCCAGGTGATGGTGCCCCCGGTGAAGTCGCTCTCCTTGCCGCCGGCGATGTCCTTCTCGTCGCTGGTGGGGTAGCCCAGCTTGCCCATGGCACCGCCGTTCTCCTCCCACGCCTTGCGGATCTCGCCCCAGACGATGTGCGCCTGGCCGTCTTTGGCCTTGTAGACCGTGCCGCCGACGAAGTCCTGGTACTTGCCCTCCTCGGGACCGGACTCCTGCGCCTCCAGCGGAGCGCCGAGGGCGCCGGTCGGGCCGCCGCTCTGCATGTACTTGTCGAAGATGTCGCCGGAAACGGTGAGTTCGCCACGCTGCGTGGCGATCTTGGTCTCCTCCGCGGCACCCGAGGCGTGCTCTTCTCCGCTGTGCATCGCGGCCGAGGTGGCCGTGACCGACGCCGCGGCGTTGTCGTCGTTCTTGTCGTCGTCCTTGCTGCAACCCGCGACGATCAGGCCAGCGGCCGCGAGCAGGGCAGTGTATCCAGCCGTTCGTCGAGCGAAGTGGTGCATTTCCATCCTCTCGAAAGTGGCTACCGCGGACGTCCCCGGCACGGTGACGCCGCTGGCAGCCTAGGCCGATGTTCAGCAATGACCCGGCGAATCATCAAGTGACACGCCGGGTCATGCGGAACAGCTATGGCCGGGATATTACCCGTCGACTATTCGGCGAAACACACCGCCCAGATCAGGCGTTGGGCCCGTACTCCTCCAGCATCTCTGTGACGAGCGCCGCAATCGGCGAACGCTCGCTGCGGGTGAGCGTGATGTGAGCAAACAACGGGTGACCCTTCAGCTTCTCGATCACCGCGGCCACACCGTCGTGCCTGCCGACCCGCAGGTTGTCCCGCTGGGCCACGTCGTGGGTGAGCACCACCCGCGAACCGGTGCCGAGCCGGCTGAGCACGGTGAGCAGCACATTGCGTTCCAGCGACTGCGCCTCGTCCACGATCACGAAGGAGTCGTGCAGCGATCGGCCACGAATGTGGGTGAGCGGCAACACCTCCAGCATGTCGCGACTGAGCACCTCCTCCATCACCTCGCGACTGGCCAGCCCGTCGAGCGTGTCGAAGACCGCCTGCGCCCAGGGGCCCATCTTCTCGCTCTCACTACCCGGCAGATAGCCGAGTTCCTGGCCACCGACGGCGTAGAGCGGCCGGAACACCACCACTTTGCGCTGGGTGCGCCGCTCCAGCACCGCCTCCAGGCCCGCGGTCAGCGCGAGCGCGGATTTACCGGTGCCCGCCCGGCCGCCGAGCGAGACGATGCCGACGCTCTCGTCCAGCAGCAGATCCAGGGCGATGCGCTGCTCGGCGGAGCGGCCGTGCAGGCCGAACGCCTCGCGCTCGCGCACCAGCTGGACCCGCTTGTCCGGGGTGACCCGGCCGAGCGCGCTGGAACTGCTGCCGAGGAGCCGGATTCCGGTGTGGCACGGCAGTTCCCGCGCGCCATCGAGATCCAGCACGGACTCCGCGTAGAGCTGGTCGATCTGGGCCGAGCTGACGTCGAGCTCCACCATGCCGGACCAGCCGGAGGTGACGACGTCCTGCGCGTGATATTCGTCGGCCTGTAAGCCCACCGCACTCGCTTTGACCCGCAGCGGAATGTCCTTCGACACGAGCACCACCTGGCGGCCCTCGGCCGCGAGATTGAGTGCGCACGCCAGGATTCGGGAATCATTGGTGTCGGTGCGGAAGCCGACCGGAAGGACCGCGGGATCGGTGTGGTTCAGTTCCACCTGCAGCGTTCCGCCCTCGGTGCCGATCGGCACCTGCTGATCCAGCCTGCCGTGCTGCAGGCGCAGATCATCCAGGTTGCGCAGGGCTTCCCGCGCGAACCAGCCCAGTTCGTGGTGATGCCGCTTGCCTTCGAGTTCGCTGATGACCACCAGCGGAAGCACGACGTCGTGTTCGCCGAAACGGGTGAAAGCCCAGGGATCGGACAACAGGACCGACGTGTCGATGACGAAGGTATCGGCCGGGGAATGCGAGGGGTGTGCCCCCTTCGCGGCGGTTCCGCCTTTCGCGGAACGGGATTGCGCCGAGGGAGCGGGAACGGAGCGTGAAGCAGTCACGGTGGGCTCCTCTTTGTCCGCGCGGCACCCGCACGAACGATCTCGCTGGACCGGTCCGTCCTGATGGACCCGACGTTGCCGTCAGATGCCACGAGGGCCGGGTGCCGGCCCCCTCGTACTGAATAGCTCAGTCACGGTCAGGACCTCCCGTACGAGCCACACCGCCGCGGCCCGCACCACCGACGCTACCGCCGAACCACGCTTCCCCGCTTCCGCACAGGTAGGCGTGTCCGTGAATTTGTCGTTAACCACACGCCCCGGCCGCGATCGCCGGGTCGTCGCTGCCGGTCGGCGCGGGCCGGCGATGCGCCGGTGCGGTCCCGGCCCGCATCCGGCGCGGCCCGCTACAGTCGCTGGTATGGCCGGTAACGAGGACCTGGACACGCTGTCGTCGAAGGAACTGCACGACCGAGCGGTGAAGCTTGCCGTCCGACACGGGGACGTGAAGTTCCTGTGGCGGCTGCTCACCTCGATCCCGGCCGCGGAGGCCGCCGCGGGCAACCTCGGCGAGAGCGAGGCCGATATCAAGTACGTGCTGCCGATGATCGACGACTACATCCACGCCGGTGACGGCGAGGTCGCCGAGGTGTTGCGGCCGTTCTATCTGGAATACCTGAACGAGCACAGCTGACTCGGCGACCCGGAGACCTAGGCGTCCGCTGCGGCGGTCACCGAGATCGCCACGGACGGACAGGTCTGCTCCGCTTCCCGCGCCGCGGTGTGCTGCCCGGGCGGCGGCGCGGCATCGAGCAGCCACACCCGGCCGTCCGCGGCGTCCTGATCGAACACGGCGGGGGCGAGCAGCGCGCACATCCCCGCGCCGACGCAGCGGTCCCGATCGACGGTGATCTTCATCGAGTACTCCTCCCTACCAGGTGACCGGAAGCCGGTGCACGCCGTAGATGTCCATGTCGTGCCGTAGCGGAACCTCTTCGGGCGGCACCGCGAGCCGCAGGGCCGGGAACCGAGTCAGCAAGGCGGGCAACGCGACCCGCATCTCGACGCGCGCCAGCTGCTGACCGAGACACTGGTGCGGGCCGTGCCCGAAGCCGAGATGGCCGACGGCGTTGCGGCGGATATCGAAGCTGTCCGGGTCGTCGTACTTGGCGGGGTCGCGATCGGCCGCCTGGAACGACAGCGCGACCGTCTGGCCCGCCGTGATCAGCTGCCCGTCGATCTCGACGTCCTCGAGCGCGACCCGGGTCGAGGTGTGCGTGATGGTGAGATAGCGCATCAGCTCCTCGATCGTCTGATCCGCGAGTTCGGGCCGCGCCCGCAGTTCGGCCAGTTGATCGGGGTGGCTGAGCAACGCGAAGGTGCCCAGCGCGATCATGTTCGCCGTGGTGTCCAGGCCCGCACCCAGCAGCAGCGCGCCGACACCGGAGAGCTCGTCTTCGGCGAGTTCGGTGCCGGTGAGGTCGCTGAGCAGGTCGTCGGTGGGCGCGGCCCGCTTGGCCACGACCAGCTCCCGGATGTAATCCTGCACCTCGATGAATGCGTCGTTGCGATCAGCGACATCCGAGTTCACGCTGTTCGCGGCGACGAGGAAGCGATGGAAGGTGTCCCGGTCGACTGGGGGTACCCCGAGCAGTTCGCAGATGGTCAGCGCGGGCACCGGGAAGGCGAACGTCTCGACCAGATCCACCGGACCGCCGGTGCGCGCCATGGCATCCAGATGGTCGGCGGTGATCTGCTCGACCCGTTCGGTGAGCTGTCCCATGCGCCGGACAGTGAACTTGCCCGCCAGCAACTTTCGGTATCGGGTGTGTGCCGGGGCGTCGACGCCGAGCATGTCGCCGGGCAGGGCGGGCGGCATCTCGCCCATCGGGGCGAACGGGTAGTGGATCAGCTCGTAGCGGACGCTGAAACGCGGATCGGCCAGGATCGCCCGCACCGTCGCGTAACCCGTGGCGAGCCAGCCGCGGTGGTCGTCCGGAAAGGTGAACGGCACCAGCGGACGCAGCGCCGCCAGTTCCGCGGGCGGATCGAACGGGCACCCCGGCGGTCGCACGGTCGGCAGCTCGACGATCTCGGACAAGGACTCGTTCATGGCGATTCCCCTCAATCGATGGTGTTTTCGGCTTGATCTGAACGCTACGTTGGGTTCAGATCAGGTCAATAAAAGAAATCGCCGTTTCATGGAACATACTGGTACAGGCCGAATTTGAGTTGCAATGGGGATGCGGGTGAATGCACCGGCAACCGCTCTTTGTTGCAATGACATGCGACTGAGCGCAATACTCGACCACACGGAACGAACGGGAGGCGCACATGCCGGGCGGGAGATTGACCGAGCAGGAGCGCGAGCTCATCGCCGAGGGCCTGTCCGAAGGGATCGGCTATGCCGCGATCGCCCGGCAGTTGGCGCGGCCGACCTCGACCGTGAGCCGTGAGGTCACCCGCAACGGCGGGCCGAGCCGCTATCACCCGGGCCGGGCACACCGGGCCACCGAGCGGCGTGCGCGGCGCAGCGGATCACGAACCGGCGCAACGACTCCCGCGCCGGGAGCGGGCGCGCTACGCGAATTCGCCGAGCAACTCACCGTGTTGATGGCCAAGTCCGGACTGCCCCGCACCGCGGCCGCCGTGCTCACCTCGCTCTATCTCACCGATTCGGGCAGCCGCACCGCCGCCGAACTCGTCGAGCAGTTACATGTCAGCCCGGCGACCGTCTCGGCCGCGGTCAAGGCTCTCGAAGCCCAGGGGCTGATCCGGCGCGAACGCGAGGCCGGCAGTCGGCGCGAGCGCTATGTCGTCGACGAACATGCTTGGGTCCGCGCGACTTTCACCAGCGCGCAGCAGATCTACGATCTCGCCGAGATCTCCCGGCGCGGCGTCGAGGTGCTCGGCGTCGATACCCCAGCCGGCGCCCGCGCGCACGAGACCAGCCGCTTTTTCGAGTTCGTCGGCCGCGACATGATCGAATCCGCCGAGCGGTGGCGAAAGGCGCTGGATCAGGAGCGAATACGGGACTGACTCACCGCGACAGCGCGGCCCGCGCGACGCCGGCGACCGCGCCGCGCAACAGGTTCTCCCAGCTGAAGTGGTCGTCCCACAGGATGATTCGGCCGTCGCGCACCTCGAGCGTGCCCATCACCCAGAAGGCCACCCGCACCGGACCGACCCGCAGCACGTCGGTGCGATCGGTGAGCACGAAGTCGCCGTCGGCGGCGATGTGATGCATCTGCACCTCGAAACCGAGCGCGTCGCGCTCCAGCCCGCGCAGGATCTTGCGCGTCAGCCCGCCGCCGAGAGCGGGCAGCGTGGAGTTCTTCCAGACCACCTCGGGGTGCAGCAGTTCCAGCGCCTCGGCGACGGCGCCTAGCTCGAGCGCGGAGAAGAACTCCCGCACCGTGGTGATCGCGTCCTGCTGGAGGTCGAGGTCCTGGGTCATGGTCCGACCATAGGCCGCCGACCCCCGTTCGACAGTCCCGATCCGAAACGGCTACGTCGTCGCGCGGGCCGCGATCAGCACACCGAGACCGTCGAGGATGCGATCGATGCCGAAGCGCAGCGCGCCGACCCCGCCCGCGACCGCACCCTCCTCGGCGAACGCGGCCACCGCCAGCGGATACCGGTCCGACGCCACCGACACCATGGCCGCGAGTTGCCCCGCGACCTGTTCCTCGAACGCCTCCGCGACGGCCGGACCCTGCTGCACGAGGCTGCGCACATGTCCCGACAGCAGCACGATGGAGTCCAGGCGCTCCGGTGCGGTCAGCCGGGTCTCGGCGAGCGCATCCAGCGCGGCCTCCATCCACCCCATCTCATTGGGCCCCATCGGCCGCACCCCCACGGTGAGTTCGATCCCCCACGGATGGGCCCGGTAGCGCTCGAACAATGTCTCGGCCCATCCGCACAGCGCGGCACGCCAGGGCTCTTCGCTCGAAGCACGCTGCCCCGCAGCTATTTCCGGCGGCGCACCGATGGCGGCCTCTAGCATCAGCGCGGTCAGCTGCTCCTTGCCCGGCACATACCGGTACAGCGACATCTTCGTGAACCCGAGCCGATCCGCGAGCCGCTGCATGGACAGGTTCGCCAGCCCTTCGGCGTCGGCGAGCGCAATCGCCTCGGCCACGATCCCCGCCAACGTGAGGGCGGGCTTCGGCCCGCGCTTGGGCCGCTGCTGGATACCCCAGAGCAGTTCGACGGTTGTCGGGGTCGGCATGGCCACATCCTTCCGGAGGACGTCTTGACTTCAAAACTGTGTCTACCATACGCTGATCTGTGTCCAACGGAAACAGAATCCGTCGGACACAGATCAGGACCTCAGGAGCCACCATGCGCAACAAGACCGTTCTCATCTCCGGCGCGAGCATCGCCGGCCCTGCCCTCGCCTACTGGCTGCACCGCTACGGTTTCGACGTCACCGTGGTCGAACGCGCCCCCACGCTGCGGCCGGGCGGCCAGGCCATCGACTTCAAAGGCCACACCCACTTCACCGTGCTGGAGCGGATGGGCATCCTCGACGACATCCGGGAACGCCGCACCGGGACCAGCGACACCGTCTTCGTCGACGACAACGGCAAGCGGCTCGCCGTGATGTCCGGTGACTTCACCGGCGGCGAACTGGAGATCCTGCGCGGCGACTTGGCCGAGGTGATGTACCAGCGCACCGCCGACCGCTGCGCATACCTGTTCGGCGACTCGATCAGCGCGCTCACCCAGCACGCCGACGGCGTGCACGTCGAATTCGAGCACGGGCCCGCCCGGACCTTCGACCTGGTCTTCGGCGCCGACGGCATCCACTCCCGGGTACGCCGGCTCGCGTTCGGGCCGGAGCGCGATCTCGTCGAATACCTCGGCTACTACTACTGCATCGCGGGCGCGAGTCCGTGGCGCACCGACCGTCTCGGGTCGCGCGAACGCGCGATCGGACACGGACACAACGTCCCCGGCAAGCTCGCGATCAGCGGCGGCGCGAAAGCGCAGCAGATGTACGTGTTCGCCTCCCCTGAACTCGACTACGCGCGCGACGACACCGCGGCCCAGCGCCGCATCGTCGAGCAGACATTCGCCGACGTCGGCTGGGAAGTGCCGCGGATGCTCGGCGAAATGCGCGACTTCGACGACTTCTACCTCGACACCCTCAGCCTGGTACGGCTGAAAGGGCACTACACGGAGGGGCGGGTCGCCTTGGTCGGCGACGCGGCCTACGGAAACACCTTGGGCGGCTTCGGAACCGGGCTCGCCGTGGTCGGCGCGTACGTGCTCGCGGGCGAACTCGCCGTCGCCGGTGGGGATTACGACGTGGCCTTCGCCCGCTACGACGAGATCATGCGGGGCTATGCCAAGATCGCGGGCAACAGCAACGCGGGCCGGTTCCTCGCGCCGAAGACCGCACTCGGCATCCGACTGCGCAACTGGTTCTTCAACTCACGCCTGTTCACCCTGATGCTGAAGTACACCGACAAGGTCGCCAACGACATCGACCTGCGGGACTACCCCAGCCTCGTCGCCGCCGCAGAGATCAACTGAAACCATTTGGCGCGCATCGGATTGGACCCCACCGGCGGTTCCAGGCCGACCGGTACGTGCCGGTCCATCCCCGATCCGCAGACAGCAATGAATCGGCTGTGTTTCGATGGAACCGATGCGGGGCGAGGCGCGTCTATAGGGTCAGAGGCACTGACGAAAGGGGACGGTGATGGTGGACAGCCCGTTTCCGGGGTACATCGAGGATGCGAAGTCCGGGGCGTTGCAGGTGCGGATGGATCCGCAGGGGTTCGTCGATATGGACAAGGCGTGCCAGGAGCTGATCAGCCAGCTCACCGGCCTGCGTGGGGACGCGCGTGAACTCAGCGAGAAAGCCGCGTGGGGGCTCGGCGAGGCGAACCCGCGCCTGTCGTCGGCGATCGAACTCGTACAGCTGTTCCGGGAGAAGGCATTCGGCGGTCCCAACAATGCCTACGACACGTTGAACGAATACATCACCGTCGCCGAGGACGTCCGGTCCATGTTCCAAGCGATGTGCGAGACCTATGCACGCACCGATGCCGACTTCGCGACCAAGTTGCGGGAGCTGCGCGTATGAAGCTCGGCGCGCGTGGGAACCGTTTCCCACCAATTGTTTTCGTGGCCGTGCCGATGCTGGCGGTCCTGCTCGCCGGATGCGACGGCCAAGGCCGGACTGCCGCCCCCGCCACCACGTCGGGGGTACCCGCTACCGACCAGCAGACCGCGCAGACCACCTTCGATCCCTGCACGTCGCTGACGCCGCAGTTCCTCAGCGAACGCCAGTGGGATGCGCTGCCGCCGTCGCCGAAACAGAACACGGCGTCCGGCATCACGTGGAAGGGCTGCCGCTACGTTGCCAAGGCCGGTTACGGCTTCACCATCGAGACCACCAACGGCACGCTCGATCAGGTACGGCAGAAGTTTCCGGCGGCCGCGGATATCTCGATCGCCGGACGCAAGGCGCTGCGATACGAGGCCAGGCCCGATGTGCCGGGTGGCTGCACGGTCAACGTGGAGATGACGAGCGGCTCGCTCTACGTGCTCGTCGACGATCCGACCGGCAAGCACCCGCGCAAACTGCCGCCCTGCGACAACGCCACCGAAATCGCCCAATCAGTCGCACCATTGCTGCCGGCGGGCAGCTGAACAACCCTGCGGGGGAGCGATCATGAAACAGACCGACGGCCGCGCGATCACCAATCCCGAGAACGCGCAAAGCTTTACCCACGCCGAGATCAAGCAGGCGGCCGACGAGATGAGCCCGGACGGGGTGAACAGCGCGGTCGACGCCTGGTCGAAGATGGCTACCGCGGTGACGAACGCCGGTCATCAGTTCGAGACCGCGATCAAGCAGGCGGTCGAACAGCATTGGGAGGGTGCGGCGGCCGAGCAGGCGGTGCGCGGTATCCGCGACTACGCGACGCGGGTCGGCGAATTCGGGGAATCGTTGCACGCGCAGAGCACGCCGCTGTCGCAGGCCTCCGGTGCGGCGGCGAAATTCAAGGCATCGGTGCCTCCGGTGGTGGACACGTCGACGAATCCGCGCGGACCGGAACTGCGCAACGCGGGCGAGGAGCAGGCCCGCGACGACATGACCACGCACTATATCCAGCCGTACGGCACGACCGCCCCGGCCATTCCGACGTTGCCACCACCGATCAACCCGGTTTCCGCACCACTACCGAGTACCGGCACCGGTACGGGCAGCGACACCGGTACCGGCCCGGCCAAGACCACCGACGGCGATACCGGCTCCGGCACAACCGGTTCCGGAACATCGTCGGAGAACAGCGGCGACGCCGGAACCGGCCGAGCCGAGCAGCCGACCGAGCCCGGTTCCGGCGAAGAACAGCCGAGTACGGAACCCGCTGCCACGCAGGCGGCTTCGAACGGCCAGCCCACCGACACCGCGACGACGACGCCGGCGGCCACCACCACCGCTAAACCGACCACCACGACCAGCCCGTTCAGCACCCTTCCGACGGTGGTGCCGGCGGCGACACTGCCGAGCACCCCGCCGAATCCGTCGACGGTCACCTCCGCCGCGGTCAACGGGACACCGAACCGGCCGAGCACGCCGACGTTCGATCGTCCGAGCGGTGTGGCGAGCCCGGTCAACGAACCGGGCACCTCACGTCCCGCCTCGCCCGCGACGACGCCGGGCGCCACCGGCACGCAGCCGGCCGCCGCCCCGGTGCGTGCCGGAACTCCCGGTGTCGCAGGGTATTCCGGCATGGTCCCGCCGGGCGTCCGGGCCCGCGGCGAGGACGACGACGAGCACAAGGCGCCCGGCTATCTGCGGACCGAGGAGCACGCGAAGGAACTGCTCGGCGAGGTGAAGCCCACGGTGCCGCCGGTGATCGGGGTCGAATGACGTCGCAGTGGTCGCTGTCGGCCGAGCAGTTCGCGGCGGCCTGGTTCGGTACCGGCCTCGACCGCCTGCCCTTTCCGTTCCGCTTCACCAGCCGGTTCCCCGGCTTGCACGAATACCAGCTGTACCAGCAACGATTTCGGGACGAACTGGCCAAGGACGAGCGAATCCCGCTGTCGCGCACCATCACCGCGCTGGCCCGGCCGGATTGGCGGATCGAGCTGCTCGGTTGCGACAACACCCGCGACGGTGTCGAGCTGCGTGCCATCGGCTGTGCCACCCGCAGCGGTGTCGGCGTGATCGCGCAGCAAGAGCAGGCCCCCGACGGCGGCCGGGTGCAGTTGCGGCGCTGCCGCGCCGACCAGCTCGCGAGCGAGCTGGTGCGCATGCTCCCGGACGCAAGCGCGGGCAGCACGGGCGAGAAGAGCTTCCTGCTGGACGATCTCAACGACGATCGGCCCGACCTGTTCGGCAGCGCGCCCGCCAGCGAGGTGAAAGAGAAGTATCGGCGGTTCTGGCGGCAGACCTGCACCACCCGGGGGATGGCCTCGGTGCTGCTCGGCCCGCGCAACGCCGAACCGCTGCGCACCGGCCGCCTGCGCTGGATCGACACGACCGACGGCCGCTACTACGAGGTTCCGGCCAATCGCGCCCTGATGATCCGGCCGGGCACCAGCGCCGATATCCGGCGCTACCTCGACGATGCGATCGCCCGGGCCAGGGCGCGCATGGAATCGGGGTGAGCGGTATTGGCGGCACCGCGCGTGGGTAACTCGCCGATATGACTACTACTCGGGACGAGATCGAGTCGTTTCTGGTCGAATATCGAACGGGATTGAGCACCTTCGATGCCGAGCGTTCGGTGGCGTTGTGGGGCGAGCCGGGCATGATCGTCAGTGACGCGTTCGTCGGCGCACTGTCCAGCACCGCCGACATGGCCGAGGGGCTGAAGCAGTCCTACCCGTTCTATCAGGCGCTCGGCCTCTCCTCCGTCGGTCACACGCTGCTCGAACAGGCCGACCTCACCGCCCGCGTCACCCGAATCCGCGTCCGCTGGCATTTCTATGACGGCGACGGCACGGAAATGACCGACAGCGACTACGAATACCTGCTGCGCCGCGACGACGACGGGCGACTGCACGTCCATCTGGCCGTGGCCATCGACGAGATGGAGAAGCTCGCCGCCCTCGCGGCCGCCAAGGGAATCGAGATGCCGGGCAGCTGAGGTGCCACGCGCGTCCGACTGCCCCGATTCACGTACTGCGACGGATGGCCTCGGTGAGCACGCGAGCTTCGCATACGAAACAGGCGCGCACCTCCGGTTGCGGAGGTGCGCGCCCGTTCAGGAAACCAGTGGCACTCAGCCGAGCAGGCGCCAGTCCTCCAAGCCGTCGTACAGCGGGACGCTCTGGGCGAGCTTGGTGACGCGGCCGCGCAGCGTGTCCACGTCCGAAGTGCCGGCGAGGGCGCTGGCGATGATGTCGGCGACCTCGGTGAACTCGGTGTCGCCGAAGCCGCGGGTGGCCAGCGCCGCGGTGCCGATGCGCAGGCCCGAGGTGACCATCGGCGGGCGCGGATCGAACGGAACGGCGTTGCGGTTCACCGTGATTCCGATTTCGTGCAGCAGATCCTCGCCCTGCTGGCCGTCGAGCTCGGAGTTGCGCAGATCGACGAGCACCAGGTGCACGTCGGTGCCGCCGGTGAGCACGCTGACGCCCTTGCCCTGAACATCGGCCGCGGTCAGACGGTCGGCGAGGATCTTCGCACCGGACAGGGTGCGCTCCTGCCGCTCCTTGAACTCGCCGCCGGCCGCGATCTTGAAGGCGACGGCCTTCGCGGCGATGGCGTGCATGAGCGGACCGCCCTGCTGGCCGGGGAACACCGCGCTGTTGAGCTTCTTGGCGAAGTCCTGCTTGGCCAGGATGAGGCCGGAGCGCGGACCGCCGAGGGTCTTGTGCACGGTGGACGAGACGACGTGCGCGTGCGGCACCGGCGAGGGGTGCAGACCCGCGGCGACCAGACCGGCGAAGTGCGCCATGTCCACCCACAGGTAGGCGCCGACCTCGTCGGCGATCGCGCGGAACGCGGCGAAGTCCTGCTGGCGCGGGTAGGCCGACCAGCCCGCGACGATCACCTTCGGCCGAGCCTCGAGCGCGATCTTGCGCACCTCGTCCATGTCGATGCGGTGGTCTTCCTTGCTGACCCCGTAGAAGTGCGTCTCGTAGAGCTTGCCGGAGAAGTTCAGCCGCATGCCGTGGGTCAGGTGACCGCCGTGCGCGAGGTCGAGGCCGAGCAGTTTGTCGCCCGGATCCATCAGCGCCATCAGCACCGCGGCGTTCGCCTGCGCGCCGGAATGCGGCTGCACGTTGGCGAATTCGGCGCCGAACAGTTCCTTGGCGCGGTCGCGAGCGAGGGTCTCGACGACGTCGACGTGCTCGCAGCCACCGTAGTAGCGACGGCCCGGGTAGCCCTCGGCGTACTTGTTCGTCAGCACGCTGCCCTGCGCCTGCAGCACCGCGCGCGGCACGAAATTCTCCGAGGCGATCATCTCGAGCGTGTCGCGCTCGCGGGCGAGTTCCCCCGCCATCGCGGCGGCGAGCTCCGGGTCGAGCTCACCGAGAGATTGAGTATTGACCGAGGCCGTCGTCTGCGTCACCGCCTCAGTCTATGGGCCGCCTTTGCGCCCATCAGCAGGGGGTTCGCCGCATGTCACGAACCGGCCACCGCCCTGCCGTGGCGGTGCGCTCAGCCGTCGTGGGCCCGCTACTCGGCCGCGCCGAGATAGTGGTCCAGCAGGACGCCGAGGTGTTTCTGCGCGTCGAGCAACGGCTGGGTGGACTTCATCGCGCGAGACTGGACGATGGCGCCCTCCATCGCGCTGATCACGAAACCGGCGAACGACGCGCCTTCCTCGGCCGGTAGACCTGCGGTTTCCATTGCGCTGCCGAGCTTTTCGTGCCAGTCGACGAAGGCCGCACCGGCCGCGGCCTGCACCCCGGGTTCGGATTCGGCGAGCGCGGCGCCGACGATCGGGCACCCGGTGCGGAACGAACTCGTTTCGAGCGCGTTGACCCACCAGCCGATCAGGGCGTCCAGCCACTGCTGCGCGGGACGGGACGCGGTGATCTTCTCGATCACCGCGGCGAGGCGCTCACCCGCGACCGTGGTCGCGGTGGCCACCAGCTCGCTCTTGCCGTCGGGAAAATGCTGGTAGAGCGAGTTCCGCGAGGCCTTGCCGCGGTCGAGCAGCGCGGCGAGTCCGGCCGCATGCACGCCTTGCTCGCAGACCAGTTGGATCGCGCTCTCGATCAAGCGAGCGCGGGGGCCGGTCATCCGGGCTCCTTCCGGGACACAGTTGCGTGAACCGATCGGTCCATGCTCCAATCATGACAGATGTGGACCGATCGGTTCACCGAAAGGAGCGGATCGATGTCGGAAACCACCCTCGACCTCGCACAGCTGTCCGGTCTGGAACTGCTCCGGACCGCGATGACGACGCCGGATCGCCCGCCGTTCATCGGCGACCTGCTGGGCATGGAGGTGGACCTGATCGAACAGGGCAAGGTGGTCTTCGCGGTGCGGACCAGGCCCGATTTCGCCAACCCGCTCGGCACTACGCACGGCGGCATCTGCGCGACCCTGCTGGACTCGGTGATGGGCTGTGCGGTGCATACCACGCTGGAGGCGGGCGTCGGGTACACGACGCTGGAGCTGAAGGTGAACTACATCCGCGCGGTGCCGACCGACGGACAGCGCATCACCGCCACCGGCACCACCATTCACGTCGGTCGCAGTACCGCGACCGCCGAGGGCCGCGTCGTCGACGAGCAGGGCCGCCTGGTCGCGCACGCCACCACCACCTGCGCCATCTTCCGCGGAAACCGCTGAAGCTCAACGAAAACAAGGAGCACCGCTATGCGTGAACGCAGCCCCAGCGCAGCCGTCCGCAAGTTCCGCCGCGAACGGTTTTTCGGCCGCTACTTCGCCAATCCCGCCGTCGGCCTGCTCGACCGCGTCGGCATCCGGTCCGCACTGCTCGCCGAGCTGGAGACCACCGGCGCGAAAACCGGTCAGCCGCGCCGGGTCCCGGTGACCGTCTCGATCGACCCGGACGGCGCCTGGCTCATCTCCCAGCACGGTCGGCGCTCCGGTTGGGCCCGCAATATCGTCGCCGACCCCAAAGTCCGCCTGCGCCAGGGCAAACGCTGGTACACCGGCACCGCCGCGTTCGTCCCCGACGACGATGTGGTCGCCCGCGCGCGCAGTTTCGCCACCGGACGCATTCCCGAATCCGCCGCGGAATGGACGATGAAAGCGCTGGAAAGCGACCCGATCTCGGTGCGGATCACCTTTACGCCCGCCTGAACCCCTCGACGCGTGATCTCGGCACCGCACCCCCTCGCGACGTAGCGCCGATCGACGCACCCGGTATTCTCGCCGCAGCCCCAATCCCTTGGGGCGCAACATTTCGGGTCACTCGGAATGTAACGAAACAACCATTTTCGATCGGTTAACCGGGTGCACAGTCCACCCGTCGAGGAGTCAGCATGCTCGCCTTCGTCGCAGTTCCGTCCAACCCCCTCGAAGGGCTGCTCCGCCAGCTCGCCTTCATGATGTGCACCCTCTCCGCCGGGGTGAACTGCGGAGTCATCCAGTAGGACGCACACGGCCGCCGCATAGCCGGCGCTGCCGCGATTCGCACCCGCTGCCACTGCCCGGCGGCGGGTGCGAATTCGCGTTCGGCCCCAGTACGCGGGCCGACCTCAGCCGCGGCGGATCGCGCCCGGCGTGAGCGGCTCGTCGAGCAGGCGACGGAAACGATCCGAGCGCTCCTCGGCGTCGGCCGCTCGATCCAGCCAGCCGCCGAGCAGGCGATATCCCTCGACGTAGGTGGAGATGTAGGCGCGCCAGAGCGGGGACGAGAGGAAGCGCAGCGATTGCCGGGCGCGCTCGGGGGTGACCAGACTCCAGGTCTGCAAGAACTCGGCCACCTCGTCCTGGGTGCGATGCCGGTCGTGCAGCAGCAGCGCCGCGTCCTGACGGACACTGACGAGTTTCGCGGAGGCGTCCGAAAGCCGTTCCGCCCGTTCACCGTCGAAGCGCAGGCCGAGATCGGCGTAGATCTCCTGCGCCCACTTACCCCAGCCCGGCCCGACCAGGGAGCGCAGCGCCAGGTCGGCCAGTCCCTCGGCCATCAGGCACTGCGGCGTGTTCACCAGGAACAGCGTCTGCTCGGCTTGACCCGCGGCGACCAGGCCGGCCTCCTTGCGGCAGTGCTCGGTGTGATGACCGGGGTAGGACTCGTGCGCGATCAACAGCGGCAAGTGCGTCATGTGCTGCTTGAGATCGGAGTTGATCGCCACGCGCGAGTGGAAATTGCCGAGATAGTAGTTGAACCCGGACCACGGCTTGTCGCCCACCACCTCGTAGGTGACGTGCTCGTGGTCGGGCAGCGGATAGCGGGCGCGGACCAGCTCGCGCAGCGCGCCGGAGAACGCCTCGACGCAGGCCGGCAGCCGCTCCGGCGGGATCTCGTCGGCTTTGCGGTGCGCGGCCACCCGTTCGGCCAGCGGGCCGTCGCCCATCAGGACCTCGTCCATCTGCCGGTGCGCGTCCCGGTAGTCCTCGACGTCGGCGGGCGCGATATCGACGTCGAAGTAGGCGCGCACCTCGTCGACGAATCCGATGTCGTCGCCGGCGAACTTGCGCCCGGAGCATTCCAGCGCGCGCAGGTGCACATCCAGGAACTCGGTACGCTCGGCAGTCAGCCCGGCGTCCGGCAACTCGGCGCGCAGGGCCGCCGCCCGCTGCGCCAGCTGACGCGGCTCCGGTGCGGGACCGTTCGCCACGTCGCGACGCAGTGCCGGGTCACCGGTGTACGCGTCGACGAACCCCTCTTCCAAACGGTCGAATGCCAAGCCGAGCCGCAGGTACTCGGTCACGAGTGGATGCGCTTCCATCCGACCGACATTAGCCCTCCGCCGGGTGCGGCGCGCGACACAATGACACCCGGTTACCAACAGGTACCGGTACCCCACTTTTCCCGCGCTACCGGCGCAGAGCAGAATTCGGCTATGCGGCGAAAGCTAGACCGAATCTCACTGAGCCGGCACGGTATGTGTGCGTGTTTGCCGAAGTGGAGCGTCGGGTAAGTGGCACGAATGAGCGAGCCGAGTCCGTATGTGGAATTCGACCGGAAACAGTGGCGAACTCTGCGTAAGTCGACTCCCCTGGTGCTCACCGAGGAAGAACTGAGGGGCCTGCGCGGTCTCGGCGAACAGATCGACCTCGAAGAAGTGGCCGAGGTTTATCTGCCGCTCGCTCGACTCATCCACCTCCAGGTGGCCGCGCGGCAGCGATTGTTCGCCGCCACCGCCACCTTCCTCGGCGAGACCCATCCCGATCGGCAGGTGCCGTTCGTGATCGGCGTCGCCGGTAGCGTCGCGGTCGGCAAATCGACCACCGCCCGCGTGCTGCAGGCACTGCTGGCCCGCTGGGATCACCATCCCCGGGTGGATCTGGTCACCACCGACGGATTCCTCTATCCCACCGCGGAACTCACCCGGCGCGGCATCATGCACCGCAAGGGCTTTCCGGAAAGCTATGACCGCCGCAAGCTGCTGCGATTCGTCACCGAGGTGAAATCCGGTGCGGCCGAGGTGTGCGCGCCGGTGTACTCGCACATCTCCTACGACATCGTGCCGGACAAGTTCCACTGCGTGCGCCAGCCCGACATCCTGATCGTGGAGGGCCTGAACGTGCTGCAGACCGGTCCGCGGCTGATGGTCTCGGACCTGTTCGACTTCTCGATCTACGTCGACGCCCGCATCGAGGACATCGAGAAGTGGTACGTACAAAGGTTTCTCACCCTGCGCCAGACCGCGTTCGCGAACCCGAACGCGCATTTCCACCACTACGCCGGATTCACCGACGACCAGGCGACGCACGCCGCGGAGGAGATCTGGAACAACACCAACCGGCCGAATCTGGTGGAGAACATTCTGCCCACCCGGCCGCGCGCGACACTCGTGTTGCGTAAGGACGCCGACCACGCCATCAATCGGCTGCGACTGCGTAAATTGTGATCCCGCTTACAATTTCCACGCCTCGTCGAGGCGTTTGGCCACATTGATATCGCGGGCCGCGGCAATGTGCGGTTTGTCGATCTCTTTGGCGATATAGCGCGCGATGAAACGCCGGATCTCTTGATCGACGCTGGCGAGGATGCGCAGCAACTGCCCGCGCATGGTGTCGGTGGCGACGTTGATCCGGACATCGCTGGAACGCGGCGTGGCGATGTCGATGATCACCCGCAGCGGCTCGGCCGCGCGCACGGTCAGGTGCAGATGGATGTTGCCGTCCACCTCGAATCGATGCCGATCCAAGGCCAGATCGATGAGCATGTCCACGCTGAGCGGGATCTTCAGCTGGAACGAGATCACGTCCTCGACCTCGCGGCGCACCTGCGCCTGCCCGAGTTGTACCTGCGCGCTCGCCTTGGCCAACTTCGCCGGGCCCACCCCGATCGGGCCGAAATCGAATGCCGCACCGGTCAATTGATCGAAGGCGCCGAGAATGCGCTGCTCGGAGGCGGCGTATTCGAAGAAGCGCCTGCCGAACTCCTCGTAACCGATGTACGGCCCGGCGGCCGCGACCTGCGCACCGTTGCGGCTGTCTACCTCGCGCACGACGCCCTCCCCGCCGGCGCGAGCGGCCATGCGCGCCGGACTAGATGCCGAACCTGCGATGCCTGGCCGCGTAGTCGCGCAGCGCCCGCAGGAAGTCCACACGCCGGAACTCCGGCCAGTACGCCTCGGTGAACCATATCTCCGAGTATGCGCTCTGCCACAGCAGGAAACCGGATAGACGCTGCTCACCGGAGGTGCGAATGACCAGATCCGGATCGGGCTGACCCGAGGTGTAGAGATGCTGGCCGATCGCGTTCACGGTGATCGACTGCACCAGATCCTCGCCGGTCTCCCCCGCCGCGATCTCCTGGCGGACCAGCGAGCGCACCGCGTCGGTGATCTCCTGCCGGCCGCCGTAGCCGATGGCCACGTTGACGTGCACCCCGTTGCGGTCCTCGGTGCGCTCGGCGGCGGTGCGGATGCGCTTGGCGATCAGCTCGGGGAATCCGTCGAGCGAGCCGACGACGCGCACGCTCCAATTCTGTTCCGGCGCCGACAGTTCCTCGACCACGTCGGTGATCACCTCGAACAACGTCTCCAGCTCGTCGGGATCGCGCTGCAGGTTCTCGGTGGAGAGCAGGTAGACGGTGACCATCTCGATGCCCTCGGCCTGACACCAGCCGACGAGCTCGGCGATCTTCACCGCGCCGACGCGGTGGCCGTGGCTCACATCGGCGAAACCGTTCTCCCGAGCCCAGCGCCGATTACCATCGCACATCACCGCGACGTGGCGGGGATGTTGTTTGCCGGCCAGCTGCTTGGTCAGCCGGGCCTCGTAGATGCGATACGGCAAACCCCGCACCTGAACCGGAAGCTCCACGCGGGCCACCCTACGCCCCACGGGCAGGATCCTGTCAGCCACCGCACATCCCGGTACAGTGACGAAGGGGCGGTAACCTACGGTTCCGTAGGTTACCGGTGAGTTCAACCAGGAGGTAGCTCGTGTCCGAATCCGTCGGTGCCACCGACTCCGGCGTGGTCGCGGGATCGGCGCCGGAGTCGCTCGCCGAGGCGCTGATCAAACCCCGGATGCGCGGCTGGATCCACACCTGGGCGGTCGGCGTCGCGGCCATCGCGGCCATCGTGCTGATCGCGAAGGCGGCGACCCTCTCGGCGACCGCGGGCTGGTCCACCCTGGTCTACGGCTTGACCGTCTGCGGCCTGTTCGGCATCAGCGCGATCTATCACCGGATCACCTGGCCGACCACGCAGGCCCGGATCCGGATGAAGCGCGCGGACCACTCGATGATCTTCCTGTTCATCGCGGGCAGCTACACCCCGTTCGCGCTGCTCGGCCTGCCCGGCCGCACGGGACAGACGCTGCTGGCCGTGGTGTGGGCGGGCGCCCTGGCCGGAGTCGCGCTGAAACTGTTGTGGCCCACCGCGCCCCGCTGGGTGGGCGTGCCGCTCTACCTGCTGCTCGGCTGGGCGATCGTGCCGGTCGCGGGCCAGCTGAACACCAATATCGGTATCGCACCGCTGATCCTGCTGCTCATCGGCGGACTGCTCTACAGCGGCGGCGCGATCCTCTACGCCACCAAATGGCCCAACCCGTGGCCGGCCGTCTTCGGCCACCACGAGTTCTTCCACGCCGCGACGGTGCTCGCCGCGCTGACGCACTACATCGCGGTCTGGCTGGTCGTACTGCGCTGACCTGCACAATCGGCCGGGCACACCGGCAGAATGCCTGGTTTTCACCGATTCGGCAATAAAGTCGGCAGCGACATCGGAACGACAATGGCGGCGCAGCGATGGCACAGCGGAGCGGAAACGAGGTGCACGGCATGATCGCGCGGCTGGTCATCTGGGCGCTGAAGGCACGCGCCGGGCTGGCTGCGGTGGTGATCGCCGCCAACCTCAGCGGTCTCGGGGTGATCGTCACCGAGCTGTGGCTCAGCGGGTCGCTCAGCATGCTCGGCGACAACTGGCTCCGATCCGTCATCCTGGCGGGCATCTACCCGACCGTCGGATTCGTGGCCGGCGTCGCGCTCGCGGTGCGCGACCGCTCGTACCATTTCGGCTGGCTCGACCAGGGGCGCAAGCCGACCGAGGACGAGGCGCGGCAGGTGCTACGGCTGCCGCTCATCATCACCACCCGAGCCTTCGCGGTGTGGATCACCGGCGTGATCGTCGCCACGATCACGCTGATGAACCTCGCACCCGACAACGATCCCGCCGTGATGGCCGCGCTGTTCACCCTGGGCGGGGCCGAATCGGTCGGGCTCACCTTCCTCATCGTGGACCGGTTGATCCGGCCGACCATTCCGGTGGTCGCCGCGGTGCTCGGGCCGACCATGCACTGGAGTTCGAGCGTGCTGGTCCGGGTGGTGGTGAGCTGGGCGGTGGCCGGCGCGCTGCCGCTGCTGATGCTGATCGTGGTGCTGGCCAACCCGGCGGCTGCCCCGACCGACCGCATCCGCACCGCCATCTACCTTTCCATCGTCGGCCTGGCCGTCGGCGCGATCGCCACCGCCTTCCTGGCCCGCGCCGTCGCCTCGCCGATGCGCACGCTGCGCCGGGCGCTGGATCGGATCACCAAAGGCGATCTCGGCGTGCGGGTTCCGGTCGGCAGCACCAGCGAGATCGGGCGACTGGAGAACTCGGTCAACGAACTCGCCGCGAATCTGTCCGAGCGGCAGCGGATGCGCGACCTGTTCGGCAGGCACGTCGGCAACGAGGTGGCCGAACGGGCACTGGCCGGCGGTGTCGACCTGACCGGTGACGTGCGCGAGGTGACCGCACTGTTCGTCGACGTGACCGGCTCGGTCGAGCTGTCCACCGGACTGCCCCCGGAAGAGTTCGTGGCCAAGCTGAACCGGCTGCTCGCCACCGTGGTCGCGGCCACCGAGGAGAACAACGGACTGGTCAACAAGTTCGAAGGCGATGCGGCGCTGTGTATCTTCGGCGCCCCGATCGAACTGCGCGACAACGCGACTCCCGCGCTGCGCGCCGCCCGCCGGATCCGGGACGAAGTGCTGGCCGCGGGGGAGCTCGATATCGGCATCGGCGTCGCGCGCGGACCGGTCTTCGCGGGCAACGTCGGCTCCGACACCCGCCTGGAATACACCGTCATCGGCGATGCCGTGAACGAGGCCGCCCGTCTCACCACCGAGGCCAAAGAGGCGCCGCGCCGAATCCTGGTGAGCGGTGCGGTCATCGCCGCCGCGGCATCACACGAACGCACCAAATGGGTGCACTACGAAACCATCCTGCTGCGCGGCATGCACACCCCGACCGCCTGCTGGACCGACAACGACCGGCGCACCGCCGCTCGCCCCAGCCCGGTCACCACCGGCACCGCCGCCGAACGCGTGATCGACGGCAGCGCCATCGCAGACCCCCTCATCAAACGCAGCCCGGTAGCCGAAGCCCGCACCGCCACAACGGAACCCGAATGACCCCGTGGGTTCGAATCGGTCACCCGATCACCAGGTAACGGTGGCGGCATCGGCCGAGAACGCAACACCACCATTACCTGGTGATCAACAGTCCAGCACCTGCCGGGCGGCCGCTTGGACGTAGTCGAGTGGCTGACCGCCACTTCAGGTGGAGAGCGGCGTGCAGTTCGTCTGCGGCGCCTACTGGAAGGTCGCAGACCGAGCCGCGGCAAGGGAGCCGCAAGCGGCGCGCGGCGGGACGCGCGGATCCCACGGCTCAACTAGTCGTCTCAGCCGCCACCGAGACACTCGCTTACGAACGCCCGCGCCCCCGTCCGCTACTTCAGGTGAGAGCGGCGCGTAGTTCGTCTGCGGTGCCTACCGGGAGGTCGCAGACCGAGCCGCGGCATACGTAGGCGGCGGGTCCGCCGTTGAGCAGGGGGCGGTCGGCTAGGAGTGGGACGGCATCCGGGGCGGCGGCGAGGATGATCGCCCCGCCCGGTGCGGCGGCGCGGGCGGCGGCCAGTAATTCGGCTGGGGCGTCGGGGGATTCGGCGGCGATGGCGATCTGCAGTGGGCCCTGCAGCGCGGCCTCGGCGACCGTGAGCCACTGTCCTGCCGAGCGGGGGGCGCGGGCCAGTACGACCGCGCCGCGCTGCAAGGTCTGCTCGGCCAGTTCGCGGTACGGGATGGCCAGGTCGGGTTCGCTGGTGGCGGCGGCTGTGAGCAGGGCTTCGGCGAGGGACGAGGCGCCGGCCGGGGTCGCGCCGTCGATCGGGTCGCGCGGGCGGGTGACCAAGGTTTCCGCATCGTCGGCGGTGTCGAACCAGCTGCCGGGGGTCGCGGGGTCGGCGAAATGCTGAATCGCGGTGTCCAGCAGGCGTTGCGCGTGCTGGAGCCAATCCAGCTCGCCGGTGGCCTGATGCAGTGCGAGCAGGCCGGTGACGAGCCACGCGTAATCCTCGAGCACGCCGGGCGACGCACCCGCCACCCCGTGCAACGACGCTCGGCGCACCCGCCCGTCTATCACGTGCTCGGACAACAGGAATCGAGCACAGCGGGCAGCGGCCGCCACCCAGTCGTCCGCGCCGAACGCGGCGCCCGCTTCGGCCAGCGCGGTGATGGCCATGCCGTTCCACGCGGTGACCACCTTGTCGTCGCGGTCGGGCTGGGGTCGTCCGTCGCGGACCTTGCGCAGGGTCGCCCGGACCCGTTCGAGTCGATCGTGTTCCGCCGCTTCGGGTTCGGTGTACCGGGTGAGCACCGAGGTGCCCTGCTCGAAGTTTCCGGCCGTGGACACTCCGAAAAAGGCTGCGGCCCAAGCACCGTCGTCGGGGCCGAGTTCGCCGATCAGTTCGGCGGGCGTCCAGACATAGGTGGCGCCCTCCACCCCTGGCTTACCAGCTTCCACGTGCGTGTCCGCGTCCAGCGCGGAGGCGAAACCACCGTGCTCGGTACCGAGATCGTCGAGCAGGAACTGAACCGTCTCCCGCGTGACCCGGTGCGCCAACGATTCCGGCGGCTCCCGGCGCGCCAGATGCGCGTAGGCGCGCAGCAATTGCGCGTTGTCGTACAACATCTTCTCGAAATGCGGGATCACCCAGGCGGCGTCGACGGAATACCGAGCGAAACCACCACGCAGCTGGTCGTAGATGCCGCCCCGCGCCATCGCGTCGGCGGTGCGAACGACCACCGCGTGCACCGCTTGGTCACCCGTTCGTTCCCAGCTGCGCAGCAGGCCTTCCAGCAGCGCCGACGGCGGAAACTTCGGCGCCCCACCGAATCCGCCGTGTTTCGGGTCCTCGTCCCGCAGCGCCGCCGCGACCGCGTGGTCGAGCAGTTCCGGCACGATCGTGAACTCCGAGTCCGGCAGTCCCGCGGCCTGCGCCTGCAGCGCCTCGGTCACCTGCGCCGAAGCCTGATCGACCTCATCACGCCGGTGCTGCCAGGTATCCGTGATCGCCGTGAGCAGCTGCGTGAACGACGGCATCCCGCCGCGCGGCACCTTCGGGTAGTACGTTCCGCAGTAGAACGGCTCCCCCGCCGGGGTCAGGAAGCACGTCATCGGCCACCCGCCCTGCCCGGTCATCGCGACCGTCGCATTCATGTACACCGCATCCAGATCGGGCCGCTCCTCCCGATCCACCTTCACGCACACGAAGTTGTCGTTCATCAACTCCGCCGTCGCCGCATCCTCGAACGACTCGTGCGCCATCACATGACACCAGTGACAGCTCGCGTACCCCACCGACAACAGGATCGGCACGTCCCGCTCCCGCGCCTCGCCCAGCGCCGCGGCATCCCACTCCCGCCAGTGAACTGGATTGTCGGCATGCTGACGCAGGTAGGGAGATGTCGCAGCAGCCAATTGGTTCACGCTTCCAGCCTGCCATACCAGGCGCACGCAAACCCGATCCATCCTCACCTCTCACGTGCGAAATCAACTCGGATTGATCGTTGCGTTAGTCCGAGTTATAAGTTTAAATCGGACTAAGGTCGTGGTTTTTCCGGGTTAGGAGGCGTCTGTGTCGACAGAGTGGCCCGCGCACGCCCGGGAGCGGCGAGCGTGGCAGCAGACGCATCGCGGCGGCACCCGGGACGATCGAATGCTGCGTGCGATCGAGGTGTCCCTGCCACCGAGGATCGCCAGCCAGACAGTCGACATCGATGCTGCGCTGTCGGCCGAATTGGAGGCGGCAGTTCGGGAGATCGCGGTGTTGGACGCCGCCCATGGGGACCAACTCGAGGCGTTGGGGTTACTGCTATTGCGCACCGAGTCGGTAGCGTCATCGAAGATCGAAGCCATCGACGCCGATCTCGACGACTACGCTCGCGCGCTACACGGCATTCGGAGCAACCCTTCGGCGATGGCGATGGCCGCCGCAACAGCTGCGCTGGACGCGCTGATTGGCTCCGCCTCCCGAGAGCGCCGGGTCACCATACCGAATTTCCTTGCCGCGCATCGCATTCTCATGGCCGACGACAAGTACGAACACAAGCATGCCGGGCGCTTCCGGGACATGCAGAACTGGATTGGCGGCAGCGATCATTCGCCGCGTGGTTCGATCTACATTCCGCCACCACCGGACACCGTGGCCGATTACATGGCCGATCTAGAGACGTTCGTCAACCGGAGCGATCTGTCGGCGCTCGCGCAAGCCGCGGTCGCGCACGCGCAGTTCGAGTCCATCCATCCGTTCACCGACGGCAACGGCCGGATCGGGCGGGCGCTCATCAACAGTGTGCTGCGGTTGCGTGGCGTAACCACACTGGTGGTGGTTCCGCTCGCGTCGGCACTGGTAGCCCGGCGCGACCGCTACTTCGAGCTGCTCACGCTCTACCGGACAGGTGACGTGCGGCCGCTCATCTCGGATTTCGCGCGATGTGCGGCGATCGCGGCCGCACAGTCGCGAACGACAGCCGAGCGGCTGCGCGACGAGATCCCACGCGAGTGGCGCGAGATGCTCGGCGGCGTGCGCGCCGGCAGCGCCGCCGCTGCATTGCTCGAACACCTACCTGCCCACCCGACCCTGTCCGCCGAAGAGGCGCAAGCCCTGACAAAAGCTTCTCGCAGTAGTGTTTTCGCGGCAATCGACCGCTTGGCCGAAGCCGGCGTACTACGGCCCCTCACCGACCGGAAACGCAACCAGATCTGGGGCGCCGGCGCAGTCCTCGACGAACTCGACGACCTCGGCGTCCGGATCGCCGACGCGGCTCGCCCACTGTGATCATGTCGGCGACTTGCGCTGGGTTGTCGATACGAACTACGAGTCGCACCCGCCGTGCCCAACCGGCGAGGACGGCATCGTCTCACAATTCACGGTCTGTATCCGCCCGTCGTAGGCAAGACCGGCTACGCGCCGTACCGTGGCCGTTCCGGACCCGGCCGCCCGTCCATCGCTTCTCGACACGGGCCGTCGCTCAGCAGAAGGGAATTCCCATGAGTACGACCGCCGCCTTCCCCGGCGCCACCGCGTCCTTCACTAGTCGGCCACAGGGGCAATCGAGCAAAGATCCGCACCTAGCCCCACCAATCGGCGCATGACGTTCGCCGGAGCATCTGACAGTTTATATTTGTTTCCGCTTCGTATTGCACCACGAACGAGGTCATGCGAAAGAAATTTCAAACACTCCTCCACCGCAGAAGAAGCCGGACGCGGCGACATCTCTTTCCGGAGAGCATAGTTTATGTTTTCCAAGCTGATATACCCGTCGAGCAGTGGATCCTCTTCACGTGCCTCCGCGTAAAGAAGCTCGATGATCTTCGTAAGCAACTCGGCAGACCGAGCGGAGGCCGAATACTGCTCCTCGATATCGGCCAAATCGTCGCCATCACGCTGAAAAAGGACTCGTAGCTCCGTTAGCGTCAACGGGTGCACCAGATGACGCTGGACAAGCGTTGCCAGATCTTCGGATGTCAGTAGCGTGAATTTGTTATTGAAGCGCACTGTTCATAGTATTGATCCATCGAGATGCTATCGCCGACCAGGTCCAATAGCGCCCTGATCGCATCGAATGGCGACTGCGAACCCGGGCTATCGCCTCTATCGGGAGCCTTTCGGCCGCGAGGAATATATCCAATGATCACTTTTCGGGCGCGTTGATGCGACAGAGCAACCTGAGCACTTTCACTCGGCGGAACAAGTACAACTTCCTCATCTTCCTCATCTCGTCGAATCCCCACCACGTCACTTGGGTTTGCAAGCGTCACGCGCTGCAGGAAATTCCGGCCAGAATCGGTGGTTACAAACTTGCTATTCCCCCACCGCTCCACGAGCCCCAACAACTCCATCCAGCTTATACGCCGATGAACCTGATCTGCGCTTGTCCACATCAAACCATAATCTTTGGCAACCCGGAGAAGATCTCGCTGGCTATGGACGCCTTCGATCTCCTCAACAACTCGCCAAAAAACTTCACATTGGCGTGAAGATGATCAGCAAGATCCGAATTGCGGCCCGTGTCGAGCCAGTTTTTCGCAGCATCTGTGGTTATCCACATATCTTTTTCTCGCCGCACCAGCGCACCGCGAGACAGCTGCTTTCCGCAAATGTCATCGACCGGCACAGATACTTCCTTGCCACTTGCCATCTTGATGCGAATTTCATGCCCAGATTTAATGGTCAATTGATCAAGAATATCTTTCAACGCCTCCTGTCGAGATTCCTTCTTCCCGGGGACGAAGCCAATTGTATTGGAACGTTCGCCCCAAGGGCGGAGAGCTGCTGTCACGGGTGGCCTCCAAGCGAGCATCACGACCTCGTCAACTTACGGAGGGAACGTTAGCAAGCGAGACCGACATACAGTCGCGGATTCAAGGCTCGGCCTCATCAGCTCAGTTCGATCTAACATTACGAAACCAGCTGTGCTACATGATGTCAGGAATCGCCAGCCGCTCGCCCCGCTGCCAAGTTGGCAGCGAAGCGGGCGATATCGACGGGCAGGCTCGGGTGTGCCGCTGGATGCGGCGATTCTGTCGCAGCAACCTCGATCACGGTGTCGAGCAATCCATCAACGATCTGTTCGGCATCGGACACTCCCCAAGACTGACCGTCGGCCACGAGATGTGCACGGGTGATCGCCCGGTGGCGGTACTCACCGTCGATTGCGAGCGCCATCTCTCCGTCATTGGGTTGGTGCACCTGCGGGACAAAGTCGTAGGCCGGCGCCAGCGTCGCAGTCCCGTCCGAACGATGCAGCATGGAAATGTTCTTCGCGTGCATGTCCAGGTTGCCAACAGCAACCGCTAACGTGACCATCCGCAGCAGCCGTTCCAGAGAGGAACGATCAGCGATCGCGGACAAGACAGCGGCGATGCGTGCCAAATCGACTCGCCCACCGAACTTCTGATATTTCTGATCCCCACTGGCACCGAGCACCTGGTTGAAATCTTCCTGGTGAATCCGCACGACCTCCGAGTCGGCTACCCGGTCGTACCGCTCGATCACCACGGCAGGCGTGCCCTCGAATTCCTCGATCCAGGTGTCGAACTCCGCCAGCCCCGCCGCACGGGCAAAGCGCGAACCATACTCCTCGTCGTAAATGATGGTCGGATTATCTCGGGATGCCGGCTTGAGAATATGCGTCGACGGGTAGCCGTCGATCACCCGGTTCCAACGATCGCTGGTGCGAGCGAGCACGATCTTGTCCTGGACACCTGCCAAGGAAGTCTTTCCACCGATAGGTTTGTTGCCCAGCGGGTTGTCCTGCACGTTGTTGAGCATGTGCGCGACCCCTGCGGCCGTGAGTTGCTCCAGTCCGGGGACCTTCGGCTCGCCAGGAACGTCCGGATCCCAAATCTGCAGGGCACCGGCGACATCACGTCCATAGCGCCGGAGCAAACCGATGACATCTTGTTCTGCCAGATCCCCCTCCATCGCCATCCGAATCCGCATCCGGCCTTCGGGAAGAAGCTCCCGGAAATAGTTCTGGCGTCGGGCCTTATGACCACGGGTTGCGATGGCCGCCAAAGGGATAGATACAGACAAAATCGAACTGTCGAGCCCAAACCTGGCGATCGCCTCTGCATCGGCGACGAAATCGAAGTTGCGCCATGTACCAGCGATCCTTCCGATGCGAGTGTCGTACAACTCCACGACGAGGTCACCCACGGCGGTTCTCAGGTTCGATGGTGGCAGTGAGTTCCATCCCGGTCTCTCGCATCATCGCGAACAATCGCTTGGTGTAGATCGACGGCTTACCTGCCTCGATCTCCCAGATATAGCGCTGGGTAGTGCCGAGGCGCTCCGCAAGCTCACGTTGACTCAACCCGCTCAGCAGCCGTGCCTGCTGGAGAATTCGCCCCAGCGATTCAGCACTGGTGACCTTGCCCGCGTACTCCATGACACCTCCCTGACTACCTTTTAGGAGTCAGGATACCTGACTACCTTTTGGGAGTCACACTTCTCGAATACAAAAAGGTAGTCAGACAGCCGCAGCAAAGGCAGATCGACGCATCGCGCCTAGGCCGCGGCCGACCGGGCCGCCGTTGTAGTGACCTCACTCTTTGACGAGCCCTTCGGTGGCGGTGCGCCCGGCGGCGGTGACGCGATCGAGGAATCCGGCTAGTAGTTCGAGTTGCTCCGGGGTGTAGTCGGCGCAGAGTTCGTCGACGGCGGTGTTCATTCCAGATAGCAGGTCGTACATCTCGCCGAGCCGGTCGGGGAGGGAGCGGACGACGACCGCGCGGCGGTCGTCGCTGGCGCGTTCGCGCACGATCCAGCCCGCCCGCTCCAGTCGATCCAGGACGCCGGTGAGCGTGGCGGGGTGCACGCCGGCGTGTTTCGCGAGCGCGCTGGGGCTCAGCGGGCCGTGACCGTTGATCAGATCCAGGCAGTCGAAGTCGACCTCCTTGAGTTCCAGCCGCGCGCTGACCTGCCGGTTGAACAGGGCCAACTGACTGCGTACCGCGCGCAACGAGTCCTTGATCCGGGTCGTCACCCGACGACGGTGACGAGGATCACCACCATTTACTACGGAACCCATATCATCTCCGGCTCGTATCAAATAATATGACTTTCATATTTTACGACATCCGTTGGAGGCCGCGGCAGCGGCCGACCAGGAACGAAGAAGGTCGATCATGATCGTCGTCATCGGCGCCACCGGAACGGTAGGCCGGGAAGTAGTCACCCAATTGCACGAGTCCGGCGCGAAAGTCACCGCCGTCACCCGCGCCACCGCCGCCCACCTACCACCGGGAACCACTGTGGTGCAGGGTGATCCGTCGGTGCCGGCCATACCCCGCGATGCGTGGAGCGGCGTCGAGGCGGTACTGCTCAGCTCGCGCGCGGCTATCGCCACCGCGCCCGAAATCCTTTCCACCGCAGCCGAGTACGGTGCTCGCCGGGTAGTGGTCGTCTCGGCGGCCACCGTCGAATACCCCGCAGGCGAACCCCGATTCATCGCCGGGTTCCACGCACTGGAGGCCGCCGCCGAAGCCTCGGGTTTGGCGTGGACTTCCTTGCGCTGCGCCGACTTCGACGCCAACACGCTGGCCTGGATACCGCAACTGCGCGGCGGCGATGTGGTGCGCGGCGCTTACGGCAAGGCCGCCACTTCGCCGATCCACGAACGCGATATCGCCGCCGTCGCCGTCCGCGCGCTGACGAGCGGGGACCACGCCGGCCGCCACTACGTGCTGACCGGTCCGCAGTCGCTGACCCAGTACGACAAGGTCCGTCTGCTCGGCGACGCCATCGGCCGCGACCTGTCGTTCCTCGAACTGCCACCGGAACAGGTGCGTGCCGCGATGAGCGCACAGGGCCTGCCCGAAGAGATCCCCGCCCGGCTGCTCGGTTCGCTCGCGGACTACGCCCGCGTCCCAGGTCCCACCACCCACACCGTCGAAGAACTGCTCGGCCGCCCGGCCCTCGGCTTCTCGACCTGGGCCGCCGACCACGCCGGCGCGTTCAGCCACTGAAAGCGAATTGCACAGAGCGCAAAACGGACTTACACAACTTGCGTGGCGCGCAGCACTACCGGATTCCTAACCTCATGGTCATGTCACTGTCCGCCCGCCCGACGACTCGTCGATCGGGCGGCAACAGAAGGGAATTCCCATGCGTACGACTGCCGCCATCACCGCGTTCATGCTGGTGAAGACCACCCCGGAATGGCTGGCGCTGACCGTTGCGCAGCGTGTCGCCGCTTTCGAAACCGAAGTCCTGCCCGCCATCAACGAAAGGACGAAGGGCGTCCGCTCCCGCTTCTTCGACACCGAGTTCTACTCCACCCGCGTCACCGACGTCTGGATGTGGGAGGCCGACAGTCACGACTGCTATCAGCTCCTGATCGAGGCCCTCCGCGAAACCCCGTTCTGGGACCGCTATTTCGAGATCGTCGACCTCCTGGTGGGCGTCGAGAACGGCTACGCCAAGAACTACGACCTCGAAACCTTCGCCACCGTCAGCACCTAGTCACGCCGACCATCCGGTCGACGCAGGGGGCAGGACAGTAGTGCATACGAACCAATTTGGTGTGCTCGACCCCGGTTTCACGGTAGCTCGGGGACGCGGTCTGGCAGGGTGTTTGGGTTGACCGCGTTCGGTGAGGGGGCAGTCTGTTTACGTATCGGGTCGAGATCTTCGAGGGCGATCGACACAGTCCGGTGTGGTGGCAGGTGGCGAACGCGGGTTGGGCAGCGGAAGTGTCGGCGGCACTGAAGGAAATGGCCGTGCGACTGGAACTCGATCTGCCCTACCACCCCAGCGAGCGGTGGTGCTGGTACCGATACGAGGTGCGCTGGCCGGACGGCGCGATCCTGGAGGGGTTCGAAGGCGCGGTCGAACCGGATTCCATCGCCGACGATCTCCGCGCCCTGGCCCGAGCGGTGATCGCGGTGAGCGTCCGCGATCTACGACGCAGCACCGAGTGATCGCGGCCTCGTCACACCTGCGGCACGGTGAAGGTCTGGAGGTGGTCGAGCTGGACGAACTCGCTACCGGGACTGGCTTGAGCCACCGCTTTGCGGAGGGAGTCGAGGCCGCCCCAGTCGCGGGCTGGTGCGGTGAGCGGATGGTCGAAATCGTCCCAGTGCGTGGGCAGGACGTAGCGGGGGTTGCCGGTGACCTGGAGGAGGCGGGCGACGTAGTCGGTGATCTTGCCGCCGCCCGCTGGGAGTAGCAGCACGTCGGGACGCAGACCGGCGAGTTCGGATTCGATGTAGTTGGAGCCGCCGAAGTTCAGGACGCGCACGCCGCCACCGGCCACCTCGTAGGCGAGCGTGCCGCCTTCGACCAGATCACGAATCACCCTGGGCTCCGGCAGCTTTCCCGCGCCGAGACCGGGACGGGTGCCCGCGAACGCCACCTCGGCCCTCGGCCCGGACGCGGAATGCAGCGACCGCAGCACGCGGATGGTGTAGCCGTCGAAGCGCAGGTACTCGCCACCGGTGGCGAGGGCGAGCTGGTCTTCCGGTGCGCCGAGCGCGGCCATCACATTGAGATGGGTCTCGGTGCCGAGCACCGTCGCGCCGGTCTTCCTGGCCAGATAAGGCACGTCGGTGAGGTGGTCGTAGTGCCCGTGGGTGACCAGGATGTGGTCGGCGCGCAGCTCACCGCTGTCCACGTAACGGTCGATCAGCGCGGTGTCGACGGTGATCGGGGTCTCCGGGTCGGCGCCCGCTTCGGTATAGGTTCCGGTATGGAACCTGGTCAGCCAGGGATCGATCAGCACCGTCTTGCCGCCGGGCAGCCGGATCTCCCATCCGTTGTTCCCCCACCACCGCAGCGTCACCGCGCCGGGGCCAGGCACATCGGAGGCCACCGCCGGTTGCGTGGATTCCGTTCCGCCACATGCCACTACGCCCGCAAGCACCGCTGCGCCCGCCGTCACACCGAAGAATTCTCGCCGTCCGAAACCTGTCATGCCGGTACCACAGCACATGCCCGAACCCGCTGTCCAAGACCGCGCGCCCGGCCTGGCGATATCGAAAGCGATATCGTCGCAGCGTGGACCCGCTGCGCCAGCTGCGCTATTTCATCGCCGTGGCCGAAGAATTACATTTCGGCCGGGCCGCCGAACGTCTCGGCATCGCCCAGCCGCCGCTGAGCCAACGCATCCGCAAGCTCGAAAACGACCTCGGCGCACGGCTGTTCGACCGGGACAGCCGCCGCGTCGAGCTCACCGAGGCCGGTCAGATCCTGCTCGCGGAAGCGCGGGACCTGCTGGCCCGCTGGGAGCGGACCACCGCGCTGGTCGGCAAGGCGCATCGCGGTGAGATGGACGCGATCCGCGTGGGGGTGCCACCCGAATTGGCCGGGCGCGTGCTCGCCGCGCTGCTCACCGCGTTCGAAAGTCGGGACGTACGAGTCGATCTGCAAGAACACACCACCGCGGAACAGGTCCGCCTGCTCGGTGATCGGCAGCTCGACGCGGGCCTGCTGCAACATCCGGTGGACGCGATCGGGCTCGAACTCGGACCCGCCGTGGACACCCCGCTCGGCGTGGTGCTCCCCCGGGATTCGCCGCTGGCCGTGCGCTCTTCGCTGGCCCTGGCCGATCTAGCGGGTCTCGGCCTGGTGATCTTTCCGAGGGCGGCGGCGCCCGGCCTCTACGACGTGACGTTACGCACCTGCTGGGAACACGGCTTCCGGCCGGCCGCGGTGCAGCATGCCCGCAATCCCGAATTCGTGCTCGGTATGGTGCTTTCCGGCCGTGGCGTGGCATTCGACCAGGGCATGATCGCGCAGAAGGAACCGCGCGTGGTGTGGCGGCCGCTCCCGCCCGGCATGCTGAGCTGGCGACTGTCGCTGGCCTGGCCGGCCGCCGCGCCGCATCCGCTGGCGCCCGAACTCGCCGAATTGGTTGTGCGAGTGGTCCAGGGCGACGGCGCTTCTCGGCCCGTGGGTGGTCAGGATCCGCCGCAGCGTCCGTGGGATGTGGTGTACGGCAGGCCGTGAACGATGCCGTCGATCGCCGCCATCGCCGCGGCGCCGATCGCGCGATCAACCTCGGGCAGCCGCTGGGCGAGGGACTCGGTTCTGGTGAATACCGCTACGGCATAACGGCTTCCGCCGGGGTACTCGATCACGCCGATCTCGTTGCGCACCCCGGGCAGCGTGCCGGTCTTGGCCCAGATCTGCGCCTCGGGTGGGAAGGCGGCGGCGAGCCGATACCAATTCACCTGTTCGCGCATGACATCTCGCACCCATCGGCACGCCTGCGCCGGGCCCGCGAGGTCCTGGCCGATGAGGGCGAGCAGGCGGGTCATCTCCCGCGGCGTGCTCGCCGTGGTGCGCCGGGGATCGAGGGCCCGGCTGCCCAGCACCACCGCGGCGCCGAGGGTGGAAAAGCGGGCGGCGAATTCGGCCGGGTCACGCGCGCCGATATCGTCGGCCATGCTCTGCACGATATCCCTTGGCGCGCCCACGATTCGGGTCTCGATCAGCCCGAGCTCCCGGACCAGCGAACGTACATTGTCCAGTCCGACCCGATCGAAGAGCAGATCCGCGGCGGTGTTGTCGCTGAGCGTGAGCGCGAAGAAGGCGGCATCGCGCAGACTCAGCTCGACATCGTCGAAACAGCCCGCCGTGCCCACCCCGCCGAGCCGATCCGCCGCGCGCACCCGCACCCGATCGGCCGGGTCGAGCTGACCCGCCGCGACCTGCCGGGCGAACTCCAGCACCAGCGGTACCTTCACCACCGAGGCGAGCACCACCGGTTCGTCGGCTTCGAGCCCGTTCTCGCCCGCGCACCCGAAACACCGGGCGTGTACCCACCCCCGCACGCCGGCCTTCCGAAAGATCTCCCGCACGCCAGCCAAGCTGCCATACCGCGTCGTCCCCGTCGTGCTTGACTCTCCAGTCACTGGAGCACCGAGGCTGGCCTTTCGTCCGCGTACCCGACAGGAGGACCGATGAAGATCGACCTGGCCAAGACCGACAAGCACTACTACGGTGCCCCGATCGACCCGGTCCGGCGCACTTTCGGCAGCTACGGGTATGTGACCGTCATCGGTTCGGGTGCTCCGGAAGGCCCGGAGTACACCGCCGCGCTCGAAACGCTCTACCGTGCCGCGTACGGCGCCAAGAAGGTCGCCAAATCCGCCGACCAGGACTTCGTGGTACCGAAACTGGAAGGACTCTGGTGGGTCGAATCCGATGAACCCCCCTTGACGGTCCCGCGCGAACAATGGCATTGGCAGCTGATGATTCGCATGCCGGAGTTCGTCACCGCAGACCTGGTAACCGGTGCGACGTTCGAACAATTCAGTGAAGGCGACGCCATTCAGGCATTGCACATCGGTCCGTACGCGACCGAACCGGAGACCTTGGCGCGCATGGCAGCGTTCATGCAGCACGAAGGACTCACGATGAACGGCCGCCACCATGAGATCTATCTCACCGATCCGCGCCGCTCGACCGGCGCGAAGACCAGGACCATCCTGCGCCACCCGGTCCGGCCGATCCCACGCCGGGACGCGCACGCCGAAAAATAAGATGCGCCGGTCGAATTCGTGCGGATACAGTGCGCAGAGCGCCCAGCGCGCGGGGCAACGATTGATCGACGTTTGCCTTTTGCGTGCCCGAAATACCCTGGGCGCGAGTGAAATCAGTCCACCCTGCTTCTCCGCCGGAAAGGGCAGAATTGCCATGCGCATATTCAGCAGCACACGTCCGAACGACGACGCAGCCCGGAATATCGGCGCCGTGACCTCGGACACCCACGCCGAACATCACGCACTGCACCGCAACCACGGCGGCCGCCTCACCTACCAGAGCGAGGCGTCCCGCGAACTGTTGCTACTCGCCGCGTCGACCGTGGTGCGGATGCGGTAGCCGCCTAGGGCGTCCGCGCCAGCACCTCTCGGCCGACGTAGCCGAGCAGCCTGCGATGCGCGGACGCCCCGTCCTCGACCGCGACCTCGGCGCCGAAGACCCCGGGCACCCGGAACCTGTCGATGCCGCCCCGGCTCTGCATGATGGCGAGGAGTTCGCCGCAGAGCTCGTCATCGGCGAGATCGGACCGATCGATGGCGACCGCGATATCCACCCCGTGCACCACGAGTTCGGTGAGATGCACCAGCGCCGCCGTCGACGCCGGCACGGTGCCCAACGGCGTGCGCACCTTGTAGTCGAGCGCGTCGGGCCGATGCCAGGCCGCGCGGTCCACCTCCGCCGCCGCGGCGTAGGCGCCCTGCGGATCCCCGCCGAGCCAATCGGATTCATGATCGGCGCCCGAATCCGTGCCGCTCAACGCCGCCGCGTAGACGTGCATGCCGCCCACCATGTGGTTCAACACGGTGCGCACGTCCCATTCCCGACAAGGTGTCGGCGCGGCCAGAGCGCTGTCGTCCAAGGCGGCGACGATGACGCTCGTCGCCTCGAGTGCACGGTCGATCTGTCCGATCACGTTGTCCATGAGCTTCCTTCGGTCGAGCGGTCTGGCTGAATTGGTAACACAGGCGGGCAAAATGCGGAGGCCGTTGCGAAAGCTGCTCTCGCCTGAATAGGTTGCCAGCAGTGTGCTTCTCGATGGCCGACGGGAAAAGCGGATGTGCGCGCCGAATACAACTCGCTACAGTGTGCAATGCCACCGGTGCACACGCAACGTGCTTTGCCATATCTGAAAACTGTTGAGCCACTACTGTTACCACCGTAGAGTGCGCTACGCGCCCGACCGGAGGCGAGAATCGCCGCCACGTGGGCCGACGAGATTTCATACCCCGTCACGCGGTTATCGAAACCTGCTACGGCGATTCAATTCATCTCGATGTCACACACCGCACATTGCCGGTTCTTCGACTCGACAGCCGATTTCCGCCAGTACCGGTCCGCAAAGTCAAGAAATAGTAAAAGATTTCGGCGCGGGACCGATTCGACCGCCCGGTCAATCGACGTTCCAGCACTCCACGGCAATGTGATTGAAGCCGCGGCCGTCCTTTTGATAAGCCACGACGCACACCCGGCCCCGCCCGATGCCGTGCACGATCCAACTCGGATCCGCCTCGGTCGCCGACGAGGAGAGGTCGCGGTCGATACCCGGACCGGTGAAGCTGAGGAACCCGACGAACCCCCGCCCCACGGCCGAGGCCTGATACCCGTCGGCACCGCCGACCACACACAAGCAGATCGGCGCCACTGCGGTACCCATAGTCGCCACCCCCATGGCCTCGAACGGACGCGGCGCGGATCGCACGCCGAGCCAGTGTATCCGTCATTTACCTTCCCCCACTTACCCTTTCGATCACGACGACGGCGTTGGATACCCGGCCGGGATGCCCACAATGATGTGATTCAGCTCACATATCGAGTACGGCCTGCGGTGACCCGGTTTTCCACAGCGCATTCGCGATCCGCACCGGTGGGTAAACTCACGTCGGTGCAGCGCAGTACCGGTGTGCTATCAGGAAGGTCGGCCGTGCGATCGTCTAGAACCCGAACCGGCGCAGGTGCCGTCGCGATCCCCCGCCCGGCGGGCTCGCGCCGCCACGGCGTGTCGCCGTGCCCGGCGCTGCGGCAGACCGGACCGGGGTGGACCGCATGACCGACCACCGCGCCACCGAGCAGCCCGGCCCGGACCCCGACTTACACGCGGATCTGCTTGCGGCCCTCGGCGTTCCGATCGACGACGACCTGCTCACCCTGGCCCTCACCCACCGCTCCTATGCCTACGAGAACGGCGGGATGCCGACCAACGAGCGACTGGAGTTCCTCGGTGACTCGGTCCTCGGGCTCAGCGTCACCGAAAGCCTGTACCTGCGCCATCCGCAGCGGTCGGAGGGCGATCTGGCGAAGATCCGGTCCCGGGTAGTCAACATGCACGCCTGCGCCGAGGTCGCGCGCAGCCTGGGCCCGGCCGGACTCGGGCCGCACCTGCTGCTCGGCAAGGGCGAGGAACTGACCGGCGGCCGCGACAAGACCAGCATCCTGGCCGACGGCATGGAATCGCTGCTCGGCGCGGTACACCTGCAGCACGGGATCGACGTCGCGCGCACGGTGGTGCTGCGGTTGTTCGACGATCTGCTCGAACGAGCCGCCAAGATGGGCGCGGGACTGGACTGGAAGACCAGCCTGCAGGAGCACACCGCCGAACACGGTCTCGGCGTGCCCAGCTACGAGATCACCTCGACCGGACCCGACCACGACAAGGAGTTCACCGCCACCGCGGTGGTCGGCGGCCTCGCCTACGGCAAGGGCGTCGGACGGTCGAAGAAGGAAGCCGAGCAGAACGCGGCCGCCGCCGCCTACACCGCGCTCACCCAGAAGCCGAGCTGACCGGACCTCAGGTGCGGATCGGCGGCCCGTCCGGGCCCGCCTCGTCGGTTCGCTTGGTGATGCCGTGCTCGGTGCCCTCGTCGGCTTCCTGATCCGGCTCGGGATGCTCCGGCTCGAAGGTCGCGGGCAGCCGCTTGATGTGCTTGTTCATCGAGCGCACCAGCAGCACCGTGCCGGCCAGCAGGATCAGGATGATCAGGAAGCCCAGCGGCGACGCCTTGCCGAACTCGGGTCCGGTCGGCGTGCCGGGGCTCGTCTGGGCGAGCAGAACCAGCATCACCGCTGCTCGTCTTCGATGCCGGCGAACAGGTCGGTCTCCGGCAGCGCGGTGCGCACCCGGGTCTTGGCCAGCTCGAACTCTTCGGTCGGCCAGAGCCGCTGCTGCAGCTCCAGTGGGATGGCGAAGAACGCGCCGTTCGGGTCGATCTGTGTGGCGTGCGCCCGCAGGGCGTCGTCGCGCTGCGGGAAGTACTTGGCGCATTCGATCTGCGTGGTGACCCGGGAGAACACGTCACCGCGCTCGGGCACGTACTTGCGCATCCGGTCCAGCCACTCCTGCAGCGGGAACGGCTCACCCATCCGCTCGTACTCCTCGGCGAAGACCTCCATCCGCCGGGCGGTGAAGCCGTGGTCGTAGTACAGCTTCAGCGGCGTCCACGGTTCGCCCGCGTCGGGGAAGCGCTCCGGGTCGCCCGCCGCCTCGAACGCGGCCATCGACACCTCGTGGCAGCGGATGTGGTCCGGGTGCGGGTAGCCGCCGAGCTCGTCGTAGGTGGTCATCACGTGCGGCCGGAACTCGCGCACCACCCGGACCAGCGCCTCGGTGGCCTCCTCCAGCGGCACCAGCGCGAAGCTGCCCTCGGGCAGCGGCGGCAGCGGATCACCCTCGGGCAGGCCGGAATCGACGAAACCGAGCCAGTGCTGCCGCACGCCGAGCGCGCGGGCCGCGGCGGCCATCTCCTCGCGGCGGATCTCGTCGATCCGATCCAGGACGCCCGGGGTGTCCATCGCGGGGTTCAGGATGCTGCCGCGCTCCCCACCGGTCAGCGTGACGATGAGGACGTCGTGTCCCTCGTCGGCGTACCGCGCGGTCGTCGCGGCACCCTTGCTGGATTCGTCGTCGGGGTGGGCATGCACCGCCATGAGGCGAAGGCCACTCACGTCTCGTTCACCATCGCTCTCGCTCGCGGGTGTCTGGTCTTCGTTCCCTATAGTTCCATTCGACCGACATTTGTTCCGACTTACCCCCCGGGAGCGATCACATGGGCGACCGCGACGACGCCGCGGCTCCGGCGGCGATCCAGAGACCGACCGATCGGTACGGAAAGCAGCCGTCCGCGCGTCCACGCTGGTTGGCCCCCGCGCTCATCGCGGCCGTCGCGGTACTCGGCTGCGGCGTCGCCTTCCTCGGCTGGCAGAAGTACGGCCCCAAGGACATCGAGTCCGAGCAACTCGGCTACGTCGTCGTCGACGACGCCACGATGTCGATCCGGATCAAGGTGACCAGGAAGGACCCGCAGCAACCGGTGGTCTGCTTCGTGCGCGCGATGGCCCGCGACAGCGTCGAGGTCGGCCGCCGCGAGGTGCTCATCCCGCCGTCCGACAGCGGCACCATCCAGCTGACGACCACGGTCAAGGCTTCCGAGCGCCCGGCCTCGAGCAGCATCTACGCGTGCAGCGCGGACGTGCCCGAATACCTGCGCGTGGAGTGACCAGCTAACGACGGGCACCGCCACTGTGGACGATTTGCGGCATTTGCCGCAGCGGATGTCCTCGAAATTAACTCCGACCTGCATGTTTGTGATTCATGCTAAAATGGCCTGACACACGGTTCCGGGGTTCGGAGCCGTGTTTGCTGCATTGGCGGCCAGCGCTATCTGTTCCGGAACATGAGCTTTGCCCGGAACCAGGGTCTGTCGGGGTTCGATGAACTTCCCAGGATCGCTCTAGCCGTCGACTGGTGCGTGCCCGCCCCACGGGTGGGTACTGCGGCAGTTATCAGGGAATCCCGGCCTGCCGGGAACAACTACTAGGGAGTGATCGAGATGACTGAGACGCAAGTGACTTGGCTGACCCCGGAGTCGCACGACAGGCTCAAGGGCGAACTCGATGCGCTCATCGCCAATCGTCCCGTTATCGCTGCCGAGATCAACGAACGCCGTGAAGAGGGTGACCTCAAGGAGAACGGCGGATACCACGCCGCGCGTGAGGAGCAGGGCCAGCAGGAGGCGCGCATCCGCCAGCTGCAGGAACTGCTGAACAACGCCAAGGTCGGCGTCGCGCCGACCAAGTCCGGCGTCGCGCTCCCCGGCTCGGTCGTCAAGGTCTACTACGACGGCGACGAGTCGGACACCGAGACCTTCCTCATCGCGACCCGCGAAGAGGGACTGAACGACTCCAAGCTGGAGACCTACTCGCCGGCGTCCCCGCTGGGCGGCGCGCTCATCGACGCCAAGGTAGGCGAGACCCGCGAGTACACGCTGCCCAACGGCAACACCATGAAGGTCACCCTGGTCAGCGCGGAGCCCTACCACAGCTGACGCCCGCGGCCGGGCCGCACCGCGACCCGGCCGTACGTTCCCCCTGAGACACGAGCGGCCGCACCCGTATGCCAGGTGCGGCCGCTTCGTCATCTCCGGTGTCCCGTCAGCTCGCGAGTGCCTGCTCGACATCGGTGAGCAGATCGGCCGCGTCCTCGATGCCGACCGACAGGCGGACCAGGTCGGCGGGCACCTCCAGCACGGAACCCTCGGTCGACGCGTGCGTCATCGCGGCCGGGTGCTCGATCAGCGATTCCACCCCGCCCAGCGACTCGGCCAGGGTGAAAACCTTGGTCCGCGAGCAGAATTCGCGGGCGGCGTCGGCGCCGCCGTGCAGCCGCACCGAGATCATGCCGCCGAACCGGCGCATCTGCTTGGCCGCCACCTGGTGGCCCGGGTGCTCCGGCAGGCCGGGGTAGATCACCTGAGCGATCGCCGGGTGCCCGGCGAGGAACTCGACCAGGGTCTCGGCGTTGTCGCAGTGCCGGTCCATCCGCACGGCCAGCGTCTTGGTGCCGCGCATGGTGAGGAAGGCATCGAACGGTCCGGGCACCGCGCCCGCGCCGTTCTGCAGGAACGCGAATGCCGCGTCGAGTTCGGGATCGTTGGTGATCAGCGCGCCGCCGACGACATCGGAGTGACCGCCCAGGTACTTCGTGGTCGAGTGCGTCACGATATCGGCGCCGAGCTGCAGTGGCTGCTGCAGGTACGGGGTGGCGAAGGTGTTGTCCACCACCAGCTTCGCGCCCGCGGCGTGCGCGACATCGGCGAGCGCCGGGATGTCGCCGATGCTCAGCAGCGGATTGGTCGGGGTCTCGACCCACACCAGCTTGGTGTTCGGGCGGATCGCCGCGCGCATCTCGTCCACGTCGAAGACGTGCGCGGGCGAATGCTCGATGCCCCACTGGCTGAACACCTTGTCGATCAGGCGGAAGGTGCCGCCGTAGGCGTCGTCCGGGATGACGATGTGGTCGCCGGGGCGCAGCGTGGCCCGCAGGGCACAGTCGGTGGCGGCCATACCGGACGCGAAAGCCCGGCCGTACCGGCCGGATTCGAGCGCGGCGAGGTTCGCTTCCAGCGCGGAGCGGGTCGGGTTTCCGGTGCGGGCGTATTCGAAACCGCCCCGCAGGCCGCCCACCCCGTCCTGGGCGAAGGTCGAACTCGCGTAGATGGGCACGTTCACCGCGCCGGTCTGCGGATCAGGATCGAACCCGGCATGCACCGCGCGCGTAGAGAACCCGAATTCACTCATGAACCTCACCCTAATTGGCGGCCATCGACGGGCAACCCCCTGGTCGGGCTACCGGGTCGTAGAACCACCGCTCGCGCCGCATTGTTCCGCGCGACGGGCCACCCAGTCCGAGGCCGATCGGACAGATCGACACACTTCCCCCTGGTCGCCGTTGTAATTCCACAGTCAGGCCGCAGCAGCAGAAATATTTCCTGCCAGTAGGGGTGGTGAACCCGATCTCACCGGCCCGGCGGCCAATTAGGCTGAGCGCATGGTCACTGTGGAAGAACTGTTCGCGATCGATTCCCTCCTCTCCGACGACGAGCGCGAGATCCGCGACACCGTCGCCGCCTTCGCCGCACAACGGCTGCGCCCGCACATCGCGGACTGGTTCGAGGCGGGCACCTTCCCGGCCCGCGAGATCGCTCCCGAACTGGGCAAGGTGGGCCTGCTCGGCATGCACCTGGACGGCTACGGCTGCGCGGGCATGTCGGCCACCATGTACGGGCTCGCGTGCCAGGAGCTGGAGGCGGTCGATTCCGGCGTGCGCAGCATGGTGTCGGTGCAGGGTTCGCTCGCGATGACCGCGATCCACAGGTACGGCTCCGAGGAGCAGAAGCAGCAGTGGCTGCCCGAGATGGCGGCGGGCCGCGCGATCGGCTGCTTCGGTCTCACCGAACCGGATTTCGGCTCCAACCCCGGCGGCATGCGGACCAGGGCCAAGCGCGACGGCTCCGACTGGGTGCTGAACGGTTCGAAGATGTGGATCACCAACGGTTCGGTGTCCGATGTCGCGGTGGTGTGGGCGCAGACCGAGGACGAGGGCAAGCAGGTGATCCGCGGCTTCCTGGTGCCCGCCGGGACCAAGGGTTTCACCGCGCGTGAGATGCACCGCAAGCTGTCGCTGCGCGCCTCGGTGACCGCCGAACTCGATCTCGACGACGTCCGGCTGCCCGCCGACGCGGTGCTGCCGCAGTCGCGCGGGCTGGCCTCGCCGCTGGCCTGTCTGAGCGAGGCCCGGTTCGGGATCATCTTCGGCGCGCTCGGCGCCGCGCGGGACTGCCTGGCCGCGACCATCGACTACGCCCGGACACGTGCGGTGTTCGACAAGCCACTGGCCGCCTACCAGCTGACCCAGGCGAAGCTGGCGGACATGGCCCTCGAATTCGGCAAGGGCCAGCTGCTGGCCCTGCACCTCGGCCGGTTGAAGGACCGCGGCGCGGTGACCCCGGAGCAGGTGAGCGCGGGCAAGCTGAACAGCACGCGGGAGGCCATCGCGATCGCCCGCGAGTGCCGGACCATCCTCGGCGCCAACGGCATCACGCTGGACTACCCCGTGCTGCGGCACGCGAACAACCTCGAGTCGGTGCTCACCTACGAGGGCACGGCCGAGGTGCACCAGCTGGTGCTCGGCCGCGCGCTCACCGACGCGAACGCCTTCCGCTGACGGATCGAATACGAAGCCGGTAATTTGCTGAAACTCACCAATTGGCACAAGCCGAACGGGAGAATTGTCACAGTTTCATCAAGACACGCCGGTTGCTAGCATCGCAACATGTTCCTGCTCGGCCCCGCGTTGCTCGAAGTGTCGGCACGCAAGATATTGAACCGCCTGCACAAGACGCACGGGGTACCGGCGCTCGCTGCCGCGGCGCAGTTGCCCGCGCTCTCCGCGGCACTGGACCAGCACGCGGCGGCCGTGCGCGACATTCTCGAATGGGGTGTCGAGGATGCCGCGCGGGTACCCGCGCACGTGCTGCTCGCGGGTTACGCCCGCGGACTGCTCGATCAGGTCCGCGAGGCCGCGGCCGGCGCCGAACGGACACCGCTCACCAGCGCCGCGCCCGGCGATCTCGGCGGCTGGGCCGGCGCGGACTGGTTGCAACTGCGCCTGGCCGGAGTCTGCCTGCACGCGTCGCGCACCCCCGCCTGACCGCGAAGACGTCCGTCACCAGCTCGGCTGATGACGGACGTCTTTGTCTCGCTGGATGATTCAGCGATCGGTGCCCGGGTCCCGATAGCCCATGTATTCACCGGAACGCTGGTAGGAACCTCCGCCCTGCTGGTACCCGCCACCGTGCATCGCGCCCTCGTCCCACTGCTGGCCCTGCTGGCCGCGGGCGGCCTGCTGATCCATCCACAGCTGCTCGCGCGAGGCGTCTTCGCGGCCGCGCGAGTACGCCTCCGCATGGCCCTTGACCGCGGGCATCTCCTCTTCCAGCCCGCTCAGCCAGTTCTCCCAGCGCTGCTGCATCGGACGGACCATGCCGCCGCCGACACCGACCACCAGGATGCCGCCGATGGTGGCGAGCACGGTGATCAGGATCGGCATGGTGACCGACATGGCCACCCCGATCTGGTTCAACGCGGCCACGATGCCGACGCCCCATATGAACACGGCCGCGATCCGGCCGATCATGGCGCCGTAGGAGAGACCGCCGAGCATGTTGCCGACCAGGTCACGCACGGCGGAGGCGATCGCGCCCGCGATGACCACGATGATGATCGCGACCGCGGCCTTGGGTAGCCAGGAGACGATGCCGTCGAGCAGATCGCTGACCGGATTCGGGCCGAACACGCCGAAACCGAGCTGCAACGCGATCAGCAGGATCGCGTAGTAGGCCAGCTTCGCGAGCAGATCCGAGGCGTCGTAGCGGCTCCGCGACATCATCTGCCGCAGCCCGCCGCGCTCGACCAGGCGGTCGAAGCCGACCCGGTCCAGCACCTTGTCCACGATGGTCGACACGATCTTCGCGACGACCCAGCCGATGAGCAGGATGACGAGGAATCCGGCCAGTTTGGGGACGAACGTGGCGACGGAACTCCATGCGTCGGAGAGGCCCTGCTGGAAATCGATAGCCAAACTGGAGGTGTACATGCCCATCCCTTCGCTATCCGATTAGCCGGGGCGGTTTGCCGAGGCTGCTTCAAGGCCGGTTATACCCCGGCGACATCACTCGAACCCTCTGTTTGCAGCTAATTTGCCACATTGATGCATTCCGCGCGACAAGTAACTCGAAACGATATGCCGGTCGGCCGCATTCACAACCGACCGAGCGGTACGTGGAGAAGATTGTTACGACCTGTCATCGGAGTGCCATCTCGCTGTCACCGACACGCCGAGGTTGACCGTTCACGCTGATACCCGGATCCGGCATTGGGCAATGCCTCTCGCCCGACACCACCCGGAGGTGCACGATGAAACCGCTGTCAGCCGAACCTGCCGACCGCAGGACCGACGCCGAACGGAGCCGTAAGCCGTTGGGAGCCCGCGATGTTCGTGCGTGAGCGGGCCCTGCTCGCGACGGGCACCATCGCTCGGCCACTACCCGAACAGCGCGAACTCGTCGCCGCCTTCGGCGACTGCCCGGGCGATCCGGCCACCGACCATCCGCTCGTGAGCTGGGCCCGCGCGCTGGGCGCGCTGCATCGGACCCGCCGCGGCAACCCGCTCGCGGCCGCCGGAATCGATTGCCGCCGTGCCGAATTGGTCGCCGCGATCGACGCGTGGGTAGCCGCCCAGGTGCCGCACCGCCGCTCCACCGAGCACCTGCGGTCGGGTTCGCTCGGCGGCACCGTCGATCGGATGGCCGCCGCCCACGTGCACGCCAGCCACCTGCTGCACACCGCGGAGCAGGTATCCGACGACCGGGTGCATGCGGCGTGGTATCGCCTGGCCCAGCTCGCGGACGAGTGGACCGATCTGATCGTGGGCGCGGTGCCGGCGCGGACGCGAAAGGCCTAGGCGACGAGTTCGGGTTGCGGCGTGAACTGCCGCTGCGACACCCAGCGCATGCCGCGGGTCAGCAGCGGCAGCATCAGCACCATCAGCAGCAGCCGCAGGCTCTGCACGCAGGTGATCAGCGGCAGGTTCGCGTCCATCGACTCGGCGGTGGCCAGCACCGCGTTGATGCCGCCGGGCGTGGTGGCCAGGTAGATGTCGGAGAGCTCCAGGTCGACGAAGGTGGCCACGGCGAAAGCCAATCCGGCCACGATGGCCGAGAGCGCGACGATGGTGACCGTCATGCCGGGGATCATCCGTGCCATCTCGGTGACCACGGCCTTGGTGAAGCGGGTGCCGACCTCGAAACCGATGAGCACGAACAGCAGGTCCTTGAACAGGTTCGTGGGGGCGTACCCGTGGCTGACGCCCAACCCGGTCAGTACCGCGGTGAGCATCATCGGCCCGATCAACGCGGGGCTCGGCAGGTGCAGCCGCCGGCCGAGCTTGGTGCCGATGATGCAGAGCATGATCGCGATCGAGAGCCCGGCCACCTGGTCACCGCGGCCGACGATCATCCAGCTCGGCAGGTCCGGGTTGGTGACCGCGCCGCCGAGGGTCACGTGCGCGGCGGTGAGTCCGCCGGTGTTGTTGTTCAGCAGCGCGCCGAGCGCGGGCGCGCTCACCGCGACCAGGGCGACCCGCAGGTACTGCATGAACGCCACCTGGCGCGGATCGGCGTCCATATCGTCGGCGCAGGACACCACCGCCGCGGAGCCGCCGGCCAGCAGGCCGAGCGTCGCGGTCGGCAACTCCACGTGCGCGAGACGAGCGAACACGACCGCGACGAGCAGGCTGATCACCAGCGTCGCGACCGTCACCGCGAGCACCGGGATCAGCGCCAACCCGATGCTGGACAGCAGCGAGATCTCCAGATAGCTGCCCATCAGCACGCCGAGCATGCCCTGGACGCCGAGCGTGAGCCGGCGCGGAAGCGGGGTCGGCAACTTTCCGGTCAACGCCAGCGCGCCGCCGACAACGATCGCCAGGATCATCTGTGGCGCCGGAAAGTGCACACGATCGAGAAGGTGCGCTCCGGCAAGCACCGAGGCCAGCAGAGCTACCCATCCGATCACTTGCCTGCGCGTCATACCTAGTAATCCTTGCTGCCGCTAATGAACAATCCGTTACGGCTCCGTTATCGGGGTCGGCGGCGGTTGTGATTCGCGACGCAATTGCGCCATTCCCCATGTCAGAGCGGAGATTTCGGAGTCTCGCGCACAATTCGAAGAACATCAGGCAGTGCAGATCGACGAGCCGGCGAACTCATCGTTCACCACCACAAACGTACCTCGCGCCCGCAGAGCGCGCCGCTCGACGAGGGGCCGCGTGTACTATTCGGCCGGAATCACCCCACCGCGGGAGCTCGGGCACGGCCGGGCTGAGAGGGCGGACCCCAGCGCTTCGCCGACCGCATGAACCTGTCCGGGTAATGCCGGCGTAGGAAGAGCGTTTCGGGCATGTCTGCATCGACCCTGCACAACTCCGAACGGCACGAAGCACCGTTCACCCTCGACGAGCCCGCCCCCAAGGTGCTGTCCTTCTGGGATCAGAGCGCATTCTGGGCAAACCTCGGCGTCAGCCTCATCGCCTTCTCCGGCGCGTACACCGTGCTCGCGCCGAACACCGACGGCGCGGCGCAGATCTCCATCGCCGCGGGCATCCTCGCGATGATCGTCGGCACGGTCGTCGGCGGCGTCATGCTCGGCTTGGCCGCGGTGCCGGGCGCGCGCACCGGCAAACCCGCGATGGTGCTGCTGCGCGGGCTGTTCGGCGCGAAACTGAGTTACCTGCCGACCGCGCTGAACATCGCCCAGCTGATCGGCTGGGGCACTTTCGAATTGATCGTGATCGGGGACGCGGCCGACGAACTGTTCGGCGGCGGACCGCACTGGCTGTACGTGGTGGCGGCCGGTGTGCTCACCACCGCGCTGACCATCTGGCCACTGGGCTCGGTCCGGATGCTGCGCCGGTTCGTCACGGTCGGTGTGGTGCTCGCGCTGGTCTGGTTCTACATCCAGTTCTTCCGCGGCGGACTGCCCGATCTGACGGCCAACCCCGGTCCGCACGGCAGCGGCCCGTTCGGCGTCGACTGGAATTTGTTCTGGATCGCTACCGACGCGGCGCTGGCGGTGTCCATCTCCTGGGTGCCGGTGGCCGCCGACTACACCCGGCACGCGCGCAGTACCCGCAGCGCGTTCGGCGCGGCCAGCGGCGCGTACGCGCTCACCCAGATCGTCGCCTACATCCTCGGCCTGTTCGCGCTGGCCCGCGCGACCGGCGACGGCCAATACTCGCCGTTCCTCCAGGTGACGCTGGGTGGCCTGTTCTTCTTCGTCTTCGTGCTGCGCGAGGCGGACCAGTCCTTCGCCAACGTGTACTCCACCGCCGTGTCGATCCAGAACCTGTGGCCGCGCCTGGATCGGCGGGTGCTCTCGATCGGGCTCGGCGCGCTGATCACGGTGCTCGCGCTGCGCCTGGACATGGCCAACTACTTCGGCTTCCTCGGCCTGATCGGCTCGGTGTTCGTGCCGCTGCTCGGCGTGCTCGTCGCCGACTTCTTCCTGCGCGCCCGAGGTGAATGGAACACCGCCGCCGACGCCCCGCCCCGCTGGGGCATGGTCGTCGCCTGGCTCGCCGGGCTCACGGTCTACCAACTGATCAACCCGGGTGATGCCGGGGTGTGGACCGATTTCTGGGTGCGCGTGCAGGAGCTGCTGCACTTCGGCAAGCAGGCGTGGATGAGCGCGTCGCTGCTGTCGTTCCTGGCCGCGGTGCTGGTCGCCTGGGTGTTCGGACGGGTCGCGGCCGCACGCAAATCCGCCGCCTAGCCGGGCACTGCTGCCACGATGGAGACATGGGCCAGATCCGGATCGGCACGTCGGGGTGGGTGTACCCGCCCTGGCGTGGTGTCTTCTATCCCAAAGGCGTGCCGCAGAAGCGCGAGCTCGCGTACCTGTCGGAGCGGCTGAACAGCGTCGAGATCAACGGTTCTTTCTATGCGCTGCAACGCCCTTCGAGCTATCAGAACTGGGCGAACCTGACGCCGGACGATTTCGTGTTCGCGGTGAAGGGCAGCCGGTTCATCACCCATATGAAACGGCTGCGCGACGGCGATGAGCTCCTGGCGAACTTCCTCGCCTCCGGCGTGCTGGCCCTCGGCCCGAAACTGGGGCCGATCCTGTGGCAGCTGCCGCCGAACTTCCAGTTCGATCCCGAGGTGCTCACGACCTTCTTCGCGCACCTGCCCCGCTCCACCGCGCACGCCGCCGCGATCGCGAAACAGCACGACCACCGGGTGGATCCGGCGCATACGAGCACCGACGCCGATCGCCCGCTCCGGCACGCGCTCGAGGTGCGGCACCCGAGCTTCTGCACACCGCGGTTCACCGAGCTGCTGGCCGAACACGAGATCGCCGTGGTCGTCGCCGACGCCGCGGGCAAGTTCCCGTTGCTCGAGGAGGTCACCGCGGATTTCGTCTACATCCGCCTGCACGGCCACGACGAGCTCTACGTCAGCGGCTACACCGACGCGGGTCTGGACATGTGGGCGGAGAAGATCCGCACCTGGTCCGCCGACCACGACGTCTACTGCTATTTCGACAACGACGCCAAGGTCATGGCACCGCGCGACGCGATCGCGTTGCGGGCACGGCTGAGCTGAGCGCACCCCTGCGCCATCCGGGCAGGGGTGCGCGCACGACTACGCGTTGAGGAACCCGAGCAGGTCGTGCCGGGTGATGACGCCGACCGGCTTGCCCTCCTCGACGACCATCAGGGCGTCGGTGTCCGAGAGCGCCTTGGTCGCGGCCGAGATCGGCTCGCCGGAACCGATCAGCGGGAACGAGGCGCTCATGTGCTGGGCCACCGAATCCGTCAGGTGCGCACGGCCTTCGAACACCGCGGAGAGCAGATCGCGCTCCGAGACACTGCCCGCGACCTCGCCCGCCATCACCGGCGGTTCCGCGCCGACCACGGGCATCTGCGAGACGCCGTACTCGCGCAGGATCTCGATGGCATCGCGCAGGGTTTCGGACGGGTGCGTGTGCACCAGGTCCGGCAGGGCGCCCGACTTGCCGCGCAGCACATCCCCGACCAGCGGTTCGGCGGTGCTGCCGTCGAGCCGTTCGCGCAGGAAGCCGTAGGAGGCCATCCACTTGTCGTTGAAGATCTTCGACAGGTAGCCGCGCCCGCCGTCGGGCAGCAGCACCACCACGACCGCGTCCGGATCCCGCCGGGCGACCTCGATCGCCGCGACCACGGCCATGCCGCACGAGCCGCCGACCAGCAGCCCTTCCTCACGGGCCAGGCGGCGGGTCATGTCGAACGAGTCGGCGTCGGAGACCGCGATGATCTCGTCCGGGATGGCCGGATCGTAGGCCGAGGGCCAGAAGTCCTCGCCGACGCCCTCGACCAGGTAGGGCCGGCCGGTGCCGCCGGAGTAGACCGAACCCTCGGGATCGGCGCCGATGATCTTCACCTTGCCGCCCGACACCTCCTTGAGGTACCGGCCGGTGCCGCTGATCGTGCCGCCGGTGCCGACGCCGGCGACGAAGTGGGTGATCTTGCCCTCGGTGTCGCGCCAGATCTCCGGACCGGTGGTCTCGTAGTGGCTTTCCGGGCCGCCCGGGTTGGAGTACTGGTCCGGCTTCCACGCCCCGTCGATCTCCTGGACCAGGCGATTCGAAACGCTGTAGTAGCTGGCCGGATCTTCCGGCGCCACCGCGGTCGGGCACACCACGACCTCGGCGCCGTACGCGCGCAGCACGTTGCGCTTGTCCTCGCTGACCTTGTCGGGGCAGACGAAGACGCAGTGGTAGCCGCGCTGCTGGGCGACCAGCGCGAGGCCGACGCCGGTGTTACCGGAGGTGGGCTCGACGATGGTGCCACCGGGCCGCAGCTGTCCGGACTGCTCGGCGGCCTCGATCATCTTCACCGCGATCCGGTCCTTGGAGCTGCCACCCGGATTCAGATATTCGATCTTGGCCGCGAGCAATCCCGCGGTCGGTTCGATGACAGAGTTCAACCGGACCAACGGCGTGTTGCCGATGAGGTCCACGACATGGTCGGCGATGCGCATGACCCCCATCGTTCCAGATGCCCGGAGTGTGAGTTCGCGCACGCCACGCGGAACCCCTACCGCGCGACAAACCGGGAAACCGGTACGCCCGCCTTTAGGATCCCCCACATGAGGCAGCCGAACATCGCTCGTGCCGGTGTCGTGCTGGCCGGAGCGGCACTCGCCGCGCTGGTCGGACCCGGTGCACCCGCCAACGCAGTGACCACCGAGTTCCCGCAGGTGCCGACGCTCGCGCACGGCGGTCTCTGCTGGACCAGCATCCGCACCTGGGCCGAGGTGAACCCGGCCTGGCCCGGCCGCGCCATCCTGAACATCCAGGCGCTGCCGCTGGCCGGCGTCGGGTCCGGTGACTACCCGTTCGCCCCGGTCTGCGAGGTGCGCACCATGGTCGACTGGCGCAACACCACCACCGGCGCGGCGGGCCGGTACGAAGACACCGTGGTGACCAGCATGTACGGCAGCATCCAGTACGCGCTGTTCCAGGACACCGGCCCCGGCCGCATCGAGGTGACCGTCTCCACCGACGCCGCGAGCATCCCTGCGCGCGGCACGTTCGACGTGCCCGCTCCCCCTGCCCCGCCTGCGTGAAGTCGGTATCTTTAACTTCTGTGAACGCACCACGGGTCGGCTGGCGGACCGCAGCGGTGACCGGTGCCGCGACCGTGCTGGCCGGTTCCGGCGCAGGCACCGCGTGGTGGGCCACCTATCGACTGCTGACCGCGCAGGCGGGTACCGCGCGCGGCGTGATCGGGCGCGACACCTCGAAACCGCCTGAGGCGGACGGCATCTACACCGCGGGCTGCCTGGCACCGGAACCCTGGCGCGCGGGCAGACAGGCCGACCTGCACCTGATGATCTTCGGCGATTCCACCGCGGCCGGTGTCGGCTGCCGGGTCGCCGACGAGGTCCCCGGGGTGCGGCTGGCCCGCGGGCTCGCCCAGGCCACACAGCAGCGAATCCGATTGAGCACCAAGGCGATCTCGGGCGCCACCTCCAAGGGCCTGTCCGGTCAGGTGGATGCGATGTTCGTGGCGGGCCCCCCGCCGGACGCGGCGGTCATCCTCATCGGCGCCAACGACATCACGAAGAAGCACTCCGTCCGGGCCTCCGCGCGTCGGCTGGCCGCGGCGGTCGCCCGGCTGAGCCGCGCCGATGCCGTGGTGGTGGTCGGCACCTGCCCGAATCTCGGTACCGTGACCGCGATTCCGCAGCCGCTGCGCACGGTGGTGCACAACTGGAGTCTGCGCCTGGCCCGTGCGCAGACCGTGGCCACCACCGTCGCGGGCGGCGTCCCGGTGCCGATGGGCTATCTGCTCGCACCGGAATTCCGGGCCCAACCCGAATTGCTGTTCGCCGAGGACGGTTTCCATCCGTCGGCGGCGGGCTACGAACTGGCCGCGGCACAGTTGCTTCCGGTCCTGCTCGAGGTGCTCGGCGAGCCGACCCCGGGTGCTCGTGCCCTGGGGCGCGACGTAGATTCGGTAAGAACCCGCGAGTAACAAAGCGGGCTCGCTCGTACCCTCCGACAAAGGAGTCCTCATGCCTGAGGCTGTCATCGTCTCGACTGCCCGTTCCCCGATCGGCCGGGCGGCCAAGGGATCGCTGGTCGACATGCGGCCCGACGACCTGACCACCCAGATCGTCCGCGCGGCACTCGACAAGGTGCCCGCTCTGGACCCCAACCAGATCGATGACCTGATTCTCGGCTGCGGTTCGCCGGGTGGCGAGTCCGGTTTCAACATCGCCCGCATCGTCGCCGTGCAGCTGGGTTACGACCTGGTGCCGGGCACCACCGTGCACCGCTACTGCGCGTCGTCGCTGCAGTCCACCCGGATGGCCTTCCACGCCATCAAGGCGGGCGAGGGCGACGTGTTCATCTCCGCGGGCGTCGAGACCGTGTCCCGGTACAAGAACGGTTCCGCCGACAGCTGGCCGAACACGCAGAACGAGCTGTTCGCCGAGGCGCAGGCGCGCACCGCGAAGACCGCCGAGGGCGGCGCGGGCGCGTGGCACGACCCGCGCCAGGACGGCCTGATCCCGGACGCCTACATCGCGATGGGCCAGACCGCGGAGAACGTCGCCAGCTTCACCGGTATCACCCGCGAGGAGCAGGACCGCTGGGGCGTGCGGTCGCAGAACCGGGCCGAGGAGGCGATCAAGAACGGCTTCTTCGAGCGCGAGATCACCCCGATCACGCTGCCCGACGGCACCGTGGTGTCGAAGGACGACGGCCCGCGCGCGGGCGTCACCTACGAGGCGGTCAGCCAGCTGAAGCCGGTCTTCCGCCCGGACGGCACGGTCACCGCCGGTAACTGCTGTCCGCTCAACGACGGCGCCGCCGCGCTGGTCATCATGAGCGATACCAAGGCCAAGGAACTGGGCCTGACCCCGCTGGCCCGCATCGTCTCCACCGGCGTCTCCGGCCTCTCGCCCGAGATCATGGGTCTCGGCCCGATCGAGGCGTGCAAGCGCGCACTCGCCTTGGCGGGCAAGTCGATCGACGACATCGACCTGGTCGAGATCAACGAGGCGTTCGCGGTACAGGTGCTCGGCTCGGCACGCGAGCTGAAGATCGACGAGGACAAGCTGAACGTCTCCGGCGGCGCGATCGCGCTCGGCCACCCGTTCGGCATGACCGGCGCCCGCATCACCACCACGCTGCTCAACAACCTGCAGACCTACGACAAGCAGTTCGGTCTGGAAACCATGTGCGTCGGCGGCGGCCAGGGCATGGCGATGGTCATCGAGCGCCTGAGCTGATCGAACGAAAAGACCCCCGGCCCAACGGACCGGGGGTCTTTTCTTTGTGTCCGGGTTATCAGTCGCGCTGGAAGTAGCTCAGCAGCCGCAGGATCTCGACGTAGAGCCAGACCAGGGTGACCGTCAGGCCGAGGGCGACGCCCCAAGCGGCCTTCTCCGGCGCCTGGGCGCGGATGAGCTGGTCGGCGGCGTCGAAGTCGAGCAGGAAGCTGAACGCCGCGATCGCGATGACGACCAGGCTGAAGACGATGGCGAGCGGGCCGCCGTCACGCAGGCCGAGGCCGCCGGAGATGAAGAAGCTGGCGACCAGGTTGCCGAGCGCGAGCACCAGCACACCGATCATCGCGCCGACGATCATCCTGGTGAAGCGCGGGGTCACCCGGATCGCACCGGTCTTGTAGACCACCAGCATGCCCGCGAAGACGCCGAAGGTGCCGAGCACCGCCTGCGCGATGAGCGCGCTACCGCCGACGCCGCCGAACTCGACGTTGGTGAACATGAACGACAGCGCACCGACGAACAGGCCCTCGAACACCGCGTACGAGAGCACGAGGACCGGGTTGTCCATCTTGTTCGCGAACGACGCGATCAGCACCAGCACCAGGCCGATCAGGCCGCCGCCGATGACGAACAGCGGGGCCAGCGAGGTGTTCGCGTTGGTGAGGCCGTAGGAGACGATCGCCGACAGGGCGAGCACGCCCAGCGTGATGGCGGTCTTGGTGACCACGTCGTCGATGGTCATCGCGCGGGTGCCCGCGGGCGCCTGCTGATAGGGCTGCGGCTGCTGGTACTGCTGTCCGTATTGGTTACCGAACTGCTGGCCCATCTGTCCCGCGCCGGCGACGCCCGACCCGAAGTTGGCGTAGCCACCGCCCTCTTGCCGAGGCAGGTTTCTGAAAACCGGATTGCTCGTGGTACGCACGTGCGTCCCTTTCTGGTCGTTGCCGCTGTTCGCCGAGTTTTCGCTCGATCATCCAACTGCTTGGTCCAACGTTCACTGCCTGGTTCTAGTTCCCGGAAGCGTTTTCCCGGGAACAGCACCTAGGCGGACAATTCGGACTCTACCGCTGCTGCGCGTCGTGTAAACCACGCACGGACCGAGTGACCGTGAATTTGCGGTTGCGACCGATCACATCGGTGTGGCCGACCATCCGCTCGATCACCCCGCGATAGTTCAGATGGGAGTTGAACACCGTCCACAGCTCGCCGCCGGGCCGCAGCACGCGGCCGGTCTCGGCGAACATCTTGATCGCCGACCCGGTGTGCACGGCGGCGCCGACGTGGAAGGGCGGGTTGCACAGCACGAGGTCCGCGCTGTTGGCGGCGGCCGAGGACATGGCGTCGTCGCGCACCACGGTCACCCGGTCGGCGACCTCGTTGACGGCCACCGTCGCCCGGGCCGAGGCCACCGCCGCGGCCGATTGATCGGTGCCGACCACCTTGATGCCGGGACGCGCCTTCGCCAGCGCGACGGCCAGTATCCCGGTGCCGCACCCCAGGTCGATCGCCTCGCGGGCATCGGGTTTCATCCATTTCAGGTGTTGCAGCAGGAATCGCGTGCCGATGTCCAGGCGCGCGCCGGAGAAGGCCGCACCGTGCGCCACCACGTCGATGTCGAGGTCGTCGAGCCGGTCGCGCACCGGAAACGGCGGGCTGCCCACCGGTTTCGGCCCCGTGACCAGCAGCGTCCGCGACTTCTGCCGGCCCCGGCTGGCCCGCACCTCGGAAAAGGATTGCGCCAGAACATCGTTCATCGACTTGGTCAGATACTTGTCCCGCCCGCCCGCGAAGACCACCACGTCCGGGTCGGCGTAGCGCGCGATGGCGTCGGCGACCTCGGCCAGCCCGGCCAGCGCCCGCGGCAGTCGCAGCAGGACCACGCGCACACCGTCGAGCAGCCCGGCGCCGAGCGGGTGCGCGGTGTAGCGGTCGGCGAATCCCAGGGCGCGGGCGTTGTTGGCCAGCGCCAGTTCGCCGGTGAGCAGATCCTGATGCACCCGGACATCGCGCAGGTCGTGCGCCGCGATGGCGCCGATGGTCAGCGCGCCGTACGCGTCGCCGAGGATAGCTATCTTTCCGCTACCGTCAGCGGTCAGCGCCTCGGCAGCGACGTCGAGGATCAGCCGATCGGCGGCATCCACGGCGTAGAGGTTTAGTGCCTCCACATCCGGATACCGCCGCAGCCGGCTGAGTACCTCCTCGACATCTGTCACGCCTCAAGTGTGCTAGATCGTTGCCCTGACGTCACATCGGCCCCCGGCAATTCGCCGGTTCCGCGTGGCGTGGCGTCCTGCGCGTCGGGCGAAATGCCCAGCAGCGCAGCTTATTCAGCTCAGTTGGCCCCTACTTTGCCGCCGATAGGGGTTACCGCGTGCCACACCCCACCGACACCTTGCCCGAGCAGGTCGCCGGGTTTCGCGTCGGCGGCGAAGAAATAGACCGGCCAGCCCGCGATCGTGACTTGGCATGCGCCATCGGCACGTTCGACGAAACCGAGGAGTTGCGGATCCACGCCTGTGACGTAAACCGCTTGGCCACGCTGGGCGAGCACCGGCGGCCATTTCGCCGCGCAGTCACCCGCGCAGTTCGCGGCGGGCGGCTGGGCGGTGTCCTTGTCGAATCGGTACACCGCACGTCCGGTAGCCGTAACATGCTGTCCGACAGCAGCATTGTCGGCGACCGCGAGCTGTACGGCATTTGCGCCGGTCGGGGCAGTGCCACGGTAGATCTGCAACCAATCCTGCGTCTTGGCGGGCGACTCGCTCTGCGACGCCGCCGCGGGCGCCTGCGCGGCGGCCGACACGGCCACGGGTGGTACCGCGGCGGTCGCGGGTCGCTCCGGCGCGGGGCTACCGCACGCACTCAGCAAACCGGCGAGAAGCACCGAGGCAGCGGCGAATGGCCCGACTACTGGTTGGAAGCGCTTGATCGACAACATTTTTCGTACCCTCCGCAGCGATCGCCAGGGCGCGGTTCGCGCCCGGTCATCGACAACAACGGGGCAGGGTGAGCGCCGGTTCAGCGACCCGGCCGATCGATGGCAAACATCGAGAAACCCGCAAATCCCGCGCATCGCCGCGGTCAGCGTTTACCATCAGCCACATGCGTAACAGGACGGTGTGCACGGTCGTCGCGATGGCCGCGCTGCTCGCGGGCTGCGGCAGCGACGACGGATCCACCGCGAGCACCCCTGCCGCGAGTTCCTCGACCACCGGCACCCTCGCCGAGGCGCCGCCGGTCACCCGCGACGCACTACCCAAGCGCGGCACCGCCTCCGGCGACGCGGGCCTCACGGTGACCAACATCCGGATCGGGCACCAGCCCGGCTTCGACCGGGTGGTCTACGACCTCGGCGGCAAGGGCACGCCGGGTTGGATCGTGCAGTACACCGACCGGGCCGTGCAGGACGGCAGCGGCAAGACGGTCGACGTCGCCGGCACCTCCATCCTCGAGGTGCAGATCCTCGGTTCGGCGTATCCGTTCGACAGTGCCGTCACGCCGTACGCGGGCCCCGATCCGGCGCGCGACCCGAGCGCTCCCGGCGTCGCGGGCGTCTACCGGACCCTCGTGTTCGAGGGGACCACGCAGTCGTTCATCGGCGTCGAGGCCGATCGGCCCGGATTCTCCGTCAGCACGCTGAACAATCCGACGCGCCTGGTCATCGACATCGCCACCCCGAAGCAGTAGGTACCGCCAGGGGGTATCGCGGAGGGGCCGCCGAGCCGTCATTACACTGGCCGCGTGGTCGAACTGCGCCTACCGCTCCCCGCACCCGGGCTCGCCCGGGCGCTGCGGGCGCTGGTGCTCCTGGCCGGGATCGTCGCCATGCACACGGTGGTTTTCGCCCTGCCCGCCCATGGACATGCCCAGTCCACGGACCACACCGCGCGCGCTGTCCAGGCGGCCGCAATGTCCGATAGCGAGCACGCTGCCGACCCGGTCATCGCTGTCCAGGCGGCCGCGATGCCCGATAGCGAGCACGCTGCCGACCCGGTCATCGGTGCCGCGGTGGCCACGCTCCGGCCGGCCGGACACGGCGACTCGATACCAGCGGCACCGGCCCGTGCCACGGCCGACGGCGAGCACGGCGTGAGCGGACCGGACTGCGGGGGCGCGGGCTGCTCCGGCACCCACGGCGCGATGCACGGCTGCGTGTTCATCCTGGCTGCCGTCACTTTGCTGCTGGCTCTGGTCGTGCTCTACCGCCTGGCCGTCGACCGGCCCGGCACCGCCGCCGCCCCGCTACGCCACCGGCGGCCCCGGCGCGAACGCGCACCACCCTGGACCGTGCTCTCCCTGGCCGAATTGTCGATTCTGCGGATCTGACAGACGGTTCGGCGACCGCTCGAACGGTCGTCGCTTCGTCGTGCCCGAAACCCAGTCATTCGCAATACGCAAGGAGCACAACCATGTTCACCAGCCGTACCCGGATCACGACCGCCGTCGCCGCGGTCACCACCGTCACCGCGCTGTTCGCCGCGGGCTGCGGCGACGACGACTCGAACACCATGCCCGGCATGGATCACGGCAGTTCGAGCACGTCCGCGTCGTCCAGCGCCTCCGCCGCCCGCACCGACTTCAACGACGCCGATGTCACCTTCCTGCAGATGATGTATCCGCATCACGCACAGGCGGTGGAGATGGCGCAGCTGGTGCCGAGCCGCAGCCGAAATCCGCAGTTGCAGGCTCTCGCCACCGGCGTAGAGCAGGCGCAGGCCCCGGAGATGCAGCAGATCACGACGCTGCTGCAGAGCTTCGGCAAGCCCGCGCCGGACACCGGCGGACACTCCGGGCACAACATGCCGGGGATCATGACCCCTGAGCAGATGAGCGCCCTGCAGGCCGCGTCCGGTCCCGACTTCGACCGGCAGTGGCTGACCATGATGATCGAGCATCACACCGGCGCGATCGCCATGGCCGAGACCGAACTCGCCGACGGCACGAACGGTGACGCGAAGGCGCTGGCCCGCAGCATCATCGATGCCCAGCGCACGGAGATCGACACCATGCGCGGCATGCTCGGCCAGCGCTGACCACCGGGCCGAGCGCACCGGGACCTCCGCGGACCGGTGCGCTCGGCTCGTAGGTATCGATTGCTCATCTATCCGGGTCTGTGCAGGTGACGACCCCACCCGTCGCGACGTACCGTCGATAGGTCCGGCATCGGGCAGCACCGGCCCGGCCGGATCTGTCGAGGGAAGGGGCCGACATGCACGGACTCGAACGGACCGGACTGCTCGCCGCGGGCGCGGCGACCGCGGCGGGCGTACTGATCATCGGCGCCTGTTCACAACAGGTCTCCGGCACTGCCGAGGTGAACCGCACCGATCTGGCCGCATACACCTCGGAGGTCACGGCCTCCTCGATCGCGGCGTCCTCGGCCAGGGCGGCTGCCATCGAACGCGCGACCGGGTCGGCCTGCGATGCCTTCCTGGCCGCCAACGGTCGTTCGGTCCAGGCCTTCAACGATTACATCGGGCTGAGCAACGACCGCGGCCGCAACGATCCGGAGGCGAACGGAAAGGCCGATATCGCCGTCACCGCGCTGCACGACGGCGCGCGGTCGGTCGACCAGAAAGTGACCAAGGAGGTGCCGTCGACCATCGCGGATGTGCTGCACGCCTACCGCGACGACACCAACGCCCTCGCCGACACCCTGGCTCGGCGCGCGGACACCGACACGCTCAACGCCAGCATCGACAAGTTCAACGCCACCAAGGACACCGCGCTCGCCGCCTGCGCGGGTCACGGCACCCGCTAGCGCTACGCGGCGCGTTCGAAGAACTTCTCCAGCAGCGCGTTGAACGGCTCGCCCGTGTCCGGCACCAGGTGGCCCATGCCCGGACAGACCGCACGCTCGCCACCGGCCTGTTCGGCGATCGCGTCGCAGACCGCTTCGAACGCCGCCGAGTGCCCGCCGGACACCGCCAGGACC
>NZ_BAFT02000076.1 GCF_000308475.2 Nocardia brasiliensis NBRC 14402 | reverse complement strand
CGGGGGCGGGCTCGGCCGCGGGCCGGGCGCCGGGGGCGTCGTGGCGTCGGGCGCGCGATACTGCGGCGCGGGCGGCGTCGTCGGCTCCCACTCGTCGGCGGGCCGCCACACCAATTCGGGATGATCGGCGGTCTGCTCCGGCACCGGCCAACGCGGCCCGGTATCGCCCATCGGCGGACCGAACTCGGCAACGGGCGGTCCGAATTCCGAAACAGGCGGGCCGAATTCGCCCACCGGCGGGCCGAAATCCGACGCGGACCGGTCGTCGGTTTCGTCCTTCCTCGGATCACCGTCGGAGGTCACACCCCATCCTTTCCCCAGGACACACGTGTGGGGCGGTCGTGAACGACCGCCCCACCCGTCGAAAAATCAGATCGTGTCAGTACTGGAGTGAACCACCCCATTGGGTGGTGACACCACCCACATCGACAGTCTGCGGTGCCAAATCGCCCGGCTGGAGTGGAAGTTTAACCTGCGCAGCGGCTTCGAGTGCGGCGGCGCCGCCCGGCTGCTCCCGGATCCAGTTCTCCACCGCCGCCTTGGCCAGGTTGGCCTGGGTGGTGTCGAACACCGAGATGGTCTTGTTGTCGGACAGGCCCTCGCCACCGGTGTAGGTGGTCACCTTGACCGTGTTGGCGTCGACGTACTCGACCGAGACGCCGGCCTCGCCCGCGCCGGTGGGCGTGCGGTAGCCGACGGTGCCGACGTAGCCGTGCTCGTTGTTGAAGTGGTGCGTGTTCGCCACGTAACCGGGCAGCACGGCGCCACCGTCGATGTTCGCACCGATCTCCTGGTGCGGACCGGTCATCTCGACCACCGGCGCGGGCGGGGCGGCCTGCAGCTGCGGCGCCTGCCAGCGCGGCTGCTGCTGCGGCTGCACCAGCGTCTCGGGCTGCTGGGCCTGCGCGTTCTCACCGGTGCCCGGCTGCGCCTGGGTGCCCGGCGCGTCGGTGCCCGGCTGGGCCTGCTTCGGCTCGCCCGACTGCTCGCCGGGCTGCTGCTCACCGGCCGGCGCGTCCGGCGCGACCGCGGGCTGGTCCTTCTGCCCCGGCACCGGCAGCGGCGCGATACGCGGGGTGGTGACACCCGGCTGCGTCGGCTGGGCCAGCTTCGGATCCTTCGGCGGATTCGGCATGACCTGGTTCGGATCCGGGGTGGTGACGCCCGGCTGGCTCGGACTCGGTGCCGGCGGCACGGTCGGCTTGTTCGGGTCCGTCGGCTTGTTCGGATCCGGCTTGGTGGTGTCGGGGCTCGGCGGAGCCTCGTTGACCCCCGGCTGCGCCGGTGCCGGAGCCGGCGGCGCGGTGGTGGGTGGAACGGTCGGATCCCCTGGAGCTGCCCCCGCCGGCGCCGCGAACAGAGTGGCCACGGCAGCCGCGGTAGCCAGTGGCAACGAGGTGCTAGCCATCGCTCGCTGCGCCCGACTCGGCTTACGATGTTTCACTTTTCGCATTCCCTTTCCCGGGTGCGACCTGGTTCGGCCACACACAGTTGTCTCTGTCGAGACGCCCGGTCGCCGAACGACGCGATGGTCGTTCGCCGTTTCGACTGGGAAAAGATCCATCCCCCCGAACACCGAACCACGCGACCGCCCGCCGATCGCATCTCTGCGGGAAGTGAACCATATGTAGGCCTGATGAGCAATGTGAACGGAGACCTAAAGTCCGCACGAACCGCGCTGGAACGCAACCCCATTCGAACAAGGTTCGATCCGGTCCTCAATCCAGGTCGTCGTGCCGCATCAGCTGGCGGGCCGCCTCGGTGACCGACCCGGTCAGCGACGGGTAGACCGAGAAGGTCTGCGCCAGGTCGTTGACGGTCAGATTGTTCTGCACCGCGAGCGCGATCGGCAGGATGAGCTCCGAGGCGATCGGCGCCACCACCACCCCGCCGATGACCACACCGGTGGCCGGGCGGCAGAAGATCTTCACGAAGCCGCGGCGCAGGCCCGACATCTTGGCGCGCGGGTTGGTGTTGAGCGGCAGCATCACCGTGCGCGCCGGGGTCTCGCCGTTGTCGATCGCGGTCTGGCTCACGCCGACGGTCGCGATCTCCGGGCGGGTGAATACCGCCGAGGCCACTGTCTTCAACCGGATCGGGCTGACGCCCTCACCGAGCGCGTGGTACATCGCGATCCGGCCCTGCATCGCGGCCACCGAGGCCAGCGGCAGCAGGCCGGTGCAGTCGCCCGCGGCGTAGATGCCCGGCACCGAGGTCCGCGAAACCCGGTCCACCCGCAGGTAGCCACCGCGGTCGAGTTCGATGCCGACCCGGTCCAGGCCGAGGCCCTCGGTGTTCGGGGTGGAACCGACCGTCATGAGCGCGTGCGAACCGGACACCGTCCGGCCGTCGGACAGCTTGACCACTACGCCCTGCGCGGTGCGCTCCACCGCGTCGGCCCTGGCGTGCTTGACCAGCTCCACCCCGCGTTCGGCGAGCGCGTCCTCGAGCACCAGCGCGGCGTCGGCGTCCTCGCCGGGCAGCACGCGGTCCCGGCTGGACACCAGCCGCACTCGGACGCCCATTTCGGTGTACGCCGAGACGAATTCGGCGCCGGTGACACCCGAACCGACCACCACCAGCGTCTCCGGCAGCTCGGCCAGGTCGTAGAGCTGGCGCCAGTTCAGGATGCGTTCGCCGTCCGGCTCGGCGCCCGGCAACACGCGCGGGCTCGCGCCAGTGGCGATCAACACAACTTCGGCCTCGATGGTCGCCTCGGTGCCGTCGGCCAGCTTGGCGAGCACCTGGTGCGCGGCGAGACCGGTGGCGGGGCCGACCAGCTCGGCGCGACCGGCGAGCACCGTCACGCCGACGGTCTGCAACTTCGACCGGATATCGGAGGACTGGGCGAGCGCGAGCGCCTTGACGCGGCCGTTCACCTCCGACAGCTGCACGGTCGCCTGGTTCGGGTCGAGGGTGATGCCCAGATCCCGGGCCCGGCGCAGGTCGGTGCGCACGCCGGTGGACGCGATGAAGGTCTTCGAGGGAACGCAGTCCCAGAGCACACATGCCCCGCCGATGCCGTCGCTATCGATCAGCGTCACCGACGCACCGTGCTGGGCCGCCACCAGCGCCGCCTCGTAGCCGGCCGGTCCGCCACCGATGATCGCAATGCGGGTCATGGATACCTCCGCTTCAGGGTTGCGCACCGGGATCTCCGGTACCTGTCAACGTTATCGGGCGAGACAGGTCACACCATGTTTGCCCGCCCGGCCTGCCGCGTGCGCCGCCGTCGCCCAGGTCGCCGCGCCCGGGGCGCGCCACAGGAATACCGCATCTGGCCGGGATAGAGTCGATCCCAGGATCTTATTGGCTACCCTTTGCTGGTGCCGATCTACGCCGCCTACGGGTCCAACATGGACTCAACCCAGATGCTCGAGCGCTGCCCGCACTCGCCTATGTCCGGAACGGGCTGGCTGGAGGGCTGGCGGCTCACCTTCGCCGGTGACGACATCGGCTGGGAAGGGCCCCTGGCGACGGTGGTCGAGGAGCCCGGCTCCCGCGTCTTCGTCGTCCTCTATGACGTGTCACCCGAAGACGAGCAGCGGCTGGACCGCTGGGAGGGCTCGGACTTCGGTATCCACAAGAAGATCCGGCTGCGGGTGACCCGTAGCGAGAGCGGCGCCGACCCGACGCTGGCGTGGCTGTACGTGCTCGACGCCTACGAAGGCGGGCTGCCGTCCGCGCGCTACATCGGCGTCATCGCCGACGCGGCCGAAAAAGCCGGTGCGCCAGAGGATTACGTGCACTCACTGCGGACCCGGAACAGCCGCAACGTGGGTCCCGGCAACTTCGGCTGACAGACGAGGACGGCGTGGCAGGCCCGCGGGCCTGCCACGCCGTCCGAATCGAAGATCAGCGCAGGTCGGGATCCGCGTTGAGCACGATGTTGCTCATCACCCGCACGCCCACCGCGAGCGCCCGCTCGTCCAGGTCGAAGGTCGGCTGATGCAGATCGAGCTGCTCGCCGTGCCCGGACCAGACACCGAGGCGCGCCATCGCGCCCGGCACCTCCTCCAGGTACCACGAGAAGTCTTCGCCGCCACCGGATTGCATGGTGTCGGCCAGCGCGTCCGGGCCGATCATCCGGATCGCGTCCTCGAACATCCGGGTGGATTCCTCGTCGTTCACCACCGGCGGCACGCCGCGCCGGTAGTTCAGCTGGTAGCGCACGCCGGTCGGCGCGAGCAGCCCGTCGACGATCTCGCGGACCATCGGCTCCAGCAGCGACCAGGTGGCGTGATCGCCGGTGCGCACGGTGCCGGTGAGCATGCCGGTCTGCGGAATCGCGTTGGGCGCCTTGCCCGCACTCACCGCACCCCACACCATGACGGTGCTGGTGCGCGGGTCGATGCGCCGGCTGAGCAAACCGGGCAGCCCGGTGATCACGGTGCCGATGGCGTAGACCAGATCGCTGGTCAGGTGCGGGCGCGAGGTGTGCCCGCCCGGCGAGTCGAGCACCAGCTCGATGGTGTCGGCGGCCGAGGTGATCGCGCCGACCCGGATGCCGATCCGGCCCACCTCGAGGCGCGGATCGCAGTGCAGCGCGAAGATCCGCTCCACGCCCTCCATCGCGCCGGTGGCGACCACGTCGATCGCGCCGCCCGGCATCACCTCCTCGGCGGGCTGGAACACCAGGCGCACGCCGACCGGCAGTTCCGGCACCTCGGACAGCGCGAGCGCGGTGCCGAGCAGAATCGTGGTGTGCGCGTCGTGGCCGCACGCGTGCGAGACGCCGGGCACGGTGGAAGCGAAGCTGAGACCGGTGAACTCCTGTAGCGGCAGCGCGTCCATATCGGCGCGCAGGCCGATGCGCGGGCCCTCCGGGCCGATGTCACAGATGATTCCGGTGCCACCGGGTAACGGCTGCGGGGTGAGTCCCGCCTTGGTCAGCCACGACGAGATGAACTCGGTCGTGGCGAACTCGGTCCGGGAAAGTTCCGGGTGGGCGTGGATGTGCCGACGCCACTGCACGAGATCGACCGCGTGCTCGGCCAGCCATCCTTCGACGGCCGCCCGCCCGGTTACCGTGGTGTCCGGCATCGCGATGCTCTCGGGGCCCATCGTGACCAGGCACGCCCCCGCCTCAGAACCTCGCGCCGCCGAACGGCCGGTATTGCTCACCGAATATCCTCCTGTCGTTGAACGAGCCGTTGCAACAACCTGTCCCTGTGTTCTTCATCGCCCGCGGCGGTGATCGCGGTACGCGCGAGTGCGAGCGAACCGTCGAGCACCGCTCGATCTGCCGAGGCGTTGACACTCGCCGCGGCGAAACCTGGCTGGTGGGTCACCGCGCCACCGGCATCGATGCCGATAACTGGGTGGATGCCCGGAATGACGTTGGTGACGTTGCCCATGTCCGTGCTTCCGAGCGGCCGCTGTGCCTCGAGCTCGGGTGCGATCGGCACTCGCCCCAATCCGGTTATCTGTTCGCGGTAGGCAAACAGTAACTCCGGATCGGGTGTCAGCTCGGTATATGTCGGCGCGACAGTCCGGATTTCCTGGTGGCAGCCGGTCGCGAGGGCGCCCGCCTCGAAACACGCCGACGCTCGTCGCATCAGATTGTCGAGTGACGCCGAGTCGACTGCACGTAGGTAATACAGCAGTTCCGCACGTCCGGGCACGATGTTGGGGGCTACCCCACCGTCGCCGACTATACCGTGAAGTTGCTGGCCAGGCTGGAGATGCTGCCTCAGCAATCCGAGGGCAACCTGGGTGACGGTGACCGCGTCGCCGGCGTTGAGACCCAGGTGCGGCGCCGCGCTCGCGTGCGCCTCGCGACCGTGGAACACCACCGACAGGTCGGCCATCGCGAGCGAATGCGCGCCCGCGATATCGAGCGGCCCGGGATGCACCATCATCGCCATCGCCACGTCGTCGAAGACGCCGCGCTCCAGCATCAGCACCTTGCCGCCGCCGCTCTCCTCGGCGGGGGTGCCGAGCACCAGCACGGTCAGCCCGAGCGCGTCGGCGACCTCCGCGAGACCGAGCGCGGCGCCGACCGACGCGGCGGCGATGATGTTGTGCCCGCAGGCATGGCCCATGCCCGGCAGCGCGTCGTACTCCGCGCAGAGTGCGACCGTGAGCGGACCGCTACCGAAGCTCGCACGGAACGCGGTCGGCAGCTCGGCCACGCCGGTCTTGATCTCGAAACCGCGCTCGGCGAGCGGCGCGATGGTCTTGGCCATGCTGCGCGTCTCTTCGAACGCCAGCTCCGGTTCGGCGTGGATCGAGTGCGAGAGATCGATCAGCAGATCGCCCGCGGTCTTGATGGCGGCGTCCGACAGCTGCACGGCCTCGGCACGCGCGCTGCGGTAGTCGCTGCGTGATTCCTGGTGCCCGCTGCGCGGTGGTGGCATGGCACACAGTCTTGCACTGCACCGCAAACCGAGCGTGGCTCAGATCGCGGCTACTGCCCGGGCAACCTTGCTCGAGCTGCGAACTCAGCTGTTCGCGGGAACGATCAGCCCGCCGCGAAGGCGAGGTTGTCCGGGGTGGTCGGCACCGCGAGGCCGGCGAGCGCCTTGGCGTGCAGCGCGCTCTTGATCACCGGCAGATTGGGCTTGCGGTTGCTCGCCAGGGCCGCGGCGCGCGCGACAGCGGTCGCCAGCAACGACTCGGCATCGGCCTTGCCGTCGACGATGCCCGCGGCGATCGCCTCGTCGGCCGGGTAGCGGTGGCCGGTGGTCATCGCCTGCACGCAGACCTGATTCGCCAGCCGCTCGGTGAGCAGCGCGTTCATGCCGACCGTGAACGGCATGCCCAGGTGCACCTCGGGCAGGCAGTAGAAGCCGCGGTCCGCCCGCATCACCCGGAAGTCGTGCGAGGTGGCCAGCATGGCGCCCGCGCCGAACGCGTGCCCGTTGATCGCCGCCACCGTCGGCATCGGGAACTGCAGCAAGCGGGTGTACAGCGTGTGCACGCGGTCCAGGTAGGCGTGCGTCTTGTCCAGATTGCCGAACAGCCAGTCCGTGTCGAGCCCGTTGCTGTAGAACTTGCCGGTCGCCACCGTCACCAGCGCGGCCGGGCCCTCGGAGCCCTCCACCTTGTCCAGCACCCGATGGAACTCATCGATCCAGTCCGGGTGGAAGCGGTTCTCGCTGTCGGTCTGTCCCTCGTTCCCGAGGTACACGACGAACACTTCCCCTTCACGTTCCAGATACGGCATGTGTGGAGCGTATCCGGCACACACCGAACTTCCTACTCATGGGTAGCAACATCACAGTTGACGGCTGCGCACGTCGAACCCGCTGCACTACCTCGCCGAACCGCACAGTCCACAACACGCATCCCCGCAACACAACGCCGCCACACCACTCCCCGACCCAAAGTCCCCACTACGCAGCAAGCACATCCGACCCCCAGCCCACCACACGCATCCCGCGGCACACCCCCACACGCCACTCCCCCACCCAAAGTCCCCACAACGAAGCAAGCACATCCGCCCCCCAGCCCACCACACGCATCCCGCGGCACACCCCCACACGCCACTCCCCCACCCAAAGTCCCCACAACGGAGCGAGTCTTACGAGCGACCCGTTCGCGGCCGTCTCGCGGCCCAGCGGCCGAAGCGCATGCGCCGCAGGCGCGAGTCTCGGCCGCTGGGCCGCGAGACACCAGGGGCCGCGAACAACGCCGCGCCCGCGCGGCCAAAAACACGACTATCGTGTGATTCCATGCTTGCCGAACAGGCCGCCGAGGCGATCGCCGAACGTACTGGAGTGCCGCGTCATCGCGTTGCGGTGGTGCTCGGATCGGGTTGGCAGGAGGCGGCGGCCGAGATCGGTTCGCCGGTTGCCTCGATTCCGATGTCGGAGTTGCCCGGTTTCGGTATGCCGAGCGCGCAGGGGCACGGCGGCATGGTGCATTCGGTCGGCGTCGGTGACACTCCGGTGCTGCTGTTGATGGGTCGTCAGCACCTGTATGAGGGTTACCAGCCCGGCGATGTGGTGCATCCGGTCAGTGCCGCGATCGCGGCGGGGGCCGAGATCGTGCTGCTCACCAATGCCGCGGGCGGTATCCGCGAGGGGCTGCGGGTCGGCGAGCCGGTGTTGATCAACGATCACTTGAATCTGACCGGACGGACCCCGCTGACGGGTGCCACCTTCGTGGATCTGGTCGATGCCTGGGATCCCGAATTACGGTCCCTGGCAAAGGAAATCGATCCGACGCTGACCGAGGGCGTGTATGCGGGCCTGACCGGCCCGCAGTACGAGACGCCCGCGGAGATCCGGATGTTGCGCACCATGGGCGCCGATCTGGTCGGCATGTCGACGGTGCTCGAGGTGATCGCGTGCCGGGCGCTGGGCGCGCGGGTGCTGGGTATCTCGCTGGTCACCAATCTGGCTGCCGGTGTCACCGGTGGGCATCTGTCGCACGCGGAGGTGCTCGCCGAAGGGCATGCGGCCGCACCGCGTTTGGGCAAGCTGCTGCGCGGCGTGCTGGAACGGGTCTAGATGCTGCGTTTCGGCACCGCCGGCCTGCGCGGTCCGTTGCAGGACGGCCCCGACGGCATGAACGTGCACACGGTGTCCAGGGCCAGCGCGGGCCTGGTCGAGTGGTTGCGCGGCCGCTGCCTCGGCGGTGGCCCGGTGATCGTCGGCCGCGACGCCCGGCACGGGTCCGCCGAGTTCGCCACGGCGACCGCGGAAATCTTTGCCGCAGCGGGCTTTCCGGTGACCTTGCTGCCGCGCCCGCTGCCCACCCCGGTGGTCGCCTACGCGGTGCGCGAACTCGGCGCGGTGGCCGGGGTGCAGATCACCGCCTCGCACAATCCCGCCACGGACAACGGCTACAAGGTCTATCTCGACGGCGGCTCCCAGTTGCTCGCCCCGGCCGACACCGAGATCGAACGCTGCATCGACGCGGTCACCGAGCCGATCGCGCGCACGCCGGTCGCACCGGCGGACGACGACGTGGTGCGGCGCTATCTGGCCCGAGTGGCGTCGTTGCCGTCCCTGATCGGCGGTCCCGGTGCGCGCGCACCGATCCGGATCGCGCTCACCACACTGCACGGCGTCGGCGGCGAGCTGGTGCGCCAGGCGATGACCGCCGCGGGTTTCACCGATGTGCACGTGGTCGAGGAGCAGTTCGCACCGGATCCCGACTTCCCGACCGTCGCGTTCCCGAACCCGGAGGAGCCGGGCGCCACCGATCTCCTGCTCGCCCTGGCCGCGCGGGCCGAGGCCGACGTGGCGATCGCGCTGGATCCCGATGCCGACCGCTGTGCCGTGGGAATTCCGTTGCCGGACAACACCTGGCGCATGCTGCGAGGCGACGAGACCGGCGTGCTGCTCGGCGACTGCGTGCTGCGCACCGCCCCGCCGGACGCACTGGTGGCGACGACGATCGTGTCCTCCCGGCTGCTCTCCAGGATCGCCGCGGCGCGCGGTGCGCGGTATGCCGAGACGCTCACCGGGTTCAAATGGCTGGCCCGGGCGGGTGACGGCCTGGTCTACGCCTACGAGGAGGCGATCGGCCACTGCGTCGATCCGGCGACGGTCCGGGACAAGGACGGCATCTCGGCCGCCGTGCTGGCCGCCGACCTGGTGGCGCGGCTGAAGGCGGCGGATCGCACGCTGCGCGACGAACTGGACGACTATGCCGTCGAATTCGGCCTGTACAGCACGGATCAGGTGTCACTGCGCCTCGCGTCACCCGCGGCCGCGGCCGACGTGGTCGCCCGCTTGCGGGCGAACCCGCCGGACGAGATCGCGGGCGAGCCGGTGAAGTACACCGATCTGCTCCAGGTGCGCGGCCGGATGCGCACCGACGCGTTGATCTTCGAGGGCGCGGGCACTCGTCTCGTGGTCCGGCCGTCGGGCACCGAGCCGAAACTCAAGTGCTATCTGGAGGTGCTGACCCCGGTCGGCGACCGGTCCGAGTTGGCCACCGCCAGGACAACTGCGGGACAACACCTTTCCGTCCTGCGCGAATACTGCCGACAGCTCTGATCGCCCAGGCATCATCATTTGATGACGGCGATGCACTGTACTCACTGCGGCGGCGACGGCTTGGTCCCCGGTTTCATCGAGGATTCCGGCGACAGTTCCCGCGGCCACGTCCGCTGGACCGAGGGCGCCCTGGAGATCGGCTCCTGGGGCGCCATCCGCACCGGCCGGCCGCACTGGCTGGTCGATGCCTACCGATGTCGGGACTGCTCGCACCTGGTCCTGTTCACCAGACCTCAGGAGAAGTAGGGAGCGGTCAGCGGGGGCCGAACTGCCGATCGCCTGCGTCGCCGAGGCCGGGGACGATGTAGGCGTTCTCGTTCAGGCCCTCGTCGACGGCCGCGGTGACCAGGCGCACCGGATGCCCCGACGCGGCCAGCGCGGCCACTCCCTCCGGCGCGGCGACCACGCAGATCGCGGTGATGTCGGTGGCGCCGCGGGCGGCGAGCAGTTCCAGGGTGTGGCGCATCGAGCCGCCGGTGGCCAGCATCGGATCGAGCACGTAGACCGGGAGTCCGGCCAGATCGTCGGGCAGCGACTCCATATACGGGACCGGCTGATGGGTCTGCTCGTCGCGCGCGATACCGACGAAGCCGACCCTGGCGTCGGGGATCAACTCGGCGGCCGCGTCCACCATGCCGAGGCCCGCGCGCAGCACCGGCACCAGCAGCGGCGGCTGGGCCAGCCGCGCGCCCTGGGTGACGGCCACCGGGGTACTGATCTCGAATCGCTGCGCGGGCGCGTCGCGCAGCGCCTCGTAGATGAGGATGCGGGTGAGATCGCGCAGCGCGGTACGGAAGGCGGAATTGTCGGTTCGCGCATCTCGCATCGTGGTCAACAGGGCGGCGGCGAGCGGGTGGTCCACGGTGTCAGTACGCATGAGGGAACGATAAAGTGAGTCAGGGTCCGCCGCCGAAAGCTCGCCCCGAAAGTTTTTTCGCATCGGTGGGAACCGAACGGGAAGAGCGCGCGTCGAACCAAGTGGATGACGTACTCTGCCTGGGAACAAGGATGGGGGAAGCTCTGATGCGGAAGATGTCGGCGGATACCGAGGGCATCGCGGCCTACGGCGCGACCGCGCATGTGATGGCCGGAGAAATGGCCACGGCCGCGGCCGGCGCGGCGGCGGCCGAACCCGCATTACTGGGCCCGATCATGGGACTGATCGGCGGCGATTTCATGGCCGCCTACGCCGCGGCGCACGCCGGGCACGTCGCCGCCATCGGGCAATTGTCCGCGGTGCTGACCAGCATGGGCGGCGCGGCCACCGGCGCAGCCACGGTACTCACCGAAACCGACGCCGACCACGCGGGATCGCTGCAGAGCGCGGCCGCCGAACTGGACGGGTGAGCCTGTGATCGATATCGAGGCACTGGCCAAACCGATCATCGAACTGCTGTCCAGCTTCGGTTCCGGCGTACTGCCGTCCGGCGGACCGTCCGACGCGCTGCGCGGCACGTCCAGCGTGGTCGACCAGATCCACCAGATGGGTCGCGACAGCATCAACGGCATGAACACGGCCTGGGACGGCCAGGCCGCCGATGCCGCCACCGCCAAGGCGCTGCGGGTGCAGACCTCCGCCGCCACCATCTCCGACCGTGGCAACGACATGGCAACCGTGGTGAATCAGGCCGCGGCCCAGGTCGAGACGGGCCAGAAGGAACTCACCGGCATCGTCGAATCGTTCGTGAACACCGCCGTGAGCGCGGGCCCCGCGCTGGCCACGCCGGCGGGCATGACGATGATCGTCGGTTCCGCGATCGACCACCTCGGGCAGGCGCTCAACGTGGTCGGCCGGGTGCGCAGTGAGCTGGACACGCAGACCGCCTCGATGACCGAGCTGACGCCGCCGCCGTCCACGCCGTCGCTCGCGGGCACCGCGACCTCCGCCGCGAGCGCGCAGCAGTTCGTGTCGACCGCGACCAGCGCGCTCAGCGGGGCGGGCTCGATGGCGAGCGGCCTGATGAGCTCCGCGATGTCCACCATCCCGGCGTCGATGCCGAGCACCACCTCGAACACCCAGAACGCGCCGAGCACCACCACGAAGCCCAACACGGGTTCGTCGGGTGTGTCGGCCGACGGCAAGGGTGTGAAGATCACGCTGCCCGACGGCAGCGTCGTCGAGGCGCCCAACGAGAAGGCGGCGACCGCCGTCCGCTCGGCGATCAGCGCGGTCGGCACCCCGTATGTGTGGGGTGGCAACACCCCCGGCGCCGGATTGGATTGCAGCGGACTCACCAAATTCGCCTACGGCGAGGCCGGCGTCGACATCCCTAGACTGGCCGCCGATCAGGCCACCGGAAGTTCGGTCTCCCCCGGCGACCTGATGCCCGGCGATCTGGCCATCTGGGATGGTCACGTCGCGATGGTGATCGGCAACGGACAGTTCGTCGAGGCCGGTGATCCGGTCCAGATCAGCTCTATTCGAACGGAGAACTCAGGAATGGGCTTCCACGGCTTCTACCGGCCGACCTCATGACGCAGCCGCAGATTCCGAACGTCACGGTTGCCGCCAGCACCAACCGATCCGGGACCATCTCGGTGCGCGCCACCGATCAGGGCATGCCGGTGGAGATCAAGTTCGAGCGCAGCGAATACCGTTACGGTGCCCAGACTCTCGCGAACGAGATCCTGCGGCTCACCAAGCGCTCCACCGTCGCCGCGAAAGCCCGCAGGCGCGAATTGCTGGCCGAGGCCGGCATGCCCGCCGACATCCTCGACCGGCTCGGCCTGCCCACCCGGCAGGCCGCGGTCGACGAGCTGGACCGGATCGACGACGCGGACACCGGACCGACGACTTGGATGAGGCCCGTATGAGCGAGCGAGCAATGGATACAGCTGCCCCGGCGGTCATGCGGGAGCCGAGCGCCGGCGAGGCGGACGCATGAGCGCGGAGATGGACGCGTTGGTCGCCAACGCGACGCAGAAGCTGGAGGCGCTGGAGGCGGCGCTGTACGGCCTCAAGCAGGTCCGCGGCCGCCACACCACCGACGACGGCTCGGTCACCGTCGAGGTGGACAGCGACGGCGCGCTCGTCGCGCTGAGCCTCGCCGAGACCGTCACCTCGCTGCCGCCCGCCGAGGTCGGACAGCTGATCGTCTGGGCTTGCAGGCAGGCCGCGGAGGACGCGGGCAACCAGCGCTCGAAGGTCGTTGCGACACTGAACGAGTCGTTCGTTCCGCCGGCGAACCCCGCCGGCGGAACCATTGGGGGCGGGCCGGATAGTGCCTGACGCGGAAGGTAGATAGGCTTCCGCTCATGGCTTCTGGAGACATCGTCCCGATCGAGCTCGGCCTGACCGACGGCGATCTCGTCACCCTGTGGGCACCGCGCTGGCGAGACGGTGACGACGAGTGGGAGGCGTTCCTCGGACACGAGGACTCCCTCTACGGTTTCGAGACCGTTGCGGAGCTGGCCGCGTTCATCCGGACCAACTCCGACAACGACCTCGTCGACCATCCGGCGTGGAAGGTCGTCGCCGGGCTGTCGGCGGTGGAACTGGAACCGGAGGAGAACTTCTCCTTCGATCTGGTCGCCGTGCCGGAGCTGGCGGCGGGCGAGCCCGAGGTGGAGACCATCGCCGAGCTCGAGGACACCCTCAGCATGGTTCGCAACATCGGTGAGGTGTGCGAACTGGAGACGGTGACCAAGTTCTTCGGGTCGCATCCGGTGCTCGGCGCGCTGCCCGGGGGCGTGAACGCCTTCATCGGCCGCGACGGCGAAGAACTGTGGGACCAGATCGGCGCCGCCATCGCCAAGGGCTGGGACGACGTGCTGGACGCCATCGACTCGGTCGTGCAGACCCCCGAGGTCGACGCGGAGGCCGTCGCCGTCGCCGAGGCCGAACTGCTGGCCGCCGAGGAGAACGTGGTCGACGCCGACGACGCGGCGGACAACGAAGAGGACGAGTTCGAGCCCGTCGACCTGGACGCCGACGACGAGGACGAAGAGGACGAGTCGTTCTGGAACGAGGTCGGCATCGACCCGGTCAAGATCGTCACCTCGGACGGCACGTACTTCACGCTGCGCTGTTACCTGGACGACGAGCCGATCTTCCTCGGCAGCGACAACGCCATCACGGTGTTCACCTCCGAGCGCGCGCTGGCCCGCTACCTGGCCGACGATCACGAGCACGACCTGGCGCGGGTCAGCACCTTCACCGAGGTGCAGACCGCCGCGGTGGACGGCTCGCTGGAGGTCGAGGTCACCGACGAGAACGTCTACGTACTACCCGGGCTGGCCGACGATCTGGCCGAGGGCCCGGAAGCGGTCGACATCGAACAGCTCGATCTGGCGGTCGAATTGTTCACCGACGCCTCCGACTACGCGGGCGACGATGTTGTGGAACAGGCCCTGGCCCAGTCCAATCCGCTCGGCTGGTACGTGTCGTACCTGCTGAACCCGGACCCGAGCCGGATGGCGCCCAACCCGCCGTTCGCCGCCGAGGCGCAGTCCTGGCGGGAGCTGGAACGCAATTTCGAATCCCGGCTCAACCCGCAGTAGACCCGGACCCGCAGTAGCCACGAGCCCCCGCCGCACCAGCGACGGGGGCTCGGCTTGTTTCGGCTTCGGTTGCCGCCGTGGTCAATTCACCGCCGTGGTCAATTCAGCCGGATCCAGATCTGCTCGGCCCGGCCGAGCAGCCGGTCGTCGGCGCCGTAGACGGCGGTGGAGGCGAACGATTTGCGGCCCTGCTCACCGTGCGCCTCGCCGACCACGACGCATTGCTCCCCGACCGTGGGCAGGTCGTGCACCGTCGCGGTCATGGAGCCGAGCAGCGCGGGCCGGTCCATCATGCCGGGCAGCGACCAGCCGCCGGGACAATCCATGGCGGCCCACACGATGGCGGGGCCGAGCGGGAGCGAGGCGTCCGGAATCCACGGTGCCGCCACCCGGCCCGCGTCCACCGCGCCCGCCTCGATGCGCAGGCCGTCGGCGCGGCCGCTGCCGCAGACGAAGCAGGACGCGAACATCTCGTTGGATCGATACGAACTCGCGGCCACCGCGGCCGTCGCGTAGGGCACCGATTGCGGTGCGGCGCGGTCGAATTCACCGGGCCGGGTCTCGGCGACCAGGGTGTCACCGTCGTACAGGTGCCCGTCGTGCAGGTCGAGCGGGGTGTCCAGCGGCGGGCGGTTGCGCAGGATCACGGTGACCGCGGCTTCATCGCGCTGTTCGGCGAGCAAGCCGCCCACGTATCCACCGTTACCGGTGCCCGGCGGGCCGTTGAATCGACTCGGAATGCGCAGTGTCGCCATAGCGGCCACGCTAGCGAAACCGGGTGCAGCCGCCCACGGACTGTCACCCGGTTCACACCAGGGTCTAGCCGAGCAGCACCGCGTAGCCCGGCTTGATGATGTCGTCGATGATCCGCAGGCGCTCCGGGAACGGGATGAACGCCGACTTCATCGCGTTGATGGTGAAACGCTCCAGATCGCTCCAGCCGTAGTCGAACGTGTCGACCAGCTTCAGCATCTCCTTGCTCATGGTGGTGTCACTCATCAGCCGGTTGTCGGTGTTCACCGTGACCCGGAAGCGCAGCCGGGCCAGCAGGTCGAACGGGTGCTTGTCGAGCGAGGGCACCGCGCCGGTCTGCACGTTCGACGACGGACAGAGCTCCAGCGGGATGCGCATATCCCGCACGTAGTTCGCGACCAGTCCCAGGTGGGCGTCCTCGATCGCGCCGGGCACGCTGATGTCGTCGGTGATCCGCACGCCGTGGCCGAGCCGGTCACAGCCGCAGAAGGCGAGCGCCTCGTGGATCGAGGGCAGCCCGAACGCCTCGCCGGCGTGAATGGTGAAGTGCGCGCTGTTGGCGCGCATGTATTCGAACGCGTCCAGGTGCCGGCTGGGCGGGTACCCGGCCTCCGCACCCGCGATATCGAAGCCGCCCACGCCGCGATCCCGGAAGCGCACGGTGAGCTCGGCGATTTCGCGCGACCGTGCCGCATGCCGCATGGCGGTGAGCAGGCAGGTCACCACGATCGGGCGGCCCGCCGCCGCGGCGGCCGCCTCGCCCTCCCGGAAGCCGGCCAGGGTGTGCTCCACGACCTCGTCGAGCGTCAGTCCGCGCTCGAGGTGCTGTTCGGGGGCGAAACGCACCTCGGCGTACACCACGCCGTCGGCGGAGAGGTCTTCCGCGCATTCGCGGGCGACCCGGCGCAGGCCCTCCGGCGTCTGCATGACGGCGACGGTGTGCGCGAAAGTTTCCAGATACAGTTCCAGCGATCCGCTGTCGGCCGCGTCCCGGAACCAGGCGGCCAGCGCCGCCTCGTCCGTGGCGGGTAGGTCCGCATAGCCGCACTCGGCGGCCAGCTCCAGGACCGTGGCGGGCCGTAGACCACCGTCGAGGTGGTCGTGCAGCAGCGCTTTTGGCGCCTGTCGGATCGAGGCAAGGGTCAATGCGGTCGGTCCAGTCATGTAATGACGGTAGCCGCACCTCGCCGGAACGGCACCCGACTGACGCAGTGGCAACCATCTCGTTGCCGACCCATCCCGTGACGGCCCACACCCGGACACCGGGCAGACGCCCGGCACGCTCGCGGAGCTGGTGCTGTGTGCGGCAGATCTACCGTTGTCCACCAGGCTGTTTCGGGCGGGCAGGGGCGAGCCGGTACGGGCCGCTCAGACGCCGATCCGACCGAGGAGCAAAGGGGCGGTGGGCTTCTCACCGGTGTCGCCGATAGCGACAGCATCCCGCAGCGCGTCCTGCGCACCGGCGAAGGCGTCGGGGGTGTCGGTGTGCAGGGTGAGCAACGGCTGTCCGGCGGTGACGGAATCGCCTGGCTTGGCATGCATTTCGACGCCCGCGCCGAACTGCACCGGATCGCCCTGCCTGGCCCGGCCCGCGCCGAGCCGCCACGCCGCGATACCGACACCCATGGCATCCAGGCGGGTGAGCACGCCGTCACGCTCGGCCTTGACCACCTCGGTGTGTTTCGCGGTCGGCAGCGCGGCAGCCGGGTCGCCGCCTTGCGCGCGGACCATCGCGCGCCAGTGATCCATCGCCCGGCCGTCGGCCAGCACGTCCGCCGGGTCGACGTCGAGCCCGGCCAGCGCGACCATCTCGCGTGCGAGCGTGACGGTGAGTTCGACGATGTCCGCGGGTCCGCCCCCGGCAAGCACCTCCACAGATTCGGCCACCTCGAGCGCGTTACCCGCTGTCCGGCCGAGCGGGGTGTCCATCGCGGTGAGCAGCGCCACCGTGCGCACGCCCGCGTCGGTGCCCAATTCGACCATGGCCGTGGCCAATTCGCGCGCGCCGTCGAGCGTCTTCAGGAACGCGCCCGCGCCGACCTTCACGTCGAGCACCAGGGCCGCGGTGCCCTCCGCGATCTTCTTGCTCATGATCGAACTGGCGATCAACGGGATGGATTCCACGGTGCCGGTGACATCGCGCAGTGCGTAGAGCCGTTTGTCCGCAGGTGCCAGGTCGGCGCCCGCCGCGCACACCACCGCGCCGACGGCGGGGTCGCTGAGCAACTCCCGCATCCGCGGCACCGGCACGTCGGCCTGCCAGCCGGGAATGGCTTCCAGCTTGTCCAGCGTGCCGCCGGTGTGGCCGAGCCCGCGCCCGGACAGCTGCGGAACGGCCGCGCCACACGCGGCGACCAGGGGCGCCAATGGCAGCGTGATCTTGTCGCCCACCCCGCCGGTCGAATGCTTGTCCACCGTGGGCCGGGGCAGATCGGTGAAGTCCAGCCGGCGGCCGGACGCGATCATCGCGGCGGTCCAGCGCGCGGTCTCGCGCCGGGTCATCCCCCGCCACACGATCGCCATGGCCAGAGCCGACATCTGTTCGTCGGCCACCACCCCCTTGGTGAACCCGTCGATCACCCAGTCGATCTGGGCGTCCGAGAGCGCGCCGCCGTCGCGCTTGGCAGTGATGATCGAAACCGCGTCCAGTGCCGTCACATTCGCCAGTCTGGCACGAGCCGGCCACCGAGAGCTGGTTCTTGTCGGTACCTTCCGATAGCCTCAGCGCATCAATCGAACACGGGGGCAAGGGGGACCAATGACATCGGCACACCTCGACCGTCGCGTCCGCGAGCTGGCGACGCGCGTCACCGATATCGAAGACACGCACAGCGAGTCGCTGTACGAGCTGAAGCGCCGCGTCACCGGGATCGAACTGGTGCAGCGCCGCAGCTTCGCCCTCCTCCTGCGCCATATCGGCGTCCCCGCCACAGACATCCCGGCGATCACCTGCGCCACCGAGGACGACATCGACGCCGCCCGCGACGCGGACTGCTGAGGGCCGACCAGCCTGGCTGAACGGCTCACAGCTGGCCGGCGTCCAGGTCGTCGGGGCCGAAGGCGTCGGGGAGCAGGGCGGCGAGGCGGACGGGTCCGTTCCGGTGATCGACCAGTAGGCCGGACCCGCCGTGCTCATAGAGGAGCTGGCGGCAGCGCCCACAGGGCATCAGGATTTCGCCGCGGGAATCGCACACGGCGAGGGCCAGCAACCGGCCCCCACCGCCGGAATGCAAGTTACCGATGAGTACGCATTCGGCACACAGGGTCAAACCATATGAGACATTTTCCACATTGCAGCCCCGCACAATTCGACCATCGGCGCTGAGAGCCGCTGCTCCGACCGGAAACCGCGAGTACGGTACATAGGCATTACGCATTACTTGAATTGCGTTGTCACGCAGGGATTTCCAGTCGATTTCCGGCATCGTGAACCCCTTCTGAAGCGAGCCCGACCTGGCCGCAACGGGCCCTCGGCGGAACCCTTCACGCATCAAGAAAGGCAAACCTAACCCGCCCGACTGTAGCGCAACGCACGGCACGCCGAATTAGTTCCGGCAAACCGAGAGGATTAGAGTCCAAATAGATCGGTTCAGGTTCCCGGCAGCGGGCCGCAACGCAGCCACCTGGGCATATGCCCCGGAACGCAGCCGGCGTCGAATCAGCGAACCGGGTCCATCAACGACGTTGGAGGCACCGCACTCTATGACCACGATAGAAGCTCCGGCCCAGCCGAAGCGGAAGACGCTGTACCGAGGCGACCCCGGAATGTGGTCCTGGGCGCTGCACCGGATCACCGGTTGCACCATCTTCTTCTTCCTCTTCGTGCACGTCTTGGATACCGCGCTGGTCCGAGTCAGTCCGGACACCTACAACCAGGCGATCGAGACCTACAAGACGCCCATCGTCGCCCTGATGGAAATGGGCCTGGTCGTCGTCGTGCTCTTCCACGCGCTCAACGGCGTCCGCGTGATCCTGGTCGACTTCTGGGCCAAGGGCCCCAAGTACCAGCGCACGATGCTCTGGATCATCCTCGCGATCTGGTTCGTGCTGGCGGTCCCCGCCATCGGCCGCCAGTTCTTCTACCTCTTCACGGAGCACTGAGATGAGCGCACCTGTTCTGGGTAAGTCCTACGACCGGCCGGCCAGCCTGGATTCGCCGCGCTCGCCCCGCGCCCGCTCGAAGAACAACTTCGAGATGTACGCCTGGGTGTTCATGCGCTTCTCCGGCCTGCTGCTGATCGTCCTCGTGCTCGGCCACATGACGATCATGCTGCTGCTCGACGGCGGCGTGAAGCGGCTCAACTTCGGTTTCGTCGCCGGCCGCTGGGCCAGCCCGTTCTGGCAGATCTGGGACCTGACCATGCTCTGGCTCGCCCAGCTGCACGGCGGCAACGGCCTGCGCACGGTGATCGCGGACTACTCCCGCAAGGACTCGACTCGGTTCTGGCTGAACACCCTGCTGGCCATTTCGATGATCCTGATCCTGGCCGTCGGCACGTACGTCATCTTCACCTTCGACCCCAACATCAGTTAGGAACAGGCCACTTCGATGAGTGAATCGCGGATTCAGGAGCATCGCTACGACGTCGTGATCGTCGGTGCCGGTGGCGCCGGCATGCGCGCGGCGATCGAGGCCGGGCCCCGGGCGCGTACCGCCGTCCTGACCAAGTTGTACCCGACCCGCAGCCACACCGGCGCGGCACAGGGTGGCATGTGCGCCGCACTGGCGAACGTCGAAGAAGACAACTGGGAATGGCACACCTTCGACACCGTCAAGGGTGGCGACTACCTGGTCGACCAGGATGCCGCGGAGATCATGGCCAAGGAGGCCATCGACGCGGTGATGGACCTGGAGAAGATGGGTCTGCCGTTCAACCGGACGCCCGAGGGCAAGATCGACCAGCGTCGTTTCGGTGGTCACACCCGCGATCACGGCAAGGCCCCGGTGCGGCGCGCGTGCTACGCGGCCGACCGCACCGGTCACATGATCCTGCAGACGCTGTACCAGAACTGCGTCAAGCACGACGTCGAGTTCTTCAACGAGTTCTACGTGCTCGACCTGGTACTCAGCGACACCGACCGAGGTCAGGTCGCCACCGGCGTCGTCGCCTACGAGCTGGCCACCGGCGATATCCACGTCTTCCACGCGAAGTCGATCATTTTCGCCACCGGCGGTTCCGGCCGGATGTACAAGACCACCTCGAACGCGCACACGCTGACCGGTGACGGCATGGCGATCGTGTTCCGCAAGGGTCTCCCGTTGGAGGACATGGAATTCCACCAGTTCCATCCGACCGGCCTGGCCGGTCTCGGCATCCTGATCTCCGAAGCCGTGCGCGGCGAGGGCGGCATCCTGCGCAACGCCAGCGGTGAGCGCTTCATGGAGCGCTACGCCCCCACCATCAAGGACCTCGCGCCGCGCGACATCGTCGCCCGCTCGATGGTGCTGGAGGTGCTCGAGGGTCGCGGCGCCGGGCCGAACAAGGACTACGTCTACATCGACGTGACCCACCTCGGCGAGGACGTGCTCGAGGAGAAGCTGCCCGACATCACCGAATTCGCGCGCACCTACCTGGGCGTCGACCCGGTGACCGAGCTGGTGCCGGTCATGCCGACCTGTCACTACGTGATGGGTGGTATCCCGACCAAGATCCGCGGCGAGGTGCTGCGCAACAACACCGACGTGGTGCCCGGCCTGTACGCCGCGGGCGAGTGCGCCTGCGTGTCGGTGCACGGCTCCAACCGCCTCGGCACCAACTCGCTGCTCGACATCAACGTGTTCGGCCGCCGCGCCGGCATCGCCGCCGCCGAGTACGCGCACCGCACCGAGTTCGTGGACCTGCCGGACAAGCCCGCGCAGATGGTGCAGGACTGGCTCGCGCTGATCCTGTCCGAGCACGGCGACGAGCGGGTCGCCGACATCCGCACCGAGTTGCAGTACACGATGGACATGAACGCCGCCGTGTTCCGCACCGAGGACACCCTCAAGCAGGCCCTCACCGATATCCACGTGCTGAAGGAGCGCTACAGCCGGATCACGGTGCAGGACAAGGGCAAGCGCTACAACAGCGACCTGCTGGAGGCCGTCGAGCTCGGCTTCCTGCTGGAGCTGGCCGAAGTCACCGTCGTCGGTGCGCTGAACCGGAAGGAATCGCGCGGCGGCCACGCCCGCGAGGACTACCCGGACCGCGACGACGTGAACTTCATGCGGCACACGATGGCCTACAAGGAAAGCGCGGACCTGATCTCCGATATCCGCCTCGACTTCAAGCCGGTGGTGCAGACCCGTTACGAGCCGATGGAGCGTAAGTACTGATGACTGCCGTACTCGAGAAGAACCCCCCGGCCAAGCCCGCGCCGGTCCCCGAGGGCTCCGTGATGGTCACCGTCAAGGTGGCCCGGTTCAACCCGGAGGACGACAAGGGTGCGCACTGGGAGTCGTTCCAGGTGCCGGTGCTGCCGACGGACCGATTCCTCAACGTGCTCATCTACATCAAGTCCTACCTGGACGGCACGCTGACGTTCCGGCGGTCCTGCGCGCACGGTGTGTGCGGCTCCGACGCCATGCGGATCAACGGGGTGAACCGGTTGGCCTGCAAGGTGCTGATGAAGGACATGCTGCCCAAGGGCGACAAGACCCTCACCATCACCGTCGAGCCGATCCGCGGCCTGCCCGTGGAGAAGGACCTCGTGGTGAACATGGAGCCGTTCTTCGACGCGTTCCGCGCGGTGAAGCCGTACCTGATGACCTCGGGCAACGAGCCGACCCGCGAGCGCATCCAGTCGCAGGCCGACCGCGCGCGCTTCGATGACACCACCAAGTGCATCCTCTGTGCGTGCTGCACCACCTCGTGCCCGGTGTACTGGAGCGACGGCAGCTACTTCGGTCCCGCCGCCATCGTCAACGCGCACCGCTTCATTTTCGACAGCCGCGACGAGGGTGCCCGCGAACGCCTCGACATCCTCAACGATGTCGAAGGCGTCTGGCGCTGCCGCACCACCTTCAACTGCACCGACGCGTGCCCCCGCGGCATCGAGGTCACCAAGGCCATCCAAGAAGTCAAGCGCGCCCTCCTCTTCGCCCGCTGACCCGACTCCCGAAGGCCGCCTCCATCGAAAGATGCAGGCGGCCTTCGCCCTTCCCGGGTATCAGTTGTCGTAGGAGGCGACGCCTACGGGGCCGACGCCGAGGCAGGTGGTGAGGTCGGGGGTGCGGGAGGAGAGGCGGAGGGCGGAGCCGCTGCCGGTCAGGCGGACGTAGACGGTGTTGAGGCCTGCGCGGACCGGGACGGTGACGGGGGTGCCGTGTTCGAAGGCGACGGCTAGTTTGCCGTCACGGCCGGCCAGATAGTTGAGCTGGGCGGTCCATTCGTGTTCGAGCATGGGACCGTCGAGGCGGACGGTGACCGGGTCGCCGCCGTGAATTCGATAGCCGCACTGGGGATCCGGGCCTGGCAGGATGCGGCGGTTCCACCAGACCTGGGCGTCGACGACGGTGCCGGTGTCGGTGATCATGCGCAGGCGCGGGGTCGAGTCGGCGAAGGTGCCCGGCGCGGCGACGGGGGCGAGTACCCGGCTGGCCAGGTTCTGCGGATAGGCCAGCGGGTTCAGTACGTCCCAGGGGACCTCCTGTTCCAGCAGCGGTACCCCGTCCCAGTGCGCGAGGGCCGACTTCACGTTCGCGACATAGGTTTTCGTCGGACTCGGGCGCCAGGACCGCACGAAAGTGTAAGTGGAGCACAGGCTGCTGACGACGAACAACGCCGTCAGCGCGACCGCGGTACGGAACCCGAGCCGCCGAGGCAGCGGTCGGCGCGGACGCGCCCGCAGGAGCAAGGCACCCACGACGGCGAACGTCACGCCCAGGTCGGCGAAATAGCGCAGCGACTGCATGAGTTCGGCGGCCGTATTCGGTCCGCCGCGCACCAGCGCCACCGGCAACTGCAGCAACAGCACATAGGCGACGGCGAGCACCCACACCGGCCACACCCCGCGCCGCGTGTACACCGACAGTGCCACCACCGAAATCAGCACCACCCAGGCCAGTACGACGGCGCCGCCCGGCGGATCGGCCCAGGGGGCGGCGGGCAGCCAGCGCTCCCACCGCCATGGCCCGCCGGCCAGCGCGGGCACCACGCCCAGCGAGGTCGCATTGGGCAGCCAATCCCGCATGCCCTCCGCATTGTTGTGCACACCGGATACCCCGACAACCGCCAGATACCCCGTCAACCAGCACACCAGCACCAAACCCGAACCCACCCATAGGCGTTTCCCGCGCCGCGCCACCACGCGCACCACCGAGCCGTTTGCACCGCCGTGCCACTGCTCACCGACGCGCTGCTCTCGGTCGATGTACTCCGCGAGCACCGCAGATTCCCGCCCGCCGACGCGCCGCTCGGGTCCGTCAGTGTGCTCCTGCGCTCCGTCGACATGCTGCGCGCGCGCCGCCGATTCTCGCGAGCCGATGCGCCGCTGTCGGTCGTCTTGCTGCGCACCCACCGCAGATCCCCGCCCGCCGCCATGCTGCTGTCGGTCGAGGTACTGGGTCAGCGCCGCGACCGCGAACGCGACGAACGGCACGATTGCCGACTTCTCGAAGAACAGGAGCGCTACCGCGAGCACGACGATCCCGGAGATCGCGTAGCGGTGGCGGCCGGTGCGCAGCAAGAGCAGCGCGTCTCCGATGACCCAGGCGAGCGCGAATTGCAGGGGCAGCGTGTTCAATGCGGCCGACCACCACGCGAAGGCCGGCAACGTCACCGGTGAGAAGAGAAAGAAGACGAGCGGCACCAGCAGCGCCCACCGCAGGCCGAGCAGCAGGCGCAACAGGCGCAGCACCGCCGCCGAGACCGCGAGCTGTCCGAGGACCAGTACCAGCACCGGTCCCGCCCAGACCAGCGGCGCCGCCTGCGTCACCACCCAGGCAACGACGAAGGCGAGCGGCATGAAATGCCCGTCGTGGTTGTGCAGCAACAGTTCCGTGGACAGCAGCGGATATCGACCGGCGCGGCCGACCAGGATCAGGTCGTCCCAGTAGAAGTAGCCACTGGCCGCCACCCAGCCCCGCAGTAGGAGCTGCAAAGCGATCAAACCACCCGCGACGAGCAGTACTGGCGGCACGCGCCAGGACCGGCCGGCGGGGGCGACAACACCACCGGACCGCGCGGCACCAGCCGCGGACACGCTGTGCACGGACCGCTCATCACTCGCCGGGCTCGCGGGCACGCCGCTCGAGTCCCGACCGGACCCGACCTTCGGTGCGACCGCAGCGGTGTCCATGCCGCCCCACCCTAGTGGCGGGCCGCGCGGACTCGGCGCAACCGCGGACGCGCGGGATCAGGCCGCGTAGCCGGTCGCCTTCTCCACTTCGACGCGCACCGCGACCCGGACCTCGCCCGGCGCGGGCAGCGCGTGGTCCTGGCCGTCGTACTTCCAGGACAGTGCGTGGCCGACCCGCAGATCGTCGTCGCGCGTGATGGTCGCGCGTCCGCGCAGTTCGACGTAGCTCTCGCCGTCCGCCGAGTCGATCACCGTCACGCTGACCCGTGGGTCGCGCAGCATGTTCCGATGCTTGAGCCGGCCTGCCAAGGTCGAGAACAGCAGGTCGTTGCCGTCCCGCAGCACCCACATCGCGGAGGTCTGCGGACTGCCGTCGGCGTTCAGGGTGGCGAGCACCGCGTAGTTCTTGCCGTCGAGCAGGGCGATGGTGGCGGGGCTGAGCGTGATTCCCATGTCTGGACAGTAGGCGACGCGCCGGGCACCGCTCGACTGTTTTCCGGGCCGGCTGGTTCGTCCGGCGGCGATCGAGGGCAATGTGCCGGCACTACCGCGGGGTTGCCGGTAAGTTGATCTTGGACGTGTTCTCCAGGTTGCCGATACATCGTCAGCCACGCCACACCGCTCACCGTGCGTGGCCCGGAGGAAGGCGCTCATTCATGTTCATGCTCCGCACCGCGATCGCCGCCGCCATGCTCACCTGCCCGGCGCTGGTCGCCGCGGCGGCGACAGCCTCCGCCCCGACCGGGACTGCGCCGCATCAGGATTCCGCAGTAAGCGCGGTCGTCACCACGCACCTCTCCACACCGGCCGCATCGCAGGCCGTGCTCAGCACGCTGCTGTACCCGGGCCTCGTCCCGGCTGCGACCCCGCGCCGCACAGTGCTCAACAGCCTGTTGTATCCGGGTCTGGTCGACACCGCGGGCCCGCTCGGCACCGGCGGCGCCGCCCTCGGCCTCGGCCTGGCCGCTCTGATCGGCACCGGCAGCGCGATGCTGGGGACGGCAGCGCCGCGGCCGCACCGTGGGCGGCCGTCCTCGGCACCGGCAGCGCCGCGGCGGGCACCGGCAGCGCGGCACTCGCGCCGCTGGGCGTCGTGCTCGGTACCGGCGCGGCGTTCCTCGGTACCGGCAGCGCGGCCCTCGGAGCTTCGGGCAGCGTGGCCAGCGGT
>NZ_BAFT02000077.1 GCF_000308475.2 Nocardia brasiliensis NBRC 14402 | reverse complement strand
AGGCCCTCCGCTCAGCGTCTCCGCTGGCTTCTCGGCTCCGGGTCGGTGTCCGTGTCGCTCTGACTCGAACTAAGTTACGCGCCGGAGAACGCCACGTCAAATCGCCTGCGCAGCCCGAGAATTCGCAGGTCAAGGGGCCTGGCATCGGCCCCTTTCCCGGACGAATCACACGAATGTGACTCAGGCCACCGCAAAGTTCTCGAAACCGGGCGTCCGGTCCTAGTTCTCCAGCGCGTGCTCGGCACCGCGGTGCAGCGGTACCGGGTCCGTCGCGCGGGCGGTGTCGCGGACGATTCCCTTTGCGGCGGAGTTCGCCTGTTCCAGCTGCGGCTTGCGCTCGAAGAGAGTCTTGGTGAGTACGCAGGCCACGTCGGCATCGAGGTTGTCGCGGACGAGCAGCACATTCGGCACGACGATCGCGGGCACGTCTTCGGCCAGTCCATAGGCCGCCGCGGGGATGGTGCCCAGTTCATACGCGGGACTGAGCACGCGCATACCGACCATCTGGTCGGAGGTGTCGAGGAAGCGGAACTCCCCCCTGTTCGATTTGAACAGCTCGCTGAGGCCCGGGGTCGGCAGACCGCCGACGAAGAACAGCGCGTCCAGGGTGCCGTCCTTCATGCCGGCGACGGCCTTACCCAGGTCCAGCCGGTTCACCGCGATATCGCTGTCCGGGTTGAGCCCGCCGGCCCGCAGCACGCGCCGCGCCACCACTTCGGTGCCCGAGGTGGGCGAGCCGGTGGACACGCGCTTACCACGCAGGTCGGCGATCGTGGTGATGTCGGAGTCCGCGCGCACGACGACCTCCACGTAGCTCGGATAGAGCCGGGACAGTGCTTGCACCGGCTGCTTCTTTCCGTCGAAGGTGCCGATGCCGAGCACCGCGTCGGCCGCGGTGTCGGCCTGCGCGAAGGCCACCTGATACTTGCCCGCCACGAGCTGCTGGATGTTCTGCACCGACGCGAGAGTTTCCGCGGCGGTGGCCGTCACCTTCCCGTTGGTCGCCAGGGAGATCTGATCGGCGAGCGCGGCGCCGAGTGCGGAGAAGACGCCCGTCGCGTTGCCGGTGGCGATGCCGAGCTCGGTCGATTGCCGCACCTGACAGGTGACCGGGCCGCCGGCGTCGGTCGGCACCGTCCCGGCACCGTCGCCGCATCCGGTGAGCAGACCCGCAGACAGCGAGCCGACCGCGAAAACTACGACCACTCTTCGCATCTCATCCTCTCTCGACGACGGAGCGACCCTGCTCCACCGCAAAACGAGACGATATCAACGCAGCGCGGCACGCAGGCAGCTAACCGCACAGCTATCCGGCAGCGGCGGCTACTTCATGAACGCGTGTTCGGCGCCGCGATGCAGGACGACCGGCGCGGTGTTGGTGGCCGCGTCACGAGAAATGCCCTTCGCCGCGGAGTTGGCCTGCTCCAGTTGGGGTTTGCGATCGAACAGCGTTTTCGCGAGAACACACGCCAGGTCCGCGTCGAGATCGTCCCGAACGAGCAGGACATTCGGCACGACAATGGTTTTCGCGTCGGCGGGCAGCCCGTAGGTCGCGGCGGGGATGGTGCCTTCCTCGTAGACCGGGCTCAGGTTGCGCATGGCCGAGAGCTGCGGGGTGATGTCGAGGAAGCGGACCTTGTCCTTGGCGGAGGTGAACAGGTCGGTGATACCGGGGGTGGGCAGTCCGCCGGAGAAGAACATGGCGTCGATGGTGCCGTCCTTCATGCCGTCGACCGTTTTGGTGAGATCCAAACGCTGGGCCGAGATGTCGCCGTCCGCGTTCAGGCCCGCGGCCTGCAGCACCCGCTGCGCGATCACCTCGGTGCCCGACTTCGGCGAGCCGGTGGAGACCCGTTTGCCGCGCAGGTCGGCGACGGAGTTGATGCCCGCGTCGGCCCGCACCACCACCTGGGTGTAGTTCGGATACAGCCGCGAAAGCGCTTGCACCGGCTGCTTTTTGCCGTCGAAGCTGCCGGCGCCGGTCACCGCGTCGGCCGCGGTGTCGGCGAGCGAGAACGCGACCTGATAGGTGCCCGCGACCAACTGCTGGATGTTCTGCACGGACGCACCGGTTTCCGCGGCGGTCGCCTTCACCTTGCCGTCGGTGGCCTGCGAGATCTGATCGGCGTAGGCGTTGCCGAGCGCGAAGTACACGCCGGTCGCGTTGCCGGTCGCGATGCCCACCCGCGTTTCCTGTTTCACCGCACACGTGATGGGCGCGCCCGCGTCGTGGTGCGGGGCGTCGCGGCGGCCGCCGCAGCCGACGAGCAGTCCGGCCGACACTACGGTGACGGCGAAAACTATGGCGACTCTTCTCATGTCGTTCTCCTTCGAGCGAGCAACGTGACCCCGATGGCCGCGCTCAGCGCGACCAGTCCGGCAATGAGGGCGCCGGTTTCCAGATACAACAGCAGCAGGCCGCCGACCGCGGCGAGTGCACGGGCGATCGGCCCGGCCGGGCCGATCCCGAGGATCCAGCCGCCGGTGGCGACGGCCAGTGCGGCGACACCGAGGCAGGCGACGAGGGTGGCCCAGATGATGCCGAGCACCGGTCCCCGGCCGAGCAGATACTCGCCCGGTTCGGTCAGCACGAACACGACCGGCACCAGGAACGCCGGTAGCGCGTACTTCAGCGCCTGCCACATGGTCGGCACGGTGCGCGCACCCGTGACCGCGGCCGCGCCGACGGCGGCGAGCGCGGTCGGCGGCGTCACCTCGGACAGCACCGAGTAGTAGAAGACGAACATGGCCGCCGCGGGCGCGGGCACGTCGAGCGCGAGCAGGGCGGGGCCGATGATGACCCAGCCGATGATGAACGACGCGGTGACCGGTACCGCGAGACCGAGCAGTGCCAGCGCGATCGCCGCGAGCACGACGGTGCAGGCCAGCACGACGGTGTGGTTGTCGGACAGGGATTTCGCGAGCCGCACGAGCAGCGCGGCCAGCTGCGAACCGAGGCCGGTTTTGGTGGTCATCGCGGTGATCACGCCCGCGGAGGCGCATACCGCAACCACCGGCAGCGCCGCGCGCACGCCGCTGCCGACGGCGTGGAAGACGTGGCGTGGCGAGCGCGCCAACGCCCGGGTGCGCTTGTCGAGGAAGGCGAGCACGAAAGCGAGCGCGGTGGCGTACACGACTGCGCGGGTGGCACTGACGCCGATCAGCAGCAGCACGACGATCGCGATCAGCGACAGGAAGTGGTACCCGAAGCGCAGCAGCAGCCGCCAGGCGGAGACACCGTCGAACTCCACGCCGGTGGTGCCGAGCCGACGGGCGTCGATCTCCACGGCGAGCAGGATGCCGAGGTAGTAGAGCACCGTGGGAATGAGCGCCCAGCCGAGCACCGTCACATACGACACCTCGAGGTACTCCGCGACGATGAACGCGGCGACCCCCAGGGTGGGCGGCGACAGAATCGCCCCGACTCCGGCCGCGGCGAGCATGCCGCCCGCCTGTTCCGGCGGATATCCGGCCCGCCGCAGGATCGGCCAGGTCACCGCGCCGATGGTCACCGCGGTGGCAGTGCCCGAGCCGGAGACGGTGCCGAGCAGGAAGCCCGAGGCGACCGCGGTGCGTCCGGCGGCGCCGCGGGAACGGCGGAACGCCGCCACCGACAGATCCACGAAGAACTGTGCCGCACCGGAGAATTCGAGCACCGCGCCGTACAGCGTGAACAGCACGATGTAGGTGGCCGCGACGTCGAGCGGGGTGCCGTAGAACCCGCTGCCGGAGTTGTACAGCGCGTCGACGATCTGCCCGAAGTCCAGCCCCGCGTGCGCGACACTCCAGCCTTGCGGCAGGTAGCCGCCGTAGTACCCGTAGGCCAGGAACACCACGCACACCGCGACGAGCACCCAGCCGGTGGTCCGCCGGCACGCCTCCAGCACTAGCACGAGCAGCACCGCGCCCATCCCGACGTCGACGGGATCGAGCAGGCCTTGCCGGTCGAGGAAGGAGTTGTAGCCACCGCCGCCGGAGCCGATCGTCCACGGCAGCACGGGATACAGCGCCACGAATACCGCGAGCACGGCCAGCGACCAGTCGGCGATACCGGGACCGCCGTCCCGATCCAGGAAGCGCAGCCCGGATCGATAGGAGAGGAACACCAGCGGCAGGGTCGCCGCCAGGAAGATCACCAAGTAGTACTGGCTGCCCTGCGGCAGCGGCCGGAACACCTGCCACACCACCAGCAGCGCGACCGCGAACGCGGTCACCGCGACCACCCGCTCGGCCCAGCCGGTCAATTCCCGGGCAGGGCGCTCCTCGTCGTCGACTTCCAGCAGCGACGACCGATCCTCCACGGGCGCCTCGGTCTCCACCTCATCGGGGCCCGTCTTCGGCATGGCGGAACGATAGCAACGCACGACCGTCCGCATGTCCGAATTGAAAGCAAGGGAATTGGTCGCTTTTCAGTTATTCCCGGCCGCCCGAGCGAGTTTCGCGCCGAGGTCGCGCAGCAGCTCCCGCATCTCGGGCGGCTCCCGCACCTCGAAATCCAGACCCAGGTGGGCGATCCGCAACGCGGTCCACTCCAGCGAGTCGGCGGCGGTGCGGATCAGGCAGGTCCGCGCGTCGATCGGTTCGACCTCGTCGGGCCGGACCCGGAAGGTGTCGGCCAGCTCGTCCGCGCCGGCGTGGACGAGCAGGACCACCCGGCGCGCCGGGCGCGAGCGGGCGAGCTGCTCGGCGACGAACGCCGCGGCATCGGCGGTGGGTAATTCCTTTGGCACACAGCGCATCCCGGTACGGAACGGCGCATCGATCCGATCGACGCGAAAGGTGCGCCAATCCTCCCGCTCGATATCCCAGGCGACCAGATACCAGCGCCGGCCGGCGGAGACGAGGCTGTGCGGTTCGGCGAATCGCTTGCTCTCCTGGTCGGCTTTGTCCCGATAGCGGAAACGGATCCGCTCGCCGTCCCGGGCCGCACCGGCCAGAGCGACGAGTGTCTCCGGATCCACCCGCGGTCCGGCCGCCGGGCCACCGAGCGACACGGTGGCGGTGTCGATCGCATCGACGCGTCCGCGCAGCCGCGAGGGCAGCACCTGCTGGAGTTTCACCAGGGCGCGCGCGGCAGATTCCTCGATACCCGCGACCGAGCCCTGCGCGGCGCTGCGCAACCCGAGGGTGATGGCGACCGCTTCGTCGTCGTCGAGCAGCAGCGGGGGCAGCGCGGTGCCTGCTTCCAGCCGATAGCCGCCGATCGAGCCGAGGCTCGCGGATACCGGATAGTCCAGGTCACGCAGCCGCTCGATATCGCGGCGCACCGTGCGCACGGTGATGCCGAGCCGCTCGGCCAGCTCGGGACCGGTCCATTCGCGGCGGGTCTGCAACAGGGACAGCAGCTGGAGTAGTCGCGCGGCGGCGTCGGTCATGTTTCGAGTATTCCCCGCAATGAGGACCGGAACCGTCCGCATTGCGCCCTACCGTCGTCGGCGTGAGTACAGAGCGTGACACCATCCAGATCGTCGGAGCCCGCGAGAACAACCTGCGCAACGTCTCGCTGGCCATTCCCAAGGGCAAGCTCGTGGTTTTCACCGGGGTGTCCGGCTCCGGTAAGTCCTCGATCGTGTTCGGCACCGTCGCGGTCGAGTCGCAGCGCCAGCTCAACGAGACCTTCACCTGGTTCATCCGGAACCGCCTGCCGAAATACGAACGGCCCGAAGCCGATCTCATCGACAACCTGGCGCCCGCGGTGGTGATCGACCAGAAGCCGATCGGCGGTAATTCGCGCTCGACCGTCGGCACGATGACCGATATCCAATCGATCATCCGGGTGCTGTTCTCCCGGCACGGCGTGCCGAGTGCCGGTGAGGCGTCGCGCTATTCGTTCAACGACCCGCTCGGGATGTGCCCGGAATGCGGTGGGCTGGGCCACGTCGTGCGCGCGGACCTGGACAAGCTGCTCGACACCGGGAAGTCGCTCAACGAGGGCGCGATCACGTTCGGGCCGTTCGCGATCGGCACTTTCCAGTGGCAGCTCTATGCCCAGTCGGGCCTGTTCGATCCCGACAAGCCGCTGCGCGACTACACGGCCGAGGAATGGCAGCTGTTCCTGCGCGGCAACGGCTTCCGGGTGCCGCGGCCGAACAGGACCGGGTCGATGGGTAGCAACGCCTATGAGGGCCTGCTCGAACGCCTCGACCGGCTCTACATCAAGCGCGACCTGAGCTCGCTGTCGGAGAAGAACCGGGCCGCGGCGCGCGCGGTCGTCACCGAGGAGATCTGCCCCGACTGTCGCGGCGCGCGCTTGAACGCCGCCGCACTGGCCACCCGGATCGATGGACTGAGCATCGCCGACTACGGCGAGCTCGAGGTGTCCGACCTGATCGGTGTGCTCGGCGCGATCGACGACCGGGTGGCCGCGCCCATCGCCGAGTCGGCGATCGCCCGGCTGCGCCGGATCGAGGAGGTCGGTCTCGGCTATCTCTCGCTCGGCCGGGAGACTTCGACGCTGTCCGGCGGTGAAGCCCAGCGGCTCAAGGTGGTTCGGCACCTCGGTTCGAGTCTCACCGGCATGACCTACATCTTCGACGAACCGAGCGTCGGCATGCATCCGCGCGACGTCGGCCGATTGAACAGCCTGCTGATCCAGTTGCGCGACAAGGGGAACACCGTACTGGTGGTCGAACACTCCCCCGACGTGATCGCGGTCGCCGACCATGTGGTGGACATGGGGCCGGGTGCGGGCGGGCACGGCGGGCAGGTGGTGTTCGAGGGCTCGCTCGAAAAGCTGCGCGCCTCCGGCACTTCGACGGGCGAGCGACTGCGCCGGGTACGGCCGGTCAAGGACCGTGCGCGCCGGCCCACCGGTTGGCTCACCGTCGCCGAGGTCGATCGCTACAACCTGAAGAACGTCACCGCGCAGTTCCCGACCGGCGTGCTGACTGCGGTCACCGGGGTGGCCGGTTCCGGGAAGAGCACCCTGGTCTCGGGCGCGTTCCTGGCCGCGCATCCGGGCGCGATCGCGGTGAACCAGTCGGCCATTCACGCGTCCCGCCGCTCCAGCCCGGCCACCTACATCGGCATCATGGAGCCGCTGCGGCAGGCGTTCGCCCGGGCGCACAACGTCAAGCCGGGGTTGTTCAGCTTCAACTCCGACGGCGCGTGCGCCGAATGCGGCGGCGCCGGTGTGATTTTCACCGACCTGGCGTACATGGACCCGATCACCACCGTGTGCCAGACCTGTCACGGCAGGCGCTATCGCCCCGACGTGCTCGGCTATACCGTGCGTGGTGTGTCCATCGCGGATGTGCTGGAGATGACCGCCGAACAGGCGCTGGACTTCTGGGACGGGCACGACGACAGCAAGATTCGCCCGCCGCTGCGCGCGCTCAACGAGGTCGGGCTCGGCTACCTGACGCTGGGCCGCTCGCTCAGTTCGTTGTCGGGTGGGGAGCGCCAGCGCATCAAACTGGCCGATCACCTGCACCGCAGCGGCGGGATCTACGTGCTCGACGAACCGACCACGGGGCTGCACATGGCCGATGTCGACACGCTGCTCGCCCTGCTGGACCGCTTGGTCGATGCGGGCAACACGGTGATCGTCATCGAGCACGATCTCGATGTCGTCAAACGCGCGGACTGGGTCATCGACCTGGGACCGGACGGCGGCAAGCACGGCGGCGAGATCGTGTTCACCGGAACGCCCGCGGCGCTGCTCGACGACCCGCAGTCGATCACCGCGGACTACCTGCGGCGCAGTGTGGTGCCCCACGACTGAGCGGATCGCGAGGATGATGGTGGATATGGCGATGCGCGAGGTGGTGAGCGCGGGACCGTTCACGCGAATCTATGACCCCGGCGCCGGGGAGGCGGAGGACTGGTACATCAACGACCACACGATCGTTCGGGAACCGAAGGGGCGTCTGCACCTGTTCGGCATCACGCATCCCGAGCCCGCGGACCCGTTCGACGAAACCGAATTCGCCCATGCGACGGCGCGCGAGTTGCTGGGCCCGTGGGTGAAACAGCGCCCCGCCCTTCATGTGGACCGTGACTACGGCGAAACCCATTTGTGGGCACCGTTCGTCATCGAAGCCCATCGGCGGTACTACATGTTCTACGCGGGGGGCGGTGCCGACCGGACCGCCGCGGCGATCAACCTGGCCACCTCGACCGATCTGTTCCATTGGGTGCGAAGACGTTCGGGCCCGCTGTTCCGGGACGGCTACGACGCCCGCGACCCGATGGTGACCAGGGTCGGCGATCAGTGGGTGATGTACTACTGCGCGACCAGCACCCCCGCCGGCGGGCATCACGTGGTCGCCTATCGCACCAGCAGCGATCTGGTGCACTGGGGGCATCGGCACATCGCCTACACCGATCCGACGAAAGGCACCGAGGCCGGAAACACCGAGTCCCCCTTCGTGGTCCAGCAGGACGGCTGGTGGTATCTGTTCATCGGCCCGCGGCCGACCTACGTCGGCACCGACGTCTTCCGTAGTGACAGCCCGTTCCGGTTCCGGATCGGCGACAAGATCGGCCATATCGCCGCGCACGCCGCCGAGGTGCTGCCGGACGCGGACCGCTGGTGGATCACCAGCGCGGGCTGGGGTCAGGGCGGGGTGCACCTCGCGCCGCTGCGGTTCCCGCGGCCGCGCGAGCCGCATACCGCGAAAGTGGTGCCACGGTAGGTTCGGGTGGTCGCTGCGGCTCACTCACGGGAGGTCTCGGGTATGGCTGGTCCCCTGTTTCTCGGCGTCGATATCGGCACCGCCAGTTCGAAGGGCGTGCTGACCCGCGCGGACGGCAGCGTGATCGCCAGATCCGAACGGATGCACGGGGTCTCGACGCCTGAGCCGGGGTGGGTAGAGCACGACGCGGAAACGGTGTGGTGGGCCGATTTCGCCGCCATCGTCGGCGACCTCGTCGCCGCGGCCGACGGTGCCGGACTCGCCGGACTCGCGGTTTCGGGCATCGGGCCCTGTCTGCTGCCCGCCGACGCGCACGGCACACCGCTGCGACCCGCCATCCTGTACGGCGTCGACACCCGGGCCACCGCCGAGATCGCCCATTTGGAAAGCGAATTCGGCGCGCGGGCGGTGTTGCGCCGGGCCGGCTCGCCGCTGACCAGCCAGGCCGTCGGGCCCAAACTGCGCTGGCTGGCCGCGCACGAACCGCACATCCACGCCCGCACCGAACTGCTGCTGATGGCCAGTTCCTTTCTGGTGCACCGCCTCACCGGCCGCTACGTGCTCGACCATCAATCCGCGAGCCAGTGCGTGCCGATGTACGACCTGCGGCGGCGCGAGTGGGCCGCCGACTGGGCCGAGCAGGTGGCACCCGGCCTGCGGCTGCCGGAACTGGCCTGGCCGACCGAGGTGGTCGGCCGGGTCACCCCCGCGGCCGCGGCGAGCACCGGTCTGCCCGTGGGACTTCCGGTCACCACCGGCACCGTCGATGCCTGGGCCGAGGCCACGGCCGTCGGCGTGCGCGCACCCGGCGATGCCATGATCATGTATGGCACGACGTTGTTCCTGGTGCAGGTGCTGACCGAGCCGAACCCACATCCCGGTCTCTGGAGTACCTGCGGAACCTGGCCGGGCACATACACTCTCGCGGCGGGCATGGCCACCGCGGGCGCGGTGACGGACTGGCTGCGCGAACTGGTCGGCGGCGAATTCGCCGACCTCGTCGCGGCGGCCGCCGACGTCCCCCCGGGCAGCAACGGACTACTGGCACTGCCCTATTTCGCCGGCGAGCGCACCCCGCTGTTCGATCCGGCCGCCAGAGGTATCGTCGCCGGGCTCACCCTGCGCCACGGGCGCGCGGAGCTGTATCGGGCGGTGCTGGAAGGCATCGCGTACGGCGTGCGGCACAATCTCGCGGCGATGACCGAGGCGGGCGGCCGGGCGGGACGGCTGGTCGCGGTCGGCGGCGGCACCAAGGGCGGTCTGTGGACCCAGATCGTCTCCGACGTCACCGGACTGCCCCAGCAACTGCCCGCCGACACGATCGGCGCTTGTCTCGGCGACGCGATGCTCGCGGCCGAGGCCGCCGGGGTGGACACCCGCGACTGGAATCCGATCGTCGGCACCGTAGAGCCACGCCCCGGGCACACGGCCGACTACGATTCCTACTACCAGCACTACCGTGAGCTCTACGAACGCACTACCGATATCGCGCACTTCCTGGCGAGCGAACAACACCGTACCGGGGCGAGTTCCTGATCTTCGCGCGCTGTGCGAAGATGCACGGTTGCTCTGTCGGACACCTATGCGAGGACCACATGCCCACCCAGACCCTGACCCAGCAGAACTTCGACTCCGTGATCACCGGCAATCACATCGTGCTGGTGGACTGGTGGGCCGGCTGGTGTGGTCCGTGCCGGCAGTTCGCGCCGATCTTCGAATCGTCCGCGGAACGCCATCCGGACATCGTGCACGCGAAGGTGGACACCGAGGCCGAGCAGGAACTCGCCGCGCGGGCCCAGATCACCAGTATCCCGACGGTGATGGCGTTCCGGGAAGGCCTGCTCGTCTACGCCGAGGCCGGGGTGCCCGCGCCGGGCACGCTGGACGAATTGATCGAGCAGGTCAAATGGCTGGACATGGACCAGTTCCGCCGCGAGGTGGCCCGGCACCAGCAGGCGCAGGAGCCTGAGTACCCGTCGACCGCGCCGGTGCCGGCGACCGCCGGCGCCTCCAGAGCGGCGGGGCTGGCACCGACCGCGAGCAAGTACGGCTGGCCGGGGCTGTGACCGCCCGGCGCCGGTCGGAGCTGTGGCTGCTCGACGATACGCGGACGCGGTCGGTGAGCGCCGAGAATCCCACCGGCGCTCCCGGCGGCGGCGCCCGCGCGACGACCGGTACCGGCGCGCACGCGGCCCGGCTGCTCGGCCCCGGCTGGAAGATCTCGCCGTCGATCATGCTCGGCGACGGTGAAACCGCCACGCTGGCCGATGTTTCCGGCCCCGGCGTGCTGCGGCACTGCTGGCTCACCACCGACCGTGCGGTCCTGCGTGCGATGACGCTGCGCATGTACTGGGACGATGCGGCCGAGCCCGCGATCGACGTGCCGCTCGGCGACTTCTTCTGCAACGGCTGGGACGAACTGGCACTCGTCGATTCGGAAATGGTGGTGGTCGCCCCGGCGGGCGGCCTGAACAGCTACTGGCCCATGCCGTTTCGCCGGCGGGCGCGGATCACGCTGGAAAACCACTGCGGCCGTACGGTTCCGGTGTACTACCAGATCACCTACGGCGAAGAGGACGTGCCGGGCGAAGCCGGGTATCTGCACGCACGCTGGTCCCGCAGTGCACCGCTGGGCAGTCCCGCGGTGCACACCCTGCTCGAGACCGGTCCCGCGCGCGGCCGCTATGTCGGCACGTACCTGGCGATACGGCCGGGCGCGCCCCGCTGGTGGGGCGAGGGCGAGCTGAAGTTCTATCTCGACGGCGACGACGAATATCCGTCGCTGTGCGGCACGGGCACCGAGGACTACTTCGGTGGCGCATGGAATTTCGATATGGACGGGAAATACCGGACCTACTCGACCGCGTATCTCGGCCTGCCGCAGGCATTGCCCGCCGACGAGATCTACCAGGCGCACCAGCGTTTCGGCATGTACCGCTGGCATGTGCACGACCCCATCTGCTTCCATCGCGAACTGCGCGTCACCGTGCAGGGACTCGGCTGGCGCGACAGCGACACCTATCTCCCGCTCGAAGACGCGGAGATCGCGACCACCGCATGGTGGTATCAGGAGGTACCGCCGTCCGCCTGATCGGTCGGGTCGTCCACGTCCGCGAGCAGTTCGTCCGCTCGCGCCAGCGCGTCGTCCATGCTCGACCCGATATCGTCGAGCACCGACAGCCCGCCGAGCAGATCGTCGAACTCGCGCAGTACCGACCGGACCTCCTCCACCGCCGGGTCGACGCGGTACCAGGCGACCGACTCACGCCACCATGGGTTCTCGTCGATCCAGGCAAACATGACGTCGCGGACCATGCGAGGCTCGGAGGTGTACATCTGGAAGATCTCGGTCGCGTTGCCGGCGCAGTATTCCAGTTCGTACATGCCGTCGGGGAGCAGTCGCGCCCGGAGGTAGTCGTGCGCACCGCGTTCGAGTTCGATGGACGGATCCCGCGGACTGTGCGGTTCGTCGAGAATCTCCGTGAGCAACGCGTCGGTCAACTCCGGCACCGGCGTTCCGGCACCGGTCCGGACATGCACGTCGGCAGGTCGGTCCGGATCGTCGGTCACCGGGCCAGTGTGCCCGATCCCGGGATCGAATACCCGAAATGCCTCGTGCGAAGGCGTTTCGGGTGCACAGTGGACTGATGTGTGCCGTGGTGATCGAGGGTGACAGCAGGCGGAGACAGCACCGATGACGCTGGTCGCGGGGGTGGACAGCTCCACCCAGTCCTGCAAAGTGGTGGTCTGCGACGCGGTGACCGGCGAACTCCGGCACGAGGCGCACGCGCCGCATCCGGAGGGTACCGAGGTCGCGCCGCAGGCCTGGTGGGACGCGTTGTGCGCGGCGGGCGCCGGACTGCTCGAGCAGGTGGCGGCGGTGGCGATCGCCGGTCAGCAGCACGGCTTGGTCGCACTCGACGCCGCGGGTCACCCGGTGCGCGACGCGCTGCTGTGGAACGACGTCCGCTCCGCGGCCGCGGCAGCCGAACTCGTCACCGAATTGGGTGGGCCGCAGGCGTGGGCCGAGGCCGTCGGCAGCGTTCCGGTGGCCGCGTTCACCGTGGCGAAACTGCGCTGGCTGGCCGATCACGAACCGGACCGCGCCGACCGGGTCGCCCGGATCATGCTCCCGCACGACTATCTCACCTGGCGGTTGCGCGGCGGAGCCGCCGAACCGACCACCGACCGGGGTGACGCCTCCGGCACCGGCTACTGGTCGGCGGCCACCGGCGGGTATCGGAAAAACCTGCTCGCCCTTGGCTTCCGGGGGCGCACGCCGGAACTACCCCGCGTACTCGGCCCGGCCGAAGCCGCCGGGCGGACGCCGTCGGGCGTGCTGGTCGCGGCGGGCACCGGCGACAATGCCGCGGCCGCACTGGGACTCGGCATCGGCGACGGCGACGTGGTCGTCTCGCTCGGCACCAGCGGCACGGTCTTCGCCCGCGCCGAACGGCCCAGCGCCGACGCCACCGGCGCGATCGCCGGATTCGCCGATGCGACCGGCGCTTTCCTGCCGCTGGTGTGCACGCTCAACGCGGCGCGGGTGCTGAGTGCCACGGCGGACCTGCTCGGCGTCGACCTGCCCACGCTCGAAACGCTTGCGGCACAGGCACCTCCGGGTGCGGACGGGCTGGTCCTGCTCCCCTATCTCGCCGGTGAGCGCACGCCGAACCGGCCGGACGCGACCGGCAGTCTGCACGGCCTGTGCGCGGCGACCATGCGCCCCGGCCATATCGCCCGCGCCGCCTTCGAAGGCATGCTCTGCAACATGGCCGAGGCGCTCGACGCGATCCGCGCCGCCGGCGTCGCGCCGCGGCGCGTCCTGCTGATCGGCGGCGCGGCGCGCTCTGCGTTGGTCGCCACGATCGCGGCGCAGATCTTCGCGACGCCGATCACGGTGCCCGAACCCGCCGAATACGTCGCGCTGGGCGCGGCGCGACAGGCCGCGTGGGCGCTCGCGGGCACGCCGCAGCCACCCGACTGGCCCGCTCGGCCCGCCGGCGCAGTGCAGTCCTCGGCCGACGACGCCGCGACCGGTGCGGCGATCCGCGCACGCTATCGGCAGGCGCAGACCGCGCTGTACGGCGGCTGATCAGGACCGATCCGCCCGCAGGATGAGCCGCGGCGGCAAACGTGCAACCATGTATCCAATACCCGCAGTAGCAGATACTGGGTGCTGGTCGAAGGAGCTCAGATGACGGCGTGCGACTTGGTCATCCGTGGTGGATCGGTGTTCGACGGCACGGGAGCACCGCCACGCACCGCCGATGTGGGCATCACCGCGGGCAAGGTCGTGACGATCAGTGCCGCCCCGCTGCCCGACGGCGCGCGCAACGTGGACGCCACCGGCAAGTGGGTCATCCCGGGCATGCTCGACGTGCACACCCACTACGACGCGGAGGTGCTCGGCAGCCCCGGCCTCGGCGAGTCGGTGCGCCACGGCGTCACCTCGGTGGTGATCGGCAATTGCTCACTGTCCACGGTCTATTCGACGGCCGAGGACTGCGCCGACATGTTCGCGCGGGTGGAAGCATTGCCGTGGGACGCCGTGCACTCGGCCGTCAAGGAGCACAAGGACTGGGAAAGCCCACTGGCGTATCGGGACTCGCTCGCCGCGCGGCCACTCGGTGCGAATGTCGCGGCGCTGCTCGGGCATTCGGACATCCGCGTCGCCGTGATGGGGCTCGGCCGAGCCACCGACGCGACCGTCACCCCGACTCACGACGAGCTGAATCGCATGCGGCACATGCTCACCGACGCGCTGGACGCGGGCTTCCTCGGCCTGTCCACCATCCGCAGCTCGTTCTCCAAGCTGGAGGGCGCCCGCTTCCCGGCCCGGCAGCTGCCGTCCACCTATGCGAGCTGGCGGGAGTACGCGGCGCTGAACAAGATTCTGCGGCAACGCGATCGGATCCATCAGAGCACGCCGAATCTGACCTCCCGGCTCGAGATCGCCCGCTACTTCGCCGAGAGCGCAGGGCGGTTCCGCAAACCGCTAAAGACCACGCTGATCGCGGGCATGGACGTCAAGGCCGATCGCACCACCGCGCGGGCCGCGGCTACGGCGGCCTGGATCGCGAACACGGTCGGCGGCGCCGCGTTCCGCTGGCAGCACCTGCCGGTGCCGTTCGAGGTCTACGCCGACGGTGTCGATCTGGTGGTCTTCGAGGAGTTCGGCTCGGGCGTCGCGGCGCTCAACATCCGCGACGTGCTGAAGCGCGGCGAGCTGCTGGCCGACGAGTCCTACCGGCGGCAGTTCCGCAAGGACCTGGCCAAGAAGTACGGCCCCCGGGTCTGGCATCGCGACCTCTACGACGCCCGGATCGTGGCCTGCCCGGAGGCCGAGGTGGTCGGCAAGTCGTTCGGCCAGGTGGCCGACGAGCGCGGTATCCATCCGGCGGACGCACTGCTCGACCTGGCCGTCGCGCACGGCACCGGGCTGCGCTGGCGCACGGTCATCGCCAACGACCGCGAAGAGGTGCTCGACCGGCTGCAACAGTCGCCGGTGATGCAGGTCGGCTTCGCCGATTCCGGTGCGCACCTGCGCAATATGGCGTTCTACAACTTCGGGCTGCGCATGCTCGAGCGGGTGCACCAGCGCGGCTTCATGCCCGTCGAGCGGGCCGTGCATCGGCTGACCGGTGAGCTGGCCGACTGGTACGGCCTGGACACCGGCCGCCTGCGCGAAGGCGCGCGCGCCGACCTGGCCGTGCTGGACCCGGCGGGCTTCGACGGGTCCAGTGCCGCCTACGCGGAAGCTCCGGTTCCCGGCATCACCGGCCTGGATCGCATGGTCAACCGCAACGATCGGGCCGTCGCGGCCACCGTGGTCGGCGGCCATCTCGTCTATGAATACGGCGAGTTCGCGCCGGGGTTCGGCAGCACCTTGCGCGCGGGGGCCTTCCTCACCGCGCAGTAGCTCGGCCCAGCTACTGCGTCTCTCGCGACACGCCGTGCGACACACGGACGACTGCTTGTCCGCAACGTCCCATTAGACCGACCAGTTTCGTGATTGGGTGACGTCTCAGGATGTGGGAAGGACGGGTCGCGACGAGGAGACGGCGATGGCGGAGGTGCGCAGGGCGATCATCGACGAGCGGGCCGAGCTCGCCGAGTTGCTCACGGGTTTCGACCATGCGGCGTGGGACGCGCCGACGCTGTGCCGCGGCTGGCGGGTGCGCGAGGTGGTCGCCCACATCACCGTGCCGTTCCGCCTGACCGGCACTCGCCTCGCCGTCGAATTCGTCCGTGCGGGCGGCAATTTCGACCGGATCGCCAACCACACCGCGCGCGTCGACGCCGCCGCGCTGACCTCGGGCCAATTGCTGAAATCGCTCTGGGACAACGTCGGACATCCGTGGCGGCCACCGGGGTGCGGGGCGGTGCACGCGCTGGGCCACGACATTGTGCACGGCCTCGACATCACCGTCGCGCTGGGATTGGACCGCAAGGTGCCCCACGATCGCCTACGCCTGGTCCTGGACCTGATCAACCCGCGCTGTGTCGAGTTCTTCGGAACCGACCTGACCGGTGTCGAGTTGCGTGCCGACGACCTGGACTGGAGCTATGGCACCGGTGCGGTCGTCACGGGCAACGCGCAGGACCTGTTGCTCGTGGCGTGCGGACGGACGCTACCGGCCCGGCGGTTGCGTGGCGACCACGCGGCCCGGTTCACCCGTAGCCGTCGGCGGGCGAAAAGGAGGCGCCGCCGCTGACCGTGCCGAGCTACAGTCGGCCGGATGAACTGGATCGCGCCCGAAGTGCCCCGAACCGCGGCCCCGCACGTCGCCGACGAGCGATCGATGTTGCAGGGCTGGTTGGACTTTCACCGTCGCACCCTCTTGGCGAAATGCGCGGGCCTCGACGACGAGCAGCTCCGGCGCAGTTCCGCCGAGCCGTCGACGCTGACCCTGCTCGGCCTGGTCCGGCATCTGACCGAGGTGGAACGCGGCTGGTTCCGGCTCACGGCGGCGGCCATGGACGTGCCCTACGCCTATGGCAGCGAGGACGATCCCGACGGTGATTTCGACCTGCGCGAAGCCGACGCCGCAACGGATTTCGCGACCTTTCGGCGGGAGATCGAACTGTCCGACGCCGCGGTGGCCGATCTGCCCCTGGACCACACCTTCCGGCACCCGCGGCGACCCGAACTCGAATACAACCTGCGCTGGATCTATCTGCACATGATCGAGGAGTACGCCAGGCACAACGGCCACGCCGACCTGCTGCGCGAACGCATCGACGGAACCACCGGCGCCTGAACGGATTTCACAGCTGCCGGGCGCTGACCCAGGACGCGACCTGTGCCCGTGAGGTGAACCCCAGCTTGGTCAGGATGTGGTCGACGTGGCTTTCCGCGGTACGAATCGAGATGACCAGTTCCGCGGCGATCCGCTTGTTGCTGTAGCCGGCCGCGACCAGCCGGGCGACATCGCGTTCCCGGCGGGTCAGCGGCGCGGCCGCCGCCGCTTTCGGTTCCACCGGCGCTTCGGTGCCGAGGGCGAAGCGGACCGCCTCGTCGAAGGTGAGCGCCCCACCGCTGTCGAAGGCGGACCGGAAACTCTTGTCCCCCAGCACGTCGCGGACCTGCGACCGGACCCGCTCGCCGATCGTGTCGGTCATCGCGTGCGCGAGATGCTGGGTGCTGCCGCTGCGTACCGTCGCCGCGGCGCCCATCAGCCGTGCGGCGCGGGGGTGCTCCCCCACCGCGGCCGCGGCCCAGGCCAGGCCGTCGAAGGCCGAGGCCGTCCACACGCACCGATCGAACAGCCGCAACTGTTCCACCGCGCGGCGCAGTTCCGCGATCGCCTTGTCCGCGTCACCGTTTCGCCAGTGGTCGGTGCCGACCGCCCACGAGGCGAGCCCGCCGAGCAGATGCGAACCGTGCTCGGTGGCCTTGCGCAGGAATCGCTCGGCCAGGCCGCTCGCCCGGTCGTCGGAGAGCACCATCGCGCAGACATAGGCGAACGCAAGGCTTTCCATTTCCGTGCCGTGATGGGCGCACGCCCGGGCGCGCGCGGCGGCGGCCTCGGCGAGTTCCAGCGCGCCGACCGGATCGGCATCGGCGAACGCGAGCACCGAGGCGAGCAGCATGGCCTCGACGAGCACCTCCTCGGCGGCCAGTTCCGTCGCGATCGCCACGCATTCGTCCAGGAAGCCGTGTGCCACCGCGGGATCGGCGAACATGGCGGCGATCACCGAGGCGGCGGCCAGCGCGCGGGCCCGGTCGACGGTGTGCGCGAGATCCTTGCCGAGGGCGTCGGTCAGCCACCGATAGCCTTCGCGCAGAAAGCGGTAGTGCTCCCAGAACGGCCGCAGCTCCGAGGCGATCTGCAGACCGCGGTGCACGCCCTCCGGGTCGGCCAGCGCGAACTGCAGGGCCGCACGCAGATTCGCGTGTTCGCGGGTGACGTCACGGAACCAGCCGACGTCGGCGTCGCCCCAGTATTCGATGCGGCCGCGCTGGGCGATCCGGTAGTAGTGGTCGCGGTGGCGCAGCCGGACGCTGCGCTCGTCGCCGCGGGCCACCAGGCGAGCCAGCGCGAACTGCCGCAGCGGTTCGAGCATGGTGTAGCGGCCCGCACCGTCCTGGCCCTGATTGCCGAAACTCAGCACCGATTTCTCGACCAGACCGGTGAGCGCGTCGAGCAGGGCGCCCGGCGGCTCGAGCACGCAGACCGCCTCGGCGGCGGTGAGGTCGAAACCGCCCGCGAAAACAGCCAATTGCTCCCAGAGATGCTGCTCGTCCGGGGTGCACAGGTCGTAGCTCCAGCGGATCGTCGCCTCGAGCGTCTGCTGCCGCTCGGGGGCGGTGCGCAATCCCGTCGTCAGCAGGCGCATGGTGTCGTCGAGTCGTTCCAGCACCTGTGCCGGAGTGAACGCGCGCAGCCGTAACGCCGCCAGCTCCAGCGCCAGCGGGATGCCTTCCAGCCGTGCGCAGATCGCGGCCAGTGTGCCGAGACCGGCTGCGGTGGCCTGGAATTCGGGATTCGCCGCGGAGGCGCGGTCGATCAGCAACCGTAACGCGGCGTTGTCGGCGGTCTCGACGGCGCCGGACTCGTCGGCCGGCTCGGGTACCGGCAGCGGCGCCACCGGCAGGATCTGCTCCCCCTCGACCCCGAGCGGCTCCCGGCTGGTCGCGAGCACCCGCACGTCCGGGGTGCCCGCGAGCAGCCGATCGACCAGCGCCGCGCACGCGCCGATCAGGTGCTCGCAGTTGTCGAGGATCAGCAGCAGGTGTTTGTCGCCCAGATACTCGATCAGCCCGGCCACCGGCAGGCTGGTGTCGTCGCGCAGGCCGAGCGCCTGCGCGACGCTCGGCGCCACCAACTCACCGTCGTTGACCGGAGCCGCCTCGACCAGCCACACGCCGTCCGGGAAGGCCCGGCGCACCGCGTCACCGACCCGCCGGGCCAGCCGGGTCTTGCCGACGCCGCCCGGCCCGGTGAGCGTGAGCAGCCGGGTGCCCGACAGCAGTTTTCTGGCAGTGGCGACTTCGCTGCCCCGCCCGACGAAGCTGGTCACTTCGGCCGGGAGGTTACCTGTCACGTGCCGCGCCACGCCGATTACCTTCGCACGGACGACCGCGGCCGCCGGGCGCTTTGCCCGAAGATGCGGTTACCGTCACCGCGTCCGCGTGGCCGGGTACACCGCCTCGAACAGCTCGCGCAGTTGCGCCGCGGTGATCTCCGCGCCGGTCGCGTCGACGTGCGCCTGCACATGCCGGGCGAACTCGATCTGCCGGTGCCGCGGCAGGTCGATACCGTATTCGGTCTGCAACAGATACGCGATACCGCCCTTGCCCGACTGCGAGTTGACCCGGATCACGGCCTCGTAGCTGCGGCCGAGATCGGCCGGATCGATCGGCAGGTACGGCACCTGCCAATCCGCTTCGCGCTCCGGGATTCCCGCCTGCTCCGCGCGCGCCTGATGCGCCGCCATGCCCTTCTTGATCGCGTCCTGATGGGTGCCGGAGAACGCGGTGTGCACCAGTTCGCCCACGTACGGGTGGCGTTCGGGCACCCGCATGCGCGTGCAGTGTTCGACGGTCGCCCGGATTTCGCCGATATCGGAGAAGTCGATCATCGGATCGACGCCCTGTGCATACAGATTCAGCGCCAGCGTGGCGAGATCGACGTTGCCGGTGCGTTCGCCGTTGCCGAAGACACAGCCCTCCACGCGTTGCGCGCCGGCCAGCACCGCGAGTTCGGCGGCGGCGACGCCGGTGCCGCGGTCGTTGTGCGGATGCACGGACAGGATGACGCTGTCCCGGCGGGCCAGGTGGCGATGCATGTATTCGATCTGGTCCGCGTACACGTTGGGGGTCGCGACCTCCACTGTCGCAGGCAGATTCAGGGTCACCGGCCGCTGCGGGGTGGCATCCCACAGCGTGGTCATCCGATCGCACAGGTCCAGCACATAGTCGGGTTCGGTCAGGTTGAACACCTCGGGCGAGAACTGGAACCGGACGTGCGGCAGGTCGGCCGCGAATTCCAGGACGTCCCGCCCACCGGCCAGGATCAGCTCGCGCAACGCGGCACGATCCTTGCCCAGCACCGTGTTTCGCCAGGCGGGCGCGGTCGCGGTGTACATGTGGATCACGACATCGCGCAGGCGGCGGACGGACTCGACGGTGCGCTCGATCAAATCCCTTCGGGCGGGGGTGAATACGACGACGGTCACGTCGTCGGGCACCAGGTCGGACTCGGCGAGCAGCCGGACGAAATCGAAATCGGCCCGCGAGGCGGACGGGTAGCCGACCTCGATCTCCTTGTAGCCCATGGCGACCAGCAGTTCGAAGAAGCGGCGCTTGCGCGCCGGATCCATCGGTTCGGCCAGCGCCTGGTTGCCGTCGCGCAGGTCCACCGGCACCCACAGCGGCGCCGCGGTGATCCGCGCCGCGGGCCAAGCACGCTGGGTGTGGGGCACTTCCACGCGATCGTAGACGTCACGGTAACGGTGGAACGGCATCTGCGAGTGCCGCTGCCGATTCCAGGCGGGGGCGGATTCCGGTACGGCACCCTGCGGGGTGTTGATCATGATGCGGTCTGCTTTCTGGCCGGACGGCCGTCACGAACGAGGTGACCGGCCACGACAGAGCCCCACGGCGGGGGGCCGGTCGGTCAGGCCCCGCCGTGGCGGCTAAGCAGAAGCATGGTGCGCATGATGGGTAGACTATACACAACTCCTCAGACAAGTAGAGAGGTTGCGATGGTCTCGCAGGTACGCAGGCACCCGCTCGCCGCCCAAGCGGCCGAGCTGCTGCTGACCCGGATCAAAGCGGGCGAATGGCCACTGGGACACCGGCTTCCAGGGGAAACCACCCTGGCCGCGCAGCTCGGTGTCGGCCGTTCGACGCTGCGTGAAGCGATCCGCGAGCTGGCCGGCAAAGGCGTGCTCGACAGCCGTCAAGGGGCCGGGGTGTTCGTCACGGCGCTGGACGCGAAACAGGACTGGGACATCGTGCTGCGCCGGGCCACCATCGCCTCGGTCATCGAGGCGCGCATCGCCATCGAGGCCGAGGCCGCCGCGCTGGCCGCGCACCGCCGGACCCGGGCCGACCTGCGCATTCTGCGCACTACGCTGGCCGCGCGGGCGGCGCACGGGGAGCCGGTCGCCGAGCACGTGGACGCGGACATGGCCTTCCACCGCGCCGTGCTCGTCGCCGCGCACAACGAGGTGCTCGTCCAGCTGTTCGACACCTTCCTCCCCCGGCTGCGGCTCGCGATGATCGACATGCTGACCATCCGGCCCGTCCCGTCCGAGCCCGCCGACCACGCGGCGCACGAACAGCTGGTCGAGGCGATCGTCGCCCGAAATGCCACGGCGGCAGCGGAATTCAGCCGCACCCATCTGACGAGCCTGAAGGAGGCCTTCCAGTGACCGATGCGCCGGTGCTCGAACTGACCGACGTGACCTTCCGCCGCGAGGGCAAGAAGATCATCAACGGCATCTCGATGACCGTGCACGCGGGCGAGCACTGGGCGCTGCTCGGCCCGAACGGCGCGGGCAAGAGCACTCTGCTCGGCTTCTGCGGTGCCGTCACCTTTCCGACGACGGGCACCGTGCGGGTGCTCGGTCAGCAGCTCGGCCGCGTCGAACTCCAGCGACTGCGCCATTCGATCGGCCATGTGAATCCGCGCCATCCGCTGCAGTACCCGCTGACCATCCGCGAGGTGGTGCTCACCGGCCTAACCGCGACCATCGACACCCCGATGCGCTGGACGCCGACCCCGGAGCAGCTGGCTCGCGCTGAGGCGATGATCCACACCGTGGGACTCACCGGGAAGGCCGACGAGATCTGGCCGACGCTGTCCCAAGGGGAACGCGGACGCACCCTGATCGCCCGCGCGCTCATCGCCGAACCTCGGTTGCTGCTGTTCGACGAACCGTCCACCGGCCTGGATCTCGCCGCGCGCGAACAGCTCCTGGAAACCCTCGACACGCTGGGCGACACGCACCCCGACGTCGCCTCGATCCTGGTCACCCACCACCTCGAAGAACTCCCCACCAGCACCACGCACGCCATGCTCATCGCCGACGGCCACACCGTCGCCGCGGGCCCGGCCACCCAGACCCTCACCACCGAGACTGTCACCGCCGCCTTCGCCCATCCGGTCGAGGTCCGCTACGACGGCCGCTGGACCGCCCGCGCCGCCCACGCCGGCCCCGACTGGCCCAGCTGACTCCTCGACCGCAGTCGGGGGGTGCACGCTGTCCGGCCGAGCTGACTTCGGGGGATGTTTGCGGAAGAATTTTCGGGGAGGTGTCGATTCGGGGGGTGGCCGTTCGATGCAGTGAGGTGAGGGTCGGCCGATCCTGACGACGACGAGCAAAGGACGCGCTATGCGCTACATGATGTTGATCCGTCTCGACCCGAGCGCCTCGCCCGAACCGGACGAGGCGTTGATGGAGCAGGTCGGCAAGGTGATCGAGGAGATGACCAAGGCGGGCGTGCTGCTCGACACCAACGGCCTGCATCCGATCGCCGAGGCCACCCGGATCACCCAGGCCGGCGGCAAGCAGACGGTGCTCGACGGACCGTTCACCGAGACCAAGGAGATCGTCGGCGGGTACTGCATCCTGCAGACCAAGTCGAAAGACGAAGCGGTGGAATGGACCTCGCGGTTCCTTGGCGCACACGGGCCGGAATGGGAGATCGAGGTCGAGCTCCGGCAGATCGCGGAGCAGGGCTGAGCGAGCACCGCGGATGAGCCCCGACCGGTCGCCGGAGCAGGCCCGTCGCGCCGTGGAAACGGTGTGGCGGATGGAGTGGCCTCGGCTGGTCGCGGGGCTCACCCGCGTGGTCGGCGATATCGACGTCGCCGAGGAGCTGGCACAGGACGCGCTGGTCGCCGCGCTGGAACAGTGGCCGCGCGACGGGGTGCCGCCGAACCCGGGCGGCTGGCTGATGCTCACCGCGAAACACCGCGCGATAGACCGGATCCGGCGCAACCAGACCTTCGCCCGCAAGCTGGCCCTGCTCGGCCACGATCTGCTGAGTGCGCCGGAGCCGATCGAACAGGCCGAAGCCGTCGAGGACGACCTGCTGCGCATGATGTTCACGGCCTGTCATCCGGTGGTGCCGGAGCAGGGTCGCGTGGCGTTGACCTTGCGATTGCTGGGCGGGTTGACCACCGGAGAGATCGCGCGCGCCTTCGTGGTACCCGAATCGACGGTGGCCCAGCGCATCGTCCGGGCCAAACGCACCATCGCGGCACGCGCCCTGCCGTACGAGGTGCCCGGGGCCGACGAACTCGCCGACCGGCTCGATTCGGTCCTCGCGGTGGTCTATCTGATCTTCAACGAGGGGTATGCGGCGACCGCGGGCGAGGATTGGGTGCGCGTCGAATTGTGCCAGGACGCATTGCGTTTGGCGCGCATGCTGGCCGAGCTGCTGCCGGGTGAACCCGAGACACACGGGTTGGTCGCACTGCTCGAATTGCAAGGCTCCCGGCTACCGGCGCGCACGGGCCCGGCGAAAGACGTTGTGCTGCTGGCCGATCAGGATCGGTCGCGCTGGGACCGGCTGCTGATCCGGCGCGGTTACGCGGCACTCGGCCGAGCGAATACGGTCGCGCGGGAGCGCGGACTGCCGCCGGGCCGCTACGCCTTGCAGGCGGCGATCGCCGCGGTACACGCCATGGCGCCCATACCGGAGGAGACCGACTGGCGGCGCGTCGCCGGACTGTATGCCGTTCTGGCCGAACGCTTCCCGTCCCCCATCGTCGAACTGAACCGCGCCGTCGCCGTCGGCAAGGTGCACGGCCCCGCCGCCGCCCTCGACCTGGTGGACGCCCTCGTCGCCGTGGGCGCCCTCGACGCCTACCACCTGCGCAGCGCTGTCCGCGGCGACCTGCTCGCCCAACTGGGCCGTCGAGCCGAAGCCCACGCCGAATTCACCCGCGCCGCAGGCCTCACCGCCAACCGCGCCGAACAATCACTCCTGCGCGCCCGCGCCGCCGAGTGCGCGTCCGACGACCGGCGCGACAGCGGCGATCAGTAACCGTTGGGCAAGCCGCCGATGATGCGGGGTAGTTCGATGGTGTCGTCGTCGCGGCGGGCGGCGTGGGCTTGCGCCAGTTTCTCCAGGAACGCTTCCGCGGAGCCGAAGCGGGCGGCGACCTGCGCCAACAGCTCCTCCGCCGGTTTCATGAAGTCCATACCGATCAGCATGACCGGTTCGGCGACCACCGTGACCATCGTTCGCCCACAGTTTGCCCAAATGTCGCGCGACAGCAAGGCCCTGCGGCTTTCTGCTATCGCCGCGCCACATGCAGCACACTTGTTCATGCGCGCCGAATGGGCTGCCAGGTAGGTGTCGCGTCGGTGGCGAGGAAGTTGCCGACGAGGCGGTAGACCTCGGCGGGCTTCTCGACGATCAGCAGATGCGACGTGCCGGGCACGATCGCCAGTTCGGACTCGGGGATCGCCCGGTAGAGGGCGATCGTGTGCTCCAGGCTCATCGCGTCGTCGTCGGCGGCGATGACGAGGGTGCGTGCGGCGATCCCACCGAGGTCCTCGACCGTCAGCGTGGGCTCGGCGTTGGCCATCCGGAACAGCTTTTCGGCGACGACCGGGAAATGGTCCACGCCGTCCGGGGAGACCTCGCCGTAGCGAGCGGCCAAGCGCTGCATGGGTTCTTCGTGCGCGAAGCCGTCGAGCACACCGGGCAGCAGGCCGTGGTGGTGGAAGTTGCCGCTGATCGACACAAGTTTGCGGACGAGATCCGGCCTGCGCAGCGCGACCAGCAGCGCGACGACCGCGCCGTCGCTGTAACCGACCAAGTGGACAGGACCGCCGATCACCGCGTCCAGGAACGCGATGGTGTCCTGGGCCATCAGGTCATACGAGATCGGCCCGGCCACATCGGGGGTCCGGCCGTGCCCGCGCCGATCGGTCCGGAACACCCGGAACTGTTCGGCGAGAACAGCAACCGCCGCATCGAACGATCGCGAATCCACGAACCCGCCGTGCAGCAGCAACACCGGCTCACCATCGCCGGTCACGTCATACCAGGCCCGAACCTCGCCGAGCTGAACATCTTTCGCCATGCCGACGATCATCCTCGATGGGCGTGACACGTTTTCGGGCGGTGCGCGAGGTCATACCGCCGCCTCGATGCGGCGAAGCAGCTGACGCATCACCAGACGGTGGCCGCCGCTGCCGATCACCAGGGCGCGGTAGATCTTGCCGTGCAGCCCAGGGAAATTCGCCAGGGATTTGGCGCGGATTCGGGTGCGGTTCGCGTCCTGCTCGTCGAGTTCGAAGATCAGGGCGTAGCGGGAGAACCAGTGCTGTCCGCTCAGGGCCAGCTTGCTCGGGGCCTCGGCGCCGTCGAGCACGAAACCGGCGGGGACCGTCGCCGCGTCCGCCGGGTCTTTGCAGACTACTTTCAGTAGTGCCTGCCAGACCCGGTCGCGGTTCGCGTCGATCGATCTGGCATGCTCGTCAATATAGGATAAACGCTCCATATAGAAGGAACGTACTAGTAGATGGCTCCGCCCCGCAAGCACGACACCGACGTGATCCTCGACGCAGCCCGCGCCCTCGTCCTCGCCGACGGGCCGCGCGCCGCCAGCGTGGCCGCGATCGCCGACGCCAGCGGTGCGCCGGTCGGCACGCTGTACCACCGCTTCGGCAACCGCAACGGCGTGCTCACCGCGGCGTGGCTGCGGGCGCTCACGCGCTTCCAAACCGGTGTGCTCACCGCCGCGGAGCACTCCGATCCGGTCGAGGCGGGCGTCGCCATGGTGCGCGCCGCACTCGACTTCGGTCGCGAATTACCCGATGACGCAAAGCTTCTGCTCAACCTGCGCCCCAGCGATCTGCTGGACGGCGGCCCCGACGAGGAATTCCGCGCTCGGCTGGCCGAGATGAACGCGCCGTTGCTCGACCACCTGCGGCGCATCGCCACCGGCGCCTTCGGCCGGGCGGGCCACCGCGAGATAGACGCGGTCAGCCGCGCCGTGGTCGATCTCCCCTACGCCGCCCTGCGTCGGCACGCACACAATCCCGAGTTGCCGGACTGGCTGGACACCGACCTGCCCGCGGCCGCTCGGACGTTGCTCACCACACCGTTACCCGGGCCGTCCTCGGACTGAGCCCGCGCACGGCTACGCCGCGCCGCCGACCAGCTCGGGCGTCAGCTGGGAGAGGTCATCGATCACGTGCGCGGCCAGGGCGAGCGCATCGTCGGCCGGTGGGTATTCGGGGCGCGGCGCGGCGATCACCCGCAGGCCCGCGGCGTGGGCGGAGCGCATGCCGTTGCTCGAATCCTCCACCGCCGCACAGTCGGCCGGACGCTGCCGGAGCAGGCCGGCCACCGCCAGGTAGACATCGGGAGCGGGTTTGCCGCGGTCGACCTCTTCGGTGGACAGGGTGCCCGTGAAGAACTCGATCAGTCCGGTGCGCCCCAGCACCACGTCGATCAGAGACCGCGGGGACGAGCTAGCCACGCCGAGCGGCCACTGCTCGCTCATCCGCTGCACGGCGTCGATCGCGCCGGGCAGCAGCGGCACCGCACGGTCGTAGTGCGCCACCATCTGGTCGATGACGTCGCGCGCCACGGTCTCCGGCGATTCGCCGACGCCGAGATCGGCACTGAGGTATTCCGACCATTCCCGGGTGCTCATCCCCATCAGCCGCTGCTGGGTATCGGGCAGCCATCGCCCGCCCTTGTCCGCGACGTAGGCGCGGCGCACCTGCTCCCACACCGGCTCGGAGTCGATCAGCACGCCGTCCATGTCGAAGACAACCGCCGTAATACCCATCTACCCTTAGCCTTTCGCCGCCGGACCGATCCACCCGCCGGGCGACCGGCCTGTCCCGGCCGGCGCCGTCCACCGCGGACCAGCCTAGGCCACGCAACCCGCCGAGCACCTGCGGCGCGAGCATTCCGACGGCAACCTATAACGTGTTCCTTATGAACGAAGAGCAGGCCGGTGCCTCGCTGCCGAGCAAAGAGCATCACGAGGGCGCGTTCCGGCCGATGACCGAGCTGATCAACGCGCGCGAAGAGCAGGGCGCCGATATCGAGCGCGGCGGACCGCACTACGGGGAGTTCGTCGAACAGGTGCGCGGGTTGATGGACCGCGTGCGTCTGGCCTGCCCGTCCGACGAACTCGCGGTGGAGACGATCGGCCTGCTCAAGGAACTCAACGACAAGCTCGACGCGGCCCGGGTGGACGAGTGGTCCACGCCGAACTGGACCCGCCACGATCTGCCCGCCCGCGGCAACATCACGCTGCCGCCCTACGTCATCGATCACGCGGGTAAGGACGGCGTGGACGCGCGCGTCACGTTCCGGACCTTCCACCTGGGCGGCAACAGTGCCGCACACGGCGGCCACATCGCACTCAGCTTCGACGACCTGCTCGGCATGGCCGCCGCGGTGCACGCCCGCGCGGTGACCCGCACGGCGTCGCTGACCATCGACTACCGCTCGATCACGCCGCTGAACACCGAACTGCAGGTGCACGCCTGGGCCGAGCGGCAAGAGGGGCGCAAGGTCTACGTCCGCGCCACGCTGCACGACGGTGAACGCCTCTGCGCCGAGGCGCACGGCCTGTTCATCGTGTTGAAGCCCGGTCAGCCGTAGCAACACCGCCGCCACCGTCCCGGAAGACGGTGGCGGCGTGCTGGATTCAGGCCTTCGGGAAATGTTCGGCCCGGTAATCGGCGAACCGGGCGTCGACCTGTTCGGCCGTCAGGCCGAAATCCTCGAGCGTGTACCGATGCACCGGACGTGCTGCGCCGGAGGTACTTTCGGCGTGCAGCGCGGTCATCGCCGCGGTGGCCTGCGCGGTCAGCGGCAGGTCGAAATGCCGGTAGATTCCGGCGACCGTGCCGATCGGGTCCGCGACGAAATCGTCGTAGTACACATCGCAGAACTGAGCGGCGTTGTGCCGCTGACGATCCGCCAGGAAACGGTCGGCCCCGCGGGCCCAGAGATCGAGCTGCGCGGCGCCCACCACCGGACCGCGGAACTTGTCCGACCACCCGGCCGAGGCCTGTTCGTTGAGACTGCACACCGAGGCGATGATGGTGCGCGGATCGCGGTGCATCTGAATGATCAGCGCGTCCGGATACACCTCGAAGATGGCGTCGAGGGCGAACAGGTGGCTCGGGTTCTTCAGCACCCAGCGCCGTCCGGCATCCGGCAGCCCGATCAACTGCAGGTTGCGGCGGTGCCTGCGGTAAGCCGGGGTCCAGTCCTGCTCACGCAGCCATTCCGAGTAGGTCGGCAGATAGCCCAGGCACTCGTAGGACACCGACATCGCCGACTGCCGCAGCAGCTGCCAGCACTCCTCCACCTGTTCGGCCGAAATATGGTGCACCCCCATGAATTCCGGGTGTTCGACGTGGTGCTTCTCGAAGGCCGCCTCGATCCGCTGATAGACCGGGTTGCTCGCCCAGGTGTCCCGGGGCGGGCGCGGCTGCGGCATTTCGGTCAGCCACATCTCCAGGCCCTGATGCGCCGGATCGGCGTTGAGCAGCCGGTGCACGGCCGTCGTCCCCGACCGCGGCAGACCGGTCACGAAGACCGGACGCTCGATGGCGACCTCGGCGTGTTCGGGAAAGCGTTGCCACGCCGACTCGCTGAGCAGCCGGGCGATCAGCGCCCCGCGCAGGAACGCGCGATTCACCTTGTTGCCGAACGGGGTCAGCTCCGCGTCCTTGGCGTAGGACGCCAGCAGAACCTCGAGTCCCGCGCGGTAGTCGTCGGCACCGAAATCGTCCAGCCCGACGACCTTGGTCGCCGAGGCGTGCAGATCGTCGATGGTGCCGACGTCGTCCCTACCGATCACTTCATCTCCTCTGTATCGCCACGAGTCTGTGTTGCCGCGCATCCGGCTAGTGGTGGTACTCGCCGCCGTTGACGTCCAGGCACGCACCGGTGATCGCCCGCGCCATCGCCGAGGCGAAGAACACGACCGCGTCGGCGATCTCGTCGGGCTCGGGCAGCTTGCGCAGGTCGATCGTCTTCGCCGTCTCGGCATAAACCTCGTCGGCGGTGATGCCGCGCTGCTCGGCGAGATAGTTGAAGTACCACTTCAGGTTGTCGGCCCAGATATAGCCCGGGGCGATGGTATTCACCCGGATGCCGCGCGGGCCGAGCTCGGTGGCCAGGCTCTGGGCCAGCGCGAGCAGGCTCGCCTTGGCCATCTTGTAGGGGCCGAAGGTGCGCCGCGAATGCCGCAGCACCGCCGAGTTGATCATCACCACCGAGCCCTTCGACTCGGCCAGCGCAGGCACGAACAGTCGCGTCAAGCGCAGTGCCGCAAGCACATTCGTCTCGAAGCCGGCGCGCACCTGGTCCAGGTCGACCTCGGCGAGGTCGGCGATCGGCGGAATGGCGAAGGCGTTGTTCACCAGCGTGTCCACCCGGCCGAACGCGCTCTGTGCCGTCTCGACCAGATTGATCGCGGCCGCCTCGTCGTTGATGTCGGTGGGCACCACGACCGCGCGCCTGCCGAGCTCGGTGATCTCCTTGGCCACCTCGGTGAGCCGCGATTCGGTCCGGGACGCGAGCACCACGTCGGCGCCGGCCTTCGCGCTCTGCACCGCGATGGAACGGCCGAGCCCGGGACCGATACCGGAAACGACGACAACTTTGTCCTGCAACAACATCAGCCGAGCATCCTTTCCGCGACCGCGGCCTGCCGGGCCGCGATTCGTGCGCGCCATTCGTCCGGCGTGACGCGCGCCTGGTCATAGAACGGAAGCCGTTGTCCCAGTTCGGCGACCGGGACCACCTCCACCGTCGGGCCGTCCTCCGGCTTCATCTCCCGGGACAGCCGCTGCCACCGGAATTGGAGGTAGCCACGGTCGTGCCCGGTGCGTTCGATCCAGTTGGCCAGCCCGGGATCCCGCTCGCTGACCACGAGGCGGATCATGCCGTCCGGGTCCACCCGCGCCTGGTCGGCGGTGAGGCTGGTCTGGTGGTTGATGTAGTCCAGCGACAGGTACCACATGCTGCCGAGCTGGAAACCCTGATACGGCGCATCGGATTTCGGCACCGTGATGATCATCGCCTGTTCGTCGCTCAACTCGTAGTGCCCGGCCGAGGAGAACTGGGTGGTGAGACCGCCCGGCGTGGAACGCGGTTCGGTCATCGTGTTCACCGGCAGGTTCAGATAGAACCATTCGGGGAAGGCGAGGAAGGTCTGCAGGCGCGAGATCAGCATCTTCCCCGCCACGCCGTAGCGTTTGGTCAGCAGATCTCTGGTCAGCGGCGGCGGGGCGTCGCCGATGCCGTCGACCCGGGCGATCCGCACGGTGCCCGGGCGCTCGTTGCCCCAGTCGCTGTAGACCTCACGGATCACCAGCATGGCGGAGTCCGCCGCAAGGTGGACGTAGCCGGGACGCGCGGGACCGGGGCCGAGCCGCAGTTCGTAGGACCCGTCCGGCGCCACCTCGAGCGCCCGGTCGTCGAAGGCGGTGAGGCTGTCCGGCACGTCCACCGGGGAATAGTTCCCGTTCAGCACCTGAAAGCTCAGATCCCTTGTGGTGCCGCGCTTTCCGGTGACCACGTACTCGGCGTCCGGGCGCAGGTAGGAGTGGAAGTAGAGCGTGTCCGGATTGTCCAGACCCATTTTCGTGTACGGCCCGGTGGACTGGACGAAGAACGGGAAGTCCCGCTCGTAGGCCCAGGCCATCTGCAGGGCCGCGCGAATGCTGCCCGCCAGGTAGTCGTAGCCCTCGACGAGGTCCTGCTCGGTCCGGATGTGCGCGGCTCCGGTGATGATCTGCTCGGCGGCGGCGATGGCGTCCGCGAACGGCTGTGTCAGCAAAAGGCTCTCCGTTGAATCACACGCTGTGGTGTTCCAAATATGTACCGCTCTGGTACATTTCCTCTCAGCTGAGATTAGAACGTGTTCTAGGAGTGGTCAATGGTCGGCCGTAGATCCGCACCGACGGTGCGCGTGGTGCAGGTGCTGGATTTCTTCGTCGAACAGCGCGGCAAGCGCTTCGGCCTGTCCGAACTCGCCCGCACGCTCGACCTGGCGAAACCCACCTGCCTCGGCATTCTCACCGAGCTCACCGCGGGCGGCTACCTGGTGCGCGATGCCGATGCCCGGACCTACGGCCTCGGCCCCGCGCTCATCGCCGCCGGCCGGGTCGCGCAGGACAGCTTCGCGATCTCCGCGCTGGCCCGGACGGAACTGGAACGGCTCACCGCCGAATACCGCACGACCTGCACCGCATCGGCCGTGGTCGGCGACCGGATCATGGTGCTGGAGAGCACCGGTCCCGGGATGGTCAAGGTCGGCGCCGCCTACCATTTCGCGCCACCCGTCGGGCTGATGTACGTGCTGTGGGATACCGACGCGGCGTTCGACGCGTGGCTGACCCAACCGCCGACCGTGCCGCTACAGCAGGACGAGGCACGATTGCGCCAGGTGGTCGCCGAGTGCCGCGAGCGCGGCTACCTGGTGGAGAGCCTGACCGCTGCGGGCCGCAGGCTGTATTCCTTGCTGGCTGGGTTCGCGGCTCGCGATCTACCCGATGAACTGCGGGAATTGGTGGGCGAGCTGGTGACCAGCCTGGGCGAGCGGGTGTACCTGGGCACCGATCTGCGACCGCGCAAGGAGCATCCGGTGAGCCTGCTCGCCGCCCCGACCTACGGCGGCGACGGCAGGCAGAACATGGTGCTCACGATGTACGTTGGTAAGTCCATCACGGGTGCCGAAATCGACAGGCGCGGAACGGCTCTCATCGCCGCCGCGGACGCCGTCACGGCCGCCTCGGGTGGCCGGCAGCCGTCCGCCCGACCGGCATCGCACGGTTGACGCCTACGCACCCATTGCCAATAACCGAAACGTGTTCTAGTTTTGCGATGTGAGCCAGTACGCGAAGTCGACGGCGAGCACCTACGAGCTGCCTCATCTGGACGCGCTCGAGGCCGAGTCGGCACACATTTTCCGAGAAGTAGCGGCGACCTTCGAGCGACCGGTGCTGCTGTTCTCCGGCGGCAAGGACTCGGTGGTGATGCTGCACCTCGCGGCGAAGGCCTTCTGGCCCGCGCCGCTGCCGTTCCCGGTGCTGCACATCGACACCGGGCACAATTTCGACGAGGTGATCGCCTACCGCGACGAGACGGTCACGCGGCTGGGGTTGCGCCTCGTCGTCGGCCGGGTGCAGGACGATATCGACGCGGGCCGGGTCACCGAGGAGACCGGCCCGCGCGCCTCGCGCAACCGATTGCAGACCGCGACGCTGTTGCGCTCGATCAAGGAGGGCGGCTTCGACGCCGTCTTCGGCGGCGCGCGCCGCGACGAGGAGAAGGCGCGCGCCAAGGAGCGCGTGTTCAGCTTCCGCGACGAATACGGCCAGTGGGACCCGCGCAGTCAGCGACCCGAGCTGTGGAACCTCTACAACGGCAAACACCGTGCGGGCGAACATATTCGAGTGTTCCCGCTGTCGAACTGGACCGAGCTCGACATCTGGACCTATATCGCCGCGGAGGGCATCGACCTGCCGCCGCTCTACTACGCGCACCGCAGGCCGGTGGTGCAGCGCGACGGAATGCTGCTGGCGCACACCAGGTTCCTGCAACTACTGGACGGTGAGCAGCCTTTCGAGACCACGGTGCGGTTCCGCACGGTCGGCGACGCCACCTGCACCGGCTGCGTCGAATCCAGCGCGGCCACCCCCGCCGAGGTGGTCACCGAGGTGGCCGCCGCCCGGGTCACCGAGCGCGGCGCCACCCGCGCCGACGACCGGATCTCCGAAGCGGGCATGGAAGATCGCAAACGAGAGGGCTACTTCTGATGACCGCCACCCTGCTGCGCCTCGCCACCGCGGGCAGCGTCGACGACGGCAAGTCCACCCTCATCGGCCGGCTGTTGTTCGACTCCAAGACGATCTTCACCGACCAGCTCGCCGCCGTCGAGCGCACCAGCCGCGACCGCGGCGACGACTACCCGAACCTCGCGCTGCTCACCGACGGGCTGCGCGCGGAACGGGAACAGGGCATCACCATCGACGTGGCGCACCGCTATTTCGCCACGCCCCGACGGAAATTCATCATCGCCGACACCCCCGGCCACATCCAGTACACCAGGAACATGGTGACCGGGGCGTCCACCGCCGATCTCGCGCTGATCCTGGTCGACGCGCGCAAGGGGGTGGTCGAGCAGACCCGCAGGCACGCCTTCCTGGCCGGCCTGCTCGGCATTCCGCACCTGGTGCTCTGCGTCAACAAGATGGACCTGGTGGACTGGTCGCAGGCCCGGTTCGAGGAGATCCGCACCGAATTCGCCCAGTTCGCCTCGAAATTGGACGTCTCCGACCTGACCTTCGTACCGATGTCCGCGCTGCACGGCGAGAACATCGTGCACCGCGGCGCGAGCATGCCGTGGTACGAGGGCACGCCCCTGCTGCACCACCTCGAGGAGGTGCACATCGCCTCCGACCGCAACCTCATCGACGCGCGCTTCCCGGTGCAGTACGTGACCCGCAGGCACGCCCAGGATTTCCGCGGTTACGCGGGCACGGTCGCGGGCGGTGTCTTCAAGCCCGGCGACGAAGTGGCAGTGCTGCCTTCGGGATTGACGAGCACCGTGGCCGCGATCTGGGGGCCGGGCGGCACGCCCGTCGCGGAAGCGTTTCCGCCGCAGGCGGTCACGATCCAGCTCGCCGACGAGATCGATGTCTCGCGCGGTGACATGATCTGCCGTCCGAACAACCGGCCGATCGCGGGGCGCGACCTCGACGCGATGGTGTGCTGGTTCGCCGACGACAGTCAGCTCTCCCCCGGCGCGACCTACACCATCCGGCACACCACCCGCACCGCCACCGCCGAGGTGCGCAGCCTCGACTACCGGCTCGATGTGAATACGCTGCACCGCGACGAGAGCCCGGAATCGTTATCGCTCAACGAGATAGGCCGAGTCCAGCTGCGCACCCGGCAACCGCTGCTGTTCGACCCGTATCGGCGCAATCGGTTCACCGGCAGCTTCATCCTGGTCGACGACACCACCAACAACACCGTCGCCGCGGGCATGATCACCGGTCCGACCCTGCCGTCGTCGCGGGTCGTCTGGCATTCGACCGCGGTCGGCCGGGACGAGCGCGCGACGCGGGGCCTGACGGTCTGGCTGACCGGCCTGTCCGGTTCCGGAAAGTCCACTGTCGCAGTGGAACTCGAACGTCGCCTGGTCGCCGCGGGACGCCCCGCCTTCCTGCTCGACGGGGACAACCTGCGTCACGGGCTGAACGTCGATCTCGGCTTCAGCGCCGCCGACCGGGTCGAGAACGTCCGCCGCGTCGGCGAAGTCGCCCGGCTGTTCGCCGACGCCGGTGTGGTGGCGGTGGTCTCGCTGATCAGTCCGTACCGCGCCGACCGCGACCGGGTCCGTGCCGCGCACCTCGCGGCGGGCATACCGTTCGTCGAGGTCTTCGTCGATACGCCGCTGGAGGTCTGCGAAGCCCGTGACCCGAAAGGCATGTACGCCAAGGCCCGTGCAGGCGAGATCAGCGGCTTCACCGGTATCGACGATCCGTACGAGGCGCCCACCGACGCCGAACTCGTGCTGCGCCCGGACCACGGTGACCCCGCCGCCATGGCGGCCACCATCCTCGCGCGGTTGTCGCGTCTGGACTGAGTGTGAGCGCTGCGGTCACGGTTACTCGAGCGCGACGGTCATTGGCCGCGTGCCGAGTCCGACCTACGGTCGGGGCACCGACCGGACGGGCGGGGGTTCGGCCGTGGCCGCATGCCCGCGTCGAGGACGACAGAGAGCGGAGACATGGGACCACTGCACGGAGTCAAAGTCATCGAGATCGCCAGCCTCGCACCGGGTCCGTTCGGGGCGATGATCCTGGCCGATCTCGGCGCGGAGGTGCTGCGGGTGGACCGCGGCGGCAAACCCGGCGAGGGCATCGTCTCGCCGGAGGGTCCGCTGGACCGCGGCAAGCACAGCATCACTCTCGATCTCAAGAACCCCGACGATCGGGACACGCTGCTCGCGCTGGCCGAACACGCGGACGTGCTGATCGAAGGGTTCCGTCCGGGCGTCACCGAGCGCCTCGGCATCGGCCCCGCCGAGCTGGCCGCGCGCAACCCGCGCCTGATCTACGGCCGGATGACCGGTTGGGGCCAGGAGGGTCCGCTGGCGCGCACCGCGGGCCACGATATCGACTACATCGCCGTCTCCGGCGCGCTCGGACTGGTCGGGCGCGCGGGCGAGGCGCCGGTACCGCCCGCGAACATGCTCGGCGACTACGCGGGCGGCGGTCTGCTACTCGCGCTCGGCGTGCTCGGCGCGCTGTATGAACGGGAGCGCTCCGGCCGGGGCCAGGTGATCGATGCGGCCATGGTCGACGGCGCCGCGCTGTTCACCGCGTCCATGCACGGCCTGCACCACCTCGGGCTCTGGAACTTTCCGCGCGGGGAGAACATGCTCGACGGCGGCGCGCCGTTCTACGACACCTACGAATGCGCCGACGGGGAGTACCTCGCGGTCGGCTGCGTCGAGATCCCGTTCTACAACCAGATGCTCGCGATCCTCGGCATCGACGATCCCGAACTGCCGTTCCAGCTGGACAAGAACGGCTGGCCGCAGCTCAAAGAGGTACTCGGCGCCAAGTTCAAGGAGCGCACCCGCGACGAGTGGACCGAGCTGTTCACCGGTTCCGACGCCTGCGTGGCCCCCGTGCTCAGCCCCTGGGAAGCCCACGAGCACCCGCACAACGTGGCCCGTAACGCCTTCATCACGGTGAACGGCGTCCGGCAACCCGCGCCCGCACCACGCTTCGACCGCACGCCCACCAATGCCCCGGCGCCGCTCTCCGCCGACCCGCAGCAGGTGCGAAAGCTGCTGTCCGGCTGGGGTGTTCCCACCGACGAGCTGGATCGCCTCAGCACCTGAGGCTACGATTTCCGGTAAGCGGACCAGGCCGCACCGTAAGATACAGTAGATTGCACATGTCTCGAAAGGATGGGTGATGCGGTCTACGCTGCTTTCCCGGCGCGATCTCGACTTCCTGCTGTACGAGTGGCTGCATGTCGAGGAGCTGACCAAACGCGGGCGGTACGCGGATCATTCGCGCGAGACCTTCGATGCGGTGCTGGACCTGAGCGAGCAGCTGGCGACCAAGTACTTCGCGCCGCACAACAAGCTCAACGACGCGCACGAGCCGACCTTCGACGGCGAGCGCGTCACCCTCATCCCCGAGGTCGGCGTGGCGCTCGACGCCTTCGCCAAAGCCGGATTGCCCGCCGTGGCAATGGATTACGAATTCGGCGGCGGGCAGCTGCCGGTGACCGTCGCGCAGGCGAGCTACGCGTGGTTCCAGGCGGCCAACCCCGGCACCGCGGGCTACTCGTTCCTCACCGTCGCCAACGCCAATCTGCTGCTCGCCCACGCCGGCCCCGCGCTCGCCGAACGATTCGTGCGGCCGATGCTGGAGGGCCGGTTCTTCGGCACGATGTGCCTGTCCGAACCGCAGGCCGGGTCCTCGCTGGCCGATATCGTGACCCGCGCCGAGCCGCGCGAGGACGGCACCTATCGGCTGTTCGGCACCAAGATGTGGATCTCCGGCGGCGACCACGAGCTCGGCGAGAACATCGTGCACCTGGTGCTCGCGAAGATCCCCGGCGGCCCGGCGGGCACGAAGGGCATCTCGCTGTTCGTCGTGCCGCGCTTCCTGGTCGGCGAAGACGGCGCGCTCGGCGAACGCAACGATGTGGCGCTCGCCGGACTCAACCACAAGATGGGTTTCCGCGGCACCGTCAACACCGTGCTCAACTTCGGCGAGGGCAAGTGGACGCCCGCGGGTGCACCCGGCGCGATCGGCTACTTGGTCGGCGAGCCGCACCGCGGTCTGAGCTACATGTTCCACATGATGAACGAGGCGCGGATCGGCGTCGGCCTGGTCGCGACGGCGCTCGGCTACACCGGATACCTGGAGTCGCTGGACTACGCGCGCACCCGCGCCCAGGGCCGTGCGAAGCTGCCCGCCGACCCCACCGCCCCGCAGCGGCCGATCGTCGAGCACGCCGACGTCAAACGAATGCTGCTGGCACAGAAGGCGTATACCGAAGGCGCGCTGGGCCTCGTGCTTTACTGCGCGCGACTGGTCGACGAACAGCGCACCGCCGATTCCGACGAGGAGCGCCAGGCGCTCACCCTGCTGCTCGACATCCTCACCCCGATCGCGAAGAGCTGGCCGTCGCAGTGGTGCCTGGAGGCGAACAACCTCGCGATCCAGGTGCTCGGCGGTTACGGCTACACCCGCGAATACAACGTCGAGCAGCACTACCGGGACAACCGGCTGAATCCGATCCACGAGGGCACCCACGGCATCCAGGGCTTGGATCTGCTGGGGCGCAAGGTCACTCAGCAGGGCGGCGCCAGCCTGCTCGCGCTCGGCGGCCGGGTGCAGGCCACGGTCACGGCGGCGCAGGCCGTCGGCGGCGAGGCGGCCGAGCTTGCCGCGCAATTGGATTCGGCGTGGCAGCGGCTGGTCGAGGTGACCGCGGGCCTGTTCGCCTCGGGCGATTTCGAGGCCGCGCTGGCCAACAGCTCGGTCTATCTCGAGGCGTTCGGCCACATCGTGCTGGCCTGGATCTGGTTGGAGCAACTGCTGGCCGCCGGCGCGCACACCGGCGACTTCTACGACGGCAAGCGGCACGCGGCCCGGTTCTTCTACCGTTTCGAGCTGCCCAAGACCGGACCGGCGCTGGATCTGCTCGCCCGGCTCGACACCACCACGCTGGACATGCGCGACGCCTGGTTCTGAGCACAACCGGTTAGGTACACAAATGGAAGGATGTACCATATTCCGATGACCTCCTCCAGCCAGCGGACCACCCGCCCGCCCGGACGACCGGCGTCCGCGACCAGGGCGGAGGTCATCGATCTCGCCCGCCGCGCGTTCCTGGCCGGCGAGCGGGTCGACATTCAGGCGATCGCCGCGCAACTCGGGCTGAGCCGCGCCTCGATCTACCGCTGGTTCGGTTCCCGCGAGGGCGTGCTCGGCACGGTGCTCGCGGGCGAGTTCGAGGCGCTGCTCACCCGGGCCGACGCGCGCAGGCGTTCGGCCGGGGCGCGGCGCATCCTCGATGTGCTGTATCGGGTGAACCGCTGGATGACCGACAACGAGCCGTTCCGGCGGTATTTCGAGAACGAGCCGCTGGCCGGGTTGCGCATTCTCACCGCGAGCGACGGACCGGTGCAGCCGCTGGTGGTTGCGACGGTGCGCGAACTGATCGCGCGCGCCGAACGCGAGGACGACTACCGCCCGCCGCTCGAACCGGATCTGCTGGCCTACGCGCTGGTGCGGCTCGGCGAGGCCTTCCTCTACAACGACAATGTGGCGGGCATCAGCGGCGACGTCGATCGCCTGCACGAGGTGCAGGCCGCGCTGCTCGGCATCCCGGAGGCGATCACCAGACCGCGTACGGATCGCTGACGTGCCCACGAATTCTTTACTGCACCAGCGCTTCCCAGAGTTAGCCGACACCCTGCCGTATTTGCGCCTCGGTACCGCCCCGACCCCGATCCGGCCCTTCGACGTCGGCACCGGAGTTCGGCTGTGGTGCAAGGACGACGGCGCCTACGGCGACGGCGGATGGGGCGGCAACAAGGTCCGCAAACTGGAATGGCTGCTGCCCGAAGCCCATCGGCGCGGCGCGCGCACTATTCTCACCGTCGGCGGCACCGGTACCAACTGGGGCCTGGCCACCGCACTCTACGGCCGCGCCCACGGCGTCGGCACCGTGCTCGCACTCGTCGACCAGCCGGTGGACGAGCACGTCCGGGCGCAACTCGAGCGTTTGGCGAATTCCGGTGCGACACTGCATTTCACACACACACCAAACGACAGACCCTGCTCCGGGCGCCGTGGTTGTATCTGCGACATGCGCTCGGCCGCAAGCGACCGTACTTCTTGCCGGTGGGCGGCTCGTCCCCGATCGGGGCGCTCGGCTACGTCGAAGGCGCGCTCGAACTCGCCGCCCAGATCGACGCCGGGATCCTCGCCGAACCCAGCCATATCGTGACGGCGGTCGGATCCGGAGGCACCGCAGCGGGACTGGCGCTCGGGCTGCGGCTCGCCGGATTGCGCACGCGGGTGGTCGGCGTCGTCGTCAACGACTCGCTACCGCTCGACGCCGCGCACATCGTCGGTCTGGCCCGGCGGGCCGAGCGCCTTTTGCGTTCACGCGGAGCGCGATTCGCGCCGACCGGGCTGCGGCCTGCCGACGTGACGATGACGACGGACTGGCTCGGCCCCGGCTACGGTCACCCCACCCCCGCCGCGGCGGCGGCCGCGAGCCGCGCCGCGCACGACGGGCTCCGGCTCGAGCCGGTCTACACCGCCAAGGCCTTGGCCGCCCTGCTGCATCTGGACACCGCGGGCGAGTTCGGGACCGGGCCGGTGCTGTTCCTCAATACCTACGGCCCTCGATGATCCGCCGCATTCGAATCGTGTTCATCGCCTTCACCGCAACGCTGGCTCCGGGCGCTGACGCAGCCCACCGCGTTACCGCGGATCGCACCGGTCGCCACGGAATCGGGCTGTCCGCCTTCAGATCTACGCAAGCAGGGTAAGCCGATCATTTCGCGACCGGTGCGAGCAGGCTCTCGACGAGGGTGTCCACCAGCTGGCGCGGAATACCAGCGCCGGTCATGGCGCGATAGACGAGCGGCCCGATGAGGGCGTCGAGCACCGCGTCCGGGCCGAGCACGGGCGCGATCTCCCCAGCCTCGACGGCGCGGGCGAGCAGGTCACGCTCGGCGGCCCGGCGCGGACCCAGATAACGCGCCTGAACTCGCTCGGCCGTGCCCGGATCGTGCTGGGCCTGAGCGAGGAGCGCGAGCAGCACCTTGCCCGCCGGATCGCGGGCGACGAAACGCGCGAAATCGCGCAGATACGCCCGAATGCCCGCGGCCGTCGGCTTTTCCACCGGCACCGGACAGTGCTTGGCACTGTCCTCGAGGAGCGTGTCGAGCAGGATCTCGACCTTGGACGGCCACCAGCGATAGATCGTCTGCTTGGCGACGCCCGCCCGGCGCGCGATGGCCTCGACGGTCAGCGCCGCGAAGCCGTGTTCGACGAGCAGATCGTCGGCGGCGTGCAGCACGGCCAGGCGCGCGGCTTCGTCGCGCTGGTTGCCGGAGCGCACCCTGCGGATCGGCGATTTCGCGTCGGGCATGCCCGACACCCTATCGGCCCGCTCGGATGTGCAGACTCGCTCCGCCTGCTACTGGCTAGACGCAACGTCCAGTCTAGACAAATTGCTTTATTGCCAAGGAGTAACCCATGTCCGACACCACCCCGCACGCCCTCGTCCTCGGCGCCGCCCGCGGCCTGGGCCTCGTCCTCGCCGGCGAACTCGTCCGCCGCGGCCGCCGGGTGGTCGCCACCACCCGCAGCACCGGCGGCGAACTGGCGGCGCTCGCGCAGACCTCGCAGGGGCGCTTGCGGATCGAGACAGTGGAGATGACCAGTCAGGAGCAGCTCGCCGCGCTGCGCGCGCGCCTGGCCGGCTGCCCTCTCGATCTACTGTTCGTCAATGCCGCGATCGACCGCGGCGATCTGCCGATCAGCGCGGTTTCCACCGAGATGTTCACCGAGGTGATGATCACCAACGCGCTCAGCCCATTGCGCGCGATCGAAGCGTTGCGCGACCTCGTCGTGCCCGGTGGCACCGTCGCGGTCATGTCCTCCGAGCAGGGCAGCATCTCGCAGAACACCGAGGACGGCTACGAGCTGTACAAGGCGAGCAAAGCCGCGCTGAACCAGCTGATGCGCAGCTACGCCACCCGCAACGCCGACGACGGGCACACGAAGCTGCTCATCGATCCCGGACACAATCGCACCGAACTCGGCGGACCCGACGCGCCGCTCAGCCCGCAGGAAAGCATCCCGGCCGTGGTGGACGTGCTCGACGCTCGAGCCGGTGCGCCCGGATTGCAATTCCTGGATCGGCACGGCGTGACCGTCCCCTGGTGACGCGGGGCAGCTGACGAGCCGACGGCCCCGATGCGCCGGCGGGCAGTCGCTACCGTGGAGGCGTGCCCCTGCCGAACTGGCTCGACCTCGCTGTACTGGCCGCGACCGGACTGGCCGCCGTGCTCGGTTGGCGCCGCGGCGCGCTCGCCGCGGTGATCGGTGTGCTCTGCGTCGTCGCGGGCGCGGTGGCGGGTGCGTTCGTCGCGGCGGCGACGCTGGCCCAGCTGACGCCGGGCCCGACCCGGCTGCTGATCGTCCTGTGC
>NZ_BAFT02000078.1 GCF_000308475.2 Nocardia brasiliensis NBRC 14402 | reverse complement strand
GGCGGTGCCGACGGTCTGGCCCGCGATCCGGTCGGACCGGCTGCGCTCCATGCCGATCGAGTCGAGGAATGTCGCCAGGTTGGCCTCGGCCATGGCCGCGTTGTCGTTGATCTGGATCGCTTGTTCCTGGTCCATCCAGGTCGGCGCGTCCACCTGCACGTCACCGAAGCGGAACTTGCCCGAGGGCGGCGCGATCGGCGGCACCGGCGCGACCGGGACGGGCGCGTGCAGCACGCCGACCGGGGCCAGGTACTTCTTCTCCGGCAGCGGGCGCGACCACTGCAGCGAGCTGTAGGTGCTGTCCGGGATGTTCAGGCCCTCGTAGGGCATCGCGTTCGGCGGCTCGGCGGCCGGCCACTGGGCCGGCTGGTCGGGCTGCGTCGCGGGATTGGGTTGTGCAGGCTCGGCGTTGGCGGTGCCGGTGCCGACCAGTGCGAGGACCAGCGGAACCGCACCTGCCGCGACCATCGAGCCCACCTTCTGCCGCTGCGGGTTGGGGGCTCTGTGCTTGCCTGTGCCCATAGGTAGATCGCCTTTCGTCAGGTCGGGAATAGCTGTCAGGTTCGACGCCCCACATTCGGATCCATCGGGCACCTGGATGGGTCGAAATTCGGGCGACACAACAGCTTTGACGTTGCCTGGAAATAGCTAACCGCGGGTCTGGGCGGCTGCCCCTCGAACGACTTCGGCGAGGCCGGTCTGGTGGACCGGGCCTCGCCGAAGGGAGCAGGTGCGGGTACGTCAGCTGACGCGGCCCTCCGCCGCGGCTTTGGCCTTCTCCAGCAGCTTGCCGTTGTCCGCGGGCGGCGCGCCGAGCGCGGCGGCGAGCTCGTCCGCGTCTTCTTCGTCGGCATTGACCTGTTCGAGCGCGAGCCGGGCGACCACCCACTGCTCGGTGGCGGCCATCTGACCCCGGCTGCGGCCGAGGAACGTGACGAACCACTGGATCACGGTGACGATCCGGCTGCGGTAGCCGATCAGGTAGTACAGGTGCAGCGCGAGCCAGGCCAGCCAGGCGAAGAACCCGCTGAACTCCAGCTTGCCGACCTGGCACACGGCGTTGAACCGCGACACCGTCGCCATGCTGCCCTTGTTGAAGTACTTGAACGGCTTGCGATCTTGCGGGGCCTGACCGTGCAGGCCCGCCTTGATCTGCTTGGCGGCGTAGGTCGCGCCCTGGATGGCGCCCTGCGCCTGGCCCGGCACGTTCGGCACCGACATCAGGTCACCGACCACGAAGACGTTCGGGTGGCCCTTGATCGTCAGGTCCGGTTCGACGATGACGCGCCCGGCCCGGTCCACCTCGGTGCCGTCGGATCGCTCGGCCAGCATCTTGCCCAGCGGGCTGGCCTGCACGCCCGCCGACCACACCTTGCACGAGGATTCGATCCGGCGGATCGTGCCGTCGGCGTCCTTCACCGTGACGCCCAGCGCGTCGATATCGGTGACCATGGCGTTGAGCTGGATCTCGACGCCCATCTTCTCGAGCCGCTTCTCGGCCTTGCTGCCGAGCTTCGGGCCCATCGGCCCGAGCACCGCGCCCGCGCCCTCCAGCAGCACCACCCGCGCGTCGCGCGGATCGATGTTGTGGAACGTGCCCTCGAGCGTGCGGTCGGCGAGTTCGGCGATCTGCCCGGCCAATTCGACGCCGGTCGGCCCCGCGCCGACCACCACGAAGGTGAGCAGCCGGTCGCGCATCTCCTGGCTGGTGGCCAGCTCCGCGCCCTCGAACGAACCGAGAATCCGGCCGCGCAGTTCCAGCGCGTCATCGATGGTCTTCATACCGGGCGCGAAGGTCGCGAACTGGTTGTTACCGAAATAGGACTGCTGCGCGCCGGTCGCCACGATCAGGCTGTCGAACGGGGTGACCGTGTTCGAGTTGAGCAGCCGGGAGGTGACGGTCTTGGCTTCCAGGTCGATGTCGATGACGTCGCCGAGCAGCACCTGCGCGTTCTTCTGCTTGCGCAGCACCAGCCGGGTCGCGGGCGCGATCTCGCCGACCGAGAGGATGCCGGTCGCGACCTGGTAGAGCAGCGGCTGGAACAGGTGGGAGGTGGTTTTGGAGATCAGTGTGACGTCGACGTCGGCGCGCTTGAGGTGCTTGGTGCCGAACAGGCCGCCGAAGCCCGAACCGATCACCACGACCTGGTGGCGCCGATTCTCCTGCGCACCCGTCGCCCGGCCACTGCGCCCCGCCGAATCGCTACGCGATGCTGTGGTCATTGTTCATCGTCCTGCTCCTCGACAGACCGGGGATACTCTTCCCCCGCGAACGGTTGCTGACAGGTGTCAACCGTAGCCGGGTCGATCGTGGCCGTCGCGGCGACGTCCCTGTTCCGGGTGTGTCGCGGCCCGCCGGCGCCGGAGTGCGTTGCGGCGAACCGACCTTGGGCACCGGCGAAAAAGAATAGGATGAATACGGTCGTTCAGGGAGGTTTGCCATGGTCGCCGGGGACCGGGTCGTTGGCAGAAAAACCAGCGCGCGCGGGAAATCCGGGAGACCGCCCGATTCCGAGAACATCGGATTGATCGAAATACCGCACGACCATCTCCTCGATCGCGCACTCGAGTTGATTCCGGAACGGCACCATATTCTCGCCCGGCCGCCCAGCGGCAGCGAAACCACCCCGGTGCACGGCGACGCCGGCCTGCCGTATCGTGGGCCGGATGCTGCAGTACATGCGGTGGGCCCCGCCGAAATGATGGGCCGGTATCGGAAATACGGTCCGGTCTCGATGAATACTTCGCTCGGGGTCGACCGGGTGCTCGTCGCGGGGCCCGAAGCGCTCGACGAAGTGCTCGGCCGGCGGCGCCGCGATTTCGGCCAGGGCTGGGACTATTTCATCGGACCGTTCTTCCGGCGCGGTCTGCTCTTGCTCGAGTTCGACGAGCACAAATTCCATCGCCGGATCATGCAGCAGGCTTTCACCAGGGACCGGCTGGCGGCGCATCTGGCGGCGCTGACCCCGGTGGTACGCACCAGCGTCGAGCGCTGGGTTCCGCAGGGGGCCGACGCCGAACGGACCGTGCGCCTGTATCCGACGTTCAAGGAACTGACCCTCGATATCGCGGGGGAGATGTTCATGGCCGCCGATGTCGGGCCGCAGCGTCGCGAGCTGGTGGACGCGTTCCTCGACTGCACGCACGCGGCGCTCGCGCTGATCCGGCATCCGGTGCCCGGCGGCAACTGGCGCGCGGGCCTGCGCGGCCGGCGCGTGCTGGAGGACTACTTCCGGGCGATGCTGCCGGACAAGCGGCGGACCGAGACCTCGGACCTGTTCTCCGGCCTCTGCCACGCGCGCAGCGAGGACGGTGGCGTATTCGGCGACGCGGATGTGGTGAACCACATGATCTTTCTGATCATGGCCGCGCACGACACCACCACGACCGCGGCCACCGCGGTCACCTACTACCTGGGCAAGCATCCGGACTGGCAGCAGCGGGTGCGGGCCGAAGTGCTCGCGCTGGATGCCGAAACCGACGGTGCCGCACCGACTATCGCGGATCTGGAGGGCTTGCGCGATCTGGATCTGGTGCTCAAGGAGAGCCTGCGCTTGATGCCGCCGGTGCCCGGTCTGTGCCGGCGTGCGGTGCGCGATACCGAGATCCTGGGCCACTACATTCCGGCGGGCACCCAGGTCGACCTCGCCTATCAGGTCAACCATCTGCTCGACGAATTATGGACCGAGCCAGAGCTGTTCGATCCCGAACGTTTCGACGAGCAACGGCACGAGGACAAATCGCATCGGCTGGCGTTCCTGCCGTTCGGTGCGGGCGCGCACAAGTGCATCGGCATGCACTTCGGCACGTTCGAGGTGAAGACGGTGATCGCCGCGCTGGTGCGTGCCTACACCTGGCAGATCCCCGACGACTATCGGATGCCCTGGGGTTTCACCACCATTCCGTTCCCCAGGGACGGGGCGCCGATTACCCTGCGGCGCCGCTGAACTTGCGCGTCCCGCACCCGGAACGGGTGCGGGACAACAGGTATCAGCGTCCGGCGAACAGCATCTCCGCGACCTTGGTGTCGGTGGCCGCGCCGTCTTCGTAGCCGCCCGCGTCACCCAGTGCGGTCATGATGGCCAGGGTGTACCGCTCGCCGGGACCCGCGAAGCCGACCGAGTTCACCACCCAGCCGCCCTGCTCCTCGGACCAGCCGTTCTTCAGGCCGGGCCGCATCGGCGCGCCCGCGCCCCACACGCCCCAGTGCTGGTTGCTGTCCACCGAGCGCATCCGGTCCAGCAGGTAGGCGCGGTCGTCGGGGTGCATCTGGTTGAGGATGTTGTCCATCAGCCGGTCCAGGTCGGCGGCGGTGCACTTCTGGAACGACCAGTCCGGGAACAGCGCGGTGTTGGTCGGCTGCGGGACCAGGGTGGCCATGCCGTTGGCGCGGAAGGCGTTGTTGAACGCCATCCGGTCCAGGCCCGCGTACTTGGCCCAGAGCACGTCGGTGGCGCGATCGTTGGAGGTGGCCAGCATGGATTCCATCAGGCCGCGATCTTCCGGCGTCAGGTTGATCGCGCCGACCCGGGCCCGGTTCAGCAGATCCTCGGCGATGGCGAGCTTGATGGTGGAGGCGGTCCAGACCGCGTTCTCCGCGTTCGCATTCGCGTACACGCCACCGGAAACCCGGTCGCGCACAACGTAACCGGTGACGCCGGGGCGTCCCTTCAGGTAGTTGTCCACCTTGCTGATCCGATTGCTCATATCGCAGTCGAATCCGGATAGGCAGGCATCGGTATGCGCCAGCGGCACCGGCACGGCGGCCGCGTGCGGGAGCAGGGCGGGCGCGCTCGGGATGAGGATCGCCGCGGCGGCGAGGACACAGGCGGAGGCGGCCACAAGGGGAACGGCGCGGGTGGCGGGCGACGGGTAACGCACGGTGGAACACGATCGCACATCGGAGCCCGAGACGCACGTCTTGAGCTGAAGTCCGGCTTGTGCTATCGCGGCCGTTGCGCGCTTGTGCCCCAGCGGGTTTCAGCCATCCGCGGGTCGTTCAGCGGAACGCGGCCTGCAGTTCCTCTACTGTGCGGCCGTTCAGCCGATAGCAGTGCGCGAACGCCTCGGAGTGCTGATCGCGCGGCCAGGAATGTAGGACGACGGTGCGGCCGTAGCCTCGCGAGTTGACGAGCTCCCAACGGTCTCCCACGCGGCGGACTGTGAACCCGCCCCTCGGGACCAGGGGAATCACCATCGCATCCATGAACGCGAACCAGCCTTTCGGTGCTCTCTCGTTCCTCCCCGGATGAGCACTGTCGCACATCGGCGGCGCGGATCCGAGCGGACACGGCGAAGGAACGTGTTCTGGTGTGGTTTAACTCACTCCCCTTGCTGGGTAGACCATTTGGTCGCTTTGCCGCCCGGGGGCGCGCGGCGTGCGATCGGTGCAGGTGGCCGGGCGTGGCGCGCGGTGGGTGAACGTGTTCGAAGCAGGTCGGGAGCGGTTCATGCTGTGACGTTCCGTTACAGTTAACATGCCGCAATCACGCGGCGCCGTTGTGGGCAGCAGCACAACCGGCCGAACGCTCGATGACGACGCGAGGCGGTGACCATGACCGATATCCGACGGATCTTCCGGGCCTGGTGGCGTGAGCGGGTCGACTACCGCTGGCTGGTCGAGACCTTCGCCTCGCACTCCGCGCTCGCGGCGCTCAAGCTGATGGTCGGCACCGCGGGCTTGGTGATGATGGCGATCACCCTGCTGGCGCTGGTCTCGCACGCCGGTCAGGCCGGGCCGGTCGGCGTCACCCAGGCGATCGCGGTGAGCGTGCTGGCCGGACTCTGGACGTTGCGCTGGTGGTTGCTGCCGTGGCCGTCGGAGCGCGAATCCCTGGTGTGGGTCGCGGCCATCGATATCGGGATCACCGCGAACAACATCCTGGTCCAGGACCGGCTGCTCGGCGCCTTGGGCATCGTCCTGCTGGCCACCACCGGCGGGTACGTGACGATCTTCCACGGGCCGCGAATCCTGGCCTGGCATCTCGGCTGGTCGCTGCTGTCGATCGTGCTGCTGGCCGTGCTGCTGGTGATCGGCGAGCCGGGCGACAACGCGCACGCCACCGGCGATCCGGCGCTGGCCGTCGGCGTGGTGCTGGCCAATCTCGCGGTGACCGGTGTGGTTTTGCCGGTCGTGCAGTTCTGCCACTGGTTGCTGCGCCTGGACGCGCTGTCCGATCCGCTGACCCGCCTGCTGAACCGGCGCGGCCTCGATTCCCGCCTCGCGCAGTACGCGCACCGCGGCCGGGGTGGCCCGGTCTACGTCGTGATCATCGATCTGGACCGGTTCAAGGCCGTCAACGACACCGCCGGGCACTCGCTCGGCGACGAGGTACTGGTCCGGACCGCGGACTGCCTGCGCGCCGCGGTACCGCCGGACGCCGTCGTCGCGCGCACCGGCGGCGACGAGTTCGTGGTGGTCGGCACGCTGCGCGCGGAGGCGCTCGAGGTGCTGGCCGAACGGATGCGGCGCGCGATCGCCGCGACGGACACCCTGCCGATCCCGATCACCGCGAGCATCGGCACCGCGGTATCGGATCAGAACGCGGTAACGAGCATGCGAGACCTGTTCCGGCGCGCCGATTCCGCCATGTACCGCGCGAAACAGCTGGGCGGCAACACCGTCATCGCCGGACGCCCCGACGGAGCCGCGCAAATGGTGCTGGATTGAGCGGGAACTCGGCGACCGCGCGCCGTGCCGCGCGGGTGATCCAGTGGATCGCCGTGCTGCGCCGGTGATCCGGTAGCGGATCGCCGTGCTGTGCGGGTGATGCGGCGGTGGACTGCCGTGCTGAGCCGGTATCCGGCGGTGGGCCGCAGTGCCGCGCGGGTGACGCAAGATCGCTGTGCTGCGCCGGTGATGCGGCGGTGGACTGTCGTGCTGTGCTGGTGTCCGGCGGTGGGCTGCCGTGCTGAGCGGTGATCCGGGGGCGGGCCGCCGCGTCCGGCTGGTGCTCCGGCAGGGGATGGGTCGACCGGTACGGCGCTTCGGCGGGTAGTGCGCTCGCCGCGCGGGGGTTGGGCGTATAAACGTGCGGGATGTCGCGTGGTCCCGAACGCGACCGAGGAGTCGCGCGAATTCCACCCCGCAGTCCGACACCGCACCGATCGAGAGGGCGCCGATGCCGTTGCACATTCACCGTGCCGAACGCGCCGACGTGCTGGCGGACGAGCTGGCCGGGTTGCTGGCCACTCCGCTGCCGGACCCGTTCGCGGCGGAGGTGGTGGCGGTGCCCGCGAAAGGCGTGGAACGGTGGCTGACCCAGCGCCTGTCCGGGGTGCTCGGCGTCTCCGGTGAGTCGGGTGCGATGGCGTTCGCCCCGTCGACCGGTACCGCGTCGACCGACGGCGTGGCCGCGAACATCCAGTTCCCGTCGCCTGCCGCGCTGGTCACCGCGGCGCTGGCCGCGGCGAGCGGTATTCGGCCCGAAGACGATCCGTGGGCGCCGGACAATCTGGTGTGGACTTTGCTGCGGGTGATCGACGCCTCGCTCGGCCAGCCGTGGTGCGCGGTGCTGACCCGGCATCTGGGCGCGCAGGACGGCGCCGGACGCGATCATCGGATCGGCCGCCGCTACGCCACCGCCGCGCACCTGGCCGCGTTGTTCGACAGCTATGCGAGCCAGCGGCCCGCCTTGATCGTGGCGTGGGCCGCGGCGTCGGACACCGACGGCGCGGGCAATCCGGTACCCGAGGACCTGTTGTGGCAGCCGGAACTGTGGCGGCGCCTGCGGGCCGAGGTCGGTACGCCGAGCCCGGCGGAGCGGCTCGACGCCGCCTGCGCACGGCTGCGCGCCGAACCGGAACTCGTACCGCTGCCCGCGCGCTTCTCGTTGTTCGGCGCGACCCGGATCACGACCGATCAGCTCGCCGTGCTCAGCGCCCTCGCGCAGACCCGGGACATCCATGTGTGGCTGCCGCATCCGAGCCCGGTGATGTGGCGCGCGCTGAGCACGGCGCCCGCGGCGGGCACCCGCGCGGCCGACCGCAGCGCCGCGGCGGTGCAGCACCCGTTGCTCGCGGGGCTCGCCCGGGACGTGCGGGAGCTGCAGCAGCGACTGGCCGGCGTGGTCGACACCGACACCCACCATCCGGTCTCGAATGCCGCTGAACCGCTGTCTGATTCGGCGGATACCACGTTGCTCCGCGCGATACAGGCGGGCCTTCGCGACGATCGGTGGCCGCCCGCCGCGGTCCGCGCGGGTGACGGGACGGTGCAGGTGCACGCCTGTCACGGCCCCGCGCGCCAGGTCGAGGTGTTGCGCGAATGCCTGCTCGGCCTGTTCGCCGCGGACGACACGCTGGAGCCGCGCGACGTGCTCGTCATGTGCCCCGAAGTGGAGACCTACGCCCCGCTGGTACGGGCGGCGTTCGGTCAGCAGAGCGCGGGTTCTGCGGGGCCCGTACCGGATTCGGCCCATCCGGCGCACGGGCTGCGGGTGCGGCTCGCCGACCGCGGCCGCGGCGTCACCAATCCGCTGCTGGCGGTGATCGGTGTGCTGCTCGAGCTGGCCGACGGGCGGGTCACCGTCACCCAGGTGCTGGATCTGGCGGCGGCCGAAACCGTCCGGCGGCGTTGTGGTTTCGACGACGACGATATCGAGCGGCTGCGCGAGTGGGCCGCCGAATCGGGCGCGCGCTGGGGGATCGGCCAGCGGCAGCGGCAGGCCTTCGGCCTCGCCGACTTCGCGCAGAACACCTTGAACAGCGCGGTGGACCGCATCCTGCTCGGCGTGACCGCGGGCGAAACCTCCGAGGACTGGCTCGATCTCGCGTTGCCGCTGGACGACGTGGACAGCAACGATGTCGACCTGGCCGGCCGGTTCGCGGAGTTCATCGATCGGCTAGCGGTGTGCCTGCGCGATCTGCGCGGCCCCCGGCCCGCGCACGAGTGGGCGGCGGTCCTGGGCCGCGCGCTGGATCTGCTGACGGACGTGCCGAATTCGCAGTCCTGGGTGCGTACCGAGGCCCGCACCGAACTCGCCGCCGCGATCGAGCGTGCCGGCGAGATCGACCTACGGCTCGCCGACGTCGAGGTGCTGCTGCACGCGCGGCTGGCCGCCCGCCCCACCCGGGCCAACTTCCGCACCGGCGAACTGACCGTGTGCACGCTGGTGCCGATGCGTTCGGTGCCGCACCGGGTGGTGGTGCTGCTCGGCCTGGACGACGACGTGTTCCCGCGGGCAGGCGGGGTGGACGGCGACGACGTGCTGGCGCGCGATCCACTACTCGGCGAACGGGATCCGCGGAGCGAGGATCGTCAGTTGCTGCTCGACGCCGTCCTCGCGGCGCAGGAGCAGCTGCTGGTGTTCCACACCGGGGCCGACCCGGTGAGCGGCGCGCACCGCCCGCCCGCCATCCCGGTCGCCGAGCTGCTCGACGTGCTGCGGGCGCACGTGGGTGGGCCGGGTATGGACACGGTGGTGACGCGGCATCCGTTGCAGGGCTTCGACCGTCGCAATTTCCGGGCCGACGCGCCGTTCAGTTTCGACACGGTGGCGCTGGCCGGCGCGGTGTCCGCGGGGCAGCCCGCGCAACCGCGTCCCGCGTTCCTGCCCGAGCCGCTGTCCACCCCGGACCTCGCCGATGTCGCACTGGCCGACCTGATCTCGTTCGTCGAGCACCCCGTGCGCGCGTTCCTGTGGCAGCGGCTCGGCCTGCGCGTGCCGGAGCACGACGAGGACATCGCCGACCGGTTGCCCATCGAACTCGACGGGCTGGCCAAATGGGAACTCGGTGAGCGCCTGCTCGCCGCCCGCCTGACCGGCGCCGACCCGGCGGCCCTGCGCGCCGCCGAATGGCGCCGGGGCACCTTGCCGCCCTTCGGTTTCGGCGCCGCGGTGCTGGACGAGGTCGAGCACACGGTGGACAAACTGGTCCGCGCGTCGCAGGCCGATTACGCGGGTCCGGTGCGGGCCGTCGACGTCGCGGTCGATCTCGGCAACGGCCGCAGGCTCACCGGGACCGTGCCCGAGGTGCGCGGGGAAACCCTGGTTCGCACTACATTCTCCCGGCTCGCCCCGAAACACCGGATCGCGGCGTGGGTTTCGCTGCTCGCCCTCGCGGTCACCGAGGATCGGTCCTGGCGGGCCGTCACCACCGGACGTGGCCAATTCGGCCGTCCCGCCTGGCGTTCGGAGATCACCGCGCCCGAAATGCCTGCCGCGCGCACGATCCTGCGTGAACTCGTCGCGCTGCGCGACGCCGGACTCACCGAGCCGTTGCCGATCGCGCCGGGCGCCACCGCCGCGTACGCCGAACGTCGTTTCCGCGGCGCCACCGTCGAGGAGGCCGTCGTCGCCGCGGAGCGCGAGTTCAACGGCGGTCCGAACGGGCCGGGCCCGTTCGGCGACCACACCGACCGCCACCTGCGCTACGTGTGGGGTCCCGCGCCTCGCCTCGAACACCTGATGGAGGTCCCCGCCCAGGCCGGCGAGCCCGGCGAGACCACCCGCTTCGGCGCACTCGCCCGGCGCCTGTGGGCGCCGCTGCTGACCGCGGAAAGCCAGGGTCAGCCGTGAGCGGTGCGGCAGTGCGACGCGTCATGCGTGTCGGTGGGCCGGATGCGCGCACCGACCGGGCAGAATGGCCCTTTCGGCGGGTCGAGAGGCGGGTGTTCGCGTGACCGTACAAGACACCTCGTTCGTGGTGCCCGAGGTCGACGGGCCCGACGCCTTCGAACCCTACGGCCCGCTGCCCACGGGGACGACCGTGCTGGAGGCGAGCGCCGGAACGGGCAAGACGCACGCGATCGTCGGGCTCGCGGTGCGGTATGTCGCCGAGGCGGGCATCGACGTCGCCGAACTGCTGCTCGTCACCTTCAGCCGGGCCGCGACGCAGGAGTTGCGTGAGCGAACCCGGGATCGATTCGTACTGGTCGCGGCGGGCCTGGCGGATCCCGAGCTGGCCCGCGCGCACGCCGACGACCTGGTCCGCTACCTGGCCCAGGCCGACCCGGACGAGGTGCGGCGCCGGCGCGCCCGCCTGCTCGCCGCGCTGTCGGATTTCGATGCGGGCACCATCGCGACCACGCACAGCTTCTGCCAGCGGATGCTCGACGAGCTCGGTCTCGCCGGCGAGCACGACCCGGGCGCGCGGCTGGTGGAATCGGTCGACGACCTGGTCGGCACGGTCGCCGACGACCTCTACCTGAATCGGTACGCCCGTGCCGAACCGCCGTTCACGGTGAAGGAATCACACACCCTGGCGCTGGCCGCGGTGCAGGATCGGCACGCCATGCTGGTGCCCGCCGGGGACTCCGCGGCGGGGGAGCGGGTGGCGTTCGCGACCGCCGTCCGGGCCGAAACCGAACGCCGCAAGCGGCTGGCGGGGCTGCGCGACTTCGACGACCTGCTGGTGCTGCTGCACGAGGTGCTCGCCGATCCCGACCACGGGCCCCGGGCCTGCCGGCGCATCCGCGCGCGCTATCGGGTCGCGCTGGTCGACGAGTTCCAGGACACCGACCCATTGCAGTGGGACATCCTGCGCCGCGCCTTTCACGGCCACACCACGATGGTGCTCGTCGGCGATCCGAAGCAGGCGATCTACGCCTTCCGCGGCGCGGAGGTGCTCAGCTACCTGGATGCGGTCGCGCACGCCGACACCCGTAAGGAGCTCACCACCAACTGGCGCAGCGACGCGGGGCTGATCGCCGCGCTGGACCACCTGCAAGGCGGTGCGGCGTTGGGGCACAAGGAGATCAGCGTCTATCCGGTCGCCGCCACCCGCCCGTGGTCGCGGCTGAGCGGACCCGAGGAACTGCGCACTCCGCTGCGCGTGCGGTGTCTCACCCGCACCGGCGCGGGTCCGCTGAACAAGTCCGGTTTTCCGGCCGTCGGCCGGATGCGCGCGAAGGTCGCCGACGACCTGGCCGCTGACATCGTCCGGCTGCTCGAGTCCGGGACGACCCTGGACACCGCCCCGCACCGGCCCCGTAACTCGCCGAACGGTACTGAGCCGCAGCGGAATTCGGTAGACGGCGCGACTGGCGCAGACGGTGACGCGCTGCCGCCGGAGTATCGGCCGATCGGCCCCGGCGATATCGCCGTGCTGGTCCGGACGCGCTCGCAGATCGACGTCGTGCGAGCGGCACTGGATCGGGTGGGCGTGGCCTCGGTGCTCGCCGGTGGCACCAGCGTGTTCGCGACCGGCAGCGCCACCGATTGGCTCTGGGTGCTGCGCGCGCTCGAACAGCCGCATCGCGCCGACCGGGTGCGCCTCGCCGCCTGCACCCCGTTGCTCGGGGTCACCGCCGCCGAGATCGACAGCGGCGGCGCGGATCTGGTCGGACGGGTGAGCGCGCAATTGCGCGACGCGGCCCGGTTGTTCGCGCGCGCGGGTTTCGCCGCAGTCTTCGAGAAGATCTCGGCCGAGGCCGATCTGGCGCACCGGCTGCTCGCGGTCGAGAACGGCGAGCGTCAGCTCACCGACCTGCGCCACGTCGCGCAGCTGCTCGATCAGGTGGCGCTCACCGAATCGCTCGGGCTCACCGCGCTGACCCGCTGGCTGGCCGATCGGGTGCGTGATCCCGCCTCGGGCACGGTCGCCGACCGCAGTCGCCGGCTCGACCGCGACGCCGCGGCCGTGCAGATCGCCACCGTGCACGCCAGCAAGGGCCTCGAATTCCCGATCGTCTACTTGCCTTTCGCCTGGGACAACGCGAAGAACCCGTATCCGGCGACGCTGCTCTTCCACGACGACAACGGTGCGCGGGTGCTCGACGTCGGCGGCCCGGACGCGTCCGGCTACGCGGAACGCAAGCTGCGCAGCGAATCCGAGGAGGCGGGCGAGGAACTGCGCCTGCTCTACGTCGCGCTGACCCGCGCCATGTGCCAGGTCGTCGCCTGGTGGGCGCCCGCGATCACCACGGCTGCCTCGCCACTGCACCGGATGGTGCTCGGCAGGCCCGACGGTGGCGACACCGTGCCGCCCCGCGCGTCCGTCCCCGCGGATACCGCTGCGCCAGGGCTGCTTTCGGCCTGGGCCGGGGGAGCGGGGGCGGCCATCTCGGTGACCGCGGTGGCGGGCACCGAGGACGTGACGATCCAGCGGGTGCGCAGCGAGCGGGAAACCGGCGCACTCGCCGTCGCGCGCTTCGAGCGCACCCTCGACCAGAACTGGCGCCGGACTTCGTATTCGGCGCTGACCGCCGCCGCGCACGGCCCCGCCACGGTCGCGCCGGAACTCGAACCCGAGGACGGCCGGGAGCCCGGGGACGAGCCGGAGGAAGCGCCCGTCGCCGCGCTCGAGGAGGTGTTCGGGGGCGCGCCCTCGCTGATGAACGCGCTGCCCTACGGCGCGGAGTTCGGCACCCTGGTGCACGGCGTACTGGAGCTGATCGATACGGACGCACCGGATCTGGCCGCCGAGGTGACCGGGCAGTGCCGCGCCGTGGTCGGCGAACTCATGGCCGAGGTGGACCCCGACCTGCTCGCCGCGGCGCTGCTCGCCGTGCTGCGCACGCCGATGGATGTCGGCGCGCTCGCCGATATCTCCAGCCGGGACCGATTGAACGAACTGGAATTCGAGCTGCCGCTGGCCGGCGGTGACGCACCGCGCGCCACCTCGGCGACGCTGCGCCGGATCGCCGATCTGCTGCGCGCGCATCTGCCCGCTGACGATGACCTCTTCGGGTACGCCGACCACTTGGCCACGCTCGACGACCTTCCGCTGCGCGGCTATCTCACCGGCAGCATCGATGCCGTGCTGCGGGTCGCCGCCGGCGCCGACACCCGCTACGTGATCGTCGACTACAAGACCAACCGACTGGGCACCGGCGATCTCACCGTCGAGCACTACACCCGCGAGCGGATGGCCGCCGAGATGCTCCGCTCGCACTACCCGTTGCAGGCGCTGCTGTATTCGGTTGCCCTGCACCGCTATCTGCGGTGGCGGTTGCCCGGCTACGACCCGGCCCGCCACCTCGGTGGCGCCCGCTACCTGTTCGTCCGCGGCATGGTCGGCGCCGAAACCCCGCCGGGTCACGGCGTCTTCGACTGGGATCCGCCCGCGCCGCTGATCGTCGCGTTGTCCGCGCTGCTGGCCGGGGACGTGCAGTGAGCGCAGACAGCATCGCCAGGGCCGCGGCCGCGCGGCAGCGGTGCGTTTCCGGCGAGCGGAGGCCGCGGTGACCTCGATCCAGTTGGCGCAGCGCGGAACCGGGCTGTTGCGCACCTTCAACGAGGCGGGCGTGCTCTCGGCCGCCGACGTGCACGTCGCGGTGCGGCTGGGCCGTTTGGGGCGGGAGGAGACCGGCGAGGTGCTGTTCGCGGCGGCCCTGGCCGTGCGCGCGGTGCGTTCCGGCTCGGTCTGTCTCGAGCTGTACCGGATGCGCGAGATCGGCATCGACGCCGACGAGACCTGGGACACCGGCGAGCGGATCGACCCGGCGACCCTGCCGTGGCCCGATATCGAGGCGGTCGTGGCCGCGCTGCGGGTGAGCCCGCTGGTGACCGGCGGCCCGGCTGGCCCGTTGCGGCCGTTACGGCTGGTCGAATCGCAGGGCCGCGACGATTCCGGCCCGCTGCTCTACCTCGATCGGTACTACCAGCAGGAGCAGACCGTGCGCCGGGTGCTCACCGAGCGCTCCGGCGACCATCCGGTGGTGGATCCGAATATCGTCCGGCGCGAACTGGATCGGCTGTTCGACGCGTCGATGGACGGGACGCCGGACCGGCAGCGGCTGGCCGCCGCGCTCGCCGCGACGCACTGGACCACCGTGGTGGCGGGCGGTCCGGGCACCGGCAAGACGCACACCATCGCGCGCATCATCGGCCTGCTCGATGCGCACCGCAAAGCCAATCCCAAACTGCCCGCGCTGCGGATCGCGCTGGCCGCGCCGACGGGCAAGGCCGCGGCCCGGCTGCAGGAGGCGGTGCGCGAACAGGCGGCGGCGCTCGGGCTGCCCGATCTGACCGCCGCCACGCTGCACCGGCTGCTCGGCTGGCAGCGTGGCCGCACCACCCGGTTCAAGTATCACGAGTTCAACCGCCTGCCCTACGACGTGATCGTCGTCGACGAGACCTCGATGGTGTCGCTGACCATGATGAGCAGGCTGTTCGCCGCGCTGCGCCCGGACACCAGGCTGGTGCTCGTCGGCGACCCCGATCAGCTCGCCTCGGTGGACGCGGGCGCGGTGCTCGCCGACCTCGTCGCGGGTCCCGTCGCGGGCACCCCGAATCCGGTGCTCGATCAGGTCCTCGGCGCGGATGCGCCGGAACAGCATCCGGCCGCCCTGAGCGCGCTGGAGCGCACCCGGCTGCGCGGCGGCATCGTCCGGCTGACCCGGGGCCGCCGCTTCGGCGGCCGGATCGCGGACCTCGCGGTGGCGGTCCGCGCGGGCGACGCCGACACCGCGCTCGAGCTGCTGCGCGCGGGTGGGGACGAGCTGTCGCTCAGCGCGCCCGACGAAATGGCCGCCGTGCGTGCCGATGTCGTGACCGCGGCGCGCGCGGTGACCGCCGCGGCGCTCGACGGGGACGCGGCGGGCGCGTTGACCGCGCTGGAATCGCACCGGCTGCTCTGCGCGCACCGGCAGGGCCCGTTCGGCGTCGAGCGCTGGGATCGGATGGCGGCCGAATGGGCGGCCGCCGGCGGAGCGGGGCCTGAATCCCACTATGCGCCTTGGTATCCGGGGCAGCCGCTGCTCGTCACCGCGAACGATCACGAGGCGCGCATATACAACGGCGACACCGGCGTCGTGGTGCGCATGCCCGACGGGTCGCTGCGCGCCGCGTTGCAACGCGGCAGCGAGCCGTATCTGGTGCACCCCACCCAGTTCCCGGCCGTGGTCACCGTGTTCGCCATGACCATCCACCGCAGTCAGGGCAGCCAGTACGACACCGTCTCGGTGGTGCTGCCCGAACCGGAGTCGACCCTGCTGACCAGGGAGTTGCTCTACACCGCGATCACCCGCGCCCGCCGCCACGTCCGCATCATCGGCACCGACGAGTCGATCCGGGCCGGTATCGCGCGGCGCGTGCTGCGCGCCAGCGGGTTGTCCCGGCCCACCGGGGCGGACGGGCGGTGACCGGCGGATCTCACGTTTCCGGCGGCCCGCGCGTCTACCCGGTGTGAGATTGCCTCCGTTCGAGGAAGTGGTGGCCGAGTACGGCCCGATGGTGCTGCGCGTCTGCCGGGCGGTGCTCGGCCCGACGGACGCGGCCGACGCGTGGTCGGAGACGTTTCTCTCCGCGCTGCGCGCCTACCCCGACCTGGACGCCGACGCGAACATCGAGGCCTGGCTGGTCACCATCGCGCATCGGCGCGCGATCGATGTCGGACGCGCACTGACCCGCGCGCCCGTCCCCGCCGAGACGCTGCCCGAGCGTCCCGCCGCGAGCCCCGACCCGGCGGACTACGATCCCGACCTCTGGGCCGCCTTGAAAGCGTTGCCGCCCAAGCAACGTCAGGCGGTCGCCTACCACTACCTGGCAGGCCTGCCGCACGCCGAGATCGCCCGGCTGCTCGGCAATTCCACCGACGCCGCCCGCCGCGCCGCCGCCGACGGCCTCAAAACGCTGCGCAAGCTCTACCCGAAGGATGAGACATGATGGCCACCATCGACCGTGGCGACCCGGACGGCCTGTTCGACGGCCTCGCGTCCGGCGACGCCGAGCTGCTGGCGGTGCTGCGGCGCCGACTGGCCGAACAGGCGCAGGACGCGGACCTGCTCGATGTCGCCTACCGGACCGTGGACACCCCGGTCGGCACGCTGCTGCTCGCGGCCACCCCCGACGGGTTGGTGCGCGTCGCCTACCCCAACGAGAACCACGACGCGGTGCTGCACTCGCTCGCCGAGCGGGTCAGCCCCAGGGTGCTCGCGGCACCCGCGCGCCTCGATACCGCGGTCCGCCAGCTCGACGAGTATTTCGCCGGTGCGCGAACACATTTCGATCTGCCGCTGGATCTGCGGTTGACGGCCGGTTTCCGGCGGCAGGTGATCGAGCAGCTGAGCGCGATCGGCTACGGCCGCCGGGAAAGCTATGCCGCGGTCGCGGCCGCGGTCGGCAATCCCCGCGCGGTGCGCGCCGTCGGTTCGGCCTGCGCGCACAACCCGCTGCCCGTGGTGATCCCGTGCCATCGGGTGGTCCGCAGCGACGGCTCGATCGGCCAGTACGTGGGCGGCAGCGCCGCCAAGTCCACGCTGCTCACCCTCGAAGCCGCATGAATCCCCGTGCCGCGCAGGCCGAGTGCCGCGCGCCGACAATCCGCTGAACTCTGGAGGCGGTATGAACGACACGAAAACCTTTGTTGCACTGGCTGATCGCGTGGCCGCGCAACCCTGGCCCGCCCTCGTCGAGGAGTTGGATGCGTACGGCTGCGCCCAGACCGGCCCACTGCTGACCCCGGCCGAATGCGCCGAATTCACCGGCATGTGGGAGGACCCGGGGCGATTCCGCTCCACCATCGATATGGCCCGTTACCGCTTCGGCCAGGGCACCTACCGCTATTTCGCCGACCCGGTACCCGAACCGATCATGGCGCTGCGCGCGGCGTTCTACCGAAAGCTGTTGCCCGTCGCGCGTTCCTGGGCCGAACGGCTCGGTGATCCGGCGCCGTGGCCCGACGATTTCGCGGACTGGCTGGCCGCCTGTCATGCCGCGGGGCAGACCAAGCCGACGCCGATCCTGTTGCGCTACACCGCGGGTGACTGGAATGCACTGCATCGCGACCTCTACGGCGACCTGGTCTTCCCATTGCAGGTCGTGCTCGGCCTGGACCGGCCGGGCGTCGACCACACCGGCGGGGAGTTCCTGCTCGTGGAGCAGCGTCCACGCGCCCAGTCGAAGGCCACCGTCACGGTGCTCGAACAGGGACACGGCCTGATCTTCACCACCCGCGACCGCCCGACGCCGTCGAGTCGCGGCTGGTCCCGTGCGCCGGTCCGGCACGGCGTCAGCCGGATTCGCGGCGGGCTCCGGCACACGCTGGGCCTGGTTCTGCACGACGCGCAATAGCGCTCGGATGTACACGCTGCTGGACGGTGCGGGCCGCCCGTACCGGAGCCCGACCCCGGGCCGGTACGGCGGCCATCGGCGCGGCAAGCTTTACGGGCGACTCGACTGCCCGTCCGCGCTGCGCGCGCTGTCGCGTGGCGCCTACCGCGCGCAGCGGGTGTTCTTCGCCGACGAGGCCACCGCGCTCAGCGCGGGTTACCGCCCGTGCGCGGTCTATCTGCCCGCGCGGTACGCGGCATGGAAAGCATTACAGCAGAACGGCTCCGAGTGATCTCACGTTCCAGCCCGGGCGGGCGTCTACCTGGCGACGAGATCGAACAAAGGAGCCAAGTATGAATACCGCCGCCCGTATCGTGCACGCCTCGGTCCTGGGAAACCTGCGGCTGGCGGCGGGGCCCGCGGGTCTCACCCGCGTCGAGTTCACGAACGCACCGGCCGTCGCGCCGACCGCCGAGAACTCCTGTGCCCTGGAGTATCTGCTCGCCGCGGTCCGCCAGATCGACGCCTACCTGGCGGGTACCCGCCGCGAATTCACCGTGCCCCTGGACCGTTCCGGTTGGAGCGCCTTCGATCGTGACGTGCTGGCCGCACTCGAGACCGGCACGCCGTACGGCCACACCACCACCTACGGCGCACTGGCCCGCGTGCTCGGACGTGGTCCCGCCGACGCCCGCAAGGTCGGCGGTGCGCTCGCCCGGAACCCGCTGCTGCTGCTCATTCCGTGCCATCGTGTGCTCGGCGCGGGCGGGGCGCTCACCGGTTACGCAGGCGGGTTGCCCGCGAAACGCGCGCTGCTCGACCTCGAATCCGCCGATCTCCGTTTGCCCTTGGCGGTCTGACCCGGCAGTGGCGAGCGCCGAGCTACTTCCGGACGGAGACGGTTGTGGTCAGGCTCAGGCCCCGATGGCCCGAGCCAGGTGCGGCCACGAGTCGTGCAGGTCGGTCTCGAACTGTCCCCAGGTGTGCGCGCCCTCGGGCCGGTTGACGTGGATCACCGGCAGTCCGAGCTGGGTCAGCCGGGCCGCGAAGGCCGCCGTGCACGAGCTCGCGATCGCCTCGACCGGCGGGAACGGCAGCCCACCCTCGTCGATCGCGCCCGGCGTGCCGGTCGCGGCGGACAGGTAGATCGTCTTACCGGCGAGCGCGGCCGCGTTGGCGAAAGCGTCGTGCACCCGCCAGATCGCGTCGCCGGGCGCGCCCCACATATTTGCCGTGTTCGCGCCGCCCCGTCCCACCTGCGCGTTGATCATCGCGGTGCCGAGCGCGTCGGCGGTCCACGGGCAGCCGCTGTATGCCGCGACCGCGCTGTACAGGGGGCCGGACTGGATCGCGAGATCCACCGCCGAGCCCGCGCTCATCGACACTCCCGCGATCGCATTGCGCCCGGTGCTGCCGAGCCGGGCGTCGAGCACGCCGGGCAGTTCCTGGGTGAGGTAGGTCTGCCACTTGTTGCGGCCGATCACCGGATCGTCGGCCACCCAGTCGGTGTACAGGCTGAACTTGCCGCCGACCGGCATCACCACGTTGACGTGCTTGTCCGCGAAGAATTCCCGCACATCGGTGTCGTCCCACCAGGAGATGCCGTCCTCGCCGCCGCCGATGCCGGTCAGCAGGTACAGCGTCGGTGCGGACCCGCCGGCGGCCCGGATCACGCGGTTGCTCACCACGCGATCCATCGCGGGTGAGTACACGTCGATGCGCGAGATGGTGTCGGCCAGGGGCACCTCGTCCACCAGGCGCGCCTGCGCCGCGGCGGGCCGCACGGCCAGCACGGTCAGCACGAGGCAGGCGGCCAGCACCCCGGCCGCGGAGATCAAAGACTTTGAAACCGGCATGGTTTCGCTATACCGCCGGATGATCATGATGAAACCCCCTGTGCCGCGACCCGATCCAGAGCTGTCCGGCCGCTGCTGCCCGGCCGCGGGCCGAATCGCCCACGCATGCCGTGCCGTGCCTCCGCACCGCAGTTACCGTCCGGCTTCCAGGCTACGAGCCGCAGCGGCAGTGCGGTGGCCCTGAGAAAGAGGGGCACCACAATCCGGGTCGGCCTCGGCGTCCGCCGGTCCGTGCGGCCCTGCAATACGCTGCTCTTCCGAGATCGGCGACCGGAGGACCTATGACCAATGACCAGCAGCCGGCCGGCCGCAAGAAGGACGCGGCGGGCACCAGGGCCGCGATTCTGGCGGCGGCCCAGGAGCTGTTCGCCGAGCGCGGCTACGAGCGTGCCACGGTGCGCGATATCGCGGCGCGCGCCGAGGTGAATCAGGCGTTGCTGTTCCGGTACTTCGGCAACAAGGACGAGCTGTTCCGGGCGTCGCTCGCCGATCGCGAGCGGCGGGTGCTCGAGCAAGGCCCGGCCGAAACCCTGCTCGGCCGGGTGCTCGCGCGGGCGTTGCAGTCCGAGGGCGAACCGGCCCGCGGCAACTGGCTGCAGGCCGCCTTGCGCTCGAGCGGCCACGACGAGGGGGCCTCGGCGATCCGGCGGGAACTGGGCGACGACTATGTGCGCGCGCTGTCCTCGCTGAGCGAGGACCCGGACGCGGAGTTGCTGGCCGATCTGGTGCTCGCCTGGGTACTCGGCATCGGGCTGATGCGCTCGGTGCACCGGCGCGAACCGCTGGGGAGCGCCGATCCCGCGGTGGTTGCCCGGCATGTGCTGCGGGCGGCGCAGGTGCTGCTCGCCGGCGTCGACGTGAATTTCCCTCCGCCGTAACGGAATCCGTCCGTTGACTGGGCACTGTGCGCTGCCTAACATGGGATGAATGTAAGCGCACGCTTACATCGCCCAGTGCCGGCGTCGGGAAAGGGAGAGCTCATGACCGCGAGTGCCGAGGTTCGCCGATACCCCTTCGGTGAGCCGTTCCGTCTCGATATCGACCCGCTCTACGCGAAGCTGCGCCGCGAGGAGCCGATCACGCGCGTCCAGCTGCCCTACGGCGGTGCGGGCTGGCTGGTCACCCGCTACGAGGACGTCAAACTCGTGCTCGCCGACCAGCGCTTCAGCCGCAGCGCGGCGGTGGAGCGCGAGGACATCCCGCGGGCCACACCCGAACCCGCGCGCCGCAATTCGTTGCTCAGCATGGACCCGCCCGAGCACAGCAGGCTGCGCAAGCTGGTGGCCAAGGCGTTCACCGGTCGCCGCGTCGAGCTGCTGCGCCCGCGCGCGCAGGAGATCGTGGACGAGCGCTTGGCCGCGATCGAACGGCTCGGCCCGCCCGCCGATCTGGTCGAACAGCTCGCGCTGCCGCTGCCGGTCACGGTGATCTGCGAAATGCTCGGGGTCCCACCGCGAGACCAGCATCGATTCCGTGACTTCTCCGACACCGTGTTGTCCACCACCGCCTACACGCGCGAGCAGATCGCCGCGGCGCGGGTGAATCTGGAGGCCTACCTCGCGGAGTTGGTCGCGCAACGCCGGGCGGCGCCGACCGATGACCTGCTCGGCGCGCTGGTCGCGGCCCGGGACGACGAGGACCGGCTGACCGAGGACGAATTGGTCAATCTCGGTATCGGCCTGTTGATCGCGGGCCACGAGACGACGGCCAACCAGCTGGCGAACTTCACCTACGTCCTGCTCACCAACCCGGGGCAGTGGGAAATGCTCTGCGCCCGACCGGATTCGGTCCCCGCGGCGATCGAGGAACTGCTGCGCTACGTCCAATTGGGTTCCGGCGGTTCGTCTCCCAGGATCGCCACCGAAGACCTCGAACTCTGCGGCGTCACCGTGCGGGCGGGGGAGGCGGTTTTCGTGAACACCCAGGCCGCCAACCGTGACGAGGCCGTGTTCGCCGACCCGGAGACCCTCGATCTGGCCCGGCAGCACAACCCGCACTTGGCTTTCGGGCACGGTGTGCACCACTGCCTCGGCGCGCAACTGGCCCGGGTCGAGCTCCAGGTGGCGCTAGGCTCGTTGCTGCGGCGGTTCCCGACCCTGCGCCTCGCGGTGCCGGTCGAGGACGTGCCCTGGAAAACCGGCCTCCTGGTGCGGGGGCCGAAGGCGCTACCGGTGAGCTGGTGAGACTCATGACCGAGCAGAAATGGCAGATCACAGTCGACCGAGAGCAGTGTCTCGGTTCCGGCATGTGCGTCGGGATGGCACCCGAACATTTCACCCTGGTCGACGGACGCTCCAGCCCGATCGCCGACACCGTCGCGCCGGACGAATTCGTCGTCGACGCCGCCGAATCGTGCCCGATCGAGGCGATCCGGGTGCTGGCCGCCGGCACCGGCGAGGTCATCGCACCCGGTCCCTAGCGGATACAGCCGTCCGAACCACGATTACCTGCGGCGATAGGGTGAAGCTCACGTTGCGTCAACGGTAGGTGCCGTCCTACTGTCGATCCGCGTGCCGAGTTGGATGACCAGGAGAAGTCCGACCTGAGGCGGTGACCCGATGGCCGACGGGCGATCGATGTTTCGAACGTGGTGGCAAGACCCGGTCGACTATCGCCGACTGGTCGAGACCTTCGGGTCCCATGCGGCGCTGGGCCGATTCAAGTTCATGCTCGGCGCCGGTGGCATCGTCATGCTGACCATCGCGGTGCTCGCCTCGATCGCGCAGGGGGACGTGGCCGGTCCGGTCGGCGAGGTGCAGGGCATCGTGGAAGCGCTCGTCGCTGGCGCTTGGACGGTGCGCTGGTGGTTCCTGCCGTGGCCGCGGGAAAAAGAGTCGCTGCTCTGGATCGTCTTCTTCGATCTCGATACCGCCGCCAACGACGTGCTGGTGCACGACCGGGTCGTCGGGGTCCTCGGGGTGGTGCTGCTGACCGCGATCGGCGCGTATGTGACCGTCTTCCACGGTCCGCGGGTGCTCGCGCTGCACATCGGCTGGACGCTGCTGACGAGCGTGGTGCTCGCGACGTTGATGGTCCAGGGCGCGCTGGCGGACAACGGGCCGACCACGCGTACGGCCGATCTCGCCCTCGGCCTCGCGGTGGTGCTGGTGATGATGGTCGTGGTCGGCGTGATGCTGCCGTTCATCCAGTTCAGTCACTGGCTGCTGCGCAAGGACGCGCTCTCGGATCCGCTGACCGGGCTGCTGAACCGGCGCGGGCTCGACAACCGGTTGCCGTCGTATCTCGGCCACGGCCGCCGCGGCGCCGCCTATGTCGCCACGCTGGACCTGGACCGCTTCAAGGTCGTCAACGACACCTTCGGACATCCGTTCGGTGACGAGGTCCTGGTGTGTACGGGCGAGCGGTTGCGTGCGGCCGCCGACGCCGACGCGCTGATCGCGCGTACCGGCGGCGAGGAGTTCGTGGTCGTCGGCCATCTCCGCGAGGACCCGGCGGCGGTCGGCGAGCGGTTGCGCGACGCGCTCGCGACCATGCCGGACCTGCCGGTGCGGATCACGGCCAGCGTCGGCGTCGCGGTGCTCGATCCGTGCCATCCCAAGGCCGTCTACACCCCGGCGCTCTATCGCGAACTGCTGCGCGGCTCCGACTCAGCGATGTACCGGGCCAAGCGGCTCGGCGGCAACGCCGTGGTGGTCGCCGAGCAGAACGAACCGAACTCGGCCCGGCCGTGGCGCGTCCCGGACCGGCGCGCCATGGCGGACCTGCGGTGGCATCCGGAGATGCTGTACCGGGGTTGAGGCTCAGTTGCCTTGGGCGGCAGCCGAAACCGGTTGCCACCGCTGCCAGAGCGCGAGCCGGGACTCGTACTCCGCGGTCGCGATGGACAGTGGGATCTCGCCGAGGAACATGCGCAGCGGCGGCTGGTCCGCGTCGACGACCGCCAGGATCGCCGCGCCGGTTGCTGTGGGGTCCCCGGAGCGCTGCACGGCCCGCTGTGCGGCCCGGCGCTCCCGCACCGCGTCGTAGGCCGGGTTGGGGGTCGCGTGCTTGGACGACGGACCGGCCCAGTCCGTGCCGAACCCGCCGGGTTCGATCAGCGTCACGTGGATGCCGAACTCCGCGACCTCCTGGGCCAGCGACTGCGAGAACGCCTCCAGCGCCCACTTGGACGCGTGGTACGCGCCGAGGTTCATGAACGCCGCGATGCCGCCGATGCTGGAGACCTGCAGAATGTGTCCGCTGCCCTGGGCGCGCAGGATCGGCAGCGCCGCCTGGGTGACCCACAGCGCGCCGAACACGTTGGTCTCGAACTGGGCGCGGAACTCGTCCTCGGTCAGTTCCTCGATCATGCCGAACTGTCCGTAGCCCGCGTTGTTGACGACCACGTCGAGCCGGCCGAAGTGCTGTGCGGCTTGCTGTACCGCGGCGAAGTCGCCCGCCCGATCGGTGACGTCCAGCCGGATCGGCAGGAACGTCTCGGGATACCGGGCGGTGAGATCGTCGAGCGTGCTCAGGTCGCGGGCGGTGCCGGCGACGCGGTCACCGCGGCTCAGCGCGGCAAGCGCCCATTCTCGACCGAAACCACGGGAGACGCCGGTGATGAACCAAATTTTGCTCATGACTGCACGGTAGCCACCTGGAGTGCACTCCAAGCAAGGATGGAATGCGTAACGCCCCGCCGAACTCGGCAGCGGCCGGTCAGTCGCCGTCGGCGGGTGGTGCACGGCCCCCGCGCGTTATGCTCGCCGTCGATCAGCATGCGTTCGACGGGAAGGATCGTAGTGTTAGGGGTGGGTGACACATTCGCCGACTACCTCGTCGACGGCGTGCTCGGACAGGGAGGGATGGGCACCGTGTACCGGGCCCGGCATCCGCGGCTGCCCCGGCTGGTCGCGCTCAAACTGCTGCATCGGGCGATCTCGGAGGATCCGGAACTGCGCCGCCGGTTCGAGCAGGAGGCCAATGTCGTTGCCCGACTGGAACATCCGGGCATCGTCGGCATCTACGATCGCGGCACCCAGGACGGGCACCTGTGGATCTCCATGCAGTACGTCGCGGGTACCGATGCGGCGCGGATGAATCCGCGCGCCACGGCGCCCGCGCAGATCGTGCGGCTCGTCGCCGAGACCGCCGACGCGCTCGACTACGCGCACAGCCGCGGCGTGTTGCACCGTGACATCAAACCCGCGAATATCCTGCTGGCCGAACCGGACTCCGGGCGCGGGCCGCGGGCGATCCTCACCGATTTCGGCATCGCCCGCCAGCTCGACTCCGACACCAAGCTGACCGCCACCGGCACGTTCACCGCCACTCTGGCCTACGCCTCGCCCGAGCAGCTCTCCGGTGAGACCATCGATCATCGCGCCGACCAATATTCGCTCGCCTGCACGCTTTTCACGCTGCTGGCCGGGCAGACGCCGTTCCCCGCGACCAACCCGGGCCAGATCATCGCGGGCCACCTCGCCAAACCGGTGCCGCGGCTCAGCGACAGCCGCCGCGATCTTCCCGCGGGGCTGGACGAGGTGATCGGTCGCGCGATGGCCAAGCAGCGACACGAAAGATTCGCCACCTGTAGCGAATTCGCGCATGCCGCGGCGGCCGCGCTGCATCGGCCCGCGGTACCCGCAGCTCGACTGTCGCCGACGGTGCACAACGCGCGGCCTGAATCCGCGCGAGCGGAACCCTCGCGGGCAGAACCGCAGCGTCCGCACCCGCAGCGACCGGAACCGCAGCGACTGGAACCGCAGCGTCCGGAACCCCGGCGCGCCGAGCCGCAGCGTCCCGAGACGCGCCGGGCCGCCGTCGAGGACGGCGATGCGCAGCGCCGGGCCGTCCCGACGATGGTCGCCCAGCCGCCGAGCGCGGCCGGGTCCGGCGGTGCGTCGGTCTATCCGTGGAACATGTCGCCGGTGGGTGATCCGCCGCCGCCCTCGGGCGCGACCGCGCGGACCGCCGCCGTGCTCGCCGGGATGTACGGCCTGATCTCGCTGCTCCCGGCTTTCGCCGCCGCGACCGAACTGCGGTCGGGCAGACAGCGGGGACCGGGCTTCGACTTCACCCTCGAGTACCTCGCGCTCGGTTTCGTGGGCGCGTTGCTGTCGGTCGTGCTGATCTTCGGTGCCGTGGCTTTGCTGGCGCGCAAGCGCATCGGCCGCACGGTGGTGGTCGGCGGGTGCGGCCTCGCCGTGCTGGCCGCGTTGCTCGGCTTGGCGGCCAGCGTGGCGAACCACTACCCGGTCGGCCGGACGTTCTGCAGCGGCGGGCTGGTCCTGTTCCTGATTCCGCTGTGGTGCGCGCTCGCGCCCGCGACCGGTCGATGGCTCGCCTATCGACGCCCTGCTCGCCGCTGACAGCGGTCCGGCTCGCTAGGGTAGCGGTGTGTTTGCCTGGGAGACTTCACGTGGCGGCCGCCTGCCACTTGCCTGTCGGCCACTTTGCGCTCGCACGCTTCGATGATGTCGAGAATGAAGATCAGCCGCGGTCTCCTCATCGCTGTCGCGGCACTGGCCGTGACCATCGGCAGCACCGCGACGGGACCGGTTCCGGTAGCGGCGGCGGCCTCGAACGCGGAGCCGAGTTTCGAGGTGAAACTCAATCTGGTGGCCGGGGCGCTGGACGCCTCCGGCGCGCCGAACGCGGACGTGCGCACCACCTTCGGGCTCGGCGGCAGCGCCAAGGCGCTCGCCTACGAATACTTCGACACCGCCCCACTGGACTTGAACGGCGCGGGCTGGAGCGTGCGGTTGCGGCACAAGGACGGCAGCTCGTTCGACCTCAACTACAAGAAGCGCTTCCCGGTCGTGGACGGCGATCTCGACGCCGCGCTGACCAAGGCCAACCAGCAGGGTTTCGACTCCTCCGACACCAACTACGACGCGCAGGTCGATTGGACCTACGACAAGATGACGTTGAGTTTCGCGAACAAGAAGTCCGCGTCGGCGAAGGGCTACCAGGGCACCGCGTTGCCCGCCGAAGCCGAGGCGCGCAGGATCCTGGTCGATCAGATTCCCGGGAAGTTGCAGAACTGGTCCGGCTCGAACTGGGGTAAGACCGAGCTCGCGGACTCCCGGCAGTACGGTCCGGTCCAGGCGAAGAGCTGGTCCGGCAGCTGGCAGGGCGCCGACCTCGACGTCGAGGTGGTGCCGGTGCGCAACGCCGCGGGCGACGGCACCGAGACGATCATCGAATTGTCCTTCAAGACAGACACTTCGGCGCAGGCGAGCGCGTTGCGTGACCAGGCGATCAGTACGTTGCGGTCCAAAGGCTGGCTGGCCCCGACCGACGTGCTGAAGACCGATTTGATCCTGCACCGGTACTGAACCCGCGCGCCGGCATGCCATGCTGGCGGCATGGAGTCGCCCGAGGCGGAGATACTGCGCATCCTCGACCGCGTGCTCGCCGTCGTGCGCGCGGCGCCGCAGGACCTGAGCTGGCAGCGGCGCTACTCGGACGAGCAAGAGCTCATCGATGACCTGAGCGACTGCGCCGGGCGGCTCCGGCAGCACGACCTGAGCCGGCTGGACGAGCTCCGATTCATGTTCGTGCCCACCGGCTCGCTCTGCGAAATCGCCGCGAGCAGCGGCTGGCTCGACCTCTACACGGTGCTCGGCAATCGCTTCGACGAACTCTACGCGCAGCTGCGCAAGCCCGCGGGCGGCGCGTGAGTCTTACCTGATTTTGCCGTCGCCCTGCCGGAGGTTTGCGCGGCGGCGGTGAATATCGAACGCAGCACCGGCGATTCGCGCCGGGCCGATCGATGCGGAGTTCACCATGCGCAGTGCCGTTGCCCTCGTGCTCGCCTTGACCGCGACCCTCGCGGTGGCGGCCTGTTCGTCCGGAGCCTCGGACCAACCGGCCGCAGCGTCCGCCACCGCGTCGGCGACAGCCGCGCAGCCCGGTCGGCTGCCCACGCCCACAGGGCAATTCGCGATCGGACGAGACGTGCTGCAGCTGGTCGATCCCGCCCGGGACGATCCGTGGACACCCGGCACACCGCGCGAACTCATGGTCAGCATGTACTACCCGGCGCGGGCGGGCGCAGGGGCGTTCGAACCGTACGCGAGCGCCGCCGAAATCCCGGCGCTGCTCCGTGGTTCGGCGCTCGACCAGGAGATCCCTGCCGAAACCCTGTCTGCGGTACGGACGCACAGCGTCGCGGGCGCGCGGCCCGTGGACGGCACGTACCCGCTCGTCGTGCTGTCGCCGGGCCTCACCGCACCGCGCTACACGCTCACTGCGTTGGCCGAGGAACTGACCAGTCGTGGCTATATCGTCGCGGCGGTCGACCACGCGGGTGAATCGTTCGGCACCGAGTTCCCGGCCGGCCGCTTGTCGACTTGCGTTGTGTGCCAACGCATCGAGGCAGGTCTACCGCTGTCCGCGGTGGTCGAGACCAGGGCCCGCGACGTGACGTTTCTCCTGGATCGGCTCACCGGCGCGCAGCCGAGCTGGACGCGTGCACGGATGATCGACACCGCCCGGATCGGGATGGCCGGACACTCCCTCGGTGGTGCCGCCGCGGCTGCCACCATGGCCGCCGATCCGCGGGTGCGGGCCGGGGTGAACATGGATGGGAGCTTCTTCGACGACACCGCCGCAACACGATTGGGCGATCGGCCGTTCCTGCTGTTCGGCACCGACGCCGAAACCCGCCCCGGCGGCCATGATTCGAGCTGGGACCGCGCCTGGATCGCGCTGCGCGGCTGGAAGCGCTGGTTGACCGTCGTCGGCGCCGATCACAATTCCTTCCTCGACACCCCGGCACTGCTCGGCGCGGACGCCGCGGCCACGCCCGCGCTGCCGGGCCACCGTGCCGTCGAGATCATCCGCGCCTACATCGTCGCGTTCTTCGATCAGCACCTCCGCGCGCTGCCGCAGCCGCTGCTCGACGGGGCAGACCCGGCGTTCCCGGAGATCCGCTCGTACACCCCGTGACGGGTCTACAGCGCCTCGGCGGCGGCGATCAGCAGCTCACGGGACCGATCCGGCTGCTCGGCCTGCACCGCCAGGCGGTCCATCACCTCGCGGTAGAGCTGGAGGTCTTCGCGACGGTCCAGGTAGAGCGCACTGGTCAGCTGTTCCAGGTAGACGATGTCGGGCAGTTCGCGTTCGGTGAAGCGGAGCATGGTGAACGAGCTGCCCGCGGCCGGGTGGCCGCCCGCCTGGTAGGGCAGCACCTGGATGGTCACGTTGCGCTTGTCCGACATCGTCACCAGATGCCGGATCTGGTTGCGCAGCACGCTGCGGCCGCCGATCGGGCGATGCAGCACGGCCTCGTCGAGCACCGCCCAGAGCGCCGGTCCGTTCTCGATGTCCAGGATCTCGCGGCGCCTGCGGCGTAGCTCCACCCGCCGGGTCGCCTCGGCGTTGTGATGGCTGACCGCGATCACCGCATGCGTGTACTCGTCGGTTTGCAGCAGACCGGGCACGAGCTGGCCTTCGAAGGTTCTGATCGTCTGTGCGGCGCCTTCGAGGCCGAGGTACGTCTCGAACCAGGAGGGGAGCAGATCGTTGTAGCTGTGCCACCAGCCGGGCTGATTCGCCCCGCGCGCCAGGTCGACCAGCACCGCGCGCTGGTCCGGATCCGTGACGCCGTACAGGGTCAGCAGATCGAGGATGTCGCGTTCCTTGAAACCGGTGCGGCCGAGTTCGAGGCGGCTGATCTTGGCGTGCGATCCGCGAATGTAGTCGCCCGCGGCTTCACGCGTGATGCCGCACTCCTCGCGCAGTGCGCGCAACTGACCGCCGACCGCGATCCGCAGCGCCGTCGGTCCGCGGTCGGCGACCCGTGGGTCGACACCGCCGAACCGTCCCGGTTCCGTGATCATGAGCTCCTACTCCGCTGCTCGAAAAAGCCGACAGTATGATGCACGCGCCCCAACACCGCTACGCAAACCGTGGCTATTTTCGATCGTAGACCCCTAGGTTCCAGTTTTACCGTAACTTTCGCTGGACTTCCCCGGCGAATTCGGTTGTCCGGTGCGTCGCCCCGCGTGGCGCGCGATCGATCGGCTATCGGTACGCACCGTATCGGCCGGAGGGGCGGATATGCCCTGCGGCGTACGGACTGTGGCGACGGGGTCATCCTGCGGGCAGAGGTGGTGCGACGCTGCGAGATCTAGGGTGGTCGGGTGGTCGACGAGCGGGTGGTGGGATGGCTGCGCCGGCGCACGGCGCTGGTGGACGCTGCGACGGCCGGTCTCCTCGTCCTCGTCTGTGTGCTGTTCGGGTTGTTGATCGGGGCCGATGCCGCCTACTTCACCTTGTCGGTGCTGGTGCTCGCCCCATTGACAGTGCGGCGACGATGGCCGGAGGCGGCGGCGCTCGCCGTGGCGGCCGTGGCCTTCGCGCAGTGGTGCGCGGTGCGCGACACCACGGGCGCGCTGCCCGCCGATGTCGCCGTGCCGATCGCGGTGTACACCCTCGCCGCGCACAGCCGGCGGCTGTGGAGCCGAACGGGTTTGGTCGTGGGGCTGGCGGGGGCGGTGCTCGGCGGCTGGAGCTGGCCCCAGCTGCCGATGTCGGCCCTGGCGCACGTGCTGGTCGGCGGCTTTCTGGCGAGCACGGTGCTCGCGGCCTGGCTGGGCGGCGCGTGGCAGCGCGCGCGGCGCGGCGAATTCCGCGCGCTGGCCGAACACGCCGCCTTGCTCGAGCGCACCCGGGACGAGCGGGCCCGGCTCGCGGTGCTGTCCGAGCGCACCAGGATCGCGCGCGATATGCACGACATCCTCGCGCACTCGCTGGCGGTGATCGTCGCGCAAGCCGACGGCGGCCGCTATGCCGCGCGTGCGGCCCCGCAGTCCGCGATCGACGCCCTGCAGGCCATCGGCGACCAGGGCAGGCGGGCGCTGGCCGAGACCCGCCGTGCCATCGGCGTGCTGCGCGAGGACACCGAGACGGAACCGGATCCGGCTCCGCGCGTGGGTATTTCGGACATACACCGATTGGTCGAGGAGGTCCGCGGCGCGGGTGTGCCGGTGGCCCTGGAGCTCGAGCTGCCGTGCGGACTGACCGATTCGGGGGTGGGGCTGGTGGTCTATCGGATCGTCCAGGAGGGGTTGACGAATGTCGTCAAGCACGCCGGACCCGGTGCGCGCGCCGAGGTTTCGGTGCGGCAGGAACGGGATTGGTTGCGGGTCAGCGTCGGGGACGACGGTCCGTCCGGGCAGCCTTCGGGCAGCCCGGGTTACGGCCTGGTCGGCATGCGCGAACGGGTCGAAGCCTACGGCGGCGAGCTCGAACTCCGGCCGCGCGCGGGGACGGCCGGGCATGTGCTGACGGCGCGAATCCCGGTGCGGGCCGGGTACACCGGATGATCACGGTATTGCTGGTCGAGGACCAGGCGCTGGTGCGGGCCGGGTTCCGGATGGTGGTGGACTCCCAGCCGGATCTGCGGGTGATCGGCGAGGCGGGCGACGGGGTGAGCGGTGTCGCCGAGGCCGCGCGACTCCGTCCCGACGTCGTGGTGATGGATGTGCGCATGCCGCGGCTGGACGGCATCGCGGCCACCCGGCACCTGCTGGCGAGCGCGCACCCGCCGAAGGTACTGGTGCTGACCACCTACGATCTCGACGACTACGCGGTGGCCGCGGTGCGCGCGGGCGCCAGCGGGTTCCTGCTCAAAGACGCGCCCCCGGAACAGTTCTTGTCCGCTGTGCGATCGGTGCACGCCGGCGATGCGGTGCTGGCCGCCTCGACGACCAGGCGCCTGCTCGACCGGCTCGCCCCGCCGATCGATCCCGCCGCCCGCCGGTTGGTGGCGACGCTGACCGAGCGCGAGACCGCGGTATTGCGGGTGCTGGCGCGAGGGCTGTCCAACGCCGAGATCGCGACCGTGCTCGCGGTCGGCGAGGGAACCGTGAAAACCCATGTGCGCCATATCCTTACCAAACTCGGGGTACGCGACCGGGTGCAGGCGGTGATCGTCGCCCACGAAGCCGGGCTGCGGCAGCCCGGCTCGCGCTAGCTCACTCGCGCTCGCACACCGCGTCGGCCGCGGGAAGTGTGCCGTTCAGCAGGTAGTCGTCGACCGCGGCGTCGAGGCACGGAGCCGGATCGAAGAGGTACACGCCGTGGCGGAAGGCGTCCGCCAGCGTGAGCGATCGGGCACCGGACAGGGCCCGGCGCATCGCCCGCTGTCCGGCCGCCGGTGCCACCGGATCGCCGGACGCGCCGATGAGCAGCGCCGCATGGGGGTTGCCGATCTCGACGGCGGGTTCGGCAGGCTCCGTCGGCCACACCGCGCACGGCGTGAGATGCCGGGCCAGCGCCCCGAACATCGGTTCCGCGTCGCGATGCCGCTGGATATCGGTGAAGTAGGCCTCGGGGTCGCGGGCGGGACGGTCGGCGCACTGGTTGGCCACCGTTGCGCTGAAACCGAATTCGGGTGCCGCGGTGGTCTCGGCGTACAGCGCGAGCTTCTGCGCGAGGCCCGGCGCGAGGTCGGTGGCGCGACCGCGGGCGGCATCGCGCAAGGTGCCCACCTGCCTGCTGAACTCGGCGTAGTACTCGTCGGAATCGTCGACGGTCAGCAGCAGGCCCGGCACCATGTCGGCGGTGATCGTCAGCCCGCCGAGCGAGATCGGCTGCGCGGCGATCGCCCGGACCAGCTCGTCGACCGACCGTAGCACGGCTTGTTCGGTTGTGCCCAAATCGAATTCGTCGTCGTGCGCGGACACCCAGCGCGCCCAGTCCGCGAGGGCGGTGGCGGTGGCGGGGGCCGCGGACCTGGTCAGGTCCGGGCCCGGTGCGGCCGGGTCCAGTGCGCTGTCGAGCACCACCCGATCGACGCGCTCGCCGAACAGTTGCAGGTACACCGCGCCCAGATACGTTCCCCAGGACCAGCCGAGATAGGAGATCTTCGGTTCACCCAGCAGCGTGCGCAAGAGATCGGTGTCCCGGGCGACGGCCCGCGTCGACGCGTGGGGGAGCAGGTCGCGCTGCGGTGCGCAGCGGGCGGCCAGGTCGCGGGCCGTCTGCACGGTGCGGTCGAAATCTGCCCGGTCGCGCGGCGCGGCCTGGGCGAGTCCGAGGTAGGCGCCGGTGGGCCAACCGCAGTCCAACGGTGCGCTGGCGCCGAAGAACCGGGGGTCCATGCCGACCAGGTCGTAGCGTTCGGCGAGCGCCGCCGTGGCCGGATGGCCGCCTTCGGGTCCGTCCACCAGGATCGCGACGCCGTCCCGGGACGGCCCGGGGCCGCCGGTCTGCACCAGCAGCGTGCCCAGGCGGTGTGCGGTATCGGTGGCGGTACGTCGCGCGACGGCGATGGACAGTGCGGGGCCGCTCGGATCGGCATAGTCCAACGGCGCCTGGAACTCTCCGCATACCGCGCCCACGGCCGCCAGGCGCAGGCCCACCTCGTCGTCCGGTCCGGTGCGGCAGTCGTGCCAGTGGAGCACCTGTTCCCGCAACGTATTCGGCAATGCGTTCGCGGTCGGGCGGGGGTCCTCGGCTTCGCCGCAAGCCGTCAGCATCATCGAGGCGATCACTATCGAGAACGCCAGTGCCGCCGTGTCGGCACAGCCGTGTGCGCGCATCAAAACCTCACAGACAGAAGAGCTTCCGTCGCACCGCGGCGACGTACCCCTGCCGGAATGGCAGGCGCTCTGCTGAACGCTAGATATTCGTGCCCATGGTCGGCGTCTACCCGACGGCCGAATTCGGCCTGCGCGGTCTCACCCGTTCGGTATACATCCCGTGCTCATCCGGGTGGGCGTTCAATGCAAGCCGCAGGTCGCCGGTGCCGTGTCGGGTGCTTTCTCCGCTACCGCTCGCAGCGCCGGGCCGAGCGTCGGGCGCAACCGCGACCAGGGCACCTGTACGCACGGATACCCGTACACGTAGACGCCGGTGTCGATATGGATCTGCACGCCCGTGGGGGTGGGCACCCAGTTCGCGTAGTTTCGTTCCGTCGGCTGCAGTGCGTCGGTGATGGTCTTGCTGTCGGCCAGCTCCGGATACACCGCGCGGGTCGCTTCCGTGGTGGCCCTGGCCAATTCGGCGAGCCCGGTGGCCGGGTCGGTGAACAGGTCGCCGATCAGGATCGGCCGCGCGGTGCGGCTGTCGGTGGTGATGGTGCCCAGGATCTTGGTGGGATGTGCCGCCTTCTCGAAAACGATGAGGCCCGAGACCACTTCGCTGACCGTGCGCTCGGTGCTGAAGAGCTCGCCGGTGGTCGAGACGGCGCGTTCGCGTTGGTCGTCACCGCCGTTCACCAGGTCGACCTGTTCCTTGACGTATGTACGCACCCCGCGGTTGAACACCTCGGTCACCCGCGCATCGCCGCCGGACAGTTCCAGCGAAGCCGCCTGATCGGTGGTTCCGACGCCGTTGGGCACCTCGACCCGCCGGACCGTATATGTCGATCCCCCGGAAGTGATCTCGGCCGGATCCGCATCACGGGTCGGCGGTGCGGCACCGGTGCCCGGCGGCGCGGACGCGCTCGTCGCCTGTTGCTGCTGCACCTGCGGCGAACTGCTCGAAGCGCCGTCGCTCGCGTCGTCGGTCCCACACGCGCCGAGCGCCACGATCAGCGTCGCACCCAGCGCCACCCCATACCTTTTCGCCGACCGCACCACAGAACCTCCCTCACTGCGGCATCGAAGTCCGACACCGGCTGGTCCAGCACATTGTCCGGCACGAACCCGTCCACGATCCCGAAACCTCCCGCCGCGCCCCACAGGCTTCCCGATCCCGGCGCGGACTATCCGGTCGAGGCGAAATCGTCGAGTCCGTTCAACCGCGTGTTGTGCGCGGCCCGGATCAGCCAGCGCCCGTCCCGCCGGACCAGCACCATGGTGACCAGGCCGCGTCGGTCCTCGCCCGCGGCCGCACCCGGCAGCAGGTGATCGGGCCACGACCACTCGGTGTGCGCCAGCACCACGTCCGGGGCGATGAGCCGGATGTCGAGCACCGTCTGGGTGTAGTTCTTCTTCTGTGCCAGAACGGATTCCGGTACGTCCTCGTGTCCGAGGACGTTGTCCGCGCGCGAGCGCCACCACACCCCGCGGTGCGTGATGAAGTCGCAGTCTTCGGTGAAAAGTCGTCCCCACTCTCGCATCTCGTGCCGAATCCAGAGTTCGGTGGCGTGGTCCAGGAGCTGCCTGGCCGCTTCGATATCGGTCATGCGCCCATTGTTCGATCTCAACTATGGTTGAGGTCAATCGGTGGTGCGGAATGCGCGGCGGTAGGCGCCGGGGGTGGTGCCGAGGGCGCGTAGGAAGCGTCGGCGGAGATTGGTGGCGGAGGACAGGCCGGCTCGGCGCGCGACGGATTCCACTGGGAGGTCGGTGGTTTCGAGCAGGGTGCGGGCCTCGGTGATGCGCTGGGCGAGCAGCCACTGGCCGGGACCGATGCCGAGCTGATCGGTGAAGCGGCGGGCGAGTGTGCGGGGGGAGACGCCGGCCCGCGCGGCCAAGTCCTCGACCGTGAGCGGTTCGCCGAGCCGCTCGGTGATCCAGTCCAGCAGCGGCGCCAGCGAACCGTCGATATTCGGGTCCGCCCGCTGTGGCGCGGCGCGCAGGGCGCGAGCGCGAACGTCCTCGAGCTGGACCCCGGCGCCTGCTGGGAGGGCATCGACGTGCACGAACCCGGGCCCGAGGAGGTCTACGTGGTCGCCGGGATCTTCAACGACGGGGATCGGGACTATCCCGCGGGCTCGTTCATCCACGCTCCCGCCGGTTCGTCGCACATCCCGCAGACGACGACCGGCTGTACCTTGTTCGTCTTCTATCCCGAGGGCTAGACGGGTCGAAACCCGCTACCTGGCGGCTCACGTGCTCGTTAGGGTGACGAGGTGATGTCTACAGCGCAGGCGCTCGCCCTGGGTGGCGTGGTATTGGTGGCGGCGATGTCGCCGGGTCCGGATTTCGTGATCGTCACCCGGAGTTCGGTGCTGTCGGGACGGCGGGCCGGGATGGCCTGTGCGGCCGGGATCGCCGCCGGCGTCTTCGGCTGGTCGGTGGTGAGCGCGCTCGGTGTGGCCGGGCTGCTCGCCGCGTCGGCGGTGGCGTTCACCGTGGTCAAGCTTATCGGGGCGGCGTACCTGATGGTGCTCGGCGTGCGCGCCCTGCTGGCCGCGCGTCGCGGCGGCTACGACGTGACCGGCGAGGCGCTGGCGAACCGGCCGGGCACGGCGGCGGCGTTCCGGCAGGGGCTGCTGACCAATCTGCTCAATCCGAAGGTCGCGGTGTTCTTCATCGCGCTGCTGCCCCAGTTCCTGCCCGCCGAACCGACTGCCGCCGACAGCATCTCGCTCGGCGTCATCGCCGCGCTGGTGTCGCTGACCTGGTTCACCGTGCTGGCGAACGTGGTCGACGCGCTGCGCGGGGTATTGGCGCGGCAGAGTGTGCGCCGCGCCATCGACACCGTGATGGGCACCCTGCTGGTTGTGTTCGGCCTCCGAATCGCTGTGCAGACCAGCTGATTCGCGCTGATCAGTAGGCGCGACCGAAGATCACGCGCTTGCCGTACGTCGCGGGGGCGCCGCAGCGTACGCAATTTCCGGATGCCGAGTCCGCTTGCAAGGGAATACATCTCGGCGTGGCGGCGGTGATGGACTTGATGTCCTCCTCGCAGGCGGTGCTGCCGCAGTGCAGGGCCAGCGCCCAGCCGGTCGCGACCGCATCGGCGAAATCCGCCCAGGTGTCGACGGTGCGGGTGTGGCTTTCCCGGAACTCGGTGGCCCTGGCGAGCAGGAACGCTTGGAACTCGTCCAATATCCGCGGCATGGTCTCGGGCAGCGAGTCCAGCGGAACCGCTTGCTTTCCTGCGTCGCCGAGGCGTTTCACCATCATGGCGGTGCCCGCTTCGAGGTCGCGCGGCCCGAGTTCGAGCCGGATCGGCACGCCGCGCAGTTCCCACTCGTTGTACTTGAACCCCGGAGTGAGCTGCGCTCGCGCGTCGACGTGGGTGCGCACGCCCGCCGCCCGCAGCCGGCCTGCCAGTTCCTCGGCGGCCGCCTCGACGGCGGGGTTGCCGCCGCGGGTGATCGGGACGATCACCACCTGGTGCGGTGCGAGCCGCGGCGGGAAGACCAGCCCCTTGTCGTCGCCGTGCGTCATCACGACGGCGCCGAGCATGCGCGTGGTCATGCCCCAGGAGGTGGTGTGGCACAACTCCTCCCGGCCCGTTTCGCCGGTGTAGCGGATGTCGAAGGCGGTCGCGAAGTTGGTGCCCATGTAATGCGATGTGCCGCACTGGAGCGCGCGGCCGTCGCGCATCATGCCCTCGATGGTGTACGTGGTGACCGCGCCCGCGAAACGTTCGCCGGGGGTCTTCTCGCCCGGAATCACCGGTATCGCGGCCAGCTCTCGCGCCACCTCGTCGTAGATGTCGAGGGCGAGCATGGTTTCGCGCCGGGCGTCCGCGGCGTCGGCGTGCGCGGTGTGCCCCTCCTGCCACAGGAATTCGGTGGTGCGCAGGAACATTCGCGGTCGCAGCTCCCAGCGCACCACATTGGCCCACTGATTGAGCAGCAGGGGCAGATCGCGGTGCGAGCTGATCCATTTCGACATCATCTCGCCGATGATGGTTTCCGAGGTCGGCCGTACCACCAGCGGTTCTTCGAGTTCTTTACCGCCGGCGTGGGTGACCACGGCCAGCTCCGGCGAAAAGCCCTCGACGTGTTCGGCTTCGCGGCTGAGGTAGCTTTCCGGGATCAGGAGCGGGAAATAGGCGTTCTCGTGTCCGGTGGCTTTGATGCGGCGATCGAGTTCGGCCTGCAGTTGCTCCCATACCCGGTACCCATACGGTCGGATGACCATGGTGCCTTTGGCTGGACCCCGATCGACGAGGCCGGCCTTGAAAACGACCTCGTTGTACCAGGAAGCGAAATCCTCACTCTGGGCGGTTACCCCGCGCTCGTCCCGTGCCATGCCCCAGAGATTAGTGCGCGCGCACACCCGCCTCGAGGGTGGCCGGTTCCATCGGCAGATAAGGCGCGATGTTTCGCATCGCGCGGCGCACGTATTCGTCCTTCTCGCCGACGGGAGCCACGTAATGCAAGGCGGTTTCGGCCGCCCCGATGCCGTCCAGCCGGGCGATCAACCAGGCCGCGAGATAGTGCGCGGCGAGGCAGCCGCCCGCCGTCGCGATATCGCCTTTCGCGAACAGCGGTTGTTCGAGCACGTCCACCCCGGCCGCCTGCACCCACGGTTTGGTGGTCAGGTCGGTGCAGGCGGGAATGTCGTCGAGCAGCCCGAGTTTCGCCAGAATCAAGGTCCCCGAACACTGTCCGGCCAGCAGCTGCCGGGACGGATCGAGCCGCAGCCGGGCCATGAGCGCCCGGTCCTCGACGACTTCGCGGGTGCGGGACCCGCTGCCGACGATCACCGCGTCCGCCGCGGCCGCCTCTTCGAGCGTGGCCATGGATTCGATCACCACGCCGTTCATCGAACGGACCCGCTCGGTAGGGCAGGCGATCGAAATGCGTCGGCCGGGCTGCTGGATTCGGTTCAGTACGCCGAGCGCGATGAGCGAATCGAGTTCGTTGTAGCCCTCGAAAGTGAGAATGGCGATGTGCATCTCGGCACCGTATGTCGCCGTGCGCAGGACAATCAAAGAATTGTCCTGCATACAATTCGGGCGTGGCGGTCTCGCGATACAAGGCTCTGGTGGACCGGTTGGCGGCCGATATCCGCGCGGGCCGGATATCGCCGGGTACCCGGTTGCCGACGCACCGGGAACTCGCGGCGCGGGAAGGGCTGGCTCTGGCGACGGCGACGAAGGTTTATACCGAGCTGGCAGCGATGGGCTTGGTGAGCGGTGAGCGGGGACGCGGCACGTTCGTCCGCGAACTCGCGCTGCCGCCCGGCCACGGCATCGACCAGCGCGCCGTCGCGACCGACGTGGTGGACCTCAACTTCAACTATCCGGCACTGCCCGGCCAGCCGGATCTGCTGCGAAACGCGTTGCGGGAGTTGGCATCATCCGGCGATATCGAAGCCCTGCTGCGCTACCAGCCGCATGCCGGGCGCCCGCACGAGCGGGCCGCGGTGGCGCGGCACCTGAAGCGACGCGGTGTGCCGGTGACGGCCGACCAGGTGCTGATCGTCAACGGCGCACAGCAGGGTTTGGCCGCCACGGCGATGGCACTGCTGCGCCCCGGCGACGTGGTCGCGGTCGACGCCCTGACCTATCCGGGCTTCAAGGTCCTTGCCCGGACGCTGCATCTGGAATCGGTGCCGATCCCGGCGACCGAAGACGGCACCGATCTGGACGCGCTGGCGCGGCTCTGCGCGGCACGACGGGTGCGCGCCGTCTACACGATGCCGACGGTGCACAACCCGCTGGGCTGGGTGCTGCCGCTGGAGCAGCGCGAGCGGCTCGCCGAAATCGCCCGCCGGCACGGGCTTCTCGTCATCGAGGACGCGGCGTATGCGTTCTCCGCCGTACGGCCGCCGCCTCCGGTGGCGGCGCTCGCGCCGGACCGCACCGTGTACGTTTCCGGACTCTCCAAGAGCGTCGCGACGGGGCTGCGCGTCGGCTTCGTCGCGGCACCGCCCGCATCGGTGTCCGCGCTCGAACGCACGATCCGCGCGACCACCTGGAACGCGCCCGCGGTCATGACGGCGATCGCGTGCCGCTGGCTCGACGACGGCACCGTGACCCGGCTCGAGGCGAGCAAGCGCGCCGACGCGCGCGCCCGGCAGGCGATCGCGCGCGACGTGCTCGCGGGACTGCCGCTGCTCGGCCATCCGTCCGCCTATTTCCTGTGGCTGCCGCTGCCCGAGCAGGTCCGAGCCGATCGGGTCGTGACAGCCCTTGCCCGCGAACGGATCTCGGTGTCCGCCGCCGACCCGTTCGCCATCACCCGGCACGTGCCGCACGCCCTGCGCCTCGCCCTCGGCTCGACCGATCCGGCGACCCTGCGCGCCGCGCTCACCACCGTGCGACAGGTCGTCGATGACCACACCTATCTGTAGGTGTGCGGCAGGTCGCGTTGCCCGTGGTGGGCGGGGTCAGGCGCGGGGATGCCGTGCCGGACGCCGTTCCTGGCCACGCTGTGCGCTGTGCCCACCGCGGTGAGACAGGTCGTCGAAATGTGCTGCAGGTCGCGTTGCCTGGCGGGCGGGGTCGGGCGCGCACGGGGACGCTGCGCGCTCACCACAGTGGAACAGCTCGTCGACGACCACACCGCTTGTAGGCGGGTCGCAGGTCGCGTTGCCTGTGGTGCGGCGAGCGCGGGATGCCGCGGGCCGGAGGCTGTCGCTGGGAAGGTAAGGCGCGCAGCGGGATTACTCCGCGTCGGCGTGGAGCGCGGTGCGGATCGTGTCGCGTAACCAGCGCTGGGCCGGGTCGGCGTCGAGGCGGGCATGCCACAGCAGGCGCACCTCGACGTCCGGCAGGGCGGCGGGGATCGGGAACCAGCGCAGGCCGAGGGTGCGACCGTGTTCCTCGGCGAGGCGCTGGGGGACCAGTCCGACGTAGTGACTCGTCGCGACCAGCAACGCGGCCACCGCGGAGGTCGGCACGACGGCGGCGACGTGGCGTTGCAGGCCGGCCGCGGCGAGCGCGTCGTCCAGCGGGCCGCGCTGCCGACCTCGGCGCGACGCGGAGACGTGCGGATAGTCGCACAGCTGTGACAAGGTCGGCGCGCCGTCCAGACCGAGCGGGCTGTCGGCGCGGACGATGCCGACCACCCGTTCGCGATACAGCAGCGCCGATCGGATGTCGGGCGCCGCGACCTCGCCCGCGCCGATGTCCAGATCGACCGAGCCGTCACGCAGCGCCTCGGCGCTCTCGCTACCCTCCGCGACGAAACGCAGCACCACACCGGGCGCCACCGCCGAGGTGGCCTCGACCGCCGCCGTCGCCAGCGTCGCGGCCACGCCGTCGTTGATCCGAATCGTGAAGGTGCGCTCCAGTTCCGCGATCGTGATCTCGCGGTCGGCGCTGATCAACGCGGCCGCTTCGTCGAGCAGCGAACGCACCCGCGGCGCGGTGCGCAGCGCGAACGGGGTAGGCGCCAGTCCGCGCCCGGCCCGCACCAGAATCGGGTCCTGCATCGCCCGGCGCAACCGGCCCAGCGCCCGGCTCGTCGCCGGAATGGACAGGTGCAGGCGCTCGGCGGCGGCGGTGACGCTGCCGTCTTGCAGCAGTGCGTCGAACACGCGCAGGAGGTTGAGGTCGAGCTGCTGAGGCATGGTTGCATCGTACGCAAATAGTTGTTACTGATGTTGCGTGGCATGCATACTGCCTGCGTACTTAGCGTTCGGGCTATGTCATCGAATGTTCTGCTCCGCGAGCGCGGCTCGACTGCCCGGACCCGGCCCAGCGGGCGACGCGGCCTGCTCGCCGTCATGTGCGCCTGTGTGGCGCTCGTCGTCGGGATGATCGCCGCGACCAATCTCGCCGTCCCCATGCTCGCCGCAAGCGAGCTGCACCCATCAGCCTCGGCGCTCATCTGGATCGTCGACATGTACGTGATCTTCTTCGCCTGCTTGGTGATTCCCGGTGGGGCCGCCGGAGATCGGTTCGGGCGCAAGGGCGTACTGCTCGCCGGCCTCGGGTTGTTCGCGGTGGGCGCGCTGCTCTCGGCTATCGCGCCCAGTGTGGTGATCCTGCTCGTCGGGCGGGCGATCACCGGTGTCGGCGCCGCCGCCGTGCTGCCCAACACGCTCGCCGTCCTGTTGCACGCCGTCCCGGCCGACCGCAAACCCGCGACGATCGCGACCTGGGCGTCGATGTCGGGCCTGGGCGGTGTCATCGGCAATGTCGGTGGCGGGGCGATCCTTTCGGGCGGATCGTGGCGCTGGCTGTTCCTCGCGGCCGTGCCCGTCACCCTGCTGCTGCTCGGGCTGGCCGCCCGGGTGGCACCGGTTTCGGCGCGGCACGAACGCCGGATCGACCCGCTCGGCACGCTGCTGCTGGTCGGCGCGTCGGTCGCGCTGCTGCTCGGTATCGTCGAAGGACCCGAGGCAGGCTGGGGAAGTGGTCTAGTAATCGCTGGATTCGTATGTGCGGCAGTGCTTTTCGCTGTATGGACGGTGGTCGAGCTGAAAGTCGAACACCCACTGCTCGATCCGCGGCTGTTCCGCCTGCCGCGCCTGCGCAGCGCCTGCCTCGGCATGACCACGGTCTTCTTCGGCATGTTCGCGCTGTTCTACGTCAACGCCTCGTTCCTGCAGTACGGCAAGGGATTCAGCGTGCTGCTCACCGGACTGGGCATCCTGCCGCTGACCATCCCGATGCTCTTCGGGGCGCGTTACGTCGGTCGCCTGGTTGCGCGCATCGGCCTCGACGCCACCGTCGCGCTCGCGTTCGCACTCGTCGGTGGCGGACTGCTGGGGTTGTCCACCAGTAGCGCGCAGACGCCCTACGTCGGCTACGCCGCGTGGCTGGTCGTGACGGGTGTCGGACTGACGCTGGCCCTGCCGACGCTGTCCGGTGCGATCGCGGGTTCGCTACCACACGCGCAGGCCGGGGTGGGCGCCGGATTGCAGGCCACCACAAGAGAATTCGGCAGTGCGCTCGGGGTCGCCGTGATCGGCACGGTGCTCACCGCCCGGTTCGCCGCCGCGCTACCGCCGGACCTTCGCGCCGGCCACGCCCCGCACACCGTGGCTCAGGCGCTGGCCGTGACCACGCCGGAGCGGTCCGGCGATGTGGTGGCGGCGTTCGTCTCGAGCGCCGACCTCGGGTTGCGGGTGATCGGCATGACCGTACTCGTCCTCGGCGGACTCGTCGTCCTGGAGTCACTGCTGTCGCGGCGCGCGCACGCGCGGTCAGCTTCGTGACACACCCACTCTGACCGCGCCGCCTTGTCCGGAACCGCTTCGGCCCCTGGGATCCGGCGCAATTCGCCGCGCCCACTACCCGGACGTCCTGGACAACCGATCACCAGGTGATGGTGGCGGCATCGGCCGAGAGGGTGCCGCCACCATTACCTGGTGATCACTCGTCCAATCCTGGACAGGTCGATGTCAGGAGGCGAGATCGCCGGTGCGGCGGGCCTGGAGGAGGCGGCGGGCGCCGGTGAGTGTTTCGCTGCCGAGGACCTCTTCCAACTGTTCCCAGCGCGTGACGAGGTCGGCGAGCATCATCATCATGACGTCGGGGAACGCGTAGAGGAACGTCTTGTAGCGGTAGTGGTCGAGGTAGTAGAGGCGGACCGGCGTCACCGCCGTGACGGAAGTGGTTCTGGCATCGAAGAAGAGGTCGTGACCGCCCAGCACGCTGCCGCGCGACAGCACGGCGCGATCGTAGATGCCGCCGAAGTCCACCTCGACCGCACCCGCCGCGACCACGTAGACGCCGTGCGCGGCATCGTCTTCCCGGCAGACCGGATCGCCCGGCGCGTAGGTGAGTTCGTCGAACATCGATGCCAAGGTCTCGAGATCGGCGTCGACGAGGGCGCCGAACAGCCGCACGCCGAAGGGGTCGACACCCTCGGCCAGACATGCCACGCGCTCCCGGAGCTGTTCGAAACCCAGGTGGCTCATGCGCATTCGGGCGAAGCGTTTCATCCGCTCGATATCGCGGCGCTGCCTACGCGATGTCTCGGTGGCGGGCGGGCGGTAGATCGCTGGAGCGTCGGCAATGCGCGCCGCCTCCCGCAGCCCCGACTCGTACGCACTGTGCACACAACCCCAATGGAAGCTGTTGGTCGCCTCGCCCGCGAAGAACAGGCGTGCGCCCACCGGTTCGGCCAGGGTGTCGAGATCGCGCGGGGAGGCGTCGACGCCGATGCACGCGTACGACCCGTGCGCGAACGGGTCCGCCGCCCATGCCGTACGGGAGATACGCTCGGGCGCAGGGGCTTCGGCCCCGAAGATGTCCCGGACCACGGTACTCGCGTATTCCTCGACCCGGGTATCGGGCCAGCTCTCCATCGCCCGGCCCAGCGATGCCCCGAGCAGCAACACCAGAATCGGTTTACCGTGCGATTTCCACATGCTGATCACTACGGTCGGGTAGCTGTCGGTCTCCCGGCACAGGTAGCCGAACACGTATTGCTCGGCGGGCCAGAATCTTTCGTCGTAATGCAAGGCGATCTTGTTGAGCGTGCCGAAGCCCAGGGCGTCGATGGCGCGGCGTTTGGCCTCGGGCAGGGGCGGGACGAACTCGATCTCGTTCGCTTTCAGCACGCCCAGCGGCACGGTGATCAGAACCTTGTCCGCCTCGCGGCAGCCCTTGTCGGTGTACACCCGCACCGGTGCCGAGCCGTCGCCGGTATCCACCCGGCGCACAATGGTTCCCAGTTCGATGTGCAGATCCGCGGCGAGCGCGTCCGCCAGCGCCCGGTAGCCGCGGTGCAGGACGCTGTCGCCGTATCCGTAGACGCGATAGCCGTCCTCCCAGAACTTGAACGAGAGCTTGCCGGCGTCCTCGGCGACGTCTTCGCGCAGAATCACGTTGAGGTGATACCGAATTGCTTGTTCATCGGCGTGATCGTAATTCGCCTCGGCGAGAATCCGATCGACCACACTCGCCAACGGCATATCCGGATGTCCGCGCCTGCGCGCGATTTCGGCGCGCTGTTCCAGTTCGTGCAGGACTTTGTCGGCGAGTTCGAGTGTATGGTTCTTCGCCATGGTGGGGGCGATCAGCCTATCCGGTCCGAACAATGTCAAACTGTCGAATCCGCCGGTGTACGAACTGTCCCCGCCGACATAGCTGTACGGGATCTCGAGTTCTTCGACCAATTCGGTGAGCGGATTCCCTTCCGTGCCATGAATCCAATGCGCCCCCAGATCGACCCCATCCGCATCGGTCCAAATCCGCCCTCCGATCCGGTCCCGCGCCTCCACGATGGTCACCGGATGCCCGAGCTTCCGAAGTGCCTGCGCCGCAGCGAGTCCGGCGATCCCTGCACCCACGATCAACACGCTCGACGGTATTTTGCCCGTCCCCGCACCCACAATGATCTGCCCCGCGAGAGTGGGCTCCGAATCCGCATTCATCGCATTGTCACCCCGTTGTGCCATCACCCAAGTATCACGGAATCCCCATACCCCACACCACAAATCCCCAAATTCCCCGCATCCTCCCGAACTGAAACAGAAACCCCCAACTTTCCCAGCCCTACTTTGGATTGGACAAGTGATCACCAGGTAATGGTGGCGGCATCGGCCGAGAGCCCTCCGCCGCCATTACCTGGTGATCGTGTGTCCAGTAAGAATCGGGTGCGCCGGTGGCTGATGCCCGGCCACGCAGTGGTGCGTCTCGCCACGCGGGAACCTGTCGGTGGGGGAGTGCATAGTGCTCGGACATGGGGGCACTCGATGAACCATTTCCAGGGTCCTGGGCGCGGCAGGCCGGGCTGGTCTCGCAGTGGGAACTTCGCCACGACTTCGTGCGGCTGTTCCCAGATGTCTATCTGCGCAAGGGGTTCGCACTGGACGCTGTCACGCGCGCTCGGGCAGCAGGGCACTGGGCAAAGGGGAGCGGTGTCTTGGTCGGGTACTCGGCGGCGGCGCTGCACGGCACGCGCTGGCTGGACCCGGAGCAACTGCCGGAGATCGCGCGGCCCGGTCACTACAAGGCTCCCGCCGGGATCCGCGTAGTTCAAGCCGAGCTCGATTCCGTCGATTGTTGTGCGGTGGCGGGGTTTCGGGTGACGACTCCGGCCAGAACCGGCTTCGACCTAGCCCGTCGGCTGGCCCGAGACGAAGCGGTGCCGGTCCTCGATGCCTTGTGCGCCGCGACCGGATTGGTACCGTCCGAGATCGCGGCCGTTGCCCGCGCCCATCCCGGCGCGCGCGGTGTGCACCGCCTGCCCACCGTGCTCGAGGTCCTCGACGGCGGTGCCGAATCGCCGCCCGAATCACACGTTCGCCTGCTGTTGATGGACAACGGATTGCCCAGGCCGACAACTCAGTTGGTGGTTCGGAACGGTGCAGGCGAGTTCCCCGCTCGCGTCGATATGGGTTGGTCCCTATGGCGCGTCGCAGTCGAATACGACGGTATCCAGCACTGGACCGATCCGGCGCAACGCACCAAGGACATCGACCGCATCGCGACACTCGAGTCCGTCGGTTGGCGCGTGGTCCGCGTCAACGCGACCCTCCTGCGCCAGCGCCCCCACGTCGTGCTGGATCGCGTCCGCGCCGCACTCGCCGCCCAGGGTTGGACGAGTGATCACCAGGTAATGGTGGCGGCATCGGCCGAGAGCGTTCCGCCACCATTACCTGGTGATCGTGCGTCCAGCAAGAATCGGGTGTGTGAGCGTCGTGGGTGATCGACCTGGGGCGGCGTGTGCGCCGAGGATGACGTCGAGTGCGCGGGATCGGTTGGTGGCAACGTAATCGAAGCGGAGGGGGTGGTCACGCACCTGTCGGGTTCGGTGCGGACAGCTCTGTGGGTTCCCGACCTGCTGTGGCAGGCGAATCGTCGTTCCGCTCCGTCGATCGTTCGGCGCAGGATTCACGGGTACGGGCAGGGTTCGGGCTATTCGAGGACCAGGGTGGCGTATTCGTCTGGACCGTTCCAGTCTGATCCGGTGTGACGGAAGCCGTGGTTTTCCAGGAGGCGGACCGAGGCGGTGTTGGCGGCATGCGGGTCGGCCCACAGGGGGCGGGTGGTTTCGCAGGCCAGGAATAGGGGGAGGGCCTGGGTGGCGACACCGCGGCCCCAGTATGTCCGGGCCAGCCAGTAGCCGAGGAAGCGGCGGTCTTCGCGCCACCAGGACACGATGTTGCCTGCGGTTTCGCCGTCGACGGTGACGGTGCGGACGAAAACGGTGGGGTCGCCGAGCACGGTGGTCGCCCAATGCGTCATGAAAGCGGCACGGTCGCGCGGGGTGAAGCGCGAGCGACGCAGGGCCTCGGGGTCCTGCTCGTATTCGAAGAACAGGTCGAGGTCTGCGGGAGTGACCTCGCGCAGCCGAATCGTTTCGCCCATGAACGCCGAGTGTGCCAGTGGGCACCGACAATTCGGGCACCGTGGGCGACGGTCTTGTCGCACACTGTTTATCCGGTGTTCAGTTCTGGATGGAAATTGTCGCGGAGACTCTGAGCCGTAGGGATCGTGCACGGTCGGGGCCATCGGACGCTGGTCGAAAGGATTCTTCTCGATGCGAGGTAGAGCTGCTCTAGCGGGCGTGTGTGCGCTCGGAGCCATCCTGTTCGCCGTTGCGCCGCCCGCGAACGCGTGGGGCGTGCAGGGGCACAACACGGTCGGCGCGATCGCCGACCTCCGGCTCGACCCGGCGGCCCGGGATCAGGTCTCGCGGCTGCTGGCCGGCGAGGCGGATCCGACGCTGGCCGGGGTGGCCAACTGGGCCGACGAGGTGCGCCGGGACGACCCGGACCTCGGGAAACGTTCCGCGCCGTGGCATTATGTGAACATCGGGGAGAACGGCTGCGTCTACGACGCGGCGGTGAACGGGAACAACGGCGACAACGTGGTCGACGCGTTGCGCGCGCAGACGAAGATCCTGGCCGACCGCTCGCGCGCGGACGCCGAGCGCGCGCAGGCGCTGAAGTTCGTCGTGCATTTCGTCGGCGACATCCACCAGCCGCTGCACGCCGGGTATGCCCGCGACCGCGGCGGCAACGAGTTCCGGGTCACCTACCTCGGCAAGGCCACCAACCTGCATTCGGTATGGGACAGCCGGTTGCTCGACACCCGGCACGCGAGCGACGCCGAGGAGCTGCAACGGCTGCTGGCGCTGCCCGCGCCCGCCTTGCCGCCCGCGCAGCCGGACAGCGATCCGGTGCAATGGGCCGAGGACAGTTGCCGGGTGGTGAACACGCCCGGCTTCTATCCGGCCTCGTCCACCATCGGCGACGAGTACACCCAGCAGTTCCTGCCGGTGGCCGAGAACCGGCTGCGGCTCGCGGGGGAGCGGCTCGGGCAGTTGCTGAACACGGTGCTCGGCGCACCGGACGTGCTCGGTTCGGGGTCTTCGCAGTCCTGAGTTCCGGACTGCTCGGATCGTGAGTCCGGCTGTGCCCGAGCCGGATTCGGCCCACACCGCCGCGCCGGTGCGGGCCGGACGCGCTCACGCGCCGCTGTGCGCGATCAGGCTGTTGGCGCAGTCGAGGACGGTCTGCTCGGCGGGCCGGGGTTGCCAGTCGAGCAGGCGCTTGGCCTTGTCGGTGCTGTGCCGGTTGCGCCGGCCGAGGGCCGGGGTGATCTCGCCGAGCGGTGCGTCGCTGAAGCGGGCGGCGAGTTTGACCGCGAAATCCGGCAACTGGCGGGTGGACACCTGTTTGCCGCGCGCGCCGAGACCGTGGTGCAGGGTGCGGGCCATATCGCGCATCCAGGTGAATTCGCCGGTGGCGAGGAAACGTTCGCCCGCGGCGGTGGGCGCGGTCATCGCCTTGATGTGGATGTCGGCGAGATCGCGGACGTCGACGATCTCGAGTCCGATGCGCGGCACGCCGGGCATCTTGCCCGACACCATGCGCTCGACGATATCGACCGAACCCGTGGTGCCGGTGCTCAGGATCGGGCCGAAGACCGCGCCGGGCAGCACCGTGGTGAGTTCGGTGGGCCCGTCGTAGGTCGCCATGAAATCCCAGGCTGCCCGCTCGGCAAGGGTTTTCGAGCGCCGGTAGGGGATGAGCGTCGGATCGTCGGGATCGGTCCACAGCGTCTCGTCGGTGATGCCCTCGGCGGCATAGGACGACGGGCTCGCCGCGTTCGCCGCCGACGTCATGACCACCCGCCGCACCCCGGCCGCGGTCGCGGCGCGCAGGACGCGCAGTGCGCCGTCGCGGGCCGCGGCGATCAGCGCTTCAGGACTCTCTGCGGCGTCGACGCGCAGCGGTGAGGCGACATGCAGCACGTAGTCGACGTCGCGGACCGCGTCGGCCCAGCCGTCGTCGGACAGCAGATCGGCCGTGGCGAAGCTCAACCGGCCCGCGGGATCGACGACCGTGGCGACGGCGCGGCGCACCGCCGGCTCCCGGTCGGGGCTGCGCACGGTGGTGCGTACGTCGTAGCCGCGTTCGAGCAGCGACACGATGCACCACCCCGCGATATAGCCGGTTCCGCCGGTAACCAGAACGAGCTCACTCATGTCGTCCTCCACTGTCCGGTACGTTGACCGCGCAGACCCTACTGGACGCGCATCGGCCGCCGGTCGCGCTACGCCGGTGGCTCGCCGAAGTCGCCCGATATGGGCACTGGAAACGCACCGGGCCAAGGAGATCCGCTCAGGGTTGGCGCAGATGCCGCATGCCCGGCAGTTCCCAGATCGGGCGCTGGTCCGACCTGGTGAACAGCCGGGCGAAGGACTGCGGTACGACGGTCCGGTCGGCGATACCGCAGGTGAACGCCGACGGCAGACTGCCGACCTGCGGCATGACCTCGGTGCTCAGGAAAGCGAAATCGGCACTCGTGGCGGCGGTTACCACGACGGCGGACCCGGCGGGTCCGTCCACACCGAACCACTGCACCGACGGCGCGGGCAACGCGCCGACCCAGCCGTCCTCGAACGCGAGCGACGTCGCACCGAAAACCGGTGCGGCCGAGTACACCCCGGCGAAGGTCTCGCTCAACGTGGCCGCGGAGTACACCAGGACGCTCTGCGGCGCGGTCGCGAGCAGGCGATAGCCGATCTGGATCGGCAGCTCGGGCGGTGGTTGCGGCAGCATGATGGTCGGTTCGTCGGCGGGAGACCCTGCGCCCGAACCGTTTTCGTCCGGCTGACGGAAGTGCTCGAGACCCGGCAGCGCCGACAGCGGTTGCAGCGTGGCGTCGGCGAAGATCCGCGCGAAACCGACCGGCACCGAGGCGCCGAGGCCCAGCACGGTGCCCCATTCGAACGGGGTTTGCAGCGCGGTCCTGCTCAGCGGGCCGTCGATCTGCACCTGCCGGAAGCTGTCCTCGCTCTCCGGTCCGAAGGACATCACGATCGCGGCACCCGCCGAACCCTGCAGCGCATACCAGAAGACGTCCGGCTCGCCAGAAAAGCGCCCGAGCATCCGGTTGTCGGAGACGGTGTTCCGGAAGACCGGTGCGACGGAGGTCAGCGCACGAAAACACTCCCGCACGTCACCGGGCCCGAAGACGATGTCGGCCAAGCCGATCTCGCACAACGCCCGATACAGCACCTGCCGGGTCTCCGCGTCGGGCAGGCCGGGGTCGGGCAGTGTGACGTACTCGTGCTCGAAACCCGTGCGCAGCTCGGACTTTCGACCGAAGAATCCCATCGGAACCTCACCTACCGCAGCGTTGCCGTGGCGGCGGGTAGCGCGCCGCCACAGCTCTCTCGATGAGTTTCGCAGCGCCCGGGGTGCCGTGTATGTCCGTCGATCGCCCGACAGCCGGTGTCAGGCAGCGGATTCCGCGGGCGCCCTGGTGTGCTTGCCGACGGCGTCGAGATGGCGCAGCGCCTCGGCGTAGGAGCGGAGCAGGCTGGTCTCGCAATACGGCACGCCGATCTCGGCGCAGAACTCGGCGACCATGGGCTGGGCCCGGCGCAGGTTGGCCCGCGGCATCGAGGGGAACAGGTGGTGTTCGATCTGATAGTTCAAGCCGCCCAGCGCCGCATCGATGAAGACGCCACCGCGGACGTTACGGGAGGTGAGCACTTGTTTGCGCAGGAAGTCGGTGCGGTCGCCGGCCGGAAGTACCGCCATGCCTTTGTGATTCGGCGCGAAGGTGCAGCCCATATACAGCCCGAACAGCCCCTGCTGCACGGCGATGAACACCAGCGCCTTGACCGGCGACAGGACCACGAACACCGTGCCCAGATAGACCACGGCGTGCAGCGCCAGCAATGCCGCTTCGGCACGGCGGTTCGGGATCGGCCAGCGCAATGCCGCGCGGGCACTCGCGAAATGCAGACTGCCGCCCTCGAGCAGCAGCATCGGAAAGAACAACCAGGCCTGATACCGGAAGATCAGCCGCCGCCAACTTCGTTCGGCCCGGGCGCGCGCACCGGAGTGCGCCAGCACGCCCATGATGTCGGGATCGGCGTCCTCGGTGTTGGGGTGCGCGTGATGGCGGTTGTGGTTGCTGGTCCACCAGCCGATGCTCACCCCGATTCCGAGGTTGCCGAAGATCAACCCGTACAGATAGTTGGCGCGCCGGCTCGCGAAGATCTGTTTGTGCCCGGCGTCGTGACCGAGAAAAGCGAACTGGGCGAACATGATTCCGAGGAACGCCGCGACGCCCAACTGCCACCACGAATCGCCGAGCAGCACGAACACCAGCCAGCCGCCCACGTAGGCGGCGGCGGTCACCGCGCTCTTCCACGCGTAGTAGCGCGGCCGCCGGTCGAGCAACCCGGCCTGTCGCACGCGACGCAGCAATACCGCGTATTCGCTGCCGCGCCGTGCCGCGACGCCTTCCATCACCACAGGCCGCATCGGTCCTGCTCTCACTGTCGTCGGGACGGTCCGCCGAACCGCATCCGGTGACACTGGTCTCGTCGGCAGTCGGGCAATCCAAAGGATTCAATCTGTTCGAGTACAGGATGCACGTGCCGAACCACGATCAGGCAAACGGGTAGGCCGCGCGGCGGAACATCTCCGTGACGCGACGGCGACGAAACCATGTCGTCGCAGGTGGGCGGTCAGCGCGCGGCGGTCAGCATGCGCTGCACCGATGCGATCCGCTGCGCCAGCGATGCCGGGTCCGGTGTCAACTGCCCTACGATCGCATCGATATCGCGCAGGCCCGCGCGGGCCAGCAGCCGCTTCTCGTTGACGACCCATTCCCCGCGCGCCGCGAGGATCGCGTGCGCCGTGGCCATCGCGGCGATGGCGATGGACCCGGCGACCTCGGTGGCCTGGCCGCGATGCACGTAGGCGTCCGTGGCGTAACGAAGGGTCAGCTCGGCCCGGTTACGCCAGATCGGCGGGGCGGCGGTACGCAAGGCCGGCGGGTAGCCGGGCCGGGGGAGGGTGCCGTGCAGCACCTCGTTGACGGCGAGTTCGGCCACCAGCAGATAGCTCGGGATGCCCGCCAGATGGAACATCAGTGGCTCCCAATGGAATCGGCCCTGCTCGGCCTCGGCGAGTTCGTGTTCGACCACGTTCAGGTCGCGATAGTGCACGTCGACCTTGCGGCCCTCGATGGTGAACCAGCCGCCGCCGTTGAAGACGCCGCCGCCCCAGCCGCCCAGCTCGGATACCTCACCGTCCCAACCGATTTCACGGAGGGCGCGGGGGTCGAACGTGCCTCGGTAATAGATGGCCAGATCCCAGTCGCTCTCGGGCGTGTGGGTGCCCTGGGCGCGGGAGCCGCCGAGCGTCACCGCCCGGGTGCCGGGCAGGGCGGCCAGGCGCGCGGCGACGCGGGAAAGAAATTCTTGATCGGTCATGGGGTGTCCCTCGATCGGAGTGCGGGGTGCGGGCAGCGCCGTCCGCGCGCTGAATCCGACACGGCGGCAGCGCTGTCCGGGCGGGCGCACTCGGCATCACTCCATAGCATCGGAGAGTACCGAGCGGCCGGCCCGCGGTCGACCGGATTTCGGCCCGGGCAGATATTGCCGATATGGCAACAGAAGTTGCGGTTTCGGTGCGGTCGCTCGCATGGTGGTGAGCGGAGGTGGTCACGGTGACTGAACAGCAAGACGGCTACGACGTGGTGGTGATCGGCGGCGGTGCCGCCGGGTTGAACGGTGCGCTGATGCTGGCGCGGGCCAGGCGGTCGGTGCTGGTGATCGACGCGGGCGACCCGCGCAACGCACCGGCCGAAGGCGTGCACGGGTTGCTCGCGCGCGACGGGATGCCGCCCGGCGAACTGCTCGAGCTGGGCCGGGCGGAGGTGCGTGGCTACGGCGGTGCGGTGCTGGCGGGCGAGGTCGATGCGGTGACCGGTGCCGCCGACGGATTCGTGGTGACGCTGACCGATGGCCGCACGTTCCGGGCCCGTCGGCTGCTCGTGACGACCGGGCTGGTGGACGAGCTGCCCGAGATCCCCGGCCTGTCCGCGCGGTGGGGCCGCGACCTCGTGCACTGTCCGTACTGCCATGGCTGGGAGGTCCGGGACCAGGCCATCGGCGTGCTGGCGACCGGGCCGATGGCGGTGCACCAGGCGTTGCTGTTCCGGCAGTTGAGCAGCGATGTCGTGTTCTTCGCGCACACCGCGGCACCGCCGGTCGGCGAAGCGGCCGAACAGCTCGCGGCGCGCGGAATCAAGGTGGTGCCAGGCGAAGTGGCGGAACTGGTCGTCACCGACGATCGACTGACCGGTGTCCGCCTGAGCGACGGCACGGTGGTCGAGCGCACCGTGCTCGCCGTGCAGCCGACGATGGTCGCGCGCGCCGGTTTCCTGGACGGGATCGGGCTGCGGGCGGTGGCGCATCCGTCCGGCCTCGGCGTGCACCTCCCGGTCGATGCCACCGGACGGACCGAGGCGGCCGGCGTCTGGGCCGCGGGCAATGTCACGGATCCGGCGGCGCAGGTCGGCAACGCCGCGGCGGCAGGCGCATTCGCCGCGGCGCAGCTCAATGCCGATCTGGTCGGCGCAGATACCCGCGCGGCCGTCGCGGCCTACCGGCGCGCGATCGAGGATCCGTTCTCGGCGCGCATGGAAGCGCGCGTCGCCGAGCTGGTGACCGGTGCGCACCGGCACGGACTGTGAACCCCTCGGAGGTCCGTCAGGCTTCGGGCAGCGGAATCAACTCCAGATGCTCGGCGACCTTCGGTGCGGCGCAAGCACTTCGGCCGCTCAGCAGGTTCACCCCGTCCCCGTGCGCCACCAGGAATCTCCCGCACACGCAGCGCAGATAGCGCACCGCCCCATGCCGGGAGACGAGCATCGGCGACGGCCAGGAGCAGGCGGGGCAGGGGGCGGACATGGGTGCCAAGCCTGCGGAGTGATCGGATGTATTGCAATCTTCGCTGCGGCGTGGCGCGCGATCTTTCTGGAAATACCTGCGATTCAGCCGATCGAAGTGGACTCCTGCACCCGTTCGACCGTGGCGGACACCCGGCGCGGCCGGCGCGACGGGTGCCACCAGTTGGCCGGGCCCATCAGTTTCACCAGCGCGGGCACCAGCAGCATGCGCACCAGCGTGGCGTCGATCAGCAGCGCGACGATCATGCCCAGGCCGAGAAAGCGCATGGGCGTCAACGGCGAAAGCGTGAACGCGCCGGTGACGATGACCAGCAGGGTGGCCGCGGCGGTGATGACGCGGGCGGTCTTGAGCGTGCCGACGCGCACCGCGCCGGCGGTGTCGGCGCCCGCGGCGTGCGCTTCGACCATGCGGGACAGCAGGAATACCTCGTAGTCGGTGGACAGTCCGAACACGACGGCGATGATCAGCACGAGCATGCCTGCGGCCAGCGGACCGGGGCTGACGCCGAGCACGCCCGCGAGGTGGCCCTCGCCGAAGATCCAGGTGAGCACGCCGAAAGTGGCGGCGAGGCTCAGGAAGGCCATCGCGACGGCCTTGAGCGGCAACACGATCGAGCGGAACGCGGCCGCGAGCAGCACGACCGTGGCGGCCACCATCACCAGGATCATCCACGGCATGCCGCGCACGATGGAGTGCACGCTGTCCAGGGTGGCGGCGGTATCGCCGCCGAGGCGCAGCGCCGTGCCGTCCGGCGGGGTCAGCGCGCGCAGGTCTTCGACCGTGGCCGTTGCCCTTTCGCTGCGGTCGGTGGCGTCGAGGAAGAGGTGGAAGACCACGAAGTCGTCGGCGCGGCCGACCTGGAGCACCTGACCGACGCCCTCGACCCGGCCGAGCGCGGTGTTCGCCGCGTCCACGGCCGCCGACTGCGGAGGACCGTTGTCACCCTGCAGGACGGCGGTGACACCGCTGCTCGCGGCGGGGAAGCCGGCGGTGAGTTCTTCGACGGTGGCACGCATCTCGTTGCCGACGGGCAGCGCGCGATGGTCGATGTCGCCGAGTTTCGCACCCGTCAGCGGCAGTGCGAGCAGTACCAGCACGACGCCCACCACCACCGTGACCAGACCCGGCCTGCGCAGCACGGCGTCCACCACGCGACCCCAGAAGCGTTCGGTCCGATCCTTTTCCGCGGCCTTGCCGATGCGGTGGCCGAACAGCGCGAGCATGGCGGGCAGGACGGTCAGCGAAAGTCCGGCCGCCAGTGCGACCGCCGCGATCGCGCCGAACCCGAGCGAGCGCAGCACGGCTTGCGGGAAGACGAAAGTGCCCGCGAACGCACAGATCAGCAGCAGGGCCGAGAACGCGACAGTGCGGCCCGCGGTGGCACAGGTGCGTTCGATCGCGGCCGTGAGCTCGCGCCCGTTCGCGCGTTCCTCGCGGAATCTGGTCACCAGGAACAGCCCGTAGTCGATCGCCATACCCAGGCCGAGCAGCGAGGCGATATTCACCGCGAACGTGCTGACCTCGGTGAACTCGGTGAGCACCCGGATGGTGCCCATCGCGCCGAGCACCGCGAGCACGCCGACCGCCACCGGGAACGAGGCCGCGACCACCCCGCCGAATACCAGCACCAGGATGAGCAGCGTCAGTGGCAGCGAAAGGGATTCGGCCCGCACCAGGTCGTGCTGGGACTGCTTGTTGATCTGCGTGGCCAGTGCGCTGTAGCCGGACAGCTTCGTGTCGATGCCCGGAACCTGTAGTGCCGCTTCGATATCCGGGTATGCGGCGACCCGGCGGTTGTCGTCACCGGCCAGATACACCGCGGCCAGGGCCTGCCGGTTGTCGGCCGAGCGCAGGAACTGTTTGCGCGGCGGCACACTGTTCCAATAGGTTTCGATCGGTTTTTGCAGCAGCGCGGGATCGATCCGGGCGAGCGACTGCTGCACGGCGGGGCCGATATCGTCGAGCGTCTGCCCGGCCGGTGCGGTGTAGAGCGCGACCGCGTCCGGGGTCTGCGGGCCGAAGTGCGCGCGCACCAGCCGGTCGACCGCGGCGGATTCGCTGTGCGGATCGGTGAATCCGGCGGCGCTCACCTTGTCGGCGGTGTTCATGCCGAGCAGCCCGAACAGCAGCATCGCCCCGACCACGACGGCGAGCACCGTGCGTGGCCGGGCGCTGACGAATCGTGCCCACGCGGTCATCGCGCCGGCGAATCTTGCGGTGCGAGTTCGGCTTCCAGGGTGAGCGCGATCTTGTCGAGCAATGCCTCCAGCCGCGCTTCGATACCCGCGCCGTTGCGCGCCGACACCATCAGCTCGATCCGCCCGCGCACCTCCACCATGCCGAACAGCAGCGGCATCGAACCGGTGTGCTGGGGCAGCACCCGCATCGTGGTCGGTGTCCAGCCGGGCACGGCCAGCTCGTCCAGATCGACCTTGCCCATATGGGACACCGTGGCGGAGACCATGTTCCGGTTGTGCCGGGCGCCGAGCCAGTTGCTCGCCCGCAGCACCGCGCGGATGACGGCGGGCGGGAACTTCGACAGGCCACCGTTGTCGAGCTGGTTCAGCTCGCGCTTCTCCTGCAGGCCGGTGCGCATCTGGGCGCTCACCGACTCCCAGCTCTCGCCGGGACGGACGTCGAGGAACAGCGGCAGCGCCAGGTTCCCGGTGGAGCGTAGCGCGGGATCGTGCCGGCGCAGGTCGACCGGAATCATGAAGCGGGACTTCACCCCCGCCTCCGCGGCCAGGATCGACGCGACCCGCGCGACGATGCCCTTGCCGGTGCCGTCGATGGTGCGGTGCCGCAGCAACCAGCGCACCGCGTTCGGATCCTGACGACCGGTGCCGATGGCGGCCCGGTAGGTCGGCAGCACCAGTGTCTGCCTGCCCGGAGCGCCGACCTGCGCGACCAATTCGGTGTCCGCGATCGCGTCCGGGGCGCCGACCGGCTCGGCGCCGCGCAGCGCGCGCAGCACGTCGTCGGCCCACAGGCGCATGCCCATGCCGTCCATCACGCCGTGGAAGACCCGGAACACGATGGTCGTCTCGGCCCCGGTCAGCAGCAGCACCTCGGTGGTCCGCTCTGGGGAAGGGCCGATCGGACTGTTGAGCACCGCGTCGTTCTCCAGCGCGGCGTAGTCGAGCGTCCAGTCCGGCACCACCCGGACGGCGGCCGCGACACCGCTGTCCACCCAATACTTTCCGTCCCGGACCAGCCGGGCGCCGGGATTCGCGGCCGAGGCCACGTCGACGGCGCGCTGCAGGGCGGCGGGGTCGATCACCCCGTCGCCGTGCACCGCGAGATGCATCAGGAACGGCGGCGTCACCTCGCGGGTGAAGAAGTACAGCCGCTCGGTGGGCGAGATCTTCCTGCGGAAGACGGTGTCGTTGGTCATGAGGGCCTCCGATCGCGGCTTTCGCCGGGGGTCAGCGCAGCGTGCGGGTGAGTTCCACGGCCCCACCCTGTTTTTCGAGCCAGGCCAGGAAGGTGGCGAGTCCGGTCTCGCGGTCCACGACCGGTTGGTAGCCGAAATCGCGTGCGGCGGCGCCGGTGTCGTAGGTCGCGCTGCGCGTCATCAGCGCGACGGCGTAGCGCGACAGCGGGGGAGACCAGCGGGTCGCCACGGCCGGGATCCGCCAGATGGTCTCGATGACGCCGACCACCGCGTCGATCACCTTGGGGTTGGGCTTGCGGCTCGGCGGTTCGTACCCCAGCCGGGTTGCCACCGCACCGAGAAACTCCCACACGTTGGTCTTTTCGGCGTCGGCGATGAAATAGGCCTTGCCGCCCACCGTCGCCGGGTTCGCCGCCGCTTTGACGCACGCGTCGACGATGTTGTCGACGTGGCACAGCGAGGCGTACACGTCGCGCCCGAACGAGATATCGGGCAGCTTGCCGGTGCCGGTACGACCGAGCAGCCGCACGATCGGGCCGGACCGGTCGCCCGCGCCCCAGATCGCCCGCGGTCGCAGCGCACAGGTCCGGAAACCCGTGGTGTCCGCGGCCAATACGGCACGTTCGGCCGCGGCCTTGGTCTCGGAGTACAGGTTCAGGTAGCGCCGCGGATACGGCACCGACTCGTCGATGTCGAGCTGGTCGCCGCCGTCGTAATCCATCAGCGCACTGGGACTGGAGATGAACACGAACGCAGACGCGCCACCGCGGCGTGCGGCATCGAGCAGCAACTCGGTGGCCCGGACGTTCTCCTGCCAGAACTGCTCGCGGGTGCCCCGCTCGTCGACCCGGGCCGCGCTGTGGAAGACGATGTCGACCCCACTGGTGGCCTGCACCAGCGACGCGGCATCGGTCAGATCGCCGTAGACCAGCTCGACCTTGTCCACGTCGGGGCCGAGATCGGCCAGATTGCTGGTGCGCCGCACCAGAATCGACACATCGTGCGCGCCGTCGCGGATCAACCTGCGCACCAGCGCGCCGCCGAGGAAACCGGACGCGCCGGTGACCAGTACTTTGCTCATTGCGTTCGCCACCAAGTCATTCCGAAGATCTGCGTCAGTACGGCCGTTTCGAGCGGGGAGCGGCCCGACCCCTCGGCCGCGCGCAACGCGGGCCGGATCTGCGCCGCGTGCACCACGATGCTCAGGAACGCGTCGATCCACCACGCGGCGCGCAGCACCCGGTTCGCGGGCGCCCGGTCCGTCGCGGCCGCGACGAGCCCGCCCGCCAGATAGATCCAGCCGAGCAGCGGAATCGCCCGCAGTGCCGTCGTTTTCACGCTCATGCGCGCGCTCCCAGCTGCTCGCCCGCCCACTGCGCGAGCTGCTCGCGCCCGATCTTGGCGTTGTGCCGGATATCGACCGGGAAGCCGGGATGGATCAGGAAATCGGCGATCGGACGGCTGAGGTCGAACTCGGCTCCGCGGGCCCGCAACGCCGCCCCGACCGCGGCGCCCTCGGCATCGGGCTTCAGCTCGATGCACAGCACCGGCCGCTGCGCGCCCGGCGCGCCCACGCCGACCAGTGCCGTGCGCGCCACGCCCGCAACGGTATTGAAGATCTGCTCGACCTGAACCGTGAACATCGGCCCGTCGGCGGTGACCACCCGCTGACTCTTGCGCCCGCAGAACCAGATGCGGCCCGCGTCGTCGATCCAGGCGAGATCGCCGGTGCGGTGCCAGATCCGGTCCCCGTCCACGATCTTGCCCTGCCGGTTCGCCGTGTCCGGCCAGTAGTAGTGCGTGCTGACATTGGGCCCGGCGACGACGAGTTCGCCGATACCGCGCGACCGCGCGAGGTCACCGGCCAGTTCCTCGGCCCGGGCCCAGGTCGGGATCGGGTCATCGGTGATGGCGACGATCCTGGCGTCGATCCGGTCGGCGGGTCGTCCGATGCAAGTGCCCTCGCCACGGTGCGTCCGTTCGACCAGACCGTCGAACAGCTCGCGAGATTCGATGAGCGACATGGGCAGTGCCTCGGTGGACCCGTATCCGGCGAAGATCTGCACGTCATCGGTCAACGCCGCGCGCAGGCCCGCGATGCACCAGTCCGGCACCGGCGCGCCACCGGAATAGATGCTGGCCAGCGTCTTCAGCTCGTTCGGCTGCTGCTCCAGATGGCGCAGCAGCGGAATCAGCAGCGCGGGCGAGGCGAACATCGTTCGCACGCCGAAGGTTTCGATGGCGTGCGCGACGTGGGCGGGATCGGTCGAGCCGACCTTGCTCGGGATCAACGGCGGTAGTACACAGCGGGATCCGAGCAGCAGATCGAGAATGCCGACCAGCGGCAGGGTGATCAACGAGGTCTCCGGCGCGATCTCGCCGCGCGCGGTGTGCACCTGGTCGATCATCGACGCCAGATTGCCGTGGGTCAGCTCCACCGCTTTGGCGGGTCCGGTACTGCCCGTGGTGAATCCGATGACCAGCACGTCGCCGGGGTCGGCGGGCACCCGGTCCACCGCGCCGCCGGAAGGCGTGGTGCCCCACGCCGCGAGCTTCGCGCCCCGCCAGAACCACCGCTTGCCCACCGTCACCGTGGTGCGCACCTTGCGGAAGCTGCGGCGGAACAGCACGCGCACGGCGTGCGCGGGCGGGATGCCGATGAATGCCTCCGCCTCGACCGCACGCAGGCAGTGCACCATCTTGCGCAGGCCCATGCCCGGGTCGATCACCACCGGCACGGCGCCGATCTTCAACAGCGCGAACAGGATCGCGTACAACTCCGGGCTGGGCAGCACGAGCACGATGGTGCGGGTGCCGGACCCGACGCCGGAGGCGGTGAGCCGTTCGGCGATGGTCTCGGACCAGTCGTCGAGCTCGCGATAGCTGATATGGCGGTAGGCCGGTAGGCCCGCGGCATCCGTGCCGACCGGGTAGATGACGGCTTCGCGATCCGGTTCCGCGCGGGCGAACGCGCGGAACCGGTCGATGGCCTGCCAGTAGGTGGCCGAACTCACGCAGTCGCCCCGGCGAGCGCGGGCAGCCGGTACAGCACCGCCGCGGCCGACGGTCCGGCGCCCGCGGCGACGAACAGCACGTGTCCGAACTCGCGCAGCGTCTCGTCCACGACGGCGCGGTGGTAGGCCTGCGGCAGCGCCGCGGTGTGCGGGTCGCCGTCGGTGAGGTCGGGGGTGCGGACCGCGTCCTCGTCGATGCCGAGCGCGTCCGCGAGCTGCAGCGGGAACTCGGCGGTCGGCGTCGAGGCGATCAGGGCGGTGCCCGACAGGTCGTCGTGGCCGGCCTCGTTGAGCGCGGCCAGCGCGGCCTCGACCGCCACGTTCAGCAGTCGCGCGGCGAAGTCAGGCTCCCGCTCGACCGTCATCAGGCCGCGCCCGACGCTGCCCATCGTCGCGGTGTCGACGTAGGCCTCGACCGCGGGCGTGCCCTCGCCGTTCACCGTGTGCACCCGGCCGAAGCCTTCGGGCTCGTCGGTGCGCTCCAGCAGCAGCGCGGCACCCGAAGCGGCATAAGGGAAGTCGTCGGTGGCGGCCTTGCGGGTCATCGACGGATGCGCGTCACCGGAGACGATCAGCACGTGTTCGGCGCTGCCGGTCTCCAGGATCGAGGTGGCCACCCCGACCGCGTTGAGCACGCCGGTCGCGCCGTTCATCAGGTCGAACGAGAAGGTCCGCGGATCGTCCTTGGCGTATTCGAGGCCGATGCCCGCCGCCTTCTGGATCAGCGCGGACACGGCCGGTTCCACCGTGTTGGAGTCCCGGAACACCCCGGCGTTGATCAGCACGCCGACCTGATCGGGCCGGACACCGGCCCGCTCCAGGCTCTGCTTCGCGGCGCGGCCGCTGTTCTCCACGCTGCTGTTGGTGTCTTCGGCGCGGCTGACGCCGGTGGATTTGATGCGAACGCCCATGGCTGACCTCAGACCTTCAGAGACGAGATGGTGGTGGACAGGAAGCCGGTCACGATGCCGGAGGCGGCCGGGATCATCAGCAGCTTCGAGCCCGCCGGAATGTTCTGCTCGCTGAGCTGGTCGTGCAGAACGATGAAATGTGAAGTGGTGGAGGTGTTTCCGTACTTCTCGATGACCCGCAGATCGGGCGGCATCGGGGTGCCGAACTCGCGCTCGCAGATGGCGTTCATCCACGGGATCGCGGCCGCGCCGAACTGGTGGTGGATGACGTAGTCGAACTTCTCGTCGGCGAAGGTGCGGCCCTGGGCTTCCAGATAGTTGATCTGGCTGTTGGTGCCCAAAAGGAAGCGGTCTTCGTTGTGCATTTTGCGGTTGTCGGTGTACAGCGCAACACCCTGGCTCTTGTCGCTCGGCATGCCGAGACACAGGTGCGAGTACTCCGAGGCGGTCATCAACTCGATGTAGTGGATCTTGTCGTCGTCGTCCACCGCCTGGTCGAGCACGACCGCCGCGCCCGAGTCGCCCACCGAGAGCGAGGCGAACTGCAGATCGTATTTCTCGGAAATCTCCGCGACCGCGGTGTCGGCGATCGGAGTAATGGCCTCGCCGCTGACCACCATGCCGTTGCGCACGGCCCCGGAGCGGATCATCCGGTCGAGAATGTAGGTGCCGGTGAGCATTCCGGCGCACGCGTTGGAAACGTCGAAAGTAATGGCCTTCTTCGCTCCGATAAGGCGGCTTATCGACCCGGCGAACGACGGCTCCATGTACATGCGGGTGGCGTGGTTGCTCCGCGTGATCGAGGTGGAGATGATCACGTCGAGTTCCGCGGCTTCGTAGCGTGACCTGGACAGACAGTCCTGCGCCGCCTTCATCGCGATCGCGAACGAGTCCTCGTACGACTCCGGCCTGGTGTCGTGCACGCGGCGTTCCTTGACGCCGGTGATCTTCTCGAGATCGAAAGAGGGAGGTTCCTGCAGCCGGGCGAGCAGCTCCTGGGTGGTGACGACATTCGAAGGCAGATAGGCGCCGATGGATTCGAATCGAGAATGCGACACGCGCGCTCCTGAAATCGTGGAGAAAATACGGTTCCGCGATCGTCTCTGATCTTCGGTGCGTCGGACACTACCCGACGGTAACAACAATCGCCTCGGCCCATATGTCCAGGCGCGCATGCGTTTTCAAGTATCTGTTCCGTGAGGTATCACCAACTGGTGACCGGCTGGCTATGGTGCGATGACAGTGCCGCGCTGGGGACGCTTTCGGTACGCACCGACGGGTTTGCCTGCCACCTGCCGGGTTTGTGCCGATCGTCGCAAGCGGGGCGTGATCGCCTGATGGCTAACTTATAGCTAACTCGTTTGCCGCTGCGCTTCGCGTAGTACGAACAGGTGCTGGATGTGAGTGACTTCACTGCGAGTCACGCAGGATACTCGGTCGACAGCTGTCCCGGGGTGCTACTTGCCGTGTCATCAACTGTGTTGCGGCCGAAGGGAACCCGCGCACCGCGGGATTGTGGACCGGGTGGATACGTCGGATGAATTTCGCCTAGGTCTCCGAGCCCGCCGAAGAGCGCACTCGGGCAACGTTTTCCAGCACGGTCGCGGCGTGCTCGTCGAATCGTTCTCGGGAGACCGGGATCTCGCCGTCCAGCCAGGGCCGGTAGAGATAGGCCAAGGCGCCGAAGATGGCGCTGGCGTTGAGGGCGCTGTCGTGCTCGTCGGGTCCGGGATCGGTGTAGTCGCCGGCGCCGATCGTCAAAGCGATCGGCGCCGTGAATAGTCCGATGAGCTGATTGGCGCGGGGCATGAGCACCGGGGTGGCCTGCGACTCGACGAACATGATCCGGCCGCGGCGGCGATCCTCGGTGAGGTAATCGGTGAACACGGAGACCAGGTGCCGGAACATGGCGGCGCGCTCGAGCGGGGCCGAGGGTAACGCCGCGAGTAGTCGGTCCCGGGCGCCGAGCACCACGGTGTCGAGCACGGTGGTGAGCAGTGCGTCGAGATTAGGGAAACTCTCGTAGAAATAGCGCTCGGTGAGCCCGGCCTGCCTGCATACTCCGCGCATCGAGGTTTCCGCCGCGCCGATCGTCGCCATCAGTTCGGTGCACGCCTCGATCAGCTGGTCGCGGCGCATGGCAACCCGAGCGGCGGGGGACCGGCCGCGCCAGCGGCGCATCCCCGGGATCGCTCCGTCGTCTTCGGCGGCCATGGCGCCATCTTCTCACAGCTCGGATGTGGACATCGGGTGATGTTGACAGCAGTTGATGTCATCAATAGATTGCGAGAACGCTTGTGCTTCGCCGATCAGAGATGAGGATGCGAGATGGGCTCTACTGGATACGTCGATCAGCCGCAGGTGCGTCGCACATGCGCCGTGACCTTCGAGTTCGGTACGGGCCCAGCCGCTTTCCGCTCCGGCGAGCCGACGATCGGGCCCCGCGTCGCGCCGCGGCGGCCGGCGCAGCCGACCGGGCAGCGTCCCGCGATGCTCGCCGAGACATTACCGCAGTCACTGCGCCGCAACGGATTCGAGGTTGTCGTAGACCGGATCGAGTCGGAGGCCGACGGCGTCGTCAGCCTGTGCCTACGCGACCCGGACGGCGATGCCTTGCCGGCCTGGACTCCGGGAGCGCATATCGAGCTGTGTCTGCCGTCCGGCCGACTGCGGCAGTATTCACTGACCAACGACCCGGCCGACCGGGGGTACTACCGCATCGCGGTGCGCTACCTCGAGCACGGCGACGGCGGCTCGCGTGAGGTGCACGAGCGGTTGCGGGTCGGCGACCGGTTGCCGATCCGGGGGCCGCGCAACGCTTTTCCGCTGCTGGCCGCTGCGCGCTATCTGTTCGTCGCCGGTGGGATCGGGATCACGCCGATCCTGCCGATGGTCGTTGCCGCCGAGCGCGCCGGAACACCGTGGCGGCTCATGTATTTCGGCCGATCGCGGGCCAGGATGCCGTTCCTGTGCGAGCTGGCCCGGCTCACCGGCGGGGATGTGGTGGTGCGCCCCGACGACGAATTCGGCCTGCCCGATCCGCGCATGATCTTCGCGCAGACACCTACGGGGGCCGCGGTATACGTCTGCGGCCCGCCTGTGCTCGCCGAAGCCGGCCGGGAGCTGCTCGCACTGCACGACCCGACCGCCACGGTGCACACCGAACGTTTCGCCCCGGCGCCGATGCGGGACAACGCATCCCAATGAACCTGTGAATCCGGCGATCAACGACGCTCGCCGGGTTCGCGGGGCTGAAACGTGAAGCGTGCGCTCGGGTCAGTGTGGGAAGATGCCCGGCAGATCCAGCGCATAGGCGAGATCGGTACGGGTACCGAGGGTGGTCAGCAGCACCCGGATCATGGTGAGCCGCGCCTCGGCGACGGTCGCCGGATCGGGCTCCGCGCCGGGCGCGGTGCCGGACGAGATCCGGTAGACGACGTACTCGCAGACGTGCAGGGCCGCGTCGAGGTCGAGCGGGCTCGGGACCGGACGGCCCAGCTCGGTGAACGTCGCGCGGACCAGGTCGCGGATATCGTCGAGCGCGCGCTCCCGGTAGGCGGACACCGGCGAGGCCGGGTCGTGTAGTTCGGCGAACAGCGGCCGCAGCATCGCGCCGTGCCCGCCGGCCCAGGCCAGATAGGCGTCGATCAGCCGGATACCGAGCTCGACGGGTTCGTCGGTGCCGGTGAGGGCCTCGGCGATGCCGTCGACCAGACCGGCGTTCGAGGTGTCCAGCAGGACGTGCAGCGGCTCGGTCGCGTTGCCGAAGTAGCGGTAGAAGGTCGGCCTGGCCAGCCCGGCCTGCTCGATGATCTGCGCGACGCTCAGTCCGCGAGAACCGTTGCGGGTGAACACCTCCGCGGTGGCCAGCACGATTCTGGCCCGGACCTCCTCGGCCTGCTCGGGGGTCTGCGGCGGGCGGCCCCGCCGCGTGGTCGCCTCGGTCACGACGCGGCGCCACCCACATGGTGCTGCCTCACAGTCGGCAGCCTGCCATGTCTGTGTTCCATGACGAACAGCTTGACACGAAGCGCGGCACGTCCATTAATCTAACACTAGTGTTCAGTTAATGACACGCCGACCGAGAGGGCCGACGATGACCACCGCCTCCCCGCTGGCTGCCGCCGACGCCCTGCCGTCGGCGCTGATCCAGCCCCTGCTCGAGCGTGCCGTCGCGGGCGGCGCGCCGGCCGTCGAGGTGTTCGCGCCCGCCACCGGACGCAAGATCGCCGATCTGCCCCAGTCCTCGGTCGCCGATATCGACCGCGCCTTCGCGACCGCGCGGGCGGTGCAGCAGGAGTGGGCGCGCCGCCCGATCCGGGAGCGGGCCGCCGTGCTGCGCCGTTTCCACGACATCGTGCTGGCCGAGCAGGACGTCGTGCTCGACATCGTGCAGACCGAGACCGGCAAGTCCCGCGCGCACGCCTTCGACGAGGTCGGCGATGTCGCGGTCAACGCCAGGTATTACGCGCAGGTCGCGCCGAAACTGCTCGCCACCCGCAAGCCACGCGGTGTGCTGCCGGTGCTGACCCGGGTCGACGTGCGGCACCGCCCGAAAGGCGTGGTCGCGGTCATCTCACCGTGGAATTACCCGCTCGCCCTGGCCGTCTCCGATGCGCTGCCCGCGCTGGTCGCGGGCAATGCGGTGGTGGCGCGACCGGACAACCAGACCGCGCTCATCGCGCTGTGGGCGATCGACGCCGCCGAACGGGCCGGGCTGCCGAAAGGGTTGTGGCAGGCGGTACTCGGCCGCGGTTCGGTGATCGGCGGCGAGGTGATCGGCCGCGCCGACTATGTCGACTACACCGGTTCCAGCGCCACGGGTCGCACCATCGCGCGGCAGGCGGGCGAGCGGCTCATCGGCTACTCGCTCGAACTCGGCGGGAAGAACCCGCTGGTGGTGCTGGCCGACGCCGACGTTACCCGGGCCGCCAAGATCGCCATCCGCGCCTGCTTCGCCTCGGCCGGGCAGCTCTGCGAATCGATGGAGCGAATCTATGTGCACGAGAAGGTGTATGACCAGTTCGTCCGCGAATTCGTCGGGCACGTCGAGGAAATCACGCTCGGCGCGGACCTGAATTTCGACAGCGACATGGGCTCGCTCACCTTCCCGCGCCAATTGGACACGGTGCGAACGCATGTCGAGGACGCGGTGGCCAAGGGCGCGACGGTGCTCGCGGGCGGGCGGGCCCGTCCCGATCTGGGGCCGTACTTCTACGAGCCGACGGTGCTGAGCGGGGTGCGCCCCGGCATGACCGTGTACCGCGAGGAGACCTTCGGCCCGGTCGTCTCGATCTACCGGGTCGCCAGTGACGACGAGGCGGTCGACGAGGCCAACGACACCGCTTACGGTCTCAACGCCAGCGTGTGGACGAAGGACACCGAGCGGGGCCGCGCGGTCGCGGCGCGGATCAACGCCGGATCGGTGAACGTCAACGAGGGCTTCATCGCGGCCTGGGGCAGCGCCGACGCACCGTCGGGCGGGCTCGGCATCTCCGGCACCGGCCGCCGGCACGGCCCCGAGGGCCTGCTGAAATACATCGACACCCAGACCATCGCGGTGCAGCGGGTACTGCCGATCGCGCCGCTGCCCGGCATGTCCGAACAGCTGTGGGCCAAGACCATGACGCTCTACTTCGGCGTCATGAAAACACTGCGCCAGAAATGACTTCCGGCGATATCGAGCAAAGACAGGGACGGATGAAACTCGACACGGTTGCGGGTAAGAAGGTGCTCGTCACGGGTGCCGCCATGGGCTTGGGCAAGCTGTTCGCCGAACGCGCGGTGCGCGAGGGCGCGGCCGCCGTAGTGCTGTGGGACATCAACGAGGTGGCGCTGAAGGAGACCGCCGCGGAGCTGACCGCGCTCGGCGGCGACATCCACCATTTCGTGGTCGACGTCTCGGCGCCGCAGGCGATCGCCGAGGCGGCGGAGTCCGTCCGCGCCGAGGTCGGCGGCATCGACATCCTGGTCAACAACGCGGGCATCGTGCGCGGCAACAGCTACTTCTGGGACACCGAGAACCGGGCCGACATCGCGCAGACGATGGCCATCAACGCGCACGCCCCCATGTACGTCACGCTGGAATTCCTGCCCGCCATGGTGGCCGGCTCGACCAAGGCGCGCGTGCTGACCATCGCGTCGTCGGCGGGCCTGGTGTCCAACCCGCGGATGAGCGTCTACGCGGCGTCCAAGTGGGCGGCGCTCGGCTGGTCCGATTCGGTACGGATCGAACTCGAGCAGGCGGGTCACCAGCACGTCAAGGTGACCACCGTTTGCCCGACCTACATCAACACCGGCATGTTCGACGGCGCGAAGGGCTTCCTGTTCACGCCGATCCTGGAGCAGGACGAGGTGGTCGACACCTCGTGGCGGGAGATGAAGAACGGGACGCCGCTGGTGATCCTGCCCTGGACCTCGCGGCTCAACAAGGCGATCTCCGGCCTGCTCCCGATCAAGCTGCGCGACCTTTTCCTCAACTCGGTCGGGGTCTACCACTCGATGGACGAGTTCACCGGGCGCAAGAAGTAGCGCCTCAGCCGGTCGGCCTGGTGCCGATCACGACGGTGGCGTACTGCTCCGCGGAGGCGGCGATCCGGCCGGCGAGTCCGTGCTCGGCCAGCACCGCGAGCGCGGATTCTGCCTGTGCCGCACCGGCTTCCACCAGCAGGTGGCCGCCGGGGGCCAGCCAGGACCGCGCGCCCGCGGCGACGCGGCGGAAGATGTCGAGACCGTCGGGTCCGCCGTCCAGGGCGGCGCGCGGTTCGTGGTCCCTGGCCTCCGGGGGCATCCGCGCGATCATGTCGGACGGGACGTAGGGGGTGTTGGCGAGCAGGATATCGATGCAGCCGAGCAGTTCCTCGGGAAGCGGATCGAAGAGGTCGCCCTGATAGACCGGGGCGCCGAGCGCGGTCAGGTTGCGGCGCGCGCAGTCCACCGCGATCGGATCGATATCGGCGGCGGCCAGCGTCGCGGGCCGCCGCTCGGCCGCCAGGGTCGTGGCGAGGGCCAAGCCCAAAGCGCCTGAGCCGCAACACAGATCGACCACCACCTGATGCCGGGTCCGGGTGCGAGCCAGCGCGGCCGCTTCCTCGACCAGGAACGCGGTGCGCTGCCGCGGTACGAAGACGCCCGGCGCGACCACGACGCGTAAGCCGTGGAACTCGGCCCAGCCGAGCAGATGCTCCAGCGGCGTCCCCGCGACGCGCCGGGCCACCAGATCGTCCAGCTCGGCCCCGGTCTCGGCCGCGGCGGCGGTGAGCAGGCGGGCCTCGTCCTCGGCGAAGACGCAGCCCGCCGCCCGCAGCGTCGCGACCACCTCGGTTCTACCTGCCATCACCCGGCCATCCTGCCGTGCCCGGATCAGGTCTGGCCAGCGGTTATCCGGTGACGTCGCGCACGGACCACGACCCCCGCGCACCTTCCGCCATCCGTGCGCGTGTCAGTCGCCGGACACGCGCGCGGCGTGACGGGGCGTGTTCGGCGTGACGGGGCGTGTTCGGCGTGACGGGGCGTGTTCGGCGTGACGGGGCGTGCGCGGCGTGACGGGGCGTGCGCGGCGTGACGTCACGCGCATGTTTCGCCGTCACGCGCGCGTGTCGATCGACAGACACGCGCGCGGCGTGGCAAGACGTGCGCGGCAGGACAAGACGTGCGCGACGTGACAGGACTTGCGCGGCAGGACCGGATGCGCGGGCGGAACGGGGCGTGCGAGGGCGGGTTGCCAGCCGCTTAGCGGCGAGCCGGCGTCAGCGTGCGGTGTCCAGTTGGAAGGTGCGGGTTGCGTCGAGGTAGATGCCGCGCTGGGATTGGCGCGAGGGCGGGGGCAACTGCGAGACCAATTGATCCAGCGACGTGGTCGCGCCGACCACGCGGGTGCCCGCGACGATGAAATCGGCGACCGCGCGCCGGATGTGGTTGGGGGAGGTGACCACCACGGCGCTGGTCGCGCCGACATCGCGCAACATCTTGGTGGCGAACAACGCGTTCTGTACGGTCGAACCGGCCCGGTTCTCCACGTGGATGCGGGTCGGCGGTACGCCGTGCCCGATCAGCCAACCGGCCATGGCGTCTGCCTCGGCGATCCCGTTCTGCGGGTTGCCGCCGGTGACCACGATCGGCGACAGCGGCGCCGCGATCGATTGCAACCAGGCCGCGATCAGGCGGTTCACCAGTTCGGGGCGCAGCGCGCCGTCCGGCAGCAGCCCGTAGCCGAGCACGACGATGCCGGTCTCCGGGCCGATCAGCGCGGGCATCGGGTTGGGCAGCGTGCCGACCGCCGCGCCGATGGCGCCGAGCACGTTGTTGGTACCCGCCGCCAATTGCGGATCGAGGATGTTCAACCGCGCCATGGCGTCGGCGAGCGCGGGCAGGTCGTTCGCGTAGTGCGACCAGATCGCTTGCAGGGCAAGGGCTTCGGCGTCGTTGGGGTCCGCGCCGATCAGGTTGCGCAGGTCGGCGCGGCCGGCGACGTCGTCGCCGTCGGTGAAGTTGCGCTGGGCGGAGTTGTAGAGGGCGTCCGTCTCCGGTCCGGCCGCGGCCGGAACCGCGGACAGCGCGGTCAGGGTGAGCGCCGCGAGCACCGTCGCGGCGAGATGTGTCCAGTGCCTCGAGATCTTCACTACAGTCGACACCTTTCCGCGAATCAGACCGGGTTGGGCACGTGCTGGCAGTTAGCCGGGGGCAAGCAGTGCCCACCATACGGCGGGTTGATCTGGAAATCACGTATTAACCGGGGGGATTCTGAGTTTTATTTTTGGGCACGGGGACAAACCGGGCGCCGCCGGCGGGCGAGTTGCCGCAGATGTCCGATGCGCCCTCGGCGCGGGCCCGGAGCCGTTGGGCGGTGCCACCGCGCGCGCCCGATAAGGTGTCACAACGTGGATACCGTTTCGCTGACCGGCAAGGAACTCGCCGCCGCCCTCAACGCCGACACCAAGCAGCGCGCTGCCGCGCACGCCGAGTCCGGTGCCGCACCGCGCCTGGCGCTGATCGTGGCGAACGACGACCCGGCCAGCGCCTGGTACGTCAACTCGCTGCGCAAGGCCGCCGAGCGGCTCGGAATCGCTTGCGACACCGTCGATCTCGGCGCCGATGCGAGCGCGGAGACGATCCGCGCGGAACTCGCGGCGCGCAGCGCGGATCCCGAGACCGACGGGATCATGCTGCAGACGCCGCTGCCCGCCGGCATCACGCTGGAGGATGTGAGCTCCGCGATCGCCGCGCCGAAGGACGTCGACGGGGTGAGCCCGCTCTCGCTCGGGCTGCTCGCCTCCGGGCTCGAGGGTTTCGTCGCCGCGACCTCCGAGTCGGTCGTCGAGCTGCTCAAGCACCATCAGGTCCCGCTCGCCGGGAAGCATGTGGCCGTCGTCGGTCGCTCCAATATCGTCGGCAAGCCGCTGGCCCAGCTGCTGCTCGCGGAGAACGCCACGGTCACCGTCTGCCACTCGAAGACCACCGACCTGCCCGCCGTCACCTCGGCCGCCGATATCGTCGTCGCCGCCGCGGGCCGGATCGGCCTGGTCACCGGCAAGCACATCCGCGAGGGTGCGGTGGTGGTCGACGTCGGCACCAACGAGGCCGCCGACGGCAGCATCGTCGGCGATGTCGACGCGGAATCGGTGCGCGGCAAGGCCGCCGCCCTCACCCCCGTCCCCGGCGGCATCGGCCCGGTGACCACCGCCCTGCTGATGCGCCACGTCGTCGTCGCGGCGGAGCACGCCCGCCGCTGACCTTTCCGGGGCACAGTTTCCTCGCCACTTCCGACGGCCGGACCCGGCCCGTAAGGCTCCGGGTCCGGCCGTCGGCGTATTTCGGCCGCCGGCGCGAGGCTGTCGTGAAACTCTTGTGCGTCAGGTCACAGCATGAGTAGCATGCTACTCATTAAGTGAGACATGTTACTTAGGCAAGTGGCATGCCATCACAGCTTGGCTCTGTGCTGTGGAGGAAAGAAAATGGATGCGCTGCAGGCGAATACGATCCGGAAGATCACCCGCCGGATCGTGCCGCTGCTGGTGATCGGCTACATCGTGAGCTACATCGATCGGATCAATGTCAGCTTCGCGAAGTTCGGTATGGAGGAGACGTTCGGGATGAGCGCGACCCAGTACGGGTTCGTCGCGGGCATCTTCTTCGTCGGCTACGTGCTCGCCGAGGTGCCGAGCAACATCGTCATGACCAAGGTCGGCGCGCGGATCTGGCTCAGCCGGATCCTGGTGACCTGGGGCATCATCGCGACCCTGACCGCGTTCGCGGTCAACGTGGAGATGGTCTACCTGCTGCGCTTCCTGCTCGGCGTGGCCGAGGCGGGCTTCTTTCCCGGCATCATCGTGTATCTCACCCGCTGGTACCCGAATGCCGAACGCACCAAGGTGATTTCGACCGTCATGGTGGCAATCCCGGTGGCCAGCGTGCTCGGCAGTCCGCTCAACGGCTGGATCCTCGACACCTTCGACGGCGCACTGGGATTGGACGGCTGGCGCTGGGTGTTCATCGTCGGCGGCATCCCGGCGGTGTTGCTCGGCGTGGTGTTCTTCTTCGGGCTCACCGAGACGCCCGCGCAGGCGAAATGGCTCAGCGACGCCGAACGGGCTTGGCTCACCGAGACATTGGCGGCCGAGAACGCCGAACGCGCGCAGACCGCCCCCGCCGGGCATCTCGCCGCACTGCGGAACAAGCGCGTCCTCGCGCTGTGCCTGGCCTACTTCCTGCTGCTGTGCGGTGCGTACCCGCTGGCCTACTGGATGCCGACGGTGGTCAAGGAGGTCGGGCACGGCCTGAGCAGCACGCAGATCGGCTGGCTGTCGGCGGTGCCGTTCCTGCTCGCCGCGATCGGAATGTATGTCACCGGACGGTTGGTGCGCGACGAACGTTCCTCGAAACCGGTGCTGGTCGCCCTGGCGATCTCGGTGGTCGCCTTCACCGTGACGGCGTTCGCGCTCGGCTCGCCGCTGCTGGCGTTCACCGCGATCACCGTGGCGACCATGGCGGCGCAGACGGCGAAGCCGCTGTTCTGGGCGGTGCCGACGGCGTATCTGGCCGGCGTCGGCGCGGCCAGCGGTATCGCGCTGATCAATTCGCTCGGCAACGCGGCCGGATTCGTCAGTCCGTACGCGTTCGGCTGGATCAAGGACGCGTCCGGCGGGCACACCAGTTTCGCGATCGCGGTGATGATCCTGGCCAACGTGGGCGCGCTGGGCGTGGTCGGCGCGATCGCGGTGCGGTCGAAGGCGCGCCGCGCCTCGAAGGTGCCGAGCGCCTGAGCGACTATGCTGGTGAATCGCCCGGGGCCGCTGTGCCACGGGCGTTTTCCCGTTGCGTCGGTCCATTTGAAGAGGTGCCTTGTCGGAGGATGCGGTAGACAGCAAGTCCGAGCAGATCGCGGCCGAGATCCGGGACGCGATCCGGCAGGGGCGGCTCGAGCGTGGCGTGCTGTATTCGTCGCGCGAACTGGGCGAACGGTTCGGGGCCTCGCGGACGCCGGTGCGTGAGGCGCTGTTGAAGCTGGCCGATCTGGGCCTGGTCAAGATCGAACGCAATCGGGGCGCACGGGTGCTCGGCCAGGACGGGCGCGGCATCGTCGACCTGTGCAGCCTGCGCGTGCTGCTGGAGCCGCCGGCCTGTCGCAGCGCCGCGGCGGTGATGACCAGCCGCGACGACGAGGCGATGCTGGCCGAATACCGGATCATGGAACGCACCGCCGACGGCGGCGCCGAATACTTCGCCGCCGACGAACGCCTGCACGAACTGATCCTGGAGGCCAGCGGCAATCGCCGGCTGGCCAAGTTCGTCGCCGAACTGCGCCAGACCCTCGCCCTGGACGGCAGGCACAGCGTGCCGCGGTACCAGACCGTGGACACGGCCCTGAAGGACCACTGGGACATCATCGACGCCCTGCGCAAACGCGACGGCGTCGCGGCCGAACGCGCGATGCGCAAGCATCTGGTCCGCTCCGGTGACCTGCTCGTCGCGCACAGCAGCGCCGACAACCGCGGCCTGGTCGCCGAATGGCGTCGCTGGGTCTCGGTCTCGGTCCCCGAAGGCGACCAAGTCACCTACTGACCGACCCCTCGCCGTCCCGTGGCTGACCTCTAAGTGAGAGTTGCATGCTACTCGTTGAGAGTAGTATGTTTCTCATATTAAGTGGGCTGCTACTCGGCAGCTGGTCCGGCGAAGGGACATTCGTGAATTCCAACTCTTATGCGGCGTCGGTCGCCAGAGGTATCTGGGCGGCGGAGGTGGATCTGGTCGGGTACGTGCCGTCGGTGAGCGTGGCGCCCGTCATCAACGCGCTGGTGCAGACCAGCGGGGGTGCGGCGGGCCGGTCCGAGCGGGTCTTTCCGCTGTCCAGGGAGGAGGAGGCGGCGGGCGTGCTGGGCGCGCTGCCGCTCACCGGCAAGCTCGGCGCGATCGTCATGCAGGACAACGGCTTCGGTAACGCGCTGACCGCGCTGACCACCTTCAACCTGGCCTACCACCTGCCGCTGCTGATCGTCGCGAACACGCGCGGCGGCCTCGGTGAATACAACTCGATGATCCACACGTTCAGCCAGCATGTCCCCGGCGTGCTCATGCGTTTCGGCCTCCCGTTCTTCGAATTGGACCGGCGCAGTACGGCTTCGGATTGGGAACAGGTGGTGACCGAGGCGGGCGTCCACGCGCGCATGACATTTCGGCCGGTGGTGGTGCTCGCCCACTTCTGGGCGACCGACGGAAAGGCCGCGTGATCGTGCAACGCATCGACGCTCTGCGACTTGTCGCCGAGCAAACCGCCGACCTGCCCGTCGTCGTGACCTGCGCCGCCTCCAGCCGGGAGCTGGCCGCCGTCGCCGACCGCCCCAACCACCTGTATCTGCTCGACGCGATGGGCCTGGCCGGGTCGGTCGCCACCGGGATCGCCCTGGGCCTCGCCGATACCGGGGTGCCGAAGGTGGTGACCGTCGAGGGTGACGGTTCTTTGCTGATGAACCCGAATGTGCTTGCCACGGGCGGTTTCCTGCGCCCCTCGAAGCTGGTGCTGGTGCTGCTGGACAACGGCGTCTATGGCGCGACCGCGAACCTGCCGACCTACGGTTCGCGCATCGACCTGGGGGAGCTGGCGACCGCGGCGGGCTGGACCGTGCTGCGGGCCGCCGATCCCGAACAGCTGTCGGCCCGGCTCGCCGAATCGCTGACCTTGGACGGCCCGGTGTTCCTGCATGTGCGGATCGCGGTGGGCAACGCGACCGGCGTGCCGAAGCTGCTGGCAAATCCGGTGGTGCTCGGCCGCCGGTTCCAGGACTGGCTGGCGGCCCGGGTGACCGAGGCGGCCCGATGATCACCACGATCGACCCGGCCACCGGAAATCCGCTCGAGGCATACGCTTTCACCCCCGACCATCAGCTGTCCACCCTGCTGAACCGGGCCGTCACGGCCGCGCGCCGGGCGGCCGACGAGCCGGTCGCGGACCGGGCCGACCGGCTGCGCCTGCTGGCCGCCCGCCTGCGTGCCGACGCGCCGGTGCTGGCGGCGCTGATCACCACCGAGATGGGCAAACCCATCACCCAGGCTGCCGCGGAACTCGAAAAGTGCGCCCTCACTTGCGATTACTACGCCGACCGGGTCGCCGATCTGCTGCGGCCGGAAGCGGTCGACGTGTTCCCGGAGAGCGGGCAGATCCGCGTCCGCCCGCTGGGCGTGCTGCTCGCGATCATGCCGTGGAACTACCCGTTCTGGCAGGTGTTCCGGTCGATGCTGCCCGCCCTCGCGATCGGGAACACGGTGCTGCTCAAGCACGCCGACAACGTCACCGGCTGCGCCGTCGCCGTGCAGCGGCTGTTCGACGAGGTGTGCGGCACCGGCGTGCTGACCAGTGTGGTGCTGCCGCCGGACCGGATCGGCCCGCTCATCGACGACGCCCGTATCGCCGCCGTCGCGTTCACCGGCAGCAATCGGGTCGGCGCGATCGTCGGTGCGCGCGCGGGCGCGGCGGTGAAGAAGGTCGTCCTGGAACTCGGCGGCTCCGATCCGTTCATCGTGCTCTCCGACGCCGATATCGCGGCCGCCGCGGCCGCGGCGGTGCGTTCCCGGTTCCTCAATGTCGGGCAGAGCTGCATCGCCGCGAAGCGAATCATCGTCGAACAGCGCGTCTTTCCCGATTTCACCGACGCCATGGTGGCCGAGCTGGACAAACTCGTCGTCGGCGACCCGATGTTGCCCGGCACCGATATCGGACCGATGGCACGGGCCGACCTGCGCGACGAGTTGCGCAGACAGCTGACCGCGACACTGGCCGCGGGCGGCACGGTATTGACCGGCGGCGCAGCCGATTCCGGCCCGGGCGCCTGGTTCCCGCCGACCATCGTGACCGTGCCGGACACGTATGCCGTTGCCTTTCAAGAGGAAACATTCGGTCCGCTCGGCGCGGTGCTGCCGGTCGCTTCGGCCGCCGCCGCGCTCACCGCCGCCAATGCCTCCGCCTACGGCCTGAGCTGTTCGATCTGGGGCGCAGACCTCGGGCGGGTACAGCAACTCGCGGACCGGGTCGCGGCGGGTTCCGTCTTCGTCAACCGCATCTCCGAATCCGACCCGCGCCTGCCCGTCGGCGGGGTCAAAGCCAGCGGGCACGGCCGGGAGCTGAGCAGCTACGGCGCCACCGAATTCGCCAATATCCAGGCGGTACGCACCGCCTCTTCCGCGAGGAGCAGTCGATGACCATCACCCGTGTCCGAGCCCGCGTCGTCGGTATCCCGGTCGACAAGCCGACCCGAATGTCCAACCGCGACTTGACCGATCGGCACTACGTGCTGGTCGAGATCACCGACGACAGTGGCGCGACCGGGCTCGGCTACACCTACGCCGGGACCAGCGGCGGCACGCTCACCAAATGCGCGATCGACGATGTGCTGGCGCCGGTGTACCTCGGCGCGGACCACAACGACGTGTCCGGCCTGTGGAGCCTGGCCTATCAGGAGGCGCTGCTGGCGGGCCGGCGCGGTGCGGTGCTGCGGGCGCTGTCGGCGATCGACATCGCGCTGTGGGATCTGCGCGCGAAGCGGGCGGGCCTGCCCCTGGTGAGTCTGCTCGGCGGCGCGACGGCTCCGCTGCCCGCCTACGCATCGGGTGGCTACTACCGGCCCGACGAGGGCGAGTGGACGCAGGCGGTGCGCAAGGAGATCGAATTCAATGCGGGCCAAGGCTTTACCGATCACAAGATCAAGGTCGGCGGTCTGAGCGTGGCCGAGGACGCGCGCCGGGTGGCCGCCGCGATCGAGGCCATCGGCGATACCGGCCGGCTCGCGCTCGACGCCAACAACGCCTACCGCTCCGTGCACGAAGCCCGCACCGCCATCGAGGCTTTCGAGCGCGCGGCGGGCGAGCAGGGACTGTGGTGGTTCGAGGAGCCGCTCGCCCCCGACGCGATCGCCGGGCACGGCGCACTGGCCGCGCAGATCCGCACCCCCGTCGCCACCGGCGAAATCCACCAGACGCGTTGGGAATTCCGTCAGCTCATCGAAGCGGGTGCGGCCGCGGTCCTGCAGGCCGACGCCGGTGTCGTCGGCGGCGTCACCGAATGGCTGCGGGTCGCGCACGCCGCGGACGCGTTCGGCTTGCAGATGGCGCCGCACTGGCACCACAACCTGCATGTGCACCTGTGCGGCGCGGTGAGCAACACGCTCGTGGTCGAGTACTTCGCGCTGGAGAAGGGCATCTACAACTTCGAACGGCTGCTCACGCCCGAGACCCGGCTGCGCTACGGGGCCAACCAGGTGCACATCCCGTCGCGTCCCGGGCTCGGCATCGAATTCGACGAGCGGGCTGTCGCCGAGTACGAATTCGCCTGACGCCCAGTCTCATTGGCCGGGACTGATGGCACTGATCAGCGTGCGCGCCCCGTCTTTGGTGGTGGTGACCAGCTGCGGGTTGTAGGTGACCGGGGTGCGGCCGGGCCGGTTCTCGGTCACCACCACCATGTACTGCCCGGCGAACGCGCCCGGCGTGATCGCGACGCAGTAGGTGGTGCCGACCGGGATGGTGTCGATACCGCGCTGGATGGCCTCGGCCGACTCCACCGCGGCATCGGGGGTCGTCGCCGCACGGACCTCTGCGCCGGAACGCGCGACGTAGTACGCGTGCTGGAAAGCGAAGATCGCGGCCGGGCCGGAGTCGAATCCGCCCGGATCGTTGCCCTTGATCCGGTTGCCGACCCGTTCGGCCTCGCACGGTGCGCCCGGTGCGGCGGCGGGCACCAGGGTCTGCGTCGGCGCGGCCGCGGTGTCGGGCGCGGAGTTGCCGCCGAACACCACGAACGCGACGGCCGCCAGCGCGCCGGCCACGACCACGCCCAGCGCGGGAATCAGCCACCGCTTCGCCGAGCGCCTGCCGCGGGACCGGTCGATCAGCCCGCTGAACTCGTCTTCGAAATAGCCGGACTGGTAACCGGGTTCGTAGGCCGGCTCGGGTTCCGGTTCCGGCAGCCGGTCCATCCAATCCGAGTACGCCCCCTGATACCGGTCGTCGGGTCCGGACGGCTGGTCCGGTCCGCCGCGTCGCATCATCTGTGGCCCCCGCCCGTAATCGTTGTCGGGCCGTGAGCCCATCTCCGGTCGATCCATCGCCCCACCTTCTTCAGGTCATACCGCCAGGTTATCCGCAGCGTTCCCGGAATGCAGCAACGCTCGGACCCGCAGGTCCCGCCGACGATGCCGTCGCCCCGGGCAGAATACTGCTCATTTGCGGGCGTACCCGCGCATCGAGCAGGTACCGGTCGGTAAGTCTCGCGAAATGGGCGAATTGACCGAATCGAGCCAGGGGGATCAGGTAAGTCGACAGTGCTAGCAGGTTGCGGTGTCCAAAGCCGCCAACAGCGTGCGCAGGGTTTCGCGCTGCTCGGGGGTGAGGGTGGCGAAGAGTTCTTCGGCGGCTGCGCGGCGTGCTTCGGCCATGCGACCGAGGGTGGCGCGACCGGTGTCGGTGAGCGTGACGAGGGTGGCGCGGCGGCTGGCCGGATCGGTCGTGCGGTGCACGAGTCCCGCGGCGCTGAGTGCGTCGACGACGGTGGTCGCCGAGCGGGGGACGATGCCGAGCCGCTCGGCCAGCGCGGTCATCCGCAGCGGTTCTTGCTGGTGGCCGATGATCCGCAGGGCGCGGGCCTGAGCGGGGGTGAGGCCGAGCGGAGCGAGCCGGGACGACTGATTGCGGCGGATCCGCTTGGCCGCGCGCAGGAACAGTTCGGGGAGGTCGGTCTCGGCGGTCTCCATGATTCTGAGCATAACTCATTGTTTCGGGAACAATTATGAGCCATGCTCAGTTTCATGACGTAGTTCCTCGGAAGGAGCCGCCTATGCAGCCCCCAGCTCAGCTTCGCCGGATCGTCCGGCTGTTCCACCCCTATCGGGCCCGCTTGGCCGCGGTCGCCGCGCTCGTCGGTCTCTCCTCGGTGGTCGCGCTGGCCTCGCCGTTCATGCTGCGCGCGGTGCTCGACGACGCGCTGCCGCACGGGCGCACCGGCCTGCTCACCCTGCTCGCCGCGGGCATGGTCGCGGTCGCGGCGCTGACCAGTGTGTTCGGCGTCTTGCAGACCTACATCTCGACCACCGTCGGCCAGGACGTGATGCACGATCTGCGTTCGGCGGTGTATGCGCAGCTACAGCGAATGCCGTTGTCCTTCTTCACCCGAACGCGCACCGGCGAGGTGCAGTCGCGCATCGCCAACGATATCGGCGGCATGCAGTCCACCGTCACCTCTACCGCGACCTCGCTGGTCTCGAACTTCACCACGGTGCTCGCCGCGATCGTCGCCATGATCGTGCTGGACTGGCGGCTCACGCTGGTCTCGCTGGTCATGCTGCCCTTCTTCGTCTGGGTGAGTCGCCGGGTCGGCAACGAGCGCCGCAAGATCACCGCCCAGCGCCAGCAGAAACTGGCGGGCATGTCGGCGATCGTGGAGGAGTCGCTCTCGGTCAGCGGCATCCTGCTCGGCCGCACGATGGGCCGGGCGCCCGCGCTGGTGGACGGTTTCGCGCGCGAATCGCGCGGGCTGGTCGATCTGGAGATCCGGGCGAGCATGGCGGGGCGGTGGCGGCAGTCGACCATCACGATCGTCATGTCGGCGATGCCCGCGGTGATCTATTGGGCAGCGGGACTGACCGTCACGGCGGGCAAGCCGCTGGTGTCGATCGGCACGCTGGTCGCGTTCACCACCCTGCAGACCACGCTGCTGCGCCCGATGGTGCAGTTGCTCTCCACCGGCGTCGAGGTGCAGAGTTCGCTCGCGCTGTTCGGCCGGATCTTCGAATACCTCGATCTGAAGCCGGATATCGAGGAACCCGCGCGGCCGGTCCCGCTCGGTCCGGTGACCGGCGCGGTGCGCTTCGAACACGTCGGGTTCGCTTACGCGGCGGGTGATCGAGAGGTGCTGCGCGATATCGACATCAGCGTGCCGGCCGGGACGAGCCTGGCCGTCGTCGGCGAAACCGGTTCCGGCAAGACCACACTCGGCTACCTGGTGGCCCGGCTCTACGACGTGAGTTCCGGACGGATCACCATCGACGGAAAAGACGTGCGCGAGTTGTCCTTCGCCGATCTCGCCGGTGCGGTCGGGGTGGTCTCGCAGGAGACCTACCTGTTCCACGCCTCGGTCGCGGACAATCTGCGGTTCGCGAAACCCGATGCGACAGAACAGGAACTGCATGCCGCCGCGCGCGCCGCGCAGATCCACGACCACATCATGAGCCTGCCCGAGGGCTACGCCACCATGGTGGGCGAGCGCGGTTACCGGTTCTCCGGGGGCGAGAAGCAGCGGCTGGCGGTGGCCCGTGCGATCCTGCGCGATCCGCCGATTCTGGTGCTCGACGAGGCGACCAGCGCCTTGGACACCCACACCGAGCAACAGGTGCAGCAGGCCATCGACGCGCTCTCGGCCGGGCGCACCACGATCACCATCGCGCACCGCCTGTCCACCATCCGCGACGCCGACCAGATCGTCGTGCTCGACCAGGGGCGCGTCGTGGAGAGCGGCACGCACGACGAGCTCATGGCGCGTGAAAACCGATACGCGGCGTTGGTTTCCCGCAACGAGGCGCTACCTGCCGCGGCGTGAGCGCGGTCAGGCCGAGGTCGGGCGCACCCGCAGATGCTCGACCAGGAAGGCGGTTTCGTCGGCCATGACCTGGTCGAAATCGGGCGACACGTAGATGTCGAAGTGGCCCGCCCGGTACTCGTGCACCTCGACGTTCGGCCCGGCGGCCGCGGCGTAGCGCAGGGTGCGGCCGGGCGGCGCCACGCTGTCGGTCAGGCAAACGCCGAGGAAGACCGGGCAGGCGATCTTGCGCAGAGCGCGGCCGGGCCGGTACAGGGGGAGGGTGAGCCCGATCCGTGCGGCGATCGCATCGTGGTGGGTGAACTCGGCGGGCACCAGGCCGGTGTAGCCGGGGGCGGCGTCCGGCGCGTTCATCAGGGCCGTCGTGCCGGGCGCGCCGGTCAGCGGGACGGTGACCGGCGCGCGGCGCAGCACGGCCGCGCCGACGTCCAGCCCGGCCCGGACCGCGATGCCCAGCAGCGGCCGCAGCCCGACGGTCGTCGCCGAGGTCGGTCCGTCGGTGAACGGGCACTGCGAGACGACCGCCGCGACGCGCCGGTCCCGTGCCGCCACCTGCAGCACGTGGCCGCCGCTGAAAGATGTGCCGAACAAAGCGATTCGGGACGGATCGATCCCGTCGAGGGTGCTCGCGTAGTCGATCGCCGCCGACCAGTCCGCCAACTGGCGGCTGATGCTCAGCAGTTGACGCGGCGTACCATCGCTCGCGCCGAAATGCCGATAGTCGAAGACCAGGGCGGCGATGCCGGCGGCGGCGAAACGTGCGGCGAAAGCGTCGAGGCGCATCTCCTTCACCGCGCCGAGCCCGTGCGCCAGCACGACCAGGGGGACGTCGCCGTCCACGGTCTCGGGGCGATACAGCCAGCCGCGCAGTGTCGTTCCGTGCGAACGGAATTCGATGTCCGAACGTGGTGCCATCCGTCAGCTCCTGATGCCATCGAAAGAGACCGTGTGTCCCATTTGCTCGATCATGGCACGAATCGGAGCCGTAGTACCGGGTGGCGCCCGTCACAGCCTGCGGACCGCCGTCACCGCGCTGTCGTGCGGTGACGGTGGCGGTTGCTCACCAGTGCGTGGTGACGGGATCGCCGATATTGATCGTGTAGTAGACCCACGCGGCGTCATCCGGGGCCAGGTTGATGCAGCCGTGGCTCACGTTCGAGTTGCCCTGCTGCTCCACCGACCACGGCGCGGAATGGATGTACACCCCGCCCCAAGTCAGGCGCTCGGCGAATTCGCCGTTGATCACATAGCCCTCGGGCGAACTCAGCGGGATGCCGATCGTCCTGGAGTCGAACACGACCGAGCGTGCCTTCTCCAGCACCGGGAACCGGCCGGACGGCGTCTCGAAGCCGGGCTTGCCCATCGAGGCGGGCATTGTCCTGGATTCGCCGCCGACGGTCAGCGTGAAGGTGTGGGCGGACATATCGGCGTCACCGTAAACGCCTACGTTGGTACGGAATTCGGTGCGGGCCTGGCCGACGCCGACGCTGATCCGGGCGTTGGTGGGCAGATACCCGGTCGGCGTCCAGACGACCTCCCGGTCGGTCGTCCACGCGAACGTGCCGGGCAGTGGATCGGTGGCCCGGATATCGACGGTGCGTTCCGTGGCGGCCCGATCGGCGACCGGTTGCGCGAACCGGATGGTGACCGGGTGGGCGACGCCCACCACCTGCCCGTCGGATGGCCCGATCAGTTCGATCGGATTGGCTGTCGCCGTACCGGCCATACCGGCCGTCGCGGTACCGGACCACCAGATGGCCATTGCCGCGACCAAGATCATCAAGAACAGATACCGGAGCACATTTCTCATGGCTCCACCCCTTACGAGATATGGGTAGGCAAGAATGCAATTTTAGGCCTCATGATCAACTCGATCCACGAATCGATCCCGGCCGTAGTCCAGTCGTAACCGGACCATGCCCCTCTCTATGTTGCCTACCCGCCTTGCCGTCCGCCAAACCCGCCGAAAGTCCCACCAAACGATCGTTCGTGCAGATCAGCGGCTTGCATGCGGGGCAAGATCGCACTCACCCCGTGGCACGCGCCGGACTGATCAGGACGGCTCGAGGGTGCGCAGCCGGGGTTCGAGTTCCTGCTGGAAGAAATCGATGAAGCCGTCCGGGTCCGGTCCCGCGTTCTGCATGACCAGATGGTCGAAACCTGCGTCGACGTACTGCTGCGCGACCTCGACGTAGCGGGAAGGGTCTGGGCCACAGGCGAATTGCGCCAGCACGTCCTCTTCGCGCACGGTGCGCGACGCCGCGTCGAAATTCACCGGGTTGGGCAGTTCGCTCATCACCTTCCAGCCGGTGAGTGCCCAGCGGCTGGTCTCCAGCACCGCCTTGGCCGCGGTCGACTCGTCGAGGGCCCACGCCATGGGCACCTCGGCGTAGCGGGGACCGTCCCCGCCGCTGTCGCGATAGTGCCCGATGATCTCCGGCTTCGGCTCGGTGGCGAACAGTCCGTCGCCGAGTTCGGCGGCGATCCGGGCCGACGGCGGCCCACTGGCCGCGACCGCGATCACGGGCAACTGCTCGGGCAGATCGAAAACCCGCGCGTCCGACAGCGACAGGTAGCGCCCGTCGTAGGACTGATAACCGCCGCGCCACAGCAGCCGGATGATCTCCAGCGCCTCGCGCAACATCTCCTGCCGGATCCGGGCGTCCGGGAACTCGCGGGCGACCACATGCTCGTTCAACCGCTCACCGGAACCGACGCCCAGCGTGAACCGGCCGTCGGAGACCAGCGCCAGCGTCGCCGCGGCCTGCGCGATGATCGCCGGGTGGTAGCGCACCGTCGGGCAGGTCACGCCGGTGGCCAGGCCGATCCGTTCGGTCTGCGCGGCGATCGCGCCGAGCACGGTCCAGGCGAACGGGGAATGGCCCTGTTCGTCCAACCACGGATGGTAGTGATCGCTGATCTCGACGAAGTCGAATCCCGCCGACTCCGCCCGAATCGCTTGGCGCATCAGTTCTTTCGGCCCGAATGCCTCCGCGGCCAACTTGTATCCGAGCTGCACGGCTACCTCCTCGGCACTGTCGGGCACGGCCGTTCGACCGTGCTCACCTGGCGTTCAGCGCCGACATACCCGGCCGGGCGGACCGGAAACCCGCGGGCTACTTGCGCAGGGCGTGCACCACGTCGGCGTGCAGCGCGTCGGCGCGGGCCACCAGCTCCTCGATCCGGAGCAGCACCGGAGCGAAACGGTCGCCCTCGGCGGCGGGCAGCGAGGCCACGTTGATCTCGATATTGAGCTGCGAGCTCGCGGCGGCGGCGCGGCACGCGTCGGCGGCGGCGCCGATATCGGTGACCACGTTCGGGTTGCCGATCGGGAACAGCTCGCCGGCCAGCGAGAGCACCTCGTCGGCCTCGTCGACGACGGCGGCCGGCACCCGCGCCGCCTCCAGCAGCGCGGCATTGATGGCCGCCGTGCGGGCGGACTCTTCTTCGGGCGTGCCCTTGGGCAGCTTGTAGGCCGCGCCCACCGCGGTGAACGCGGCGGCGTCGGCGTCGGCGAGGGCGAGCGCCCGGCCCCGGGCGGCGTCGGCGGCCTCGATGACACGGTCGACCACGGGCCGGTTGTCAGCGTCCTTGGCCCGGGTGGTGTAGCGCGCGACCATCGCGACCAGGGCGGCGGCCTGCGCGGCGTGCAGCGCGGCGACCGCGCCGCCGCCGGGCGCGGGGATCTTGGCGGCCAGGTCGGACAGGTACTGCGCGAGCGTGGCCGCGCCGAAGGACGATGCTGTTTCCTGGGACGACGTGCTCGGCTGCGACACGGGTGGGTGGCCTTTCGATATCCGGCGAGGGGGAGCGGTGCGCGGTCAACGCTACCGGTTGGCCGTCGCACCCGGCCCACTGCACCGGCCGCCCGTATACGGCGTTATGTTGAGTGCCATGCGGATCGGATTGAGCATCAACTACTCGGGCGGTTTCAAAGAGGCGGCCGCCGAGGTCGTGGACCTCGAACGGGCCGGTCTGGACATCGTGTTCGTGCCCGAGGCCTATTCCTACGACGCGGTGAGCGCGCTCGGCTACCTCGCGGCCAAGACGTCACGGCTGGAGCTGGCCTCCGGCATCCTGCAGATCTACACCCGTACGCCCAGCCTGACCGCGATGACCGCGGCCGGTCTCGACTTCGTCTCCGACGGCCGCTACATCCTCGGCCTCGGCGCCTCGGGCCCGCAGGTGATCGAGGGCTTCCACGGCGTGCCCTACGACGCGCCGATCGGCCGCACCCGGGAACTGGTGGAGATCTGCCGCAAGGTGTGGCGGCGCGAGCGGCTCGAATACCACGGCAAGTACTACCAGATCCCGCTGCCCGAAGGACAGGGCACCGGGCTCGGCAAGGCGCTCAAGCTCATCAATCACCCGGTGCGCGAACGGATTCCGGTGCTGCTCGCCTCGCTCGGCCCGAAGAACGTCGAGCTGACCGCGGAGATCGCCGAAGGCTGGCAGCCGGTCTTCTTCCTGCCGGAGAAGGCGAAGGACGTGTGGGGCGATGCCCTGGCCGCCGGTCTGGCCAAACGCGACCCGCAACTCGGCGACCTGCAGGTCTACGCGGGTCCGGCGCTGGCCATCGGCGACAACGTCGAACCGCTGCTGGCGTTCGTCAAACCGTATCTGGCCCTCTATATCGGCGGCATGGGCGCCAAGGGCAAGAACTTCTATCACACGCTGGCCACCAAGTACGGCTACGGCGCCGAAGCCGACCGCATCCAGGAGCTGTACCTGGCGGGCAAGAAGGAAGAGGCGGCCAAGGCGGTCCCCGACGCGCTGGCGCGCGACGTCTCGCTGGTCGGCCCGGCGGGCTACGTCAAGGAGCGGATCGCCGCGTTCGCCGAGGCAGGTGCGACGGTGCTGAACGTGGTCCCGATGGCGGCCACCCCGGCCGAGCGGGTCAAGCTGATCGAGCAGTTGCGCGGCCTCTGCGACTGAGCCCCGCCTCAGCCGAGCCCGGTCATATCGGCGACGGAGTAGATGCTGCCGCCGCTTTCGGTCTCGCTCCCCTCGATGTCGTCGAGCCAGGGGAGCGCGACCGGCCCGGCGAGGCGGCGACCCGTCGCGAGTTCGTACCGGGAGTACTCGGCTTTGCCGCGATAGCTGATCGCCGACACGGTGGGTCCGTGCACCGACAACGCGACCTTGTCGCGCGGTCCGTGCACGGTCCACTCCTTGGCCACGGTGTTCGTCCCGTCCAGCGGCACCGAAAGCACGTCACCGTTCCTGGTGATCCAGTACAGCTTGCCGTGCGCCACCGTCAACGAACCGCGATGCGTTTCCCAGCCGAAATCGGGCATGTGCAAGGCGGTTTCGGTGCGTGCGCCGTCGGCCGTACGAAATCTCACCAACGTCAGGCCGGTACCCGTGCCGGTCGCGGTCTGCTCGGACGCGTACAGCGTGACCAGTTCGCCGCCGTCCTCGGTGCACGCGGAAGTCGTTGTCACCGGCCGGAATTCCGGGTCGTAGTCCCACTGGCCGCGCGCCACCGGAGTGTTGTTCGCACCGAGTGCGTAGAGCCAGTTCTTCGTCGGGTTCTGCTCGGTGCCGACGAACGATTGCCGCACCACCGCGTAATTGGATTCCCCGCAGTACGAGGTGGTTCCGACGATCCCCGCGACCTGTCCGGCCCGCATCGCCTCGCCCGCGCCGATCGACACGAAGCGATTGACGTACTCGCCGTTGACAACTCCGGTGTTGTACCAGATGGTGGCCGCGCCGCTACCGGGTTGCCCGGCGGCGGCCTGCACAATGGATTCCCGCTCGATCCCGAACTGCTCGCGGCCGTTGCCCGCCAGCGCCGACACCGAATCGGCGAACGAGGTCACGATCCGCCCCGAGCCGGCGAGCACCCGACTATTGCTGACCGCAGCTCCGATCGCTTTCCCGACCACCCGCCCCTCCTGATCGAACACGAAAAGCATTGTCCGATCTTCGTCCCCGACCGCTTCCAACCCGAGCGGCCCGACCACCACCGCCCCGACCGCTCCACCCGGCACCCCACCCACCTCGTCCCCGGGATACTCCCGCCGGTCCGCGCAAGAAGCCGTCAGCGCCAGCACCAACGCAACCGATCCGGCGACCCACCGGCCCCTGACACACACCATGCGAGCGAAGTTCCCACCTTCTCGTAGCAGAGTCACGGGTAATACTTGCGTACCCACCCGGATTTGAAGAGTTCCTTGGGATATACCGAGGGCGTCGGATTCGGGAAGCTGTCCTTCATGTCGATGTCGCCGTTGGACGCGTGCATGTATGCGGCCCAGACGATCTGCGAGCAGTTGTACTGATCGTCCTCGACATTGCGGTTCCAGGCGAAGTTGTTGTTGTAGGACTTCCCGAGTTTGGCGCGGGCGAAGGTCACCGCCGAGGTGCGGATGGCATCGGAGGTCTCGATCCAGCCCAGCTGTGGTTTGCGTACCTGTCGGCGTCCCCCGTTTGTCGCGGTGCGATTGTCGATCTCGTGCACACCCTTGCCCTGTGCCGCTTCGACGGTGTTCGTCGTCGACACGTAGATCCCGTTGTGCCCATGGTTGACCAGCTTATTGATCACCACGAGGTCCGGGCTCGAATCAGCATAGAAGATGTCGCCCTTACCCCTGGCGTCCGGAAGATTCTCGTAGTCGTCTTCGGAGGGACCGTCCGGGCTCTTGACCTCGGTGTACTCCCGCGCCTTGCGTAGTGCCTCGACGAGCACATCGATGACCGGAGCGGCGATCTGCTGCGCCCACCGCTGCGCGGCCGCTATCTGCTGCTCGCCGGTCGTGCCGGGATTGAGGTAGGCCAGTTCCGTCGCGGCCGGGCCGGGAGCCGTCAACAGGCCGCCCTGGAACTGTTGCTCGACGGTCACGTTGTTGTCGCGGCTGGTCTGGTCCCCGGTGGGGTAACCGAACGTGCTGCGTTCGTAGCCGGCTTTTGCCCATTTGTCGAGGATCGATCCACCCACAGGGTGCGCGCCGGTGCCGGGAGACCAGTAGATGACACCGTTCTGAAAGCGATTCATCCGCCCCTGCCCATCGGGCAACACGGTCTCATCGGTGCTCGGGTAGCCGAGCCAACCACCCTCCCAACCGGTTTCGCCCCACTTGTCCCGGATCGCGCCCGCCACGTAGTAGGCCTCGTTGAGTTTCCAGTAGATCGTGCCGCCTTGAAAGTACTGGCGGCGGCCTACTCCGTCGGGATTGACGGCCTCGTCCGACGTCGGGTATCCGAGCGGTCCGCCTTCCCAGCCGTTGCGTTGCCAGGCGGCGAAGAAGTGATTGACCACGGGATGGGCACCGCCGGCCGGGGACCAGTAAATGGGGCCGTTCTGGAACGTCGAGCGCTTACCGACACCATCCGGGTTGGTCAACTCGTTGCTGGTGGGAAACAACAGGAAACTGTTCGGTCCGCCGAGTTCGTTGTATTTGTCGCGAATCGCGCCGCACACCTCGTATGGTGCCGGCCAATACACCTGGCAGCCCGGTGTTTCGCGGGTGGACCGGTGGTCCGGGCGCACGGCCGCGGCGGCCTCCATCGTCTCGGCCTTGTCCGCCTGGGCCTTGCTGAATCCGTCGGGAATGGCTTCGCAGTCCGAACGCATCTTCCCCGGCTCGATCGTGGGGCGGGGGTTGGGTGTCGGAGCCCAAGTTCCCGGCTTCGTCTTCGCTCCGGGAGCGCATCGGCTCTCCGGCGCCGAGGTCGGCGCGGTCGAGGTCGTTGCCGGCGAGCCGGATGCGGGCGGGCTCGATGTCGGCGGGCCGGATGTCGGCGGGCCGAATGTCGGCGGGCTCGATGTCGGCGGGCTCGATCGAGGTGGCCCGCTCGGGACGAGCGTCGTCGAGCCCGGCGCAGCGGTCGTAGTCGACGGCGTAGCGTTCGGCGCCTTCGTTGCTGTCGGCGGCGTCGGCGTCGTGGTCCCGGTGGCAGGCGGGGGCGTCGGACTCGGCTGTGCCAGCACGAGTCCTTCCGTCGTCAAAGCCCCGACCATGGCTACCACCGCCACGGCACGTGCCAGTGAGCGCCGCGATCGCGACACCGCTTCGAACGGACGCTGAATGAAAGCCAATGAACCCACCCCATTCCATGAACCGCGGACAATGGCGTGCCCGTCAGGTATGGGGACCGTAATTGAACCCCCTCTCCGCCGGCCAGCCTCGCACTCCCCAGTTGCGACCAGTTGGTTCCCACCGCCCAGGCCTGCCCCACGCGGCGTGTGCGAGGCAGGGTAGTCATGAAAGGGGTTGCCGAAGAGGGGTTTTCGCGCCCCGGCCGCCCACCCGACCCGACGCCGACTCGTGGAACGGGGGACGTCCGCGGCCTCGCGTCCGCCGCGCCCCCCGGGTCGTGCGGCCGCTGCCTATCGGAGCTGACGTCGAGTCGTGGAACGTGGGGCGTCCGTGGCCTGGTGTCCGCCGCGCCCCCCCCGGGTCGTGTGGCCGCTGCCTATTCGAGCTGACGTCGAGTTGTGGGACGGGGGCGTCCGTGGCTGGTGTTCGCCGTGTCCCCGGGTCGTGCGGCCGCTGCCTATTCGAGCTGACGTCGAGTTGTGGGACGGGGGCGTCCGTGGCTGGTGTTCGCCGTGTCCCCGGGTCGTGCGGCCGCTGCCTATTCGAGCTGACGTCGGGTCGTGGGACGGGGGGCGTCCGTGGCTGGTGTCCGCCGCGTCCCCCGGGTCGTGCGGCCGCTGCCCCGTCGCCCACCGGACCCAACGCCGAGTCGCGCCAGTCGCGCGGCCGCCGCCCATCCGACCCTATGTCGAGTTGTGGAACGTGGGCGTCCGTGGCCTGGTGTCCGCCGACCTCCCGGTCGTGCGGCCGCTCGCCCGTCCGCCACCGGACCCAACGCCGACGTCGCGCC
>NZ_BAFT02000079.1 GCF_000308475.2 Nocardia brasiliensis NBRC 14402 | reverse complement strand
AGCACGCTGCCGCCCAGCGTGTGGACGCGAAAGAACACGACGCTGAGCAGCGCCAGCCCCACCGCGTTGCCGATCTGCTCGATGGTGGGCAACTGACCGGACGCCTCGGCCATCTGACGCTCCCGCAGTCCCGACAGCATCAGCGGTTGCAACTGCACCCCGAACAGACCGACGCCGAGTCCGGACAGGAAGACCGGGCCGAGCGCCAGCGCCAGATTCACCTCCCCGTTGGTCAGGCGCAGATATCCCGCACCGACCGCGACCAAGCCGCCGTACCCCGCGATCCCGCCCGCGAGCACCTTGACTCCCCAACGCTTTACGAGAAACGGCGAGGCGAGCGCACCCGCGCCCGCGCCGAGCGCGAACGGTGTCATCGCGATGCCGGTGCGCAGCGGCGAGAAGTGCAGGATGTCCTGCAGGGTGATCGAGACGGTGAACACGAACGCGGTGAACAGCCCGAAGAAGCACGCCACCAGTCCGGCGCCGATCGCGAAACCCCGATCGGCGAACAGATCCAGGCGCACCAGCGGGCTGCCGCCGCGCCAGACCAGCCTGCGCTCGTAGGCGAGGAACACCGCGCCCATTGCCAGCGCCGCCGCGAGCACCACGAAAGGCACCGGACGCCAACCGTTCTGCTGTATATCGACGAGCGCGGCGAGCAACGCGAACAGGCTGACGGTGGACAGCGCCACGCCGCCCAGATCGAGCCGGTCGCGTTCCGGCGGCTTACCGAGCCGCAGGTACCGGTACCCGAGCGCGAAGGCGAGCAGCCCGATCGGCAGGTTCATCAGGAACACCGAATGCCAACCGAGACCGGCGATATCGGCCGTGACCAGTGCGCCGCCGACGATCGGTCCGAGCATGCCCGCGAAGCCCGCGGTCGCACCGTAGAGCGCGAACACCAGCTGGTGCCGGCTCGGCGGGAAGCTCGCGATCAGGATGGCGATGGTCTGCGCGGCCATGCCGGCGCCCGCGGCGCCCTGGAAGATGCGCGCGATCACCAATTCCACGGCGCTGGTGGACATTCCGCACCACACCGAGAACACCGTGAAAGCCGTGACCGACACCAGGAATACGGCGCGACGACCCAGGATGGCGCCGATCCGCGCCGCGGTCAGCAAGGTGCAGGCGAAGGCCAGCGAATAGCCGGACACCACCAGCAACTGCTGTGCCGCCGACGCGTTCAGGTCGGCGGTCAGCTCCGGCAGCGCGGTATTGACGATGGTCACGTCGATCATCTGCATGAACACCGCGATGAGGCAGCCGGTGAACGCGAGCCACGCATCGAGGCCGCCCGCAAGCCGGATATCGGGCAGCTTGGCGCCGAGCGCCCTCACCGGTTCAGCGCCGCACTGAAGATCGGCCAGGAGTTGTGCAGGTCCTGCTGCCAGTAGCCCCACGAGTGCGTGCCCGTCGCGCGCAGGTCGACGGTCGCCGGAATACGCAACTCCCGCAACCGGTCTCGCAGTTGCCGGGTGCAGACGTGCGCGATGGCCTCCAGCGGTGCGCCGAAGATCAGCTGATAGGTCAGTTGCAGCAGATCGCCGCGGACGCCGTCGACGGTGTCGTAGGGCCCGGGACTGCCGTTCCCACTGGCCACGTATATCGCTGTGCCACGCAGCTTTTCGGCGTGCAGGTAGGGATCGTTGGCGGCCCACGCGGGATCGCTCGGCGGTCCCCACATATTCACCGGATTGCCCTGCTGACTGGCGACCACCGCGTTGACCACGGCCTGACCGCGCGCGTCGCTGGTACGTACGCACCCGCTGTACGAACCGATCGCGCGATACACCCCGGGCGCGGACAGGGCCAGCTGGAACACGGCCGTGCCCGCCATCGAGATGCCCGCGATCGCGTTCGCGCCGGTCGTGTTCAGCATGTTGTCGACGATCGGCGGCAGCTCGCGCGTGAGGAAAGTGGCCCAGCGCTGCTTGCCCAGCGCCGGATCGTCGGCGCGCCAGTCGGTGAAGTAGCTGCCCTCGCCGCCGAACGGGATGACGATATTGACCTGTTTGTCGGCGAAGAACTCCGCGACATCGGTCGCGTCGGCCCAATTTCGATCTATCCCGCCATCCGCGCCGTTGAGCAGATACAGTGTCGGCGCCGGTATCGAATCATCCGGTGCCCGAAGCACTTTCAAGGCCACCGGTTTTCCCATCACCGCGGAGTGGACGATCATGTCGATGCCTGCCCGGCCCTCGGCGAAGCTCAGCACGCGCGAGCCGTCCGGGGCCGTCACCGGCGGCGCGGCGCGCGCGGTGCTCGTGAGCAGCGCGCCCACCAGCACCGCGGTTGCGCACCGCGCCGCGAGCACCGACGCGCCCCGGAAATTCCGATCGACCACGCGGCACCTCCGGCCACTTCGTGCACTCGTCCGATGTGCGCAGACGCTAACCGGCCCCGGTCGCCCCGACCCGGCCTTCCCGCATTCCTTGGGACACCTGACCGACCGTCACCGCGAGCTCCTGGTGTCGATCACAACGGGCGCGCACCCGCATTCGCCCGGCGGCAAATGGTTGACTCATTCCAGAAAACGGACAAGACTCTGGTTCGTGCCTACGGCCATGGAATTCCAGCAGATGCTGCGGGGAGTTTCGCTGCGCGTGACCGCACCCCGGGTCGCGGTATTGAGCGCCGTACACGAGCACCCGCACGCCGACACCGATTCCATCATCCGGGCCGTGCGCTCACGCCTGTCCGCGGTGTCGCACCAGGCGGTGTACGACTCGCTGCACACCCTCACCGCCGCCGGCCTGCTGCGCTGCATCCAGCCGTCCGGTTCGGTGGCGCGGTACGAGACGCGGGTCGGCGACAACCATCATCACGTCGTGTGCCGCCACTGCGGCCGGATCGCCGACGTCGACTGCGCGATCGGCGAAGCGCCCTGCCTGTCCGCGTCCGACGACAGCGGCTTCGCCATCGACGAGGCCGAAGTCATCTATTGGGGCCGCTGCCCCGACTGCGCGGCGGAGACCGCCGCTCCACCACGTCCCTGACCACAGCCCGCACTACTCATCAAGGAAGGAATACCGTGACGTCCGACAGCCGTCCACCTACTCCTGATTCCGAAACTCGCAGCGCGAGCGAGAGCGAGAACCCGGCGATCCCGTCCCCGACGCCGCAGACCGACCACCGCCCCCGCACCAACAAGGACTGGTGGCCGGAGCAGATCGATCTCTCGGTGCTGCACGCGCATTCGTCCAAGTCGAACCCGCTCGGCGAGAGTTTCAACTATGCCGAAGAGTTCAAGAAGCTCGATGTCGAAGCGCTGAAGGCGGACGTCGCGGCAGTCCTGACCAACTCGCAGGACTGGTGGCCCGCCGACTACGGCAACTACGGCGGCCTGTTCATCCGGATGAGCTGGCACGCCGCGGGCACCTACCGCATCGCCGACGGCCGTGGTGGCGGCGGGCAGGGCGCGCAGCGGTTCGCCCCGCTCAACAGCTGGCCCGACAACGCGAACCTGGACAAGGCGCGCCGGCTGCTGTGGCCGGTCAAGCAGAAGTACGGCAACAAGATCTCCTGGGCCGACCTGCTGGTGTTCGCCGGCAACGTGGCACTCGACTCGATGGGCTTCCAGACCTTCGGTTTCGGCTTCGGCCGCCCCGACATCTGGGAACCCGAAGAGGTCTTCTGGGGTCCGGAGGACACCTGGCTCGGCGACGAGCGCTACAGCGGTGACCGTGAGCTCTCGGGTCCGCTCGGCGCGGTCCAGATGGGCCTGATCTACGTGAACCCGGAAGGGCCGAACGGTCAGCCCGATCCGGTCGCCTCCGCGCGCGATATCCGAGAGACGTTCGGCCGCATGGCGATGAACGACGAGGAGACCGCCGCGCTCATCGTCGGCGGCCACAGCTTCGGCAAGACGCACGGCGCGGGCAACCCCGACCTGGTGGGCGCCGAACCCGAAGCCGCGCCGATCGAGCAGCAGGGCCTCGGCTGGAAGAGCGCCCACGGTACCGGCAAGGGCAAGGACGCCATCACCAGCGGCCTGGAGGTCGTCTGGACGTCCACGCCGACCCAGTGGGGCAACGGATTCCTGCAGAACCTGTACGGCTACGAGTGGGAGCTGACCAAGAGCCCCGCCGGCGCGTGGCAGTGGAAGCCGAAGGACGGCGCGGGCGAGGGGACCATCCCCGATCCGTTCGGCGGTCCCGGCCGCACCCCGACCATGCTGACCTCGGACCTGGCCCTGCGCGAGGACCCGATCTACCGGGAGATCACCAGCCGCTGGCTGGAACACCCCGAAGAGCTGTCCGTCGCGTTCGCCAAGGCCTGGTACAAGCTACTGCATCGCGACATGGGTCCGATCAGCCGCTACCTCGGCCCGTGGGTGCCCGAACCGCAGCTCTGGCAGGACCCGGTGCCGGCCGTCGAGCACGCGCTGATCGATGAGCAGGACATCGAGGCGCTCAAGAGCAAGGTGCTCGAATCCGGCCTGTCGGTGGCGCAGCTCGTCAAGACGGCCTGGGCCTCCGCATCGAGCTTCCGCAGCACCGACAAGCGCGGCGGCGCGAACGGCGCCCGGATCCGGCTCGAGCCCCAAAAGAATTGGGAGCTCAACGAACCCGCCGAACTGGCCAAGGTGCTGCCGGTGCTGGAGCAGATCCAGCAGGACTTCAACGGCTCCGCCGCCGGCGGCAAGCAGGTCTCGCTGGCCGACCTGATCATCCTCGCCGGTTCCGCGGCGATCGAGAAGGCGGCCAAGGATGCGGGGCACGCCGTGACGGTGCCGTTCGCCCCCGGACGCACCGACGCGACGCAGGAGAACACCGATGTCGAGTCGTTCGCGGTGCTCGAACCTCGGGCCGACGGTTTCCGCAACTACGTGCGGGCCGGTGAGAAGGCGCCGCTGGAGCGGCTACTGCTCGAGCGGGCCTACCTGCTCGACGTGACGGCGCCCGAGCTGACGGTGCTCATCGGTGGTCTGCGCGCGCTGGGCGCCAACTACGGCGGCACCGAGCACGGCGTGTTCACCCAGCGGCCGGGCACGCTGACCAACGACTTCTTCGTCAACCTCCTCGATCAGAGCGTCGAGTGGAAGGCCTCGGAGTCGGCGGAGAACGTCTACCAGGGTGTCCGCGCGGGTCAGCCCACCTGGACGGCGACCGCCAACGACCTGATCTTCGGCTCGCATTCGCAGTTGCGCGCGATCGCCGAGGTCTACGCCCAGCAGGACGCGGGCCAGCGGTTCGTCGACGACTTCGTCGCCGCGTGGGTCAAGGTCGTCAACAGCGACCGGTTCGACCTCGCCTGATCGTCGATCGAAAACAGGCCGCTCCTTCGGGGGCGGCCTGTTTTCGTGCTGCCCGCGAGTGACCTTCGGCCTTCCGATTCGGGTCCGAGTCCCGTATCGGCGGTCGGCCTGATCCTTTGACACTCGATACATGACCGCAAGCGACGCACTCCCCCGGACACTGGCGCCGGATCGGCCGACGCTCACGGCGGCCGTGCGACTGGCGGGGCGGGCGCCCTCGGTGCACAACACGCAGCCGTGGCAGTGGATATTCGACGGCACTTACCTGCATCTGCATCGAGACGGCGACCGGCTGCTGACCTCGACCGACCCGCGCGGCAGGCAGTTGGTGATCAGCTGCGGGGCGGTGCTGCATCATCTGCGCACCGCGCTCGCCGTGCGCGGCTGGCACACCGACGTCGTCCGGCTACCGGACCCGGCCCGGCCCGATCGCCTGGCGACGATCTCGTTCCGCCCCTGGCCGGACCCGCCCGCGGGCGTGCACGCCAGGGCGCGGGTGATCGAGATACGGCGGACCGATCGGCTGCCGCTGCTGCCGCCGCGGGACTGGCCCGAATTCCTGCACGCCGCACGGTTGCTCACCAACCCACATCACATCGAACTCGATGTGCTCGGCCCGGCGGCGAGCCCGCGCCTCGCGCTCGCGGCGCAGCGCACGACCGCGCTGCATCGGTACGACATGGAGTATCAGGCCGAGTTGCACTGGTGGACCGGGCATTCCGATCTCGTCGACGGGGTGCCGCGCAGCGCCATGGTCTCCCGCGAGGAGTCCGCTCGCGTTCCTGTCGGGCGCGCGTTCCCCGCCACGGCGCAGTCCGAGCGCCGCGCGGCGACCGAGGACCGTGCGCGGCTGGTGGTGCTCAGCTCCGCCGCCGACTCGGTGCGCGAGTGGTTGCACACGGGCGAGGCGCTCTCGGCGGTGCTGCTGGAAGGCACCGCGGCGGGGCTGGCCACGTGCACGCTCACCCACATCACCGAGATGACCACCGCCCGAAGGACGATCGCGAACCTGCTGCCCCATCCCGGCGCCCCGCAGGTCGTGCTCCGGATCGGCGTCGCACCCGACGGCGAGGTGCCCGTCCTGTCGCGGCGCCGCCCGGTCTCCGACATCCTGTCGTTTCGTCAGGGATAACGACGGGACCGGCCCGGGGCACGGCGTCACCCGTTGGTCGCCGTGCCCCGGAGTCTGCCGGGTGGTCTGTTCTGTTTCGTTGCGGCAGAATGACTCCCGGTGGGATCGGCGATGGGGGTAGGCCATGCGTATCCGGGCACGCAGGATCGGGACGATCTCGGCGGCCGCGGCGCTGCTGTTCAGCACGGCGTGCGGCAGCTCCGAGCAGGCACCCGACGCGTTGGACAAGTTCTACCGGCAGTCGCCGCAGTGGGTTTCGTGCGCCGAATTCCAGGGCGCCGACGAGATCGCGGGCGCGGGATATCAGTGCGCCTATGTCGAAGTGCCGCTGGACTATGCCGAACCCACCGGTGCCACCGCCCGAATCGCCATCTCCCGTCGCCCGGCCGACGGCGAACGGATCGGCGCACTGCTCACCAATCCGGGCGGGCCGGGCGCCCCTGGCCTGACGTATCCGGCCGTGTTCGCGAAAACGCCGCTGGCCCAACGCTTCGACCTGATCGGCGTCGATGTGCGCGGCCTGGGCGCGTCCATGCCGAAGGTGACCTGCCTGACCGAGGAAGAGTTCCAGGCCCAGCGCAGCGACCTGGACCTCGATTTCTCCCCGTCCGGCATCGCGCAGACCGAGCAGGAACACCGGGACTACATCGCGAAATGCGTCGAACGCACCGGCCTCGACGTGCTCACACACGTCGGAACCGCCGATGTGGCACGGGATTTCGACGTCATCCGGGCAGTACTCGGCGATCCGAAACTGACCTACTTCGGTGGGTCGTACGGCACGCGGCTCGGCTCGACCATGGCCGAGCTGTTCCCGCAGCGCATCCGCGCCATGGTCTTGGACGGCGGCGTCGACCCGGCGACGAACATGATCGACCAGGTCACCTTCTCGGCCGGATTCCAGCACGCGTTCGAGGCTTTCGCGGCCGCGTGCGTCACGACGCCGACCTGCCCGATCGGTGTGGACCCCGATCCGGCACGAGTACGAATCTCGTTGCGTGCGTTGGTGGACCCGCTGATCGAGCGACCAGCGACCACTTCCGACCAGCGCGGGCTCGGTTACAACGATGCTCTGGCCGGGATCGTCAATTCGCTCTACACGCCGGAGACCTGGCCGCAGCTCACCCGGGGACTCACCGAACTCACCCAAGGTCGCGGTGACACCCTGCTCGCGGTCGCGGACTTCTTCGCGCGTCCGGGCACGGTGGCACGCGGTCTGCACAACGCCGTGCTGTGCCTGGAGGAGATCCGAGTCACCGATCGCGCCGCGGCGGCCGAACTCGATCGCCGAATGCGGGCCGCCGCACCCATATTCGACGACGGGCGGGCGAGCGGGCAAGCGCCGCTGGACCTCTGCGCATTCTGGCCGGTGCCCCCCGCGACGCAACCCCACGTCCCGAACGTGACCGGGTTGCCCCCGGTGCTCGTCGTGGCCGCCACCGGCGATCCCGCGACACCGTATCCCGGCGGGGTAGCGCTGGCCCGCGCCCTGCAGGCCCCGCTGATCACCTACGAAGGCGTGCAGCACGGCGCGTTCGGTAGCGGCGTGGCCTGCGTGGACGAGCCCGTGCTCCGCTACCTGATCGACCTGGCCCCGCCTCCCGGAGAGGTGCGCTGCGCGCACGTAGGGTGAGATGCGACCGCGTTTGTCAAGGGACTTCGGTCACCGATTCGAGGCCCGACGCCGGGCCTGCGGCGGATAAATCTTCGTAGGCTGAGATAACGGCCCAGGAAGGTGCAACGCAATGGTCACAGTGTTCTTGGTGGACGATCACGCGATCGTGCGACGCGGGGTCGCCGACCTGATCGACGCCGAAGCCGACCTCGAGGTAATCGGCGAGGCGGGCACCGTATCCCAGGCGATGGCGCGCATCCCGGCACTGCGTCCGGACGTCGTCGTCCTCGACGTGCGACTACCCGACGGCAACGGCATCGAACTGTGTCGCGAACTACTCGACCAGCACCCTGGCCTGCGCTGCCTCATCCTGACCTCGTTCACCGACGAACAGGCGATGCTCGACGCGATCCTGGCCGGAGCCGGCGGATACGTGGTCAAAGACATCGGCGCCCTCGAACTCGTCGACGCCATTCGCGAGGTCGGCGCCGGGCACTCGCTACTCGACAATCGCGCCGCCGCCGCGCTCATGGCGAAACTCCGGGAAGAGGCCGCGGCCAGAACCGGCCCGCTGGCCGGCCTCACCGAGCAGGAGCGCACCCTGCTCGAGCTGCTCGGCGAGGGCTTGACCAACCGGCAGATCGCCGGGCGTATGTTCCTGGCCGAGAAAACCGTGAAGAACTACGTCTCCCGGCTGCTGGCCAAACTCGGGGTCGAGCGGCGCACCCAGGCGGCGGTGCTCGCCTCCAAACTCAATGCACCGCCGAAGGGCGAATGACTCGCGAACCGCCGACCTGCCCGGGAACGGTCGGCCGGCGCGGCAGGCCCGCGCGTTCGCGCGTGCGAAAATGACCGGCATGGCAGGCAGCGGGCCCGGCGACCCGGGTCAGAGCCCGGTGCTCGAAACCCTCTCGCAGCTACGTCTGCGCGAGTTGCTCGCGGAGGTCCAGGAGCGGATCGCCGAGATCGTCGGCGTGCGCGATCAGATGGATCGGCTGATCGAGGCGATGCTGGTGGTGACCGCGGGCCTGGACCTCGACAACACGCTGCGCACCATCGTGCACACCGCCATCGAACTGGTCGACGCCGGTTACGGCGCACTCGGCGTCCGCGAAACCGAGCAGGACAGCCTGCAGCTCGCCGAATTCGTCTATGAGGGCATCGACGACCGGACCCGGGTGCAGATCGGCGATCTACCGCGCGGCCACGGGGTGCTCGGCGTGCTCATCGAGGACCCGAAACCCATACGGCTGCGCGATCTTTCGACCCATCCGGCGTCGGTCGGCTTCCCGGCGAGCCATCCGCCGATGCACACCTTCCTCGGCGTTCCGGTGATGGTGCGCGACGAGGTGTTCGGCAATCTCTACCTCACCGAAAAGGCCGGTGGCCAGGAATTCACCGAGGACGACGAGGTCGTCGTGCAGGCGCTCGCCGCCGCGGCGGGCACCGCGGTCGCCAACGCCCGGCTCTACGAGCAGTCCCGGATCCGCCAGCAATGGCTCGAGGCCACCCAGGATGTGGCGACCGAACTGCTGGCCGGCACCGAGCCGGGTGAGGTGCTCGAACTCGTCGCCGATCGGGCGCTGCAACTCACCCGCTCGGCGGTCGTGTTCCTCGCGCTGCCCGAGGACCCGGCCGTCCCGCGCGACGAGCTCACCGAACTGCTGATCGTCGCGGCCGCCGGTACCGGCTCGGAAAAGCTACCCGGACAACGCATTCCGATCACCGGATCGCATTCCGGCACCGCCTTCCGCACCGGCCGGGTGGTGGGTGGCGAACAGCTGATGTTCCAGCCCGAGTTCGACGGTTCCGCCGAACACGGTCCCGCACTGGTGCTTCCGTTGCGGGCCGAGCACGCGGTGATCGGCGTGCTGGTCACCCTGCGCCCGCCCGGCGCGCGACCGCTCGACGCCGCGGCGCAGGCGATGATCACGTCCTTCTCCGACCAGGCCGCACTCGCTTTGCAATTGGCGGCGACGCAGCGGCGGATGCGCGAACTCGACGTGCTCTCCGATCGCGACCGCATCGCCCGCGATCTGCACGATCACGTGATCCAGCGCCTGTTCGCGGTAGGGCTCTCGCTGCAGGGCACGGCGAAACGCGCGGGCACGCCCGAGGTGGCCGCCAAACTCACCGAAACCATTCAGGACATCCAGTCCATCGTGCAGGAGATCCGGCATTCGATCTTCGACCTGCACAGCAGCACCGCCGCGGACGCCCCGACGCTGCGCAAGCGCCTGCACGCGGTGATCGCCGAGATGACCGCGGACACCGGCCTGCGCACCACGGTCCGGCTGGCCGGACCGGTCTCGGTCTTGGCGCCGCCGCTGTCCGAAGACGTGGAAGCGGTGCTGCGCGAAGGTCTCAGCAACGTCGTCCGGCATGCGGCGGCGTCGACGGTGTCGGTTCAGCTCGCGGTCGGTGACGATGTCACCATCGCGATCACCGACGACGGTACCGGCATACCCGACGAATCGCCGCGGCTGAGCGGCCTGGCGAACCTCGCCGCCCGCGCCGAACAAGCCGGCGGCAGCTTCGAGATCCGCCGCAACGACCTGCACGGCACCGTCCTGCGCTGGTCGGCGCCCCTGCCCGACCAGCCGCCACGGTCCTGACACCGCGCCACCTCCCCACTTCCGTCGCCAGTCGAGTCGAGCGTCCGGATGTGGTTCTACTTAGTCATGACTTCGGCACTTCGACGTGCGGCACGTTACGCGGGTGCCGCGGTGATCTTCTTGGTGGCAACGGCTTTCGTGGCCACACCCGGTTCGCAGGCCGAGCGCTCCGCAGGCGTGCCCGACCTCAGCGCCCCGCAGGAAGTGGCGCGCGATATCGCCATCCCGTGGGGTCTGGCGTTTCTGCCCGACGGATCGGCCTTGGTCGCGCAGCGCAATACCGGTGTGATCCTGCGCATTTCACCCGGCGTCAAGCCGGTGCAAGCGTATCGCGTTCCGGGTGTGGTGGCGCGCGGTGAGGGCGGCCTGCTCGGCCTCGCGGTGTCGCCGCAGTACGCCGAAAATGGCTACGTGTACGCCTATTTCACCGCCAGTGCGGACAATCGGATCGTGCGCTTCCGGCTGGACGGCCAACCCGAGGCGGTCTTCACCGGAATCGCCAAGGCGAGCACACACAACGGGGGCCGGATCGCGTTCGGGCCCGACGGCATGCTCTACGCGGGCACCGGCGACGCGGGACAGAAACCGCGGTCGCAGGATCCGGCCAGCCCCAACGGCAAGATTCTCCGGCTGACGCCCGAAGGACGGCCCGCACCGGGCAATCCGACGCCGAACTCGCCGGTGTACACCCTCGGCCACCGGAACGTGCAGGGCTTGGCCTGGGATCCGACCGGGCGGCTCTACTCGACCGAATTCGGCCAGGACACCTACGACGAGGTCAACCGGATCGAGGCGGGACGCAACTACGGGTGGCCGATCGTCGAGGGCAAAGGCGACACCCAGGGCGGTAAGTACACCAATCCCCTGGTCACCTGGACCACCCAGGAAGCTTCGCCGTCCGGGCTCGCGATCACCGCGAACACGTTGTACGTCGCGGCTTTACGCGGACAGCGGCTGTGGACCATCCCGCTGCGCACCGACGGCACCCTCGGCCAGCCCGTCGCGCAGCTGCGGGACCGTTTCGGCCGGTTGCGCACCGCGCAGGTCGCGCCGGACGGCTCGCTCTGGGTCAGCACGTCCAACACCGACGGACGCGGCACCGTTCGCACCGGGGACGACCGCGTCGTCCGATTCCCGGCACGCTGAGCGGTCGTTCGTCACAGTGGACGTAACGCGATCAGGGTGCGGGCGGAGGCGTAAAGGAAGTGGCCCGTGGAGCGGGCGCGCAATTGCCCGCCGCCGCTCAGCGCTTCGGGCGTGACGTCCACCGCGGTGAACGGGATATCCCACACCGTCGCACCGATTTTCGGGTCAACCGCCCACAGGCCGGTGGCATCGGACAGGACGACCACCTTCCCGTCCCAGGCGGCTGCCGTGCCGTAGCGCTCGGCACGGACCTGCCACAATCGGTGGCCCGTGCGCATGTCCAGGCCGGTCATGGTGTGCGCCTGATCATCTCGGAGCAACGCAGCCTCGCCGACGACGGCGATCGCGGTGCCCATGCTGGTGTTGCCGGTCTCGGTCGCGCGCGATGCGGTGACGAGATCCGAGTTGGTCCAGACGACCGCACCGGTGCGGCGATCGCGGGCACTGTCGGCGAGCAGCACCGGGACGGTGTCGTCGGCCGGTTTGTCGATCGAAAGAGGCTGTGTGGCTGCGTGATCGGTCGTCGCGATCACCCGGCCGGTGCGGTCGAGCAGGTCGGAGCCGGTGACCCGATAGCCAGCGCACTCGGTGTGCACGCGCTGGACCACTGCGCCACGGACGCCCGATGCGCGCGAGCATCCGTTCAGTTCCGCCGTCCAAGTGGGCGCGCCCGTGTCGAGATCGAATCCCGCGAGCCCGGCACCGAGGGCGAGCACGCCCTGACCGTCGGTCACCGTCAGGGCGTCGCCCGACAGGTCCTCCCAGGCCGTGCCCATGGCGAAGTCGCGGGACCAGTACGCCTGCGGGTCCGCGAACGTTCCGGCGTGCACCCGCACGTCGTCGGATTCGACATCGCCCTCGGCGACATAGACGCGATCACCGAGGTTCGCCAGCGCGAAGACCAGCCAGGGCGTGGGCGTGCGGGTGATCTTTCCGCTGCCGATGTCGTAGCCGATCAGCTCAGAGGTCTCGGAAGCGTTGGCGTAACACACAATTCGGCCGTCGGCCGGGGTCGCCGCGCAACCACGCAGGTCGGGAGCGGGTGCACGCCAGCGCACCGCGCCGGACCGCGCATCTATGCCGGCCAGCATCGGATCCCGCAGCGCCATATCGCCGTTCGCGACGCCGATCACCGTGACCAGGATGTCGCCCGCATCGATGAATCCCGGTCCGCCGACGTCGAATTCGGTGCCCGCGACAGGATCACGGAACTCCAGCCCGCCGTCGCCGAGGGTGGCGGCGGCGACGGACCAGGCCAGACCGGGCGCCGCGGCCGCGGTGCCGGTGATCTTGCGGACGCCGTCCGCGGGCTGGGTCAGCACGTAAACCGCACCCGCCGTGGTGAGTACGGCGGCCACCGCGGCGAGGATCAGTCCGCGCAATCCGGGAACGGAGCGCATCACCGGACCTCGAGACCTGGCGTCAGGGCGATCGCCTCGAGCCTCTCGAACGTCAAGGCAGGGGCGGGCTCGTCGACGGTGGTGCCGACGCGAACCCGGGCGCCCGACGCGCGGGTGACCGTGACCGAACGGATGAGCTGCGGCACAGGTTGCGCCCCAGGCTGCGTCGATGTCGTCGTGAAACGCGACTCCCGCGTCTCGACGACGGTTCCGTCCGGCAGCCGGCGCGAGGTCACGCGCTCGCCGTCTGATGCAGGGGCCGAAAGGTTCGGCAGACGCTGCCCCGTGAGGACGGCGACCTCCAGCCGCGACTGTTGCCCCGGCGTCGTGATCCGGACCGCCTGACACACCCCGTTGCCGCCGAAATCCGCAGGACGCAACTGTCCCAACGGCCGGTCGAGGGTGAGGCCGTCGAGAGGGATCCCGGCCAGCACGGCGTCCAGCCTGCGAGCCGTGGCCTGATCGATCGTGCCGCCGCCCTCGGTCTCGCCATTGCAGGATTCGGGCACGTCCGGTGTGCCGGGTGGCACCGGTGCGCCGACCCGCAAGCCCGGTGCCGTCACCACGGCGACCAACTCGTCGAGGCTCAACGGCACTGTGCCGGAATGGTTCACGCCATCGGTGTCGGTGGCGGCGGCCGTGACCGCGGTGCCGTCGGTCAGGTAGGCGTGCGCGGTGCGCGACAGGGTGCGGACGCCGTCCACCTCGTACCAGGTGTCGTCGACATCGACGATCCCGTCGGCCAGGTGCTTGCGTTCGTCGAGATCGCCTGCCACACAGGGCGGAGCCGCCGCGGTGGAGCGCCGCACCGAGAGGTTGAGATCTCCCGTCGCACTGCCCCGGCGCAGGACGGCGTCCGCACTGGTCCAGCCGCCGAAGCCGGACGGCCCGCCGGAGTCTTCGGGATCGGTGATGGGTCGGAAGCGCAGCGAATGCGCGACGGAAGCGAAGGCCAGCTCAACCTCACCGGGCAGCGCATCCTGCGCCGCCTCCGACATCGCGACCGCCTTGGGACCGGAGAACCACGGATACGCGGGGTTGTCGTAGCCGGAATCGGCCGACTCCACGAAGGCCATCGATGTGCCCGCACTGGGCGGCTCGACGGTGGCGCAACCCGGAATCGCCACCGGGAACACCACCGGCGGGGTGCCATAGGACCGTTCCCGCGACGGCTCCTCCGTGCTGGACGCGGGCACCGGCGCGGTCGTCAGCTCCGGCTCGCGTTCGTGCAGCAGCCCGCCCACGATGACGCCGCCGGCCACGATCGCCACACAGATCAGAGCCACTGTCCACCCGGTCACCGCGCGCGAGGGCTCGGCCGAGTCGGTTTTCTCACCGCTGTCCATGCGTCACGCCCTCCCTAGCCCGTCGACATTCCAGGGGATGTCTACCAAACGCGGCACGACGTACATCGCGCAGGCGCGTTCGGCGCTACGCGGGCGGACGACGGATCGCGAGCACGACCAACCTCACGAACGCCGGACTCGCTTGGCGCAACCCGCCCATCATCGGGCGCGCCACGGCCGGCGAATCGTCGGGCAGGTCCCGTACTACCAAGCGCCGATGAAGATTTCGAGCACCGCCAACGCGACTGCCGCCAGCAATGCCGAACCCGCCGCCGCACCGAGCGTGAGGATACGGGCACGACGTCGGTCCGCACCGGCCACCCGAACCGCGACCACACCACCCAACACCCCGAGGATCGCGAGCACCGGAGCACCACCGAGGATCAGATAGAACAAACTTCCCAACGCCGCCTCCCCCGCCCCACCGAACCCGCGGGCGTAACCCGACAGCGGCACCGGAAACCGGTAGACGATCGCGACCAGCGCGGCCGCCACAGGTGCCAGCACGACCGCGACCAGGGCCCCCAACCCCGCCATCCTCGTGACGCTCGCACCGTCCGCCGCAGAATCAGCCATCCCTGCAGCTTATGGACCCCGCTGCACTGCACCGCCCCGACCCCGTGCCGCCGCACCGCGCCCGGCAGCACTCCGTTCGGCACAGCGCTCGCGCAGGCGGTCGATCGCCCTGCCTATCAGAGACGCTCTGTCGACCAGACCGGCCTTCTGCCCAGGCTCAGCAGATCAGGTGATGCATCTCAGGTCGAGGGTTGCGCGACGGGCGGGTGGTGCAGGCGTGGGACGGTGGCAGGGTCGGACAGTGCTGCGCGGCGGGCGAATTCGACTACGCCGAGCAGGGCGGCGTCGGGTCCGAGATGGGCGGGGGCGACTTCCGGTGCGAGCGTGGGCACGAGGGCGCTGCGTCCGGCGAACTGCTGACGGATGATCGGATCCAGCCACGGAAACCATTGCGCGAGTGTGCCGCCCAGGATCACCTCGTCGATGTCGAGCAGCGCGGTGATGGACAGGATCGCCGCCCCCACCGCGCGCCCGGCACTCGCGATCGCGGCGAGCGCGCGCTCGTCACCCCGCTCCAACGCCGCGACGAGTTCAGCGGCGGCGGGTGCCAGTCCGTTGCGCCGCAACAGATCACCGAGGCCGGCGGCACCGAGCACCGCTTCGGGACCGGCGTAACACACCAGACAACCACGGGCACCGCAAACGCACAGCGGCCCGTCGAAGGCGACCGGCATGTGTCCCGGCTCGCCCGCGACCCCGTGGCTGCCGGTGTGGATGACACCATCCAGCACGACGCCCCCGCCGATTCCGGTGCCTGCCGCGAGGTAGACCACGGCTCGCGGCCGCCCCGGGTGCGCGTGGTATTCAGCGAGCGCGGCGGCGTTCGCGTCGTTGATCACGTCGATCGGGCAGGTCAGCTCCGGGAGCCGCCGATCGATCAGCGCGCGCAGGCGAACCGGACGCAACCAGCCGAAATCCGGTGCGACGAGCACGGTTCGGGCGGCGTCCGCAGCGACCGGCCCGGCCATCGCCACCGCGACGCGCACCAGCTCCGCACCGGGAGCCGCGGCTCGTGCCCGTCGTACCGCGTCCGCGATCCGGTCGGCGAGCGCCGCCGGGACACCGGCGGCGCCGTCGTGCGGCGACATGTCCTGCCATACAAGGGTTCCCGCGAGGTCGGCGAGGGCAACGCGCACGTGCTCGGCACTGATCTGCACGGCGACCGTCACCGCACGCCGCGCCACCAGCCGGAGTAGTCGCCGTGGTCTGCCCCGTCCGCCGAGATTCCGCACCCCGTCTTCCCGTACCAGTCCGCGCACCGCGAGATCGGCCACCATGGTGGTGACCGAGGCGTGCGACAGACCGGTCGCCACCGCGATCTCCGTGCGCGCGCACGGGCCGTGCTCGGCGATATGCCGCAGCACCGCACCCAGGTTGCGTCGCCGCACCGCCACCGAATCGTGCGCCCCACTGGTCTCCACCTCTCTGAGACTATGCAGGTCACGAATTTTTTCAACCATTGACTGATTCGCCGTCGACTCGCGAACATACCGAGGTCCCACGAACCGAATCGAGGTCTGCCATGTCCACTGCGCACATCCGGCGCCGCACCGTCCTGCTGGGCGCAGGTGCCCTCGCGGTCGCGGCGGCCTGCGCCACCGAGCGCTCGCCTTCGGACGTCGTCCGGACGACCTACGGCCCGGTCCGGGGTGTCCGCCGCGACACCGGCCTGGCCTTCCTCGGAGTGCCGTTCGCGCAACCGCCGGTCGGCGAGTTGCGGTTCGCCGCGCCCGCACCACCCACGCCCTGGACCGAAACGCTCGAATGCACCGCTTACGGACCCACCGCGCAGCGCCGATCACTGGCCGCGGTGACGACCATCCCCGAACCGAGCATCCCCGGCGACGCCATCCTCAGCGTGAACGTCTTCACGCCCGATCCGGCCGCCCGCGGGCTGCCGGTGCTGGTGTGGATCCACGGCGGCGGCTTCGTCGCGGGCAGTCCGGCCAGCCCCTGGTATGACGGCGCGTCCTTCAATCGTGATGGTGTGATCGTGGTTTCGGTCGGGTACCGGCTCGGGATCGACGGGTTCCTGCGCCTGGACGGCGCCCCGGACAATCGGGCGGTACTCGACTGGATAGCCGCCCTGCGCTGGGTCCGCGACAATATCGCCGCTTTCGGCGGCGATCCGGACAAGGTCACCGTCGCAGGCCAGTCCGCGGGAGGCGGCGCGGTCTGGGCGCTACTGGCCACTCCTGCCGCGCGCGGGTTGTTCCGGGCCGGCATCTGTGCGTCCGGGGCGGTGACACAACCGAACGAGCTCGCCGCCGGGCATGCGGTGGCCGAGTTGTTCACCCGGCGCACCGGTGTGCCCGCGACCGCGGCGGCGCTGCGCGCGGTGCCCGAGAACACGCTGCTCGATATGCAGGACGCGCTGCAAGCGCCCGGCCCCGGCAGTGAATCCGTACCGATGCTCGGCCTCGCACCGTTCGCCGACGGTGCGCTGATCCCAGAGTCCACCCCCGCGCTGTTGAAAAGCGTTGCGGGCGGCGATATTCCGCTCCTACTCGGCTTCACCAGACACGAATTCAACATGGCGGCGACCATGGCCGCTCAGCAGCCGGACGCGGCCGCCGCGAGCCCGCTCGCCCAAGCGGGCCGCGGCGTCGATCCGGACGCGCTGCACGCCGCCTACCCCGGCGCGAACCCCACCGAACTTGCCGGACAGGCCATCAGCGACACGATCATTCGCGGCCCCTCCTACCGGATCGCCGAGGCACGAGCCGCCCGGAACCTGCCCACCTGGCTCTACGAATTCGAGTGGACCGCAACATCTCCGAGCTATCAGGGCATGGCGGCGCACTGCCTGGACCTACCCTTCGCCTTCGATCTGCTGCGCGCGCCGGGCGTCACCGAGGCCGAGGGCGCCGCACCGCCGCAAGCCATCGCCGACGCGGTCCATGCCGCCTGGGTCGCCTTCGTGAAAGCGACCGACCCCGGCCAGGATTGGCCGCGCTACACTCTCGCACAGCGGCAAGCCATGATCTGGTCGGCGCAGAGCCAGGTCCGCACCGACGCGTTCGCCGCCCAACACCGGCTCTGGCTGACCTGACCGGATCACGAACCGGCGGTGGTCACCTTCCACAGGTAGCCGTCCGGGTCGCTGAAATAGCCGTAGTACCCGCCCCATTCGGCCGGGCCCGGATCTTTGACCACCTCGGCGCCCGCGGCGACGGCGGTGCGCATGATCGCGTCCACCGCCGCCCGCGAGTCGGGACTGATGTGGAACGAGGCACCGCGGAAGCCGGAACCTGCTGCGGGAACACCGGCATCGGCTGCCGCCGCGTCCCATTCGTAGAGTGCCAGGTTCAAGGCCCCGTCGTTCAACCGCAACGCGACGAACTTGCGGGTGTCCTTGTCTATTTCGCAGCCCAGTCCCTCGGCGTAGAACTGCTTGGCGCGGTTCAGATCTCGCACGCCGAGCATGACGGTTTTCATGTGCATCGGCACGTTTCCTCCTTCAAAGCCGGTCCTCGTCAGATCTATTGCCGCAGCCGCTATTCCGCATATGGCTGGTCGGTTCCCTCGGCGCTGTAGCCGAGGCTCCAGATGTAGCCGTCCGGATCGGCGAAGGAGCCGCCGTACCCGCCCCAGGGCAGCGCGCCCGCGGGTTTGAGCACGGTGGCTCCTGCCTTCTCGGCCTCGGCGACGATCTCCGCGACACGCTCTTCGCTCCGGACGACGTAGGTCAGGACCAGTCCGCTGAAGCCGCTGCCCTCCGGGCTCGTGCCCACCTGACCGGCCAACCCTTCGCGACCGTAGAAGCCGACCCGGGAACCGCCGTCCGGCTCGAAGAACACCGATACGCCGTAGTCGTCCTTGATCTTCCAGCCCAGTCCGTCGACATAGAACTGCTTGGACCGCTCCAGATCCGCGACGCCGAGCAGGATCGAACTCACATGCGCTTTCATACTTCTCCCTGGGGATTCGAGGCGTGGACCGGCGGGTTGTCACATCGGTGTGGTGTGGCCGGTCAATAGGTATGACAGCCCCGGACAAAGGAACGTGACAGATGGCCGAGCAGGACTGGTTGAGCGAACAGTTCACCGAGCACAGAGACCGGTTGCAGGCGGTGGCCTATCGCATGCTCGGATCACCCGAAGAGGCCCAGGACGCCGTGCAGGAGGCGTGGCTGCGGGTCGGGCGGGCCGACACCGACCAGATCGAGAACCCGGCCGGATGGTTGACGACGGTGGTCGCCAGGGTCTGCCTGAACATGCTCGAGGCCCGTCGCGTCCGTCGTGAGGAGTCGGCCGGAGCGCTGCCGCCCGAACCTGCGGAGCCGGCCGCCGACCTGCGGCACACGGCCCCGGCCGGGCCGGAAAACGAAGCACTGCTGGCCGATTCGGTGGGCGTCGCGCTGCTGGTGGTGCTCGATGTGCTGACCCCGGCCGAGCGGTTGGCGTTCGTGCTGCACGACATCTTCGCGGTGTCGTTCGGCGAGATCGGCGAGATCATCGACCGCACTCCGGTGGCTGCACGGCAGCTCGCCAGCCGGGCCCGGCGGCGGGTGCAGGGCGCGGCGGAGGCCTCCGGAGCGGCGCGATCACGCAAGCGGGAGGTCGTCGCCGCCTTCCTCGCCGCGTCCCGGCACGGGGATTTCGAGGCCCTCGTCGAGTTGCTCGATCCCGATGCCGTGGTCGGCGAGATCCGCGGCGGTACTGCGGTCGCGGCGTTCTTCTCCGGGCGAGCGCAAGCGGCGCGGCTCGCACTGGTCGACGGCGTCCCGGCGGCGGTGTGGCTGCATCGCGGGCAGGCGCGGGCGGTCATCGGCTTCACCGTGCGCGACGGGAAGATCACCCGCGTCGACGTCGAAACCGACACCCAGCGGATCACCGACTCGACCATCGTCTATCTCGTCGACCCGGCCGCCGGACGCAACGCGGACGAAGCATGACCGACCTGGATCTGCGCCTCACGACCCTGCGCCTCGCCGTCCACGACCTCGGCCGGGCGGTCGACTTCTATCGCGACGTGCTCGGTCTCGAGGTCCACGGCGAACCCGACGGAAAGCTGTCACTGCACCTCGGCCCGTCGGCGCAACCGCCGGTCCGGATCGTTCTCGAAACCCCGGACGCCGTCCCCGGCATCTCACCGGCCGACCGCCGGGCGATCGAGGACCTGATGACCGTCGGCCTACTCGGTCGCCTGGAGTTCCGAACGACCGACTGCGACAGCACCTTCGAGCGCCTCGAGGCCGCCGGCACCGAAGTCATCCAAGAACCCATCACCCGCCCCGACCGCACCCGCGACTGCGCCTTCCTGGACCCCTCCGGCAACCTGCTCCGCTTCACCCAGCAGATGAACCCCTGAACCCGTCCGTCACTCTCATACAGCGCACCGACTTCATCGACGGAGCGCACCGCACCCGAGCCCGGCAGGAGCGAAAATGGGTTGGAAGGGGTGGGCCGGTTTGGCACGATGGGATCGGAGACTTTCGAAAGGCCGAAGGAGGGCGGACGTGCAGGTAGCGCGATATCGCCGTGTTCGACCGTTCGACCGTTCGACCGATCGCGCTGAAACGCAGTGCGCTGTCGAGCGATTCGGGGCGGCGTCGACGTTGGAGAGTCGGGCTCGGCTGTAAACCGAGTGCCACGCGCTGAGTGGGTTCGAATCCCTCCCGCCCCACGATAGGGCCGATGGCTAGGCGAAGGACGCACGCCGTGACGGATTCAGTTCTGGGCCGCGCAGCAGAGGACGTCTGCGCGCAATTGCGTGCCCACGCCTCGGTCTGCGAAGAAATCCCGCACGACCCGGTCGCCGTTGTCCGCCAAGGAGAACGGCTGTGCAAGGCCATGCTGATCTACGAAGCAGCCCTCTCGGAGGTGACCGGCTGGTCCCTCCCACTCCGCCACCTCGGCCATCTCGAAGACTACTTCGACGAGGACGACGAATAGCCGCTCAGCTTCTCGAGACTCGGCTGGCCACCGACCGTGACGGCGTACGCCTAGGTTCTGTCTCGAAGTGGTGCAAATGTGCGGCTTTCGCGTGTCGACACGGGGCTAACTGTCGCTTGGTCTGCTTGCGTTCGGGCTTGTTGGCTGGCTGCCGAAGTGTGACTTGCTCAGGTTGGTGTGTCACAGACCTTCCATACGGTTCACAGCAGCTATAAACCCTGTGAACCGTACGAAACCTCTGTGACCCCAACCTATCTGTCGCTTGGTCCACACCACCCGGCCCGCTCCCCAACAGCCGTCTCTTCCCAAGCCGCTCGAGACGCAACCACAGCCAGATGACCACGCCGGAACCCCACCCCGCGCACCTGACCTGCACCTACAGCCGGGAACCCCACCTGACGTGCTCAGCACTATCCCTGTAACTCCCGCGGCAGGTACACCGAACTAGGCCGCCGCGGATGGGACTTCGACAGAGTCTATTTCCCAGTCCGCCGACCGTGGGGGTCGCCGGTAGCCTCATCAGCGCCCACCCTCGCCCTACCCGTCGGCGGGCGGCGCGGGTGGCGCGTATCGGGTGCTGTCGTCCCAGTCGGCATCATCGTTCCAGTCCTCATCACCGAACCGGCTCGACAGATGGATCCGTTTCTCGGGCGGCACCGCCTCACGCCGGGCGTTGAATTCGGCCCATTCCGCCTCGATTTCCGCGTCCCGCTCCGGTGAGGGCGGCGGCAACCCTGCCTCTTCCCGGCTGGTGAATTTGCGTCCCTTGTAGTACTCGGCCATCGAAGTTCCTCCTAGGGGATTTCGTTCATGTAGATGATGATTCGCCCGCTCGGGTCGTTCTCCACGACTTTGCGGACCTCGAAGTTGGTTCCGGACTTGAACAGCACCTCTTGCTCGCTCGGTCGGCGCGCGAACTCCTCTACGGACTTCCCGTGCTCGCTTCTGATGCGGAATTCCACGGGCCGATCGAACGCGGCCTCTGGTGTGCGTGACGCGGAGGTGAAACCGGGCTCGGTGACCATGTCGCGTCCGATGGCTGCCTCGCGGTAGCGCGCCAGATCCTCAGCACTCAGGTCCACACGCCGGGTGACCGGGCCTTGGTAGTCGGGCAGCTTGTCGAGCGCGGCGTTGATCTCCCCTTCACGCATCTGCTGATACCGGCTGATACCACCATGCCGCAACTGCCAGTTCAGCGCCTCCGAGCCGCCGGGACCGGTGTAGTCCCACAGTGCGGCGCGGTCGGTGTCGGACAGCAGGGATCCTGGCGTCGGATCGGCCTTGGGTTTGAGCCGTCCGGCCGGACCCAGTTCCTCGAGCCGTTCGCATTCGCGCACGTGGCGGGCGAGGTCGGCGTCGAGTTTCACCCCGGCGGCGATCCGGCGGTTGGTGAGCCATTGTTCGATGATCGCCCGCATCGGGCGCGCGTACCGCGCGCAGATGGCTGCGGCACCCGCTACACCGATCGCTGCCCCGGCACCGAAGGTGATGAACGAGGAAGCAACCGAGATCGCGGCGGTGATCGCCAGCTCTTGGATCAGTGCGTCGCGCACCATTTCGAGCTGCTGTTTGAGCAGCTCGCGCAGTTCATCGAGGGCGGCGCGATGATCCCGGCACGACTGGGCGAGGTCGGCCATCGCGGTGAGCGCGGCCTCGGCGGCCGCTTTGAGCGCGCGCAGATCCTCATCGATGAACTCGACCTCCGGCGCGACCACATCGGCGAAAGCGACCGCGGCGGCCTCGAGAATCGCCGGGAACCCTGCCGCCCCTTCGGCGGCGCGGGTGGCGTCCCAGGTGATCGCGGCGTTGGAAATGGTGGTGGCGTTGCCGTCGGGCACGGTGAGCCCGATCTTCTCGACCAAGCCCAATCCCTCATCGATCAACCCGTTGCCGGGGCCGCCCGCAGACGGGAGCGGAACTCGGCAATTGAGGACCGGGTACATCGGGGTCGGGGGTTTGACCGGGGCCGGGCCCGCGTCGATCGTCGCGCCGTGCTCGGCCAGCGCGCGTTCGTAGCCGCAATTGTTGAGCACCACGGCGTAGGCGTGTGCGGCGCTGGCGACCTTGGTGACCATGGACAAGATGTCTTTGGCGCGCTGGTCGTAGGACTTACCCCACTCCTTGGCCTCGGCGTACGACCCGGTCATGTTGGTGGCCTTGGCCAGTTCCGGCCAGCGCGCATCAATGGCCGACCACCACGCGGACGCACCGGCCGCGATCTTGGTAGCGGTGTCGTAGTAGACCGCGGTGTCGACGTCGAGCAGCGACCCGGTCAATGAACGGCCCGCCCGCCTGGCACGGTTCCGGTCACTGCTGTCGCCCCCTCCGGTCATCCCTCCTGAACGATGCAGAGCTTAATAGCTGCGGAACCTAGCTTTTCAATGCTCGGCTGATCCGGCTGCCTACCGATTGTGTCGCCAAGGCGGTCAAAACATCCAGCGCAGGTTGGGCTTCGGGTACAGCCTGGGCGAGGTAGGCCGCGACCGGGGTGAGGTCGGCGATTGCCTGATCGTCCAGGACGGGGTCCTGGTCGTGCACGGATCTGTCGGCGAGTTGGGCCAGGGCCTTTGCCGCGCCGGCGCGCATGTCCGGATCTGCGGCCAGCGCTTGCATCACGCGGGGTGCCAGGTTCATGAGCTGGTTGTAGGCGTCGCGTACCGCTCCCGTTTCGGGCAGGTGGCGATCGAGCGTGGTGCGCATCGCGGCAGCACCGCGACCGGGGCACATGACGCTGAGGCAGAACTCGATCAGCGCCGGTCCGTTCTCGACCATGACCTGTCGAGCCTCCTCGTACACGGGCTGGAATCCGCGGAGTTCCTCGCCGCGCGGCACCGGCTTGGAAGTCTCGATGGTGATGGACCGAACTTTGCGTTTGGCCGGATCGATGAAGTTGCGGGAGTAGGCGTAATCGTCCACCGACGCCGACACCGGGTAGAGCAGTGGCGGCGAAACACTTTGCTGCACTGTGTAAACGCTGCCTCGCACCCTGGTGATGGCGTCGCGCATCAAGCCCGCGGTGCGCCGGTACCAGTCCAGATCCTCGGCGGGCATGTACTCGCGATAGAGGTTGTCGTTCGGAACTCCGCGGTCCGGATGCGGAACCCGGAAGTTCATTGCCGGGTCGGTGGTCTGGTTGTCGTCGTCACCCCACGGGTAGGCGATGATCTCGCCGAAGGAATGCACGTCGACCATGCCGATGATGTGCGGGAAGACGTCGAGCAGCCAGCGGATGTTCCGGGTCTCCGGTTCCGAGAATGCCTGCGGCCCACGGTAAGTCTGATAGTCGCACGGGAACGCCGTGGTGCCGATACCGCTGTCGAACAGGAAGTCGTAATTGCGGTTCACATCGACACCGCGGCAGTCCGATCCGGGATTGTAGGAGCGGTTCTTGCGCCACATGCGGTCGGCGGACATCACGAATTCCCGCCCGTCCGGGTTCACCAGCGGAACAATGAAGATGTCCAGCGACTCCAGCAGGAGTCGCACGGTGCTGTTGCTGTAGGTGACCGGCCCGAAGGTGAGATCGGTGTCCTTCCGGTAGGCGGAGGTCAGGTGATACATCCAGTGGCACAGCAGGTCTGGATTGATCAGCTCACGGGCATGCGCGCCGCCGAGCAGCAGCACCCCGTCCCGCTCGGCCCGGTCTCCGGCGCGGATACGCAGCGCACTGATGGGTCTGCCCTCCACCGAAGTCAACGGCAACTGCACCCTCGTACAGAAGGCCGGACTGAGGCGCACCATCGAGGAAATCCAACCCTCGATCTGGCTGTAGGTCAGATAACCGGCTGGGACAGAGAATGTTTCGACGTCTTGCGCTGCTATCGCGGAGGCCTTCGGCGGCGCGATCTCCAGCGGCGGGGTTTCGCGCACGGCCTGGACCGTGACGGTGTAACCGTCCTCCGCGAGACCGCCGATCTCCGCCACCGAAAGATATCCCGCAATCGTCACCGCGTCGTCCGCTCCGGCCACGGTCGCCCGGAACAGATCGAGCCCCCGCCCGGACAGTGCGCGCATAGCGGCCGCACTTTCCGCCGAAACTTCAACGAAGTAGCGCTGAACACGCGGTTCCTGATCTGCCATCACTCCCCCTGGGCCGCCCGAGTCTTTCCCTCACCCTGCCCGGAAATCCCCGCCCAGCCAACACCCCGGTCCACCCAACGGTCCCTGATCACGGAGGAAACCGTGGCACACGATTCATCCTTCAGGTGCGCTCACACCTCGGCGGAAGGATCGACCAACCGTGCCGAGATGGTGCTCTTCAGCTCAGCCATAGTCTTGGTGAAAGCTGTTTCGATGTCGACGTCGTAGCGATGAGCCAGAATCAGAACAGACCAAAGGCAGTCGGCCAGTTCATGTTCCAACGCTGCCCGACCGCCCGGGATGGCGCGGGTGCCTTCCGCCGCCATAACGAGCTTGGCGAGATCCCCTACATCGCCGACGAAGCCCAGCATGAAGTCCTGCCGAGTCCATGTCCGGCCCCGCTCGGCGAGGTTCAATTCGTCGTAGAGGTCGTGCACTTCAACGGCACGCGCCTGGAGATCCTGAATGTCCACACAGCAAGGTCTACCAAGACAGCATCGGCCTACACGACGAAACCGGTCGGCGAATTCGCTGGCGGTCCAGGGTTGCTGTTCGTATGCTCCTTCGGTTCGAACGAGACGTGAGGGAGACGGTGCGGTGGCCGTGGGCGAGGCGGCGTGGCAGGCGCTGGCGGAACGGATCGCGGGGCGGTTGGTGCGCCCCGGCGACCCCGGCTACGACGATGCCCGCGCCTTGCAGATACGCGAATTCGACACGGTGCGGCCCGCCGGCGTGTGCTACTGCACGACCGTGGACGATGTGCGCGAGGCCGTGTCGTTCGCCCGAACGCACGGACTGCCTGTCGCCGCGCGTTCCGGCGGGCACAGTTGCGCCGGGCACTCCACCACCGACGGGCTGGTCATCGATCTCACCGGGATCGCCGGGGTGCGGCGGGAAGGGACGCTGATCCGGGCGGGTGCGGGCATCCAGACCATCGACCTGCTCGAAGAAACGGTCCCCGACGGGTGGGTGATTCCGGCGGGCACCTGCGCCACGGTTGGGCTGGCCGGGCTCACGCTCGGCGGCGGCATCGGGATCGCCACCCGTAAGTACGGGCTGACCTGCGACCGGGTGCGCGAGATCCAGCTCGTCGTCGCCGACGGCAGCGTCCTCACCTGCGACGAACAACGGCATGCCGATCTGTTCTGGGCGTTGCGCGGCTGCGGCGGCGGCAACCTGGGCATCGTCACCGAACTGGCGCTGGAGGCGGTTCCGGCGGCTCCCGTCACCAGCTACAGCCTGAGCTGGGACTGGTCCGACGCGGCGCGCGTATGGGACGCGTGGCAAGGCTGGGCACCGCATGCGCCCGACGATCTGGCCTCGAATGTGCGCTTCGCGCTGGAACATCCGGAAGCCGGCGAGCAGCCGGAGGTCATGGTGCTCGGTGCCTGGCTCGGCGACCCGGGCGAACTGCCAGTGCTGCTGGACGATTTGCGACACAGAGTCGGCCGAGAACCGGAAGCGGAGTTCCTGCACACCGGTTCATACGACGACACGTTACGCACGTGGATGGGATGCGCAGAACTCACTCGCGCGCAATCACATCGAGTCGGCACGAATCCCGAAGCACGGTTGCCCCGTGAAGGCTGGCATCGCGAGCGTGGACACTTCGTGCCCGAAACCATTCCCGCCGAAGGCATTCAGCAGGTCCTGACCGCGTTCGCCGACGCGCAGGCGGGAGATCAGATTCGCGCACTCGAATTGGGCGCGATGGGCGGGGCATGCAATCGTATCCCCGCCGACGCAACCGCTTTCGTACACCGCGACCATCTGTATTACGCCGGTCTGGTGGTGGAGTCCCACGGCGAGATCACCGACGAACTGCGCGCGAGCGGCTCCGCATGGATCGACACCTGCGAACCGATCCTGCGCCGCTGGTCCTCCCCCTACACGTACCAGAACCTCCCCGACCCGGCCCTGACCGACTGGCGCACAGCCTATTACGGCGCGAACTACCCCCGCCTGGCCGAGATCGCACACCGCTACGACCCGGAAGGATTCTTCCGACGCCCCCAGTCCCTCAGCGCGTCGTAGTGGTCCTCCGCCACTGCTCGGAGCCTGCCTGTAAACATTGCCGAATCTCGTGGCTCGGCACGACCGCACCACGAGCTCGCTTGCCGCATCGGATATCGCGCGACGAGGACGTTCAGGCCCTGCTTTCCACCAGTCTCTGCAACAGCCTGTCGCGCACGACCGCCGGCAGTAGGCCGACCGTGTCTCCGCCTGATGCGGCGATCTCTTTGACGAGCGAGCTGGACAGGAAGCCGTAGGCCGGGTCGCTGGCGATGAAGAAGGTGTCCACGTCGGTGAGGGTGCGGTGGGTCTGCGCCATGGACTGTTCGTAGTCGACATCGCCGCGGCGCAAACCCTTTAACGATCGCGGTGATCCCCTGCTCGCGCGCGAAATCCACCAGGAGACCCGACCACGACGCTACCCGTACGTTGCCGAGGTGGGCGGTAACCTCACGCAGCATCGCAATGCGCTCATCCAGGGTGAACATGGTGGTCTTGGTCGAGTTCACCATGACCGTGACCACCAGCTCGTCGAATTGCGCGGCGGCCCGCTCGAATACGTTGACGTGTCCGTTGGTCACCGGGTCGAAAGAGCCGGTGCACAGGGCTTTCGACCGCACTAGAGGTGCAAGGCGACGGGGCCGGAATCGGTCTTCCAATATTTCCGGTTCAGTTGTGCGGTGCCGGTGCCTTCGGTGTAGGGCACGAGCACGGGCATTCCGTTGGTCGGTTTCAGCACGACGGACCAGGTTTCCACCCGGCCGGTGCATTGCAGGGTCGCCCCGGGCGGGGAGCTGGTCAGCTGGATAGTGCCGCTGCCATTGGTCCCCATCTGCGCGGAGACGTCGAGGTAACCGATGCCCGCCTCGCACAGATAGGTGCCGGTGGCCTGCAAGCCCTCCGGGGCGGGCGTGACCACGGAATTCAACGTGATGAACTCGTCCTCGGGAGCGGCACTGGCCGGGGTCGTGCACAATATCGTGGCCGCGGCTCCCGCCACCGCCACCAGCGCACCTCTGCTACCGAACATTGCGGTCCTCCTGACCGATGCCACGAGAATTCGACCTCGATCGTAATCGGCCCCTCCCCGCCCGGGCCGATTCCGGCAACTGCCCCGCCCCGATCACCTTTACAGTGTCGGCATGTCCGAGGGTGAACGCAGCGCAGGCCAGGTCGAACTCATCGGGCCGGTTGCCGGGGTGTTCACGTATGCGGTGGCGGCCGCACTCGTGGCCGCAGGACCTGTCGTCGCTGTGACCGGTGATTCGTTGTGGGATGGGTTGTGCCCGGGCATCGTCACCATGCCGATCGGCCTCGCGCTTGCGGTGACCACTTACCAATGGCGTTGGAACGCTGAACGATTCGACAAGGCAGCGGTCCACGCGACCGCGGAGATCATCGCGGTGCGGATAATCGAAGGCGGCGAGAATCCGGACGTGGCCGAGCTGAAGGTCCGGATCAGCGGCCCCGGTTTCGATACTTTCGAGGCGGACTGCGAGATACAGACCGGCGTCCCGTACCCGCGGACCGGCGACCGCCGCCACGTGCTCGTCGATCCGTCCGACCGCACCTTCGCGATCGGCTATGACCACCTGTTCGAACCCGACTGACTGCAGCCGCCCCGATCCGAGGCCCGGTCAGTCCAGCGCGGACGCCCACTCCGTGAGCACCTCGACGTATCGGTCCGGCTCGGGATCGTGCATCGTGTGCGGCGCGTCGAGCGAGGTGAAGGTGACCGGTTGACCGGTCGCCGCCAGCAGGCGACGGGCTTGCCGCGCCTGGACATCGGCCATCGCGCCCATGAGCCGGCCGGTGTCCGGGTCGGTCAGGTGGAAGTGGTGGGTCAGCAGGACCGGCACCCTGTTCTGCGCGAGCATCGTGGCGTGGTCGCAGCCCGCGTTGGCGGCGTCGGTGGCCCAGGCCTGCGCCCATTCGGGGTCGTACTCCTTCAGATGCTGCGGCGGCGTGGCCGCGGCACCCTTGCCGGTGCCGTCGCCGAACATGAAAGCGATACCCGGATGCAGGAACTCGGGCAGTTCCCGCGGCGCGGCGGCGACCATGCCGTCCCAGTCCCCGACCGACCATTGCGGTCCGAGCCATTTGGCCCACAACGCGAAAATCGGGCCGAGGGTCTGCATGATGCCGGGACCATAGGGCGGTGCCGCTTGCGAGGCGAACAGCGGCGGATCCTCGAGCATCGCGCCACGAATCCGCCCCGGTTGAGCGTACGCGGCCAGCCAAGCAGCGATCACTCCGCCAGAAGAGTTGCCCGCCACCAGAGTCGGCCGTCCGATCACGAGGTCGATGAATCGCTCGACATCGTTGCCCCAGGTGTTGAGGTTGTACCGGCCGGGCGTCCAGGTGGACCGCCCCTGCCCGCGCAGATCGATAGCGAAGACCCGAAATTCGTTCGCCAGCAGGCTGATTGCGTTCTCATATCCCCACCAGGACTCGCCCTGCGCGGGGATCAACAGCAGCGCAGGCGACGCAGGGTCACCCTCGGCGACATAGTTCATGCGGATCTCCCCGAGGTCCACGAGCTGCTCCTCGAACTTGTGCGCGACGAAGGTGTCCGCCCGGTCGGCGGCTTCGGAAATGCCCATGATCGTCGATCCTTTCTCAATGAGTGGACCGGCAGTCCCACAGTCCGCACGCCGGTGCGGCGGACCGAATGCTGGTGACCATCGGTATGAAGTCCACCGTAGAACCCACCTAGGACAGTTTCCGCCCTAGGTAATGATCAAGAGCATGGCGTCGTCCGATTGCCGCCAGCAGTCCGCGGGTGTCGGATCGATAGTGAGTCCATGACCACATCGTTCACCTCCGCACCCCGACTCGTACTAGAGCGCATGTACGCGGCCGAGGCCGAGTACTTCGCCGCCGGCGGTCCCGGCACGGCGTCGTTCAGCACGCTCGAACCGTTCTTCGCGGCGGATGTCGTGCTCCGGCAGGCGGATTCGCTCCCGTACGGCGGAATCTGGCGCGGACACGCGGGGCTCGACCAATTCTTCCGCGCCATGAGTGCGACCTGGGACCGCTTCGAGCTGAAAAGCCAAGTGTTCCTGTCCGAGTCGAACCCGCTCGTCGTCCGGACCCACGTGCACGCCAGGTCCCGCAGGACGGGTCGAGAGTTGGAATTTCCCATACTGCAAACGATTACCGTAGACGACGGTCGAATCACCGAAGTCAACCCCTTCTACTGGGACACCGCGGCGATCACCGCTGCCTGCTCCGGCTAGCCTCGGAATCGAAAAGCGGTTTGCCGGTTCCGGTATGCGCAGGATGATGGCAACATGCTCAGCCTGTTGTCCTGCGCCGATCCCCTCGCTCCGCGCCGCACGGATCCGCACTTCGCGGCAGAAACGCTGGCCGCACGCGAACTCGGCGCGACGGTCGGCCTGCTCGATCTGGACGCGCTGCTGAGCGGGGACACCGCGGCGGCGGTGCGCAAGGTCCCGCGCGATAGCGGCCCCGCTTGGTATCGCGGCTGGATGATTCCCGCGCTCGCCTACGCGGTTTTGGCCGAGGCACTCGCCGCTCGCGGCACGCCGCTGATCGTCGACGCCGCGACCTATCGGACGGCACACGAATTACCCGGCTGGTACCCAACATTCGCCGCCGTGACGCCCGCGAGCCGATGGCTGCCGGGCCCGTGGGGCCGCGTCCCCGACGCTGCCGCGCTCGCCGAGTTGGCGGCCCCGCTCGGCAACGGGCCGGGAATTGTGAAGGACTACGTGAAATCCGCCAAACACCGGTGGGAAAAAGCCTGCTACATCCCGGATCTCACCGATATCCCCCGCGTGCAGCGAGTCGTCGCCGCCTTCGTCGCCGAACAAGAAAAGTACCTCGCCGGCGGCATAGTCCTGCGCGCATTCGAATCCTTCGGCTCCAGCACACACCGAGCGCCGGAGGCCCGGGTGTGGTGGCTGGACGGCAAACCACTGCTGGTCGGCGCACACCCCGACACCCCCGACGAGCACCCGGAACCCGCGCTCGCCCACATCGCCCCGCACGTCGAGCAACTGCCCGCCCGTTTCGTCACCACCGACCTCGCCATGCGAACAGACGGCGTCTGGCGTGTCGTCGAGGTCGGCGACGGCCAAGTCTCCGACCTGCCCGCCGGCGTCCCCCCGGAACGACTCCTCGCGCCGTTGCTCAACGCCCCACGATGATCAGCAGGCACGCGCAGAGTCCCCGCACCGTCGATGAATAGATACGCTGGGGCCACTATGAGTCAAACTCGCGTTGTCACCCAGCATCCCTTCGACGCCGCCGTCGAGCTCACGCCCATCGATGAGGCGACGTTCACCGGGCGGACCACGCCGGAGTACGCGAATATGGTCGGGCCGTTCGGGGGAATCACCGCCGCCACGTTGATCCGGGCGGTGCAGCGGCATCCGGAGTGTCTCGGCGCGCCGTTGTCGCTCACCGTGAACTACGCGGGGCCGATCGCCGAGGGCCCGTTCGAGGTCAGCGCGATACCGGCCCGCACGAACCGGACCACCCAGCACTGGACGCTGACGATCACCCAGGACGGCGTCGTCGCCACCACAGCCACCGCACTCTTCGGTATCCGGCGGCAGACCTGGCAGCACACCGAGGCCGTCGCACCGCAGGCACCGCCCGCGGCCACGGTGCCGCCGGGACCGGTGCCGGACTTCCTGGCCTGGGTGAAGAACTACGACATGCGTTTCGTCACGGGCGGTCTCGTCGCGGCGGAGGGCGACGCCCTGCCGTCCTCGACGTCCACCCTGTGGGTGCGCGATCATCCGCCGCGGCCGCTGGACTATCCGGCGCTGACCGCACTGACCGACGTGTTCTTTCCGCGGGTGATGCTGCGCATCGGCCGGTTCGTCCCGGCAGGCACGGTCTCGCTGACGGTGTACTTCCACGCCGACGACGAACTGCTCGCCACGCAGGCCGACCAGCCGATCCTCGCCACCGCGCGCGGCCGCCGCTTCGGCAACGGCTTCTTCGATCACGCCGCGGAACTGTGGACACCCGGCGGGGCGCTGCTGGCCACGAGCCACCAGCTCGCGTATTTCAAGGACTGACTCGCCGCCGACCAAACCGGCGGCCCGAGCGGCGCGAATCCCTGGTAATGCCGCTGTGCACGGCGGCAGCTACGAGAGCATCCACGATTTGAGATCACGGCGATGGATACGACGAAGCGCCCTGCGCTGGGCACTGGCCACCACCCTGACCACGGCCGGTCTGACCGGCGCGGTCGGCACCGCGACCGCCGCACCGGCGGGCATCGTGTCGGTAACGGATGTCAACGATCGGCAGCAGACCGTCATGGTGTATTCGCCCGCGATGGACCGCCCGATCCCGATCCAGGTCATCCGGGCCGTCGACCGGGCGACCCCGCGGCCCACGATGTATCTGCTCAACGGTTCCGGCGGCGGCCCGAACGAGAGCGGCTGGGATGTGCAGACCGACGCGGTGAGTTTTCTGCGCGGTAAAGACGTCAATGTCGTCACGCCCTTCGGTGGCGCGAATTCCTATTACACCGACTGGGTCCGCGCGGACGCGGTGCTCGGTGACAACAAATGGCAGACGTTCCTGAACGAGGAATTGCCGCCGGTGATCGAAGAGTTCCTGGGCGCCAACGGAACTCGCACCCTCGCCGGTGTTTCGATGAGCGGGACCTCGGTGCTGAACCTGGCGATCGCCAAACCCGGCTTCTGGAACAGCGTGGCTTCCTACAGCGGGTGCGCGCAGACCTCGGACCCGATCGGCCAGGAATTCGTCCGGCTCACGGTGGAGAACTGGGGTGGCGGTCAAAGCGTCGAGAACATGTGGGGTCCGCGCAACGGACCACTGTGGCGCGCCAACGACCCGCTCGTCAACGCCGAACGTTTGCGTGGCACAGCGGTTTACCTGAGCTCGGGTAGCGGTATCGCCGCGGCTCCGCACGACACCCCTGGCGATCGCCGGGTGCAAGAAGGCCGAATTCCGTTGCCGGTGCAGATCGCGTTCGGCGGACCGATCGAGGCGGCGATCCACTACTGCACGGTGAATCTGACGAACCGCTTGCGCGAGTTGAACATTCCGGTGACCTTCGACGACCGCCCGGTGGGCACCCATTCGTGGGGCTATTGGGAAGACGATCTGCGCACGTCATGGCCTTTCCTGGCACAGTCGATCGGGATCGGCTGACCTACCTTGCCCGGGTGCTCCGCAATAGCTGGAATTGCTGCGCGGAGCACCGGGTTCACTCCCCGATTGTGGCCTGGCTTACATAATCGGCGCGCAGCCGCGTATTAAACAGCACACCCGCCGCACGCGCTTTTTCCCCGCGCGATTACGTACCGTGAAGTCATGCAGCTCGCCCGGTCCACCGATCTCGCCCTGCGGACCATGATGCGGCTGGCGGTCAGCGGCTCGGCCGACCATCGCGTTACCGCCAAACTCGTTGCCCGACAGGTTGATTCCTCGGAGCACCAGGTAGCGAAAGCGGTATCGCGACTCGCCGGACTCGGCTTCGTCGCCTCCTATCGCGGGCGCGGCGGCGGAATTTTCCTCACCGAGGCCGGCCGGGCCGCCACCGTCGGGCAGATCATCCGCGCCCTCGAAGGCGATGCCGAAGTGGTGAAATGCCTCGGCGAACCTCCGTGCCCATTGGCGGCCAATTGTCGTTTGCGACGAGTTCTCCAGGACGCGAAAGAAGCGTTCTATCGCGAGCTGGACAACTACCACCTCGCCGATCTGGTGAGCCCCCGCATCGTCGAGTTGCTGCACCTGCCCGCCATTGCCCTGCCCGGGCAAGAGAATTGAGGAGAAGCCATGCCCACCGCGACCGGTTCGCCCAGCGATATCGCCCCGGAACTGGAACCCGCTCACCAGGCGGTGATCCGCGCTACGCTGCCGCTGATCGGCACCCGGATCGACGCGATCACGCCGCTGTTCTATCGCAAGATGTTCGCCGCACACCCGGAGCTCGGCCGCGATCTGTTCAATCGCGGTAACCAGGCGCAGGGCACCCAGCAGCGCGCGCTGGCCTCGTCCATCGTCACCTTCGCCCGGCATCTGGTCGACCCGGAGCTGCCGCACCCGGTCGACCTGCTCTCGCGCATCGGGCACCGGCACGCCTCGCTCGGCGTCACCGCGGCTCAGTACGACGTCGTGCACCGGCACCTGTTCGCCGCCATCGTCGAGGTGCTCGGCCCGGAGGTGGTGACCGAGGCGGTCGCGGCGGCCTGGGACCGCGTCTACTGGCTGATGGCCACCGCCCTCATCGACTTGGAAGCGGGGCTCTACGACGTGGCCGGGGTCGCGCCGGGCGACGTCTTCCGCCGCACCGTCGTGGTCGATCGCATCGAGGATCCGTCCGGCGTGGTGACTTTCGTCGTCGAATCGGCCGACCGCGGGCGTGCGCTGCCGGTTTTCCTTCCGGGCAGCTATATTTCGGTCGGCGCGGACCTGCCAGACGGTGCGCGCCAGCTCCGTCAGTACAGTCTGGTCGAGGCGCCCGGCACCGGCCGCTACGCCTTCACGGTTCGCATGGTCGCAGCCGAGCCGGACGCCCCCGCGGGTGAGGTCTCGTCCTGGCTGCACGACACCATCGGCGTCGGCGATCGCCTCGAGATCACCTTGCCCTTCGGCGATCTCACCCTCGACACCGCCGCCGACACCCCCGTGGTGCTGATCTCGGCCGGAGTCGGCATCACGCCCATGGCGGGCATCGTGGCCTATTTGGCCGCCAACACACCGGACCGGCCCACCATCGTGCTGCACGCCGACCGTTCCGCCGCCGACCATCCACTCCGCGAGCGCGTCCGTGCGCTGTGCGACGGACTTCGAAACGTCCGCCTGCACACCTGGTATCAGGACGAGGGACACGGTCGCGTCGACCTCACCGACATCGCATTGCCGGACGACGCGGACTACTACCTGTGCGGCGGCCACGCCTTCCTGCGGTCCGTGCGCGCGCAGTTACTGGCCGCCCGGATACCCTCCGGCCGAGTGCATTTCGAATCCTTCGCACCCAATGACTGGCTGCTCGGCGAATAGCGCGCGCCGCTCAGCACTCGACGACGGCGACAGCCAAGCCGCCCTGCGAGGTCTCCTTGTATTTGTCGAGCATGTCCGCCCCGGTGGCGCGCATGGTCTGGATGACCTGATCGAGCGAGACGTGGTGGTGCCCGTCGCCGCGAATCGCCATGCGCGCCGCGGTGATCGCTTTCACGGCCGCGATGCCGTTGCGTTCGATGCACGGGATCTGCACGAGGCCACCGATGGGATCGCAGGTCAAGCCGAGGTTGTGTTCCATGCCGATCTCGGCGGCGTTCTCGATCTGTGCCGGGGTGCCGCCGAGCACGGCGGCGAGTCCGGCGGCGGCCATCGCGCACGCGGAACCGACCTCGCCCTGGCACCCCACCTCGGCGCCGGAGATCGACGCGTTCTCCTTCATCAGCTGGCCGATCGCGCCCGCGGTGAGCAAGAACTCGACCACCCTGTCCTCGGCATCGGTGACGAACTGCTGAATGTAGTGCAGCACAGCCGGAATGATCCCCGCGGCGCCGTTCGTCGGCGCGGTGACGACCCGCCCGCCCGCGGCGTTCTCCTCGTTGACGGCCATCGCGTACAGCGTGACCCATTCCATCGCGCGCAGCGGATCGTTGTCCTCGGCTTCGGCGCGCAGCCGGTCGAACAGGGTCGCGGCGCGGCGGCGCACCCGCAGCGTGCCCGGCAGCACCCCGGTGCTCGACATGCCGCGCTCGACGCACCCCTGCATGACCGCCCAGATGGCGAGCAGATCCGCGCGCACCTGATCGCCGCTGCGCCTGGTCATTTCGTTGGCCAGGACGAGTTCGCTGATGGATCGGCCGGTGGCCGCGGTGAGCGAGAGCAATTCGTCCGCCGACCCGAACGGGTAGGGCACCTCCACCGGCGTTTCGGCCGCACGGCCGTCGATCTCGTCCTCGTCCAGGACGAAGCCGCCGCCGATCGAGTAGTACCGGCATTCGAGCAGTACCCGTCCCACCGCATCACGGGCGGCGAACAGCATGCCGTTGGTGTGGAACGGCAGCCTGGTACGCGCCAGCAGCTCGATGTCCTCGTCCATCGCGAACGAGATCGGTTGCGCCCCACCGAGATAAATCCGCGCGTCGGCGCGCGCCTCGGCCACGATATCGCGCATCGTGTCCGGATCGACGGACTCCGGACGGGCCCCGGCCAGTCCGGCCACGATCGCCTCCACGCTGCCGTGGCCCCGTCCGGTCGCGCCGAGCGAGCCGTACAGCAGCACCCGCAGCGCGGCCGTATCGTGCAGCACGCCGGTGCCTTTCAACCGATCGACGAACGCACCCGCGGCGCGCATCGGCCCGACGGTGTGCGAACTCGACGGACCGATGCCGACCTTGAACAGGTCGAAGACGCTGATGGTCACGCGAGCTCCCGCGCGGCGTCGGTGGCCGACGGGAGGTGCTGGCGCATCCCGGCATAGAGCGGGAATTTCTGCGTCAAGACCTCCACCCGCACGCTGAATTCGCGCCAGGGCCGCCCCACCCGCAGGGCCGTCGCGATGATATCGGCGACCTCGACGAAGGCCGCGCGGTCGAAACCGCGCGCGGCCAGCGCAGGCGTGCCGATCCGGAGGCCGGAGCTGACTATCGGCGGGCGCGGGTCGAACGGAACGGCGTTGCGATTCACCGTGATTCCCACGCTGTGCAGCAGATCCTCGGCCTGTTTGCCATCCAGCTCGGCGGCGCGCAGATCCACCAGCACCAGGTGTACGTCGGTGCCACCGCTGACCAGTCCGATACCGGCGGCGCGGCAGTCCTCGGCGAGCAGCCGGTCCGCGAGCAGCCGCGCACCCGTCAGGGTGCGTTCCTGGCGGTCGCGGAAGGCCGGCTCGGCCGCCATCTTGAACGCGACCGCCTTCGCCGCGATCACATGCTCGAGCGGCCCGCCCTGCTGGCCGGGGAACACCGCGGAATCGAGCTTCTTGCCCAATTCGGCGGTGGCGAGGATGAATCCGCCGCGCGGGCCGCCCAGGGTCTTGTGCGTGGTCGAGGTGACCACGTGCGCGTGTGGCACGGGCGAGGGATGCAATCCGGCCGCGACCAAGCCGGCGAAATGCGCCATGTCGACCATCAGGTACGCGCCGACCTCGTCGGCGATGCGCCGGAACTCGGCGAAGTCGAGGTGCCGGGGATAGGCCGACCAGCCCGCCACGATCAGCTTCGGCCGATGCTCGCGCGCGAGCCGCGCCACCTCCGCCATGTCGATCAGCTGGTCTTCGGCCCGAACATGGTACGCCGCAACGTCGTACAGCCGCCCGGAGAAGTTGATCTTCATGCCGTGGGTGAGGTGACCACCGTGGTCCAGCGCCAGCCCGAGGATGCGATCGCCGGGACGCAGCAACGCGTGCATCACCGCCGCATTCGCCTGCGCCCCCGAATGTGGTTGCACGTTGGCGTATTCCGCGCCGAACAGCGCGCGCAGCCGGGTGAGCGCGAGCGACTCCAGCTCGTCGACGTGCTCGCATCCGCCGTAGTAGCGGCGGCCCGGATAACCCTCGGCGTACTTGTTGGTCAGCACCGTGCCCTGCGCCTGCATGACGGCCAGGGGTGCGTAGTTCTCCGAGGCGATCATTTCCAGGCCGTGCTGCTGCCTGCCGAGTTCGCGGCCGACCAATTCGGCGACGAGCGGATCGAATTCGTGCAGCGGCACGTCGAGGTCGGTGCGGAGAGCCGGGTCTGCCATAGGGAGCCTTTCGTCGACGCGGGTCGCGCGCGTGGGTGTGGCTCCTCCCGCTCTGTCCTATGGCCTGAGAGATTCACGCGGACCGCGCTTGCCCCGTCGGCGAGTGTCGGTGCGGACACTACTTTTCAGAGTTGCCCGAGGCGCGGCGGTACTGGGCCTGAGAGATTCCCGGGAGGTGTTGCTCCTTCGGCTCTCCGTCACGAAGATGGAGATCTCCCGCCGCGTGTGAGGCGATTATGCAGTTGTTGCATATAGCGCAACAACTGCCCTATATGGGACTCAGTATTGTCGGCGAGCGCGCGCGTTGTCAACGCCGGAGCGCATCCGGAAAGCGTGGTTCGTCAGCCGTAGTAGCCGAGCCTGCGGCTGATGTCCGCGGCGCTCGCGATCGCCAGTTCGGCCATCGCGGCGAACCGGTCCGGACCGAGCCGGTAGGACGGGCCGGACACGCTCAGCGCGGCGACGATCACGCCGTTGTTGTCCAGGACCGGCGCGGCCACCGCGTTCAACCCGATCTCGAGCTCCTCGCACACGCTGGCCCAGCCGTTCTCGCGGACCTCGACCAGCTGGGTCGCCAGGTCCGCGACCTTGGTGACGGTATGCGGCGTGTAGGCCGTCAGTTTGGTGCCCACCCGCTTGCGCATGTCCGCCGGTTCCAGACCAGACAGCAGCACCTTGCCACTGGACGTGGCGTGCGCCGGGCAGCTCTGCCCGACCCAGGAGCGCAACGCGATCGAGCCGGTACCCGCGGCCTCGACGATGTTGATGATCCGATCACCGTCCAGCACAGCAATATTCGTGGTCTCCCCCGATTCGGCGGCCAGCGCGTTGCACGCGCCCTGGCTCTGCCCGACGAGATCGACCTGGGCGCTGGTGGATCCGGCGAGCCGGACGATGGAGAAGCCGAGCCGGTACTTGCCCCGATCGGAGAGCTGCTCGACGTAGCCGCGCGATTCCAGCACGGCGACCAATCGCGACACGGTAGATTTGTGCACGCCCAGTTCGGCGGCGATCTCCGTGACGCCGGCCTGCCCGAGCTTGGCGATGATCTCCATCACGAGCAGGGCGCGATCGACGGACTGCACCGCGGCCGCCCGCCCTCGTTCCTCGCCGTCTCGATTCGCCATGACACCGCCATTCTAAGCCGAGGTTGCTGCGCGAACACGGACACGTCGCTGCACGGCGGCTGTCTCGCGCAGCGCCTCGTTGAGCAGGCTCCGATTCAGCGGCGACAGCTCCGACATCAGCACCACGTCGCCGGGGTGGTGGCCCGCGGACAACTGCCCGACCTGATGCACCATCCGCATGCGCTGCAACGTCACGAAAACCTCGGTGAGCACGGTGGCGTCGCGTTCGGTGAGCACCCCGGCCGCGGCGGCCGCGCTGAGCCGCTCGGGTGTGCTCGCGGCGGTCAGGCCCGCGGCGAGACCGCCCCAGCGGGCCAGGTTGACGATGGGCACCAGCGCGTGCGTCTTCAGATCGAACGTGCCGCCGCGCCGCGAGAGCACATCCCGCAGCGACCGGGCACGAACCTTCCCGGACAACGCGTCCAGCAATTGCAGGCGCAACGCGTCGGGATGCTCGGCGGCCATCCGTCCGAAGGCCGCGGGCACCGCACGCAGCCGGGGATCGCCCCACACCACGCGTCCGTCGATGAGCAGCGAGGACATGATGAGACCCCGCCCGTGCAGCGGGTCGTCGAGCCAATGGGCCGCAGCCGTCGTCCATTCGCGCTGTGACCGCGCGAATTTCGGTTTGGCGGCGATCGCCCCGTTGCTGTCCGCCGGTAACCCGCACGCGTCGAGGATGGCGTGGGTGCGCTGTGCGATTGCGCGCAGTTGTCCACTCGCGGTGGACAACTCGTCGACCCAGCAGAGCGCGCTGTCCACATCCGAGGACGGCATCGCCTCGCGCCGGGCGATGCTGCCGAGGGTCAGCCAGGAGAATCCACCGGCGGGCGCGTCCGCGAACTCGGCGCGGGCGAGCTCTAGCGCCTTGCGGATCACCGCATCGACCACCACCGACAGGATGCCGCTCGTCGCGGACGCTTTGGTGCCGTTGCGGAACAGATCCACGGTGGTACCCGGGATTTCGCGGGCCACCCATTGCAACTGCGCCGGGTCGGTCGCCGCGCCGATGGCCCGGCGCAGCGTGAAACTCTGCCGGGCCGAGGCCGCGAGCAGATCCGAATCCTCGAGCACGCCGAGCACCTCGCCCCGCCGGGTGACGACCGGCAGGTGCCGCAATCCGCAGTCGAGCATCTCCATCAGCACGGCCTCGCCGGTCAGGTCCGCGGTGACCCGGCGCGCCGGCGCGCTCATCACCCGCGCGATCGCCACGTCGACCGGTAGTCCCGCCGCCACCACCCGGGCGCGCAGATCCTGGTCGGTGAAGATGCCGAAGTCGCCGTCGGGCAACCGGATCAGCACCGACGAGACGTGCCGCTCGGTCATCCGGACCACCGCGTCGCGAACGCTGGTCTGCGGCGTCACGAAAACCGGTGCGCTCGAGACGAGTTCACCGGCCGGCCGGCTGCCGAGCGCCGGCGAGACCGCGGCGCGGTTGCCGGACCAAGTCTTCCAGTTCGACGAGGCCAGGAACGCGAGTCCGTCCGGTTGCGCGAACCACACCCGGACCAGTTCGCCCGGCAGCCGGATCAGCAGACTCGGTTCGATTGCCAGCGCGACGAATTCGGCGCTGCCGCCGGTGAGCAGCGGCACGTAGCCGAAGATCCCGCCGCGCTCGACGGTGTCGATGGCGCGATCACCGTCGGCGCCGCCGCTGGGCCGCAGCGCGACCCGCCCCTGCCACAGCATCCAGATCTCGTCGGGCACCTGCGTCGAGTAGTCGCGGATCACGGCGCCCGCCGCGAATTCGTGCAGGGTCGAGGCCGCGGCCAACCGGTCGAGTTCGGCGCGCGGCATCGACTGGAACGGCGCGTGTCCGCCGAGGAACGCCGCTAGTTCGCCCTCCGCAGGCATTTCCGGCTCACGTCGCCCTGATGAGATCCGCGCACTTCTCCGCCATGGCCATGACAGTAATGTTCGGGTTCACCGCGGGCAATTTCGGCATCGCCGACGCGTCCACCACCCGTAATCGCGACACCCCCTTCACCCGTAGCTCGGAATCGAGCACCGCCATCGGGTCCTCCGGCGCGCCCATCCTGGCGGTTGCGGCCGGGTGATAGACCGTGTTGTGCGTGGCGTGGATATAGCTCAGCAGTTCGTCGTCGGTGCTCGCCTCGGGTCCCGGTGCCAGTTCCCTGGCGATCCACGGCCGCAGCGGCGACTGCTCGGCGATCTTGCGCGCCAACCGGATTCCGGCGAGCATGACCCGCTCGTCGTGGCCGTCGGGGTCGGTGAAGTAGCGCGGATCGACCTTCGGCCGGTCCCGGAAATCCCTGCTGCGCAACCGCACCGTGCCCCGCGAGCGGCCCTGGGTGACGTTGGGCGTCAGGCAGAAGCCGTTGTCGGTGGTCGGATAGCCGTGGCGCAGCGTGTTCATATCGAACGGCACGCTGCCGTAATGCATCATCACGTCCGGCAGGCGCAGGGTGTCGTCGGTGGTGGCGAACAGACCGATCTCCCACCACTGGGTGGACGCGTCGACCATCGGCCGCGCCGCCTCCCAGAACACCAGTCCCTCGACATGGTCGTCGAGGTTGGCGCCCACGCCCGGTGCGTCGACCCGCACCGGAATGCCGATCTCGCGCAGGTGCTCGGCGGGGCCGATGCCGGAGAGCAACAACAGTTTCGGGGTATCGATGGCGCCGGCGGTGACGACGACCTCACGCCGGGCCGAAACACTGTCGTAGCCGGTGCGATCGGGCCGCTGATACCGCGCACCGGTCGCGTTGCGCGCGTCGTCGAACAGGATCTCGCTGACCCAGCAATCGGTGCGCACCACCAGATTCGGGCGCGAATCCAGCACGGGATGCAAGTACGCGTGCGATGTCGACATGCGCGTACCGTCTTCCGCCGCATTGATCTGGAACCATCCCGCGCCGTTGCGCACGGTGGCGCCCCGGTTGAACTGCACGGTCGGCAAGCCCACCGCCGCAGCCGCTTCCAGCACCGCCTGCCCGCAGGGGTCAACGGGCGGCACATCGCGCAGCCGGACCGGGCCGGTGCGGCCGTGCTGCGGGCCGGGGGCGTCGTTGTTCTCCAATCGCGTCACGTAGGGCAGCACCTCGGCCGCACTCCAGCCCTTCGCGCCGAGCGCGGCCCACTCGTCCAAACCCTCCGCGGGCGGCCAGAACGCGATACAGGAGTTGTGCGAGGAACATCCGCCGAGCACCTTCGCGCGGGCATGCCGCAGAAAACTGTTCCCGCGTTCCTGCGGCTCGACCAGGTAGTCCCAGTCGTAGCCGGAGTCCAGCAGATGCATCCACCGGTCGAGTTCGAGGATGGCCCGGTCGCCGACGTCGGAGGGGCCCGCCTCCAGCAAGCACACCGACACGTCGGGGTCCGCGCTGAGCCGGGCGGCGAGCACGCAACCCGCGGTACCGCCACCCGCGATCACATAGTCGAACACCGAGTCAGACATCGTGGCGCACCTCCGCGGCGTGTGCAGCAAGCGTTCCGATTCGTTTGCGGCCCTTGATCCCGTACCAGACGAGCCCGGCCGCCAGGATCGCACCGATATAGACGAACGCACCCCAGGTGTTGTACCAAGGTGTGCCGTAGACGGATCGGCGCGGCCAAGCCAGGTTCAACGCCATGCCGACACCCCAGACCACGGCGACGATATTGACCACCACGCCCCAGCGTCCCATCGTGAAATACCCGCCCGCGGCAAGCTCTTTCGGCGGCCACTGCCCGCGCAACCGCCGGCTCAGCATCGGTCCGGTCACCATCAGGTAGGCCAGATAGATCATGATGATCGCGATCGAGGTCAGCACCGTGAAGATCTTCGGCTGGCCGATGTTGACCACCAGGATCAACGCGGCGAGCACACCGATCAGGACCGCGGGGATCACCGGCGTCTGCGTCTTCGGATGCACCCGGGCCAGCTTCTCGCCGAACGGCAACGCGTTGTCCCGGGCCATCGCGAAGGTCAGCCGGATGGCGGCGGTGTGCACGGCCAGCGAGCACACCGTCACCGCGATCACGATGCAGCACAGGAAGATCGTGCCCAGCGGGCCCCACATCACCTGTTCCACAATGTATTGCAGGCCACCGCTGGAGCTGCCGATCTGCGGATCGGCCAGATCGGGCGCCGCCATCACCGCGAACGCCAGGATCGCCCCGCCGATCACGAACGAGGCCAGCACCGCCCGCAGGATCGCCTTGGGCGCCGTGCGCCGCGGTTCCACGGTCTCCTCCCCCAGCGAACTCGCGGTGTCGAAGCCGTACATCACGTACCCGGAGGCGAGCGAGGCCACGAGGAACGCACCGAGGTAACCACCGGCCTCACCCGCGCCGTAACCGTGCGTGGAGAAGAACACCTGCGGGCCACGAGTCGCGTTGGCCGCCAAGATGATCGCGATCAGCACCGCCGCGATCAGTTCGATGAACACGCCCGCGCTGTTGATCATCGCCATCAGCCGCACGCCGAGCGCGTTCACCGTGGTGGTGAACACGATCATGATCGTCCCGAGCAACACCGCGTTGGTGGCGTAGTCGTATTCACCGGTGCCGTCGCCGATGATCTGGAAACCGCTCCACAGTCGCGGCAGGTTCAGCTGCAGCGCCAGCACCACCGCGGCCAGCGTCACGATCGAGGCGGTCAGCATCAACCAGCCCGAGGACCAGCCTACGATTCTGCTGCCGAGTTGCTTGGACCAGTTGTAGACCGACCCGGCGACCGGGTAGCGCGCGGCGAGTTCCATGAAACACAGTGCGACCGCCAACTGCCCGACGAAAACGATGGGCCACGACCACAGATACGCCGGACCCGCGCTACCGAATCCGAAATAGAACAGCTGGAAGGTGCCGGTGAGTATCGAGATATAACTGACGCCCGCCGCGAAGCTGGCGAATTTCCCGATACTTCGATCGAGTGATTCCTTGTATCCGAAATCTTCCATTCCGCTGTCATCGGACACACTGCGTTCCGTGGCTACCATTGTCTACCGTGCCTTCCGCGGTTGGCCGTACGGGCTGTCCGGCCGAGATCTACAACTTGTGCTCAGACGCCCTTGAACCACTCCGCCGGCTTCGGTGCCGTGTTGTGCCAGATGTGCTTTGTTTCCTGGTATTCGGCCAGGCCGGTCGGGCCGAGCTCGCGCCCGTTTCCGGATTTCTTGAAACCGCCCCATTCCGCGGCGGCGGTGTAATAACCGAAGTCGTTGAGCCACACCGTGCCGTGCCGCAAAGCGCGTACCACCCGCTCGCCGCGGGCCGGATCCGACGTACGCACGCCGGCCGCCAGGCCGTACTCGGTGTCGTTGCCGAGCCGGATCGCCTCGGCTTCGGTGCGGAAGCGTTCCACCGTCAGGATCGGGCCGAAGGTCTCCTCCTGCACGATGCGCATCGACCGGTCGCAGCGATCGAAGATCGTCGGCAGGTAGAAGCTGCCCGCCTGCAATGCCGGATCACTCGGCCGCGCCCCGCCGGTCACCAGCTTGGCGCCCTCCGAGATACCCAGCGCGACATAGGCTTCCACCTTCTCGCGGTGCTGCTCGGAGACCAGCGGACCGGTTTCGCTGGCCGGGTCGAGGCCGGGGCCGACCCGGATCCGCTCGGCCCGGCTCGCCAGCTCGGCGACGAAATCGTCGGCGATCGTCTCCGCCACGATCAACCGGGTGCCCGCCGAACAGACCTGCCCCGAATGCAGGAACACGCCGGTCAGCACCTGGTCGACCGAACTCGCCCAGTCGGCGTCGGCGAACACCAGGTGCGGATTCTTGCCGCCGAGCTCCACCGCCACCTTGGTGACGTGCTCGGCGGCGACCTTACTGATCGTGCGGCCGGTCGCGAGACCGCCGGTGAACGAGATGAAGTCGACCTCGGGAGTGCCGGTCAGCGCCGCACCGAGCACCGCACCGCTGCCCTGGACCAGGTTCAGCACCCCCGCGGGCACCCCCGCCTCCTCCGCGAGCCGCGCGAATTCGATCGTGCTCAGCGGGGTGACCTCGCTCGGCTTGAGCACCATGGTGCAGCCCGCGGCCAGCGCGGGCGCGACCTTCCACGACATCTGGAGCAGCGGATAGTTCCACGGCGCGATGAGCACACAGACGCCGATCGGCTCGCGCACCACGCGGCTGAGCACCGCCGGATCGCCCACGTCGATCAGCCGGTCGGCCTGTACCGCGATCGCGCTCGCGTAGTAGCGGAACACCGAGATCACATCGTCGATGTCGATCTCGCTCTCCACCAGGGTCTTTCCGGTGTCCGCGGTCTCCAGCCGGGCCAACCGGTCCTTGTCGCGGGCCAGGAGATCGGCGATCCGCAGCAGCAGGGCCGCCCGCTCGGCGACCGGCGTCGCGGGCCAGCTACCCGCGTCGAACGCCGCGCGGGCGGCGGCGACGGCCGCCTGCGCGTCGCGCGGGGTGGCCTCGTCCACCGTCGCCACCACCGAGCCGTCGGCCGGATCGATGATCTGCCGCACGCCGCCGTCCTCGGCATGCGTCCATCGACCATCGATCAGCAGATCCGGATCACCGTTCATCTCATGTCACCTCACGTCACCGATACGACAGGACAACCACTCGTGGAACTCCGCGATGTGATGCTCGGCGGGCACGAGCACCCCGCCCTTACGGTAGGCGCGCGAGGACATGGTGGGTTGCGTTCGCTCGCATGCCGCGAAATCCTGCTCGTTCACTCGATGGAACAATTCGACGGAGCGGGACACATCTCGTCCCGCGGCGACCACATCCTTGGTGTACAACCAATCGCATTCGACGATAGTGCGGTCCGCGGACATCGGGAACATCCGGTGGAAAATAATGTGGTCCGGGACCAGATTGACGAAGACCGTCGGCCGGATCGTGATGGCGTAGTAGCGGCGGTCCTGTTCGGGAGTAACCCCCGGCAGGCGGTCGAAACCCGGTGAACCGTCGACGGTGAATCCGGCGATATCGGCGCCGAATTCCGCGCCGTGGCCGACGAACACCTGTGCGGCCAAACCCTGCGCGAATTCGGGCAGCACCTCGGTGAGTTCGGGATGGATGGTCGCGCAGTGGTAGCACTCCATGAAGTTCTCCACGATGAGCTTCCAGTTCGCCGCCACGTCGTAGACCACCCGGCGGCCCACCGCCAGCGTCTCGATCTCGTAGGCGCCGATCGCGCCCGGGTCGCCGAGCCGTTCGGTGACCGCGCCCACCACGTCGTGCTCGAACACCGGTGGGTCGTCGGCGAGGCAGACCCACGCGTAGCCGAGCCATTCGCGCAGCGCGACCGGGATCAGGCCGTAGGCGACCCGATCGATATCGGCGCCCGTCGCGTCCTTCAGCGCCGCCATGTTCGGCGCGGCGACCAGTTTCCCGTCCAGGCCGTAGGTCCACGCGTGATACGGGCACTGCAGGTTGCGACGCACCTGGCCCTGGTCCTCGGTGCACAGCATCGCGCCGCGGTGCCGGCAGATGTTCAGGAAGGCGCGCAGGGCGCCGTCGCGGCCGCGCACGATCAGCACGCTCTCCCGGCCGACCTGCACCCGTTTGAACTGCCCGGCCTGCGCGAGATCCGCGGATCTGATGGCGCAGAACCACATTCGCTCGAACAATTGCTCCTGCTCGGCCGCGAAGACACCGTCGTCGACGTACCACTTGCCACCGAGCGTCGGGATGAGCGCCGGGGTGGTCACCGGCGGCGGATCGGTCATCATGTGGTCACCAGCCTTTGCGGGTCGAACAGCGCGATGGGGTGTGTGGTCGAGCCGTCGATGACCAGATCGGCCAGCACCTCCCCCACCACGGGGACGAATTTGAAGCCGTGCCCGGAGAAGCCACAGGCGATGGTGACCCTGGTACCGCCTGGATGCCGGGCGATGACGAAGTGCTCGTCGGGGGTGTTGGAGTACATGCAGGTCGCGGAGTGCACGCACGGCCCGGCCAGCGCAGGCAGCAGCGCGGAGACCCGGGTGCGCATCTCCTCGATCTCGTGCGGGTGCACCACCCGGTCGATGGTGTCCGGGGTGCAGACGATGCCCTTGCGGAAGAACGCCATCTTCACCCCGCCTGCCGGGCCGTCGATGGCGGGGAAACCGTAGATCTGCATGCCGGAGGCGTCCTCGGCGATGTAGATCGGCTCACCCTCGAACGCCGCGGTCCCGCCGATCGGTTCGAGCCAGTACAGCACCTGACGTTCGATGGTGATCGGAATGCCGAAGTCCGCCAGCAACTGTGGCGCCCACGCGCCGGGACAGACGACGAGTTGCTCCGCGTGATACGTGGCGCGCGCCGTGGTCACCGTGACGCCGGACGCGGTTTCGGCCCAGCCCAGCACCTCTTCGCCGAACGACAGTGTGGCCCCGGCCCGCAACGCCAGATCGATGTGCGCCTGCACCGTCACCTCGGGCCGGGCGAACCCGCCGTTCGCCTCGTACACCGCGATGTCGTCGGCTGCGGGTGTGAAGTTCGGGAACCGCCGGCGGATCTGCGCCGCATCCCAGACCTCGTGCGGCAGTGACCATTCGCGACTGGCCCGCAGGCTCCCCGCGACCGTGAGACTGTCCGGCGGGCCGAGATACAGACCGCCGGTGAGCCGGAACACCTCCCGGTCGGCGTCGGCCGCCAACTTCGCCCAGAGTTCGTAGGAGCGCAGCAGCAGGGGCACATAGGCCGGGTCCTCGAAGTAGGACTGCCGGATGATGCGCGAACCGCCGTGGCTGGAACCGCGATCGTGGGCGGGGCCGAACTTCTCCAGTCCGAGTACCCGTTGCCCGCGGGACGACAGATGATACGCGGCCGCACTGCCCATGCCGCCGACACCGATCACGATGACGTCGTAGCCCTTTGTCGCCGAATTCATCACGCTCACCTCCTGATCCGGGACATCTCCGGGTCCACCACCGGCTCGGCGTGCACCGTCGCGGCCCAGCGGGTACCGAGGTAGTCGGCCTCGACCGGGTCCCCCACCTCCACGCTCGCGGGCAACCACGCATAGGCGATGGTGCGTTCGACGGTCGCCGAATAGCCCGCGCTGGTCACGTATCCCACGCATTTACCGTCGACGTAGACCGGTTCCTTGCCGAGCACCACCGCGGCCGGGCTGTCGAAGACGATGCTGCGCAGCACCGTTGCCGGAGCGGACGCGTGTTTCAGCGCGTCCCGGCCGACGAAGTCGCCCTTGGTCATCCGCACCGCGAAGTCGAGACCGGCCGCGGCGGGCCGGTGCTCCGCGGTCATGTCGGTGCCCCAACTGCGGTAGCCCTTTTCGATCCGCAGGCTGTTGAACGCGATCCGCCCCGCCGCGATGGCCTCGTGCGCGGTACCCGCCTCCCACAGCAGATCCCAGAGCGCGCCGCCGTATTCGGCGGAGGCGTAGATCTCCCAGCCGAGCTCACCGACGTAGGACACCCGCATCATGGTGACCGGAATCGCGCCGATATACGTCTGGAGGGCCCGGAAGTACTTGAACGATTCGTGCGCCAGGTCGCCGGAGCACAGAGGCTGCACCAGATCTCGGGCGCGCGGTCCCCACACGCCGATACAGCAGGTGCCGCCGGTGATGTCCCGCAGTTGAATCGCCCCGTCGACGGGCAGGTGGCGGGTGAACCAGTCGAAGTCCATCGGGCCGTTGGCCCCCACCTGGAACCGCTGCGGGCCCAGCCGGGCCACCGTGAGATCGCTTCGGATGCCGCCGGTTTCGTCGAGCAGCAGGGTGTAGGTGACCGAACCGACGGACTTGTCCAGGTTGTTCGTGGTGAGCCGCTGGAGCAGCTCGAGCGCACCGGGGCCGGCCACCTCGTACCGGGTCAGCGGCGTCATGTCGAACAGCGCGACGTGCTCTCTGGTCCAGCGGGCCTCGGCGATCGAGATCGGCGACCAGAACCGGCTCGACCACGCGTCGCGCTGCGGGAACGGCACACCTTCGTCGCGAAGCCGTTGCGCCAGCGCGGCATTGGCCTCGTACCAGGCCGGGCGCTCCCAGCTGCCGCCCTCGAAGAAGAACGCGCCCAGCTCCTGCTGACGGGCGTAGAACGGGCTGGTGCGCAGGCCGCGCAACTTCGTCCGGAACTGGTGCGGATGGATGATGTCGTAGACCTCGACGAAAGCCTGGGCGCTCGTCTCCAGAATGAACTGCGCGCTGCGCGCGACGTCCTCGAAACGGTAGAGGTCGCATTCGTGCACGTCGGTGCTCGGCGCGCCCTCGATGATCCATTCCGCCGTCGCCTTCGCCACGCCCGCCGAATGGGTCACCCAGACCGCCTCGGCCACCCAGAATCCAGCGAGGTCGCGGTGCTCACCCATAACCGAGAAGCCGTCCGGGGTGAAGGAGAAGATGCCGTTGAACCCCTCATCGGGTTTCGAATCCCCCAGTGCGGGAAGCAGTTCCCGCGACGCACGCCACGCGGGCGCGAAATCCGGGTCGGTGAACGGCAGCATGGACGGCATGGCCTCGCTCGCGGTCGCCGCGGCCAGGGTGGACATATCCACCGGCATCGGCGCGTGACCGTAGTAGCCGATGCCCATCCGGTCACCGTGCTCGCGATAGTAGAGGTCCTGATCCTGATGTCGCAGGATCGGCAAGGGAGCCGTACCCGGTGCGCCCGCGCGCTCGGCCAGTGTCGCCAGGCTCCCGGTCTTGGCGTACTGGTGCGCCATCGGCACCAGCGGCACGACCAGGCCGACCTGCTTCGCCAGCTCCGCACCCCAGAATCCCGCAGCGCACACGACGATATCGGCGGGAATGGTTCCCTTGGCGGTGACGACGCCGGCCACCCGGCCGTCGCGCTCGGCGATGCCGAGCACCTCCTGGTCGGGCAGGAAGCGCGCACCGCGTGCGGTCGCGGACCTCGCCTGGGCTTCCACCGCGCGCACCGCATTCGCCAAACCGTCTGTCGGAGTGTGGAATCCACCGAAGATGCGGTCACCGTCGAGCAGCGGGTAGAGCCGCACGCATTCCTCGGCGCTCAGCAAACGCCCTTCGACACCCCACGATTGGGCCCAGCCGGCCTTGCGGTGCAGGTCTTGCCAGCGTTGCGGTGTCGTCGCGACCTCGAGACCGCCGACCGGGTCGAACGCCGGACCGGCCGGGTGATCGAGTCCGCGGAATTTCTCGGTGGTGTAGCGGGCGAACTCGGTCATCGTTTTCGACGGATTGGTCTGGAACACCAAACCCGGTGCGTGCGAAGTGGATCCGCCGGTGACGAACAGTGGTCCGCGATCGAGCACGGTGATATCGGCCCAACCTCGTGCGGTCATTTCATCGGCCAGCGATGCCCCGACGATCCCGGCTCCGATGACGACAACTTTCCGGTGAGCCAAAGGGTGCCTCCGTTGTTGCTAGTAGCGCAACGAATTCGTATTACGCAACAAATAGTCCGCCTTGCACCGCGTGCTGTCAACCGCTGGAAACCGGCCGTTCACCGGGCGATTCCGGGGTTGACGCCTCCGCGACACCGATGCACACTGTTGCGTATCGCGATTTATGTTGCGCTCTAAGCAACTCATGGAGGGTTTATGGAATCCCTTGCCAACCACACCGCGACCTCCGGGACTGAGCTGTTCGTCGCAGACCTGACCGACCTGCCGGTCGGCGAGGCCGCCACCGTGCACCCCGACGGCGGCTCGCCGATCGCGGTATTCCACACCGAGAGTGGACTTTTCGCGATCGACGACACCTGCACCCACCAGGATGCGTCACTGGCCGACGGCTGGGTGGAGAATTGCACGGTCGAATGCCCTTTGCACGAGTCGTGTTTCGACCTGCGCACCGGGCAGGTCTCGGGGCCGCCCGCCAAAATCGGTGTGCGCACCTACCCCGTGCGGGTGCACGACGGTGCCGTCGTGGTCACGGTCCGGCCATGAGCGTCGTCGTGGTCGGCGCGTCACTGGCCGGGTTCTCACTGGTTCGCGAGTTACGCGAGCGCGGCTACGGCGAATCGATCACCGTCGTCGGCGACGAAGCGCACGCCCCGTACGACCGCCCGCCGCTGTCGAAGGAATTCCTGCGCGACGACGTCGATCTCGCCCTCGGCGCGGTCGGTGACGATCCGGGAACCCGCTGGATCCTGGGTCACCGAGCGGTCGAAATCACCCGGGCCGCAACCGGTCCCGGTGTCACACTGGCCGACGGGACAGTGCTCACCGGGCGTTCGCTCGTGCTCGCCACCGGTGCCCGCGCCCGGCCGCTGCCCGGCGCACCGGCGCTCGACGGGATCCACACGCTGCGCACCGTCGACGACGCGCGCGCGATCCGGGCTTCGCTGCGCACCGCCGGTGCCGTCGTCATCGTCGGCGCCGGTCTCATCGGCTCCGAAATTGCCTCGACCGCAGCGTCTTTGGGGGTGCAGGTGACCGTGATAGAACTCGCGGCTGCACCACTGGCCGGTGTATTCGGTCCACTGCTCGGCGCGCTGTGTGCCGGCCTGCACGCGGCCAACGGGGTGCACCTGCGCACCGGCGTCGCCGTCGCAGAATTCCGTGGCTGTGGCCGGGTCGAGGCCGTGCAACTCACCGACGGCACCGTGTTGCCCGCCGATACCGTGATCGTCGGCATCGGTGCGATACCCAATACCGAGTGGGCTCAGCATTCCGAGCTGCGGATCGACAACGGATTCCTGACCGATTCGCGGTGCCGCACTTCGATTCCCGGCATCTACGCTATCGGCGACTGTGCTCGCGCCTTCCACGACGCGCTGGGCGGGCACCACCGCAGCGAGCACTGGTCCAACGCCACCGCCCAAGCGCGGATCGCGGCCGCGGCCGTGCTCGGCGCGCCCGCCGACCGTGCGCCGACCGCCTATTTCTGGTCGAAGCAGTACGGCCACATGATCCAATTCGCGGGCGAGCACCGCGCGGGCGACACACTCCGGTTCCTCGACGGCGACCCGTCGACGCCCTCGTGCACCGCACTCTACGAACGCGGGGGCGAACCGGTCGCCGTGTTCGCGATCGACAACGCCCGCCTGTTCACCCGCTACCGCAAACAGATCGAGCGCCGGCCCGCGGCCGTCGCCAGCCCGTAGGAGGATTCGTGTCCGAAACCGTTCGCGGCGTCATCGCGCGCAGCAAGGGAACCCCGGTGGAACTCGTGGACGTGGTGATCCCCGCCCCGGGCGCCCACGATGTCGTGGTGCGCGTGCAGGCGTGCGGGGTCTGCCACACCGATCTGCACTACCGCGAGGGCGGCATCAACGACGAGTTCCCGTTCCTGCTCGGGCACGAGGCCGCGGGCATCGTGGAAACCGTCGGCGACGCCGTGACCCATGTGGCGGCAGGCGATTTCGTCGTATTGAACTGGCGGGCCGTCTGCGGTGAGTGCCGGGCCTGTCGCCGCGGACGTCCGTGGTACTGCTTCGCCAGCAGCAACGCCGCTCGGAAGATGACCCTCACCGACGGCACCGAACTCTCCCCCGCCCTCGGCATCGGCGCGTTCGCCGACAAGACCCTCGTACACGAACGACAGTGCACCAGAGTCGATCCCGACATCGATCCGGCCGTCGCCGGACTACTCGGGTGCGGCGTGATGGCGGGCATCGGCGCGGCGATGAACACCGGCGCGGTCTCGCGCGGGGACAGCGTGGCGGTGATCGGGTGCGGCGGAGTCGGCGACGCGGCCATCGCGGGCGCGCACCTGGCCGGCGCCAAGTCCGTCATCGCGATCGACCGTGATCCCCGAAAGCTGGCCTGGGCGGCGGAATTCGGCGCCACCCACCGCATCGACGCCAGTACCGAGGACGTGGTCGAGCGGATCCGGGAACTCACCGACGGCTTCGGCGCCGACGTCGTGATCGATGCGGTCGGCCGCCCCGAAACCTGGCAGCAGGCGTTCTACGGACGCGACCTCGCGGGCACCGTGGTGCTGGTGGGCGTCCCGACCCCGGACATGACCCTCGACCTCCCGCTGATCGACCTCTTCTCCCGCGGTGGCGCGCTGAAATCCTCGTGGTACGGCGATTGCCTGCCCGAACGCGACTTTCCGATGCTCGTCGACCTGTACCGGCAGGGCCGCCTGCCACTGGACCGCTTCGTCACCGAACGCATCTCCCTCGACGAGGTCGAGAAGTCCTTCGACGCCATGCACCGCGGTGACGTGCTTCGCTCCGTAGTCGTCTGGTAGGCCGACCGAGACCGCTAAGACTCTTCGGTGAATCGGTACCAGTGCCCTTCGAACGGCTCGTACCCGATCCCCGGGGATTGCGGTGCGCCGAGGTGCGGCGGCGCGGTTTCCGGGAAGTAGGCGAAACCGCGTTGCGAATTCGACTCTCCCCCTTGGGTGTAGAAGAGGCAGCCGCCGTCGCGGCGGGTGACGAAGGTGATCGTGTAGACGCCCAGGCGGGTGCGGTGGCCGGGGTTGTTGCATTCGACCGCCTGGTCCTGCAGGATGCCGCGGGACAGCTTCCACCCCGTGTCCTCTGGGACGTTGTACCAGACGAGTGCACCGAAGACGGCCAGCACGACCAGCGCGATCAGGCTGTAGAAGAAGGACCGGTAGCGGACCAGGCCGAACAGGCCGAAGAGCAGCGCGATCGCGCCCAGCACGCCGATCGCCAACCACAGCACGACCTTGGTGGGGAAGGTTCCTTCGGCGGCCAGCTGCCAGAACAGGGCTAGGCAGCACAGCAGGATCAGGGCGGTCAAGAGCCCCATCCAGAGTACGAACCAACCTGGCGTGCGGCGCGCGGTCGTGGCGGTGCTCACGGTGATCAAGATACGGGTGCGGGCCGCCACGGACAGCGAAATCCTTCAACCCCGCAGCGATCTCGGGGCAAGCCCGCGAAAACACAGACGCCCCGGTCCACAGACCAGGGCGTTCGCGACTGCCGCGAAATCAGAGCGGCGGGAATCCGGACGAGCCGGTGGCCATCCAGTTCCAGAACATCGCCGCACGATTTGCGAGCAACGCGACAACGTCGAGAACAACGCTTCCCATAAAACTTCCTCACATCCGACAATCTCCAGTGCAGCGCCCAGGGTATCGGATCGGCGTGGCGGCGACCTGGGCGCGAAGTGCCGAGCCCCGGCCGCTGACCGTTCAGATCGCCGAGGTGCCGCCGTCGACGGCCAGCTCCATGCCGTTGACGTAGGACGAATCATCGGAGGCGAGGAACAGCGCGACCGTGGCGATCTCCTCGGGCCTGCCCATCTTGCCCCCGGTATCAACGCCTCGAACTGTGCCTTGGTCTGCGCGTCGAACATCTGCTCCTGGATCGGGGTGGCGACGCGACCCGGGCTCAGCACATTGACCCGGATCCGCCGCTCCCGCAGCTCGTACAGCCACACGCGGGCGAGTGCGTGCAACGCGGCCTTGCTCGCGGCGTAGACGCTGTAGTCCGGCCAGCCCTTCACCGAGGCGATCGACCCGGTCATGAAGATCGACCCACCGTCGTTGAACAGCGGCAGCGCCTTCTGCACCGTGAACAGGGTGCCGCGCGTGTTCAGGCCGAAAGTATTGTCGAATTGCGCCTCGGTGATCTCGCCGAGCTTGGCCGGCTCTGCCGTCCCGGCGCTCGCGAACAGCACGTCGATGCTGCCCCGCTCCCGTTCGACCGTCTCGAACAGCCGGTCCAAGTCGGCCAGGTCGGCAGCATCACCCTGCACAGCGGTCACGTTGCGTCCGATGAACTCGACGGCCTCGTCCAGAGCTTCTTTCCGCAGACCGGTGATGTAGACGTAGCGCACCGGACGGTCTGCAAGCTAAGTACACCGCCCGTTACCCGAACGGGTATCGTGACAGCAAGCAAAGACGAGCTCGTCGCCGAATACCTGCGCCGACACGATCCCGACACCATGCCCGAGGTGTTCGACCGCACCGATCTCACCCCGCGCGAACGACTGCTTGCCGCTTTCGACAAACCACCGTCGATACCGGCGGACAAGGTGACACCGCTGTGCCCCTTCATCGGAGCCGCCGTCGAGCTCACCGACCCCGAGCACCCGGCCCGCCGCCGCGTTCACGACTACAAGGTGTCTGTCGCGGCCCGCTTCGCCGAAACCGCCCGCCTCGCCGGCGCCGCCGACCCCGAACAACTCGGCGAACAGCTCGCGCTCCTCCTCGACGGCGCTTCCGCCCGCACTCGCACACTCGGCGTCGAAACCCTCCCGACCGCGGCCGCCATCGCCGCCGTCCTCATCGACCGCGCCCTCCCCGTAGAACCAGCAGGACCAGAAAGGTCGCAATGAACGTCACCGACATGGTTGCCGAACTACTGGACAAGTATCGAGGCGGCGTCGCCCCCTTGACTTCGATGGGCGATCCCGTGCTACGCCGACCCGCCGACCCGGTGACCGGCCAGATCGACACCACTGTGCTGAAAGAGCTGAGCGAACTCATGCTCGCGACCATGCACGCCACCCGCGGCGTCGGCCTGGCCGCGCCGCAGATCGGAATCCCGTTGCGGATAGCCGTGATCGGCGACACGGCCGAAGTTCCGGAAGAGGTCGTGACGGCGAGAAAACGAATCCCGGTGCCCGACTTCACGATCGTCAACCCGGCCTACACCGCGACAGGCGATCCGGTCGGCTTCTACGAGGGCTGCCTCAGCATGCCCGGCTACCAAGCCGTCGTACCCCGGCCGGAAACCGTGCAGGCCGAATACGACGATCTCGACGGCGTCCGTCACGTCCAGCAGATCACCGGCTGGCCCGCCCGCATCTTCCAGCACGAAACCGACCATCTCGACGGCACGATCTATATCGACAAGGCGCTCACCCGCTCGCTGGCCGCCAACGAAACGTACTTGTCGTGCTGGGCCCAGCCGACACCCGTCGAAGCCGCTGGAGCACTCGGTTTTTCACTGCCGTAACACGCGTTACTCCCTACCTCTTTCGCGCGAGGGGCTACCAGCACACCGCCCTGCACCTGCGAAAGTTGTCCCCCTACGGGATATTCGAATCCTTCGCGGACCAATTCGAACAGATCTGGGGAACAGTCACCCCTTACACGACAACCCAAGGATCGGCCAATGGGCTCACGGCGTGACTACTACCGAGACCCCAACGCACCCACAGCGAACAGCCTTGTCCCCGGCGGTTCAGCGCTGGTCACCGACGATCACGGCGCGATCTTGATGCAACGCCGCGGAGACTCCGGAAATTGGTCTCTACCCGGCGGAACCATGGAGATCGGCGAGTAACCGGCGGCCAGATCGAAGTCAGCGACGAATCGACCGCAGTTCGGTTCATCAGTATCGCTGACCTGGCCGACCTCCCTGTACACGACACAGTGCGTTTGCGGCTCCAGCATCACGCCGAACGACGCAACAAGCCATACCTTGGCTAGCGAATAGCCATCGGCCTCGAAGACCTACGCGGTCCTTCCGCGTCGCCAGCACGAACTGGCACGCCCGTGTGCTATCGGGGAGTTGACCCAGCGGCTGCGCGTTCCCGGCATGCCGCCAGGAGGCGATCCCTGGCGACAGAATGGCCCACATTGTATGGCCACATGACTACGCACACTCGGACTCCCCACGAGCCCGGCGGTGACGGGATTGCCACACAACTGAAGGGAATCCGCAAGTGTATGGATATCGATAATTCCTACTGGAAATAACATAGGTGAGCAGTTACGCTCCAGCTACTTCAGTTTGGTGTTGCGCACAGCAGAACGGCGGACGTCATGTTCGCCGAAACAAGGCGGTGGTTTCCGATGGCCGAGGGTCGATCACTGGTGCAGAGCTGGTGGCACGACCGAGCCGGCTACGACTGGCTCACCGACGTGCTCGGCATTCATTCGGCCCTGCGCTACGTGCGGACCATGATCGGTGCGGGCGGGGCGGTGATGTGCCTGGTCACCGCCGTGTCCCTGATCTCCAACATCGGGCCGCGCAACACCTGGTTCGCGATCGGCTGCTGGCTGATCGTCGGGCTCACCGCGCTGTGGGCGCTGCGCTGGTGGCTGTTGCCCTGGCCGAGCCGGGTGGAAGCACTGTTGTGGTGCGCCGGAGCCGATCTCGCCATCACCTTCGGCGCGCTGGCCGCCGAGCACCGCGTCTACGGCGCCCTCGTCTCGACCCTGATGGTGGTCGTCGGGATGTTCGTGATCTTCCAGGGTCCGCTGGTTCTCGCCCTGCACGTCTGCTGGTCGTTGCTCTCGGGTCTGGTGCTCGTCGTGCTGTTGGTGATCGACGATCCGGTCCACACCGGCGTCGCCGCCGGTGACGTCCGGCTCGCGAGCGCCATCATGCTGATCTTGTTGGCGCTCAACGTGGTCGGACTGCCGACCGTTCAGTTCTGTCACTGGCTATGGCGCCAGCACGCGCTGCTCGACCCGTTGACCATGTTGCTGAACCGGCGCGGACTCGATTATCACCTGTCCTACGTGTTCCGCCCCGAGACCGCGGAGTACGCCTACATGGCCGCGCTGGACCTGGATCGCTTCAAGACTGTCAACGACACTTTCGGCCACTCGTTCGGGGACGAGGTCCTGGTGCGCACGGCCGAGCGGTTACGCTCGACTGCCGATCCGGACGCCATCGTCGCACGAACGGGCGGTGAGGAGTTCGTGGTCCTGGGGCGGTTGCGGGACGAGCCGCTCGCCGCCGTGGCCGAGCGGCTGCGCGGTGCCATAGAAACCATGCCGGGCCTGCCGGTCGCCGTCACCGCCAGCGTCGGTGCCGCCCTGTGTCCTATCACCGCCCTGCGTGATCCGGCGGTCGCGAGATACACCCTGCACCGCTGTGACTTCGCGATGTACGAAGCGAAACGTCTGGGCGGCAACATCGTTGCGTTCGAAGATCCGGAGTCCGCCGACAGCGTTGCAGCCGATGAGCGAAACCCACTCTGCCGCAGGGCAATCACCCCATCCTAGCGGGTTCTCCCGCGTTCACGGCACCGACACAGGCTTATTCTTCGCTCCGTCCACCGTCCGGATTCCGGACGACACCGAGGCCGCCGCAACCTACGCGACGACATCCGGAAGCACCCGATCCAGCGCCCTTTCCGCGAGCCCGGCGATGGTGAGCGACGGATTCGCGGCCGCACAGTTGCCCGGAATCAACGCACCGTCGACGACATACAGGTTGGGACAACCGATTACGCGCCCGTCGAGATCCGTCGCGCGTCCGATCGGAACGCCGCCCAGCGGATGCGCGGTGAGCGAGATCTCCGGCACGAACGGCGCCCCGCCGACCCGGGACGGACCGCACGTCTCGGCGCCCACCGCTCGTGCACGCGCAACGCCGCCGACAGCGAAGCTCGCCGGCTGTCCGAGGCGAACGCCAGCGTCGGCTCGCCGTCGCGCACCGTCCAGGACGGCTCGCACCTTTTCGTCGCCGCCGGGGCGCTCGGGACGACCCGTCTGCTGCTGCGGTCGCGGGCGCGCGGCGGATTGCCCGATCTCACCGAGCATCTCGGCACGATGGTCGGCGACAACGGTGATCATCTCACTTGGCGAGTCGCCGACGAACTGGCGCAGAAAGATCTTCTCGAAGTACCGGCGTACCGGCGCCACCGTGGCCCCGGCGTAGACGATGGACCCGCCACCGACGCAGGCTGTGGTCACGACCCCCACGGAGCCCGCGAGATACGGCTGCACGAGGCCCGCTGTCTTGGTCAGCGTCGGCTCCCCACACCCAGCGCGGGTCGTGATAGTCCAAGGCCGAATCGAAGACGATCGCGTCGTACTGCGACCGAGGCTGCGCCCGCGCCTGCGCGGGCCGCAACAGCGGCGTGCTCCACGTCGCCGCGGCAAGCACCGCAACGCTTTTCAGGAAGCTACGGCGAGATGACGACCGGTGCATCGGTTTAATTCATGCCCGGCTTGTCGAAGCCCAGGTGATCGAACGTGATGTATCCGCCCGGGTATACCCCGCCGCCGGCCTGCCCAGACCGTACCGAGACGCGATTCTTTCCTCAGCGCACAGGGCGTGCGCCGCGACGGGCCGGTGGTCGTCGGTGTCGACGGTAGCCCGCTCAGCGGGGCCGCGCTCGGCGACGCATTCGCCGAAGCCGCAGACCGCGGTACCGAACTGATCGCCGTGCATTGTTGGAGTGATCGGCATTTCGCCGAGTTCGCCGGACATCTCGACGTCGGGTCGATGGGACCGAACTCCGAGACCGCCGAAGACGCCATACTTGCCCCGGCACGGTCGCTCACCGACCATAGCCAACGCAGCGCAGCGGGACTACGAAATACGTTGCCGTCGACTATATTTCGGCATCTATTCCGTATCGTTGGCGTGTGCCTTCGAAGATCGTCCCACGGGTCCGCGCAGCGCGGGCCCATGCCGATGCTGAACAACCCGTTCGGATGCTGTCGCACGCCGGCCGCGTGACGCTGGAGGTACTCGGCGAATCCGGGCAGGAAGCGGCCGTCGTGGATCGCGTTGCCCAGCACCACCCCCCGCGAACAGGCTGGGGTCCGGTGCCCGGTCGACGCGCTCGTCTAATTGATTGTCCCGCATGCGTTGTGCCATGAACTCGGCGACCTGAGCGGTCGAGCCGCCGCCGAGGCATAGACGATGAGCACCGCCGGCACCGCTGAAGGCCTCGACAGCCTCTCGCACCCGCCTACCGCCGGCATCCCCGGGCCCGATCGCAATAGGCCGACCGTGGCGGTGGTGCGGCGGCGGACGCGAATGTCGCCGCGGTCGACATGTCCGAGCGTTGCACAACTGTCGGATAATACGACACATTCGACCCGAACACACCCATTTCCGGGGCAGGTAATCGTACTCTGGATCCGTTGGGAGAGGTGGGTGATGCTAGACGACACCGACCATTCGGCCCGCCGTGGCGGGCCGCATCCGAAGCCGGGGCGAGCACACCCGGCTGAATATCCTACCTCCACACCGAGTTCTGCGCCGTCGATAACCACATCCTATGGCGTCCAACGCTTCAGGATTGTGATCGTCGGCTCGATCGCGTGGGGCTATTTCGGCGACCCCATATACAGCACCACATCGATACGCCCAAATGCGTTCTCCCGGTTGATAACTCACGAGCATACGTTCTACACTGATAGCCATGCGAATTCGATTCGGCCAACACCGTTTCGAGCACTTGATCCGCCGACGCGGATCGGAACAGCGATTTCGCGGGGATACACGCGAATTCGTTGATCAAGTGAACGCAACTTTACGAGAAGGTATGTGGCTCATTGAACTTTGACGGGCGATCACTGCGGCTCCCCCTCCCGATTCCGGTGGTATCCACGTAGCTGCGCGGTAACGCGGGCCCTGGAGCGTCGGAGCTCGGCAGCGATGGCTCAGGTATGCCCGACGGTGGACGATCGACCGCTGGGATCGGATGAAGTAGGAGGCGGTAATGGTCACGCAAATGCTCCGGGAGAGCACATCGCTAGCGGGTCTTCTTCGACACGGCGACAGAGAGTTCCACCGACAACTGCAGCAGGTGCTGAACAACCCGGACTTCGCCGTCACGGAGCGACAGAGCCAGGAACAGCGGCGCCAGAACGCCTACGATCAGCTCCGGGATCTGGTCAAAGAGATCGGTAGCACCCGTGCCGTCGCCACCGACCTGCCCGAGCTCTTCGCGGTCTTCGATTGGTCCGCGGTACTGGCGACCGACTTGATTCCGCTGATCTCCGGCCATTACAACCTTGCGTCGGGCAGCCTGGCCACGCTGACCGATTCCGATTCCGCCGCCCCGTATCTGCGGGACCTGGACGACGCGTCGAGCATCGGTGTGATGTTGCTGACCGAGTACGGGTGCGGCTCCAATATCGGCTTCATGCAGACCACCGCACGGTGGGACAACGACGGATTCGTGCTCGACACCCCGAACCCGCGCGCACGAAAGTTCATGCCCAGCGTCGGCATCCCGGTCGCCCGGGTCTGCGTCGTGGGGGCGCGGTTCATCGACGCGGCAGGTGTCGATCAGGGCGTACACCTGTTCGCCGCGCGACTACGAGACGCGAACGGCGAGCCGTGCGCGGGCGTGCGGATCACCCAGCTCGACCATCAGCCACTGGTCATCATGGACAACTCGGTGATCAGTTTCGATGGCCTGCGAGTCGAGCGCAGCGCCTGGTTGAGCAATGACCTGGCTACCATCGATGATCAAGGCGTGCTGACCTGGCGCGATCAGACGAGCAGACGTCGGGCATTCGCTTCGGCGATCAGCCAGCTGACGGTCGGCCGCTTGGCGCTCTCGTCCTGCCTGAATGCCACGGCACGCGCGGCTCTGTACATCGCACTCCGTTACGCCACTAAACGAGTAGTGCCCTTGACGCCGGTCGACAACCCGTTGATGGTCGATATTCCGCACGTACGCGACACCCTGCTCACCGATTTGGCCGGCACCGTCGCCCGGACCGTCTACGGCAACGCGATCAAGACCTCCCTTGCCGGTAGCGATCTCACCGATCGCGACACGGTGGTTTCGGTCATGCTGGCCAAGCACTTCATCCAGTTGCACGCCTTGGAGACGGTCACCCACTGTCGTATCAAGATGGGCGCGCAGGGCATGTTCAGTGCCAATCGCGTCGCCGACTATCTCGGCGTCTGTCACGCCGCCATCACCGGCGAAGGCGACTGCCATGTCCTGGGTTCCGTCGCCGGTCGGGTACTGGCGAAGGAACTGGCCGGTACGTTGCCCCCGGTAGTGCGGGTGCACGATCCCGAAGATGCCGAGGACCGCCTGCGGCTGCTCGGTGCACGCACCTTGACGATCGCGCAGGAGGCACAGCAGCATCTGGCGTCACCGGCCCTCGCCGACCGACTAGCGGTCATTCCCGAGGCGCTCGACCTCGCCGAGGCGTACTGCACCGAAGCGGCGTTGCGACTGCTCCACGACCACGCCGAGCTTCCTGAAATTGCCGCGGTGCGCGATGTTTTCGCGCTACATCACCTCCTGGACCAGGCCACGTGGTATCTCACCCACGGCCTGCTCGATATCGCCGCGGTCGAGGCTACGCGGAAGCAGCTCCGGCGTGCCATCGATGATCTCGCCGACCAGCTGCCAACAGTGCTGGACGCGTTCGAGCTCGACGACGGAATTCTCGGCGCGCCCGCACTGTCCGAGGATCTGCCCGCCGCGTGGGACGCGCGCTGCGAACGGCGCTGATCCAGCCCTGCGGGACAATCGATGCGGCCGCGGCGCCCCGCTCGGGCTACGCGGCCGCATCCGCGTGCCAGGTATGCCCGAATCCGCAGCGCAGTCGCAATCTTGTTGACAGCTAACAAGATTGCGATTTATTTCCTGGCCCGTCGCGGGTACGATGCTGGCGAAACCGATACCAAGGAGACGTCAGTGCATCCGCAGCACACGCTTCAGGGCTCTACCACCGTCTCGACCCCGTCGATCGAGTTCACCGGTCCTCGAATCGCGATCTGCAGCGAAGAGTTTGCCGCCGATCCGCACCGGTTCTACCGCCAGATGCGGGAGAACTACGGTTCCTTGGTCCCGGTGGAGATGTGGCCAGGGGTGCCGGCAACCCTGGTTGTCAAATATCGCACCGCCGTCCGAATCCTCAACGACTCCGAGCATTTTCCCGCCGATCCGAGCATCTGGCAGAAGACGGTGCCGGCCGATATCCCGATCATGCCGATGATCGAATACCGGCCCAACGCGATCCGCACCAGCGGCGCGGAACACACGCGTTACCGCAGTGCTTTGAACGACGCGTTGGCCGGCATGGACCTCAACTTCCTGCGCTCCATTGTGGAAAGGTCCGCTGTACCGATCATCAACACGTTCTGCCGTGACGGGAACGCCGACGTACTGAGTCAATACGTCCTCCCGCTGGTCTTTTCGGTCTTCTGCGAGGTGCTCGGCTGCCCGCCGGACATCGGCGAGCGAGTCGCCAAGGCCAGCGCGGCGATGTTCGACGGCGTGGACACCGACACGGTGAACGCGATCATGGGCGCCGCGTTGCTCGACCTCACCGCGTTGAAGCGGGCGCACCCCGCCGACGACGTCACCACGAGACTGGTCCAGCATTCCGCCGAATTGTCCGACGAGGAGATGGTGCATCAGTTGGTGCTGCTGTTCGCGGCCGGTGTCGAACCGCCGCTGAACCTCGTGGCCAACACGCTGCTGCTGATGCTGACCGATTCCCGGTTCACCACCGTCGACAACGGCTGTCCGCTCTCGACCAGGACCGCGCTCGACGAGCGGCTGGCCACCGACCCGCCGATGGCGAATTACTGCATAACCTATCCCCGCCAGCCGATCATCATCGAGGGCGTCTGGCTGCCCGCGAATCAACCGGTCATCGTGAGCATGGCGGCCTGCAACACCGATCCGGAGATGAACACCGGAGAGTTTCTGGACAACGGCTGGAATCTGGCGTTCAGCACAGGCCCGCACGCCTGTCCCGCGCACGCTCGTCCGTACGGCATCCTGCTCGCGCAGGAGGTCATCGATCAACTTCTGGATGTACTCCCGGAGTTGCAGCTCGCAGTCGCCGCAGAGGAGCTCGTGTGGCGGCCCGGCCCCTTCCATCGAGCATTGACCACGCTGCCGGTGGTGTTCCCGCCCACTGCGCCGTTGCCGGTGTGACGACCGCCGCCACCGGCGCGGACTGTTGAAACCCGTTGGTTGGAAACAGCTTTCGTGGGACAGATCGGATGCGCTGAGCGGCCCGGCGGCGGCTCAGCGCATCCGCGTGATCGGTCTCAGCCGAGGTTCAGCGGCGGTGACGGCGGAAACCGCACCGGAAGCGCAGCCAGCGCGCGATGGAAACCCCCTGTCCGCCACTGCAATTCGGTATCCGGAACGGCCAAGCTGACATCCGGCAGCGCATCGAGCAACTGGTCGAGCGCTTCCTGGGCGATGACCATCGCCACCGACTGGGCAGGGCATGAATGCGCGCCCGCACCCCAGGACAGATGCGAACGGTTGCCCATCCGGTCACCGTCGGCCGCGGCCGGGTCGGCGTTACAGGCGGCCAGGCTGATGAGTACCGGTTGATCCACCGGCAGCCAGGTGTTCCCCACGATCTGCGGTTGACGCGGATAGCTGAAGCACGAATTCGCTACCGGCGGATCGGTGAAGAGCACCTCGTCGATCGCGTCCCGGATGGACAGGGCCCCGCCCAGCAGTTCTCCGCCGAACCGGTCATCGGTTGCCAGCAGTAGCACTGTGTTCGCGATCAAGTTCCAGGTCGGCTCGGTGCCGGTCACGTAGAGCGTCGCGATTTGTTCGACCAACTCGTTCTCGTGCGCATAAGTGCCGTGCTGGACCAGCCACGATATGACGTCGACGCTCGGCGCGACCCGCTTCGCGGCCACCGCCTCCGCGATCGCCGCTCGCACCATGCTTTCGCCCGCCGCCACCGATACCGCGTCGGCGGCGTTGCGCAACGCGGCCAGCGCCGAGAACGCTTTGCGACCGTTCTCGGGCCCGAACCCCAGCACGTCGTGAAGTATCTCGACGGTCAGCGGAATGGCGTAATCGGCGAGCAGGTCGGCCGAGCCGGCCTCGCAGAAGCTATCGATCAACTCCGATGCGACGCGTTCGACCGCGATGCGCAGCGCATACAGATCGATCTGGTTCAGGCAGGCCGTTGTGGTGCTGCGGTATTGCGCATACTCCGCCTCGCCCGTCTGCGGCATACCGGATCGCCACCCCACGGTGGGCAACACCGGACACACCCCGGCACGACCGGACTCCCACGCCCGCGAGTCGGCCGGAAAATGCACCGGGTCGCCCAGCACCTGTAGCGCTTCCCGATAACCTATGATCAGCGTCGCGGGCACCCCCGGCGCCAGTTCCAACGGAACCAGTGCACCGTGATTGTCGCGCATGGCCGCGTACATGCTGTGTGGATCCGCCGCGAACTCCGGCGTATGGAGCGTCACGCGCGCGGACGGACGCTGGGCGGCGCCGCCGGCTGATCGGCTAGCAGGCGCGTACGCTCGGTCGTCGGTCGTGCGGCAGCGGATAAGATGGCCATGACAAGCACTCCTCGGACAGTCTGAGTTGACGAGATTCGCACAGCAGCAGGGTCTTACATGTCCGGAAGCCGTCCGTAAGCAAACCGGATCGACTACCGCCGGCCGAATCGGAGATCGCAGTGGGCAGCGTCAGCACACAGGTAGCAAGCGAAACCGCACGAGTTCCGGAGAAAGACCCGAGCCGAGTGGTCGGCAAGACCGTGACACGTTGCGCCTCCCTGCTCGTGCGCCCATAGCTGACCGGCCTCGAGACAAACCGACCGGTACATCCAAATATGTTCGACTACAGCATGTTTCGATGAAGCGCGTTCGAGCATACTGATCCCGAGCAGCGTCCGCAGCCCGAACCGTAGGTCTCGGCAAATCTCCGGCACCGGCAACTCGGGATATTCACCGACCGCAGGCTTAGCGCATCCGCGGTGTTCGACGCCGCCGCGGACGCGCCCGCAAACCCTCCAGGGATCATGCGGGAGCAACGACGGCAAGCGCCCAGATCCGGCCATCGCGTCGGGCGATCCACTGCAGACCGTCAGCGAGACTTCAGCCGGGCGTGACCGCCACGCGATCGAGGCAACTGGACTTGCTTCTACGTATACATATGCTTATAGTAGGTCTTCAATGGCTGCTGAGAGTCTCTCAAATATCTTCTGCTGCAAGGGAAATGAGCATGAGCGAAGCGCTCCACACGATCGCCGCGCTACCGGTGGCGCGCCAGTCCGGCTGCCCGTTCGGCCCGCCCGCCGAGCTGATCGAGGCTCGTCGACACGGCCCGATCAGCCACTACACCTTCCCCGGCGGAAAACCCGGCTGGCTGGTTACCGGATACGAGCTGGTCCGGTCGATCCTGTCCGACTCGCGATTCAGTTCGCGCAAGGAGCTCATGCTCCACCCGACTATCGACTACTCGGGCTTCGAGATCCCACCGGCGGCGCCTGGTGAGTTCCTGCTCATGGACGAACCACAGCACGGGCGTTACCGGAAACCGCTGGCGAGCAAGTTCACCGCACGGCGCATGCGATTGCTCACCGAACGCGTCGAGCAGATCACCGCCGACCGGCTCGACGCCATGGAGACGGCCGGGCCGCCGACAGACCTGTTGGCGACGTTCGCCAGACCCATTCCCGCCATCACGATCTGTGAACTGCTTGGGGTGCCCTACGAAGACAGGGGTTCCTTCCAGGACAACGTGGAGTCGTTCATGAGCGGGGAGATCAGCGACGAGGACCTGATCGCGGCGGTGACCGCGACCTACGGGTACCTCACCGAACTGGTCGCCACCAAGCGCGCGAACCCCACTGACGACGTGCTCAGCGAGCTCACCCACACCGATCTGAGCGATGAGGAACTGCGGGGCATGGCCCTGGTTCTGCTGGCGGCCGGCCTAGACACCACCGCGAACATGCTGGCACTGGGCACCTTTGCGCTCCTGCGCCACCCGGAGCAGCTCGCCGCGCTGCGCGCCGATCCGGGGCTCACCGACCAAGCGGTGGAGGAATTGCTGCGATATCTGAGCGTAGCCAAGACCTCCATGAGGACAGCGCTGGAGGACGTCGAGCTGGCCGGCCACACGATCAAGGCAGGGCAGGTGGTGATCGCGTCGTACCACACCGCCAATCACGACCCCGAGCGCTTCGCCGATCCCCACGCGTTCGATATCCACAGGCGCCTCGGCGCGCACGTTGCCTTCGGCCACGGAGCCCACCACTGCCTGGGAGCGCAGCTCGCCCGCGTCGAAATGCGCGTCGCGTTCCCCGCCCTGATCAACAGATTTCCCACACTGCGCCTGGCCGTACCGGCCGACGAGGTCGCCCTGCGCCCGGAAACCGCGGACATCTTCGGGGTGAAGAGTCTCCCGGTCACCTGGGACGTGTGACCGCAAGACCCTCGCCGCCGAACCAGGAACCATACCGACCGCGGCTACGTGCCCGCCCGGGTACGCGAGAGGCTGATCGAGGCAATCGCACACGCCGAAAAACTGAGCGCCCGCTGACGACACCGTCGAAGCCGTCCCGTTATCCGCGGCAAGTGAGGAGCGAAACCAGCGCACCGAGCCGAAAACCTTAGCTTCTGGGCCACTCGAACTACGCGCGGGGCGGCGACCGGGGTCCCAGCTCGGTGGCGTTTGTGGAGAGGCCCCGCGCCGGATGTCTCCAGTGCGGGGCCGCGAACGAGAAGGAGCTGCTGACAGCTACTTTTCGATCAATCGAACGACCCTCACTTGCAAGCCGCCTTGGCTTCCCGCCGGCGCCGGTGCAGGATCGGCTCGGTGTAACCGTTGGGCTGCTTGGTGCCTTCGAGGATGAGTTCCTTGGCGGCTTGGAAGGCGATGCTGCCGGCGAAGTCCGGGGACAGGGGGCGGTAGTTGCGGTCGCCGGCGTTCTGGCGGTCGACGATCGGCGCCATCCGTTCCAGGCTGGCCACCACCTCGTCGGCGGTGACGATGCCGTGGCGCAGCCAGTTCGCCATCAGCTGGCTGGAAATGCGAAGGGTGGCACGGTCTTCCATGAGCGCGACGTCTTCGATGTCGGGCACCTTGGAGCAGCCGACGCCCTGGTCGATCCAGCGCACCACATAGCCGAGGATGGACTGGGAGTTGTTGTCCAGCTCCTGCTGCTTCTCCTCGGCCGACCAGTTGGGCGCCGCGGCGAGCGGGATCTCCAGGATCTGGTCGACGGTGGCGCGCGGGCCGCCCTTCAGGATTTCCTGCTGCCGGTCGAGCACGTTGACCTGGTGGTAGTGCGTGGCGTGCAGGGTGGCCGCGGTCGGCGAGGGCACCCACGCGGTGTTGGCGCCGGCCTTGGGGTGGCCGATCTTCTGCACCAGCATGTCGGCCATCAAGTCCGGCATGGCCCACATGCCCTTACCGATCTGCGCCTTGCCGGGCAGTCCGGTGGCCAGGCCGGTGTCGACGTTCCAGTCCTCGTAGGACTTGATCCACTGCTGGCCCTTCATCTCGGCCTTGCGGACCATCGGCCCGGCCTCCATGGAGGTGTGGATCTCGTCGCCGGTGCGGTCGAGGAAGCCGGTGTTGATGAACACCACGCGTTCGGCGGCAGCCTGGATACAGGCCTTCAGGTTCACCGTGGTGCGGCGCTCCTCGTCCATGATGCCGACCTTGAGGGTGTTGCGCGGCACACCGAGCACGTCCTCGATCCGGCCGAACAGCTCGTTGGTGAACGCGACCTCGTCGGGGCCGTGCATCTTCGGCTTCACGATGTAGACCGAGCCGGTGCGGCTGTTCTTCAATTCGGTGTCGCCGCGCAGCGAATGCGTCGCGATCAGCGAGGTGATCAGGCCGTCGAGGATGCCCTCGGGCACCTCGTTGCCGTCGGCGTCGAGGATGGCGTCGCTGGTCATCAGGTGACCGACGTTGCGCACGAACAGCAGCGAACGGCCGTGCAGCACCAGCTCCCCGCCGTCGAGCGCGGTGTAGACCCGGTCCGGGTTCATGGTGCGGGTGAAGGTCTGGTCGCCCTTGCTGACCTGCTCGCTGAGATCGCCCTTCATCAGGCCGAGCCAGTTGTGGTAGCAGAGCACCTTGTCCTCGGCGTCGACCGCGGCGACCGAGTCCTCGAAGTCCATGATGGTGGTGACCGCGGACTCCAGCACCAGGTCCTTGACGCCCGCGGTGTCGGTGCTGCCGATCGGCGAGTCCGCATCGATCTGGATCTCGATGTGCAGACCGTTGTGCTTCAGCAGCACCGAGGTCGGCGCGTCCGGCTCGCCGAGGTAACCGACCAGCTGCGACGGATCGGCGAGCCCGATCTCGGTGCCGTCCTCGAGGCCGACCTCGAGCTCACCGTCGACGATCTTGTACGAGGTGGAGCCGATGTGCGAGCCGGTGATCAGGGTCGCGGCGTCGTCGAGGAAGTTGCGCGCCCACTCGATGACCTTGTCGCCGCGAACCTTGTTGTAGCTCTTGCCCTTTTCCGCGCCGTTGGCCTCGGAGATGGCATCGGTGCCGTAGAGCGCGTCGTAGAGCGAACCCCAGCGGGCATTGGCCGCGTTGATCGCGAAGCGCGCGTTCATCACCGGCACCACGAGCTGCGGGCCCGCGGTGGTGGCGATCTCGTCGTCCACGTTCTGCGTGCTGATCTGGAAATCGGCGGGCTCGGGGCGCAGGTAGCCGATTTCGCTCAGAAAGTTCTTGTAGGCGGCCTTGTCGTAGTTCGCGCCGGGGTGCTCGGCGTGCCAGGCGTCGACCTTGCCCTGGATCTCGTCGCGTTCGGCGAGCAACGCGCGGTTGCGCGGCGCGAGGTCGTTGATGACCTGCTCGGCACCGGCCCAGAACGCGGCGGAATCTACGCCGGTTCCGGGAAGCGCCTCGTTCTCGATGAACTCGTGGAGAACGCTGGCCACCTGAAGCCCGCCGACCTGAATCCGCTCTGTCATCTACTGCCTCACTTCTGAGAAAGCCGGGTGGGAAAAGACGCATCGATGTTACCCGTGGGTAGTGATACCACCCTGTTCCGGGTCGAACGTGGCGTCTCGCCGATATGTTCCGGCGCGCCGATGAAGCGGGGTAGATCACTCGGCGCGGCACAGCGTGTCGGCGGTCGGCCGAACATGCCCTTGATTGTATCGGCCGCGCGATTTAATGTACTGATCGGAACATTTTCTGATCGACGGGAGAGCGTGTGTCGCTCGAGGACAAGGTCGTCGTGGTCACCGGGGGCAGCCGGGGACTCGGCCGGGAGATGGTGCTCGCGTTCGCGGCGGCGGGCGCGGACGTGGTGATCGCCAGCCGCAAACTCGACGGCTGCGTCGCGCTGGCCGACGAGGTACGCGCCACCCACGGCAGGCGCGCGCTGCCGGTCGCGTGCAACGTCAGCGACTGGTCCCAGTGCGACGCACTGGTCGAGACGGTCTACGAGGCGTTCGGCCGGGTCGACGTGCTGGTCAACAACGCCGGGCTCTCGCCGCTCTACCCGAGCCTCGATCAGGTGTCGGAGGCACTGTTCGACAAGGTGATCGGCGTGAACCTCAAAGGGCCGTTTCGTCTTTCGGCGCTGATCGGCACCCGGATGGCGGCCGACGGCGGCGGCTCGATCATCAACATCTCCTCGATCGAGGCGGCCCGGCCAGCACCGCACGCGCTCCCCTACGCCGCGGCCAAGGCCGGATTGAACACGCTCACGGTCGGTCTCGCGCAGACCTTCGGACCGACCGTGCGGGTCAACACGATTCAACCCGGCGCGTTCGCGACCGATATCTCGAAGGCCTGGACGCCCGAGGTCCGCGCGGCGATCGGCACCGTCAACGCGCAGCGCCGCGTCGGCGAACCCAGCGAAATCGTCGGCGCCGCACTGTTCTTCGCGGGCGCGGAGTCCGGATTCTGCACCGGGGCGACGCTCGCCGTGGACGGCGGCTGGCGATGAAGGCACTGACCTATCAAGGCCCGCGGGAGATCTCGTACTCCGACGTGCCCGACCCGGTACTCACCGGACCGGACGGCGTGCTCATCCGGGTCACCGCCGCCGGCATCTGCGGCAGCGACCTGCACATCTACGCCGGGCACGGGTTCACCGACGGGACCGGCTACAGCGTCGGGCACGAGGCGGTCGGCGAGATCGTCGAAATCGGTTCGAACGTACGCGGATTCGCGGTCGGCGACCGGGTGCTGGTCCCCGCTTCCGCGGGCTGTGACCGCTGCGCGAACTGCCGGATCGGCCTCGTCGCCGCCTGCGAACGCACGCCCGCAGCGATCGACGCCTGCTACGGGCTCGGCGGCGCGCTCCCCGGCTGTCAGGCCGAATATCTGGCCGTCGCACACGCCGAAGGCAACGTCGTGCGGCTGCCCGCGGGGGTCAGCGACGACGCCGCCGTGGTCCTCACCGACAACGCGCCGACCGCCTGGTACGGCGCGCGCCGGGCCCGGATCGCGCCCGGGGAGACGGTGGTGGTGATCGGACTGGGTCCGGTCGGGCTGATGGCGGTGCAGTCCGCGTTCGCGATGGGCGCGTCCCGCGTGCTCGGCGTCGATCTCATCGCCGAACGCCGCAAACAAGCCGCCGAACTCGGCGCCGAACCGGTCGACGCCGACGATCCGAAGCCGGCGATCCGCGAACTGCTCGGCGGCGGCGCGGATGTCGCGATCGAGGCGGTCGGCGCCGATGCCACCATCAAACTCGCGATCAGCGCGGTCGGACACCGCGGGCGGGTCAGCGTGATCGGCGTCAGCCAGAACCGGGCTTACCCTTTCCATATGCCGCTGGCACAGATCAAGGAGCTGGAGTTCCACATCGGCCTGTGCTCGATCCAATACGAGCTGCCCACCCTGCTGCGGCTCACCGCCGCGGGCCGGCTGCGCCCCGAAGCGGTCATCACCCATCGGCTCCCGATGTCCGACGGCGCGAACGCCTACCGGCTGTTCGCCGAACGCGCGGACGGCGTGAGCAAGGTCGTGCTGGACCCCGCGCGATGAGTACCGCGTCGCGCAGCAGGACGACGCCGGACGACGCCGACGTCGCCCCGGCGCGGCGCCGCGGCCGCCCGCCCGCCTCCGCCGCCAACGCCGGCGACACCCGGGAACGGATTCTGCGGGCCGCACGGGAGTTGTTCGCGGAGAAGGGATTCCACGGTACCGGCGTCGCGGAGATCGGCGACCGCGCCGATGTTCAGCGCGGCGCGCTGTACTACCACATCGGCTCCAAAGAAGAACTGCTCTGGCAGATCCTGCACGATTACATCCAGTTGATGCTGGTCGACGCGGAACAGATCGTCGCGGGCGACGACGATCCGATCAGCCAGCTGCGCCGGCTGATCCACAGCCACGTCCGGCTGATCATCGAGCACCGTAGCGAGGTCGCGATCCAGCTACGCGACGTCACCGCGCTCACCGGCGAGCGCGGAGCTCAACTGCAAGAGCTGCGCGATCGGGTCCAGCAGTGCTGGCAGCGGGTGATCGACACCGGGCACGCCGCGGGTCTGCTGCGCACCGACGACCACGTGGTCACCAACAGCGTGCTCGGCATGCTCAACATGGTGACCTTCTGGTATCGCCCACACGGCGAACACTCCCCCGCCGAGATCGCCGAGATTCTCGCCACCACGTTCCTCGACGGCGTGGTGACCACCACCGAACCGCACACGAAAGGCTGACCATGGCTTGGGATTTCGAGACCGACCCGGACTTCCAGAAGAAACTGGACTGGGCGGCGGAATTCGTCCGCACCGAGGTCGAGCCGCTCGACTCGCTGTACCCGAATCCGTACGACCGCGGCAACAAAGAAGCCATGGCGCTGATGCGGCCGTTGAAGGAACAGGTCAAGGAGCAAGGGTTGTGGGCCTGCCACCTGGGCCCCGAGCTCGGCGGCCAGGGCTACGGGCAGATGAAGCTCGCGCTGCTCAACGAGGTGCTCGGCACGTCGTTCTGGGCGCCGTCGGTATTCGGTTGCCAGGCACCGGATTCCGGCAATGCCGAGATCCTCGCCCACTACGGCACCGAGGAGCAGAAGGCGAAGTACCTGGCGCCCTTGCTCGCCGGTGACATCGGCTCCTGTTACGTGATGACCGAGCCCACCGGCGGCTCGGACCCCACCACGTTCAAGACCCGGGCGGTACGCGACGGCGACCACTGGGTGATCAACGGCGAGAAGTGGTTCAACTCGAACGCGCAGTTCGCCAGCTTCCACATCGTCATGGTGGTCACCAATCCGGATGTCAGTCCGTACCAGGGCATGTCGATGTTCATCGTGCCCGCCGACACTCCCGGCCTCGAGATCGTCAAGAACTTCCACGTGCACGGGTTCAGCGAGCACGAGGGCCATCTGCGGTTCACCGACGTCCGGGTGCCCGCCGACCATCTGCTCGGCGCGGAAGGCCAGGGCTTCATCGTCGCGCAGACCCGCCTCGGCGGTGGTCGCGTCCATCACGCGATGCGCACGGTCGCGTTGGTGCGCAAGGCTTTCGACATGATGGCCGAGCGCGCCGTGTCCCGGCCGATGCGCAAGGGCCCGCTGGCCGGCCTGCAGATGACCCAGGAGCGCATCGCGGACAGCTGGATCGAGATGGAGCAGTTCCGGCTGCTCGTGCTGCGCACCGCGTGGCGCATCGACAAGGAACAGGACTACCTGAAGGTGCGCAAGGACATCGCCGCCATCAAGGTCGCCATGCCCAAGGTCATGCACGACATCGCCCAGCGCGCACTGCATCTGCACGGCGCCATCGGCGTCAGCACCGACCTCCCCTTCGTCGACATGATGAATTACGCCGAGGTGATGGCCATCGCGGACGGGCCCACCGAGGTGCACAAGATCACCCTCGCCAAGGAGGTCCTCAAGACCTATGAACCCGCGGATCCCGTCTACCCCAGCGGTTACCGCCCCACCCTCCGCGAAAAGGCCCGCGAGCACGTCGCCGAACGCCTCGAACACATCGTCGGCAACCTCTGACCCGCGCGGGGAGGTAGCGCCTCCGGATGCCTACGCACCTACCTGCCGAATTCGCAGGTAGGTGCGCCGCGGCCGATCACGAAGCGCGCGTGGCGAAGTCGACCGGCGCCGGAGTGACGTACGGTGCCATCGGGCTCAGCAGCAGTACCGAGGGCATGCGGCGGGTCAGCGCGGTCGGGCCGATGAACGTCAGCCGGCCGGTCCGGATCGCCTGCGCCAGTGAGAGTTTGCCGAGCCACACCTGATACAGCGCGCCGACGTCGGAGCTGATCGCCACGTCGACCGGATAGCCCGGGTCGGCGTCGCAGACCGACGGGACACCCGATTCGACGACGATCCAGTAACGGTGCGGACGATCGGTGAACCGGATGGCGAAAACCTGGCGTTTGCCGGGCAGCGCGGAGGTGTCCAGGCGGGTATGCATCCACCACACCAGCACCGCGGGATCGAGTTCCGCCGGCCGCGGGTCGCCGAAACTCCAGCGGGCGCCCCACGCGCCGAGGCCGAACAGGATCCGCTCCAGATCCCGGCCCGCGGCGGTCATCAGGTACTCCGAGCCCACCTTGTCGAGCAATCCGGCGCGCTCGAACTGGCGCAACCGCTTGGCCAGCAGGCTGCGGGACAGGCCGGGCAGGCCGCGCGCCAAATCGTTGAACCGGGTGGTACCCAGCAGCAGGTCGCGCACGATCAGCAGCGACCAGCGCTCGCCGAGCACGTCGAGCGCGCGAGAGATCGGACAGTACTGGCCGTAGCCCGGTGTCGTCATGGTCACCTCGTGTTCGGGGTCCAGATACTGGACCGGCAGGGTCCACTTTCTGGACTATTCGGTTATCGCGGCTGTTCCTACCTTCGAAACATGACGACAACCTCTTCCGACATCCACACCGACTGGATCGCCCGCGCCCGCGAGGTCGGCGCCGCCCTGCGCCCCGAGGTGGCAGCCAACGACCGCGCGGGCGAACTGTCCACCACCGCCTTCGACCTGCTGCGCAGCACCGGACTGTCTGCCGCGCTGGTCCCCGCCGAGTTCGGTGGCGGCGGTGCGACACATCGCGAGATGGGCGACATACTGCGCGAACTCGGCCGCCACGACCCGTCCACCGCGGTCGCGTTCGCCATGCACACCCATCTCGTCGCCGCCCAGGTGTGGCGGCACCACCACGGCATCGACGCGGCACCGTTGTTCGGCAAGGTGGTCGACGGCGCGATCCTGATCAGCACCGGCGCCTCCGACTGGGTCGCCTCCAGCGGCCGGGCCGAGCGGGTGGAGGGCGGCTACCGGGTGCACGCGCGCAAATCACCGGCCAGCGGTGTCGAAGCGGGCACCGTGCTCGTCACCAGCATCCGGTGGGCGGACGCACCCGAAGGCCCGCACGTGCTGCACTGCGCCGTCCCGATCGCCGCGCCCGGTGTGCGGATCGAAAAGACCTGGGACACACTCGGTCTGCGCGCGAGCGGCTCGCACACCGTGCTCCTCGACGACGTCTTCGTGCCCGACGCCGCGGTCTCCCTGGTGCGCCGCGCCGACGCCTGGCCGCCGCTGCTGAACGTGGTGATGGGCGCGGCGATGCCGCTGGTGATGGCCGCCTACCTCGGGATCGCCGACGGCGCAGTCGAACTCGCCGCCGCCCTGGTCGCCGACCGGGACGATGCAGCCACCTTCCAACTGGCCGGTGAGATGGTCAATGCGCACACCACCGCCGCCGACCTGATCGACGCCATGTTCGCCGGTTCCGACGATCTGCGGTTCGACAACTCCGACGCCCATGCCAGCCGCACCCTGAGCCGCAAGACCGCGGCCGCCGACGCGCTCATCCACACCGTCCGACTCGCCATCGAAACCGTTGGCGGACTTGGCTATTCACGGACCTGCGAACTGGAGATGCGCTACCGCGACATCCACGGCTGCCTGTTCCATCCACTGCCGCGAGCCAAGCAGACCCGATTCACCGGCCGCGTGCTGCTCGGACATTCGCCGCTCGGATGACGTTGCAGGCCGCGGACCAGCAGACGCGGCAATCGCCAAGGGCACGAGACATGACGGCTCGCAGCAGCGCTACTCCACGTGAAAACTGCGGCACGACGCTGCAATACGAGCATCGCGGCACCCTACAGCGTTGCGATGCGGCCGCACACCGCCGCTGCCGACCGACGGGCGGGAATCCGTCAGGGTTTGTTCACACGTTTTCGCTCGTCAACGCGCGGTTGAAGGCTGGATTGCGGTGTTCAATGGTCGTATTGCTGGAACAGCTCGAAGGAGTACCCATGGTGTCGGCTCGGCGAATTGCGCGCTCCCCCATCACGTGGGCGTTGGCGGCGGTACTGGTCGTCGGGCTCGGGGTGGGGCTGGCGCTGTTCCAGCCGTGGCGGTTGTTCACGAACACCACGGTCGTCGAGGCCGCGCCATCGCTCGCCGCACCGGCCGGGGCCGCGCCGCCGGGCGTCCCCGCCGAACCGCGCGTCCTCGCCCGCGGCACGTTCATCTCCCATGAGCACACCACGTCAGGTACGGTCGCCGTCCTCCAACTACCCGACGGGAGCCGCGTCCTGCGCCTGGCGGACCTCGACACCTCCAACGGCCCCGACCTGCACGTCTGGCTCACCGACGCGCCGGTCATCGAGGGCAGCTCCGGCTGGTTCGTCTTCGACGACGGCAAGCACCTCGACCTCGGCAGCCTGAAAGGCAACAGAGGCAGCCAGAACTACGCCATCCCCGCCGACACCGACCTGGCGTCCCTCACCAGCGTCACCATCTGGTGCGACCGCTTCAACGTCTCCTTCGGCGCCGCCGAGCTGGGCGCGGCCTGAAAATGACGGCTCACACGGTCAAAACCGTTGGACCGGTAGCACGTAGCGCGTCCACGGCTTCGGGGGTGGCGTCGTGGTCGGTCACAACGGCGTGCAGGGCGGCGGCGGGGGCGGCGACGGCCAGGGCCGTGCGGGAGAACTTGGCCGATTCCGTGACCGCGATGACCCGCCGGGCGGAGGCGATGGCGGCCTGTTTGACCGCGGCGTCGTCGAGGTCGTGCGCGGTGAGACCGTCGGCGGCGGTCAGCCCGCAGCAGCCGATGACGGCGGTGTCGAACCTGATCGCGGCCAACGAGGCGAGGGTCAACGGACCGGTCAGCGCCAATTCGCCCGGGCGCGGCCTGCCGCCCGGCACCAACAGGGTCACCGCGGGCGCCGCCGACAGCGCGTTCACCGCATGCAGGGACAGCGGCATCACGGTGAGCCGCCGTGCCGCCAGCAGGTGCGCGACCTCGACACAGGTGGTCCCGCTGTCGAGGACCACGGACTCGCCGTCGGCGAGCAAACCGGCCACGGCCGCGGCGAGCCTACGTTTGGTCTCCAGCCCCTCCCGCACCCGCAACGCGTATGGCGGTTCCTCGCCGCGCAGCAGCAGGGTCCTGGCGCCGCCGCGGTAGCGCTCGAGCACGCCCTGACCGGCGAGGGTCTCCAGGTCCCGGCGAATGGTCATCTCCGAGGTGCCGGTCAGTTCGGCCAGCTCGGCGACGCCGAGACTGCCCGCCGCGCGCACGGCATCGGCGATCTGCGTAAGACGATCTGTGCTCACCACACCGCCATTCAAACATCCTTTGTGTTCATAAATCAATATTTCGCACAGTCGATGTGTTCGTTATGTTCGAACACATGCAAAGTACGTTGCGCGCCGCACGCCTGGCCACCTTCGCCTTCTTCGCGCTGAACGGTTTCCTGATGGGCATGTGGGTCGTGCACATCCCGGCGATCGAACAGCGGACCGGCATCAGCCACGCGACACTCGGCTGGCTGCTCCTGCTCCTGGGTGCGGGCGCGTTCGCGGGCATGCAGATCGTCGGCCCGCTCGCCGATCGTTTCGGCGCCCGGGTCGTCGTCCCGGCGAGCGCGGCGCTCTGCGCGCTCGCCCTGGAGCCGCCAGGGCTGGCCACCAACGGGTGGCTGCTCGGCGCGGCCCTGTTCGGACTCGGGCTCGGCAACGGCTGCCTCGACGTCGCGATGAACTCGCACGCCGTCCAGGTCGAACACGGCTATCAGCGCGCGGTGATGTCGGCGTTCCACGCCACCTTCTCGCTGGGCGGCGTGCTCGCCGCGCTGATCGGCGCCCGCACGCTGAGCTGGGACTGGTCACCCGCCACCACGCTCGGCGTCGCGGCCCTGCTCGGCCTCGCCGTCGCGCTGACCGCCGCACCGGCCCTGCTGCGAGCCGAAACCACCGGCACAGCAACCACTTCCGCGACAAACGGCAAATACAAAGCGACACGGCGGATCTGGCTGCTCGCCACCCTCGCGTTCCTGCTCATGCTCTGCGAAGGTGTCGCCAACGATTGGAGCACACTGCATCTGCGCGATGTGCTGTCCGCCTCCCCCGCCACCGCCGCGCTCGCCTACGGCGCCTTCGCCACCGCGATGACCGTCGGCCGCCTGCTCGCCGATCGGCTCAGCACCAGGTTCGGCCCGGTGGCCATCCTGCGTTACGGCGCGGCGACGGCGGCGATCGGCCTGTCCACTGCCGCGCTCTCTCCGTGGATTCCACTGGCGCTCGCCGGATGGGCAGTGTTCGGCGCGGGTATGTCCGGGTGCGTCCCGCAGCTGTTCAGCGCCGCCGGTCACGCCGACCGAAACGCGGTGGGCGCCAACGTCGCCCGCGTGGCGGGCATCGGATATCTCGGCATGCTGGCCGGCCCCGCGATCATCGGGCCGCTCACCCACTTCGCCGCGCTCGACGTCGTCTTCTTTCTGCCTGTCGCGTTCTGCGTGCTCGCCGCGGCCGCATCCGGCGTGCTGCGCACCCGCTCGACCAGCGCCGACGCGACCGGCACCGGGCAGCGCGTCGCCTGAACCGAGCCGCGAAAAAATGACCCGACAACGGTGGGTCCGTTATGTCACCATGGGATTCGACGATGATCACCGAGTAGCGGTGACGCCCGAGCACGCGGAAAGGAGGAGGTGGCGAATGCGCCCGACCATGCCGAACACCCATGCGGCCCAGCGCTTGTCGACCGTGAAACCAGGTCGCGAAAACAGCCGCCTCCAAGACGGTCGCTGACCTCTCCCCTTCCGCCGCATCGCTCGACTCTTCCCGAAACATGGTGATTCCCATGCCCTTCCGCCATGCCGCATACCCCGCGGCCGTCACCGCCGACAACTGGATACACACCGGCGTGCTGGTGCTCAACGCCTCCTACGAGGCGCTCGACGAGATCAGCGCCGACCGGGCCGTGGTGCTGCTCATGGCCGGAACCGCGGAGTCGATCGCCGACCGGGTACCGCATTTCACGATCCGGTCCCAACACGTCGAGGTGCTGCTGCCGGAAACCATCCGGCTGCTGCGCTACGTCTACCTCGAGCACAGCGCGCGGGTACACGACGAGAGCCGCGCGACCTGGGCCGGCGTGCTGCGCCGGGACAACCACCGGTGCGGCTACTGCGCCGCCTGGGCCCGCACCGTCGACCACATCCGCCCGCGCAGCCGGGGCGGCCCGAACACCTGGAGCAACCTCGTCGCCTGCTGCGGGCCGTGCAACACGAGCAAGGCAGACCGCACGCCCGAGGAGGCAGGCATGCGGTTGCTCTGGGTGCCGAAGGCGCCCAACCACCGGGCCAGACAGCAGCGACAGATCTGGAAGCAGCTCGCGCGGACCTGACATCCGAGAAAGGAGACCACCACGATGACCGTCCACACCGACACCGCCGCCGTCGTGCAGCTGACCCTGGCGGAGCTGCTCCCGCTCTCGGACTCCGGCGAGTGGCATCGGGCCGCCTGCCGCGGTGACCCGCATCACGAGGCCTGGTTCCCGTATCCGTCGCAGGACTTCGACTACGCGCGCGAGGTCTGCGCGGATTGCCCCATCCGCACCGCGTGCGGTGAATTCGCCGCGCGCACCGGCCAGTCCGGCGTCTGGGGTGGCCACGAGTTCGACCGGGGCCGGATGATCCGCCCCTGAGCACCGGCGTCGTGCCCCGTCCGGGCACGACGCCGGCTGTTTCGACACGGCACGCCGACGAGCAGGAGACTCGCCGAGCCCGCAAACCGCAGGTGAACATACACTGTGCACCGTGGGCACTCATCGCAGCGGAACCAGGTCCCGTGGCGTCAGTAAAGGTCCGGTTCTCGCGATAGTGGCCATCGTGCTGCTGGTCGCGGGCGTCTTCGGCTGGTTTCAGTTGAGAGACCGCGCCGCGGACGAGGACAGCGCCGCTGCGGCCGAATGCGTCTCCGGCGCCGCGACGCTGTACGTGACCGCCGATCCGGATATCGCACCGCAGGTCAGAGCGGCCGCGGACCGCTACAACGCGACGCAGCCGAAGGTGCGCGACCACTGCGCGCAGGTGTCGGTCACCACTCAGCCGTCCGCCTCCATCGTCGCCGCCTTCACCAGCGGCAAGCCGTGGGATCCGAATCTCGGCCCGCAACCGGTGCTGTGGATCCCGGACTCGACCCGCTCCATCGAAGCCATGCGCGTCCCCGGCCTGATCGAGGGCACGCCCGCACCGATCGCGGTGAGCCCGATCGTGCTCGCGGTGCCCGACGAATTGCGCGGCGCCCTCGAAGAAGCCAAGTCGTCGTGGTCGGATCTGCCACGCCTGCAACAGGGTTCGCTCGGCGATATCGGCCTGTCCGGGTGGGGCGGCCTGCGCATGGCGCTACCGCCGGGCGATGCCACCCTCGCCGCCGCCATCGCGGTCGGCTCCGCGGTCTCGGGCGCGGACCCACTCACCGACCCCGCCGCACAGTCGGGCCAGGTCGTCTCGGCCATCTCCGGCCTCGCCGCCGAAGCACCTGAGGTACCCGACACCGCCGCCGCCTTCAGCGCGCTCGCGGGCGCGCCGAAGGACGCCACCGTGCACGCCGTCGCGACCACCGAACAGCAGGTCAAAAGCCAACCGGGACTAACTGTTTACCGTCCGTCCGGTGCCGCACCGATCGCCGACCACCCCGCGGCGCTGATGTCCGGGCCGTGGGTCGACAAGACCCAGAACCTGATCGGCGGCCTGTTCGCCGACTTCCTGCGCACCCCGGAAACCGCCCAGACGTTCGCCGCGGCCGGGTTCACCGCCGGCCCGCCCGCCACCGCACCCGCGCCGCCGCGCGCGGTCCTGGACAAGGTCGCCGGCACGCTCGCCAACCCGGTGCTCGGCGTGCAATCGACTGTGCTGGTAGACGTCTCGGCATCCATGTCGACCGCCGACGGCTCGACCACCCGGCTCGCCAACGTGATCGCCGCCCTCAACTCCACGATGACCGTGATGCCGCCCGACTTCGGCCTGGGCATCTGGACTTTCGGCAAGAACCTCGACGACACCAAGCCGTACAAGGTGCAGGCCGCCACCGCACCGCTCACCGACGCGCAGCGCACGAAGGTCAGCAACGCACTCGGCGCCGTGCGCGCCACCGACGTCCGCGCCGATCAGGCCTACCCCTCCTTGATCGCGGCCTACAAGAACGCCGTGGCCAATTACACCGCCGGACGCACCAATTCGGTGCTGCTCATCACCGACGGGCCCGACGACGATTCCTCGGTCACCGGCGCGAAACTCGCGAGCGATATGGCCGCGGCGATCGACAAGGCCCATCCGGTCCGCGTGGACATCATCGTGATCGGCGGACCGGGCACGCAGACCCTGAAAAGCATCTCCGAACAGAGCGGTGGCACCTACACCCGCCTGGCCACCTCCGACGATCTCACCTTCGCCTCGGCGGTCGTGCAGTCGCTGACGGCCCCGTAAACGCCGAAAGCCGCACCCTGCCAAGGGCGCAACCGCCCTGGCCTGCCAGAGCGGTTGCGCGACGGCGGAAGCGGTGCGGTCGGCCGGCGGGGTGCGCCCACCCGCTACCTCAGTCGGCGTACGCCTCCAGCGGCGGGCACGAGCACACCAGGTTGCGGTCACCGTACGCGCCGTCGATGCGGCGCACCGGCGGCCACACCTTCGCGCGAGCGTGGCCGAGACCCCGTGGGTACACCGCGGTTTCGCGGCTGTACGGGTGCTCCCACTCGCCCACCAGGCTGGCCGCAGTGTGCGGCGCGCCGCGCAGCGGGTTGTCGGTGACCGGCCAGACACCCGCGGCGACCTGGTCGATCTCCTTGCGGATGGCGATCATCGCCTCGATGAAATCGTCCAGCTCGGCGAGGTTCTCGCTCTCGGTGGGCTCCACCATCAGCGTGCCCGCCACCGGGAAGCTCATCGTCGGCGCGTGGAAACCGTAGTCCGCCAGACGCTTCGCCACATCGTCGACGGTGACGCCGGTCTGCTTGGTGATCTCGCGCAGGTCCAGGATGCACTCGTGCGCGACCATGCCGTGCTCACCGGTGTAGAGCACCGGGAAGTACTCGTCGAGCCGGCGGGCGATGTAGTTCGCCGAGGCGATCGCGGTCAGCGTCGCGCCGCGCAGGCCGTCGGCGCCCATCATCCGGATGTAGGCCCAGGTGATCGGCAGGATCGACGCCGAACCGTACTTCGCCGCCGACACCGCGTGCGAGTCGAGCTCGAGCGGGTCGCCCGGCAGGTACGGCGCGAGATGCGACCGCACCGCGACCGGACCGACGCCGGGACCGCCTCCGCCGTGCGGGATGCAGAAGGTCTTGTGCAGGTTCAGGTGGCTGACGTCGCCGCCGAATCGGCCCGGACGGGCAAGGCCGACAAGCGCGTTCAGGTTCGCGCCGTCCACGTACACCTGGCCGCCCGCGTCGTGCACCAGCGCGCACAGCTCGGCGACCTCGTGCTCGTACACGCCGTGCGTGGACGGGTAGGTGATCATGATGCAGGCCAGCCGGTCGGCGTGGTCGGCGATCTTGGCGCGCAGGTCGTCCAGGTCGACGTCACCGTTGTCGCGGCACTTCACCACCTCGACGCGCAGCCCCGCCATCGCCGCCGACGCCGCGTTGGTGCCGTGCGCACTGGACGGGATGAGGCACGTATCCCGGTGCGTGTCACCACGATCCAGGTGGTAGCGCCGGATCGCCAGCAACCCGGCGTACTCGCCCTGGCTACCGGCGTTCGGCTGCAGGCTCACCGAGTCGTAACCGGTGATGTCGGAGAGCCACTGCTCGAGGTCGTGGATCACCTGCAACAGGCCGGGGGCGTCCTCGACCGGCGCGTACGGGTGCACGCGGGCGAAGCCGGGCCACGTGATCGCTTCCATCTCAGCGGTCGCGTTCAACTTCATGGTGCAGGAGCCGAGCGGAATCATGCTGCGGTCCAAGGCGATGTCCTTGTCCGACAGCGACCGCAGGTAACGCAGCATCGCGGTTTCGGTGTGGTACTTGGTGAACGCGGGGTGTTCGAGGAACGGCGAGGTCCTGGTCTCGATCGTGGCGGCCGGGGCCGGCTCGCGCTGCTCGGAAGACAGTGCGGTGCCGAACGATTCGAGCACCGCGGCGACGTGCGCCGCCGTGGTCGCCTCGTCGCAGGCGATGCCGACGTGATCGGCGTCCACCAGCCGCAGATTGATCCCCCGCGACTTCGCCTTGGCGACAACGGCTTCCGCACCGCCGGGCACGTGCGCCAGCACGGTGTCGAAGAAGCTGTCGTGCACGACCGCGCCGTCCAGCCCGGCCGCGATGGCGGCCGCGTGTCCGTGCACCCGGCGCGCGATGGCGCGCAGGCCCTCGGCACCGTGGTAGCTCGCGTACATCGCGGCCACGATCGCCAGCAGCACCTGTGCGGTACAGATGTTCGAGGTGGCCTTCTCCCGGCGGATGTGCTGCTCGCGGGTCTGCAACGCCAACCGGTAGGCGAGGTCCCCGTCCGCATCCACCGACACGCCGACCAACCGGCCCGGCAGCTGCCTGGCATACGCCGTGCGCACTGCCAGATAACCCGCATGCGGGCCACCGAAGCCGAGCGGCACGCCGAAACGCTGGGTGGTGCCGAAGCAGACGTCGGCACCCTGGTCGCCGGGCGAGGCGAGCAACGTCATCGCCAGCAGGTCGGCGCCGACCGCGACCAGCGCGCCCCGCTCGTGCGCGGCGGCGATCAGCGACGTCCAGTCCACTATGCGACCGGACGCACCGGGCGCCTGCACGAGCACCCCGAAGAATTCACCCTCGGGCAGTTCCCCGCCGGACAGGTCGGCCGGCACCAATTCGATGCCCAGCGGCTGGGCCCGGGTGGTCAGCACGGTCTTGGTCTGCGGGAACAGATCGGTGTCGATGACCAGGCGGACCGACTTGGATCGGCTCGCGCGGTGCAGCAGGGTCATCGCCTCGGCCGCGGCGGTGGCCTCGTCGAGCATCGAGGCGTTGGCGACGTCCATGCCGGTCAGCTCCGACACCATGGTCTGGAAGTTGAGCAGCGCTTCGAGCCGACCCTGGCTGATCTCCGGCTGGTACGGCGTGTAGGCCGTGTACCACGCCGGGTTTTCCAGCAGGTTGCGCACCAGCACCGGCGGCGTCAATGTGTCGTAGTAGCCGAGGCCGATCATCGAGGTGGCGACGGTGTTCGAGTGCGCGAGGGCGGCGAGTTCGGCGAGCACCTCGTGTTCGGTTGCCGCGGCGGGCAATCCGGCCAGTCCGGAACCGTCCAGGATGCTGGCGGGCAGCGCCTTGGTGGCGAGCTCGTCGAGCGAGCCGACGCCGACGACGTCCAGGATCCGGGCGAGTTCTTCCCGGTCGGGTCCGATATGGCGGTCGGCGAATGAGCGAGTCACGGCAGCTCCCATGGGTCGGGCGGGTCGACGTCGGTCGACGGGTACCAGCCCTCTCCCTCTGTCGTGGCGCCTGAGAGATTCGGTTGCCGCGACCTGAGCCGAGCCCCTTTCCCCGTGGGCGGGCGACTCCGCTCGTAGCAGGCCACCGCTTTCCAGAGACGTCGAAGCCCGTACGGTCCTTTTGCCTGAGAGATTGACGGAGAGGTGCTGCTCCTTCGGCGCCCGGGGTTACCCGGAACTCTCCCGCACGGCGGCGACGCGCCACCAGTTTATGCCGACGCCACGCCGATGTGCGCCACCGGCTCCCTTCCTTGCCGTGTCGCGCTGGTCACGTGCCGTTCGCACCCGGCTCGCCCTGTTGCAGACCTATAGTTAGATGCGCATATCCAAGTATCTTGATGTTTTCGACCTCTCGCCCTGGAACTTCGAAAATTCAAGTGCCACACAGCACAACACCCCGCTACCCTCGATGACGGGGAGGCGGGGTGTTGTGTCTGCTTTATCTCTTAACCGGTCTTGCGGTTCATTCGCGCCTTGCGACGGTAGGACAGCTCGTCCTCCGGCCGCTCGGTCACCGCGGACGCGCGTTCTGCCGGGAAATTGGCGATGGCACCGGTGAGTTCGTGCATGGCGCCACTGATGGCGATACCGAAGACGCCCTGCCCACCCTGCAGTAAATCAACGACCTCCTCGGGCGAGGTGCACTCGTACACCGAGGTCCCATCCGAGAAGAGCGTGATGCCCGCGAGGTCCTGCACTCCCCTGCTGCGCAGATGGTCGACCGCGATCCTGATGTTCTGTAGCGAGATGCCCGCGTCGAGCAGCCGCTTCACGATCTTCAGGACCAGAATGTCCTTGAAGGAATACAGCCGCTGGCTCCCCGAGCCGGCCGCGCTGCGGATGGAGGGCACGACCAGTCCGGTCCGCGCCCAGTAGTCGAGCTGCCGGTAGGTGATCCCGGCCACCTGGCATGCACTGGGCACCCGGTAGCCGACTAGATCGTCAGGAACCGAGTCGTCCGGGAACAGGCCTGGCTGTACCACATCCTGCGATTGCTCTGCCACTGACCACTCCCTTGCTTCGCCGACGGCTAGCCTCATCGATGACCCGGCTCCGTTTCGACCCCTGCGGTACTGCCGAACACTGCGGTACTGCCGAACTGGCCAAAACGGACGTGGCCCAACTATCGAGATTACTCCCCTAGATTGTCCAGGGAGCACCATCGTCGAGCCAAACGCGACGCGCGGTCAAAGTCTCAAGCTCTAGTTCAGAGCTGATCCCCCGGTCATCCCGGGAAAACGCCGGGATGCCGGAAAGATCCTGTTCAGCTGTCGGTGGCCTTGAAATCGTCGGGTGACACCGACTCGAGAAACTCCTTGAACTTCTCCACCTCGTCCTCGCGCTCGTCCGGCATGACCAACCCGGCCTCCTCGAGCACCGGCTCCTCGGCATAGATCGGGCAACCCACCCGCAAGGCGATCGCTACCGAATCCGACGGGCGCGCCGACACGTGCAGATCGTTGTCGAACACCAGATCGGCGTAGAAGGTGCCCTCCTGCAGATCGACGATGCGCACCTCTTTCAGCGTGTGCCCGAGTTCGGTGATCAGGATCTTGATCAAATCGTGGGTCAGCGGCCGGATCGGCGTCACCCCCTCCTGCTCCAGCACGATCGCGGTCGCTTCCGCCTGCCCGATCCAGATCGGTAGATACCGGTCCCCCGACACCTCACGAAGCAACAGCACGGGCTGATTCTGTGGCTGTTCGACACGAATGCCGATAACCCGCATTTCACTCATGGCTGCGCCTCGCTCCGCTCAGCTCCGCCACGCGCGAAGCACGCTGCAACATGATTCGCTCGCTTCGCTCACTCATCGCACTGCCTCCCATTTCGCCAGGCCGCCCGGCACGACCACCGCAGAGCTCGCCGTACCACGAGTCTAGGCGAACGCGGACGGGTGCAGCGATGCGTGTGCACAGCCGAAATCGGCGTGTTGGCCGACTGAAACCTGACACCTCAGCCCGGCCTGGTGATTCGCCGGGATGCTCAGCCGCCCAGCGACGTCCGTACCGACGACTTCACCAGACAGGCGTGCAACGTCAACGACAGCGCCGCCAATTCCCGCACGGTTTCCTCGGCGCGCGCGCGAGCGCCCGCGTCGCGGCTCTTCGCGATCGGCGCGGCGATCTGCGCGACCAGCGCGGCCTCGCGGTCGGCGGCGAGTTTGAACGCACGCAGATGCCGTGCCTCCAAACCGAATTCGGCCATCGCCTTGGCGGTTTTGGCCAGGGTCACCGCATCACCGTCGAAGAAGCCGGCGGCGCCGGGGGTGATGAGGTTGGCCCGGATCAGATCGTTCAGGAACGCGTCGTCGATCTCGGCCTTCGCGAGCAGATCCGCGCGGGTGAGCCGGATTTCGTGATCGAAACGCAGATCGTCGGGGGAAATCTCGCTGGGCACCACGCCGAGCCTCCTCGGCGCCGCGGCGCCGTTGCTGTTCCCGCCGGACGCGGCAGGGTGCCCGGAGGCCGACCCGGTAGCGGTCGGCTCCGCGGCACCTGCGCGGCCGGAGTGCGCTCGGGCACGGGCTTCCCGTACCCCGAGCGACGCCGCACCGCTGTCGATCGCTTCGAGTTGTTCCTTGATCACCTTCAGCGGCAGGTATTGATCGCGTTGCGCGGTCAAGACGAACCGCAGCCGTTCACAATCGGCGACGGAGAACCTGCGGTAGCCCGAGGGCGTTCGCTCCGGCCGAATGAGGCCTTCCGCCTCCAGGAAGCGGATTTTGGAGATGGTGACGTCCGGGAAGTCCGGGCGCAACAGGTCGAGCACGGAGCCGATCGACATGCCTCCGCGTGCCCATTGCGCCGCGCCCGTCACAGTGCCCTATCCCTCAACACAGCACACACTCTCATGACCCCGAGCCCTTCGGACCCGACGCCGCGTGCTCATAGGCTCCCTGCACCCGTTTCGCTCACCGACGCCTTCGGTCCGGTGAGGAACACCAGACGGAACTTGCCGATCTGCACCTCGTCGCCGTTCTGGAGTTCCGAGGAGTCCACCGGCTCCCGATTCACATAGGTGCCGTTCAGGCTGCCCACATCGACCACCTGGAACGAATCGTCGTCCTGACGGAACTCGGCGTGCCGACGGCTGACGGTGACGTCGTCGAGAAAGATGTCACTGTCGGGGTGGCGACCGGCCGACGTGGTCGGCTGATCCAGCAGGAACCGCGAGCCCGCGTTCGGACCGCGCTTGACGACCAGGAGGGCCGCACCAACGGGCAGACCCTCGACCCCTTGGACCGGCTGTTCACCGGTCGGCTCTCCGGAGCGCGACGCGTCGACCTCGTTCAGGAAATCCGCGCGGAAGACCGACGTCGTCTCGGCCGCGGTCTCCCCGTAACCCGGGTCTTTGTTCTCGCTCACCGTTTCTCTCCTCCTCGAACCTGATTATCCATGCAAGCAGGTGATACCTGTGGCACCACGACCTGCCGTCGAGTCCCTAGATTCCCGGCAACGACTGCCGGCGGATCTGTTGGCATTGACCGTACCCTGCCAGGGCGTGCCCGTGCAGGTAGAACCGGGAAGGCTGATTCAGCCCCCGATAACTCCTTGATAACCTGCCGCATCCAGCAGTTCACCCAGCGTCGCGTCGAGGCCGGCAGCGTCGGCGACCTCCAACTCGAACAGCCAGCCGTCACCGTACGGATCGGTGTTCAGCGTCTCCGGCTGCTGCACCAATTCCTCGTTCACCGCAACGACTTTCGCGCTCAGCGGCGCGTAGATGTCGGAAACGCTCTTGGTCGACTCGACCTCGGCGATGCTGTCTTCCACCGCGACGTCCTTGTCGGTTTCGGGCAGCTGCACGAACACGACGTCACCGAGCTGCGACTGGGCGTAGTCGGTGATTCCCACCCGAACGCGGGTAGGGCTGAGTCGCCGCACCCACTCGTGCTGATCGGTGTAGCGCAGGTCCTCGGGGGTCTGGGTCACAGCCCGTCCGTCCTTTCCATCGTGATCGTGTGTGCGCAACTCTATGCGAGGGTCGGCCGAGAGTCCGACCCGGCGCTGCACCTTACGTGGACCGGTGTGGCACAGCCGGTATCGCGCGTGCGACCGCGATCGCTTTGCCGGTGTAGAGCAGGCCGGTCCATACATACACTGCCGTGCCCCAGACCAGTAGTGCCCCGCCGAAGGCCCGTCCGAAACCATCGAGTGCCCAATCCATCTCCCCGGCCAGCAACCAGGGCAGCGCGGACATCAGGGCGAAGGTGGCCGCCTTGCCCAGATAGATGACATCGGGCGGCGGCAGGTCGCGCCGCTTGTAGATGGACAACGTCAGCGCGAGCACCGCCTCGCGGCCGATCAGCAGCACCGCGACCCACACCGGGAGCAGACCGCGGATCACGAAGGCGGCCAGCGTCGTCACGAGGTAGAGCCGGTCGACGAACGGGTCGAGCAGCGCGCCGAGCCGGGACGACTGATCGAGCAGGCGGGCCAGTTTGCCGTCCAGGAAGTCGGTGACGCCGCTGGCGATCAGCAGCGCGAACGCCCAGCCGTCGGCCCGCTGCACCAGCATCAGCCACAGCAGCAGCGGAACGCCGAGCAGGCGCAGCACGCTCAGGACATTCGGGACGGTGAGGATGCGGTCGGCGAAGATACCGCCGAGCACGCCGTCGCTGGCGGCGCGTTCCTCCGGTTCCGTGGTGCCCGATTCGGTTGTCACGCCCCGTGCTTACCGCACCGACCCCGCTCGACGCCATCCAGGCGCGCCGCATTCGGCCATATCCGCGTGCGACGATGGTGTGCACCACAGCGCGTCGGTGAAAGAATGAGTATGAAATTATCTCATCCATCGGCGCGGCGTGGACCTGCCGAACGGTTGGTGACGAGAGGAAATCATGCCCACATTCGACTACGACGTGGTGGTGATCGGATCCGGTTTCGGCGGCAGCGTGAGCGCCCTCCGGCTGACCGAGAAGGGGTATCGGGTCGGCGTGCTCGAGGCGGGCCGACGCTGGCACGCCGAGGACATCCCGAAGTCCAATTGGAATGTCCGCAAATCCATCTGGGCGCCCCGGCTCGGATTGACCGGGCCGCAGCGGATCAGTGTGCTCGGCAAGTGCGCGGTGTTCTCCGGCGCCGGCGTCGGCGGTGGCTCGCTGATCTACGGCAACACCCTCTATGAGCCGCTGCCCGACTTCTACACCGACAAGCAGTGGGCGCACATCACCGACTGGCGGGCCGAACTCACGCCCTACTACGACCAAGCGCAGCGGATGCTCGGCGTGGCGCCGAATCCGCGGCTGACCCCGGCCGACGACGTGATCCGGGAGATCGCGAGCGACCTCGGCGTCGGGCACACCTTCCACCCGACGAACGTCGGGGTGTTCTTCAACGAGGACGATCCGGGCACCGAGGTCGACGATCCCTACTTCGGCGGCGTCGGGCCGCGCCGGCGCGGCTGCGTGCACTGCGCGCAGTGCTTCACCGGCTGCCCGCACAACGCCAAGAACACCACCACCACGAACTACCTGTACCTGGCCGAACAGGCCGGCGCCGAGGTGCACGAACTCACCACGGCCACCGCGGTGCGCCCGCTGCCCGACGGCGGCTACGCGGTCGAGACGCAGCGGTCGGATCGGTGGATTCGCAAGCAGCGCAAGACCTTCACCGCCGAGCAGGTGGTGTTCGCGGGTGCCGCGCTCGGCACCCAGAAGCTGCTGCACAAGATGCGCGACGACGCGGTGCTCCCCCGCCTCTCGCCCCGGCTCGGCGAACTCACCCGCAGCAATTCCGAGGCGATCCTCAACGTGGTCAGCCGCGCGCGCCGGGACTTCGCCGAGGGCATCGCGATCACCTCCTCCATCCACCCGGCAGAGGACACCCACATCGAGGTGTGCCACTACGGCAAGGGACAGAACGCGCTGTTCCCGATGTCGGTGCCGATCGTGGACGGCGGCGCGTTCCGGTTCCTGCGCTTCCTGCTCGCGATCGTGCTGCATCCCTTGGTCTTCCTGCGCAGCCTCAATGCCAGGCACGCCTCGGAGAAGTCGGTGATCCTGCTGGTCATGCAGTCGCTGGACAATTCACTGACCTCGTTCCGCAAGCGCGGGTTGTTGAAGACGAAACAGGGCACCGGCGAGCCGAACCCGACCTGGATCCCGATGGCGCACGACATCGGCCGGCGCTTCGGCGAGAAGGTCAAGGGCGATACGCACGGCCTGGTGATGGACGTCTTCAACATCCCGGCGACCGCGCACTACATCGGCGGCTGCGTCATCGGCGACACGGCCGACACCGGCGTCGTCGACCCGTATCAGCGGGTGTTCGGCCATCCCGGGCTGCACATCGCGGACGGGTCCGCGGTGACGGCGAATCTGGGCGTCAATCCCTCGCTCACCATCACCGCGCAGGCCGAGCGGGCAATGGCGTTCTGGCCCAACAAGAACGAGCAGGATCCGCGCCCCGAACTCGGCGCGGCCTATCGGCGGATCGCCCCGGTGGCGCCGAAGCACGCCGTCGTGCCCGCCGCCGCGCCGGGCGCGCTGCGCCTGCCGATCGTCCCGGCGGATGCGGCGCAGCCACCGGTCTCGGCCACCTGAGCGACCGGTCGAACCCCGGAGGGCGGGACTCGGACCGGGATCGCCACGCGCGATCCCGACCCGAGTGACGTCGACCATCGGAGGTGCCCAGGATGGCAGTTACCCGCTAGCGTCAGTCATTGTGTCGGAGAACGGTATCGATTTGCGCTCGTACATCCCCGCGGCGGAGGTACGCGCGCGGGGGCAGGCGATTCGCCGGCAAGTCCCGGTGATCGCCCGCGATCGCGCGGCCACCAGCGTGCGGCGCCCGGAGGTGCTCGACTTCATCGAGGCGAGCAATGCGGGCCGCCTGCCGCACCTGGTGCCGCTGCGGATCGGGCGGATGATCACCTCGCCGTTCACCTTCTACCGCGGCGCGGCGGGGCTCATGGCCGCCGATCTGGCGGGCGGACCGGACAGCGGCCTGGCCGCACAGATCTGCGGGGACGCGCACGCCGCCAACTTCGGCCTCTACGGCACGGCCCGCGGCGAAATCATCATGGACATCAACGATTTCGACGAAACGGTGGTCGGTCCCTGGGAATGGGATCTGGAGCGGCTCGCGGCCAGCCTGGTGCTCGCGGGCCGGGAAAGCGGTACGGACGAGCAGGATTGCCGCCGGGCGGCCTGCGACGCCGCGCGCGCGTACCGCCTCGCCGCCGGTCAGCTCGCCGACCTGCCGTTCATGACCTCGTGGACCGCGCTGCCCGACGAGTCGATCCTGAGCGCCGCGAAAGCGGAGGACCTGATCGACGATTTCAAGAAGGCCGCCAAGAAGGCCCGCAAGAACACCAGCGCCAAAGTGGTCGCGAAATGGACCGAGCACCTGGAAGATCACGAGACCGGCATCCGTAAGCACCGATTCGTCAGCGACCCACCGATTCTCACCGAGGTGGACGAGCGGGTGGCGGCGGCGTTCACCGGCGGACTGGAGCGCTACGCGGGCACCCTGCGGGAGTCCCGGCGCCATCTGCTCGCGCGATTCGCGGTGTCCGACATCGCGTTCCGGATCGTCGGCACCGGCAGCGTCGGGCTGCACAGCTACGTGGCGTTGCTGCACGGTAACGAGGGCGAGTCGGTGGTCCTGCAGATCAAGCAGGCCAACCCGTCGGCGCTCGCGCCGTATCTGCCCGCCGTTCCGGCACGCCACGAAGGCGAGCGAATCGTGCAGGGCGCCAGGCACGTTCAATCCGAGACCGATATCCTGCTGGGCTGGACCAGCGTGGACCCGACCGGGGACGGCGTCGAATTACCGTTCATCGTGCGGCAATTCCGCAATCTGAAGGGCAGCATCGACCCGGCCGAACTGTCCGCCGGCGATCTCGACGACTACGGCAGGCTGGCCGGGGCGCTGCTGGCCCGCGCGCACTCCCGCTCGCTCGATCCCCGCCTGCTGGCAGGCTATCTCGGCGACGACGAGCGGTTCGAGGAGGCGGTCGCGGCCTTCGCGGTCCGCTACGCCGATCGCACCGAAGCCGATCACGCGGTGCTGGTCGAGGCGGTGCGCAGCGGCAGGATCGCGGCCGATCCGGCGGAGTGAGCGCGCACCAACACGCCGACTGTTGCCAGGAGGGCGACGAACCCGGCGCCGGACCTCGTATCCTGTGAGCTGTCGAGTGTCGACGTGAAGGGCGGTCGTCAATGCTGGTGCGAGTGCAGAACGCCGCGGGCACCAATGCCGAGCGCGCGCTGATCGATTGGCTGCGCACCTGGAAGGACCCGGGCAGCCCCAAGGGCGTCGCCACGATCAACTGCAGTCTGTTCCACAAGGATCGGCTGCATCAGTTCGACGCGGTGATCTGGACGCCGACCAGCTGCGTGGTGATCGAGGCGGAGGCGTTGGTGGCGCGGCAGGACGGCGTGCTGGAGATCCCGCTGAACGGCGCGTGGACGATCAACGGCGAACCGGCCGCGATGGAGGGCCGAGACCGGCGCACGCCGCTGGAGAAGTCGCGCGAACACACCTTCGCGCTGCAGAACTGGCTGGCCGATCGTGGGCTCGGCCAGCGCGCGGTGCACGGGCTCGCGCTCGTCGTCCCGCTGCGCGGGGCGCAGCTGAAGATCCAGCAGGCCTGGAGCGACCCGAGCTTCGACGTGATCCTCGGCGAGGACCCCGCGCGGCTGCGGCACTATTTCGATGTGCTGGCCCAGCAGGAGAAGCACCTGTGGACGGCGAACGATGTCGCGGTCGCGTTCCGCGGTCTCGGCATCCTCCCCTACCTGCCCGCCCCGCAGGAGCTGCTCAACGAGGGCTTCCTCGGCCCGATCGACATCACGCTGTGGCACGGCGGCCCCAATCAGGCGCAGGCCGAGGCGTACGCGGAGGAACTGGCCCAGGCCGAGCGGGAAGCGAGCAAGCCGATCTACGCGGTCGAGGCGCCCTGGTACAGCCCGTGGAAGCTGTATCCGCGGGAAACCCGGGACATGGACTTCGGCCGGGCCTTCATGCGGATCACCCTCGCGGTGGGCATGCTGATCGCGTTCGCGTGGCTGCTGTGGTTCGTCATCAGTGCGGTGCTGACCTACGGTCCGTAGTCGCCGGTCACGGTTTGTAGTCGCGTCATGGCTTGCGCGCCAGGGCGATTCGGTGTGACTCCGGTGCCGGATCGGCGAGCTGCGCTTCGCGCTCCACCACCAGCGCGACGTGCAGCCGGGACGGGCAGTCGAGCTTGAGCATCACCTGACGGACGTGGTTCACCACCGTCCATTCGGAGATCCGCAACTGGGTCGCGATCATCCGGTTGGTCATCCCGGTCGCCACCAGTGTCGCGATCTCGCGCTGCCGGTTGGTCAGGGCGGCCAGCGGGGAATCTTCCGGGTCGGGCAGCGTGGGCGCGTTCCGCGCGTAGGCGACCGCTTCGGTCAGGGTCAGCTCCGCCGCCAGCCGCTGGATCTCCCGGAATTTGCTCTCCCCCACCGCGTTCCGGTTCTCCGCCAGGCGCGGCGCGGGATCGCCCGCGCCGAGCAGCGGGATGCCGTGCGTGGCCCGCAGGTGCCGGGCCGCGAGGAGCAGGGTCAAGGTCTGTTCGGCGTATTCGACACCGACCGCGTCGTAGGCGCGGGCACAGCCTTCGAGCGCGACGATCGTCTGCAGCACATGGGTGGACAGGTCGTTGTTCGCCAGGTTCTCCCGGTACAGCGACTGGGCGCGATCCGCGGTCAGCGGCCCGATCTGGCTGCGCGCCAGGGTGTTCAACCCGATCAGGCGCGCGGTGCTGTCCAGCTGCCGGATCCGATCCCGGATCTCGGACCAGACCCCGGTATCGCGCCGCGGCGGATCGGGCAGCGCCGCCAGGCGCATGGACAGTTCGATCCGCATGGGCCACGGGCCGCCGAGTTCGTCGCGGTAGCGCGCCGCCATTCGCAACAGGTCGCGGGCGGTGTCGTGCTCCCCCACCGCGGCCAGCGCCACCGCCAGCGGCACGGCGGTGCGGGCCGCGTCCCGGGGACGGTCGAAACGCCGGTATGCGGCAACCGAACTGGTGAGCAGATCGACGGCGCGGCGCAGCCGGCCCGAGCGCCCCGCCCAGACGCCGAGCACCTCGAGGCACAGCGGCGCCGTCACGCCGGGCGTGAGCGTCGTCCGGTCGCTCATCTCCAGCGCCTTGGCCAGCACCGATTCCAGCTCGGCCTGATAGCCGTGCTGGATCCACGCCGATTCCAGTACCGCCGCGAGCCGGACCGCCTGTTCGGGTTGGCCGGTGTCGATCAGATAGTGCAGTGCGGCAAGGAAGTCCACGATCAGGCGGCCCGCGATGTCCAGCGCGGCGCCGCGTTGCTCGTGCTGCTCGAACTGCGGGCCGATGGTCTCGGCGAGCTGACCGAGGCGGTGTACCTGGTCCGCACGAATCTCCTTGGCCCGCACCGAGTCCGCGCGCAACGCGTGCCGGCAGTAGGCGCGCACCGGCGCGAAGAGCCGGTAACCGTTGCCGCGCGGGCCACTCACCGTATGGTCGAGCAGGCTGCGCTGCACCAGGTCGGCCAGCGCGGCCGCGGCCTGTTCCTCGCCGATACCCACTGCGAGACAGGCGGTGTCGGTGTCGATCACCGATTCGTATAGCGAAAGCCGCAGCAGCAGCTCGAGCGCCTCGGGCGCGAGGTCGCGCAGACCCCACGCGACCGCTCCGGGCAGGGACCGATGCCGGACGGGCACGTCCACATACCCGGGTGAGAGCAGCTCGCCGCCGGCTTTGATCTGCTGCAGGGTGCGCACCGGGCCGATCCGGGCGATGGTGCCCGCCGCCAGCTCCAGCGCCAGTGGCACCCCGTCCAGCTCGCCCACGATCTCGTCCACGACCAGCCGATCGGCCATGGTGGCCGACCCGCGGTAGTGACTGTCGATGCTGTCGAGCAGCAGTTCCGCGGCGAAGGAGGAGCCCGGGTAGTAGTCGCCGCTGCCGGTGTCGGTGGGCAGCGGGCGCACGCACAGCACGCACTCACGGTAGAGCTTGAACGGAATCCGGCTGGTCGCAACGATGATCAGGTTCGGGCAGCACGCGAGCAGGCGCACGAGATCGGTGGAGATCCGCTCGACCACCCGATCGCAGTTGTCCAGCAACAGCACCAGCGGGTGCTCGCCGACCCGGTCCACGAGCACGTCGAGCACGAGTGTCGCGGCCGCCGAACCCGGCAGTACCCGAGTCACCGCCGCCAGCACCGCCTGCCAGACGCCACCCGGGTCGTCACCGTCCACGAGGTCGACCGCGACCCGGCGACGGCCGTCGAGTGTGGTGTCCGACAACGCTTCCCGTGCCAGCGCCGTCTTACCGACGCCGGCCGTCCCGGTGAGGGTCAGCAGCCGAACGCGCGGATCGCTGAGCAGACGCCCCATTTCGGCCAGCTCGGCCGTCCGTCCGACCACCGTCGGAAGCCGATAGGTGCCGGCCAGCGACGGCTGGACATCATCGCCCACCATGGGTACCTCTCAGTCACTGCCCCGGCTCCGACGACCATCACAAATACGCCAGAGCCCCATTGCATCCAGGCCGACCGAGCCGAGATCCTCGATCTACGAACCCTTTTGTTCGCCGATCGAACACGACGATACCAAGCCTGCGCAACCCTGCGGGCGGTTCGGCGCATCTTGCCCGTTTCGGTCGAGTTCGCCTGCCGCCGTTCCGGTTTCGGGCACAGCACCATTCCGGACAGGTTGGGTCGAGTGACCATTGACATCCGGGACGGGTGTGCATAGCGAGCCGTCCACCGGTGCGATCCTGCCACTGACTATCGTCGATCGGTGCCCGGATCGCGACAAGACGTCATTCCACGGGGCGTACCCACCCTCGGCGGCATCGCGCTGGGCGCCACCGTGACCGGCGCGCTGCCCGCGACCTTCCCACCCGACGGCGGCCCCACCACCCTGGACCGCACGCTCGCCGCCCCGATCCATGCCGCGCTCGACGCCCGGCCCGGTCTCGCGGAATTCTTGGTCGTCCCGAGCAACGGCTACATCTTGCTGCCGCTACTCGCGATCGCCGCCGGCTGGTTCGCTTACCGAAGCCGGTGGCGCAGCGCCGCCCTCATGCTCGCGGTTCCGGGCCTGGCGGTCGCGCTCAACGCGTGGGTGTGGAAACCGCTGTGGCACCGGCAACTCCACGACTATCTGGCCTATCCCAGCGGCCACACCGTGCATCTCGTCGCGATCGCGACCACGTTCTTCGTGCTCGCCGATTCCCCACGCGCGCGGCTGAGCACGGTCGCCGTCGCGATACCGGCCCTGCTCGCCGCGGCGGCCGGGATGATCGGACTGGACTATCACCTGCCCACCGACATCATCGGCGGCACGGCGGCCGCAGTGGCCATGGCGCTGACGTTCTGCTGGGCGGCGCGGCTGTTCCCGGGCGCACCCGCGCCCCAACGTAATTCGTCCTGATTCCACTCGAAGGGATTGCACACCGGACAAATCCGGCTAATCTCTACTACCAACCGTAGTAGTTACTCGAGGGGATCACATGAGCAAGCTGCAGGGCAAAGCCGCCCTGGTCACCGGATCGAGTCGCGGCATCGGGCGCGGGATCGCCCGCCGCCTCGCCCGGGATGGCGCGTTGGTGGCGGTGCACTACTCGACCGACGAGGTGGCGGGCAAGGAAACCGTGCGGCAGATCGAGAGCGCGGGCGGCTGCGCATTCCTGGTCCAGGCCGACCTCGCCACGACGGAGGCGATACCCGAGCTGTTCGCCGCGCTCGAGGTGGAACTGCGGGTGCGCACCGGCGCGCCGACGCTCGACATCCTCATCAACAACGCGGCGCACACCGGATTCGAGGTCGCGACCCCGGAGGACGTCACACCCGAGCTGTTCGATCGCACCATCGCGGTGAACGCCCGAGCGCCGTTCTACCTGACCCTGCGCGCGCTGCGGCTGATGCCCGAGGGCGGCCGGATCGTCAACATCTCCTCCGGCCTGACCCGCACCTCCTTCCCGTCGCAGATCTGCGACGCGATGAGCAAAGGCGCGCTCGAGCAGATCACCGTGCAACTGGCCCGCTACGTCGCGCCGCGCGGGATCACGATCAACACGGTCGCGCCCGGCGTGACCAACACCGGCGGGCCGGTCTTCGCCGACCCCGCGGCCGTCGCGGAACTCGCCGAATGGTCCGCGTTCAACCGAGTCGGCGAGGTCGGCGATATCGCCGACGTGGTGGCCTTCCTCGCCTCCGACGACGCCCGATGGGTCACCGGCTCCTATATCGACGCCACCGGCGGCACCCTGCTCTGACCCGTTCCCATGGTGCGCACCGGCAAAGAATGGTAGAACTTGTTCTAGTTTCGGCGATGGGAGCGCGTACGGTGCGGTACGGAATTGTGTTGTTCACCAGCGATCGGGGCATCACGCCCGCGGAGGCGGCGGTGGCCGCCGAAGGTGTCGGTTTCGATACCTTCTACGTACCGGAACACACGCACATTCCCGTGGTGCGGGCCGCGGCGCACCCCCGGACAGGTGACGCGAGCCTGCCCGACGATCGCTACCTGCGCACGCTCGATCCCTGGGTCGCGCTGGGCACCGTCGCCGCGGTCACCAGCCGGATCGGGCTCTCGACGGCGGTCGCGCTGCCCGCCGAACATCATCCGATCACGCTGGCGAAAACCATCGCCACGCTCGACCACCTGTCCGGCGGACGCGTCAGCCTCGGCGTCGGATTCGGCTGGAACACCGACGAACTCGCCCATCACGGCGTCCCCCCGAACAAGCGCCGGACCGTGCTGCGCGAACACCTGGACGCGATGCGCACCATCTGGACCGAGGAAGAAGCCAGCTTCGCCGGTGAATTCGTGCAGTTCGGCGCGAGCTGGTCCTGGCCCAAGCCGGTGCAGAAACGCATTCCGGTGCTGCTCGGCGCGGCGGGCACGGAGAAGACCTTCGGTTGGCTGGCCGACAACGCCGACGGGTGGATCACCACTCCCACCGAAGCCGGACTGGACTCCAAAATCGCCCTGTTGCAGCGGGTCTGGCGCGAACACGAGCGCGCGGGCAACCCCGAGATCGTCGCCCTCGCGGGCCGCCACAACGCGGAACAGTTGGCGCAGTGGGCCGACTTCGGTGTCACCGAAGTCGTTTTCGGCATGCCGGATCGTTCGCCCGACGACGTACGCGCGTACCTCGCGCGCCTAGTCGGCAAGCTCGGGATCGGCTGAGCCTCCGGTTCCCGCACGCCTTTCGCGTTCCCGCACCCGCTGTGCCAGTCCACAGCGGGTGCGGGAACGCGAAAGGGGTGCGCGAATCGTTACGAGCTGGGCGCGCGCGTTCAGCGCAGGTCGCGGCGGCGGAAGGCGAGCAGGCCCGCCGCGAGCAGCGCGGCGGCGATGCCCAGCAGCCACAGCACCGGCGCGATCTCGAACGGCGCGCCGGGCAGTTTCGGCGGATGGACGAACGGCACCAGATCCACCACCCACTGCGGCAGCCCGTCGAGCGAGCCGACGAAGAAGATGACGACCAGGACGCTGAGCACACCCCAGGCCACCGGAGTGAAGCGCGGCGCGAAACCGTACAGCGCCACCGCGATACCGGTGCACACCCAGACCGCGGGCACCTGGACGAGCGCCGCGCCCAACGTGTCGGCCACCTTGCCGAGCAGATCACCGTCGGTCGCCCCGTACACCACCCCGATCGCGAGACCGGCGACGGACATCAGCAGCACCGGACCGAGCAGCGCGAAAGCGATGTGGCTCAACGCGTATCGCTCGCGGCCGACCGCACCGGCGAGGGTCGACTCGATCCGCTGGCTGGACTCCTCGTCGTGCAGCCGCAGCGTGGCCGAGAGCGAATAGGCCGCGGCGCCGGCCGCGAGCAACGTGAGCGCCAGCGTCACGAACGAATCCTGCAGCATGGTCGAACCACCCATCCGGGTGATCGCGTCGTGCACGGTGTCGTTGTCGCCGAGCATGTCCCCGACGCTCTTGATCGCGCCGCCCATCAGCAACCCGTACAGCAGGAATCCGATGGCCCAGAACACCATCGACCCGCGTTGCAGCCGCCAAGCCAGGCCGAGCGGGCCGGCCAGCGAGGGTGCCGCGCTCGGCGGCCCGGGCCGCTCCGCGACCAGACCCGAGCCGGTATCGCGGCGACTCAGCAGCAGATACGCGGCCGCCACCGTGAGCACCGCGACCAGCAGCAGCGGAACGAGCACCCACCAGCGTTCCTGCGCGAACGCGCGCATCTGGATGCACCATCCCAGCGGCGAAAACCAGGACAGCACACCGTTTCCCGCATCACCGATGGCGCGCAGCGCGTACGCCGCGGCCAGCGCGCCGAGCGCGATCCCCCGGGCGATCCGCGAACTGGTACTCACCTGCGCGGCCGCGGCGGCCACGCCGGCCCAGGCGAGCCCGGAACCGGCCAGCGCCGCCGCGTAGGCCACCGAGCCCGCGATCGGCAGATCGTTGCTGTACAGCATTGCGGCAGCGATGATTCCGACCAGCACGCAGCCCGCGGTGGTCAGCACCAGCGCGGCGGAGAGACCGGCGTAGCGCCCGATACTGGTCGCGCCCACCAGCTCGGCCCGTCCGGTCTCCTCTTCCACCCGGGTGTGCCGGATGACGGTGAGGATGGTGGCGATCGCGATCATCGCGAAGAACGGCCCGGCCTTCCACAGGTACATCGAGCCGGGCTCGGTGCTGAACACCGGCCCGTACATGGCGATCAGCGCGGGGCTGTCGGTGATCGTCTTCGCGTAGTTCGCCAGGTCGGCGGGCGAGGAGTACACGCCCTTGGTCGCCGAGACATAGAACGCGGGCAGCATGCCGAACGCGATCACCCACAGCGGCAACACGATTCGATCACGGCGCAGGTACAGCCGCAGCAATTGGCCGGTGCCGGCGAAGTCGGCCGAGCCACGCGCGGCGGGGGCGGCGGAGTGCCTGCCCGCGGCAACGGTCGTCATGCCCGCACCTTCTCCCCACGCTGCGCCGGGGTGGCGGCCGAGTCGTCGGCGCCGACGTGATAGTGCCGCAGGAACAATTCTTCGAGCGTCGGCGGAGTGCTGGTCAGGCTGCGCACGCCGGTATCGCCCAGCACCCGGATCAGTTCGCCGAGATGTTCACCGTCGACCTGGCAGCGCAAGGTCTTTCCGTCCCACTGGATGTCGCCGACGCCGGGCAGCCGACCGAGATCACCCGGGTCACCGACCAATTCGGCCGTGATCGAGGTCCGCGACAGGTGCCGCATCTGCGAGAGCGTGCCGCTCTCCACGGTCCGTCCCGCGCGGATGATGGTCACCCGGTCGCAGAGCACTTCGACCTCGGAGAGGATGTGACTGGACAGCAGCACCGTGGTGCCGCGGTCCTTGGCCTCCTGCACGCATTCGCGAAAAACCTGTTCCATCAACGGATCCAGGCCGGAGGTCGGCTCGTCCAGCAGCAACAGGCGCACGTCCGAGGCGAGCGCGGAGATCAGCGCGACCTTCTGCCGGTTGCCCTTGGAGTAGGTGCGCGCCTTCTTGCGGGGGTCCAGGTCGAAGCGCTGGATCAGCTCCGCGCGGCGTTCGGCGTTGATACCGCCGCGCATGCGGGCGAGCAGGTCGATGGTCTCACCACCGGACAGCGACGGCCAGAGCGTGACATCGCCTGGCACATAAGCGAGTTCGTGGTGCAAGGCGACCGCATCGGCCCACGGGTCGCGGCCGAGCAGCTCGGCTCGTCCGGCGGTGGCGCGCAGGATGCCGAGCAGCACCCGGATGGTGGTCGACTTACCCGCGCCGTTCGGGCCGAGGAAGCCGTGGATCTCCCCTTCCGCGACGGTGAGATCCAGGCCGTCGAGCGCGGCTACATGGCCGAACGTCTTACGGAGATCGGCGATTTGAATGACCTCGGACATCAATGCTCCTTGGTGAAGGTGTCCAAAAGCGTGGGGTCGGTGAGAATGCCCTGGGTGTAGAACTCCAGGGCCGGAGGGGTGAGCTCTTCGGTCAACTCACGAATGGCCTTACGGAAATCGAGCTTTTCGCCGGGCTCGTGATGCATCTGCATCCAGAGCAGCGTCGCGCCGACATTGAGCGTCATCAGATATCTGGCCCGCGCCGCGGGATCGCGGCTCGGCTTGATCGCGCCCGCCTCGACGCCCTGCTGGATATAGACCTCGGCGTCCTCGACCATGTGCTCGAAGAGCGATCTCGCCATGGGGCCCCCGGCTTGCAGGCTGCGGACCATGTAGGCGACCAGCGGTGCGTACTCCTCGATCTCGGCGAGGGCGGCCAGCATGCCCTTCGCGACGTTGCCCGCGGTGATCGTCTGGACTTTCTTGTCGCGGATCAGCTGCTGCACTCGCGCGTCACACGCGGCGCGCAGGCCGTCCTTCGAACCGAAGTGGTGGTTCACCAGTCCCGGTGACACGCCCGCCGCCTTCGCGATGGCCCGCACCCCGACCTGGAAGCCCTGGTCGCCGAAGACCTCGATCGCGGCGTCACGTATTCGGGCCGCGGTGGTCAGATCCGAGGCGGGTCCTTGCGGTAGGGGCTGTTCGTTAAACACATGTTCAATATACTAAACACGCGTTCAACCCACCACAAGAGCCTGCCCGGAATGTCGTGTCAACAGTCACGGTTTGCCCGGCCCACATCGGGCTAATGTCGAGTTATGACTACCGGCACCGGCACCGCAACGACCGCAGATCACCTCCGCGCAGCGCTCGACGGACCGTGGGGCGAGATCCGGGAGCAGGCTCGCGTCCAGCTCGCGGACGACAAGTTCGCCGGAGATTCCTACCTCGACTACAAGGCCGCGCGGGCCCGGGTGCTCGAGCAGATGCGCGCCATCGCGACGATGGGCTACGCCGAGCGCGGCTTCCGCCGGGAGAACGGCGGCACCAGCGAGCCGGGCGCCGCGGTCACCGGACTCGAGATGCTCGCCTACGCGGATCTGTCGCTGTGGGTGAAAGCCGGTGTGCAGTGGGGCTTGTTCGGCGGCGCGGTGGAGAACCTCGGCACCGAGCGGCACCGCGAGTACATCAAGCGGCTGCTCTCGCTGGACCTGCTCGGCTGCTTCGCGATGACCGAATCCGGGCACGGCAGCGACGTCGCCAATCTCGAGACCACCGCGACCTACGACCCCGAGACCCAAGAGTTCGTGGTGCACTCGCCGACCCCGTCGGCGCGTAAGGACTACATCGGCGGCGCGGCCGAACACGCAAGGATGGCAGCGGTTTTCGCGCAGCTCATCACCCAGGGCAAGAACCAGGGCGTGCACTGTCTGCTGGTGCCGATCCGGGACGAGGCGGGCGCGGACCTGCCCGGCGTGACCACCTTCGACGACGGCCTCAAGGGCGGGCTGCCCGGTGTCGACAACGGCCGCATCGTGTTCGACCACGTGCGGGTGCCGCGCGAGAACCTGCTCAACCGGTACGCCGACGTCGCACCGGACGGCACCTACAGCTCCGAGATCGAGAATCCGAGCCGCCGCTTCTTCACCACGCTCGGCACGCTGGTGCGCGGGCGAGTCAGTGTGGGCGGCGCCGCCGCGGCCGGGGCGCGGGTGGGACTGAGCATCGCCGTGCGCTACGCCGAAAAGCGCAGGCAGTTCTCCGATCCGGACAGCGGACAGGAAACCGTGCTATTGGATTATCGCAGCCATCAGCGCCGGTTGCTGCCGCTGGTCGCCAAGTCCTACGCGCTCGCCTTCGCGCAGAACGACCTCGTCCGCCGCATGCACCTGGTGCAGACCGGGCAGGACCTCAACCCCAGCTCGCAGCGCGCGCTGGAGAAGCGCGCCGCGGGCCTCAAGGTGGCGCAGACCAGGCACGCCACCCGGGCCATCCAGGAATGCCGCGAAGCCTGCGGCGGCGCAGGCTATTTGACCGAGAACCGGCTCGTCACGCTGAAGGCCGACACCGACGTGTTCACCACCTTCGAAGGCGATAACGTGGTACTCACCCAGCTGGTCGCCAAGGAACTGCTCACCGCGTACTCCGACGAGATCCGCGACCTCGACGCGCTCGGCTGGGTCAAATTCGCCGCCACCATGGCGCGCGACGAGGTGCGCAAGCGCTCGGGCGTGCGTCAGCTGATCCAGACCCTGCGCGACGGCTCCGACGACACGGTCGACGACGGCGACCTGTCCCGCCGCGCGGTGCAGCTGCAACTCTTCGCCGACCGCGAGGACTACCTGGTGCGCACCGCCGGTCACCGTCTGCGTGCCCGCGCCGAGGACACCAGCCCGTTCGAGGCCTTCAACAACGCGCAGGACCACATCCTCACCGCGGGCACCGCACACATCGATCGGCTCATCCTGGAAGCGTTCATCGAAGGCATCGAGGACATCCACGATCCCGACGCGCGCGCCCTCGCCGAAACGGTGTGCGACCTCTTCGTCTACTCGACGCTGGAGGAGAACTCCGCCTGGTACATCATGCATCGCTTCATGTCCGTCGAGCGGGCCAAGGGCGTGCGCCGCGGGGTCAACGAACTCGTCGACCGGCTGCGGCCCGACGCGCTGACCCTCATCGAAGGTCTGGGCGTGCCGGAGTCGATGCTGCGCGCCGCGATGCTCGACGACGCGAGCGTCTACGAACGCGGGTGAACTGGCTGCTCATCGGATGCGCTGCCACTGATCAGTTTTCGAGAAGCATTGCCCGGTGCCCGCTTCATAGCATGGGAAGCAACGCAGCACCGATCAGGAGGAGCATCCGATGAGCACCACTACCGCCCAGGTCACCGACACCAAGTCCTACGCGGGTTTCACCGCCGAGGAACGCGACGCGATGAAGCAGCGTGCCAAGGAGCTGAAGTCGGCTGCCCGGCGCACCTCTCGCGGGGCCAAGGCGGACGGCGAAGCCGAAGTGCTGGCCAAGATCGCGGAGATGTCGGACGCGGACCGGGCGACCGCCGAACGAGTGCACGCGCTCGTCAAGGCCAACGCGCCGGCGCTCACGCCGCGGCTCTGGTACGGCATGCCCGCGTACGCCGCGGACGGCAAGATCGTCTGCCACTTCCAGCCTGCGGCGAAGTTCAAGACCCGCTACTCGACCTTCGCGTTCAGCGATCCGGCGCACCTCGACGAGGGCGCCATGTGGGCGAGTTCCTTCGCGATCACCGAGCTGACCGCCGAGGACGAGGCGATTCTCGGCGCGCTCGTGCGCAAGGCCGTCAGCTGAGCGCGCGGTCGATCAGTCGGCGCGCAGTTCTTCGATCCGCTGCCGCAGCTGGTCGAGCAACTTGTCGGGATCGTCGAAATCCGCCGGATCGATCGGGGCGCCGAAATGGATGGTCACCTGCTGGCGGCGGTCGAAGGCCGGGCCGTCGCCGCGCGTGCGCCGCATCGGCAGCACCCGGTCGGTGCCGGTGGTGCCGACCGGGATGAGCGGAACCCCGGTCGCCAGCGCAAGTTTCGCCACACCCGGCTTGTAGGGCTCGTGCTCGCCGGACGCGACCAGCCGCCCTTCCGGATAGATGAGCAGCACACCACCGTGCCGGAGAATCTGCTCGGCCTGCGACAGCGCGGCCTGCCCGGATTCGCTGTCGCGCCGTAGCACCGGAATATGACCCAGCCGGCGCACCAGCCAGCCCACCACCGGCCACGACCACAGCTCCGCCATGGCGATCGCGATCGCCCGGCGGCGCAGCGCACCCCATAGGAACACCGCGTCCAGCATCGAAATGTGATTGCTCGCCACGATCACCGGACCGGACTTCGGTATCGACTCGCGGCCGAGCACCGTGACGCGCACGAACCGCGACCAGGCCAAGCCGCGCAACACCCGGCGCACCAGCTTCGTGGTCACCCACGCACGTTTGCCCAGCCCCTTCGGCCGACGTCGTGCACCGTCCATCTGTTCCCCCGCGCTCCTCGTCGGCCTCGTCCCAGCCTACCGAGGGCCACCGACAGCCCGGCCCATCGATAATCGTTTGCCTGCCTTGCGATGATGGCTGGCGTGCGTTTGTCCTATACCGATTTCGGTGGTGCCGGGATGCCGCTGCTGGCGCTGCACGGCAGCTTCGGGCGCGGAACCGTGTTCACCCGCCTCGCCGCGGACCTGTCCGGGCGCGCCAGGGTGATCGCGCCCGACCTTCGCGGCCACGGCCACAGCGACCGAGCCGACAGCTACACCTGCGCGGACTTCGTGGCCGATGTGGCGGAATTGCTCCAGCGGCTGGCCCCGGGTCCGATTGCGGTGCTGGGTCATTCACGCGGTGGTATCACGGCGTATCAGCTGGCCGCACGCCATCCCGAATTGGTGTCGCGCTTGATCGTCGAGGACGTGGGTCCGGTGATGCGGCGACCGGAGGTCGAGAATCCCGTCCTTGACGTGCGCGGCTGGCCTGCGGTCGCGGCATCGGAATCGGAACTGGCCGAGGCGCTTCGCGCGCGTGGCATTTCCGATCCCGGCTACTTCATGCAGAGCGCGGCAGCTTCCGATGACGGCCGCTGGCGCTGGCTTTTCGACTGGACCGACATGATGGCCGTACAAGAGGGCGGTGTCGGTGACTGGTGGGCCGACTGGCTCGGTTCGACATGTCCGGCGCTGGTCCTGCGCGGTGAGCACAGTCCGATGCTGTCCGCGGAACTCGCCGCGGCGATGGTCGCCCGGCGTCCCGGCGTTCGCCTGGTCGAGTTCGGCGGTGCCGGGCATTGGGTGCACGACGACGCGCCCGCTGCCATGGCCGAGACCGTCGCGTCGTTCCTCGACGAGCCGGGCCCTGCAGCCCACTGAGGTCGAAAAGACGACGCCCCCGGCGGTAGCCGGGGGCGACTTCGGTGTTCAGTTATCGAATCGCGTTCAGCCCTTGATCAATTCGGGGGCCGAGGGATCGGTTTCGTCGACCGTCGACTCCGCCACATGGTCGGCGGCGCGGCTGGGCAGCAGCACGGCCATGACGATCACCAGCACCGACACCACAGCGGAGACGAGGAACGCCAGGCGCATTCCGTCGAGGTGCGCGGTGGCGATTTCGACACCGTCCTCCACCAGCTGGCTGCTGCGCGCCGACATGATCGTCACCACGAGCGCGGTGCCGAAGGCCGCGGCCACCTGCTGCAGGGTGCCCAGCATCGAACTGCCGTGCGAGTACAGGTTGTGCGGCAGCGCGCCGAGACCGAGGGTGAAGACCGGCGTGAAGGTCGCAGCCAGCGCCACCATCAACAGCACGTGCAGGGCGATCAGCTGCCAGTACGGCATCGACATCGAGATCTGGGTGAAACCGGCCAGCGCGACGGTGATCGCGATCGAACCCGGGATCACCAGCCAGCGTCCGCCGAACCGGTCGAACAGCCGGCCGACCGTCGGTCCGAGCAGACCCATCGCCAGACCGCCCGGCATCACCAGCAGGCCGGTCGCCAGCGGGCTCAGACCACGCAGGTTCTGCAGGTACAGCGGCAGCAGGATCATCGAGCCGAGCATTGCCATGAACGCGACCGACATCAGCACCAGCGCCTTGGTGTAGGTGCCGGCCAGCAGCACCCGCAGATCGAGCAGCGGGGTGCCGTTGCGCTGCAGCCGCAGCTGCCGGAACACGAAGGTGGCGATGAGTGCCGCGCCGACGGCCACGATCAGTGCCGGCTCGCCGAGGTTGTCCGCCTCGAACTTGCTGAGCCCGTACACCAGGCCGCCGAAACCGAGCGCGGCGAACACGACGCTGGCCCAGTCGATGGCGCCGGCTTCCGGTTCCCCGACGTTCTCCAGCTGGCGCAGACCGAGCCAGGTGACGACACCGGTGATCGGCAGCACCAGCACGAAAAGCCAACGCCACGAACCGACTTGGAGCACGAGCCCGGAGATCACCGGACCCATCGCGGGCGCCACCGAGATGGCGAGGGTGACGTTGCCCATCACCCGGCCGCGGTCCTGCTCGGGCACCACGGTCATCAGCGTGGTCATCAGCAGCGGCATCATCACCGCGGTGCCGCCGGCCTGGATGATCCGGCCGATCAGCAGCACCGCGAACGACGGCGCCACGGCCGAGAGCGCCGTGCCCGCGAGGAACACGCTCATCGCGACGGCATAGGCCTGCCTGGTGGTGACCCGCTGCAGGAACCAGCCGGTGGTCGGGATGACGGCCGCCATCGTGAGCATGAACGCGGTGGACACCCACTGCGCGGCGCGCTCGGTGACCTGCAGGTCGGCCATCAGACGCGGGATCGCGTTGATCATGATGGTCTCGTTGAGGATCACCACGAAGGTCGCGAGCACCAGCACCCGGATGACCAGCGGCGTCCGTCCTTTCGAGACGGAAACGGATGGGGCGGCGGGCATCGATACCTCCGGTGGGGCTTGGACAGTGACTGAAGACAGGTGGCGGAGGCTGTTCGAGCTTCGGTGCCACAGTGATGGAGACGGAACCGGTAGCTCGAACTAATCGGCCGCACGTGAGTATTCCGGTCGGCACCGACACAAATCACCCGAATTTCTGGCGGGGCGAGCCATCGCATAACGCAAACGCGCAGTTCAGAGTGGTCTCCGAGCGTCAGTCAAGATCGAATCGTGACCCTGGTCACCCTGCCGTGCCCGCACGGCGGCACCGTTTGCTCCGCGGTGCGACCTCAATCCGCATTCTCGCCCAGCGCCCGGACGAACAGGGCGATCTGGTCGGCGTAGTGGGCGATGAATTCACCTCTAGCGACCGAGATCGGCAACGTCCAGGGCCTCGATCATCATGGTCGCCAGAACGTTTGCGGCGGTGGGGGGTTCGCGGTCTCGGGGGGTGGCGAGGTGCATGCGCCAGGTCAGGTCGGGTTCGGCTAGGGGTAGGGAGCGGATCTGCGGGTCGGCGCCTTCGTAGGCTGCGGGGACGATGGCGATGCCGAGTCCTTGGCGCACATAGTCGACTACGACGCGGCCGTCGCCCAGTTCGATGGCGACGTTGCGGGTGCGGTCGGCCGCCGCGAAGGCCCGGTCGACCACGGCCCGGCTGCCGAAACCCTGGGGCAGGTCGACGAAGTTCTCGCCGTCGAGTTCCGTCAGCGCGACGCTGCGCCGGGCGGCGAGCGGATGGGCGGCCGGGACGAGCAGGCGCATCGGGAAGGACTTCAGCTCGGTCAGTCGCAGCTTCCGCCTGAAGGGACCGGGATCGGAAAGGATCGCGAGATCCAGCTCCCCCGCGACCACGGCGGCGGCGAGGTCGTGCGAGCCGCCGGCGCGATGACTCAACCGCAGCCGCACCTCGGGATGCTTCGCATGCATTCGGCCGAGCACCGCGGGCAGGTCGAACCACGGCACCGAGGACATCAACCCCAGCCGGACCTCCCCGCCGACGACGCCGCGGACCCCGTCCACCGCGTCCACCGCCTCCCGAACGCCGCCGATGATCGCCCGCGCCCGCGGCAGCAGTACCTCGCCGGCTTCGGTCAGCGCCACCTCGCGGGACGTGCGCCGCAGGATCTCGGTGCGCAGTTCTCGTTCCAGCGTTTTGATGGCCGCGGACACCGCGGATTGCACGACGTGCAGCCGCGCCGCCGCCTTGGTGAAACTGCGCTCCTCAGCGACCGCGACGAAGTATTCGAGATACCTGAGCTCCATCCGTCAACTATCACATTTGGTGATAGCTAAGAGAAGAATCAATCGTTGGACGTGAACGTTCACGCGCTCGACCATGGATTCCGGCGGCCGGACCCGGCCTCGACACCACGGAAGAGAGTGCACGCGATGACGACCACGTCTATCGATACCCGCGGGAAGCCCCGCACCGAACAGCCCGACTCGCGGCGGCACGACACCGGCTTCTGGTTGGTCACCGTGGCGTTCTGCGCGGCCGTCGCGCTGGCGATGGTGCCGACACCGCTGTACCCGCTCTACGCGCAACAGCTCGGCCTCTCGCCGCTGACGATCACCGTCGTCTTCGCTGTCTACGGCACCGGCGTGATCGTCAGCCTGTGCACCGTCGGGCACGTGTCGGACTGGATCGGCAGGCGGCAGGTGCTGACCCTGGCGATGTCCGCGGAGGTGCTGGCCGCGCTCATTTTCATCCTGCCGCCCCAGCTACCGCTGCTGATCGCCGGACGACTGATCACCGGCCTCGGAGTCGGCGCGATCACCGCGACCGCGACCGCCTACCTGCACGAATTGCACGTGCTGGCCCGGCCCCGCGACAGCGCGAGACGCTTCGAAATCGCCTCCCCCGCAGCCAATATCGGCGGACTCGGGGTCGGCGCGCTGGTGTCGGGCGCGCTCGCCCAGTGGGCGCCGTGGCCGCTGCGGACCACGTATGTGGTGTTCGTCGTGCTCCTGGTGCTGCTCATCGCGGCGCTGATCCGGTTCGTCCCCGAGACCGTGTCCGTGCCGCGCTCGCTGCGACCGGCGTACCGCCCGCAGCGCGTGTCCGTCGTCGGATCCCGGCTGGGCTGGACCGTCGCGGTGCTCAGCATCTTCGGGGCGTTCGCCGCGTTCAGCCTGTTCGCTTCGCTGACCCCGGCTTTTCTGGCCGGGACGCTCGGCCAGCCGTCGCGCCTGCTGGCGGGCGGTGTGGTGTTCCTGGTGTTCGGCAGCGCGCCCGTCGCTCAGCACGCGGCCATGGCGTTGACGGTGTCGGCCCGCCTGCTGTCCGGCCTGCTCGGTGCCCTCGCCGGGCTGGCGCTGCTGGTGGCGGCCATGCTGCTGGGCAATCTGCCGTTGTTCCTGGTGGCCGGCGTGGTGACCGGTGCGGGCGCGGGCGTCCTGATCCAGTCCGCCGTCGCCCGCACCGTGCGCACGGCCGCCCCGGCGAACCGGGGTGCCGCGGTGGCCGGGCTGTTCCTGATCGGCAACGCCGGTCTGGTCTTTCCCGCGATCGGCATGGGCATCGCCACCCAATTCGTCGACACCCGCGTCGCGATGGCCGGTTTCGCGGGCGTGCTCGTCGCACTGCTGTGCGGTGTCGTGGTCGGCGCCCGCAGGATGCGCGGTATCGAGGGCCACTGAGCCGCGGGTCGGCGGCGCGAAGATCGGGGATTCGCGCCGCCGGCACGCGGTGAGCGAGGTCATGTGCCAGCCCGGATGCGAAGGTCGCCGGAAGGTGACTACGTTCGCGTGCATGGAATCAGACACGCTCCAGGGAGGCGACAGCACCGAGACGCGGGTCGATCACCTCGGTCGGCGGCGTCTGTTCCGGCGGGGACGACGGGTGCCGGTGGTGAGCCAGGCGGTCGGCCTGTTGGTCGCCGATCGGCAGGCCATCGCCGACACCATCGTCGCGGCGCCCGCGCCGTTGCAGCCGATCGATCTGACCGACGACGCGCGCGTCGCCGAGGTGCTCGACCTCGCCGTGCGCGTCGGTGAGGTGGTCATGGCCTCCGGCACCGGCGTCATCGATACCACCACCCAGGTCCAATTCATCGCGGCCACCTATGGTCTGGCGCGCTGCCATGTCGATGTCACCTACGACGCGATCAGGATCTCCGCCGACCGCGGGCCCCGGCTGCCGCCGGCGAGCACGATGCGGATCGTGCACTACCGCTCGCTCGACTTCACCCGGCTCGCGGCGGTGGACCGGCTTACCCGGCGCATCCGTAACGAGGTGGTCGACCCCGAGGAGGCGCGCGCCGCGCTGGACGCGATCACCTCGGCGCCGCACCCGTACCACCGCTGGATGGCCACCTTCGGCTGGTCGCTGCTCGCGGCCGCCATCGCCGCGCTGCTCGGCGGCGGGATTGTTGTCGCCGCAGTAAGTTTCGGCACCACGCTGGCGATCGACCGGGTGAACCGGGTGCTGAACCGCTACGGTCTGCCGTTCTTCTTCCAGCACATGGTGGGCGGCGCGATCGCGGCGACCCCGGCCATCGTGCTGGCCACGCTGGCCGAACCGCTCGGCATCGAGGTCGATCCGTCACTGATCATCGCGGCCGGAATCACCGTGCTGCTCAGTGGATTACAACTGGTCGGCGCGGTGCAGGACGGGATAACGGGCGCGCCGATCACCTCGACGGCGCGCATGCTCGAGGTGCTGATGATGACCGGCGGCATCATCGCAGGCATCGCGCTGGCGTTGCGGATCGGCGACACCATCGGCGCGACGGTGCCGCAGATCCAGCTGACGCCGGGGCCGGATCTCACCGATCTGCCGATCAAGATCATCGCCGGTGCCGTCGCGGCCCTCGCGTTCGCGCTCGCCTGCTACGCGGAGAAACGCGCGCTCGCCGCCGCGGCGGGCAGCGGTGCGGCGGGCACGATCTGCTTCCTGCTCGTGCAGCAAGCCGGGTTCGGCCCGGTGCTCGCCTCCGGTGCCGCCGCGACGGTGATCGGCATGGCCGGTGGTCTGATGGCCCGCCGGGCGCTCACGCCCCCGCTGGTCGTCGCCGTCGCGGGGATCACGCCGCTGCTGCCCGGCCTCAAGCTGTATCGCGGGCTCAATGCCGTGCTCAACGATCAACTCGCGACCGGCGCCAACCAATTGCTCGCGGCCTTCGGCATCGGCTGCGCCCTGGCCGCGGGCGTCACGCTCGGCGAGTGGTTCGACCGCACCGTGCGGCGGCCGCGCATCCTGCGACGCTTCGGCGCGCTGCGCCGCCCGACCGTGCGACGCATCCGACCCGGCGGACGGTGGCGCAGGCCCGCGCCCACTCAGTGAGGCAAGCACCTGCATCTCGAGAAAAATACCGGTATGGTCGTACCAAGTTAGGGTAGCCATACCTGGTTCGCCAGGGTGCCGAAGTGAGGTGGTCCCGCCATGTCGGAAGCGACACCGTTCTCGACGCAGATCCGTAGCGCCACGGCGCGCCAGCATGCGGACGCAGAGAACTCCCGATTCCTCAGCGACATGCTCGGCGGCGCGCTCGGCGTCGACTCGTATCACCGCTACACCGGCCAACTCTGGTTCGTCTACCGCGCGCTCGAGGCGCGGTGGGACGCGCTCGCCGACGATCCGATCGCCGGCCCGTTCATCCGCCCGGAGCTCGCCCGCACCGCCGAACTCGAACGCGATCTGGCGCACCTGATCGGCCCGCGCTGGCGCGACGCACTGACGCCGCTCCCCGCGACCGCCGCCTACGCCGCACGAATCGATGACTGTGCCCGGGACTGGCCCGCGGGCTATATCGCGCACCACTACACGCGGTACCTCGGCGACCTCTCCGGCGGACAGGTCATCCGCGGTACCGCCGAGAAGCTGTGGAATCTGCCGCATCGCGGCGACGGCGTCCGGTTCTACGTGTTCGACGGCGTCGGCAATCCGGCGGCGTTCAAACGCGAATATCGCGGTCTGCTGGATCAATTGCCGCTCGACGACCTGGAACGCCGCCGGGTGCTCGACGAAGGGCAGCGGGCGTTCGCCATGAACGCCGCGCTCTTCCAGGAACTCGCCGCGGAATTCCCCGCCGCACAGTAGCCGCTCAGTACGCGCCCGCGCCGCGGGTGACCGCGCCGATCGTGCGCGCGATGAGCAGCAGGTCGAGCACCATCGACCAGTTCTCGACGTAGGAAAGATCCAGTCGCACAGAGTCTTCGAGCGAGAGATCGGATCGTCCGCTGACCTGCCACAGCCCGGTCACCCCGGGTTTGACGAGCAGCCTGCGCCGCATCTCGCCGTCGTAACTGTCGACCTCGCGCTGCACCTGCGGACGCGGCCCGACCACGCTCATCTCCCCGCGCAGCACGTTGAAGAACTGCGGTAGCTCGTCCAGGCTGAACTTGCGCAGCACTTTGCCGAGGGGGGTGATCCGCGGATCGTCCTTCATCTTGAAGAACACCGGGTTGCCGCCGTTGCGTGCGATGAGCGCGTCCACGGCGGTATCCGCTTCGACATACATGCTGCGGAACTTGATCATCTGGAAAGGCTTGCCGCCCCGTCCGATCCGCTCCGAGAGGTAGAACACCGGGCCCGGGCTGGTCAGCTTCACCGCGAGCGCGATCCCCAGCATCGTCGGCGCGATCGCGAGCAACACCGCGGCCGCGAACAGCACATCGAAAACCGCCTTTCCGGTCGACTTCGCGCGATCGTATTGCGGTTTCGCGATGTGCAGCATCGGCACGCCCGCCACGAACCGGTTGGTCAGCCGAGTACCGGCGATATCTACCACGCCGGGCGCGACGATCAGCTCGACCCCGAGCGGGTCGAGTTCCCATGCCATCCGGCGTAATTCGATCGGACCCAGATGGTCGGTCGCGGTGACCGCGACGGTGTCGGCGCCGCTGCGCCGGACCGCGTCGAGCACCGTGCGGTCGTCGCCCACGACCGAGAACAGATGGTCCGACGGCCCGCGCAGGTACTCGGTGATGCCGTTGAGCCCGTCCGGAATACACACACCGACCACCCGGTACCCCGATGCCGGGTCGGCGGCGAAGGCATTGGCCATCGCCTGGGCCGCCTCCGCACATCCGACCACGAGCACCGAGGTGCGGTATTCCCCGCGCCCGCGCAACTGACGCGCGTGGACCCGCCACAGCAACCGGCTCAGCATCAGCCCGAACAGACCGAGCGGTAGCGCAATCGCCAAATAGCCTCGGGCGAACTCGATCTGGAAGACCAGCGACAAGATCGCCAGCACCCCGAACAACCGCAGCGTGGCCGCCACCAACCGGCGATATTCCTCGCTGCCGCTGCCGACCACCTGCGGCGACCGGGTGTTCCCGACAGCCAGGAAACCGGCCCAGGTGAGCGCGAGCGCGCCGGAGACCACCGTGTAGCCGATCTCGTACGGCAGATGCCAGGCCAGCGGCGGCGCGGCAGGCCCACCGAAACGGATGATCTGAGCCAACGCCATCGCCGCCACGATCACGCCGAAATCCGTTGCGCCCAAGCGCCGTATGTATTCAGCCTGCCAGCGTTCCCGATCGGAACGCGGCCGGCCGTGCGGCGATCGACGGATCTCCAGATCGTCGTCGTCGGCGAGCTCGAAGCTCATGAACACGCACCTCCCCGTGGGAGAAAAAGAAGAAGCCCCCCGATCCGCGCTGACCGGTCCCCGCTGCACGATCCGACCGCCCCGGGTGTCCCCTCATTCGGCTGTCAGATGCAGATTGTTACAGAACACAATCCGTTTCACATGTCGAATCAACAGGGCGGCAAAGTGTTCCACGGAGTAGCCAACAAAGGGGCGGTCGGTATTTCGCCCAGGTTTGTTTACGTCCGCTCGTAACCATGGGCGCAGGTCACGAACCCTCGCTACCCACAGGCGAATTCGTCCCACCACGGTGAATCCACCAAACCCGTGGATAGCCGCCCGGAAGCTACCGCCGAAAACCGGTGGAAAAGTACCGGAAATTACTTCGAGCCCAGTCGATTTCACCAACGCCACGCGGGACTTTCGTTGTAACGTCTCACTGGATCGGGTCGACGTCAGGGGTGCGCCGACAATGTGCCGGTTATTCGACTCTTGGCAAAGGTGGGCTTCGTGCTATGTCGTCTGTGTGACTCCGAGCGATTGACGAGCGTGCTCGATCTCGGAGCGACACCACCGTGTGAAAAGTTCCTCGCCGCAGCCGAACTCGATCTACCGGAATCAACCTACCCGCTACACCTTCGGTTGTGTACGGACTGCATGTTATTGCAGATTCCCGCGTTGATCACGCCCGAGGACACCTTCACCGAGTACGCCTACTTCTCCTCCTTCTCCGACAGCTGGGTGCGCCACGCCCGGACCTTCGTCGGCGAGGCGATCGACCGGCTCGAACTGGGCGCCGACTCGTTCGTGGTCGAGGTGGCCAGCAACGACGGTTACCTGCTGCGGCATCTGGTCGCGGCCGGGGTGCCCTGCCTCGGCATCGAACCGTCGGTGAACGTCGGCGACGCCGCGCGCGCGGCCGGTGTGCCCACCGAAACCGCCTTCCTGGACCAGCAATCCGCGGCCCGGGTGCGCGCCGAACACGGGCCGGCCGATCTGGTGGTCGCCAACAATGTCTACGCCCACGTGCCCGATCTGCGCGGCTTCACCAGCTCGCTGCGCACCTTGCTGGCCGACGACGGATGGCTGTCCATCGAGGTGCATCACGCGCTGAACCTGTTGCGGCTCGGGCAGTTCGACACCATCTACCACGAGCATTTCCAGTACTACACGCTGCATTCGGCGCAGCGCGCGCTGGCGACCGCGGGCCTGGCGGTGGTCGACGTGGAACTGCTGGCCTCCCACGGTGGTTCGCTGCGGGTGTGGGCCCGGCCGGTCACCGTGGCCGCCGCGCCGAGCCGCCGGGTGGGCGAGGTCCTGCGCCTGGAACGGCATGCGGACCTGGATCGGGTCGAGGGCTATCGCCAACTCCGGCCGCGCACCGAGGCGGTCCGGCACGACCTGCTGCGGTTCCTGCTCGACCAGCGGGCCGCGGGCAAGCGGGTGGTCGGCTACGGCGCACCGGGCAAGGGCAACACCCTGCTCAACTACTGCGGCATCCGGTCCGACCTGCTCGAGTACACCGTGGACCGAAACCCGTACAAACACGGGCGATTCACCCCGGGCACCCGGATCCCGATCCACCCGCCGGAGCGGATCGAGCTGGATCATCCCGATGTCGTGCTCGTGCTGCCGTGGAACCTCGAGGCCGAGATCACCGAGCAGCTGCGCCATATCGCTTCGTGGGGCGGTGAATTGGTGTACCCGCTACCCGCGCTGCACCGCGCCGACCTCACCGGTCACAACGACGTGCACCACACACTGAATTCCGAAATGACAGGGAGGGGAGCACGATGAAGGTTGTGCTGTTCTGCGGTGGCTACGGCATGCGGATGCGCGACGGCACCGACGACATGATTCCCAAACCGATGCAACTGGTCGGTCCGCGACCGTTGCTCTGGCACGTGATGCGCTATTACGCGCATTACGGCCACACCGAATTCATCCTGTGCCTCGGCTACGGCGCCCAGCACATCAAGAATTTTTTCCTCACCTACCAGGAGTCGGTGTCCAACGATTTCGTCATCCGGGACGGCCGGGTCGAAATGCTGAGCTCCGATATCAGCGACTGGCAGATCACCTTCGTCGACACCGGGCTGGAATCGGCGATCGGTGAGCGGTTGCGCCGGGTGCGCGAGTATCTCGGCGACGACGAGTGCTTCCTGGCCAACTACGCCGACGTGCTCACCGACGCACCACTGGACGAGATGGTCGCGAAGTTCACCGCCTCCGGTGCGGCCGCGTCGATGATGGTGGTGCCGCCGCAGTCCTCGTTCCACTGCGTCGACATGAAACCCACCGGTGAGGTCAAGGAGATCATGCCGGTGTCGCGAATGCCGTTGTGGGAGAACGGGGGTTACTTCGTGCTCAGCCAGGAGATCTTCGATCTGCTGCCGCCCGGCGGCGATCTGGTCGCCGACGCCTGCGCGACGCTGGCCGGGCAGGGTCGTCTCTTCGGCTATCAGCACCTCGGCTTCTGGAAGCCCGCCGACACCTTCAAGGAGCGCGCTGAGCTCGATCAGGGCTACCGGTCCGGGTCCCGGCCGTGGATGGTCTGGGAGCGGGTGTGATCCGACTCAGTGTCGGTGTAGTGCGCGAGATCGCCGTACTCGGCGCACACTGCGACGACATCGCCATCGGGCTGGGCGCGACGCTGCTGACGCTGGCGCGCGCCCATCCCGGCTTGCGGGTGCGGGCCTTGGTGCTCTCCGGCGGCGGCACCGAACGGGCCGCCGAGGAGCAACGCGCGCTGGCGGCGTTCTGTCCGGGCGCGCAGGTGCGGCTCACCGTGCTGGACGTGCCGGACGGTCGCGCACCGGCGCACTGGGACCGAATCAAGAACGAACTCAACAGTTTTCGGGCCGAGTGCACCCCTGATCTGGTCTTCGCGCCGCACCGCGGCGACGCGCACCAGGATCATCGGCTGCTGGCCGAACTGGTGCCGACCGAGTTCCGCGACCAGTTGGTGCTCGGCTACGAGATCCTCAAGTGGGAGAGCGACACTCCCGCCCCCGTCGTCTTCCATCGGCTCAGCGCCGAACTGGCCGAGGAGAAGGCGATGCTGCTGCTGAAACACTATCCGTCCCAAGCACATCGGGACTGGTTCGACCAACAGGCGTTCACCGGCCTCACCCGGCTGCGCGGCGTGCAGTGCCGGGCCGGACATGCCGAGGCGTTCCTGCTCGACAAGGCCGTCATCGATTTCGGAGGTTCGTAGCCATGCGGGTGTTGCTCACCGGACACCAGGGATATCTCGGCACGGTCATGGTGCCGGTACTGCGCGCCAACGGGCACGAGGTGATCGGGCTCGACGCGGGCTTCTTCGCCGACTGCGTGCTCGGCGAGCTGCCCGGCGATCCGCCCGGCCTCGCGGTGGACCTGCGCGACGTGACCGTCGAGCAGCTGCGCGGGTTCGACGCGGTGATCCATCTGGCCGCGCTGTCGAACGATCCGCTCGGCGCGCTCGCACCCGAGATCACCTACGCCGTCAACCATCACGCCTCGGTCCGGCTGGCCCGGCTCGCCAAGGAAGCGGGGGTGCGCCGGTTCCTCTACGCCTCCACCTGCTCGGTTTACGGTGCGGCAGGCGCGGATCTGGTCACCGAGGACGCACCGCTGCGTCCGATCACGCCGTACGCGCAGAGCAAAGTACGGGTCGAGGACGATGTGGCGGCACTGGCCGATTCCGGCTTCGCGCCGGTATTCCTGCGCAATGCCACGGCATTCGGCTTCTCCCCGCGGTTACGCGCCGACATCGTGCTGAACAACCTCGTCGGCTACGCCACGCTCACCGGCGAGGTGAAGGTGCTCTCCGACGGGACGCCGTGGCGGCCGCTGGTGCATGCTCGCGATATCGCGTGGGCCTTCGCCAACTGCCTCACCGCACCCGTGGACGCAATCCACTGCCGCGCGTTCAATATCGGCACCGAGGCCAACAACCTCACCGTCGCCGATATCGCCGAGGCGGTCGTCGAGGCGGTGCCCGGCTCGCGGTTGAACATCACCGGCGAGAGCGGCGCCGACCCGCGCTCCTACCGCGTGGATTTCTCGGCGGCCCGCTCCGCGCTCGGTTTCCGCGCGCTCTGGACCGTGCAGGCGGGCGCGGACGAGTTGTTCCAGGAATACACCGCCCGCGGGCTCACCTACGACGATTTCTTCCAGAAGTTCACCCGGCTGCCGCACCTGCAGCGGCTGCACCGGACCGGGGTGCTCGACGCGACGATGCGCCGGATACCCACCGGAACCGCCCATGCCCCCGCAAGCTAGCCAGGACACCCCGGCACAGCGTTGCGCACCCGTGCGCGCGGCGCGCGAGCACTGCTGCCGCGCCTGCCGCGGCAGCGCGCTCAGCACCGTGCTCGACCTCGGTACCGTGCCCGCGGCCGACTTCTTCCCGCCCGCGCACGCGCCGGTCGGCCTGGCGGAGTCGGCGCATCCACTGCGGATGGAGCTGTGCGCCCACTGTGGCCTGGCACAGCTCGCCGAGGACGACACCCGGACCGAGGAGCCGCGCGGCATCGAACCAGCGGCCTTGCGCGCACAGGCGGCCGATGCCGTCGGCAAGGTCGCGGCGGCCGGGCTGCTGCGCGGAAAGACGGTGCGCGAGTTCGGCAGTCCGCACGGGGGCACCTGGCTGCCCTTGCTCACCGAGCGTGGCTTCTCCCCCACCGAGGCGGCGGCCGAGGTGGTGCTCGACTGTTTCGGCATCATGCACGAGCCCGACCAGCGCGCGGCCTTCGCCGCGCGCGCCGCCGCGACCGCGCCGGACGGTGTGCTGCTCGTCCAATTCCACGCGCTGGCCACCATCGTCGCCGGCTCCCAGTGGAACGCGTTGCGGCACGGCCACTTCGCCTACTATTCGCTGACCGCGCTGCAACGGCTGCTACGCGGCGCCGGGATGAGCCTGGTCACCGCGTGGCGGTTCGACCTCTACGGCGGGACGGTGCTCGCCGCCGCCCGGCACGGAAATCACGAGCCGGACCGCGTCGTACGGGAAATCCTCACGCGGGAACGAGATTTCATCGCGCCCGCCGCGATCCGCGGGCTGCAATGTGCTGCCGACGCGCACGCCGACGCGCTGCGCCGCTGGCTCGAACGCCATGCCGCGCAAGGTGATCGGGTCTACGCCTACGGCGCGGCGTCCCGGGCGGTCGCCGTGTTCAGCCTCGCCGGTGTGCATCGCGGGTTGATCGCGGGCGTGGCCGACGCCGCCGCGGCCAAACAGGGCAGGCGGATGCCGGGCACCGACGTGCCGATCATCTCGCCCGACGAACTCGTCGCCGCCCGTCCGGATCTCGTGCTGCTGACGTTGCCCGATCTACTACCCGAGGTCCGGGCCCGCTATCCGGAACTAGACGGCTGCTGGATCGTCGACGACCCGGCCGAGCCCACCGCGGAAGGCGGCTGACATGCCTCGGATTCGCTGTCCACCAATGGTTTTGCCACCGGTTTCCGCCACGCGCTTGATCTGACATGATTCGAATACCGAGCACCTGACCGCCCAGCTGACGGACGAGTTTCGTTGCTCCCGCGTGCCGGGGAGCGGGCCGCCGAGCGAACACCCACGCCCGGCCGGGTGCGTGCAGAAGGGGATGAACCAGATGAGGGACTTCACGCAGCAGCGCGGCCGAGACCTGCGCATGCTCGCGATCACCACCGCCGTCGCTACCGGCCTGATCTTCGGCGCGGGCGCCGCGGGCGCGGTCGTCGACAGCACCAACCAGATCGTCGATCAGAAGGATCGGTCGATCGAGGCGATCCAGTCCGATACCCGGATCGACTTCGTGCCGCCGTTGGACGGAAACCCGTTGACGCGCGAGTGGTTCCACAACGGCGAGGCGTCGTTCAAGGTCGCGGGCCCGCACGCGCAGGACTGGAACGGGCACATCACCATCGGCTACCAGGTCGGCTATCCCGCGACGCTGAGCGGCCGACTGAAATTCGGCTACTCGACGCCCGGACTCGGCGTCGACCTCGGCGGCGGTGACGGTGGCATCCTCAAGCTCGACGGGCTGATCCCCCGCGCGGGCGTGGAGATCGAGGTCGGTTTCGGCCCCGGCATCAAGACCGTGGAGTGCGCCGGCGGCGATATCTCCGGCACCTCCGGCTTCATCCGGATGTCCGGGTTCCACGGCACCGTGACGGGCGTGATCGGGCCGACCACCATTCGCCCGTTCGTGCGGGTGGTCAGCGCCAGTGGTGACACCGTGATCACCTATGGGCGGATCTGGACCCTCTGAGGTGCGGCCGGTGTGGCGCCCCGGGGCGAGCGCCACACCGCCGGCGGTCAGACCAGCAGGTCCGGGCGATTGCGGACCGTGGCCACCGTACGAACCCGCAAGCGGTACAACGCCGCTCGGGCCAGCCGGGTGTCACCCGCGAGCACGTCGCCGCGGCTCACCAGGTTCGGGTAGTCGCCCGCGATACGGTGGTGGAACCGGTACATGTCGGTCAGCTTGCTCACCGTCGAGGTGCGGCTGCACAGGTTGAACGACGAATTGCGCCAGGCGGCAAGTATTTCGGTCATCCCGAAGAACACGCCGAACGACGACACCCGCGCGAACAGGTCCACGTCCATCGGGAACACCAGATCCCCGCGCAGACCGCCGACCAGATCGAAATGCTTGCGGTAGAACATCGCCGCCGCGGTCGGCCCGAAATCGGCGGGTCCGCGCCGCACGATGGCGCGCGCCAGGGCCCGCGCCGTCTGCCTGCCGAGCAGGTCCGGCAAGCCGAGTTCGGTCTCGAGCAGCGCGCCGTCCTCGTCGATCACCTCGAATCGGCTCGAAGAGATCGTGATACCCGGGTCATCGGCCATCACCGCGAGCTGTGCGGCCAGCGCGCCGGGACGCAGTACGTCGTCGGCGCAGACCACCTTGACCAGGTCGCCACGAGACGCGCGGATCACCTTGTTCCAGTTGTCCCCGATCGGCAGCACGGCATCGTTGCGTAGCACCCGGATCCGCGGGTCCTCGAACGAGCGCGCGATCGCGCCGGTGTCGTCGGTGCTGGCGTTGTCCAGCACCACGAGCTCGAACTCCGCGTCCTGGTCGAGCACCGAACGCAGCGTCGTGGCGAGCGTGCGCGCGGAATTGTACGCCGGAACACATACCGACAGGCCGGCCATGAGTCATCCCCCTAGCTGATGGCCCGGACGTACCGGGCCGCTGTCCACTAGCCGGAATACCCGCTCGAGCCCGGCTCTGCTGGCGTCGATCTGTTCTATCGCTTTGCGCTGCAGGGGCTCCCGCACCAGGGGCGCGTCGTGCCAGGACTGCTGCACGGCCTCGGTCAGTTGCGTCTGCAGCGCGGGATCGTTCAGGTGCACGATCCGCAGCCCGATGCCGAACATCTGCGCCAGGCCGTGGAACTTGTCGTCGTAGTACTCCGAGGCGGTGATGCCGACCGCCGGGATGCCTTGCGACAGTGCGAAGACCGCAAGATGGTAGGCGCTCGTGACGAGCACCCGGCAACCCGCGACCTGACGCGCGACGTCCTGGGGCGTGCCGCCGCGGCCGACGGCGGGCCGCGCGAGCTGCGCCCCCGCCATCAGCGGCAGCGTGGAAAGCCGGTCCTCGGAGGCGTATTCGGAGATGATCAGCGGGACCACCCCGGCCCGATGATGCGCCGCGCAGGTGCGCACCACCCGGCCGAGCGTCTGCTGCGCGGCCACGCCGACCGGCGAGTAGTCCGCGACCCGCAGGCACAGGCCGATATCCGCGCCGATCCGGGCCTGGCGCAACCGGTAGGCGAACTCGACCGCGTCGTCACCGGTGACGAGCACCCGCTCGGGCGCGACACCCATGCGCGACAACAACTCCGGGCCTCTGCGCCGCTCGCGCAAGGCCACGAAGTCCACGCCGGGTAACACCTCGCCGGCCCGGCGTAGCAGCTCCGGGTCGCGTAGCGGACCGAGGCCCTGACCGACGAGCGCGGTCGGAATGCCGCGGCCGCGGGCGTATTCCAGCAGATTCAGCGTGCGGTGCGCCTGATAGCGGTCCACGTCGGTCATGTAGCCGCCGCCGAGCGCCAGCACCAGCGACGCCTGTTCGACCGCGGCGGGTATTTCGACGGGGAAGGCACTGTCGGCCGGCACCGTGACGTGTTCGGTGATGCCGGGGCCCGCGGTCCGGCGCTTCGCCGCGGAGCGCAGCGCGCGCAACCGGTCCTTGGGTCCGTCGGTGGCGGCCCGCCAGTGCAGCGCCGCCGGACCACCCAGTTTCGTTGCGGCCCTGTGGGATAACCGCGCCACCCACCCGTCACCGCGCCACGACCAGTCCGGGCCGCAGAGCGGCTCCGCCGTCGGTAACAGCGCGCGCAGGATGCCGGGTTGGTGGGTGAGCACCCCGATCCGGGCGCGCGGCCATCGGGCCCGCAGTCGTTCGACCGTCACCGCCATCATCGCGATATCGCCGCGGTTGCGCAGCCAGTATTCGCCGTTCTCGACCAGCACCCGAATATTGCCCTCGGCAAGTTCGGCGCGCTCGGCCGCGGAACCTTCGGTCCCCACTGTGCATATCCTCCCGCCAGCCCCCTGCCGGGTCGGCCCGTGCCGAGCACGAACTCGTTGTGAAATCTACCCCACGCTATGCATCGCGGCTACCGTACCGGGAGTTACCGGAAAACCGCGCGCTACTCAATCGCTTGTGCGGGAACGTCCTTCGGGCCGACCGGACTGTTTGGTTATCCGCCCCGCGTAGAGCGCCGCCAGCGACGCCGCGGCGAATGCCGTGCAATAGTCGACGAGTTCGTCCATCGGCACGTCCAGCCGCCCGCCCTCCTTCTCGACCAGCACGCGTTCGAGCATGCCGACCACCGAGAGCGCGTAGATATCCACCAGCTCGGCCGGCGGCTCGGTCTCCGGCCGCGCCGCGGTGGCGGTCCGGGCCACCAGCCGGGCGAAGCGCCACAGCGCCTCGCGCATCCGCTGTTCGGCCCCGGCCCCGGCGGGCTCGACGAACACGATCCGCATCTTGCGCGCGTCCTCGGCCAGCGCGGTGAGGTACGTGCCGATGCCCGCGCGCAGTTTGCGGGTGCCGGTGGCGGGAGCCGCGTCCACGGCCACGGACACCGCCGCGAACAGTTCGTCGATCACCTGGTCGAACACCGCCGCGAACAACTCCGCGGTGCCGCCGAAGGATTCGTAGAAGTATCGGTCGGTGAGCCCGGCGGTGCGGCACAGGTCCTTCACGCCGGTGGCCGGGTAGCCCCGGGTTCCGAACAGCTCCAGGCCTGCTGCCAGCAGTTTGCCGCGACGTGCAGCCACCCGATCGGCCGCGCCGACCCCACCGTACGGCCGCACCGGGCGGCGCTGTTTCGGCGTCCCGGTCATCGCTCGCTCCGCCTCGTCATCTACGCATTGTCTCCCATCGCGCCCGACCATCTGCTAAAGATGACTATCACAATAGTCAGTTTTGCGAACGGGGTCGGCCAGTGACACCTCACCAACGGAACAGCGCGATCAGCAGGCGTTCGGTCTTACGTGGCGCGGCGGGTCTGGCCGGTGCGGCCGGCTTGGCGGCGAGCGCGGGCACCGCGGCAGCACGGGAGCCACGCCGGCGAAACGGACCCGGGCGCAACACGGTCGCGGTGCTCGGCGCCGGCATCGGCGGACTCACCGCGGCACATGAATTGGCCGAGCGGGGTTTCGAGGTGACCGTCTTCGACCGCAAAGAACTCGGCGGGAAATCCCGCACCATTCCCCTGCCCGGCACCGGGATCGGCGGCCGGGCCCCGCTGCCGGGTGAGCACGGAGCGCGCGGGTTCACCTCGTTCTATCACAACGTGCACGACACGATGCGCCGCATTCCGCTGCCCGGCACCCGGAACTCCGTCTACGACAACCTGATTCCGTTCTCGGTCAACGATCCCCGCTATCCCCGGGCGGGCAATCTCCCCGACGGCTTCCCGCTGATGTTCGGCTTCTACTTCGACCCGCGCCAAGCGCTCACCCCGGAAGGGTTGCAGCGCATCTTGATCGAGGTGTTCATGAAGAACAACCTCATCCCGCTGCCCGAGGCGATCCACATGGCCGGGCGGGTCATCACCTATCTCACCTCCAGCGAGGAGCGGCGCTTCGCGCAGTGGGAACACCTCAGCTGGTGGGACTATGTCGGCGCAGCGCAGCGATCCGCGCAGTTCCAGGCCCTCGCCGCAACGGGTTTGACCCGAGCGCTGGTGGCGGCGAAAGAGTATGTCGCGAGCACCCGGACCATGGGCAACATGATGGAGAGCTTTTTCATCGCCCTGCTGCAGGAACTCGCCGGCGGCCCCAAGGTCTATCAGGTGCTCAACGGCCCGACCAACGAGGCCTGGCTGGATCCGTGGATCACGCTGCTGAGCGAGCTGGGCGTGCGGTTCCTGCCCGGGCACGCCCTGGACGGCTTCGAGGTCGCGGGCGGCGAGATCGGCGGCGCGCGGATCCGCAGACCGGACGGCTCGACCACGCTGCACCGAGCCGACTGGTATGTCTGTGCCGTGCCGACGGATCGGGCGCAGCGCCTGTGGTCGCCCGAGATGCGCAGTCTCGAACCGAGTTTGGCGCGCATGGACGAGCTGACCGTCGATTGGATGACCGGCATGCAGATGTTCGTCAGCGAGAAGCTGGAACTCGGCGCGGGCTACAACATCTATCTCGACGCCCCGTGGCGACTGACCTCGTACACGCAGCGCGCGTTCTGGAACGTGGACTACGCCGCGAAATACGGCGACGGCCGGGTCGTCGACGGTCTCACCATCGATATCGCCGACTGGGACACCCCGGGCATCCTGTACGGCAAGACCGCCAAACACTGCACCCGCGAAGAGATCTACCAGGAGACCTGGGCTCAGCTCACCGCCGCGCTCAACGACGACGGGCGCGTGCAGCTGCAGGACGGCATCGTGCGCGACTGGCTGCTCGATCCCGGTATCAGCTGGCAGGACGGGCAGAACCACAACGACGAACCGTTGCTGGTCAACACCGTCGGCTCCTGGGCCGCCCGGCCCACCGCGCACACCAGGATCCCCAATCTGTTCTTGGCCGCCGACTATGTGCAGACCAACTTCGATCTGGCCACCATGGAGGGCGCCAACGAGGCGGCACGCACCGCGGTGAACGCCTTGCTCGACGCGGCAGGCTCCCCCGCCGCCCGCGCCCAGTTGTTCACCCGCGCCGCGATACCCGCGTTCGAACCACTGCGCCAGATGGACGCCGCGCGCCTGCGCGCCGGGCAACCGAACCTCTTCGATCTGGGTTGACGAATTGTTGCTCGCCGACTGGCCGACCAGAAGGCCCCCGGTCCCCTAGACTGCTGCGGGAGAGGCGAGTTCACCGACAGCGACTCGTCCCGCCATCACCGCCAGTAGGGGGCATGGGTGACGGGAAGTTCCGGGATAGTTCGGGTCCACATGACGGGATCGGAGTGGTTCACGTCCGCGCCCGGCGGGCTCAATCGGTACTTCACGGAGCTGTTCCACGCCCTCGCGCGGCAACCGGAGATCGCGGTGTCCGCGGCCGCCTTCGGCACGGCCGCGCCGGACGCCCCGACCGCCCGATCTTGGGGCGGCACAGGCGGTTCCACGCTGCACCGGACGCGCGCCGCGCTACTCGACCGCGCCGGACTGAGCCGCGCCACGGTGCTCGACCGGCACTTCTGCTTGTACGGACCGGTCGCCTTGTCCCGACATGGCCGGCTACCCCTGGTCGTCCACTTCCACGGCCCGTGGGCGGCGGAGAGCCGGATGACCGGACAGCACCCCGCGGCCGTGCGCGCCAAGTATCTGCTCGAACGGCTCCGATACCTCGGTGCGGACCGATTCGTGGTGCTGTCCAACCACTTTCGTGAGGTACTACATACCGACTACCGGGTTTCCCCCGATCGGGTCGCGGTCATCGCGCCCGGTGTCGACCTCGATCGTTTCCAGTCCACCCCGATACCCGCCGACACCGCGACGCGCACGGTGCTGTGCGTGCGCAGACTCGAACGCCGCATGGGCATCGATACGCTGCTGCGCGCGTGGCCCGCCGTCCTCGCCGACCATCCGGACGCCCGGCTCGTGCTCGTCGGCACCGGCACCGCGGAGCACGAACTCCGTTCCGCGGCAGCGACTCTGCGCGATACCGTCCAGTTCGCCGGACACGTCGACGACCAACGACTGACCGAACTGTACGAACTCGCCACGCTGACGGTGGTGCCCACCACCGCCCTCGAGGGTTTCGGGCTGATCGCGCTCGAATCGCTCGCGGCGGGGCGCGCGCCGATCGTCACCGACTGTGGCGGACTGCCGGATTCGGTGCACGACCTCGACTCGTCCCTGATCGTGCCCGCGGGCGACGCCGAAGCCCTCGCCGCGCGGCTGGCCGGCGCACTACACGGCGATCTGCCCAGCCCGCAACGATGCCGGGCGCACGCCGAGACATTCTCCTGGGATGTCACGGCGCGGCGGCACCTCGCGTTGTACCGGGAGGTCAGCCGATGACCAAGGCCCTGTTCCTCGCGCACACCGCGGCACCGTCGGGCGCCGAATTGGCCACGCTGCGCCTGCTGTCCGCGCTGCGGGATCTCGGTCGTGCGGATATCGCCATGGCGTATACCGAAGACGGCCCGATGGTCGAGCGTATGCGCGCCCGCGGGGTCGAAACCCTGCTGCTGCGTGGTCGTTTCGAGAGCAGGGCGATGACCATCGGCGCGGGACCGATACGACTCGTCGCCGGTTTCGCGGCGCTGCTCCGGCTGGGCTGGACGGTCGGCGGCGCCGCACGGCGGCTCGGTGCCCGCGTGCTCGTCGCGGAGAGCAGCAAAGCGCTCGTGATGGGGATCGTCGCCGCGCGGCGCGCCCGCATTCCGCTGGTCTGGCAGGTGCACGACCGGATCGCCGCCGACTATTTCGGCCGGCTGCCCACACTGGTGCTGCGCCTGCTGGGCCGCTGGTGCTGCGCCGGTTACCTCGCCAACAGCCGCACCACGCTCGACACCGTGCCGGTCGGACGCAAACCCGCGCTCGTGGCCTATCCCGGCGTCGAACCCGCCATCGGCACAACGCGTTGCGCGCAGCGCCCGCCCGCCGAGACGGTGGTCGCCGTGCTCGGCAGGCTCGCCCCGTGGAAGGGCCAGGACGTGCTGTTGCGGGCACTGGCGGCGACGAAGACGCGCCCGCACCGGGTCTACCTCATCGGCGGCACCTTCTTCGACGAGCAGGCCTATCGCACCGAACTGGAACGGCTCGCCCAGGACCTCGCACTACCGGTCACCTTCACCGGCCACGTCGACGATCCGGGCGAATACCTCTGCGCCACAGACATCCTCGTGCACTGCTCGGTCCTGCCGGAGCCGTTCGGTCAGGTGATCGTCGAAGGCATGCAGGCGGGCTGCGCCGTCATCGCCGCCCGGCCGGGCGGTCCCGCGGAAATCATCACGCCGGACGTCGACGGTCTGCTCGTCGACGGCGGGTCCGCGCACCAGCTCACCACGGCCCTGGACACCCTCATCGCCGACCCCGAGCTACGCACTCGCCTCGCCGACGCGGGGCGGGCGCGCGCCGCGGACTTCGGCAGCGCCGCGACGGCCCGCTCGGTCGCCGCCTTCCTCGATGACATCGCACAACGCAACGACGCCGCGGGCACCCCGTCTTCCTCGGAGCGAACCCCGAATGGCTGAACACGCCGCGCCGAACGGCCCCGACCGGTCGCCCTCCACAGGCGGCTCGCATCGTCGTGATCGCCGGCCGCGCCACGGTTTTCTCGCGATCATCCGCGATATCGGTTACGTCAGCTTCGGCAAATACGGGCAGTACGTCGTCACCATCGTGACCGTGCCGCTGATCGCCCGGGTGCTCGGCACCCACGGTCTCGGCCTGCTCGCGATCGGCATGTCCGCGTACTTCATCGGCTCGCTGCTGGTCGATCTCGGCATCACCTCGTACCTGGCCGCGCGGGTGCACGACGCCAACTCCCCCGAACTCGGCAGCGACCGGTTCCGGCGCGTGAACCAGCTCCGCGGCGACTATCTGGCGATCCGCGCGGGCACGCTCGGCGTACTCGGTGCCGCGCTGTTGCTCAGCTATGCCGTGGGTGCGCCGGACCATCTGGAGATGATCCTGCTCGGCTTGTTCGCCGGCGGTTTCTGGTCGGTCTCCGAGGACTGGCTGCTTATCGGTCAGGGCCGCTTCGGCGCGTCGACCGCCTATCAGGCGGTCGGCCGCATCGGATATCTGGTGCTGCTCGTCGCCGTGCTGCCCCGGATACCGAGCGCCCAGGTCGCGCTGCTGTGCCTGCTCGTGTCGTCGGTGCCCACCGTCGTGCTGACCTGGTGGGATTCGCTGCGCACCTTCGGGCGACCGGCCCGTCCCCGCGGCATTCGAACCGTGTTACGAACCGGCGCACCGGTTTTCACCTCTCGACTACTGGTCACGTCGTACGGGCAGGGCGCGGCGGCGGTGTATTCGGCGGTGCTCGACGCGGTGTCGCTCGGCCTCTACTCCGCCGGGGACCGGCTGGTCCGCGCGATCCAATCCACCCTGGATCCCATCGGTTTCGCGCTGCTCCCCCGCATGGCACGCAAGAGCACCGACGACAACTTCTGGCGTCACGCCATGCAGGCGCTGCTCGCCTGCGTCTGCACCGCGACCGTGGCCGCCGCCGCGGTGTGGCTGGCCGCGCCGACGTTGATCCACCTGGTGTTCGGTAAGGACTTCACGGCCGCCATCGGACTGTTGCGGGTGGAGACCTTCGTGCTCCCGGCCACCGCGATCACCTCGTTCGTCACCACAGCCGTCCTGCCGGTGCGCCAGGACACCACCGGTGTGCTGATCGGGGCGGTGCTCGGCACCGCCGTAGCGGCCACCGCACTCGCCATCGCGTTCCGCACCCACTCGGTGTGGACGCTGGTCTACGGCACCGTCGTCGTCGAATTCACCGTCGCCGCTTGGTATCTGCTGCGCATCCGGACGCTCATCCACCGCGAGCGGGTAACGACCGCCGACGGTCCCGCGATTGTGCTGATGCGGGAGGAGGGCGGATCATGAGAATTCTCTACCTCGGCGACGACTGGGTCGGCAGCAATGCCCGCTCGCTCGCGGACGGCTTCCGGCAGGCCGGGCACGACGTCGTCGTCCTCGACACCACCCGGGTCACGTTGCCGCGCAGGCTTTCTCCGCCGTGGATCTACGCCAGACTGAATCACCGCCGGGCGCCGTGGGATATCGCCGCGCTGCACGAAGAGATCGACGGCGCCGCCGCGGCGCTGCGCCCGGATCTGGTCTTCGTCTTCAAGGGCATCCATCTCGACCAGCGCAGGCTGCTCGACCTGCCGGCGCCGCTGCACGTGCACTACAGCCCGGACGACGTCGCGAACCCGGCGAACATCAGCCCGGAATACCTTGCGCACGAACACGAATGGGATCACGTGCTCACCACGAAGCGGCACAACGTGGCGGAGCTGCGCAAGCGTGGCGCCCGCGGCGTCGTCTTCGTGCGCAGCGCCTACGACCCGGCCTGGCATCACCCCGCCGCGCGGCGGGGCACCCGGCAGTTCCTCGTCGGTTTCATCGGGGTGTGCCGGCCCGATCGCCGCGCCGACCTGGTGGCCCTCGCCCGTACGCACGGCGCCCGGATGCTGGTGCGTGGGCCGGGCTGGCGGCGGGTGCCCGAATTGCACACCACCGGCGCGGTGGTCGGCGGCGCCGTGTACGGCCAGCGGTACTCCGAGATCGTCGCGAGCATCACCGCCAACCTGGTCCTGCTGAACTCCGGCAACCGCGACACCCACACCTGCCGCAGCTTCGAAGTGCCTGCGGCCGGTGGACTTTTCGTCGGCGAACGCACCGACGAGCACGCGGAGCTGCTCACCGACACCAGCGAATGCTTCCTGTTCTCCGACACCGGTGAACTGCGCGAGATCCTCGACTGGTGCGCGGCCCACCCCGACAAGGCCGCCGCGGTCGCCGCGGCGGGATACCGGCGAATCGTCGACGGCCACCATCGCTACGTCGACCGGGCCAGGGAGATCATCGATGCGATCGCGTGAACCGGCGTCGTCGTGACGGCCACCACCGAGGTGCTGCTGATCGCCCTCGCCCTGCTGACGATCGTGGTCGCGGCCACGGCGATTCCCGGGGTGGCGCGGGTCTTCCTGATCGCGCAGGCGGCGTTCTGGTCGCTGTCGTACCTGGGGCGGCCGCTGGTGCTGCTGCATGTGCAGCCCGAGCCGCACTACGGCGACAACGTGCCCGATCCCCGCCTGGCCGAATTCGGGTACGACCGCGGCATCGCGCTGGTGCTCGAACACGTCGTGTTCGGCCTCTGGATCTACGCGGGACTCGTTGTCGCCTACGCACTTCGGGCCCGCCGGCAGCCACCGCCGCAACAGCCGGCGCTGACCCGAGACCCCGACTTCGTGCCGACCCTCGCCGCAATGTACGGCGTCGGACTGTTCGGGCGGGCCGCCTCGGTCGCCACCGGATCCATCGGCGGTGCGGGCGATGTCGACAGCGCCAATCCGATCCTGTCCTTCGTCGCGATTCTCGCCACCATCGCCGCGCTCGGGCTGATCATCTTCATCCGACCGGCACAGCCGAAGACCACCGCGCTGATCATCGGCGGCCTGCTGCTCGGGGAACTCGCCTGGACCGCGGTCGTCGAATCGAAAACGCCGATCATCGGTGCGGCACTGGCCATCGCGATCCGCTTCGCCATCCTCGGCTGGACCAAGACCAAAGCGTTCTCCGTCGCGACCATCGGCGTGCTGGGCATCGGCGGGTTCGGCTGGTTGCAGTCGTTGAAGCAGACCGAGGTGGCCAAAGCCGAAGCGGCAGTGATCGATTCGGGCTACCCGCCGGCGGTGCAGCCGTTCCTGAGCATCCTGCGCCGGTTCGACCTGCTGGAGGCGGCCACCGACGCCTACTTCCACGGCCCCGGTCTGTGGCTCACACCCACCGAGGCTCTGCGCCATGCCACCACGAGCTTGATCCCGGGTCAGTTGCTCGGCAGCCAGAAGTTCCAGTCCGGTACGGCGTGGGCGCAGGACGTACGCGGCGCTTCGGTCGACATGACCAAGGTGTCGGTGTCGCTGGCCGAAGGCAATGTCAACGAGGGGTACGTGCTCGGCGGCTACGCCGGGGTACTCGTCTGCGCGGTGTTCACCTTCGCGCTGCTGATCGCCTGGGCCAGAGCGCTGCATTCCCGCTTCTTTCCGGTCGTGGTCCTCGGGCTGGCCATGACCGGCGCCTCCGCGCTGTTCGAGCGCGGAATCCTCGGCAGCATGGAGAATCTCGGCAAATTTCTCCAGGCGGCCGTGCTCGCGTGGCTCATCTCGCTGCTGGTGCGTGCGTACCGGCGCCGAGCCGCACCGGTTCCGCCGCGCGCGGAACCAGACCTTGTCGGGGCTGTCCCTCTTACCGAGAAAGCGTCCACCCCATGGGATTGATCGACTATTGGCATATCGTGCGCCGCCGCTGGGTCATCATCGTCGCGGCCGTGGTGGTGTGCCTAGCGGCGGCGGGTGGCTACGCGAGCACGCTGCCGACCACCTACCTCGCCGCCAGCAGCATGTACGTGTCGATGGCGACCGGTACCTCGGTCAACGACTCGTACCAGGGTGGCCTGGCCGCCCAGCAGCGCGTCCGCTCGTATCTGGACCTGGCGACCAGCGCGACCGTCGCCAAGCGGGTCATCGACGACCTCGGACTACAGATGTCGGTCGGCGAGGTGCAGAGCAAGATCAAGGCGTTCTCCCCGCCCGCGACCACCAACCTGGTCATCACCGTCGAGTCCGGCACCGCGGAGGGGGCGCGCGATCTGGCCAATTCGGTGGTGGCCCAATTCCGCAGGCTCGTCGACGAATTGGAGACGATCGTGCGGGACGCGGCGCCGGCGGCGCGGGTCGCGGTGGTCGACCGCGCCGAACTGCCGACCGCGCCGAGCGGACCGCAGACGAACCGCCTCCTGGTACTGGGCGTGCTCGCCGGTCTCGCGCTCGGCTGTGCGGGCGCGTTCGTCCGGGACCGCACCGATCGCACCCTGCGCACGTCCAACGATCTCGAAGCGCTGCTACCCGTGCCGATCCTCGGGATAATCGACGCCGGGCGCCCCGGCGCACCCGACGAGACGCGGCGGCTGCGCACCCGGCTGCTGCGCGAAAACGAGTCCGGGAGTGTGCAGATCACCAGCCTGTCGTCCCGGTCGGAGCCGGAAGTGGCGGCGGCCCTGGCGAAATCGCTGGCCGACACCGGCAGCAGCGTGCTGCTGATCGACGCGGACACCTCCGGCAACGGCAGCTCCGGCACCGTCCCGGACGCGAAACTCGGGCTGGCCGAGGTGCTACGCGACGGCACCCCGGTCTCCGACGCGCTCACCGCACTGCCGGAAACCGGCGTGACGGTGCTGCCGCTGGGCGGGGCCGACGCGCAGACCCCCGACCTGCTCGCCTCGGACCGGTTCGTCTCGGTCGTCGCGAAGCTGCGCACCGAATACGACCACCTCATCATGCAGACCGCACCGGTGACCCGCGCTGCGGACGCCATCGCGCTCGCGCCGCTCTGCGGCCGGACCATCGCCGTCGTCCCGCTCGGCAGCACCACCGCGCCGCAATTGCGCGGTGCGCTGGCCACTTTCGGCGACAACAGGCTGACCGGCGCGGTAGCGTACAGCAAGCCGGGCAACCGGCTGCAGCGGCTCGGCGACAGGCTGCGGCTATGAATGGGCGCATGACGGATCCCAGCGTTGGCGAGGCAGGGTCATGAGCAAAGAAGCAGTCGGTCGGCGGGGTATGTTGGCGGCCGCGTTCGGGGCGGTCGGCGCGGTGCCGGTACTGGCCGCGTGCGGCAGCACACCCGAGGTCGGGCCGCCCACGATCGAATTCCGTTCGCCGCATGTCACCGACGCACCTGCGGCGCGCAACGTCCGCGACTTCGGCGCCGTCGGTGACGGCCTCGCCGACGATACGGCCGCCATCGCGGCGGCGGCCGCCGTCACGGACAAACCGCTCGTCATGTATCTACCCGCCGGCCACTACCGGGTGACGGCGTGGCCCGAATTGCACGACTACGCCACGGTTCTCGGCGACGGCGCCGACGTGACGGTGATCAGTTGCGAGGCCGATACGACGCTCATTCACCTCCATCAGCGCAACCGGGTGCGGTTCGCGCGAATCGGTTTCTACCTGGCCGGGCCCAAGGCGACCGGGATCGTGCTGTCGGAATGTTTTCGGTGCTCGTTCGATTCGGTGGTGATCCGCGGTAATCACCTCAGCGACAACCATCCGCGCTACCTGGCGCAGCGCGGCGTGGTACTGGAGGGCAATACCGGCGGCACCTCGTTCGTCAACTGCGACATCAACAATTTCGGCTACGGCATCGTCACGTCCTGTATCCAGAACTACGTCACCTCGTCCAAGCTCACCAGCAACTTCATCGGCGTGCTGGGCACCGGTAACGATCACAACGCCGGATTGGCGCTCACCAACGTCGAATTCGTGTCCGATGCCGATCCGCGCACCACCGATCGGCACATCCTCGTCGACGGTGCGGCCAACGACTGGTGGCTGACCAATGTCTGGTTCGAGGGCGCCGAGGTCGCGCTGTCCATCGGGCACGCCGATCGGGGCGGTCCCGCGCAGTTCGGCATGATCAACTGCAAGGTGGCGGCGCGCAGCGTCGGGCTCGACCTGATCTATTGCCGCCAGCCGTATCTCGCCAACGTGCAGTTCGACAGGGATCTGGACCGGCCGCCGACCGAGCTGCGGATCGATCCGGCAGGCTGCCCCGAGGGCACCGCGGTGAACCTGATCTCCACCGCCGCGGACGATCTCAACCCGGCGGTGTTCCCCGACCGCTGGCATGTGCTGGGGCGCACCGGCATGCACACCCCCGCCTTCACCGGCACGGTCGTGATCAAGGCGGGGCGCAGCGACGCCGACGTATTCCAAACGCAGTCCGCCGACGGCGCCGTACGCGCGGCCGTCCTCGGGAGCGGAACTTGGCTCTCCGAGCACAGCGAAGGAGGTCTCGTGCTCAAAGACGCGTCCGGGACATATTGGCGGGTGTCCATCTCCACCGAGGGCGCCCTGAAGACCATGTCCTTGGGTAAACAGCGGCCGCGCGAGTAGCCGCCATGATCCGATCGAAATCGTTGGCGCGCAGCAGACTCGGGCCGGTGTCGTTGCACGGCAGCACGGTCGTGCTGCGCCCGCCCCGGCTCGCCGACTACCCGTACTGGCGCCACATCCGGCTGCGCGACCGGCGGCATATCGAGCCGTTCTGGTACAGCTCGGCGCTGGACTGGGACGCACGGCACTGCGGAACCCATTGGGTACGTGAATGTCTCATGATCCGCGCGGAGGCCAGAGCGGGTCGCCGGCTGGCCACCGTGATCGAAGTCGACGGCCGGTTCGCGGGACAGATCGAGCTCGGCACGATCGACGCCGCGACCGGCGCCGCGGAAATGGGCATCTGGGTCGACGCCACGGTGGCCCGGCACGGCATCGGCGGATTGGCGGCGGCCATGCTGCTGGACCACGGCTTCACCCGGCTCGGGCTGCAGCGGATCACCGCGCCGATCTCACCGGCCAACGTCGCCGCCGCCCACGGCGCGGCCGGGGTCGGTTTCCGCCGGGAAGCGTTGATGGGCAGGTACTTCGACGTGGGCGGGGCGCGCCGCGATCACGAACTCTGGGCGGTCACGGCGGGTGATCGCCCGCCGGACGGGTTCGCCGGGCACTGGCTCGCGCGCCACGAGACGCCCGGTGCCGCACCGCTGCCCGCACCCACCGATCCGGTGCCGCCGGCTCTGCCCAAGCTCGCCATGTTGATCGCGGGCGCACGCTTCTACGCAGGGCGCGCGGTGCACCTGTTCGATCCGCTCGGCACACCGCCGCCGATCCGGCTCACCGACCCGGACCATCCCGAGGTCGTCCTCCGGACCCGCAAGCCCACCGACTGGCGGCGCTGGCGAGCCGCGCGGTCGCGCTGCCGGGCCGAGCTGGATCCGGACGCCTCGGCACCCGAGCCGATCTGGGCCGCGCAGCACTCCTGGTCGCACTGGGTACGGCAGTATCTGCGCACCCGCGCCGGGCTGCGCTCGGCGGGCGGCCTGGTTCTCGCGATCGAGGTGGACGGTGAGTACGCCGGCGAGGCCCGGTTGTTCGATCGGGATATGTTCGATCGCAACGCCCGCATGTTCGTCTGGGCCGATCCGGCGCACGCCGAGCACGTCCGCGTCGCGGCCACCAGGGGTCTGCTCACGCTCGCTTTCGGACCGCTCGGGCTGTGCCGCGTCGCAACCACCATCGCGCCGGGCGATCGGGCCGCCGCCGAGATCGCCGCCCGGGTCGGCATGGCACACGAAGGGCAGATGCGCGATTCGGTCGACGCCACCGGCCGCCGCGCCGATCACGACCTGTGGGCGATCACCACACCCAGCCCACCGGAACACACCTCGGCACCGTCTCTGTCCACCGATCCGTCACCCCGCAGCTCCGGGAAACAGTGAGTACCAATCCGCATACAGAGCAACCGAATTCGCTGTGCACGAGTTCACCGAACCGGCGCGGGTGCAACTGTGCTCCGCCTGACACGCAACAGGTCCCCATTTCGACCTCCGCTCGACTGGCTCGCGCGCCTACCCTCGAAGGCGATGTACCGCTGACGAAGGGATCGACCCGATGGCCGCACCGGCCCACGCCACCGTCGCGGCCGAGTACGCACGACAGATCCGCGACGGTGTCCTCGCCGCCGGTGCCCGGCTACCGAGCCAGGCCGAATTGGCCGCGCGGCATGGCGTTTCCCGTGCCGCCGTCCGCCGGGCGCTCGAGCTGTTGCGCGAGCAGCGCCTCGTGCACACCGTCGCGCGGCGCGGCACCTTCGTCGGCGACGGTTCCGCATGCCGCGCCGCCGAACCGGTGGACGACGATGTCGACGAGATCCGCGCCGTGGCCCATCCGATCCGGCGGGCACAGCTCGCCGCCAGCCTTATCACGCACTACCAACTGCGGATCGCCGAGCTCTCCGGCATCCGGCAGACCGCGATCGAGGACGCGCACGATCAGGGCATGAGCCTCACCGATATCGGCGCCCGGCTCGGCCTCACCGACGGTCTGCCGGCTCGGATGCGCCGCGCCGACCGGTTCGGCTGAGATCCCGTTCGGACACACCGACCGGCCGCTTTGTGGCCTGTGCGGCACTGCCGTCGTTGCCCGGACAAGCCCGGTGGCGCGGACGTACAGTGATGCGCAGAACCCGTCGCGTACCGGAGGATTCGTACGGGTCAGTGTGCCGAACCGCGGGGAGATCATCATGGTGTCCGATCCCGAGCAGCCGGCGACGCCGCACGGCCGGTTCGCCCGGAGCAACGAACTCCAGGCGCGGCTGCACGAACTCGTCCCGGGCGGCGCGCACACCTACGCCAGAGGCGCGGACCAGTATCCCGAACAGATGGCCCCGGTGCTGGTGCGCGGCAACGGCTGCCGAGTGTGGGACGCCGACGGCAATTGCTACGTCGAATACGGCATGGGATTGCGCTCGGTCACCCTCGGGCACGGATTCGCACCGGTGCTCGACGCCGTGCGCGCCGCGATCGCCGACGGCGTCAGCTTCAGCAGGCCGACCGAGCTGGAACTGCTGGCCGCACAGGACTTCCTCGCCCTGGTGCCCGGCGCCGACATGGTGAAGTTCGCGAAGAACGGTTCCGACGCGACCACTGCCGCGGTGCGGCTCGCCCGCGCCGCCACCGGCCGGACCGCGCTGGCCGTCTGCGATCAACCGTTCTTCTCGGTCGACGACTGGTTCATCGGCACCACCGCGATGTGCAACGGCATCCCCGCCGAGATCGCGGCCGATACCCTGCGTTTCCGCTACAACGATCTCGATTCGCTGGCGGCGGTGCTCGATTCGGGGCGCGTCGCCGCGGTGATCATGGAGGCGGCCACCGCACTGGCCGAGCCTGCGCCGGGCTTCCTGGCAGGCGTTCGCGCCCTCTGCGACCGGCACGGCGCCCTGCTCGTCTTCGACGAAATGATCACCGGCTTCCGGTGGTCGGCCGGTGGCGCGCAGGCGGTCTACGGCGTCCGGCCGGACCTGTCCTGCTGGGGCAAGGCGATGGGCAACGGGTTCCCGCTCTCCGCGCTGGCCGGCAAGCGCGAGTACATGGAGCTCGGCGGGCTGCGCACCGACGACGATCGGGTCTTCCTGCTGTCCACCACGCACGGCCCGGAATCGGCGTCGCTCGCCGCCTTTCGCGCGGTGGTGCGGGAGTACCGCACCGGCGATCCCATCACGCGCATGGAGCGGGCCGGTCAGCGCCTCGCCGACGGAGTCAACCTGATCGCCGCGGATCTCGGCATCGCCGATCACCTTCAAGTACTCGGCCGCCCGTCGTGTCTCATCTTCGTCACTCGCGATCCGAACGGGCGGCCCTCGCAGGAGTTCCGCACCTTGTTCCTGCAAGAGCTGCTGCAGCGGGGCGTGCTCGGTCAGTCGTTCGTCACCTCCGCCGCGCACGCCGACGGCGATATCGACGTGACCGTCGCGGCCTGCCGCGAAGCGGCCGCGGTGTACCGCAAGGCCATCGACCAGGGCAGCGTGGACGGCCTGCTCATCGGCCGCCCGGTCGCGTCGGCCATTCGTCGCCGAGCCGCGCCGCGCCGCATTCGACGGGACGGCGAATGACGCAGCCGAACAAGGCGTTTCGAGCGACGGAACACCCGCCGGAATGGCACAGCGTGCAAGGTTGCAGTCATGGCAGCCCCGCAGTCCGTGCGACAAAGCACGCGACGCACGGGGCGGCGGTGACGCTCAAAGCCCTTGCCGCGCCGCGCTTCCCCTGGCCGAACGGATGAGCGGCCCACGCGTCGCGGTGGTGCACGAACGCTTCACCGAGTTCGGCGGTTCCGAGGCCGTCGTCGGCGAACTGGCCGAAACCTGGGAGCGCACGGAGGTTTTCGCGCCGATCGTCGATCCGGCAGGCGTGCGGGCGCCGCTGACCGCGGTGCACGATACCTGGCTCAGCCGTGCGTATGCCGTGACCGGCCGCCGTTCGCACGCTCCGCTGCTGCCCTTCGCGCCGCGCGCGCTGCGCCGGCTGCCGCTCGCACACCGCTTCGACGCCGTCGTCATCAGCCATCACGCGTTCGCCACCCAGGCCGCGTTCGCCGCCGACGTACCGGTCCTCGCCTATGTGCACAGCCCGGCACGCTGGGCGTGGGACAAGGACTTCCGCGCGCAGGAGGCGGGCGGGCCCGCGGGCCGGCTCGCCCTGTCCGCGCTCGGCAGGCTGGCCCGGCACGCCGAATTGCGGGCCGCGCCTCGACTGTCCCGGGTCGTCGCCAATTCCCGCGCCGTGGCCGCGCGGGTGCACGACTGGTGGGGACTGCCCGCCACGGTCGTCTACCCGCCGGTACAGATCGACAGCTTCACGCCCGACGCCGCGGTAGCGCGGGAGGACTTCTTCCTGTTCGCGGGCAGGCTGGTGCCGTACAAGCGACCGGATCTGGCCATTCGGGCCGCGCAGCGCGCGGGCCGCGAACTCGTCGTGCTAGGCGACGGCCGCTTCCGCGCGCAACTGGAATCCCTGGCCGGGCCGGAGACCACCTTCCTGGGCGCGACCTCACACGAAGTTCTGGTCGACGCATACCGCCGCTGTCGCGCACTGCTGATGCCGGGCGTCGAGGATTTCGGCATCGTCCCGGTAGAGGCGATGGCCTGCGGCACCCCGGTGCTCGCGGTCGATCGCGGCGGCGCGCTGGACACGGTCCGGCCGGGCGTGACCGGAGAGCACGTCGCGCACGGCGCCGACGAAACCGTCGTCGACAACCTGGCCGCGGCGATGCGGGACTGCACCCCCACCGACTACCGGACCGAGGTCATCCGCGCGCATGCGGAAACCTTCTCCCCCACCGCCTTCCGCGCCAACATGGCCGATGCGATGACCGAACTGCTCGGCTGACTTTCAGGCCAGGCAGGTCGGCGCCGGCGGTTTCGGCGCGTTCCAGTCGTTCACCGTGATCCACTGGAACACCGCGGATCGCCGCTTCATATAACGCAGCAGACCTTCGTTCGTCTCACACAGTTCCTGCAGATTTCCGACCACATAACTCTCTGTGATCAGGGCCTGGAGTTTTTCGTTGTAGGCCGCTTCGCCCGCGCACATGGCGTTTCGTGTGTCTTTGTCGAATACCGGATTTCCGTACAGCGCACGCCGCGTTTCGGTGTGCACCGGTTTGTCGAAGATCAACGGCGAGAGCTCCAGCCACTCGCCGATCTCCTGATACCAGCGGTCGTCGTGGTCGGAGCCGTCGCACATGTGCTCGTCGGCTTCGATCGCCACGCCGAAGATCACCGCATCGGCCCGCGCCGCCGGTCCGAGCACCAGCAGCGCGGCACCGAGCGCACAGGTCACCATCGAGGTCGTGCGTGAGAATTTCAAAGACCCGAGCCCTCCAAAATGGTCGTGAACTTTCGACTGCTCCTCGGCTACGCAGTATTACATTCACCAACCGGTCGCTCGGGAAACTCCCGTACACCTCGGTGCGCCGTGTCGAAAAACGGCGCGGTCGTGTTCTAGGTGAGCTGATATGTCGCCAGGACGGCTTTGTGGTCGGTAACCCATTTCTGCGGTGTCGCGAGAAAATTGTCCTGGGTATTCTCCTCGCGCCGGGCATTGCGCACGATCGAGCCGCGCGGTCCCACGATGCCCACGTCGGCGAGCCGCAGCGCGGCGCCCGGTCCGGCGAAGATGTAGTCGATGCGGTCACGTTCGTCGGCCTCGGGCGCCCAGGTGAGCTGCGAGACCGGCGCGTCGGGATTGCTCGCGGGCCAGGTGAAGCCCGGATGCGTCACCGGATCCGGGTAGCGGGAGCGGTAGGCGTCGACGAACCCGGCCTGCTGTAGTCGGCGGGTGCTCTCCCACGGCAGCACCACGCCGTTGTGGTCGAACAGATGCGCCGCCGCTGGCGTCCAGTCCAGCGCGGACGGTTCGTTGAAGTCGCCACCCATGAGCACCGAACTGCCCGCCGCCGCTTCCGCTTTCGCGTCCTCGAGGAAGGCGCCGATCGCTTGGGGACGTCCGGAGGCGATGTTCACCCGCTGCACCGCGGCGGGATCGGTCACCGGCCCGTCCGGCAGCTTGTTCCAGCCGAATTCGGAGTACTCCCCCGGCGCGGGCACACCGGCGCCGTAGCCGCGCGGCAGATAGGTGGCGTACCAGCGATATTCGAGGTGCGCGGCGTAGGCGGTGATGCGCTTGCCCCCGACGCTCAACCGGGCCTTGACCATCCAGCCCAGATCCGCGCTCTCCTCGACCGGGAACGCCGAGAGCACACCGGTATCACCCGAGGCGACCGCTTCGAACTTCTGGCCCTTCTGCTCCAGCGCCGCCGCGATCGCCTTCGTCGCCTTGTTCGCCTCCGACAGCAGCACCACCGAGGCACGCGTATCGATGATCAGATCGGCCACCAGGCCGATCCCATCGGGGATCTTGCTCGCGCCCATCCAGATGTTGATCGCGAGCACCCGGATCTCCTCGGTCGCGGGCGCGGCGGTGGCCAGCGGCATCGCCGCGCCGACGGCCAGCGCACCGCCCGCCGCGCCGAACCATTTCATCGCATCGCGTCGTGTCATCGAACTCGTCATGGTGACCATCACTCCGATCGTGTGCACAGCGGGACAGAGGTGTTCATTTCCTGGCTATCCACCCAACTGGAATATCCCGTGAACTCGGCGAGAGCGCAGAGCGAACAGCGACGGCGGCACGCGCGAACGGTGGCCCCGGCCGACCCCGCATGGCACAGTCAGAACATGAACGCGCGCCGTCGCTTTGCCGTGGTCGTTGCCGGACTCGTGAGCACGGCGCTCGTCGCCGGGTGCGGCACGGCGAACGACCAGGGCGGCGGGCCGGTCACCTCGACCGTGCCCGGCGTGGTGCCGCTGATCTCGACCGACGACCTCGGCGCGGCCGAGGCCGGCGAAGTACACCTGTTCGGTCTCAACGACCTGCACGGCAATCTGCAGCCGCCGGCCGGCTCGACCGGCAAGATCGCCGGGCACGACGCGGGCGGGGCCGCCTATCTGGCCACCCACCTCGCCCGCCTGAAAGCCGCGTACCCCGCCAGCGCGGTGGTCGCGGCCGGTGACGACATCGGCGCGAGCCCGCTGATCTCCGGTCTCTTCCACGACGAACCGACCGTCACCTTCATGAACAACATCGGGGTGGCCGCCTCGTCGGTCGGCAATCACGAATTCGACCGCGGCGTCCTCGAATTGGCCCGCATCCAGCAGGGCGGCTGCCCGCCGGACGGTTGTTCGCCCGGCGCACCGTTCACCGGCGCGAAGTTCCCGTACCTGGCCGCGAACGTGACCGACGCCGAGGGCAAGCTGCCGCCCGCGCTGCGGCCGTGGACCATGCTGGAGGTCGGCGGGCACAAAATCGGCGTGATCGGCACGGTCACCCCGGACACCACCAATCTCGTGCTGCCCGCGGGGATCCGGGGGTACCGGTTCGACGACGAGGCCGCGACGATCAACCGCTATGTGCCGGAGGTGAAGTCCGCGGGCGCCGAGACGATCGTCGCGTTGATGCACGACGGCGGCAGCCAGCGGCCGCCCAAGGATGTGCCGGTCGACTACAACGGGTGCGCCGATATCAGCCCGAACGTCACGGGGCTGGCCAAGGCGATCGACCCGGCGGTGCAGGCGCTGTTCACCGGCCACAGCCATCAGTCCTATGTGTGCACGATCGAGGGCAAGGTGGTCACCCAGGCCGCGTCCTACGGCAGGCTCATCACCGATCTGACGCTGCGTTTCACCCCAGACGGCGTGCGGGCGTCCGCGGTCAACCGGGTGGTGACCCGCGAGGTGACGCCGGACGGGCCCACCACGGCGCTCGTCGATTTCTATGCTGACCAGGCACGGCCGCGCACCGCCCGGGTGGTCGGCACGGCCACCGCGGTGCTGTCGCACGATCCGGGGCCGTCGGGCACCGCACCGCTCGGCGACGTCATCGCCGATTCGATGCTCGCGGCCACCGCCGGACCGGCGGGTGCGGTCGCGGCGTTCATGAACCCGGGCGGGGTCCGCGCGGACATCAAAGCGGGCCCGGTCACCTACGGCGACATCTTCACGGTCCAGCCGTTCGGTAACCAGGTCGTCACGCTCACGCTCACCGGAACGCAGGTGCTGCGGCTGCTCGAACAGCAGTGGACCAATGCGAGCAAGCCGGCCGTGCTCTCCCCCGCCGGTATCACCTACGCCTACACCGAATCCGCGCCGAAGGGCGCGAAGGTGTCGGCCGAGAGCGTGCGAATCGGCGGACAACCACTCAATCCCGTTGCGACGTACCGGATCACGACGAACAGCTTCCTCGCCGCCGGCGGCGACGGGTTCGCCGTCTTCACCGAGGGCACCGACAGCGTCCCCGGCCCGACCGACCTGGACGCCTTCGAGGCCTACTTCCGGGACCATCCCGCCGTGCAGCCGCCGGCCGCCCGGGTGGAGCGGCGTTAGCTCATCGGATGCCGGACGACTACTGGTCAAATGACCAGTGAAGGTATACCTGGAAATTGTTGTAACACTTACCCTTTGACCTGCACAGACAGGTGACCAGTCCCACAGCCGCAGACCGACCGGAACGCTTGCCGGGGTCGCGCGGAATCCATTACTGTTTCCTATAAGTCAGGACGAAGGGGTTCCTACTTTCGGCCCGACCGCTGTTACCGCGTCAGGGGGCACGTCGCGGCCGGACCAGTATCTCCGCATTCACTGTTGCATGCCGGATTACTTTGTGCGACAACATGGTTCGAGTGAACAGCAGGAGAGGACGATGGCTACCTACATCGTGACGGGCGGTACCGGATTCTTGGGACGACGGGTCGTCCAAGAGCTGCTGGACCACGATCCCGACGCCGTGGTCCATGTGCTGGTGCGCGAGGGCTCGCTGCAGAAGTTTGCTGACCTGGCCACCGCGTGGCACGGCGGCGAGCGGGTGTTCTCCCTGGTCGGCGACCTCACGGCGGACGACCTCGGGCTCACCCGGGAGGCACCGGCGGCCGAACACGTGATCCATCTCGGCGCCGTCTACGACATGACCGCCGACGAGGACACCGCGCACGCCGCCAATGTCGCGGGCACCCGCTCGGTGATCGCCCTGGCCCGCCGGATCGGCGCTGTGCTGCACCATGTTTCGTCGGTCGCGGTGGCCGGCGACCACAAGGGCAAGTTCTTCGAAGAGGACTTCGACCTCGGTCAGCGGCTCACCTCGCCCTACCACCGCACCAAGTTCGCCGCCGAGCAGCTGGTGCGCGAGGCGCAGGGCCTGCGCTGGCGGGTGTACCGGCCCGCAATCGTGGTCGGCGATTCGCGCACCGGCGAGATGGACAAGATCGACGGGCCCTACTACTTCTTCTCCGCCATCGCCAAGCTTGCGGCGCTGCCGTCGGAACTGCCGATGCCGCTGCCCGATCTCGGCGCGACCAACATCGTCCCCGTCGACTATGTCGCCGCCGCCATGGCCACGCTGATCCGCAAGCCCGGACTCGACGGGCGCACCTTCCACCTGGTCAACCCGGAGCCGCAGCCGTTCAGCGCGGTGTACGGCGCGCTCGCCGCGGCGGCGGGCGCCCCCACCGGCATCGGCGTCGTGCCGGGCAGTGCGCTGGCGCTGACCGGGCTGGCGCAATTGCCCGGCGTCGCGTCGGTGCGCGATTTCCTGTTGGAGCAGTTGGGCATTCCCGCGGCCGTCGCTCCGCACACCTCCTTCGCCGCGGAGTTCATCTCCGATTCCACCCGGGCGCAGTTGCGCGGCTCCGGACTGAGCGTGCCGCCGTTCGAAAGCTACGCCGAGCGGCTCTGGAGCTACTGGCGTGCGCATCTGGACACTCATCGCGACCGCCCCGAGATCACCGACGATCCGCTCAGCGGCCGGATCGTGCTCATCACCGGCGCCTCCTCGGGCATCGGGCTGGCCACCGCGCACGCGGTCGCCCGGCGCGGCGCCACCGTGCTCATGGTGGCGCGCGGCAAGGACGACCTGTCCGACGCCGCCGATTCGGTGCGTGCGGAAGGCGGTGTGGCCTATGACTATCCGTGCGACATCACCGACGCCGACGCGGTCGAATCGCTGGTGCGCGCCGTGCTCACCGAACACGGCCACGTCGACTACCTGGTGAACAACGCGGGCCGGTCGATCCGCCGCTCGGTGCTCAACTCCACCGATCGCATGCACGATTTCGAGCGGACCATGGCGGTGAACTACTTCGGCGCAGTCCGGCTGATCCTGGCCCTGCTGCCGTCGATGCGGGCCCGGCGCTTCGGCCACGTCGTCAACATCTCCTCGATCGCCGTGCAGACCAAGGTGCCCCGGTTCGCGGCCTATGTCGCGAGCAAGTCGGCGCTGGACAACTTCAGCGAAATCGCGGCGGTGGAGAACCGGGACGCAGGCATCACTTTCACCTCGGTGCGGATGCCGCTCGTGCGTACCCCGATGATCGCGCCGACCGATCTCTACCGCTCGCTGCCGGTCCCCGACCCGGACCAGGCCGCCGCCATCGTGGTGCGCGCTCTGGAGGATCGCCCGCACCGCATCGACACCCCGGTCGGCACCTTCGCCCAGGCGGTCGAGCTGCTGATGCCGTCGGTGAAGCGGACGATCCTGCACCAGGGCTTCCGCTTGTTCGGGGAATCCCATGCGGCACAGGGCAACAAGGCCGTCGCGTCCGCGCAGCCCGCAGCCGCAGAGCGCGGCCGTAGCCCGCTGACCGTGCTCGCGCCGGTGCTCATGCCGCTGATGGCGCTGCCCGGCCCCGCGGCGCGGGTGGCCCGGGTGGTGCCCGGATTGCAGTGGTAGTCACCAGGATTTGAATTCCGGTCGACTCGCGTGCGCAAATTGCGGGCGACCGGTTCAGACGCGGGCCTGACGGTTCGGCACGATATCGGGATACCGGTAGTGTATTCGTGCGATGCAGTGCCGAACCGTGTGCATCTCCGCGTGCAGTTCACGCAGCCGTTGCGTTTGGAAAGTCCGTTCGGCGGTACTGATTGCGCGGGCGAGCCCGCGCGCGTGAGTGGCAAGCAAGTCGAGAAATACCCGGGCTTGTGCGATGTCGGGATCATCGGACATTCGCTGTTCCTATCACGCCCGCTCGCGGCCGGACCCCTCGAACTCCGCGCGTTCCACGGGATTTCGCCGCACCGTGTCCGAATCGAAAAGGACTACCGGTGTTTCAGAGAAATTGCGGCGCCCGGTGCCGAAATGCCGGTGCGGTGGGGCCGGATCGGCCCCACCGCGGATTCCCGGCGGAGAACTACACTCGATCCGCCGCGAACCAGGCGGCCGGCCACATGGCCCAGCCGTAGTTGCCGTGCTGCGTCGGGTCGAGACCGCCACCGCAGACGGGATCGCCACCCGTGCAGTAGTTTCCGGTGCGCCAGGCGTACTGACCCGGCACGTTCCAGCCGATCAGCCGGACCGGATCACCGAAGAGCAGCACCGCGGCCACCCGCGACTCCAGTTCGCCGGGCAGCACCGCCATGCCGCCGAGTGCCGTCACCACGCCGGTACCGAGCACACCGTGCGTGACGACCGCGCCCTGCGAATAGCCGACCAGGATGAACCGCTGGTCCGGGCACGCCGCCGCCTGCCACAGCAGGTGACCGGTCATATCGTGGGTGCCGCGGCTCACCGACGCCGGATCGAGCAGGTCCGCAGGATAATTCACGCGATACGCGGTGGAACTCACCGGTAGCGCCTGCAGCAACGTGCCGTAGAGCGGGTCCCCGACCGCGGCGCCGAGGTAGCCGGGTTCCTGTGTGCCCCGTGCGACTACCACGTCGATCGCGGCGCAGGGCGACGCCCATGCGGGCGATCCCGTCGTCGCTCCGAAACCCGCGGCCAGTAGTAGCACGATGAAAACTCGTACCACCCGCCACTTTTCGAAATGAATTACCTTCCGGTTTGCCATCGTGATCACCCACTCACGCCGTTGTGAGAAGCCGAGTGACACTTGTCAGCGACAAGTGCCACTCGGCTATATCTGCGAAGGTAAGAACGGCTGAGTAGGTCGTCAAGGAAGTCGACCCGAACGATGCGGACTCAACGCCGAATCGTGTCCTGGCTAATCTTTTCTACGGAACGAGAACCGCTGCGCCAGTGAATCGTCCGTGGGCGAGATCGGCCAGGGCCTGATCTGCCCTGCCCAGGGAGTACCCACGGGTGGTCACTTCTATGCGGTGTTCGCCTGCGAGCGCGAGAAATTCACGCGCGTCGGCCCGGGTGTTCGCGGTGACCGAGCGAATTTCCCGCTCCTGGAACAGATGCCGCTGATAATTCAACGCCGGGATGTCGCTCAGATGAATACCCGCGATCGCCAGGACGCCGCCGCGGTCGAGCGCGGCCAGCGCGGGCGGCACCAGCGTGCCCACCGGCGCGAACAAGATCGCCGAATCGAGTTGCACCGGAGGCGGATCCGCCGCACCCTGTGCCGACGCCGCGCCGAGGGCGCGCGCCAACTCCTGCGCGGCCGGATCCCGGGTCATCACATGCACCTCGGCGCCGCGCGCGAGCGCGACCTGCGCGGCGATGTGCGCGCTGCCGCCGAAACCGTAGATGCCGAGGTGGCCACCGGGCGGCAACTGCGCGCGCTGCAGCGAGCGATAGCCGATGATGCCGGCGCAGAGCAGCGGCGCTGTTTCTTCGTCGGTGTAGTTCTCCGGCAGACGCAGCGCGTAATCGGCTGGCACAGTGGCGTATTCGGCGTATCCGCCGTCAGCGTCCCACCCTGTGTAAATCGAACGGGGACAAAGGTTCTCGAGTCCGCGCAGGCAGTACTTGCAGGCGCCGCAGGTGTGCCGCAGCCAGGCGATGCCGACCCGGTCGCCCACGGCGAAGCCGTCCGCAGGACGCTCGTCGGCACTCGCGCCGACCGCCGAACCGACCGCGACCACCTCCCCGACCACCTCGTGTCCGGGCACCACCCCGGCGCGATGCACGGGCAGATCCCCCTCGGCGACATGCAGGTCCGTCCGGCAGACGCCGCAGGCCAGCACCCGCACCAGCAGTTCGTCGGCGGCCGGCTCGGGCACGGGCTCGTGCACTTGATCCAGCGGTCCCGCATCGATCGGCCCCGGGCGACGGACTCGCCATCCGGTCATCGATCCCGACCGCGCAACCTCGTTCATGCTCAACTCTCCTTGTCCCCGGGACACCTGGCCGAGCCGCACTGGCAATTCGATGCTGCGTGCGACCCTACTCAACCGATTCCACCCTGTCGCCGCACCAACTCTGATACATTTATGTATTGAATACAGTTTTGTATCCAATCGACCGGCCCGCTGCCACCACCCGCGGCCGGTCCCGCTCGAGGAGGTGCCCGTGGCGTCGTCCACCCCACCGGGAACCGCGACGAGCCGGGTCACCCGCCGCCGCGCCGAAACCCGCGAGCGGCTGCTGACCGCGGCGTATGAGGCCTTCAGCGAGGAGGGCTTCGGCAAGGCCACCGTGGAACGGGTCTGCGAACGCGCCGGCTTCACCCGCGGCGCCTTCTATTCCAACTTCGTCTCGCTCGACGAACTGTTCCTGGCGATGTGGGAACAGCGATCGGCCGCCATGCTCGCCGATATCAAGCGTGTCCTCGACGACATGCTGATCGGCGGTGACGACGACCTGCGCACCGCCATCGAACGGATGGCACGCGCGGTGCCCATCGACGAGGGCTGGTACCGGATCACCGCGGAGTTCACCGCCCACGCGCTGCGCCATCCCGAACTTCGCCGGGTGATGGCCGCGCGCGAAGAGGCGATCAGCGCCGCGCTGATGCCGGCCGTCGTCGCGGGACTGGCCCGGATCGGTCGCGCGGTCCCCGATCCGGCGGCGCTCGGCCAGGCCCTCGTCGCGGTGCACGACGGCACCAGCGTGCAGGTCCTGATGGAACCGCGCAGCCGCGCGGTGCGCAAGCGCCGCACCGAGCTCATCTACCACGTCGTGCTGGCCTATAGCACCGAAACCGAAGGATGAAGATGACCGACAGCGCCACCGAATTCGCACAGCAGGCCGACGTCATCGTCGTCGGCGCCGGGCTGGCCGGCCTCGTCGCGACACACGAACTGGTCAAGGCGGACCGCAAGGTGCTCGTGCTCGATCAGGAGAACCGCAACAATCTCGGTGGGCAGGCGTTCTGGTCACTCGGCGGGCTGTTCATGGTGGACACCCCCGAGCAGCGCCGGCTCGGGATCAAGGACTCCTACGAACTGGCACTGCAGGATTGGCTCGGCTCGGCCGGTTTCGACCGCGACGACGAGGACCTGTGGGCACGGCAGTGGGCCCGGGCCTACGTGCGTTTCGCCGCCACCGAGAAGCGCGACTACCTGCACGAACTCGGCCTTCGGATCACGCCGGTGATCGGCTGGGCCGAGCGCGGCGGCGGTTTCGCGGACGGACACGGCAATTCGGTGCCGCGGTTCCATCTCACCTGGGGCACCGGGCCGGAGGTCGTGCGGGTGTTCGCCGAACCCGTGCTCGAAGGGGAACGGCGCGGGCTGGTCGGCTTCGGCTTCCGCCACCGGGTCGACGAGTTGATCGTCGAGGACGGCGCGGTCGTCGGCGTCCGCGGCGGGGTGCTGGAGCCGAGCGACCTGGCACGCGGCCAGGCGTCGTCTCGGAACGTAGTGCGCGAGTTCGAGTTCCGCGCACAGGCGGTGATCGTCACCTCCGGCGGCATCGGGCACAATCACGAATTGATCCGGCGCAACTGGCCGGTCGAGCGGCTCGGCAAATGCCCGGAGACCATGATCTCCGGCGTGCCCGCGCACGTGGACGGACGGATGCTCGGCATCACCGAGGCGGCCGGCGGCGCCATCGTCAACCGGGACCGCATGTGGCACTACACCGAAGGCATCGTCAACTGGGACCCGATCTGGCCCGATCACGCCATCCGGATCATCCCCGGCCCGTCTTCGATGTGGTTCGACGCGAACGGAAGGCGTTTGCCCGCACCGTGTTTCCCGGGTTACGACACCAACGCGACCATGAAGGAGATCCTGTCCACCGGCTACGACTACTCCTGGTTCGTGCTGACCCAGTCGATCATCGAGAAGGAGTTCGCGCTGTCGGGTTCCGAGCAGAACCCCGACATCACCGGCAAGGACCTCAAACTCACCCTCAAGAGCCGCATCGCCAAGGGCGCGCCGGGTCCGGTCGAGGCGTTCAAGCAGCACGGCGTCGACTTCGTGGTCGCGGACACGCTGCGGGAGCTGGTCGCCGGGATGAACAAGATCGCCCGCGGTCCGCAGCTGGATCACGACACGCTGGAGCGGCAGATCGTCGCGCGGGACCGCGACGTCACCAACAAGTACTCCAAGGACAGCCAGCTGATGGCGATCACCAACGCGCGCCAGTACTTCGGCGACAAGGCGGGACGCGTCGCCAAACCGCACCGGATCCTCGACCCCGCCGCGGGCCCGCTCATCGCGGTCCGGTTGAATATCCTCACGCGAAAGACGCTGGGCGGCTTGCAGACCAACCTCGACTCACAGGTGATCCGGCAGGACGGCAGCGCTTTCCCCGGTCTCTACGCCGCGGGCGAGGTGGCCGGTTTCGGCGGCGGCGGGGTGCACGGTTACAACGCGCTGGAGGGCACCTTCCTCGGCGGCTGCATCTTCTCCGGGCGGGCCGCAGGTTTGGCACTGGCCGCGACATTGCGGTGATCGGCGCATAATCGGCAGATCATCCCGCAGGTCACGGTGGTTGTCCGGGCCGCACGGCACCCGTAGGCTCGGGCAGCCTTCGGCAGCGGTTCCCGGCTCAGGAGCCTCGTCGGCGAAGGACAGTCCGATAGAACGAGGCCAGGGAGATGTGGAGAAAGTGCGATCGGGGCCGGCGGCGGGGGCCGGCGCCCAGCAAATCGATCGGCGGCCGGAGAGAGCAACAACGCCTCCCCCAGTTCGAGCCGGACGACGACGAGCGACACCGGCGGCAGTGGCTGGCATCGCTGCAAGCCTTCGCCGACGCCTACCGGACGGCCGAGCTGAACGGCGCACCGGTGCTGCAGGTTTCGCATTCCGGCTGGCACCCGGGCGCGCGGATCGCACCGGGCACGACCGAGGGCAGGTTGCTCGCCTACCACGACTCGGGCGATGAAGCCGACTTCGTCTTCAGAGAGGGCGAGCTCGCCCTCTTCAGCATCACCACCGCGGGCGGACACCGAGAGGATTTCACGGTGCGCCCGTTCGCCATCCGCTGGGTGATGCCCGCCGGATTGTGCGGGGCGGTGGCGCCGGGCGTCACCCGGGTGGAGGTCCGCGACCGCGACGGCACCGCGGTCCCGGTGGATCTTGTGGCCCATACCTTCGCCGCCACAACCGATCTCGAGCTGCCGTACCTGCGCACGATGAACCGGCTGCGCGCCGCCGGAGCACGGTCCGACGAGATTCTGGACGTGTTGTTCCGCAGTGACCGGCGCGGTGAGGAGTACGCGGCGACCCAGCACCTGACCATCCGGGTCTACGGCGCCGACGACGCTCCCCTGTACACCGGTCCGGTCTTCACCGACGCCCGATTCCGTCAGTTGCGCAGGAGCATTCGCGACTGAGCACGGTCACGGCTTACAGCCCGCCGGGGTCGCGTTCGACGACGATTGCGGCGGCGGCGCGGCCGCCAGGCTGGTCGGCGAGACGATCGGCGGCTCGGTCGGCTTCGGCACGACCACGGGTGGCGCCTCGCTGTAGAGACGCGCACCGGTCGGTCGCATCCCCGGTTCCACCGTGATGCCGGTGATCTCGGCCTGGTTGCCGTGGATATCGGTGAGCCGCGCGGCGAACGGACCCGTCCCCGCCCGGGAGATGGACCAATAGTTGTCCATGCCGCGGGTCAGCTGCTGCCACGGCCCGCCCGTCGCGGGCCGAATCGCGACCTCGCGCAACGGATTCCCGGTGCCGCCGAACAGGATGGCGAACCAGGCGGCGGTGGCATCGGGCTTCACCTCGTAGGTCAGCTCCGCCACCGGCTCCGGGTTGCGCACCACGTGGTACCGAACCTTCGCGACGCCGTCGGACAGGTCGGCGATCTCGGTGAACGCGGCCGTGCTCAAATCCAGTTGTCCCGGAGCACATCCCGGGCAACGGTCGACGATCTGCACCCGCACGCTGCCCCGCGGGCCCTCGACGTCGAGGTAGGCCCCGCACGGATCGGCGGTGCCGTACTCCGATGTCGACATGCCCACGAAGAAGCCGTCCAGCGGAAGGTCGGGGTACGAGCACGAGACCCCCGGACCGAACGAATAGAACCGCGCCTCGCCGGACACGACGGGCTGCGGCTCCGGTAACGGGCTGGTGGACGGCCAAATACTGTTGGCGGTCAACGGATTCGGCGGCGTCGCCGACTGGGCCATCGCGTTCGGTACGTCGCAGTGCACCGGCTCGGGCCGGGTCACCCACACCGCTACGCCCGCAATGGCCGCCAGGCCGATCGCGGACCACAGCCACCCCGAACGGACGTGTCGCTGGTTGATCGGTATCCGGTGCATCGCTCCCGACTCCGGTTCACCTGCTCATGGACTCTCCATCCTGACGTCCATAGGAAAGCAGTCGAACGGCACGCGCACGCGGCGAACGAAAAATCTACACAGTGAAAGACACTCGCTTCAGCAAGCGTGAGGCAAATCCCCAGCATCCTCCTGGACACTCCCGCGGCCTGCCGGAAATCATCCGGTGTGCGTACCCCCTTGTAATGCCACGCACCCCAGCGCAATACGGCCGCGGCACCGGCGCTACGCGAAGCCGTCCATCAGGGACAGCACCCGCAGCATGACCTCGTCGGCACCGCCGCCGATGCTCAACAGCCTGCTGTCCCGGAAGGCGCGCGAGGTCCAGGTCTCCGTCATGTAGCCCATGCCGCCGTGCACCTGAAGGCACCAGTCCGCCACCTGACGGGACAGCCGCCCCGCCTCCAGTTTCGCGATGGTCGCCATTCTGGTGACGTCCTGGCCGTCCCGATAGGACCGGCCCGTGGTTTCGGTGTAGACGCGCAGCATGTCCGTGCGCGCCGCGAGCTCGGCGTAGGTGTACTGCAGATACTGATTGGCCGTCAGCGGCTGTCCGAAAACCTTGCGCTGCTTGGCGTAGTCACGGGTCAGTTCCAATTGCATGGCACAGCTGATCGGTGCGCTGTATGCGGCGAACATGCGCTCCATGACGAACTGCGACATCTGCTGCTGAAAACCGCGGCCGATCTCACCGATGGTGTTGCGCACCGGAACTCGCACATCCTCGAAGGTGAGCAGGCCGGTATCGGAGGCGCGCATGCCCAGCTTGTCCAGCTTGCGATCGACGCGGAAACCCGGTGCGTCGGTGGGGATGATGATCTGACTCATACCGCGATAACCGCCCTCCGGGGAGGTGCGGACCAGCGTGCACAGCCAATCCGCCTGAACCGCGTTGGTGATGAACATCTTCGACCCGTTGATCACCCAGTCGTCGCCGTCGCGGCGGGCGTGGGTTCTGATGCCGGCCACGTCGGACCCGGCGTCCGGCTCGGTGACCGCGACACCGCAGACGGTCTCGCCGCGCATAGCCGGGGCCAGATATTCCTGTTTGAGTTCCTCGCTGCCGTGCGCGTGCAGCGAAGGCGTCGCCATCGCGACGTGCACGCCCAGCGCCATCGGGAACGAGCCGTGCGCGACCCGGCCCAGTTCCTGGCAGAGCACCACGGTGAACAGATGGTCGGCGCCCTGCCCCGCGTAGGCCGGGTCGTACTCGAGACCGAGGATGCCGAGCTTCGCCATATCGGCGAAGATCTCGTGCAGCGGCATCATCTCCGTCTGTTCCCACTCGTCGACGTGCGGGTTGATCTTCTGCTCGAGATAGCGCCGGACCATCGCCCGGAACTCCTGATGTTCGTCGCTGTACATGCCCTTATTGTCACCTTGCCAACGTCGTGTGGGCGGATAATCAGCACACCGGTACCGCCGGGTACGACGTGGGGCAGGTCACGCCGGGCCAGGCTCGGCGATCAACGGATTTCGACCGGGAGTAAGGTGCCGAACATGTCGCGTACGCGCATTATTCGGATCGCCACCCGATCCAGCCCCATGGCGTTGGCCCAGGCCGAGCACGTCGCCGAGTTGCTCGGCCGGCTCGGCGTGCAGAGCGAATTGGTCAAGGTCACCACCGCCGGTGACCGCTGGATGGGTGACCTGGCCAAGCTCGGCGGCAAAGGCGCCTTCGTCAAGGAGATCGACCACGCCCTGCTCGTGGACGACGCCGACCTCGCGGTGCACTGCCTCAAGGACATCCCCGGCGATATCCCGGTGCCCGAGGGCCTGGCCTTCGCCGGCTACCTGGCGCGCGACGACGTGCACGACGCCGTGATCACCGGCAACGGCGCGCCGCTCGCCGAACAGCCCGCGGGGACCGTAGTCGGCACCAGCTCGGTGCGCCGGACCGCGCAGCTGCTGCTGCACTACCCGCACCTGACGGTGCAGCCCCTGCGCGGCAACGTCAATACCCGGCTGGCGCGGCTCGAAGAGGGACACATCGACGTGTTGATCGCCGCGGTCTCCGGCCTGCATCGGGTCGGCCAGCAGCACCGGATCACCGAGACGCTCGACCTCGAGACCATGTGCCCGCCCATCGGCGCGGGCATCATCGCGCTCGAATGCCGCAGCGACGACACACAACTCCGCGATCTCGGCGCCCAGCTCGATCACGCCGACACCCACCGCCAGGCCGACGCCGAACGCGCGATGCTGCACGCCCTGCAGGGCCACTGCAACTCTCCCATCGCCGGCTACGCCACCACCGACCGCACCGGCCGACTGACCTTGCACGGCAAGGTCTTCAGCGCCGACGGCGCGCAGTGGCTCGACTCCAAACACTGGGGCGTCCCCGAAGACCCGCAAGCCCTCGGCTTCTTCGTCGGCGCCGATCTGCTCCGCCAAGGCGCCCGAGCCATCATCGACGCCATCCCCCACTGACCGTCACCCGCGCCGTCCCGGTGCGGGGTACCGGGGTGCTCAGCGCCAGCGGGCGTGGCGGGGGAAGAGGGAGCGGCCCGCTTCGTGGGCTACTTCGATGAGGACGCGGGCGAGGCGGGTGGTGTCGAGGGACTTCCGGTCGCCGTCGAGGTGGGCGGACAGGGATAGGGCGGCTACGGCGGCGCCCCGGCCGCGGATCGGGACGGCGACACAGGCGATGCCGGCGACCGACTCCTCGTTGTCGACCGCCACGCCCTGACGCTGGCGGATCTTGCCCAGTTCGCGATGCAGATCGGTTCTGTCACAGATGGTTCGGGCGGTCAGCTGGGGTAGTCGATCGCGGAACGAAGTCTCGACGATGCTCGGCTCCAGCGAGGCCAGCAGCGCCTTGCCGAGCGCGGTGCTGTGCGCGGGCATCCGACCGCCGAGCCGGGTCGGGACGTTCGCCGCGAACCGGCCGCCCGCCTTGTCCAGGTAGAGCACTTCGCGTCCGTCCAGCACGCCGAGATGCCCGACCATGCCGGTGCGTTGACAGAGGTCGTGCAGCAGCGGGCTGACCACGTCCCGAATCTCGTTGTGGTCGGCGGCGAGTCCGCCGAGCTCGAGCGTGCGCAGGCCGAGCCGGTAGCCGCCCGGCGCGTGCGCGAGCCAGCGCAGCCGGATCATCTGGTCGAGAATGCGATGCACGGTGGAGCGCGGCAGACCGGTGCGTTCGGACAAGCCGAGCAGGGTCAGCGTCGGCGTCGAGCCGTCGAAAGCGTCCAGTATCAGCGTCATTCGCTCGATCATGGACACCGGCGGCCGGGCGGCGGGCGCCGGCCCCGATCCCGTCCACAATGCTCCGGACTCGGGATGGGTCACCGCCTCGACCGTCATAGCTCACCTCCACCACGTGCTCGCCTAGAGCTTAGAAGTACATCTATTAGGCATGTGCGTTTCCGGCACACCACTTTGTGTCGCCCATCACAGTGCCTCGAGCGGACCGTTCGGTGGAATCCCGAAAACTACGGAGACGACTACGGATCTTTCGTCCGTGCCCATACGCCAACCCAGCCAACGGCTTTCGGCACGGCGTTCGCGGCGAACGAGACCCCATGGCGCCGACGTGGCCGGATGGCTATCATCGCAGTAGTTCGTTATTACGGAATTACGGATTTACGGAGGCGCGATGATGCGACGCAGACTTGCGGCCGTGCTGGCCGCGGTCTTGCCGCTGGTTGCGGGCTGTTCGAGTACCGCGACGAAAGAAGCGGACGTATCCACGGTCGAGGGGTGGTTGGCGCGGATCGAGCAGGATCCGGACAACATCGCGTTCGCCATCGACGACGGGTTGGGACATACCGCCGAACGGCGGGCCGATGTGCAGCAGCCGCTCGCGTCGGCGGCGAAGGTGGTACCGCTCGCAGCCTATGCGCGGGCGGTCGCGGCGGGCACGGTCGATCCGCACGAGCAGATCCCGGTCGCCGAATGGGAGCGGTGGTATCTGCCGACAGCAGACGGCGGAGCGCATGAACAGGCGCGCAAACGACTGCCCGGCGACACGGTCACCCTCGATCAGCTGGTGAGCGCGATGATTCAGGAGAGCGACAATGCCGCGCCCGACTATCTGCGGGACCGTCTCGGCGACAACGCGCTGATCGAGGCCGCCGCGGCCGGGGGTTGGCACGACTACATGCTGTTCTCGCCACTGGGCAGCATGCTCCGGCTGGCCGAACCGGACGTCGCCGACGAGTGGGCCGCGGCTCGACGTTATGCGGCCGATCCAGCGTATCGCGCGGCGATACTGTCGAAATCACCGCCGTCCTACAGCGATCAAGTGGCGTGGGCGGAAACCACCTGGACCGGATCGGCACGCCAGCTCACCTCGCTGTATCGCTCGTTCGCCACCGGAAGTTTCGGGCCCGGCGCCGATATCGCCCGCGCGCACCTGGAATGGCAGCCACCGCCGGCCGGGTTCGTCGGGCTCGGCTTCAAGGGCGGTGCGCTCGCGGGCATCCTGACCGAGGCGATATCGCTGCGCCGCGCCGACGGTACGGTCGCGACCGCGGTGCTGCTCAACCGCCGCATGCCCGAGTCCACGTGGTCGGCTGCGCTGAAAAGCTTTTGTCATCAAGAACTGCTGCTCCGTGCCATGACCGAGCCGGAGATGCTGCGCCGGTTACCGTGATCCGTATGACGGATGTCAAGGGCAAACTCGCCGAACTGGAGGCGCGGATCGAAGCGCTGGAAGGGCAGCGCGGCATCGACGACCCGGCGCGCGGTTTCATCGACTACCGCGGCACGGTCGATTTCGACGGTGAGATCGACTGGACCATCCGCTACAGCGCGGCCGCGGTGCTCGGGCTACCCGCCGCAGCGCGCGTGGAAGTGCTTGCCGCGCTCGGACACCCGGTGCGCCACGCGCTGATCCAGGAACTGCTCGAAAGGCCGCGCACCGGCGCCGAGCTGGCCGAGGCCCTGGGCCTCACCTCCACCGGCCAGCTGTACCACCACATGCGCGCGTTGTCGTCGGCGAAGATCATCGAGCAAAGCCGTCGCGGCACCTATCGCATCCCCGCCTCGAAGGTGGTCCCGGTCCTGGTCCTGATGACCGCCGCCGCCGACATCGCCGAGGTGTTGCGCTAGGTGCGGTCGCTGTGCTGACCGACCAAGGCGTACAACCATTCTCGCGTATAGCGTTCGGCGAGCAGCGGCAGGAAATTGTCGATCGTCGCGTGTTCGGCGACGTGCTCGTAGGCCGAACGCAGGGACTGTTCGATGGCTTCGTCGGCGACGAGACCGTCGAATTCGTCCTCCAGCCGGACGGCGGCGGCATGCAGGGCGACTGCCTGGTCGAGGGCGAGATCAGTGGGGCGGACCGAGGTGACCGGACTGTGCACGGCGGACTCCTGTGTGGTGGTGCGGTATTCGGCACGGTGAGCGCATACGCCTGATACGCGCGGGCCTCATCACACTGAGTACCCAGCGGGCCGCGGCGGACACCCGTCGCCGGTTGTTGTCTGCGACGCACGCCCGTGCCACGCTGATGCCATGGATCTCGACGCCATAGAAGCCGTCCGGCAGCTCAAGTATCGGTATTTCCGGACCCTCGATCTCAAACTGTGGGACGAGTTCGCCGACACCCTCACCGTCGATGTGGCCGGGCGCTACGGCACGCACGCGCTCGGTGAACCACTCGTCCTGGACGGCCGCGCCGCGGTCACGGAGTTCATGCGCGAAAACCTCGGTCCCACCGTCGTCACGGTCCATATCGCGAATCACCCGGAGATCACCGTCGACGGGGAAACCGCCGTCGGCTCTTGGGCTTTCGAGGACACGGTGCTGGAAACCAAATACGGCTTGAAAATTCGCGGCGCGGGCTATTACACCGATACCTATCGGCGCGACGACGACGGTAAGTGGCGGATCGCCTCGACCGGCTATCAGCGCATCTACGAATCCATGCAGTCGCTCGTCGACACCCCGAGTTTCCAGCTCCTGACGAACATGTGGGCGGCACCGGCTCCGCAATAGCACCGGAAGGAGGCAGGCGTGCCGGCAGCGCGGCTGATCGGCCGGGACCATCACGCGGCACTGCTGCGCGAGGAGTTGCGGCGCACCACCGCCAGTCATGGCGGGTTGGTCCTGGTGACCGGCGAGGCGGGCATCGGCAAGACCGCGTTGCTCAGCGAGGTCGTCGGCGGCCTGGACGCGCGCGACGCGCTCGTGCTGACCGCGACGGCCTGGAGCGGCGACGGCACTCCCGGCTTCTGGCCGTGGGTACAGGTGCTGCGCGGTTTGCGCCGCGCCGCGACACCCGAGCAGTGGGCCGCGGTGGACGCCGCCGCGGGTAATGCGTTGTCCTTCTTGATCGGTGACGCGGAACTGCCGAAAGCGCCGCAGGGCGCGCTGTTCCGGATCGCCGACGCGGTGACCGAAGCCCTCGTTACCGCCTGTGCGCTGCGCCCGGTGATCGTGGTGATCGACGACCTGCATCGAGCAGACCCGGAATCGCTGACGGTGCTGGCGTTCGTCGCGCGGCACTCGTGGTTCGAGCGACTCACCATCGTCGCGGCCGCGCGGGACAACGATATCGACGTGGCGGGCCATCCGCTGCGAGCAGTGTTCGGCGAGTTGACGACTGCCGCGCGCCTGATCGAGCTGACCGGACTGCCGGTCGAGCACGTCGCCGAGTTCGTGCACGAGACGACGGGCACACGCGCACCGGACGAGATCGCCCGCACGGTGCACACCCTCTCGGGCGGCAATCCGTTCCTGGTCGAGCAGGCGGCCCGCCTGTGGCAGGCGGGCAGTGCGCTGGACATGCTCACCCCCGGCGTGCGCGAAACGCTCGACGCGCGACTGATCCCGCTGCCCGCCGCCGCGCTCGACGTCCTGACCACGGCCGCGCTCGTCGGCCGTGAGTTCGCCGCGCAGGTGGTGGCCGCCGGTTCGGGTCGCGATCTCGGCGAGGTGCTCGACCTCGCCGCGCTCGCGGTGCGCGCCCGGCTGCTGACGACGCCGGGCCCGGACCGTTACGCGTTCGTGCACGACCTGGTGCGGGAGAATCTGATCGCGCGGATCGGCGACACCGAGGCCAGGAAGCGGCACGCGGCCGTACTCGGCGCGCTCGAACGGCTGCCCCGGGAGGTGTCCGGGGCGACCCCGAGCGATCTCGCCCATCACGCTTATCTGGCGGCCGACGCGATCGACCCACAGCGCACGCTGCGCTATCTGCTGGACGCGGCCGCGGACGCCTGCGGCCGGCTCGCCGCGGGCGAGGTCGCCGTCCACTATCGGCGTGCCCTCGCCCTGCTCCCCGCGGACGAGGCCGAGCTGCGCGGCACGGTCGGATTGGGGTTGGCCGCGGCGCAGAGCGGTTCCGGCGAACTCGCCGCGGCGCGACGCACCTACGAGGCACTGCTGACCACGGCCAGAACCCGCGCGGCCGCCGAACTGTTCGCCGAGGCCGCCTTGGGGCTGCATGAACTCGGGATGCCGGATCCGGAGCATCAGGCCGAGCGCGAGATCGCCCTGATGGATCAGGCGTATCGCATGCTGCTCGCCGAACGCCCGGCCACCGACCCGCTGGCGGTGCGGGTGCGCGCCGCGGCGACCCGGGTGCGGGTGCACACGGGACGGGCGCGGCACGGCGCGGCCGAGCACGTCAGCGCCGAAACCGTCCGAGCGGCACGCGAATCCGGTGACGACACCGCGCTGGCCTCGGCTCTGCTCGCGCGTCACGACGCGATCTGGCGGCCCGGTACCGCGGCGGAGCGTTTGTCGCTTGCCGGGGAACTCGTCGCCATCGGCCGCCGCGAGCACGGCGACGAACTCGAATTGCAGGGCGCGCTATTGCGTTTCACCGCGTTGCTCGAACTCGGTGAGCCCGCGGCACATACCGAACTGGCTGCCTTCGGCGCCCACGCGGACCGGGCGCGGCTGCTCCGGTTCCGTTTCATCGCGCTGTCGCGCACCGGCGCGCTCGCCACCCTCACCGGGCGATTCGCGGACGCGCGCAACGCCATCGACGAGGCGTACGCGCTCGGCGAGCGGCTCGGCGAGGTCGATCTGACCCCGCTCTGGCTCGAACAACGCTGGGCGCTGGCGCTGCTCGCGGGTGATCTGGTGCAGGCCGAGGCGTTCATCGCCCGGTATCGCGATACCGCCGTCGCGTACACTTCGGTCCCCGAACTGATCACCGCCGCGCGCCGCCGCGACCTCGACCGGGTGCGCGGCCTGGTCGGCGATATCCAGGCGATGTACGAATTGCACCCGCGGCACTTCCATCCGTCCATCCTGGTCGCCCAGGCGTACGCCGCCCTCGTGCTGGAGGATCCCGAACTGCGGGAGACGGTGCGCGCCAGGCTGATTCCGCTGGCCGCCTGGTGGGCGGTGGTCGCGGGCGGCGGCGCGGTCTACGGTCCGTACGCCTACTGGCTGGGCCGCCTCGCCGCGGCCTCGGGTGACTATCCGGCCGCCGTCGAATACCTCACCGCGGCAGCGGATTCGGCGCACAGGTTGCGGGCGCGGCCGTGGGTCGACGCGGCACGACAGCAGCTACACCTGCTCTCGCACCGCGCACCACCCGCTGCGCGCGCGCCGATCATGCCCGCGGACAACGAGTTCCGGCACGACGGCGACGTCTGGACGCTGCGCTTCGCCGAGCGGACCGTGCACCTGCCCGATGCCAAGGGGCTACGCGACCTGCACGTGCTGCTCGGCCACCGGGACAGCGACATCCCCAGCCTCGAACTGTTCGGCACCACCGACCCCAGCGCGGTGGTGCGGGCCGCCAAGTCCTTCGGGGCCGACCCCGTACTCGACGACCAGGCGAAGGCCGCCTATCACCGGCGCCTGAGCACCCTCGATGCCGAAATCGACCGTGCGGTCACCCTGGGTCGCGACGACCGCGCCGCTGAACTGGACCGGGAGCGCGCGGCGCTGCTGGACGAATTGCGCCGCACCGCGGGCCTGGCCGGACGCACCCGCCACCTCGGCGACGATGCCGAGCGGGCGCGCAAAACCGTGTCCGCCCGGGTACGCGACACCCTGCGCCGGATCGACCGGATCCATCCGGAACTGGCCGAACATCTGCGCGCGACCGTCTCGCTCGGACTCGTCTGCCGGTACCAACCGCAGCGTGACATCAGCTGGCGGCTGTGAATTCGCGTCGCCGCGCCGCGATCCACCCCGCCGCGCCGCGATCTAGCGCCGCGAGATCGGATCTCGCGCCTTCCGGGTGACAGACCACGCACGGAAGGAACAGACAATGCACCAGATCACCGCGAACCTGTGGGAGACCGAGACCCTGAGCCCCTTCCCCGGGTTGAACACGCACGCCTACCTCTGGACCACACCCGAGAGGAACGTGCTGTTCTACAACACCACGCGCACCGAGGAATTCGACAAGATCGCCGAACTCGGCGGCGTCGCCCAGCACTACCTCAGCCACCGCGACGAGATCGCCTCGTCGCTCGCGCTCGTCCGCGAACGCTTCGGCGCGCAGTTGCACATCCACCGCGCGGACGCGGGCGAGGTCACCGCCACCACCGTCGACGACCCGTTCGACACCCGGCACACCGCGATCGCCGGACTCGAGGTGATCCCGACGCCCGGCCACACCGCGGGCAGCGCCTGCTATCTCGCGACCATCGACGGCAAACGCCATCTCTTCACCGGTGACACCCTGATCCTCGGTGAGAACGGCACCTGGTGGGCCGGCTACATCGAGGGCCACAGCGACCGCGACACCCTGCTCACCACCCTCGACCTGCTCGCCACCCTCACCCCGGACGTCGTCGTGTCCAGTGCGTTCATGAGCGACAAGGGCGTCATCGAACTCGACCGCCCCTGGGCGGAGTGCGTCGCGGAAGCCAAGAAAGCCCTGCTCGCCGGCGCAGAGGCGTAACGGCGGCGGCTGCTCCCTGGCCGGGGCCGACTGCGCCGATACCTGTCGCCCCGGTCAGGCCGCGATGTCGAACAGGGTCAGTTCTCGGTTCGCGCGTTGTTCGGCACGTTCGCGAACGGCGCAGGTCGGCCCGATGCCCTGGGCTACCGAATCGGCCGAGACGAGCCAGCCGTGGCAGCGGCGGCAGTGTGTGACGAGTCGGACCGTGGCACGGTCGTCGGTATCGGCCATATCGTTCCCCTCCGGCCGTCGAGCGCTGGTACTTCCCCAGCGTGACACGGGGGTCCGACAAACTCCGGCGTGCTACCGGTTCCGCCCTCGCGGGGCGAGGGGCAGTGGTGCGAGGGGGTGCCAGGTGACCGGCACGTCGCGCATGAGCAAGGCGCCGTCGAGGTGCGCGCTGCCGGGCGGGAACACGTCCGCGTCGTCGAAGAACGTGGAGTGCACCGCGGCGACCTCGACCGGCTCGACCTGCCATGCGTCCGTGCGCAATTCGAGTCCGGCCAGCTCGGCTCCGCCGCGGGTCGCGGAGTACCCGGCCGAGCCGCGGCGGAAGAACTCCGAGGCCTGCGCCAGATCGGCGAACAGCTCGCTGCCCGGCCACTGTGTCGCCCGCCGGACGTCCACGCGCACTTTCGTGGCCGAGTCCCGGCTCGCGAAGGCCACCTGCAAATCGTCGGCGGTCTCGCGCACCCGGAACCGCGCATGCTCGTGGTCGCCCGGGAAGAGCCGGCCGCCGACCAGCACGTTGAGCACCGAGCCGGTGTCACGGCGTGGGATGTAGACGCCCGCCCCGTGTCCGCGCGGACCGTCCCATTCGACCGCGACGCGATGCGCCGCGTTCTCGCTGCGCACGCCGACCCAGTGCGGCAGACCACTCGGCCGCAGGTGCCCGAGCCGGATCAAACAGATCCCGGCGACCGCCCACTCCCCGACCCGCTGCGGGCGCAAGGGCGCGGGCAGCACCTTCGCCACCACATCCGGGTCGACCCGGTAGTTCACCAGCAATCGCCGCTCGATGACACCGGCCAGCTCCGGGAACCCGCCCCGCACCGTCGGCCGAACAGCATCTCTAGTCCACACCACACCAGCGTCTCAACATTCACTCAACGAGTCAAGACTCTTCTAGTAAATGCTCGAATCATTGCTATTCATGCAGGTGAGAAGCCGAACTTTCCGCCAGCCACCAGTACTCGGCGATCCTACTGTTCAGGGCCGAGGTACTTCGCCACCAGTTTGGTGTGGTAGATCGGGAGTTCGGTGGGCGAGCCGAGATGTTCGGCGGCTTCGGTGATGGTGTACCACTCGTCGGCGCCCGCGTAGCGGGTCTGCGCGCAGGCCTGGCCGGCATCGGTGACGGTGGAGCGGATCTCGACCTCGCCGGTGATGACGCCGACCTCGTCGGTCATGATGCCGCCGGGGGCCGCGGTCAGGGTTGTCGTCATTTCGTTGCTCATGAAGCACATCCGTTCAGGAGTTGTTGCAGAGCGTTCTTTTCCGCCTGCTGCGCGGAAAGCTGCCAGGCCGACTTCGAGGCGATCCATATCTTCGCATAGGTGCAGCGATAACCCGTGGTGGGCGGTAGCCACTGGGACGGATCCTGATCGCCTTTGGATCTGTTCGATGACGCCGATACGGCAATGAGCTGTGGGTGATTCAGGTCATTGGCGAAATCCTGGCGCCGCTGCGTGGTCCACCCGGAAGCACCCGAGCGCCATGCTTCGGCCAGCGGCACCACGTGGTCGATATCCACCGCGCCGGGATCGGTCACGGTCACACTGTCGTAGGGCGAATACCAGGAGCCGGCGGTCGGATAGCAGTCCGCGCCGACCCGCACGCCGGTACCGTCACGCATCAAAACCGTTTCCCTGGTCGAACATTGGCCGGAGACGGTGATCCAGTGCGGAAACTTCTCCCGCGAGTACCCGGTCATCGCCCCCTCCGGCGCGACGGCGATCCCGTCGAGCATCGACTGCGCCGCGGCCTTGCCCGGGATATTCGGCGGCGTCGCCGACGCCACACCCGCGGGCAGCGCCGTCGCGGTAATTCCCACGGCGACAAGGGAAATGCCGATCAAATATCGGTTGAATCGCTTCTCGGTTCGCATGTGCCAACGATCACCGGAAATTGCTGATCGAGAACGATGACAGGCCGCGCCGTGCGGCGAATTCACCGATCTTTCACACAGGTTTCCGCGGAACGCCGATTCGGCGAACGGCCGAATTACCCAACAGGACAACATGACACAGAACGGTCGAATACCCGAAAATGGATTCCGCCGACCGTTCGGACGTACCGGCATGCCCGCGATCGGTCCAGTTTCGGGATGCTGGCGCTGGACGGGGGTCGGCGCAACGGCGCAGGCTACCGGTATGTCCTCGCTTGCGCCCGAAGAGTTCTCTCCCGAAGTCACCTACCTGAACACCGCCTCCTACGGGTTGCCGTCGGAGCGCGCACTGGCAGCGGTACGGGACGCCAGCACCCGATGGGCGAGCGGCCGGGGCGGGCCGATGACGCAGGACCACCTGGTGCCCGAACTGCGGGCCGCCTACGCCCGGCTGCTGGCAGGCGCGACCGCGGACGATATCGCGCTCGGCAGTGGTGCGGGCCCGCTGATCGGCCCGGTCGCGGTCGCACTGCCGTCCGGGGCCGAGGTGCTGGTCGCCGAAGGCGAATTCTCCTCTGTCACCATGCCTTTCCTGCATCGCGGCGACCTGACGGTACGGGTGGTCCCGCTGGAGCGCCTGGCCGAAGAGGTGCGCCCGGAGACCGCACTGGTCGCGGTGAGCGTGGTGCAATCCGCGGACGGGCGCACCACGGACCTGTCCACGCTGCGCGCGGCGACCAACGCCTACGGCGCCCGGTTGCTGGTGGACGCCACGCAGGCGGCGAGCTGGCTGCCGCTGTCCTTCGCCGACGCCGACTACTGGGTGTGCGCCACGTTCAAATGGCTGATCGGCTCGCGTTCGGTGGCCTTCTTCGCCGCCGGACCGGAGGCGACCGAGTCGGTGCGCCCGGTCGGGCCGAGCTGGTACGCCGCCGAGGATCGGTGGGCGGAGCTGTACAACCCCGTCGCTTTGCCGAAGACCACCCGCCGCTTCGACTCGACCCCCGACCTGCTCGGCATCATCGCGGCCACCGCGGGCATCGCGCTGATCGAGGAACTGACCGTCGAGCGGATCGGCGCGCACGATCTCGCGCTGGCGGACCGATTCCGCGCCGGGCTCACCGAGCTCGGCCTCGACTATGTCGCCAAGCAGTCCCCGATCGTCACGGTGCCCGGTGCGGGCGAGGTGCAGGCTCGACTGGAAGCCGCCGACGTCATCACCTCCGCGCGCAACGGCGGCCTGCGCTTCTCGTTCCATCTGTACAACAGCGCCGACGACGTGGACCGTGCGCTGGAAGTTCTTGCCATGAAATAGGTTTGATCATTCGGCCGCACGGCAGCGCTGACCGGCTCTGCCGATGCCCTCGATCTCGACCTCCACCAGATCACCGGCGCGCAGGTACGGGTAGCGGCCGGACAACGCCACCCCGGCCGGCGTGCCGGTATTGACGACGTCGCCCGGTTCCAGCACCGCGTACTGCGACAGGTGCCAGACCAGATACGCGACATCGAAGATCAGGTCCGCGGTGCTGGCGTCCTGCCGCGCCACGCCGTTGACGAAGGAGCGCAGGCGCAGGTTCGCCGGATCGAGCCGATCACGCGGGACGAGGGCGGGCCCGAGCGGGTTGAAGGTCTCGCAGCACTTGCCTTTCGACCACTGGCCGCCCGACTCCTCCAGCTGGAACGCGCGTTCGGAGACGTCGTTGGACACCGTGTAGCCCGCGACGTGATCCAGCGCCTGCTCGACCGAGTCGAGATAGCGGGCGCGTTTCCCGATCACCACCGCGAGTTCCACTTCCCAGTCGGTCTTTTCGGAGCCCTTCGGGATCAGCACGTCGTCGTACGGTCCGATCACCGTGTTCGGGGTCTTGAAGAACACCACCGGCGTCCGCGGCGGCGCCGCACCCGATTCCGCGGCATGGGCGGCGTAGTTCATGCCGATGCACCACACCGCCTGCGGCCGCGCGATGGGCGCGCCGATGCGCTGTCCGTCGATCTCGACGCGCGGTAGTTCACCGGCCGCGAGCGCGGCGGCGGTGGCGGCGATGCCGCCAGCGGCCAGGAATTCGCCGTCGATGTCCCGGGTGAGCGGGGTCAGGTCGTAAGCCTGCGCGCCGTCCACCACCACCGGTCGCTCCGCGCCGCGTTCGCCGATGCGCTGCAACTTCATTCGGTACCTCCTTGGCTCATCCAGGTCGGGGCCAACGGCAATTGGTAAGTGCGCCAGGCTACTTCGGTCAGAATCTGCACGCGATCGACCGGATCGAGCGTGGCCAAGGTCGCCAGGGTGGTCTGCCATACGGTCCGATACGACGCGGCGGTCAGCGTGAACGGCCAGTCCCCGCCCACCATCAACCGTCCCGGCCCGAAGACCTCGAGGGCGTGATCGACATAGGGTTGCCAACGCGCAGCGCTGATTTCGCTGCCGGACACGGTCGCGAGGCCGGAGATCTTGGCGATCACGTTCGGCGCGGCCGCCGCATCGGCGAGCAGGTCGGCCCACGGTTGCCGAGCGCCCGTGGCGATCGGCGGCTTACCGAGATGGTCGAGCACGATCGTCAGATCCGGATGTGCGCGCGCGATCACCGGGACCTGGGCCAGCAGATCCGGCCGCTCGGCGACCGCGTCGAAGACCAAGCCCGCCTCGGCCAGCAACGTCAGGCTGTCCGAAACCTCGGGCCGCAGCAGCCATTCGGGATCCGGATCGCGGTGGATCATGTGCCGGATGCCGACGAACTCCGGATGCGCACGGAGCCGGGGCAGTTCGGCGGCCACCAGCTCGGGCCGATGCAGCGGCAGCCAGCCGACCACGGCGGCCGGATACGGTGTCGCGGCGGCCGCCGCGAGCAGCGCGCGGTTCTCGGCCGGCGAATCCGAAGCCTGCACCAGCACCAGCGCACCGATCCCGTGCTCGGCGAACTCCGGCTGCACCTCCGGTAGGGCATAGTTGCGGTACAAAACATCGGATGTTTCTGTCAGCCAGTCGTATTCGACGTCGAATTCTCCCCCGTCTACCTGCCAAACATGCATATGGGCGTCTACAGTCATCGGAGGCATACGTTCACATCCTCGAGGTCGAAGGAAACAGGGTGTCGGTCACCGACGATGCGATAGCGAAGATCAAGGCGATGATCATCTCGGGCGATCTCGAGCCCGGCTCCCGGCTGCCGCGCGAAGCCGACCTCGCCGCCGAACTCGGGGTCTCGCGCAACTCGCTGCGCGAAGCCGTCCGCGCGCTCTCCCTGGTGCGCATCCTGGACGTGCGCCAGGGCGACGGCACGTATGTGTCCAGCCTGGAACCCAAGTCGCTGCTCGATGCGATGAGCTTCCTGCTCGAATTCCACCAGGACGACTCGGTGCTCGACATTCTCGGCGTGCGGCGCATTCTCGAGCCCGCCGCCACCGCCCTTGCGGCACAGTCGATGTCGGAGGACCAGATCGAGCACCTGCGCACCCTGGTGGTGCCCGAGCACTCCTCGGTCACGGATCTGGTCGCGCTCGACCTCGAGTTCCACGCCGCGATCGCCGCCGCCTCCGGTAACAAGGTGCTGGCCTCGCTGCTGGAGTCGCTGTCCATGCCGACCATGCGGGCCCGGATCTGGCGCGGCATCACCGAGGAAGGCGCGTTCGAGCGCACCGTCGCCGAACACCGCGGTATCTGCGACGCGATCGCGGCCCACGACCCCGAACTCGCGCACGCGCGCGCCCTCGCCCACGTGGCGGGCGTCATGGAGTGGTTGCGCCGCGCCGCCCCCTGACGCGATTCCGCGCACCCGCTGCGCAGGCCGAAGCGGGTGTGCGAGAGCAGCGGGCACGCGCCGGATCATCCGCACCCCGCCAGCTTGTCCCAGAGTGCTTCGGGGACAGGGTGGTTCAGCATCGCGACGGTGTCGGCGACCTGGGCCGGGGTGCTCGCGCCGACCACCGTGCGGGTCACCGCCGGATGCCTGCGCGGGAACTGTAATGCCGCAGCGCGCAGCGGCACTTCGTATTCCGCGCACAGCCGCGCCATCGCACGCGCCCTGCCGATGATCTCACCGTCCGCCGGGCGATAGTCGAAGGTGGCCTGGTGTTCCGGATCGGCCAGAATGCCGCTGTTGAGCACACCGCCGACCAGCACCCGGATGCCGCGCCGGCCGCATTCCGGCAGCAGCTCGGCTTCGGCGCCGCGATCGAGCAGGGTGTAGCGACCGGCGATCAGCACGTGGTCGATCGGAGCTTCGCGGACGAAGCGCAGCGCGAGATCGACGAAATTGACGCCGATCCCGATACCGGAGACCAGGCCTTCGTCCCGCATCCGGACCAGCTCGGGCACCGCCGACGAAAACGCCTCCGGCTGATGATCTTCCGGATCGTGGATGAGCAACAGCTCCACCCGGTCCAGGCCGAGCCGGGTCAGCGAGTCCGCCAGGGACCTGCGGATCCCCGAGGCCGAATAGTCCCGCCGCCGCGAGCGTTTCGGGGTGCCGTAGAAGCCGTCGGTGCCGTCGGCGGCCTGTGGGTCGTCGTAGAGCAGACGACCGGCCTTGGTGGACACGGTGAATTCCGCGCGCGGACGGGTGCGCAGGAATTCGCCGAGGCGTTCTTCACCGCTGCCCACACCGTAATGCGGTGCGGTGTCGAAGGATCGGATGCCTGCGTCCCAGGCGGCGGACAGCGCGGCGTGCGCGTCCGCGGGGTCGACCGCCCGGTACAGCCCGGCGTATCCCGCACCGCCGAGCACGATGTCCGCGAGATAGGTCATGATCACTCCTGTCGCCGGCCGCTGGCGACGCGGGTGATCACGAGGGCGACGAGGATCAGCGCGCCGTTGATGAACTTCAGCGAATCGGCACTGACCCCGCCGTAGGACAACAACTTCTGGATCAACGTCAGGATCAGCACGCCGAAGAACGCGCCGAGCACCGACCCGCGGCCGCCGTTCAGTGCGACACCGCCGATGACGCAGGCCGCGAACACCTGGAAGATCATGCCGTCGCCCTGGCTGACCTGCACGCTGGCGAACTGCCCCGAATAGATCAACCCGCCGATGGCGGCGAGCCCGCCCGCCACCACCAGCACCGCGATGACGACCTGATCGGTGCGGATGCCCGCGGCCCGCGCGGCGGCCTCGTTGCCGCCCACCGCGTACAGCGCGCGCCCGGCCGTCGTGTAGGTGAGCACGAGATACCCCACCAGGAACAGGAGCAGGCACAGCGCCACATCGACCGGGACGCCGAATACCCTGGTGTTGCCGAGCCATTCGACCGACGGCGGAATCTTGGTGAGCGTGAAACCTTCGGTGAGAAAGGTGAGCAGACCGCGCAGCGCGATGAGCATCGCCAAGGTCACGATGAACCCGTTCAACCCGAACCGGACGATCAGCACCCCGTTCACCGCGCCGACCGCCAATCCGACGAGCAGGGCCAGCGGAATGGTCATCCACGGCGAAGTCCAGGTGAAGGCGCCGACTTTCGCGGTGCCCATGGTGGCCCAGATGGCGACACCGGGCGCCAGCCCGAACGTCGACTCCAGCGACAGGTCCATCCGCCCGACCACCAGCACCAGCACCTCGGCCAGCACCAGCAGCGCGATACCGCTCATCGTGGTGAGCACATTGGTGAGGTTGGCCGGTGAGACGAAGCTGGCGTCGATGAAGTAGCCGACCACCAGAACGAGCAGGATGGGCGGCACGAGCAGGAAATCGCGCAGCGCGCCCCAGCGCACGGTGACCGGCACACCCCGGCGCGCGGTGGCCGTACGGGTCGCCGGTTCCTGGCCGGTCGTGGTCGGGGTCATCACAGTCCTTCCATGGCGGCGACGAGTTCCTTGTCGCCCCAGCCTTTCTCGAATTCCTGAGCGATCCGGCCCTGCACCATCACCAGGACCCGATCACAGTCGCGCAGATCGTCCAGCTCGTCCGAGACCACCAGTACCGCGGTACCGCGGTCGGCGGCCGCCCGCACCACGGCGCGCAGGGTCTGCTTCGATCGGACATCGACGCCCGCGGTCGGCGTGATCAGTACCAGCACCGCGGGGTCGGTGGCCAGCGCGCGAGCGAAGACCACCTTCTGCTGATTGCCGCCGGACAACTCCGCGACACTCTGGTCCGGCCCGGACGTCTTGATGCCGAGCGCGTCGATCGCTGTGCCCGCCACCGTATTCCGGGTCCGGCGGGACAGCAGCCCGAGGCGGCCCAGGCGGCGCGGCACGGTGAGGGTGGCATTGTCCGCGACGCTCATTTCCGGGATCAGCCCTTCCTCGTGCCGATCCCGCGGCACGAAGCCGATACCGGCGTCCAGGGCCGCCCGTACCCCACCGCGGCGCGGCATCCGCCCGGACACCAGCACGGAACCCGCTGCGGCCTTGCGCAATCCGACGATCGTCTCCGCGACCTCGATCCGCCCGCTGCTGCCACCGCCCGCCAGGCCGACGATCTCGCGCGGGGACACCTGAAACGTCACGTCGATGAACTCCCCTGCACCGCTGAGTCCCTCGACCTGGAGCGTGGGTGTGGCGTCCTGATCGGCGGTGCCGCGCGGGGCGGCGGTCTGCAGTTCCACCGAGTCACCGGTCATCGCCGCGATCAGGTCCTTCTTGCCCAATTCGGCGGCGGGTGCGGTCAGCACGTGCTCGGCGTCCCGGAAAACCGTGATGTCCTGGCAGATTTCGTAGGTCTCGTCGAGGTGGTGGGAAATGAACAGGAACGTGACGCCTTGCGCCTGCAGATCTCGGATTCGGTGGAACAACCGCTTGATCGCCGGTCCGTCCAGCTGCGCGGTCGGTTCGTCCAGGATGATGAAACGCGCGCCGTACGACAGCGAGCGGGCGATCTCGACCAGTTGGCGGTGCTCGACCGAGAGGTCACGGGCGACGGTGTCCACGTCGACGGGCACCGACCAGGTGTCGAGCAATTCCCGGGCGCGGCCACGAAGCTTGCGCCAGTTGATGATCCGACGGTCCAGGCCCTGCCGGTTGATGAACAGGTTCTCCGCCACCGACAGGTCGGGGATGATCGTCGACTTCTGGTACACGCACGCCACCCGGGCGCGCCACGCGTCCCGGTCGGCGGGCGCGGGCGCCGGGCGACCGTTGAACCGCACCTCCCCCTCATCAGGAGTTGCGAGCCCGGTCAAGATCGACACCAGCGTCGACTTCCCGGCGCCGTTCCGGCCGACCAGCGCGTGCGTGCGCCCCGCCGCCACCCGCAAGCCGACCCGGTTCAGCGCGATCACGTTGCGGCCGAAGCGTTTCGAGACCTCGATCGCCTCCGCGATCGGTTCGCCGCTCATCCGCCGTGACCCCACAGTCCCGGCGCGGTGGGCGGCACTGTGTCGAGTTCGCCCACCTTGCCCCCGGCGCGGGTGACGACCGGCGCGGGCAACTGGTCCTCCAGCGTGCCGCCGACGCCGGTGTCGATGATGGTCGAGCCGTGATCGGTCGGTCCCGGCGTGAACTTTCGGCCGTCGACCGCGGCCTTCGCGTAGAACGCGGCGTACTGCGCGTAGAGATCGGCGGGCTGGGAGATGGTCGCGTCGATCTCACCGGCCGTGATGGCGTCCAGCTCGGCCTTGATACCGTCGTTGGAGACGATCGTGATATGCCCTGGCGCACCGGCTTTCACCAGTTTTCCGCTGCGCCGCAGCAGTGCCAGCGTCGGTTGCAGGAAGACGCCGCCCGCCTGCATGTAGATACCGTTGATATCGGGGTCGGTCAGCAGTTTGTCCTGCAGACCCGACACGGCGCGATCACCCTTCCAGTCGGTTGGGATTTCGATCACCTTGATCCCGGGATAACGCGTTTTCATGCAGTCGGCGAACGCTTCCGAGCGATCACGCCCGTTGATCGAACTCAGGTCGCCTTGGAATTCGACGACCTTGCCGGTGCCCTGCAGGGTTTCACCCAGGTAGATGCACGATTTGGTGCCATAGGCCCGATTGTCGGCCCGCACCACCATGTACACACCGCCGCTGTCGGGCCGGGTGTCCACGCTCACCACGGGCACATTCTTCGCGGCGGCCGCGGCCAAAGCCGGTTTCACCGCGGCCGTGTCCTGCGGCGCCATGATGATCGCCGCGACATTCTTCGACAGCAGCGTGTCGACGTTGGATTTGAGCCGGTTGGCGTCGTTGTCGGACGAGGTGTTCTCCAGCTTCACCCCGGCCGACGCCGCCTTCGGGCCGAGGTAGCCCGCATAGGCGCTCCAGAAGTCGGAATCCGACCGGGGCTGGTCCGCACCGACCAGCACGCCGTTGTCCGCGCCGCTGCCCACGGTGACGGCCGGGCCGGTCTCGGTGCCGACCGATTCGCGCGAGCACGCGGCACCCGAGGCGATGATCAGGGTAGCGCCCAGTGCGACGCCGACGAGGCTGGCGGTGTTCATGACTTCTCCTGATGGTGTGCGGACGGTGTTGCGCGCCAAGCGGCTCCGACCGGGTATTCGTAATCGCGCAGCGACGCGGGCAGCATCTCAGCGCTGAAGCCGGGTTCCCGAGGTGCGAGGTAGTGCCCACCCACCACGCGCACCGGAAATCGGAAGTGCTCGTGCAGATGGTCGACGAACTCGATCGCGCGCCCCTCGACGCTCCCGGAGACCACGACGTAATCGATCATCGCCAGGTGTTGCACCAGCTCGCACAGCCCGACGCCGCCTGCGTGCGGCACGACCGGGATCCCGAACTTGGCCGCCAGCAACAGAATTGCCAGATTCTCGTTCACACCGGCGACCCTGGCCGCATCGATCTGCACGATGTCGACCGCGCCCGCCTGGAACAGTTGCTTGAACAGGATGCGGTTCTGGCCGTGCTCGCCGGTCGAGATCCGCACCGGTGCGACGCGACGACGGATCTCGGCGTGGCCGAGGATGTCGTCCGGGCTCGTCGGCTCCTCGACCCAGGCCGGGTCGGCGGGCGCCAGGCGGGAGATCCACTGCACCGCGGCGTCGACATCCCAGCGCTGATTCGCGTCGACCGCCAGGCCGATATCCGGCCCGATCGCCGCCCTGGCGATCTGCAACCGGTGCACGTCCTCGTCCACGTCGCGGCCCACCTTGATCTTGATGGTGCGGAAACCGTCGGCCACCGCCTGGCGGGCGAGCCGGGCCAGCTTCTCGTCCGAGTAGCCGAGCCACCCCGGCGAGGTGGTGTACGCCGGATATCCGGTCGCGAGCAGCCGGTCCATCCGCTGTTGCCGACCCGGTTCCGCGCGCCGAAGCAATGCCAGCGCTTCGTCAGGGGTGAGCGCATCGGTGAGATACCGGAAGTCGAGCAGGTCGACGATCTGCTCCGGCGACATCTCGGCGACCAACTGCCACACCGGTTTTCCGGCCAGCTTCGCCACCAGATCCCACGCGGCGTTGACCACCGCGCCGACCGCCATGTGCATGACGCCCTTTTCCGGGCCGAGCCAACGCAGTTGCGAATCCGCGGTGAGTGCGCGGGCGAATCCTCCGAGGTCCCCGGCGATCTCGGCGACCGAGCGGCCGACCACCAGCGCGGTCAGCGATTCGATCGCGACCCGCTGGACGTCGTTGCCGCGGCCGATGGTGAACGCGAAACCGTGCCCCTGCGGTCCAGCCGGGTCGTCGGTGCGCAGCACCACGTAAGCCGCGGAATAGTCGGGGTCTGGGTTCATCGCGTCCGAGCCGTCCAGCTCGCGCGACGTCGGGAACCGGACGTCGAAGGTGTCCAGCGCCGTGAGGTGCGCCATGGGATGATCCTCGTTCCAGAAAGTGATCTGGGTCACGACTATACATCGGATGTCTGTCGACGCAAGGGGGTTCGAGTATTCGTCAATCCTGGTTTATCCGTGGCAATCTGGCGCGTTCCCGCGCGATCGGTGTTATGTTCGCCAGGGGTAAACATCGGACCTGTTCGAGGCGTGCCATCGCCTCGGAAGCGAGGCGAGAGCGAGGGGTCGGTATGTCGTCGCACGACGAGTTCGACGGACTGGTGGCCGTGGTCACCGGCGGTGCGTCCGGAATCGGAAAGGCCATCGCCGACACGCTCGCGACGGCGGGCGCGCGAGTCGCGGTGCTCGATCGGGCCCCGGGTGACGCTCCGCCGTCCGGGGGTATCAGCCTGTGCTGCGATGTGGTCGACGACGCTTCGGTGCGCGACGCTGTCGCACAGGTGCACGAAACGTTCGGCCGCCTCGATATCGTCGTCAACAACGCCGGTATCGGCGCGCAGGGCACAGTCGAGGACAACAGCGACGACGAATGGCGAAATCTGTTCGAGGTCAACGTCTTCGGTACGGTGCGGGTCTCCCGTGCGGCCCTCCCGCAGCTACGTCGATCGCCCGCGGCCGCGATCGTGAACACCTGCTCGATCGCGGCGACCACCGGACTGCCCAACCGGGCCGCCTACGCCGCGAGCAAGGGCGCGATCCTCTCGCTCACCCGCGCCATGGCCGCCGACCACGTCGGCGAGGGCATCCGGGTCAACTGCGTCAATCCCGGCACCGTCGACACGCCGTGGGTACAGCGACTTCTCGCGGCCAGTGCGGATCCCGCGGCCGAGCTGACCGCGCTGCGCGCCCGACAACCGCACGGACGGCTGGTCACGGCCGAGGAGGTAGCCGCCGCCGTCGCCTTCCTGGCCGGGCCCGGAGCCACCTCCATCACCGGGACCATGCTCGAGGTCGACGCCGGCATGCACTCGCTGCGGCTACGCGCCGCCGCCCAGGCCGCCACGCGATGACCGCGCGCAGGCTGCCGCGGCCCCGGGAACTCGCGCCGCTGCTCAAATTCGAGCGTCCGTTCGGCGGCCGTGCGCGCAAACTCACACGCGCCCAGACGATCTGGGATCTGCGCGAATTGGCTCGCAAGCGCACCCCGAAGGTCGCGTTCGACTACACCGACGGCGCCGCCGACGCCGAGATCAGTCTCGACCGGGCCCGAGAAGCGTTCGCGGATCTCGAATTCCGGCCCACCATTCTGCGCAACGTCAGCGCCGCCGATACCTCGGTGCAGGTGCTCGGACGCACCGCCGCGCTGCCGTTCGGTATCGCGCCCACCGGATTCACCCGGATGATGCACACGGCCGGCGAGGCGGCCGGAGCACGGGCCGCCGAGCGGGCGGGAATTCCGTTCACGTTGTCCACCATGGGCACCGCCGCCATCGAGGACGTCGCGGCCCTGACCGGTCCCGACGCGCGCAACTGGTTCCAGCTCTACATGTGGACCGATCGGGACCGTTCCATCGCACTGGTCGAACGCGCCGCGCAGGCCGGTTTCGACACCCTCGTCGTCACCGTCGACGTGCCGGTGGCGGGCGCCAGACTGCGGGATGTGCGCAACGGAATGACGGTGCCGCCCTCGATCACCCTGTCCGGCGCGCTCGACGCGCTGCGCCGCCCATGGTGGTGGTGGGACTTCCTCACCACCGAACCGTTGTCCTTCGCCTCCCTGGACCGCTGGTCGGGCACCGTAGCCGAACTGCTCGACTCGATGTTCGACCCCACCGTCACTTTCGACGACCTCGCCTGGCTCCGGCAACAGTGGTCCGGACGGCTACTGGTCAAGGGCGTGCAGACGGTCGACGACGCGAAACGACTCGCCGGTCTCGGCGCCGACGGCATCGTGCTGTCCAATCACGGTGGGCGGCAACTCGATCGCGCGCCGGTGCCGCTGCATCTACTGCCCGCGGTGGTCCGCGAGGTGGGCGACGACATGGAGATCCACCTCGACACCGGCATCATGCACGGCGCCGATATCGTCGCGGCCCTCGCACTCGGCGCCCGCTTCACCCTGATCGGCCGCGCCTACCTCTACGGACTCATGGCCGGCGGCGAACCCGGCGTCGACCGCGCCATCGACATCCTGCGCACCCAGGTGCTGCGGACACTGAAACTCCTGGGTGTGACCAGCATCGAGGAACTCGAACCGGCGCACGTCCGACTGCTCGAACGCTACCGCCCGCGCGAATGACGGTGGGCCGGTGCCGTGATCAGCGGCAGGTCCAGTGCGGTCATGATGCCCGCGGGCGCCTGCACCACCGCCGGGATCGCGTTGACGATACGCATGGCGGTGGCCACCAGGGTGGCGTAGTTGTGGTCGCCGTTGCGGCTCGAGGTGACCAGATCCAGGGCGTAACTCGGTTCGCCCGTCAATTCCACCCGATACGAGCCCTCCCGGTGCGCCGGCTGCGGCCAGTCCGGGCAGAGGTCGGGGTGCAGCCGGGTGATGTGCTCGAGCACGGTGACCGGGGTATCGCCGACCATACCGCGCACCTCGAAACGCAGTGCGGCAGCTGAACCTTCGGGGATGTGACCGGTGACGATATCGAAGGCATGCGGCGCAGGCACACGCTCGTAGGTCTCGGTGACGGCGTCGAGTTCGACGCCGATACCCGCAGCCAGCTGGCGGACCACGCCACCCCAGGCGAGCGACAAGACGCCGGGCTGCAACAACATCGGGATATCGTCGAGCGGTTTGCCGAAACCCATGATGTCGAACATGACTTCACGATTGTCGTAGCTGGCGTAGTCGACGATCTCGATACAGCGCAGCTCATCGATGCGCAGGCAGGTGCCCGCCAGAGCCAGCGGCACCAAGTCGTTGGCGAAACCGGGATCGATGCCGTTCACCCAGAGGGTCGAATTACCTTGTGCCGCAGCCTCTTGCACCGGCTTCAACAGTTCGTCCGGGACCACGCCGTACGGGTACTGGAAGAACACCGGTGCGCACGCGACGACATTGACACCCGCGCGCAGAATCCGCTGCAGGTCCTGCACGGCTTCGAACAGGCGGTTGTCGGTCATCGAGCAGTAGACGACACAGTCCGGCCGGGCGGCCAGCAACGCGTCCGCGTCGGTCGTCGCCTGCACCCCCACCGAATGTTCCAGCCCGGCCAGCGTTCCCGCATCCACGCCCGCCTTCGACTCGCCGGAGACCCAGACGCCGGTCAATTCGACGTCGGGATTGGCGATCACACCGGCCAGCGCGTGCCGGCCGACATTGCCTGTACCCCACTGCACTACGCGATAAGTCATGTCACAGATCCGGAATCGGGAGATGGAGGTTCGGGATGATCAAGCCACCGTCGGGTTCGATGACCTTGCCGGTGAGATATTTGCCCGCAGGGGACACCAGATACAGGGCGGCCGCGGCGATGTCCTCAGGCTCACCTATTCGTTGCAGCGGGGTCTTGGTCTCCAGTTCGGTGCGCATCGCCTCGTTGCCCGCGACGATCTCCAACGCGGAGGTCAGAATCGAGCCGGGCGCGATGGCATTCACCCGAATGCGCGGGTTCAGGTCCAGCGCAGCAAGTTTCGTGTAATGCGCCAGCGCCGCCTTGGCGGTGCCGTAGGCGGCGAACGCGCGACCGGGCAGCCTGCCCATGGTCGAGGTGATGTTGAGAATCGAACCGCCGCCCGCGGTCTCCAGCATGCGCGGGACCGCGGCGCAGACCAATGCGTGCGCGTTGGTGACGTTGAAGTTGAACGCGTCGACCAGGGCCTGCGGCGTCGTATCGAGCAGTGTGCACGGCATCGCGCCGCCCACATTGTTCACCACGATATCCAGCCTGCCGAAACGTTCCACCGCGGTCGCGGCCAATGCCGCGGTGGTGTCGAGACCGCTCAGGTCGGCCGGGACGACATGCGCCTGCCGTCCCGTCGCGGCCACCCGCTCGGCCACCGCGTCCAACTGGCTCTTCGTGCGGGCCGCGATCACCACATCCGCACCCGCCTCGGCGAAGGCCAGTGCGATCGCCGCCCCCAGGCCGCGGCCGGCGCCGGTCACGATGGCGACCTGCCCGTCTATCCGGAACCGATCCAGGATCATTCGCGCTCCATCCGATGCGGGGTCATGCCCGCCGACATCCACGGTGTCGAATATTCGACGCTTGGTGTTCTAATATTCGACACATCGTAGGTTGCCCACCCGAGCAGAAACAAGAGGTTCCGTCATGCCGGAACGGTCCGCATCGCCGCCGACCCGCCGGGTCGTCGACATCGTTTCGCTGCTCACCACGGCGAACGAGCCGATCGGTGTCGCGGGCATCGCCGAACGCCTCGGCATCGCCAGAGCCACCGCGACCGCGATACTCGCCGAACTCGCCGCAGCAGGCTGGGTACGCCGAGACCCGCAGCGCGGCTACACCATCGGCCCCGAGCTGGCCGGATTATCCAGTGCCGCACTACCGCCCGGCGTCGGTGACGTACTCGCCGCACTCGCCGCCCGCACCGGATTCGGCGCCACCTTCAGCCGGATCGAACCCGATCGGCTCACCGTCCTCGACATCCGGCACGGACACACCCGCGTCGTCCCCGGAATCCCGGTGGGACACCGCATTCCACTGCAATTCCCCGCCGGTGCCAGCGTCATGCCGTGGCGTCCGGCCGCCGAACAGAACACCTGGATCCGCACCGCCACCGGCGCCGACCGGCGCAACGCCGGCGCTCTACTCACCCTCGTTCGCGCCCGCGGCGTCGCAGTCTTCCGTCCCCGCGCCGACGACGCGGGCTTGGTCGACCTCCTCGCCGACCTGCTCGGCGCCGCCGGAACCGAACTCCTGCAACCACATCTGCGCACCCGCGCCCTGCGCCAACTGGCCGAACTCACCGCCCGCCCCTTCACCCGAACCGAACTCGACTCCCCTGACCCCTTGCCCCTCAGCTACCTCGCCGCCCCCGTCTTCGACCCCGCCGGCACCGCCACCCACGAAGTCCAACTAGGCCCCCTCCAACCCTCCACCACCAAACCCGAACGCGACGAATACATCTCAGCCGTAACCGAAGCCGCCCACCACCTCACCACCACCCTCAGCTCCCCCTGACCCCGTTTCTTACGCCGCCGAAATCGCCGAGGTGCGGCCGCCTGCTAACTCGGCAGCTCCACCAGCCGAGTCAGCCGTTGTCCCAGCGGCCGACCCGCGATTTTGCCGATCCCGGAGCGGACCCGGCGTGTTTCGCCACGCAAGTCGGGGGCTCACAGACCTTCAGTACGGCTCACAGGGGATACACCTGCTGTGAACCGTACGAACCCTCTGTGAACGCCGACCTATCTGTCGCTTGGTCCACTCGCTCTGCTCTGTGGGGATCGGTCAGGTTCGGTGGAGGGTGGCCAGCCAGGCGGGGGCGCCGGTGGGGTGGAAGGTGGTGTGGATTCGGGTGGGGGCGAGTCGTGGCGATGGTCCAGTTGGTGGCGAATGCGGTGGTGAGCGCTTGCCGACTGATGGGGTGGGGGCCTGGGTCGGGGCCGGTGTCGCTGAAGCAGAGGATGTAGAGGGTGCCGCCGGGGTTGGTCACCGAGGCGAGGCTGGCTGCGTAGCGGAGTTGTTCGTCGGTGTCGCAGGTGTGGAACATTCCGCTGTCGAGCACGGTGTCGAACATGCGGTCCAGGCGGCGCAGCTCGAACGCGTCGGCCATGATGAATTCGACGGCGAGCCGACGTTCGGCGGCCTTCGCGCGGGCGGTGGCCAAAGCTGTCTCGGCGACATCGACTCCCAGCACCGATAGCCCCAGCGCGGCGAGGTGCAGAGCGTTCTCCCCGGACCCGCAGCCGGCATCGAGTACTGCCCCGGTGAATCCGCCCGCCGCGGCGACCTGCACGATCGCGGGCTGCGGACCGCCGATGTCCCAGGGTGCAGGGCCATCGTGATACGACGCATCCCAGGGTAAGCCGGTCATCCGCTCGTGACTGGTCGGCGCACGACCACCGAACGGCTCCCCTGCGCGGACGTCCGACACGCACCCTCCTAGAGGCCGATGCTCGGCCCCTCTGGGACCGATGCCGTCTCATCGTGGCACGCCACCCAGCGGCACACGCCGAATCGCGACCCCTCGACCTTCTCGACGCTGCCGAAGTGTTCTCCCTCCGGCCGTAGGTAAGCGACGCCGGACTACGTGGGGGTGTCATCGGACCGCGAATAGGCGATGGTCAATCTCTCCGAGAGCGACCCCCGGCCACGGATTGCTATCCTTCGATCTTTTCGAAGGGTGTTGGAGTGTTTCCGGTCCAGCGGTATAGGTGGGCTACGCCGGATTGGGTTGTGGTGCCGTCGGATTTCGAGGTGCTCGAGGTGGCGACGTAGTAGCGGCCGTCGCCGAGGGCGATCAGGCCATAGGGGGCCGTGAACTTCCAGCCGCGCGTGCCTGAACGGTCGTCCTGTAGGCCGCCTGGTGCCAGGGGCAGTACTGAGCCTTGTTCGGGTTGCGGTTGGCCGGTGAGGTCTTGGGGTTGTGGTTGGGCGGTGGCTTCGATGATGAAGAAGGGGTAGTTCGGGAATTGCGGCTTCTTGCCGGGATATACGGCGAGGAACCAGTTTCCGGTGTGGCTGTCGTATTCGAGGTTCTGCACGCCGTAGGTGGTGTTGCCGGTACGGACGAAGAATTTTCCGTCCGGAGTCTGCGGCCCACTGGTGTGCGGGGCACGCTGAGTGAGCGGGCGCTCGTACGCACGCCAGTTCGTGGTGTCGTATTGCAGGAGCACCTGGTAGTCGTTGTCGGTGCGACTGTTGTTCGAGTAGATCCCATAGGCGACAGTGAGTTTCGGCGCACCATCGCGGCTGCCGAACGCCGGACCGAACGCCACACCGTCGATACCGCTGCACCCGTACCGGTGGTCTGCGGTCGCGGCGACGTCACCGTCGAACTTCCCGTCACCGTTCATGTCGGCCGTGTAGTCGGCTACCACTTCCCGCAGATACACCGTGCTGACGATGCCCGTGGCTTCGGCGTCCATGTTCTGCTGGGTGATCCGGTCGACGTCGATGATCGCGATATAGAACGCGGAAGCGGCCTTGTATTCGAGGGAGCCGTAGACCCGGCCGTCCCGTTCGTCGAACGCCAAATCGCCGAGATGGCCGGTGAATCCCGTCACCGTGCCGATCACCGCGCCGTTCAGATCTGTTTTCACCAGCAGATCGGTGAACGAGAAGTACATGAAGCCCTTGCGCACATCAATCGCAATGCCCTGCACATGACCGGATTTCCATGTCCCACCGGATATTTCGGTGGGCAGATCCGAGTCCGCATGCGCGGCCGGCAGCGCGGGCAGCGAAACGGCGAGCACCAGCAGTAGACCGAGACGCAACAATTTTGCCCACACCGCACAACCTCCGTAGCCGGACGACGTCGAGAGCACGCACGCTACCGCGGCGAACCAACGGCGAATCGACCGCGGAGAGAACAGCATCCGACAGGTGCGTGTGGGAAGGGTCGGAAAACGACGAAAGCCCCCAGCGATGCTGGGGGCTTTCGTGAAAT